>CAWGLP010000001.1:0-308972 GCA_963823485.1 uncultured Alphaproteobacteria bacterium
GTCGCACTCGATCGACGGCGAGCGGCTGTTGCCGGTCGGCACGCTCTACGACCCGTTCATTGCGCGCGGCCTCGATGCGCTGAACTACGCCTGTTATCAGGACGCGCGCTTCATGTGGTCGCGACGCCGTCCGGCATCACGCTCTCGCGCGAAGGCGGCGCGCACCAGTCGATCGCGCACGCCGCTGATCGGCATGGCGCAGGACGGCCTCGCGGTCGTTCGAGCCGGCCTTCGTCGACGAGCTTGCCGTCATCCTGCGTGTCGCCTTCGACTACATCCAGAAGGACGGCGACGTCACACCGTCGGAACGCAACTGGCTGCGCGACGAGACCGGCGGCTCGGTCTATCTGCGCCTTTCTACGCGTCCGATCGAGCAGTCGAAGCGCACCGTGACGCGCGAGCTGCGGCAGGCTATCGTCGACGGCGCCTATTGGCTGCGAAACCCGGCCCGAATTGCGCAAGTGATCGTCGCCTATACGGGGCGATTGCGCCGGAGGCGATCGAGGCGGTGGGACCTATGGGCGAGGATCGCCGCGACGTCGGGCTGCTTGCGGTGACGTCGGCGGATCGGCTGAACGCCGGCTGGACCGCGGCGCAGCGCGCGCGCGAGCGCGGGCTTGTGCATGCGCGTTCGCCATCGAGCGGCTGCTGGCGAGGTGCCGGGCACTGCGGGATCGTGACCGTGCTCGACGCGACATCCCGCAACACTTCGGGTGGCTCGGCGCGGTCCACGGCCACCGCATCCGCGGGCTCGGCGTCGAGCATTTCGGCCAGACTGGTTCGCTTCCGGATCTCTACCGCCACTACGGCATTGACTCGAATGCAATTGTCGCCGCGGCGCGGGAGCTGATCGCGCCGGCCGCCCGATTTGGTATCTCAAGGCGCTGCCGTGATGCTCGCGTCCGGAGGCGCGCGCCGGGACATCAAAGCGTCACGCCGCGAACAGCAAGATCATGATGGCCGCCGGACGATCGTCGTGCAGATACGATGACAAACGCGATCACCGCGATGACAATGGCGTAGTCGATCATCTTGTCTTGCGCGGCGGGCCGCATCAGCGATCGGCAAACCCGAGGTACATAGCAGACCGCAAGGCGTAGAGCCCGAGCACCATCAGAACACGGCGAGGTCCGGCAGCGCAGGATGATACACGCTCGCGAGCCAGATCGGCGGTCGGCGAATAGACGACGAGCTTCATGCGCGTTGATGAAATTGCTCTGTCCGCCGAATAGTCGGCGCGGAAATCGCGTCGGTCGCACGCGCGGTCGATAGACGTCGCGAACGGACAACAGATAGCCGATCGACCGCGCTGATCGACCGCCGGTCGGCATGCGCGTCTGGATGCGCCCGACGATACCGAGATCCCGACATAGGTCGAGCCGATGATACCCGCAGATGCCGGGATCGCGCCAGCATCGCGACGTAGTTCTTGATGCAGATCGGCCGCAGGCCTGTCCGGGTTCGCGCCGCGATCACCGGCCATTCGCTTCGGGTTCGAGCAGCAAGTCCCTTCACGCGGCCGCGCAGATCCATCAGCGCCCCTCACGGTTTCGGACGGCTGGAGATTGACTTCGGTTAGGGCGCGAGTTACGGGGCAAAGCACCCGTCAGCCGCATCCTCGGCCAGCACCATCTGCGCGCCCTTCTCGGCGATCATCATGGTCGGGCGAATTGGTGTTGCCGGAAGTGATGGTCGGCATGACCGAGGCATCGATGACACGCAACTTCTGCGACGCCGAGCAGTCGCAAGCTCGTTATCCATCACGGCCATCGGATCGCTCGGACGGCCCATTTTGGCGGTGCCGACCGGGTGGAAGATCGTGGTGCCGATGTCGCCGGCGGCTTTGGCGAGCGAAGCCACTCGTCATCGCGAACCTTCTCACCCGGCAGCGTCTCGACCGGCTTGAATTTCTGCAAGGCCGGCTGTGCCACAATCCGGCGCGCGACATGGATTGAATTCCGACCGCGACCTGCCGGTCTTCCGGCGTCGAAAGATAATTCGGCTGGATCATCGGCTTGTCGGCCGGGTCGCTTGAGCGCAGGCGCACATTGCCGCGGCTGGTCGGCCGCAGATTGGCGACACTGGTGGTGAAGGCGGCAAAGTCGTGCAACGGATCGCCGAACTTGTCGAGCGAAAGTGGCTGCACGTGAAACTGGATATTGGCGCGCTCCTGATGCGGATCGGAGCGCGTGAAGGCGCCAAGCTGCGAGGGCGCCATGGTCAGGGGCCCGCGCCGTCGCAGCGCATAATCGATCCCCATCAGCGCGCGATTGAACAGCGACTTGTAGGTCTCGTTCAGCGTAGTGACGCCGGTGACCTTGTGGATTAGCCGCAATTGCAGATGGTCCTGCAGATTTTCGCCGACGCCGTGTTTCTCCAGCACGGTTGCGATGCCGCGTTCCGAAAGATGTGCCGTCGGTCCAATACCCGACAAGAGCAGCAATTGCGGCGAGCCGATCGCGCCAGCCGACAAAATCACTTCGCCGCGGCAGCGCGCAAGTCTGACTTCGCCATTCTGGCGGAAACGCACGCCGGTCGCACGATTGCCGTCGAACTCGATCTTTTCGGCGAGACATCCGGTCTCGACCCGAAGATTGGTACGCGCCAACACGGGTTTGAGAAACCCGCGGGCCGACGACCAGCGCCGTCCCAGCTTCTGGTTGACGTGAAAATAGCCGCAGCCTTCGTTGTCGCCGGTATTGAAATCGTCGGATTTCGGGATGCCTGCCTGCGCCGCGGCTTCCCGGAACGCATCGGTGATGTCCCAGCGCAGGCGGGGATATTCCACCCGCCATTCGCCGCCCTTGCCGTGATGCTCGGTCTGCCCAAGAAAATGATCGAGCTGCTTGCGAAACAGCGGCTTCACATCGTCCCAGCCCCAGCCTGCGAGACCAAGCTGGCGCCAGTGATCGTAGTCGCCCGACTGCCCGCGCATGTAGATCATGGCGTTGATGGCCGAGCAGCCGCCCAGCACCTTGCCGCGCGGATAGGCGAGCGAGCGGCCGTTCAGGCCCGGCACCGGCTCGGTGCGAAACATCCAGTCCGAGCGCGGATTGCCGATCGCGAACAGGTAGCCGACCGGGATGTGAAACCAGATCCAGTTGTCGCGCCCGCCGGCTTCCAGCAGCAGTACCTTCTTTGACGGATCGGCGGAGAGCCGGTTCGCCAGCACGCAGCCGGCCGAGCCGGCGCCCACGATGACATAGTCGTATTCGCCCTCGATCGGCGTGGCTTGAGCCATGTCTCACTCCCGACCGCGCAAGTTTGCGGGCCATGGCTTACATGGCAAGTCCCCTCAGGCGCAAATCTGCGTTCCAGGCCGAAATCGGCTTCAGGCGCCAGGCTCGCCCGCATTCGGGTAAAAGAGCTGCTTGCCGTTGATCTTGTAGTCGGAAATTACCTTCTGGCCTTCCGGCGACACCAGCCAGTCGATGAATTGCTGGCCGAGGTCCTTTTTCACGGAGGGATGCTTCTCCGGATTGACCAGCATGACGCCGTATTGATTGAACAGGCGCTTGTCGCCTTCTACCGCAACGACCAGTTCGCCAGGATTCTTGAACGACAGCCAGGTGCCGCGGTCGGACAGCACATATGCGTTGGAGGCTGACGCGGTATTTAGCGCGGCGCCCATGCCCTGACCGATCGCCTTGTACCAGTCGCCCTTATCCTTCTCGATGTCGATACCCGCGGCCTTCCAGAGATTGACCTCCGCGATATGGGTGCCGCTGCGGTCGCCGCGCGAGATGAACGGCGCGGCCTTCGATTTGATCGTCTTCAGTGCTGAAACGATGTCGTTGCCCTTGACGCCCGCGGGATCGCTTGCCGGGCCGATCAGGACAAAATCGTTATACATCACCGGATGGCGCTTGACGCCGAAGCCCTCCGACAGAAACTTCTCTTCCGCCGACTTCGCGTGCACGAACACGACATCGGCATCGCCGCGCCGCGCCGTGTCGAGCGCCTGCCCGGTGCCCTGAGCCACCACCTTCACGTCGATGCCGGTCTTCTGCTTGAATATCGGAAGGAGGTGCCCGAACAGGCCGGAATCCTGCGTGGAGGTGGTGGACGCAACCACGATCGATTTTTCCTGCGCGTGCGCGGGCAAGGCGAGCGCAAGTGCGCCCACCACAAGCAAAAGGCGACGAGACAGCATTATAATCTCCCGAGCTAAAGCAACAGATCTCCGGCGAGAAAGGTTCTGGCCTCGCCGGTTTGCGGCTGTTGAAGAAAGAAGCAGCATCCCCGGTTCGACGATCCGACCGCGATGCATAAAGACAACGTCGCCGGCAAGTCGCCGCGCTTCACCGAGATCGTGGGTGGTCATCACCACCTTGATCCCCCTCGCCGCGACGGCGCGAATGATATCCTCCACCGATTTGGTCGCGGCGGGATCGAGACTTGCAGTCGGCTCATCGAGGAACAGCACGGTCGGATCGCGCGCCAGGCCCGCGCCAGCGCGAGCCGCTGCTGCTCGCCGCCGGAAAGACGCCGCGCGGGGCGCTGCGCCATCCCATCCAGTCCGACGAGTGCGAGCAGTTCGTCGATACGAGCCGGCTGCCGGTCAGCAGCAATATGCGCCGCCTTCAAGGCATAGCGGATATTCTCGCCGACGCTTCGTCGCAGCATGATCGGGCGCTGAAACACAATCGCGCGTCGAAGCGGCGGCCGGTCGGTCACACCGTCCCAGGTGACCCGACCGCACGACGGAGACAGAAGACCCATCGCCATTCGCAACAGCGTGGTTTTTCCCGAACCATTCGGCCCGATCACCAGCGTCGGCGCGCCGGCGTCAAGCGTCAGCGACAAACGGTCGAGAATGGTAATGCCGCCGGCGTCGAAGGTGACTTCGTCGAAGCGAATTGGAAGCTCTGACGGCGGCGCCCGCATGCTCAGCCCGCGAGCCGTTCGCCGGCCCGCCGCAGCGTCCAGGCGAATGCATTGACCAGAATGATGATCGTAATCAGCACGGCGCCAAGTCCCATCGCCAGCGGCAGATCGCCCTTTGAGGTTTCCAGTGCAATCGTCGTCGTCATGGTGCGGGTGAAACCATCGATATTCCCGCCGACGATGATGATGGCTCCGACTTCCGCCGCCGCCCGGCCGAAGCCGGCAAGCAACGCGACCACCAGACTGAAGCGCCCGTCCCAGATCAGCGTCATTATGCGTGCAACAGGTCCGACATTCATCGCGGTCAGTTCGTCGCGATATTCGAGCCAGAGATCCTCGATGATCTGGCGGCTCAGTGCCGCGATGATCGGCGTCACCAATATGGTCTGCGCCACAATCATCGCCTGAGGAGTGAACAGTATCCCAAACGAGCCAAGCGGTCCGGAGCGCGACAGCAAGAGATAAACCGCAAGCCCCACGACCACCGGCGGCAGCCCCATCAGCGCGTTCAGGACCACGATCGCCGCTTCGCGGCCGCGAAACCGGTTCAGGGCCAGGAAAGCTCCCAGCGGCACGCCAAGGATCGCCGCGAGCGCGACCGCACTCAGGCTGACGATCAGTGAAATCTTCACGATCGTCAGCAGCGCGGGGTCGCCGGTCAGGATCAGGTCGAGGGCGGACATCTGCGGGTGCATGGGCCGGCCGGTTTACATCGGACCGGCAAATTCACCAATCGGCTGTGCTGTCGGCTGATCGAAGCAGTCTATCGCCGCTTTGCCTTCCCTCGGCCGACTTGTTAGGTTAGCCCGTCATCGTGAGGCGCTGAGCGCGCCTGGCGCCAATCGGAACGGCGGTTCCGGCACCATCCATCCTCGGCAAAAAGCGGCCTTCAGGCCGCGGAGAACCGCCATGTTCAGACGAACCTTCACTGCCGGCTCTGTCGCGCTGCTTGCGGGATTGATCGGGCTCGCCCCCCAGAGCGCCACCGCGCAAGACAAGACCCTCACCGTATTTGCCGCAGCTTCGATGAAAAATGCGCTGGATGACATCAACGCCGCCTTTACCAGGAAGACCGGCGTGAAGATCGTTGCGAGCTACGCCGCAAGCTCCGCTCTGATGAAGCAGATCGAAGCCGGTGCGCCGGCCGACATCTTCGCCTCCGCCGACGCTCGACTGGATGAATTACGGCTCGCAGAAGAAAGTCATCAAGGACGACACCCGCGTCAATTTGCTCGGCAACAGGCTGGTGCTGATCGCGCCGAAGAATTCCAAGCTGGGCAACGTGACCATCGCTCAAGGCTTCGATCTCGCCAAACTCGCGGGCGATGGCCGCATCGCCACCGGAGATGAAGTCGGCGTGCCCGCCGGCAAATATGCCAAGGCGGCGCTGGAGAAGCTCGGCGCATGGACCGCAGCCGAATCGAAATTCGCGATGGCGGAAAACGTGCGCGCCGCGTTGACGCTGGTGTCGCGTGGCGAAGCGCCGCTCGGAATCGTTTACGAGACCGATGCCAAGGTCGAACCCGGCGTGAAGATCATCGGCGCCTTTCCGGCGGACTTCTGCACGAGCCGATCACCTATCCCGTAGCCGCCACGATCACCGCAAAGCCGGAGGCGACTGCATATCTTGCTTTCCTGCAAAGGCCGGCATCGAAGGACATTTTCGAGAAGTACGGCTTCACCTTCCTGATCAAGCCCGTCTCCTGATCGGCCGACGCCCATGTTCGAGTTGACGCCGGAGGAATGGACGGCGATCCGCCTGTCGCTGCGGATCGCCGTTGAGCCTTACTGCGTCTGCCCTTCCTCTGGAATTGCGGTGGCGTGGTCGCTTCGGCAAGGAATTCTGGGCAAGTCGCTGCTCGACGGATTGATCGTGTTGCCTCTCGTGCTGCCGCCCGTGGTCACCGGATATCTGCTGCTGATCTGGTTCGGGCGGCGCGGCGTAATCGGCAATTTCCTTGCGGAGACTTTCGGCATCGTGTTCGCATTTCGCTGGACCGGCGCTGCGCTCGCTTGCGGAATCATGGCGTTCCCGCTGCTGGTGAGGCCGATCCGCCTATCGTTCGAGGCGATCGACCGACGACTGGAAGATGCCGCGTCCACGCTTGGCGCCAATGCGCCTTCTGGCGATTCGTCACAGTTACGCTGCCGCTCGCGCTCCCCGGCAATTGCCGCCGGTATCATTCTCTGCTTCGCCAAGGCGCTGGGTGAATTCGGTGCCACCATTACTTTCGTGTCCAACATTCCCGGAGAGACGCAGACGATATCGGCAGCGATCTACACTTACACGCAGGTGCCGGGTGGCGACGCGGCGGCGATGCGGCTGGTGTTGGTAGCCATCGTCATTGCGATGGCCGCTCTTCTTGCGTCCGAAGTCCTGGCGCGGCGCGCCACGCGCCGCCTGCACGGGGAGTGACCATGCTTTCGCTCGAAGTGCACAAGAAAATCGGCGAACTCGCTCTGTCGGTCTCGCTCGAAAGCGATGGCCCGGTTACCGGTCTTTTCGGACCGTCGGGCGCGGGCAAATCGACACTCGTCAATGTCATCGCCGGTCTGACAAGACCCGACACCGGGCGCATCGCACTTGGCGAAGCGGTGCTGTTCGACAGCCAACGCCATATCGATGTACCCGCGCATCTGCGCCACATCGGTTACGTGTTTCAGGAGGGACGGCTGTTTCCGCATCTGAACGTTCGCAAGAACCTCGATTACGGGCGCTGGATGGCCGGCGTATCGACCGATCCGGCCGAGCTTGCGCGCGCCGTGGCGATGCTCGACATCGAGCCGCTGTTGGAGCGTCGCCCCGGCAAGCTGTCCGGTGGGGAGCGTCAGCGCGTCGCCATCGGCCGCGCCCTGATGATGAAGCCGCGCTTGCTGCTGCTCGACGAGCCGCTGGCGTCGCTCGATCCCGCGCGCAAGAGCGAAATCATGCCGTATCTGGTTCGGCTGCGGGACGAGGTCGGCATCCCGATGGTCTATGTCAGCCATTATGCGCGCGAACTGAAGCGCATCGCCAATGTGGTGGTGCGGCTCGATGCCGGCCGCGTCACGGCGATTGGCGGCCCCGAAATCCTGACGCGAGCGGATGAGGCCGCTTTCGCGTAAACTTCAGGCATGTTCGAGCGAATTGTCTGCCTGACCGAAGAGACCGTGGAGACGCTTTATCTCCTGGGCGAAGATCGCCGCATCGTCGGCGTGTCGGGCTATGCCGTGCGCCCGCCAAGGGTGCGAAAGGAGAAGCCGCGCGTTTCCGCTTTCATCAGCGCCGATGTCCCGAAAATTCTGGCTCTCAAGCCCGACCTGGTTCTGACCTTCTCAGACCTCCAGGCCGACATCGTCGCATCTCTCATCCGCGCCGGCATCGAGGTGCATGCTTTCAACCAGCGCGACATTGCCGGCATCCTTGCGATGATCGGGACGCTTGGCGCGCTGGTCAACGCAGCGGAAAAAGCCAAAGCGCTTACGCGCTCGCTGCAAGAAAACCTCAATTTGGCGAAAGCAGTATCAGCCAGCAATCCAATCAAGCCCCGCGTCTATTTCGAGGAATGGGACGAGCCGATGATTTCCGGCATCCGCTGGGTCTCGGAACTGATCGAGATCGCGGGCGGTGTCGATGTCTTCTCCGAAATCTCGAAAATGAAATCCGCGACCGAACGCATCGTCACGCCGGAGGCGGTCATCGCCGCATCACCTGACATCATCATCGGATCCTGGTGCGGCAAGAAATTCGTTCCGGCGAAGGTCGCTGCCCGCGCGGGCTTCGACAAAATTCCGGCGGTACGGAACAACTGGCTGCGAGAGATCAAGTCGCCGCTGATCCTCCAGCCGGGTCCTGCCGCACTCACCGACGGTCTCGATGCACTTGCGTCAATATTCAATGACTGGATTTAATGACTGGCAGGCCGCTCACCGCGACGGCAGCTTGCCCATCGTATCCGCCATGTAATCGAAGGCTGCGATCAGCGCCGGCGCCCGCACATAGTGGTAGCGGTTGTGACAGCGCACCCGCCGCTCCGGCGGATAGAGGTCGCGCATTGCCGGATGCACGAGAAACATCGCGCCCTGATCGGTCGCGGCTCGAGGCGGGTCCTTCAGGAACTGCAGAAGTTCGATCCGCCGGGCGTCTGCGCCCGGAACTTGAGCGAATGCCTTGCGATCCAGCTTCGCGAGCTCAACCGTTACGACCCCGCGATGCAGGCGCTGGTGGAGAATCTCGACCTGCTCGCCAAGCGCGACATTGCGGCCTTGCGCAAATTGTGCGGCGTCGACGATGAAGACATCACCGACATGATCGGCGAAATCCGCCGGCTCGATCCCAAGCCCGGCCTGAAGTTCGGCTCGGCGCGGACGCAGACCATGGTGCCCGACGTCTATGTGCGGCCCGGCCCGGACGGCGGCTGGCATGTCGAACTCAACAGCGACACGTTGCCGCGCGTGCTGGTCAATCAGGTCTATTACACCGAACTGTCGAAGACGATCCGCAAGGACGGCGACAAATCCTATTTCACCGACTGCCTGCAGAATGCGACCTGGCTGGTTCGTGCGCTCGATCAGCGCGCCCGCACCATCCTCAAGGTCGCGACCGAAATCGTGCGCCAGCAGGACGGGTTCTTCACCCACGGCGTTGCGCATCTGCGTCCGCTCAATCTCAAGGCGGTGGCGGACGCGATCCAGATGCACGAATCGACGGTGTCGCGGGTTACCGCCAACAAATACATGGCGACCAATCGCGGCAGCTTTGAACTGAAGTATTTCTTCACCGCTTCGATCGCGTCGGCCGACGGCGGCGAGGCGCATTCGGCGGAGGCGGTGCGCCATCACATCAAGCAGTTGATCGATGCCGAAGCGCCGGCCGCGATCCTCTCCGACGACACCATCGTGGAACGTTTGCGCGAATCCGGCATTGATATCGCCCGACGCACCGTCGCGAAATACCGCGAGGCGATGCGAATTCCTTCCTCGGTCCAGCGCCGCCGTGACAAACAGAGCATGCTCGGTAACGCCCTTTCCGCCCCCGCCACGTCCTCCGACCGCTCCCGCGACACCGCGCCGGCCTGATTGCGTTCGCGTCAAATCCCGATACTCTCGGTTCCCCCGTCAGGGAATGGCGGAAGCACGCCTAGTCGAGCCATCAAGCGAGGCATCAAATGACCCTTCGAATCTCCGGGAAGAGCATCAGTGTCGGTGACGCGCTTCGTTCGCGTGTCAGCGAGCGCACCGATGAAGTCCTGCGGAAATATTTCGACGGCAACTATTCCGGCCACATCACGCTGAGCAAGGACGGCTTCGGCTTCCGCACCGACTGTGCGCTGCACCTGGATTCCGGCATCACGCTGGAGGCCGATTCCAACGCGACCGATGCCTACGCCAGCGCCGACCAGGCGCTCGTGATGATCGAGAAGCGGCTGCGCCGTTACAAGAGCCGGCTGAAGGACCGCTCCGCCCGCAAGGCCTATGCCGCTTCAGCCGCGCTGGCGGAGATCGACGGGCCGGTGCTCGACGCGCCGAGCTACGTGATCGAAGCGCCGGCGGAAGGCGACGAGGAAGTCACCGCCTACAGCCCGGTGATCATTGCCGAAGCGACCACGTCGCTGAAACGGCTGTCGGTCAGTGAGGCGGTCATGGAGTTGGACCTGACCGGGGCCGCCTGCATCGTGTTCCAGCACGGCTCCAGCGGCCGGGTGAACATCATCTACCGGCGTACCGACGGCAATGTGGGGTGGGTCGACCCCCCGGCGGTTACCCCCTGAGATATATGCCCGACGGCATTGACGCCCCCGGCCGCCCTCCCTATGGTCCGCCGCCTCGACGGACGGGGTGCAGGAACTGGCCTTGCGGGAGTTGGCACCGGCGACGCGTTGGAGTAGAAGCCCCCAAATCGGGACCCGGGCCTAAGCCCGCCTCCCGCCTCGTTTTCTTGACGCCCCGGTTCTAGAGCCTATCTCGCAACCTGACGGTCAATTCACCTCGGAACGCCCCATGACGATTACCGATCTGGTCGCACCCGAGGCGATTCTTCCGGCTTTGAAAGTCATCAGCAAGAAGCAGGCGTTGCAGGAACTTGCCGCGCGCGCCGCCGTGCTTACCGGGCAGAATGAACGCTCGGTGTTTGAGGTGCTGCTGCAGCGCGAGAAGCTGGGCACCACGGCGGTCGGCTACGGCGTCGCCATTCCGCACGGCAAGCTGCCGAAGCTGGAGAAGCTGTTTGGGTTGTTCGCCCGGCTTGAGCGCCCGATCGATTTCGAGGCGATGGACGGCCAGCCGGTCGACCTGATCTTCCTGCTGCTGGCCCCGGAAGGCGCTGGCGCCGATCATCTCAAGGCGCTGGCACGGATCGCGCGCCTGTTGCGCGACCAGGATGTCGCCAAGAAACTGCGCGCCTCGCGCGATGCCCAGGCGATCTATTCGGTCCTGGCGCTGCCACCGGCCAGCGCGGCATAGCAGGCCGAGACGGCGAACGAGCAGCCGGATAACGCAATATTAAGCTAAATCGCGGTTATTTCGTCGCGCGGTTTTTTGGCCGCGCCCGGAGGCATTGCGATGACGCTGCGGCTGACGATTTCACGTGCGATTTTGATTTTTGGTTTGATCACGGCAGCAGGCCTCGGGGCCGTCATTGCCACTGGCGCCTACGGGCTGGCGCAGCTCAAGGTCGGAGGTCCGCTCTACAATCAGATCAAGCTCGGCAATGACCTGATCGCCGACATCCTGCCGCCGCCGGAATACGTCATCGAGGCCTACCTCGAATCCACGCTGGTGCTGCACGACCCGGCGCAATTGGCGGCGCATCGCGACAGAATAGCGCAGCTCAAGAAGGAATATGACGAGCGGCACGCCTTCTGGGTCAAGTCCGATCTCGATCCGACGCTCAAGACCAAGCTGGTGGAGAAATCCGACGGCGAAGTGCGCCGTTTCTGGACCGCGATCCAGGACGGCATGCTGCCCGCCCTGTCCAGGGGCGACAGCGCGGCGGCGGCAAAATCCTACGCCGAGATTACTGCGCGCTATGCCGCTCACCGCGCCATCATCGACGATATCGTCAAGCTGACCAACGAGCAGAACGCGGCGACCGAAGTCGCGGCGACGGAACGCGTCAGCACATTCACGCTGTTGCTGTGGGGCGTATCGGCGGTGGTGTTCCTCATCATCGGCGCAGGCGTCTTCGGCGTCGCCTTCGGCGTCATTCGCCCCATTGCTGACATGACCGACGTGATGAAGCGCGTCGCCGGCGGCGACCTCGACGTCGCAGTGCCGGCGCTCAGCCGCGAGGACGAGGTCGGCGCCATGGCGCGCGCGGTCCAGGTGTTCAAGGAAAATGCGCTGCGTGTTCAGTCGATGGAATCCGAGCAGGCCAGCCTGAAGCAGAAGGCGGAAGGCGATCGCAAGGCCGCCACCCTGCAGATGGCCGACAGCTTCAATTCCGTGATCGGAAAAATCATCCAGACCGTGTCGACCGCATCCACCGAGCTTAAATCGTCGGCGGGCCGGCTGACCCGAACCGCGGAGCAGACACAGCAGCTTTCGGCTACGGTCGCTTCGGTGTCGGAGCAATCCTCGACCGACGCACAATCCGCGGCGGTAGCAGCGGACGAGCTGGCCGCCTCGGTGTCCGAGATCAGCCGGCAGGTCCAGGATTCGCACAAGATATCGCGGGAGGCGGTGAGCCAGGTCGAGCAGACCAACGCGCGGATTTCCGATCTGGCCCAATCGGCGGGCCGGATCGGAGAGGTGGTCAAAATGATCAGCGCGGTGGCGGAGCAGACCAATCTGCTCGCCCTGAACGCCACGATCGAAGCGGCCCGCGCCGGCGAGGCCGGTCGCGGATTTGCGGTCGTGGCGTCCGAGGTCAAGGCGCTGGCGGCCCAGACCGCCAAGGCGACCGAGGAAATCGGTGAGCAGATTGGCCAGATGCAGGCGGCCACCAACCAGTCGGTGTCGGCGATCCAGGAGATCGGCGGCACGATCGGCCGCATCGCCGAGATATCGCAGGTCATCGCCGCGGCCGTGGAACAACAGGGCGCCGCAACGCAGGACATTTCCTGCAACGTGCAGCGGGCTGCGAAGGGTGCGACCGACGTGTGCGGAAGCATTACCGATGTCAGTCGCGGCGCGGCGGATACCGGCGCGGCATCGACGCATGTGCACGGGCTGGCCCAATCCCTGCTGGGACAGAGCAATCATCTCAAGGGCGAGGTGGAAAAATTCCTCTCGACCGTGCGCGCGGCCTGAGGTCGGAATCGAACTCGGCGACGGGTGCCGTTGTCTACGGCGCAGCCGTCGCTGGGTCGTCCAGCCGCAACACCACGACCAGCCCGTCGATCGGCGAGTTGCCGATATATTCATGGGGTGCCCGCCGCGATATTTCGACACGCAGTCCATGTGCCGCGGCGATCCGCTTGACGTAGGCCGGCCCGTGCCGAAAGCATCCGCTTTGCGCAAGGCCATTGAGCATGCCGGCAGCGACCGCTTCCGGATCGTCATCGTTGGGGAAAAGAGTGCAGGCCAGCAGGCCCCCCGGGCGCAGGCATTTCGCCGCTGCGCCGAAAACGGGGTCAAGGTCGCTGAAATGGATCAATGTCGCCGCGCTGGCGATGATATCGCAGCTCCGCGGATGGCGGCCGAAATATTCCAGCAAGTCGCCGCGATGCAGCTTGTCATAGATCTTCTTTTGCCGCGCCTGCGTCAGCATAGGCTCCGACATATCAATGCCGATCAGGCACCCGGCTCGGTCGCGAACGAGTTCGCCGACCAGGCCCGTGCCGCAGCCGGCATCGAGGATCGTATCGACGCGGCCGGCTTTCAGTTCGTCGAGCGCCGCAACGACGAGCCGATGGCCCTGATAGCCCGTCGGGCCTGTCGATCCCTCATCCCATCCGTGCGCGCGCGACGCGTATAGTCGCTCGACGTAGCGATCGGAAGCGCGCTCAGGCAACGGGGCACCCACTGCGGCAAGCAGCATTGCTATTTCGTCGTGGTCGGCAGGATTGCGCGACAGGTGGGCTTCAAAGCACGCCCGGGCGCCGTCGAGACAATCTGCCCGCGCGAGGAAGACGCCGAAACTCTTGTGGGGAAATCCGGCCGCCGTCACCGCGCGTCCCAGGATTTCGGCTTGCTCGGAGGCTTCCGGGAATTTTCCCCTGATCGATCAGCGCGATCCCGAGGTTGATGCGGGCCTGCCAGTTCAGCGGATCGATCTGCAATACCTTGTGAAAGCTGCGTTCGGCCTCGCCATGCTCTCCGAGTTTCGCGAGATTGAGGGCGAGCCCGAAATGGCCACCGACAAAGGAGGGATCCAGTGCAATGGCCTGCCGATACAGGACGTCGGCTTGCTGAAGCTGATTTTGTGCAGCGAGCGCCCGCGCGAGGTTGAACACGACGCGTGCATCCGCGGGGGTGATTTTGGCGGCGCTAACGAAATGCGCCGTCGCTTCCACAAGCCGGCCGGTATCGAGCAGGATCAGGCCGAGATTGTTGTGGGCGTCAGCATAGGCGGGATCCAGCGCGATCGCCTCGCGATACTTTTGTTCGGCTTCGTTGCGCCGTCCCTTCTGCAGGTTTAGTTCAGCGAGCCCGGCGAGATCCCTCGGATTCTTGCTCTTCGAAATGTTTCGGCGCTGGGCGCGATTCATGAATGGGCTCCCCTCAAGCCGCGCAATTAGGGAGCATCATGGTTAGTGAATCGTTAATTCTTGGCCCTATCGGACGGCCGCGCTCATCGACGCAGACCTTGAAAAGGTGCGGGCGTCTGCCTCCAGCCAAGCCGGAAACAGACGCCCGCGTGTCACGAATTCAGATGTAGCTCACCGGCCAGCCGCGAATGGCTGCTCCCGATGGCCGCGCCCGCAGCGTCAGTGCACGCTGACGGCCTGGAGCTCGTTGCTCCATGCGTTGGCGATCGCAGCTTCGCGGCTGTCGGTCAGCATGATCGGGGTGCCGTCGGCGGCATGCAGCGCGAACAGCTTGAGTCCCGGCGCGATTTTCGGCGCTTGCGGAAACAGTCCCGGCACGTCCTCGGAACGGACTTGCTTCACGTAGGCGATATGGCCTTCACCGAGATGGGCCAGCGCCTCGACGGAAACCTTTTCGGGTTCAAAGGTAGCACTCACTTCACTCATGGTCTCGACTCCTCTGCAAGACTAAGCGGTCGAGTCCGCTCCTTGTTCCATTATTCGTGTTCATTGATAGCAATTGTCTTAACGACCCTTTCAGGCTCTGGCCGGGCCAGGTCGATCGACAACAGCCCGTTCTTCAGATCCGCGCCCAGCACCAGCATCCCCTCCGCCAGCACGAAGGTGCGCTGGAAGTGGCGCGCGGCGATGCCGCGATGGATGTATTGCCGGGTCTTGTCGTCCTGCTGCCGACCACGGATCACGAGCTGGTTTTCCTCAATGGTCACATCGAGTTGGTCACGGGTAAATCCCGCCACCGCCAGTGTGATGCGCAGCCGTTCGGGCTGGCCGTTGGCACGGTCACATCGCTCGATGTTGTAGGGAGGATAGCCGTCGGAGCCCTTGACGACGCGGTCGAGCGCACGCTCGATTTCGTCGAACCCAAGCAGGAACGGACTGGACAGCGAAGGAACACGAGACATCACAAAGTCCTCTCGAAGCGACTTTGAGGGGCCCTTACGGCACCCCTTCAACCGATCGGCGACTTGCCGTCCGGTTACCAAGCAATATGGGGTTGATTTGGTGGGGGTCAAGCGTCTCTGAAAGCTGCGTAAATCGGCCGCGGCGGGGTTTTCTCCTGTCATTCCGGGGCAGGCGCGTCAGCGACTGAACCCGGAATGACAACCTCAGCCCACCCGCTTGCGCCCGTCGGCGGTGAACAGATGTAGCTTGTCGCGGGTGGCGACCGCCCTGATCCGCTCGCCGATCGCAGGGCCGACAGCGCCGGGAATGCGCACGATGACCTCGCCGGGCGGCAATTCGCCTGGCGTGGCGGCAACGCCCTGCGCCTCCTGTTGCCGCGTACCGTAGACGAAGGTTTCGGCGCCGACGCGCTCGATCGCTTCCACGGTGAGGCCTAGCGCCACGCCGCCGGGCGCGGTTTCGCCCGAGAGGACAAAATCCTCAGGGCGGATACCGAGGATGCCGGCCTCGTCGAGCCTGCTATCGCCGGCCAGTTGCGATTTCAGTTCATCGGAGCGCAGCGGCATCAGGTTCATCGGCGGCGCGCCGATGAAGGAGGCGACGAAGGTCGTCGCCGGCTTCTGGTAGACCTCGAGCGGGGTGCCGATCTGCTCGACCTGGCCGCCGTTCATCACCACGAGCATGTCGGCGAGCGTCATCGCCTCGACCTGGTCGTGGGTGACGTAGATCGAGGTCGTGGAGAGCCGGCGCTGCAGTTTCCGGATCTCGACCCGCATCGCGACGCGCAGCTTGGCGTCGAGGTTCGACAGCGGCTCGTCGAACAGGAACACCTGCGGCTTGCGCACGATGGCGCGGCCCATGGCGACGCGCTGGCGCTGGCCGCCGGAGAGCTGCCGCGGCTTGCGGTCGAGCATCGCGCCGATGTCGAGGATGCGCGCGGCTTCTCCGCACGCGTGTCCGATCTCGGCCTCGGCATGCCGCGGTTGCGCAGGCCGTAGGCCATGTTGTCGTAGACGCTCATGTGCGGATAGAGCGCGTAGTTCTGGAACACCATCGCGATGTCGCGATCGGCCGGCTCGATCTCGTTGACGACGCGGCCGCCGATCTCGATCTCGCCGCCGGTGATCGTCTCGAGCCCCGCGACCATGCGCAGCAGCGTGGACTTGCCGCAGCCGGAGGGGCCGACCAGCACGCAGAAGGCGCCGTCGGCGATGTCGAAATCGATGCCCTTCACGGCCTCGACGCCGCCGGCATAGATCTTGCGGACGTTGCGGAGCGTTACGTCGGCCATTTCACTTCTCCGTCTCGACCAGGCCCCGCACGAACAGCGTCTGCATGAGGATGACGACCAGCGACCGGCGGCAGCATGGCGAGCACGGCGGTCGCCATCGCGAGCTGCCATTCGGTCGAGCGCGTCCGTGCGTCACGATCATCTTCTTGATGCCGATGACGATGGTCTGCATGTCGATCGCTTCGTGGTGATCAGCAGCGGCCAGAGATACTGGTTCCAGCCGTAGATGAACAGGATCACGAACAGCGCCGCGATGTTGTGATCGACAGCGGCAGCAGCGTGTCCTTGAAGAAGCGGAACGGGCCGGCGCCGTCGATGTGCGAGGCCTCGAGCAGCTCGTCCGGCACCGTCATGAAGAACTGGCGGAACAGCAGCGTTCGCGGTGGCCGAGGCGATCAGCGGCAGGATCAGGCCGGCATAGGTGTCGAGCATGCTGCAGATCGGCGACGATCTTGTAGGTCGGGTAGATGCGCACTTCGACCGGCAGCATCAGCGTGATGAAGATCAGCCAGAACGCCGTCATGCGGAACGGAAAGCGGAAATAGACCACCGCGTAGGCCGAGAGGATCGAGATCGCGATCTTGCCGACCGCGATGCCGATCGCCATCACGAAGCAGTTGATCATCATGTTGCCGACCGGCTCGCGGGTGGTGCGCGAGCCGCCGACGAAGACGGCGCGGTAGTAGTTCTCCAGCGTCTGGCGCCGGGCGTCAGCGGCATCTGGCCGTTCGATCATGGTCGCGGCGTCATGGGTCGAGGCGACGAAGGCGAGATAGACCGGGAAGGCGACGATGAGGACGCCGAGCGACAGGATGACGTAGGCGATGAAGTCGCCGAACGGGCGATGCTCCGACCATCAGTACTTCACCTTGCGCTCGACGTAGCGGAACTGGATCGCGGTCAGCGCGATCACGATGATCATCAGGATCACCGACTGCGCGGCCGAGCCGCCGAGATCGCCGCCGAGCCGGCCGTCGGAATAGACCTTGTAGACCAGCGTCTCGGTGGCGCTTGCGGGGCCGCCGCCGGTCATGGCGTCGATGATGCCGAACGTGTCGAAGAAGACGTAGACGATGTTGACGACCAGCAGGAAGAACGTGGTCGGCGACAGCAGCGGGAAGATGATGGTCCAGAAGCGCCGCATCGGCCGCGCGCCGTCGATCGCGCGCGGCCTCGATCACGCTTTTCGGGATCGACTGCAGGCCGGCGAGGAAGAACAGGAAATTGTAGCTGATCTGCTTCCAGGTCGCGGCCAGCACGACCAGGATCATGGCGTGGTTGCCGTTGAGCAGCGGATTCCAGTCGATGCCGACGCCGCGCAGCGGGCGCGACAGCATGCCGAGCGAGGGCTGGAACATGAAGAGCCAGAGCACGCCGGCGATGGCCGGCGCCACCGCATAGGGCCAGATCAGCAGCGTCTTGTAGCCGCCGGCGCCTTGCAGGTGCTTGTCGGCCTGCACGGCGAGCAGCAGCGCGATGCGACAGCGACAGCACGGCGACGAGCGTCGAGAAGATCACGGTCGCCACATCGCCTGGTAGTAGTCGGGCTGGGCGAACAGCGTCGGTAGTTCTCGAGACCAGACGAATTCGGACGACGAGGCCGAAGGCGTCCTGCAGCAGGAAGGACTGCCAGACCGCCTGGCTCGCCGGCCAGTAGAAGAAGACGAGCGTGATCGACGAGCTGCGGCAGCGAGCAGCAGGTAGGGCAGCAGACGGTTGCTGAAGACGGCGGCTTTTCCATTGCAGGCGCCGGCGGTGGCTCAGCCGGCATGATCGCAGGCGCTGCCCCCTCGCGCCGGAGAGGGACGCGCCGGTAGCGGCTAGCTCGCGACTATCGTTGCCGTCTGTGCGCTCGAACTGGCGCAGCATCGCGTTGCCGCGCGCGACGGCGTCGTCGAGCGCCTGCTTGGCGGTCTTCTTGCCGGCCAGCGCGGCTTCGATCTCCTCCGCCCAGACGTCGCGCATCTGCACCATGTTGCCGAGGCGCAGGCCGCGCGAGTTCTCGGTCGGCTCCTTGTTGGTGAGCTCGAGCAGCGGCGTCTCGCAGGATCGGGTTCTCCTTGTAGAAGCCCGACGCCTTGATCCTTCTCGTAGGCCGCCTTGGTGATCGGCAGGTAGCCCGACTTCTTGTGCAGCTCGACCTGGCGGTCGGTGTCGGACAGGAAGGTGAAGAACTTGGCGACGCCCTTGTATTCGTCCGGCCTTCTTGCCGCCCATCACCCACAGCGAGGCGCCGCCGATGATCGAGTTCTGCGGCGCGCCCTGCGACGTCCGGATAGTACGGCATCGGCGCGGTGGCGAAGTCGAACTTGGCGTTGGCCTTCACGTTGCCGAAGAAGCGCCGACGAGGTCAGGAAGATCGGGCATTCGCCCGAGCGTGAAGCGGCCCTCGCCGGTGTTGGTGCGGCCGGAATAGTCGTAGGTCTTGTCCTTCTGCAGGTCGACGAGGTTCTGCAGGTGCTTGACGTGCAGCGGGCGTGTTGAACTTCAGCTCGGTGTCGAAGCCGTCGAGGCCGTTGGCCTTGGTGCGCGATCGGCACGTTGTGCCAGGCCGAGAACTGCTCGATGTTGACCCAGGTCGACCCAGGCGTTGGAGAAGCCGCAGTTGTCGTAGCCGGCCGCCTTCAGCTTCTTGGCGGCCTCGAACACTTCCGGCCAGGTCTTCGGCGACTGTCGGTCGAGGCCGGCCTTCTTCAGCGCGTCCTTGTTGAACCACATCACCATCGAGGACGAGTTGAACGGGAAGGACAGCATCTCGCCCTTGGCGGTCGAGTAGTAGCCGGTGATCGCCGGCAGGTAGGCCTTCGGATCGAACGTCTCGCCGGCTTCCTTCATCAGCTCGTGCACCGGCTTCACGGCGCCGGTGGCGCGCCATCATGGTGGCGGTGCCGACCTCGAACACCTGCATGATGTGCGGCGCGTTGCCGGCGCGGAACGCGGCGATGCCGGCGTTCATCGTGTCGGCGATAGCTGCCCTTGTAGGTCGGGACGACCTTGTAGTCCTTCTGCGCTGGCGTTGAACTCCTCGGCGAGCTTGTCGACGACGTCGTTGTTGGCGCCGGTCATCGCGTGCCACCACTGGATCTCGGTTGCAGCGTAGGCCGGCGTTGCGAGGGCCAGCGCAACAGTTGCTGCCGCCGCTGCGCCGAATTGTCGTAGTGCCATGGAATCCTCCGGGGTTGGGGGTCGTCATCTTCGTTTCGCGCGATAGCAGCGCCGGATGACGTGCAAATGACCGTATAAGCGAAAGGATGGTAGGGGGGAAGCGGCGGCCATGGGAAGCCGTAAAATAGGCGAAGGCGTGGATGTCGTACGCAGCCGGACGTGCCCCCGGACGCGGCGCAGCGTTACGCGCTGCACCGCGTCCGGGACACGAGGTTTCAACGCTTCCGTTCGGAGCCGCAGACCACGCCCTTGGCGACCAGCGCTTCGATTTCGCCCTTTGAGTAGCCGAACTCGCCCAGCACTTCGGCGGTGTGCTGGCTGAACTTCGGCGGCGTCCGGCGCAGGCTGGGCTTGGTTCGCTCGAGCCGGATCGGGGAGGCGACGCCCTTGTACCAATCCTTGGTAATGATATCGCCGCGATGCAGCGTATGCGGATTGGTCAGCGCCTGGTCGATCTTCTGCACCGGCCCCGCCGGCAGCCCGGCCGCCAGCAGGCGATTGCAGAGCGGTTCGGCCTCGTGCTGGCTGAACACGGCCGCGAGTTCGGCACGCAGCGCGTCACGGTTGGCGATGCGGTCCTTGTTGCGGGCAAAGCGCGGATCGGTGCCGAGTTCCGGCTTGCCGATTTCCTTGGCCAGCTTGCGGAAGGTGCCGTCATTGCCGACGCCGATGAAGATGTTGTCGGTTTTGGTCGGAAAGATCGCGTAGGGCACGAGGTTGGGATGCTCGTTGCCGGTCAGCGAAGGCGGCTTGCCATGCATGAAATAGTTCGCGGTGTGCGGATGCATGATCGCAAGGCCGGTTTCGTACAGCGTGGTTTCGAGAAACTGGCCGAGACCCGAGCGCTGCCGTTCCGACAGCGCCATCAGGATGCCGATCGCCGCGTAAAGTCCGGTGGTGATGTCGACCAGCGGAACGCCGATCCGCATCGGCCCGCTCTCCGGCGAGCCGGTCGCCGCGATCATGCCGGTCATGGCCTGGATGATGGCGTCGTAGCCGGGATTGCCGCCACGCGGGCCGTCGGCGCCGAAGCCTGAAATCCGGCAATGCACGAGTTTCGGGAATTTCGCCCGCAGCACGTCGTTGCCGATGCCCCATTTGTCGAGCGTGCCCGGCTTGAAATTCTCGATCAGGACGTCGGCCGTCTCCAGCATCTTCATCAGCACGGCCCGCCCGCCCTCGGAAGCGAGGTCGAGCCCGATCGAGCGCTTGTTGCGGTTGATGCCGACGAAATAGGCCGCGTCCTCCTCGTGGAAGGGAGGGCCCCAGTCGCGCACCTCGTCGCCGGCCGGCGGTTCGACCTTGATGACGTCGGCGCCGTGGTCGGCAAGAATCTGCGTGCAGTAGGGGCCGCCGAGCACGCGTGTGAGATCGACGACACGCAGGCCGGTCATGGCGCCGGGAGCGGCTGGTGAACTCATGGAAACAACCTTCGCTCAGGATTGGATTGGAACGCCTGAGCTATCGGTCTTCCGTCGTGGCGGCAATGCCTTCCAGCGCACAGCCGCATGACACGGCGAACGGCCCGCCTGATATCGCGGCGGGCCGTTGCCTGAAAATTTCGTCAGACCACGGTCAGGCGCACATCGACATTGCCGCGGGTGGCGTTCGAATAGGGGCAAACCTGGTGCGCCTTGGCGACCAGCGCTTCCGCTTCGGCCTTGGGAACGCCGGGCAGCGAGACGGCGAGGTCGATATCGAGGCCGAAACCGCCGGCCGCGCGCGGCCCGATGCCGACGGTGGAGGTCACCGAGGCGTCTGCGGGCACCTTCGGGCCGCCCTGCGACGCCACGAACTTCATCGCGCCGATGAAGCAGGCGGCGTAGCCCGCCGCGAACAGTTGCTCCGGATTGTTGCCGGCACCGCCGCCGCCACCGAGTTCCTTCGGCGTGGAAAGCTTGACGTCGAGCGCACCGTCGAGGGTCGCGGCGTGGCCATCGCGGCCTCCGGTGGCCTTGGCGCTGGTCTTGTAGAGCACGTTCACGGACATGTCGGTCTCCCTTGGTTCTGCCGTTTCGATGGATTATGTATTTCACACAATTAGATTGTGCACAATATAAAATATTGCGTCCTGTGCAATTTGATTGTATGCAATTGAAATCAGCTGCTTAGCTCCGAAATCGGTCCGTGCGGCGCTGCCTGCTAACGAGGTCGTGATGACGAGGAAGTCTTCGGCGGACATGCCGCTCAGGCTCGATAACCAGCTTTGCTTCGCGCTGTATTCCACGGCGCACGCGTTCAACCGCGTCTACAAGCCGCTGCTCGACAAGCTCGGTCTGACCTACCCGCAATATCTCGTCATGCTGGTGCTGTGGGAGCGCGACGGTGTGCCGGTGAAAGACATTGGCGAGCGGCTGTTCCTGGATTCCGGCACGCTGACGCCGCTGCTCAAGCGGCTGGAGGCGGCCGAATTCATCAAGCGAACACGCAGCACCGAGGATGAGCGCCAGGTGCTGATCGCGCTGACGCCCAGGGGCGAGGCGCTGCGCGAGAAGGCCCGCGCCGTGCCGCAATCGATCCTCGCTGCGTCGGCCTGCTCGGTCGGCGAACTGCTGTCGATGAAGAACGAGATCGTCGCGCTACGCGACCGGCTGAATGCGGTGCTGGGGGAGTAGGGGGGGCGGGAGGAGAGTGTCCGGCAGTCAGAAATGCTTCTTCGCAAAGGCCCGGCCAGAACCGGACTTCAGGTATTTTTCGAATGCGGCAGCCTGCGCCACGTCGCTGAACGCAACATAGGTTCGTAACCGCCAAGGACCGTATTTCGAAGTATGCGGGACTTCGCCAGCGTTATGTTTCGCCAGGCGGGCGCGCAGATCATCGGTGATGCCAACGTAGAAATGTTCGGAATCGAGAACTCTCGAGAATGTAGACGTACTTCACGGCGGCTCCTCCCGAACGGAGGATACAGCAGCAGCGCGTGAGTCCAGAAGATGCTTGCCGCGGCCCGCCGTCGCCCTGCGGGCTATGGCGGGGCAGCCTTCGCTCACTTCGCTACGAGAGACTTCCCGGGCTTGCCCAGCCGAAGCTCGCGAAGCGAGCGAAGGCTGGTGGAGCCAGGCGGGATCGAACCGCCGACCTCTTGCATGCCATGCAAGCGCTCTCCCAGCTGAGCTATGGCCCCGTTAGAATCGCGCGCCTCAGTTCGGCGTGCGGGCATGACCCTGAACCACAGTTCAGGGCCGATCTCAAGTCTCTTCGTCGCCGCCGACGTCGCCGATGATGTCGGTTACGTCCTCGTCACCCTCTTCTTCATCCGGAATGAAGGTGGAATCGTCGTCGTCATCGTCCTCGATGGTTTCGTCGATCTCGATATCGTCTTCCGATTCGGGAACCACGGCCTTGACCTTGCCGGAATTCTCTTCGGCGTCGGCTTCCTCGAGCGAAACCAACTCTTCGGCCTCGGCGGCCTCCGGCAAATCGGCGGCGGCAGTTGCCGAGGCGGCCGCGGCGGCGCGCGCGGCATCGCCACGGGCGGCCCGCGGCGGCGCAATCGGCGCGATCGGCACCACCTCGCCGGTGTAGGGCGAAATTACCGGGGTCTTGTTCAGGTCATAGAATTTCTTACCCGTCGTCGGGCAAATACGTTTGGTTCCGAGATCGGATTTGGCCACGTGTGGATCCTGGGAAATTCTGAAAAACGGTGCTTCACTTGGCTAGTTGAGAGGCTGGTGTCAATAGCGCTTTGACGCATTTGACGGCCGCGTGACGGCGTGTGGCCCATGTGATACTGCCGCCCCCGCAGAGGACCACATTCTTGACCCATTCAGCTACACCCACCCCGCTGGAATCCCGCGCCAGCGGCCCCCTGGCCGGCAAAGTGCGCGTTCCCGGCGACAAGTCGATTTCGCACCGCGCCCTCATTCTGGGGGCACTTTCGGTGGGCGAAACCACCATTTCCGGGCTGTTGGAGGGCGAAGACGTCCTCAACACCGCCAAATCCATGCAGGCGCTGGGCGCCAGGGTCGAGCGGACGGGGGCGTTCGCCTGGCAGGTCCGGGGCGTCGGGGTAGCGGGTTTCGCCCAGCCGGCCTCACCGCTCGATTTCGGCAATTCCGGCACCGGCTGCCGGCTGGTGATGGGGGCGGTAGCCGGTTGCCCGATCACGGCGGTTTTCGACGGTGACGCCTCGCTGCGCTCCCGCCCGATGCGGCGGATCCTCGATCCGCTGGAATTGATGGGTGCGAAAGCCGGCGACATCAAAGAGGGCGGCCGCCTGCCGCTGACGCTGCATGGCGCCCGCAATCCGGTGCCGATCCTGTATCGGACCCCGGTGGCTTCCGCCCAGATCAAGTCGGCGGTGTTGCTGGCCGGGCTTGCCGCGCCCGGCGTCACCACGGTCATCGAGCAGGAGGCGAGCCGCGACCACACCGAACTGATGCTGAAGCATTTCGGTGCGGAGATCGTCTCGACCGTCGAGGGCAGCCACGGCCGCCGGATCGCGCTCACTGGCGAGCCCGAACTGCATGGCGCCGATGTCGTGGTGCCCGCCGATCCGTCTTCGGCGGCATTCCCGGTCGTGGCGGCGCTGATCGTCGAAGGCTCCGACGTCGTCTTTTCAGACGTCATGACCAACCCGCTGCGTACCGGCCTGTTCACGACGCTGCGCGAGATGGGCGCCTCGATCGAGGAAAGCGATGTCCGTGGCGACACCGGCGAACCGATGGCACAGTTGCGCGTGCGCGCCTCGAAACTGCGCGGCGTCGAGGTGCCGCCGGAGCGGGCGCCCTCGATGATCGATGAATATCTGGTGCTGGCGGTGGCGGCCTCGTTCGCGGAAGGCACCACCATCATGCGCGGCCTGCAGGAATTGCGGGTCAAGGAATCCGACCGCCTGGAGGCGACCGCCGACATGCTGCGCGTCAACGGCGTCAAGGTCGAGGTCGCGGGCGACGATTTGATCGTCGAGGGGCGCGGGCACGTGCCCGGCGGCGGCCTCGTCGCCACCCACATGGACCATCGCATCGCGATGTCGGCGCTGGTGATGGGTCTGGCCGCCGACAGGCCGGTCAAGGTCGACGACACCGCCTTCATCGCCACCAGCTTTCCGGATTTCATCCCGATGATGCGGTCGCTGGGGGCGGAGTTTTCATGAGGCAGCGGAGATGAGTGCCGGCTTCGACCGCGACGCGCTCCTCGACGCCTTCGACAGGATTGGGCGGGCGGCTGCGCAGGCGGGAGCGAAGCTGCAGATAGCCGTATACGGCGGTTCGGCGCTGATGCTGGCGAGCAATTTCCGGTTCGCTACGGAAGATGTTGACGTGTCCAAACTGGACCACCCGCTGCCCGATTGGCTGGCGACGGTCGTACGCGAAATCGCGGAGCAGAATCACTGGCAGGAAGACTGGTTCAATGACGGGGTGGCGTTTCACCTCAGTCCGCTTGCCGATAGCGCCGCCGATCATCTCGAGTTCGGGACATTTCCGCGTGGCGGCGAGCCGGCGGGACTTGTGGTGTCGGTCCCCTCGGCGGAATATTTGCTGGCGCTCAAACTGAAGGCGTTCCGGATTATGGACCCGCTTCGCGGCGAGACCGAGCGGCTGGATATTCTGAACTTGATGCGGGTTGTCGGGATCTCGACCGCAGAGGACGCGATCGCTTTACTGGGTCGATACTTCCCCCTGAGCGCGGCTTCTCCCGAGAAGCAGCAGTTCCTGTTGAACAACATGAATCGCACGGGAGCGGCCGATGCGCCCAAGTACCCTCGCTGAGGCGGTTGAAACAATTCAGGCTGGTTCGCCGCGGGATGCCGTCCTGGCCGAATTCGTCGATACGTTTGATTTGGCGAAGACCGACCGGGATCGCTACGCCTCGATCGAGCGCGAGCCGAAACTGACCGGCGACAAGCGGCTTGATGCGCTGGTGGGCGCAATCGCCGAGTATCTGGCAAAGCAGCGCCGGTTGGGGCGTGTTCCTCATTGGGTTTGCGATCCCTCCCGGATTCTGGACCGTCCCTGGTTTACGGCGGTAAATCCCTCGGATGCCTTACGCGAATACCTGACCTTCAGCAGTCCGGCCGAGTTTGCGTCGCGCAACATTTTCACTGAGGAACGGCCGTTGCGTCGCGCACGCGGCCCGCATCATCCTGATCACAGGGTTTAATCACAGGGTATCATGATCATCGCCATCGACGGACCGGCGGCATCCGGCAAGGGCACGCTCGGCAAAAGGCTTGCCCATCATTACGGCTATCGGCATCTCGACACCGGCGTGATCTACCGCGCGGTGGCGAAAGCGTTGCTGGATCAGGGCCACGACCTCACCGACGAGGCCCGCGCAGTCGCCGTCGCGATGGAACTCGATCCCGAAAAATTCGGCCATCCCGAGTTGAAGACGCAGCGCATCGGCGATGCCGCCTCGGTCGTATCGGCAATCGCAAGCGTGCGCGAGGCGCTGGTCAGCTTTCAGCGTCAGTTCGCGGCCGATCCGCCGGGCGCCGTGCTGGATGGGCGCGACATCGGAACCGTGATCTGCCCGCATGCCGATGTGAAGATCTTCGTGGTCGCCGATCCGCAGGTGCGCGCCCGCCGCCGCACCCTGGAGGCCCGCGCGCGGGGCGAAGCCGCCGACGAGGCTTTGGTGCTGGCCGACATCCTCAAGCGCGACGAGCGCGACCGCAATCGTTCCGCCGCGCCCCTGAAGGCGGCCGAGGATGCCCACATCCTGGACAATTCCAATCTCGACATCGAAGGCGGCGTTCGCGCCGCCATCGCCATCGTCGAGGCGGTCCGCGCCCGGAGGGGATAAGGGGTCGGCTGCCGCCGCCTTTGGACGCCAAATCGCCCGCAAATCAGGCATTTCCGGCTTGCCGAAAATGGCCCTTGGGGCTATATCCACGGCCATCCGTGGCTGCCATCGATGAGATCAGGGCTGTCCGGGCGGACCGGCCGGGAGGTTTGAGCCCCCGCCGTCATTGGAGGAAAGTCCGCTCCAGGTTCTTGAAGTCGATACGCTCGTTTCAGGCCCCGGATAAATCATACGTATTGAACGTGCAGGCATGCTGCCGGCCCGCTTTTGCGCCTCCCGCAAATGCGGTCGTCAGGGTTTGCGGACCCCTGACACTTCACGCGCGATACGCCCTTTGACCCGAATGGCCGGCAATA
Organism: uncultured Alphaproteobacteria bacterium; assembly: GCA_963823485.1. Taxonomy (GTDB): domain Bacteria; phylum Pseudomonadota; class Alphaproteobacteria; order Rhizobiales; family Xanthobacteraceae; genus Bradyrhizobium. Next base: position 27,036 of record CAWGLP010000001.1, read on the forward strand.
CCGCATCTGGAGAACAAATGGCTTCGACTGCTGCTTCTTATAATCCTACCCGCGACGATTTCGCTGCAATGCTGGACGAGTTCTTCGCCGGCGGCAATCTGCAGGAAAGCTCCGTCATCAAGGGCAAGGTAGTTGCAATTGAAAAGGACATGGCCGTCATCGACGTCGGCCTGAAGACCGAAGGCCGCGTGGCGCTGCGCGAATTCGCCGGGCCCGGCCGCGAAAGCGATCTCAAGGTCGGCGATGAAGTCGAGGTGTTCCTCGACCGGATCGAAAACGCACTCGGCGAAGCCGTGCTGTCGCGCGACAAGGCGCGCCGCGAGGAAAGCTGGGGCAAGCTCGAGAAGGCCTTCAACAACAACGAGAAGGTTCACGGCGTCATCTTCAACCAGGTCAAGGGCGGCTTCACGGTCGATCTCGACGGCGCGGTCGCCTTCCTGCCGCGCTCGCAGGTCGACATCCGCCCGATCCGCGACGTCGCGCCGCTGATGAACAACTCGCAGCCGTTCCAGATCCTCAAGATGGATCGTCGCCGCGGCAACATCGTGGTGTCGCGCCGCACGGTTCTCGAAGAGACCCGCGCCGAACAGCGTCAGGAACTGGTGCAGAACCTCGAAGAGGGTCAGGTGATCGACGGCGTGGTCAAGAACATCACCGACTACGGTGCGTTCGTTGATCTCGGCGGCATCGACGGCCTGCTTCACGTCACCGATATCGCCTGGCGCCGGGTCAATCACCCGACCGAGGTGCTCACCATCGGCCAGACCGTGAAGGTCAAGATCATCAAGATCAACCACGAGACCCACCGCATTTCGCTCGGCATGAAGCAGTTGCTGGACGATCCGTGGCAGGGCATCGAGGCCAAGTACCCGCTGAACGCGCGCTTCACCGGCCGCGTCACCAACATCACCGACTACGGCGCGTTCGTCGAACTGGAGCCGGGCATCGAAGGCCTGATCCACGTCTCGGAAATGTCGTGGACCAAGAAGAACATGCACCCCGGCAAGATCGTCTCGACCTCGCAGGAAGTCGAAGTGCAGGTCCTGGAAGTCGATTCGGTCAAGCGCCGCATCTCGCTCGGTCTCAAGCAGACCATGCGCAACCCCTGGGAAGTCTTCGTCGAGAAGTTCCCGGTCGGTTCGACTGTCGAAGGCGAAGTCAAGAACAAGACCGAGTTCGGTCTGTTCCTCGGCCTCGAAGGCGACGTCGACGGCATGGTCCATCTGTCGGACCTCGACTGGAAGCTTCCGGGCGAGCAGGTCATCGACAACTTCAAGAAGGGCGACATGGTCAAGGCCGTGGTGCTCGACGTCGATGTCGAAAAGGAGCGCATTTCGCTCGGCGTCAAGCAGCTCGAAGGCGATCCCTTCGCCGAGCCGGGCGACGTCAAGAAGGGCGCGGTCGTGACCTGCGAAGTGCTCGAAGTGAAGGAAGCCGGCATCGAGGTGAAGATCTCGGGCACCGACTTCACCACCTTCATCAAGCGCTCCGAACTCGCCCGTGACCGCAACGATCAGCGCGCCGAGCGTTTCGCCGTCGGCGAGAAGGTCGACGCCCGCGTGATCCAGTTCGACAAGAAGGCCCGCAAGGTGCAGGTCTCGATCAAGGCGCTGGAAGTCGCCGAGGAGAAGGAAGCCATCGCGCAGTACGGCTCCTCCGATTCGGGAGCGACGCTGGGCGATATTCTCGGCACCGCGCTCAAGAACCGCGACAAGTAAGCTCGCAGCCTATCTGTCGAGAAACATCAGGCCCCGGTTTCGACCGGGGCCTTTTCTTTTTCCTTCTCCCCTTGTGGGAGAAGGTGGCGCGCAGCGCCGGATGAGGGGTTCTCTCGACGGACACAAATCGCGGAGAGAACCCCTCATCCGCCTCCGCTTCGCTCCGGCACCTTCTCCCACAAGGGGAGAAGGGAAGAAGCCTTGTTTTCTTCATATTGGATCGCAATTGATGTAATCAGATAACGCTTAAATCACGCTGTGGATGCAAAAAGCGCTGATCATTTCAGGAGAATTCGATGTCGCTTGATTCGGACGTGATCGTCGATCGCCGCAGGATCCGCCGCAAGCTGACCTTCTGGCGGCTGGTGGCCGGCGTGGTGGCCATTGCGGCGGTGGTTGCCGTCGGCGTGCTCGCGGTGCCGAGCGGGCGCGCTGCGCTGACCTCGTCGGGCTCGATCGCGCGGGTCAATATCGAGGGCCTCATTCGCAGCGATCAATCCCGCGTCGAGGCGCTGGAGCGGCTGGAGAAATCACAGGCCGCCGCCGTCATCCTGCACATCAATTCGCCCGGCGGCACCACCGCCGGTTCCGAGCAGCTCTATGATTTCATCGTCCGGCTGAAGGCCAAGAAGCCGGTGGTCGTGGTGGTGGAGGGGCTTGCCGCGTCGGGCGGCTACATCACGGCGATCGCCGCCGACCATATCGTTGCCCGGCAAAGTTCGCTGGTGGGTTCGATCGGCGTGCTGTTTCAGTTTCCGAATTTCTCCGAATTGCTGAAGACCGTGGGCGTCAAGGTCGAGGAGGTGAAATCCTCGCCATTGAAGGCCGCGCCCAATGGATTCGAGCCGACCAGCCCCGAGGCGCGCGCCGCGCTCGATTCGCTGGTGAAGGATTCCTACGCCTGGTTCCGCGGCCTCGTGAAGGAGCGGCGCGGCATGGACGATGCGTTGCTGGAAAAGGTCGCCGACGGCCGCGTCTTCACCGGTCGTCAGGCGCTCGAACTGAAGCTGGTCGATCAGCTCGGCGACGAGAAGACTGCGGTGGCGTGGCTGGTCGCCGAAAAGAAGATCCGGAGCGGACTGCCGGTGCGCGATTTCAGGCTGACGCCGCGGTTTGGCGACCTGACCTTCCTGCGCACGGCGGCATCGATCGCGTTTGACGCACTCGGACTCGGTTCCATCGCGCGGCAGATCGAACAGGCCGGGGTCGCCCAGGCGGTCGATCAGCTCTCGCTCGACGGCATGCTGGCTTTGTGGCGGCCGGCGGCTCCCAACTGAGCGCGCCGGATGTCCTGAGGAACGTCCTCCCGCACTGCGGGTGTCGTGAAAAGCCCCTTTAAGGCCCCTCGTCACCCGATTTGACGAGGTCCAAATATGATTTAGCGTCTTGACAGTCCTAGGCATTTTCACGGAAATGCGTATCCGCACGATCCCGGACCCCAGCTTCGATGATCAAATCCGAACTTGTTCAGCGCATCGCCGAGCACAACCCGCATCTTTACCAGCGGGATGTGGAGAACATTGTGAATGCGATCCTCGATGAGATCGTCGCAGCGCTGGCGCGCGGCGACCGTGTCGAATTGCGCGGATTTGGTGCGTTCTCGGTCAAGCATCGTCCAGCGCGCGCCGGGCGCAATCCGCGCACCGGTGCGCATGTTCCGGTCGATCAGAAGAGCGTTCCGTTCTTCAAGACAGGCAAGGAAATGCGCGAACGGTTGAACCGCGAAGGCGGTGCGCCCGAGGCCGGCGCGTAGAACGCTTTCGGTATTTGGGTCAGTAGCCGTGTTGCGGGCTGTGTGCCCGTCGATCTCCATCGATATGAGAGATGGTCATGCGAAAGTTCCTCACCGCGCTGGTCGTCATTCCCCTCGGTCTTTTCTTCATCATTTTTGCCGTCGCCAACCGTCACTTCGTTACGGTCTCGTTCGATCCGTTCAACCCGGTCAGTCCCGCCGTGGCGGTATCGCTGCCGCTGTTCGTCCTGATCATTTCAGTGGCCATCCTGGGCGTGCTGGCGGGCGGCATGGCGACCTGGTTCCGTCAACACCGCTGGCGACGCGCGGCGCGCCAGCACGAGGCCGATGCCCGCCGGGCCAGGGCCGAGGTGGCCGACCTGCGGGCCGCCGCCGCGGTCTCCCGGGCCGATCAGCAGCGGCTTCCGGCGCCGGTCCAGCATGGATTCTACGGTTCGTCCGGGCGAGACAAGCTGGGCGCGACGTTGTAGAACCCGCCCCGTCGGCCCGCTTAATCCGATCTCGGCCCAAATCCGACCTTGAGAGACCATGCCCCTGCTCGTCAAAATCTGCGGCCTGTCCACGCGCGAGACGCTCGACGCAGCGCTGGCGGCTGGCGCCGACATGGTGGGCTTCGTGTTCTTTCCGCCGTCGCCGCGCCATCTCGGCCTCGAGGCCGCGCGCGAACTCGGCCGCCACGCCAAGGGACGCGCCGCCAAGGTGGCGCTGACGGTCGATGCCGACGACGCGACGCTGGAGAACATCGTCGAGACCCTGCGGCCGGACCTGCTGCAATTGCACGGCAAGGAAACCACCGCGCGTGTGCGCGACATCAAGGCGAAGTTCAAATTGCCGGTCATGAAAGTGATCGCGGTCGAGACCTCGGCCGATCTGGCCACACTGCCGGGCTACGCCAGCGTCGCCGATCGCCTCCTGTTCGACGCCCGTGCGCCGAAGGGCGCGACCCGTCCCGGCGGGCTTGGCGCGGTGTTCGACTGGCGCGTGCTGGCCAATCTCGAACTGGAATTGCCCTACATGGTTTCAGGCGGGTTGACCGCCGAGAATGTCGCGGAGGCGGTTCGCGTCACCCGCGCCGGCGGCGTCGATGTCTCGTCCGGCGTCGAGAGCGCGCCCGGCATCAAGGATCCCGAGATGATCCGCACTTTCATTCGCGCCGCCCGCGCCACCGAAGAATTGATGGTTCGATGAATCCAAACCTGCCCAATTCATTCCGCACCGGTCCCGATGAGCGCGGGCATTTCGGCATTTTCGGCGGACGCTTCGTCGCCGAAACCCTGATGCCGCTGATCCTCGATCTGGAAAAGGCTTACGCCGACGCCAAGGCCGATCCGGCGTTCCAGACGGAGATGAACGGCTATCTCAAGCACTATGTCGGCCGGCCGTCGCCGCTCTATCTCGCCGAGCGGCTGACCGAGCATCTCGGCGGCGCCAAGATCTACTTCAAGCGCGAGGAGCTCAATCACACCGGCTCTCATAAGGTCAACAACGTGCTCGGCCAGATCATGGTCGCGCGCCGCATGGGCAAGAAGCGCATCATCGCCGAGACCGGCGCCGGCCAGCACGGCGTCGCCACCGCGACGCTCTGCGCGCGCTTCGGGCTCGACTGCGTGGTCTATATGGGCGCGGTCGACGTCGAGCGGCAGCAGCCGAACGTGATCCGGATGGAGATGCTGGGCGCCAAGGTCGTGCCGGTGCAATCAGGATCGCGCACGCTGAAGGACGCGATGAACGACGCGCTGCGCGACTGGGTCACCAATGTGCACGACACGTTCTATTGCATCGGAACGGTCGCAGGGCCGCATCCCTATCCGATGATGGTGCGCGACTTCCAGTCCGTGATCGGCGACGAGACCCGCAAGCAGATGCAGGAGGCCGAGGGCCGCCTGCCGGATTCGCTGATTGCCTGCATCGGCGGCGGCTCCAATGCGATGGGCCTGTTTCATCCCTTCCTCGATGATCCTTCCGTCGAAATCTTCGGTGTCGAAGCCGCGGGTCATGGCCTGACGCAACTGCATGCCGCCTCGATCGCCGGCGGCCGGCCCGGCGTGCTGCACGGCAATCGCACGTATCTCTTGATGGACGATGACGGCCAGATCCAGGATGCGCATTCGATCTCGGCAGGACTGGACTATCCCGGCATCGGGCCGGAGCATTCCTGGCTGCACGAGACCGGCCGCGTCACTTATTTGTCGGCGACTGACGACGAGGCGCTGGAGGCGTTCCAATTGCTGTCGCGGCTCGAAGGCATCATCCCCGCGCTCGAACCGGCTCACGCCATCGCAAAGGTGATGGACCTCGCACCGAAGCGGCCGAAAGATCATCTGATGGTGGTCAACCTGTCCGGACGCGGTGACAAGGACGTGCCGCAGGTCGGCGATATCTTGAAGGGCAGGAAGAAGTGACCACCCGCATCGATGCTCGTTTCGCCGAACTCGCCAGGCAGGGCCGCTCGGCGTTCGTCACCTTCCTGATGGCCGGCGACCCCGATCCGAAGACCTCGCTCGACATCATCAAGGCGCTGCCGAAGGCCGGCGCCGACATCATCGAGATCGGCATGCCCTTTACCGATCCGATGGCGGACGGGCCCTCGATCCAGGCGGCCGGCCTGCGCGCGCTGAAGGCCGGGCATGACGCTGAAGAAGACGCTGGAGATGGTCCGCGGCTTCCGCAAGGACGACAACACCACGCCGCTGGTGCTGATGGGGTACTACAATCCGATCTACATCTATGGCGTCGATAAATTTCTCGCCGATGCAAAAACCGCCGGCGTCGACGGCCTGATCATCGTCGACCTGCCGCCGGAGGAAGATACCGAACTGTGCCTGCCGGCGATGAAGGCGGGATTGAACTTCATCCGTCTGGCGACGCCGACCACCGACGACAAGCGCCTGCCCGCGGTGCTCGCGAACACGTCGGGCTTCGTCTACTACGTCTCCATTACCGGGATTACCGGCAGCGCGAGTGCGGACACGAACGCGGTTGGTGAAGCGGTTGCGCGGATCAAGCGTCACACCAAACTGCCGGTTTGCGTCGGCTTCGGCATTCGCACGCCGGATGCGGCGCGCGCGATCGCCGAGAACGCCAACGGCGCGGTGGTCGGGACCGCGCTCGTCGATGCGCTGCGTGACAGCCTCGATGCCGAGGGCCGCGCGACGCCCAGGACGGTCGGCGCGGTTGCCGATCTGGTGTCCGCGCTCGCACAGGGCGTAAGGGGCGCCAGGCAGGCTGCAGAATAAGCCATAATTGCGTGGAATAGGCGTGCTCGCGGCTTGTTGGGCTCGGCCAGCGCCGCCATATAATCCAGTCCATGCGTTTAACCGCATTCGGAGCGAAAGATGAATTGGCTCACCAATGTCGTCCGGCCAAAAATTCGCAACATCCTGCGGCGCGAGACGCCGGAGAATTTGTGGATCAAGTGCCCGGATTCCGGGCAGCTCGTGTTCTACAAGGACGTCGAGGCCAATCAGTTCGTCATTCCCGGCTCGAACTACCACATGCGCATGGGCGCGGTGGCGCGGTTGAAATCGGTCTTCGACAACGAGACCTGGTACGACATCGCGCTGCCTGAGGTGACGGCCGATCCGCTCAGGTTCCGCGACGAACGCAAATATGTCGACCGTGTCAGGGACGCCCGCGCCAAGACCGGGCTGAACGACGCCATCAAGGTCGGCTACGGCAAGCTCGAAGGCGCCGGCGTGGTCATCGCCGTGCAGGATTTCGACTTCATGGGCGGCTCGCTCGGCATGGCCGCGGGCGAAGCGATCGTTCGCGGGCTGGAGCTTGCGGTGGAAAAGAAGTCGCCCTTTATCGTGTTCGCGGCTTCCGGCGGCGCGCGGATGCAGGAAGGCATCCTGTCGCTGATGCAGATGCCGCGCACCACCGTCGGTGTGCAGATGCTGCGCGAGGCGAAGCTGCCCTACCTCGTCGTGCTGACCAACCCGACCACCGGCGGCGTCACGGCGTCCTACGCCATGCTGGGCGATGTCCAGATCGCGGAGCCCGGCGCGCTGATCGGTTTCGCCGGCGCGCGCGTCATCGAGCAGACCATCCGCGAGAAATTGCCGGAAGGATTCCAGCGCGCCGAGTATCTGCTCGACCACGGCATGGTCGATATGGTGGTGCATCGCCACGAGATGCGCCCGACGCTGGCGCGGCTGTGCCGGCTGCTGACCAAATCGCCGCCGCTCGAAGCTGCCTCCAAGCCTGCGGCTGAGGTAACGGACCCGGTGCAGATCGTGTCGGCGCCGGATCCCGTGCCAGCCGCGCCTCACGCGTGAACCTGCCGGCTGCCAAACCCGAGCCGCTCGGTGAACTGATCGCGCGGCTGTCCGCCTTGCATCCAAGGCAGATCGATCTCAGCCTCGATCGCATGCACCGCCTGTTGTCGCGGCTCGATCATCCCGAACGGCTATTGCCGCCGGTGATCCATGTCGCCGGCACCAACGGCAAGGGCTCGACGATTGCCTACCTGCGCGCGATCCTCGAGGCCGCCGGCCTTCGTGTCCATGTCTACACCTCGCCGTTTCTGGTGCGGATCAACGAATGCTTTCGCCTTGGCGAGCGGGGCGGCGGTGTGCTGGTGAGCGATGCCGAACTGCGCCGGGTTCTCGAGCATTGCGAGCAGGTCAATCAGGGCGAGCCGATTACGATCTTCGAGATCGAGACCGCGGCGGCGTTCTGCCTGTTCGCGCAGCACGAAGCCGATGTCGTGCTGCTGGAAACCGGCCTCGGCGGAAGGCTCGACGCCACCAACGTCGTCGACAGGCCGGTCGCGACCGTGATCACGCCCGTCAGCATGGACCATACCGAGTTTCTCGGCAGCACGCTGGCCGCGATTGCCGGCGAGAAAGCCGCGATCATCAAGCGCCATGCGCAGGTGATCTGCGCCGAGCAGGTGCCGGAGGCGATGACAGTTATCGAGGCGCAGGCTGCGCGCATGCGTTCGCCGCTGCATGCGGCGGGACAGCATTGGCATGTCAGCATCGAGCGCGGACGGCTGGTCTATCAGGATGAGCGCGGCCTGATGGATCTCGCCGCGCCGAAACTGTTCGGCCGACATCAATTCGACAACGCCGGCCTTGCGATCGCGACGCTGCGCGCGCTGGACGCATTCAAGATCGGGATGCCGGCGTTCGAAGCCGGTATCGTCAACGCCGAATGGCCGGCGCGAATGCAGCGGCTGGTCGCCGGTGCCCTGGTCGATCAGGGGCCGAAGGGCTGCGAGGTCTGGCTCGACGGCGGACACAATGCCGATGGCGGGCGCGTGGCCGCTGCCGCGCTTGGCGATCTCGAGGAGCGGGTGTCGCGCCCGCTGGTCGTCATTACGGGCATGATGGCGAACAAGGATGCTGGCGCATTCCTCGCCAATTTTGCCGGGCTGACGCGCCATATCATCGCGGTGCCGATTCCCGGTCGCGACAATGCGATGCCGACGGACCGGCTGGCGGACGCCGCACGCGCGCTCGGCATGCGGGTGGAAAACGCAGCCAGCGTCGAGGCCGCGCTGCACGCGTTGTCGCGCCTCGCCTACGAAGTGCCGCCGCGCATTCTGATTACCGGTTCGCTCTATCTTGCGGGCCATGTGCTGGCCATCAACGGCACGCCGCCGGCCTGACCGGTGCCCCGAAAATTAAATGACCGCTGGAATTGCTTCCAGCGGCCGCCCGGGAAGAAATATAGATTGCTTATGAATTCGCCAGCCCCGGTAACTTCAATACCTAGCCAAGCTGACCGTGCACTGCGAGAAGGAACCCGGGTTCCACGGAAATTGGCAAGGAAGCTGTGGCAAGCAAGCTTCACCCAAATGAGGTAGGCGGCGGTCATCGCGGCAACAACCACCGAACGAGTTGAATTCATCATGCGTTTTGCTGCGATTGCCGACGTCCACGGAAACTATCTGGCGCTGGAAGCCGTGCTGGCCGATATCCGCGCGCAGGGGATCGGTGAGATCGTCAATCTCGGCGACATGGCGAGCGGCCCGCTCGATGCGCGGCGAACCATGGACGCGCTGATGGCGCTGGATGCCGCGCATGTGCTCGGCAACCATGACCGCTATCTGATCGACCGCCCACCGGAGAAGATGGGGTCGTGGGACCGGCCTGCGCATGCGCAGCTCGACCAACGCCATCTCGACTGGTTGCGTACCGTGCCGAAGACCCAGGTGTTTCGCGACGACGTCTTCCTCTGTCACGCCACGCCCGAGCATGACGAGCTCTATTGGCTGGAGACGGTTTTGCCCGACGGTACGGTGCGGATGTCGGTTCTCGATGCGATCGAGGAGCGCGCCGGCGGTATCACGCAGTCATTGATCCTCTGCGCCCACACCCATCTCGCCCGCGCCGTCCGGCTTCGCGACGGCCGCCTGATCGTCAATCCCGGCAGCGTCGGCTCGCCCGGCTATCGCGACGTCCACCCATTCCCGCATGTCGTCGAAGCCGGCACGCCCGACGCGCGCTATGCGATCCTCGATCGCACGGACGGCAACTGGCAGGTCACCTTCCGCCACGTACCGTATGACCATGAGCAGATGGCGGCACTGGCGCGGCAGAACGGCCAGGCCGAACTCGCCACCGCGCTGGCGACGGGATGGATTCGCTGAGAGCGATTTTCGGTTTTCAGAGACCGCCCGGCGAACACGGCCGAAAACGAAAACGGCCGGCAACGTGCCGGCCGCGCTCGCATTCATTGTTGAAAGCCGATCAGACGGCAGCGGTGATCCACTGCTGCAGCTTCTGCTTCGGCGCGGCGCCGACCTGGCGGGAGGCCATTTCGCCGCCCTTGAAGATCATCAGGGTCGGGATCGACATCACGCCATATTTCGAGGCCGTCTTCGGGCTCTCGTCGACGTTCAGCTTGACGATCTTGACCTTGTCGCCCATCGCGCCGGAAATCTCGTCGAGCGCGGGTGCGATCATGCGGCAGGGGCCGCACCATTCGGCCCAGAAATCGACGACCACCGGCCCGGTCGCCTTGAGCACTTCGGCTTCGAAATCGGCGTCAGAAACCTTGCCAACGGCCATGGAATACCTCGTTCAGTTAAGGAATTGGCGGGCGCGGAGAATCGCGTCCTGGATGATAGCGGCAAACCTATGAACGCGATCCTGCCGGGTCAAGCGCGGTCACGCCGAGATGATAGAGATGCCAGCTCCGCCTCCAGCGCGGAGGCGGAAATCTCCATGAATTCAGCGGTTTCAGTCCACAGCAGCGCGGCCCGGACCGGACGCTGGGGATAAAGCCGCATCAGGATCGCCCGGTACAGCGCGAGCTGGCGAACATAAGCACTCGGCGTCTCGGCGGCCTGGCTCGGCGGGCCGTGATTGGTCTTGAAATCGACGATCAGGACCTCGCTGTCGGTCACCACGAGACGGTCGATCTGGCCGGATACCAGCGTGGGCTGCCGTCCCGGTTGCTCCAGCCGCCCGACGATCGAGACTTCCGCACGGCTGCCGGGGGCGAATACCGCCGCAAAGCGCGCATCCGCAATCAGGGCCAGCGTGGATTCCGCCAGCGCCCGGCGTTCCTCCTCGGTCCAGCCGTCGGCATTGCGGGCGAGATAGGCCAGCGCGGCTTCACGACGGCGCTCGGCGGCGACATCCGGCAGCGACTGCAGCAGCCGATGCACCAGCGTGCCGTGCTGCAGGGCGCGGGCCCGCTGCTTCAGCGTTTCGGCCGTACGCACGCGGCGGTTCTCGCCATCGGCGGGATCCGATGGCCGCAGCAAACTCTCCGGCGACGTCTCAGGCAGCGCCGGCGTCAGCAGCCAGGTTGGCAGCGCGACAGGTGGGCTCGCCGATGTGGCGGCAGTGGCGCCGGCGGAGGGCGCGGTCTCGTCGGCGCGCGTGTAGCGCTTCACCAGGCCTGCGGCCGTCTCGATCTGCTCGAGCTGCAGTTCCGAGTTTTCGAGGCCCTTGCTGATCAGGTCATACCAGGACAGCGGCCGGACATTTTTCACGTTGCCGGGCAGGCAGCCGCCGACGACCAGCCGGTCCGCCGCGCGCGTCATGGCGACATAGAGCAGGCGACGATATTCATCCTCGGTATCGCCGATCATCGCCGCCCGCGCCGCGATGACGGCCTGCGGGTCCTCGGCCTTGCGGCCGGCCCAGACAACGACGCCCGGCGCATGCGGCGCGGCGTTGCCTTGCGGCAGGTTGATGAGCTTCAGCCGCTGCGTGTCGGAGGGCGACGTCGTGGTGTCCACCAGGAACACGACCGAAGCTTCCAGGCCCTTGGCGCCATGCACGGTCATGACGCGGACCTCGTCGCGCGAGATTTCCATGTCGCGCTTCACTTCGGTGTCGGCCGCGCGCAGCCACGCCATGAAGCCCTGCAGCGAGGCCGGCGCCTTGCGCTCGTAGTTCAGCGCCAGTTCGAGGAATTCGTCGAGCGCGTCATTGGCTTCATGTCCGAGCCGCCGCTGGATCCGTGCGCGGCCGCCATCGCCGCCGAGCAGCCAGGCGTAGAACGCAAACGGCGTCATATTGCCGAAACGGCGCTCGCACTGCTCGAGCCGCCACAGCGCATCCCTCAACCGGCCATCTGTCGCGGCGCGCGCGGCCAGCGAGGCGCGCAACGATCCCTTTCGCTGCCAGGCGATGTTGAACAGGTCGTCGTCGCCGAGCCCGAACAGCGGGCTCTTCAGCGCCACCGCCAGCGCCAGATCATCCTGTGGCAGCAGCAGCGCATCCGCGAGGTTCATCAGATCGATGACGGCGATGTGTTCGGTCAGTTTGAGTCGGTCGGCGCCGGCGACCGGGATGTTGGCATGTTTCAGCGACTGGATGACGGCGTCGAACGCATTGCCACGCCGTCGCACCAGCACCAGCATGTCGCCATAGCGCAGCGGACGGCGGTCGCTCACGCTGCCCGTCGTCACGCCGCCGTCTACCAGTGTCTTGATCTCGTTCTGGATGCGCCGCGCCAGCTTCACCTCGGGGCTGGTGACGGACACGCCATCGAACGGCGCGCGCCAGCCTTCGAGGTCGGGCCTGTCGTCAGCCTCGGCCAGTTCCCACAGATCGATCAGGCCGGGACCGGCGTCGACCAGCGCGTGATGGATCGGATTTCCTGTCTCGACCGAATGAATGCTGCGGAAAATCTCCGGATCGCGGAACACCTGATCGACCGCATGCAGCACGGCGGGCCCAGAGCGGAACGAGTAGGTAAAGGACACCGGATCGAATTTCAGTCCGGCATCCTCGAATTTCTTCTTCAGCGCACGGCGGCGCAGGTCGAATTCACGCGGCGCCGCACCCTGGAACGAGAAGATCGACTGCTTCTCGTCGCCGACCGCAAATACCGTTCGCACCACGCCGTCGCGCGCGCCGGCGCCGGAGGTGAACTCGGAAATGATGTGGGCGACAATGTCCCATTGCCGCGGGCTGGTGTCCTGCGCCTCGTCGATCAGCACGTGGTCGACGCCGCGATCGAGCTTGTAATGCACCCAGCCGGAAGAGACGCGATTCAGCATCTGAAGCGTCTTGTCGATCAGGTCGTCGTAATCCAGCAGGCCACGTTCGAGCTTTTCGCGACGGTAGTTTGCCGCCGCGGCGGTTGCGATATGCAGCAGCGCCTCGGTGCGGTCGCGGGCGATAACCGCGCGGCGGCGTTCGATCAGGCGGAGGAGACGACGGGCTTCCTGCTCGAACAGCCGGCCGATGGCCGGATTGCTGTCCGCGAATTTCTTCGTCACCACGGATTTGCGTGGTGTGCGCTCGGTGTCGGTGAGGAACACACAGAGGTATTCGTCCACCTGGGCCGCGCCGGAAAACGTCATCGCCGCGCGAAGCTGCGCGGACTGGCCCTGATCGGATTTACTGCCGGTATCCAGAACCGAGGCGATCTCCTTCCATCGTGACCGCGGCAGGTTCGGTCCGTCCAGGATCTCGCGCTCGACTGCCTCGATACGGTCATCGGGATCGACGCCGAGTGCGGCTGATATCTGCGCGGCGGCGGCGTGCGGGCTGCCGGCGGCATCGGTCCACGCCATGAAATGGTCGCGGCTGAGACAGGCCTCGCGCACGACGTCCTTGAAGGTGACGTCGGCGGCGCTCGCCATCGCCGTCATCAGCGCGCGTCCGGTGGCGCTGTCCGGATTGCGCGAAGCTTCAAGCAGCACGGCGAGATTGGCGCGCTCCATCATCTCGTTCTGGTCGCGCTCGTCGAGCACGGCGAAGCGTGCCGGAACGTTGGCTTCGAACGGAAATTGCTGCAGCAGGCGGGTGCAGAGCGCATGGATCGTCTGCACCTTGAGCCCGCCGGGTGTCTCCAGCGCGCAGGCGAATAGTTTGCGCGCTTCGCGGCGCAGCTTCGCGGAGGGATGGGCGATGCCGGCTTCGCGAATCGCGGCATCGAGCGCGGTGTCCTCCAGCGTCACCCAATGTCCGAGCGTGGTGAACACGCGCTCGGCCATGTTGGCGGCCGCCGCCTTGGTAAAGGTGATGCAGAGAATTTTTTCCGGCGGTACGCCCTTGAGCAGCAGCCGGATCACCCGCTGCACCAGCACATGGGTCTTGCCTGATCCGGCATTGGCCGAAACGAAGGCGGATGCCGCCGGATCGGACGCGCGCGCCTGCGTGGCGCGAACGGCATCGGGAATAGCGCGCGGTGCCTTCACCATTCCTCGATTCCCAGTCCGCCGGCCGCCGACCATTCCTTGATCCGCGCGAGGTCGTCATAGGCGCCGTAGCGGTTCGACCACATCGACAGGTTCAGTGACGTGTAGGGCGTGTCTTCATTCTCGAATTTGCGAATCAGCCCTTCGAGCTGCTCGCGCGCGTAGTTGGCTGCCTCGTCAGGTGGCTGCGGCGTATCGTTGTTCCTGATCTTCAGCTCCAGCGTGCGCTGCTCGCCCGGCGGATTGTTGCCGCTGAGCCTGACATAGACGAGTTCACCGACCGATGAGCCTGCGTCGATATCAGGAAAGCCGCCCTCGCGCAGAATGGCGGCTTCGAGCGTCAATTGCGGCGACAGCCCCATGCGCACCTGCTTGCCGGTCGGCGGCTGGCCGGTCTTGTAGTCGAGGATTGAAAACCTGCCGTCACGGCGCTGCTCGATTCGGTCCGCGCGCGCCGACAGCGTGAAGATGCGCTCATTGTCGAGCGGGATCTTGATCTCGCCCCTGATCTCGGCGGCGATCCTCTCGATGTCTTCGCGCCGGGCCAGCTCCCATTCTGCGAACCATGCGGCGATGCGCTGGAACCGCGGCCACCACAGCGCGCGCGCTTCGGGCCGCTCCATCAGCGGCGCGAAGTATTTTTCGCCGATGCCGCGCAATACCAGTGCGGGCTGGGCGGGAAGGGCAGTGGCATATTCCTGCGTGAATTCGCCGAGCGCATCGTGGATTGCCGAACCGCGATCGGCCGCCGACAGCGGCATGTCGACGGGGTCGAGAGGGTCCAGCCGCAGGATGTGCTTCGCGTAGATCGTATAGGGATCGCGCAGCCAGTCCTCGATCGCTGTGACTGACAATTTCAGCGGCCGCGTCGCGCGCGGCGGCCTCGGTGCGGGCTGCTCGATCGGTAGCACTTCGTCGGGACGGTCCAGTTCGGCGGCGAAGCGGACATAACTTTCGCCGGCATGCGTGGCCTCGTCCCAGCGCGCTTCGCCGGCGACGGCCTCCAGCCGGTGCAGGAAGCGCGAGGCCACCGCCGGCGCGCCGCCGACCTTGGCCGAATGGGTCAGGATGACGTCTTCGGCGCCCAGCAATTGCGCGAAGTCATGCGCGGAGAGGCCGATGCGGCGTTCCGGCAGGTCGAGGCCGAGTTCATGGCGCATCGGCCGGCTCAGCCACGGATCGACCCGCGGCGCCGGCGGCCACACGCCCTCGACCAGCCCGCCGAGGATGACGCGATCGGATTCAGTCAGGCGCGCTTCCAGTTGACCGAAAATATGCAGATGCGCGTTGGCCTGCTCCGGCCGCCGCACCATGCGGTCTGCAAAGGCGGTCTGAAACACCTCGGGATAGTCGGCAAGCTGCACCATCAGCCCGCTCGGCTTCCCTTCGCCGAGCAGGTCGTCGAACGCCGCGGCCAGCGCCGAACCCTGGCTGTCCTCGAAGGCCGCAACGACGCCGTTGTCGTCGCAGCTCAGCGCCATCAGCACCTCGCGATGGCGGTGCGCCAGTTCGGCGAAGTCATGCGGCTTCGACGCCGCGACGTCCTCCAGCGGCGACAGCGCCTTGCCCAGCGCAGTGATCAGCGACTGGGCCTGATCGAGGTCGCCGTCCGGCAATCGCGCACGCGGCTCGGAGGCGTGCAGCGAAGACGTCTCCTTGTTGCGAAGCTTGCGCAGTTCGGCACGAAAGCGCTCGAACTCGCGCGCAAGGCCGATGCTTCCGGCCTGCGGCCGGGTACCGCGCAACAATGCCAGTTCGAGCACTTCGATGGCGCGCTTGCGCGCGCCGGGTGCGGCGCCGAGCCGAAACAGCGGATGCTTGAGCAGCGCCAGCAGCGTCGGCGGCTCCAGTCCTCTGGCGGCTGCTTCGGCGGTGAGGCGGCCAAGGATGCCGCTCGATGTCTCGATCAACGCGTCGCCACCGGAATCGTCGAAGGCGAGATTCCAGCGTGTCAACGCCGCCATCACCCGGCGCGCCAGCGCGCGATCGGGCGTCACCAGCGCTGCCGACTTGTTCAGATGCCGCGCCTCGCGCATGGCGATCGCAATCGCCAGCGCCTCCATCTCGGAGTTGGGCGCCGCGACGACGGCCAGGTGCTTCATGCCGGCGCTGATCTTCGCCGATACGTCCGGCTGCGCCAGCCGGTCATGCCATTGTTCGGTCGCCGACGACGGCCGCATGGTCTCGGAGAGAAGCACATCGCGTCCGTTCGGCGCCGGCGCGCCGAGGATTTCCACGTCGCTCCGCTTGATGCCGAAACGGTCCAGCAGACCCTGCATCGCGAATTGCGGATGGTTCGATGCAGGCTGCATCGTGAACTTGCCTTGCGCGTCCCTGACGCCGCCGATCGTCTGCCAGGCGTCCTCGTCGAGGTCGGTGTCGAGTCCCGGCAGCACCACGGCGCCCTGTTTCAGGCCGGCCACCGCCGTCAGGAATTTTGCCGTTGCCGGCATCGAACCGGTCGAGCCGGCCGCAATCACGGGACCCTGATGATGCGCCGTCAGGCGCGCGGCCTCCGCCTCGATCAGCCGATCGCGCCGTTCGGCGGGCTCGATCCTGCCGATCTCCTTCAGATGTTCGGGCCATTCCTTGCGGGCGATGCGCAGGAAGTCCAGCGAGTGCTGCCAGTATTGGTCGAGCTGATCCGGCACGAGTTTGTTGAGCGCTTCCCACGCAACCCCGCGCGTCACCATGTCGTCCATCAGCCGCGCCAGGTCGCCGGCCAGCGCCAGCGTCGATGCCGGGCCGCCGACCACGAGCGGCGAAGAGACCGGGGTCTTCGCCCACGCCGCCACCAGGTGCGCCAGCGTCAGCCGGCGCTCGAGTTCGCCGAGCCTTGGCGGAACGTCCAGCGGCGCCATGCCGCCGAATTGTTCGGAACTTTCCGAAAACGCCAGTTCATCCTCGTCGATATCGCCGAGAGCGACAATTCGCGGCAGGATCGCGGCCTCGGTCTTCAGCTGGTCGAGGAAGATCTCCCGCGCCAGCCGCCCGGCGCGCCGGGTCGGCAAATAGAGCGTCGCGCGCGCGAGGTTGAGGGGATCCTTTCGCGCCTCGAATCCATCGACCAGCCGGCCGTCGACCAGCGCCGCGATAACACTGCGCAGGAACGGCACGGATAACGGAACGCTGAAGACGCGCATGGGCTTCCCAATTCGAGGTCAGGCGCAATATAGGGAGGTAACAAGGGAAGGTCATGGGTGAGGGCGAGTAAACCCCGTTACTCACCGGCACAGCGTGTAGGGTGGGCACGCTTGCGCTTTGCCTACCCTACGAAACGCGGATCAGGCCACGCTTTCCAGCAACGCCTCTTCCGCGGCCTGGACCGCGTCGGGCGTGCCGACGTGCATCCAGATGCCGTCGAGCCGCAGGCCGAACAGCCGTTCCTGCTCGTTGGCGCGGTCGAACATCTTCGTCAGCGAGAACTCGCCGGCTGGGGCATCGGCAAACAGCGATGGCGACATGATCGCGGCGCCGGCATAGACGAACGGCACCACCTGGTGCTCCCGACGCTTGCGCAACGCGCCGTCCGGCAGCATGGCGTAGTCGCCGCGGCCGGGATAGCCGATGCTGCTCGTTGTCGGCGCCATCAGCAGCAGGATATCCATGCGTGCGGGGTCGAAGGTTTCGGCCAGCCGTTCCAGATTGGGTCGCACGCCGTCGATCCACATCGTATCGGCATTGAGAAGGAAGAACGGCTCCTTGCCCAGCAGCGGCAAGGCCTTCACCACGGCGCCGCCGGTGCCCAGCACCTGATTGCGCTCGTCGGAGACGATGATGCGGGGACAGGTCCGGTTCGCGGTGTGCGCGATGATCTGGTCTGGCAGGTAGTGCACATTGACGACCGCTTCGCTGACGCCGGCGGCGGCGAGCTTGTCCAGCACGTGGTCGAGCAGCGGCTGTCCCGCCACGCGCACCAACGGCTTGGGCATGTTGTCGGTCAGGGGACGCATGCGCAGGCCGAGACCGGCGGCGAGGACCATGGCTTTGGTGGGCGTAACGGACATTCCTGGAATTTTCGAACCATCTTGATTTGCGCCGCGGATCATACCACGGCGATTCGCCTGAACCAGCGCCTGTGAGGCCTTAGACGCCCTGCATGACGACCGTGCGACGGCGTCGCCCTCAGGTCTCGGCCTCTTCCTTCTTGGCCATTTTCTTCTTCTTGTCGCCCGGCTTCAGGAAGTTGACGCCGATCTGGTCGCCGTTGACCCAGGCCAGTTCGCAGCGCCGGTAGGCCAGTCCCGTGGAGGACAGCAGCAGGAAGAATTCCTTCAGATGCAACCCCTCGACCGAGCCTTCGACCGTCAGCTTGGCGCCGGTCTCGGAGACGTCTTCCATCACGCAATTGCGCCGCCAGGTGCCGTCGATGCCCATCATGTGCGCTGCAAAGCCGCGCTCGAAAACGACCCGATCACCCTTGCGCCGTTCCGCCGTTGCCATGGCCTCATTCCCGTTTCAAAAATGGCAGGGCCACGCCGGCTGCATGGCCGACGCCAGATTAGGTATGGCTGGCTAACAGAAGGTAAATCAGGTTCCAGGCGGCGGCACGTTGGCGGCATACCATCGGCGAAATTCCGCCAGCGCGGGATGGGCGAGCGAGCGGCTCAGATAGGTCCAGATCCGCGGCTGGTGGCGGAGATATTGCGGCTTGCCATCGCGGCGGTTGAGCCGGGCGAAGGTGCCGAGCAGGCGGGTGTTACGCTGCGCCGACATGATGGCGTAGAGTTCGGCAAACCCGGCGGGATCGAAATCGCCGTCTGCCGCGCGTCGCGCCTTGATGTAGCGGGTCAGCAGGGCGAGCTCGAGTTGTTCGGGGACGTCGATCCGCGCATCCTGCAGCAGCGATACCAGGTCGTAGGCGGCAGGCCCGAGCACCGTATCCTGGAAGTCGATGATGCCGACACGCGAGATTCCCGGACGCTCGCCGAGCCAGATGATGTTGGGCGAATGGAAGTCGCGCAGCACCCAGGTCCGCGGCGCGGCGGCGGGCCTTTCGAGCAGCGCGCGCCACATCGCGAAGAATTCGTCGTGGTGTTTCGGGCTCACGTCGATGCCGCGGTCCGGCAGGTACCATTCGGTCATCAGGCCGATCTCGACCAGCCAAGCATCGATATCGAATACCGGGATGTCGTAGTCGGGCTGCTGCGACACCGGCAACGATGCCGGCAGGGCCTCGCGATGCAGCGCCGCCAGCATGTCGGTCGCGGCCTCGTAGCGTTCGGCGATCGGGCGCGGCGGATCGCCTTCGACGACGCCGTCGGCGCCGAAATCCTCGGTGATCAGGAAGCCGGATTCGAGATCGTCATGACGGATTTCGGGCGCCGAGAAGCCGTGCGTGCGCAGGCCGTTGGCGATGGCGACGAAGGGCTTGACGTCCTCGGCCAGATGTACCGCCGCGCTGTAGGATTTTCCGTCATAGATCGCAGGGCCATCCGGACGGCGCGGCGAGTTCATCAGGATCGAGGTGCCGTCGTCGCGCATCAGCCGCGCGTAGGAACGTGTCGAGGCGTCGCCCGGCATGCGTTGGCGCTCCGCATGCAGAAAGCCGGCGCGTTCGAGAAACGCGCGTAACGCGCCCAGCCGCGTCACCTGCGCCGCCGCTCTGCCATGGCCGGTGATTTCGGCGGCGCGGGCGGTGGACCCGAGTGCGGGACGATGGCTGAAGGCGATATCGATGCGGTCCGCAGGCAGCGCATCCGGCGCGCGCTCCGGCCATTCGATCAGCGCCAGCGTGCCTTCGGGCAACGGCGACAGCCCGATTTCCTCCAGTTCGCTCGCATCATTGATGCGGTAGAGGTCGGCATGGACGATCGGAAACGGCAGGTCGTAGCTTTGCGCCAGCGTGAATGTCGGGCTCGGCACTTCCAGGGCGGGATCGTTGGCGAGATAGCGGATCATCGCCCGCGCCGCGGCGGTCTTTCCCGCGCCGAGGTCGCCGGAGAGCGCGATGACGTCGCCGGGACCGGTCAGCAGCGCGAGGTCGGCCATCAGATACGCCGTCGCCGTCTCGTTCGCCAGCGCCACCGAAAGTGTTGCGGGGGCGTTCATTCGGCGGCGTTGCGATGCGCGTTCTGGTCGATCGGGAAGTCGCAGGTGACCGTGGTGCCCTTGCCCACCGCCGAATCGACTCGCACCTTGCCGCCGTGCAGTTCGACAAAGGAGCGCACCAGCGACAGGCCAAGGCCGGCGCCGCGATGCCGCGAGCCGTTGGAATGGCTCTCGAACCAGTCGAACACCTTGTCCTTCACGTCGGGCGGAATGCCGGGGCCGGAATCGGTGACGGTGAAGATCACGCGATGTTCGGTCCGCCGCGCGCTGATCGTGACGGAAGCGTCGTGCGGCGAGAATCCGACGGCGTTGGCGAGCAGATTGTACAGCACCTGCACCACGCGCCGTTCGTCGCCGGTGAAGGCGCCGATATTGGGATCGATGTCGACCTTGAGTTCGATGCGGTCGGTCGCCAGCCGGTCCTGGATGCCTTCGGCGGCGTCCTCGATCGCCTTTGCGATATTGACCGGGCCAAGCTCCAGCTTCATCGCGCCGGCATCGATGGTGGCGAGATCGAGGATGTTGTTGGTCAGCGCCAGCAGCGCGTTGGTCGACTTGGTGACGTAGTCGAGATACTCGGCCTGCTTCTTCGTCAGCGGGCCGGTCGAGGGGTCGCTGAGGAAATGCGCGAAGCCGATGATGGTGGTGAGCGGCGCGCGCAGTTCGTAGGAGACGTGGTGGACGAAATCCACCTTCATCTGGTCGGCGGCTTCCAGCGCCTCGTTGCGTTCGCGCAGCGCCCGCTCGACATTCTCGGTGTCGGTGATGTCCTGGAAGGTCAGCATGGTCGCGCCGTCGGGCAGCGGCATGGTCATGCAGTCCAGCACGCTGCCGTCCTTGCGCTCCAGCTTCAACGATACTTCCGTGCGGTTATCGATCCCGGTGATCGCCTCGCGTAGCGCCCGCCACGTCGGGCCGTCATCGAACAGCGGCTTGCACCAGGCCTCGACGGTCTCGATGTGGGGCTGCTCCTTCAACAGTTCCGCCGACAGCTTCCACATTTTCGCGAAAGCCGGGTTGAACAGTTCCACGCGTCCGTTGCTGCCGAACACCGCCACCGCCTCGGCGAGGTTGTCGAGGGTCTCGTGCTGGACCCGGGTCAGGCGATCGAAGCGCCGCGCCAGGTCGAGGCTCTCGGTGACGTTGTCGAACAGATAGGTGACGCCGCCTTCGAGGTTTGGCGTGGTGACGACGCTAAGCGCGCGGCCGTCGGGCAGGAACCAGGAATAGTTGGCCGGTTCGACGGCGCGATAGGCTTCGTGCAGCTTGGCCTTCCAGACCCGGAAATCGGGTTGCTCGGGGAGTTTGCGGGTTGCGCGCAGCCGGTCGAGCACGCTGGAATCGTCGGGATGGGAATCGAGAAAGGCCTGATCGAGGCTCCACAGCCGCCGGTAGGATTCGTTGTAGAAGGCGAGCCGCCGCTGGGCGTCGAACACCGCGACCCCTGACGACAACTGGTCGAGGGTGCGGCGATGCGCCTCCGCCATCCGGTCCATGGCGTTGCGGAGCGTGGCCGCCTCGCTGGCGTCGACCGCGATTCCGGCGGTGCCGCTACCCAGCTTCAGCGCCTGCACGTCATAGATGCGCCGTTCGCCGCCGACCACGATCGGCAGCCGGGCGCTGAAGGCGGCATTGTCGTTGAGCGCCCGGTTCATCTCGTTGCGCTGGTCGTTCTCGAGCAGTTCCAGATTGCGGTTGATGGCGTCGGCGAGGCTGCCGCCCTCGGTGGCCCGCACATAGGCCGCGTTGGCATAGCGCAGATTGCCTTCCGCGCTCTTGGCCCAGATCGGCCAGGGCGATGCGGCGGCGAAATCGCGCAGCAGTTCGGTCTCTTCCTGCAGCGTCCTGTAGCGGAGGTTGGCTTCGGCAAGTTCCCGGCGCAGTCCGCCGAGTTCGCGAATCCGCACAACGGCCTGGCCGCCGATGGCGCGGCCCATCGCTTCGATGGCGCGGCCGTTCGAGGTGGAAAGATGAAGCAGGAAACCTTCGCCGGCCTCCCGCAGCGCATCGACGGCATGGTCCATCTGCAGCGCCGGCTCCGGCGGCAGCCAGGTTCCAAAGGCAAGAATGCGCTGCGGCGAACTGGATTGTGCGTCCTGCGAGATCAGCAGCGAGATATCGCCGCTGATCTGGGGCCGTTTGTCGCCGGCCGCCCAGGCGATCAGGACCTGGGGCTCGGCGAACAGCAGCGCGCGCAACCGGTCGGCCTGCACCTGCAGGTCGGCAATGTCGGAGCGCAGGCGGGTTTCGGTTCGGGTCGCGCGAATGCGCGTCCGCATCAGCAGGATTGCGGCCACGACGGTAAAGCCGACCAGCGCCAGCGCTGTCGTCAGCGCCGCGAATTCCTGGTGGTTGAGGTCGAGCCAGGCCGAGATCGCCTGTGCGATACCGAAGTCCGCGGCAAGGGCGGGTTGCGGCAGCACGGATAGTGCAGTGGCGAGCGCGATCAGGCCGTTGCGCGCCAGTGAGGTGCACGACAGCAGGGTTCGACGCATCGCCGCGACTACGCCCGACATGATTTGCCCCAAGAACGCACGACTGCAGGCCCGGCGCTTTTCCCCCAGCGCATAATCCGCCAAAGTGTAGGCGGTTTGGCGATGAGATTATGCGCCAGCTACAAAGGCTTAGAGCGCGCCCGGACGCAAAACCGGTCACCACTTTTGCTGGTCGCGCTCTGCACGAAATCGGGTCGAGAGTATCCCCTTCGGGAGTCAGCCGGTAAGAGTCCAGATCGTGAACGTGAATCTGCCTGTGAAAAATGGTGCATTCCAGCAACATCGAAGCGGATTTTGCGAAAACGGAACCGGTTTTCGCTGTGGATTCCGTCAGCGCCCGGTCGAGCCGAAACCGCCGCTGCCGCGTTCGGTTGCCGAAAGCGATGTTGCTGGAACCAGTTGCGCCTGCACGACCGGCGCGATCACCATCTGCGCGATGCGCTCGCCGCGCCGGACGGGAAACGGCGTGTCGCCGTGGTTGATCAGCAACACGTTGATCTCGCCGCGATAGTCCGCATCCACCGTGCCCGGCGAATTGAGTACGGTGACGCCATGCTTGGCGGCCAGCCCGGAGCGCGGCCGAACCTGCGCCTCATAGCCCGGCGGCAGCGCGATCGTCAGCCCGGTCGGCACCATGGCGTATTTTCCAGGCGGCAGGATCAGCGGCGTCTCCGCCGGAACCGCCGCCAGCAGATCGAGCCCGGCGGCGTCCGCGCTCTGATAGGCCGGTAGCGCCAGGCCTTCGCCATGCGGTAGCTGGCAGATCTCGACTTTCACAGCAGTGCTCACGAATTCTTCTCCACCGTCCCGGCGATCGTCGGGTGATTTTCCCGGCGATCTTCGCCACGAGTTCCGTTGCGACCTGTTCCTTGGTCATGACGGGCCAGGAATCAACCGTGATGTCGTTGCCGTCGTCGCGTGTCAGCAGGTGGACTGTGTTACGGTCGCCGCCCATCACGCCGGTTGCCGGCGAGACGTCGTTGGCGACGATCCAGTCGCAGCCCTTGCGCGCGATCTTGGCCTTGGCGTTGTCGATCAGATTTTCGGTTTCGGCGGCAAAGCCGATCACCAGCGGCGGCCGCTTGTCCTTGAGCTTCGAGATCGTCGCGAGAATATCGGGGTTCTCGACCAGTGCTAGCTGCGGCATGCCGGCTGCGGTTTTCTTCAGCTTCTGTTCGCCCTCGCTGGCGACGCGCCAGTCGGCAACCGCCGCAGCGAAGATCGCGATATCGGCCGGCAATGCGGCTTCCACCCGATGCAGCATGTCGCGCGCCGACTCCACCCGGATCACCGTCACGCCGGCGGGATCGGGCAAGTTCACCGGGCCGGACACCAGCGTGACATCGGCGCCCGCGGCCTGGGCGGCGGCCGCGATGGCGTAGCCCTGCTTGCCGGACGAGCGGTTGGCGATGTAGCGGACCGGGTCGATCGGCTCATGGGTTGGCCCCGCCGTGATCAACACCCGCTTGCCCGCGAGCGGACGCGGCTGTGGCGGACGCAGGATATCGACGGCGGCTGCGGCAATTTCCAGCGGCTCCGACATCCGCCCGACCCCGGCTTCGCCGGCCTCGGCCATCTCACCGGCATTGGGGCCGATCATGATGATGCCGTCGCGCCGCAACTGCAGCACGTTGCGGCGGGTGGCGGGGTTGTTCCACATCAGGGGGTTCATCGCCGGCGCCAGCAGGATCGGCCGGTTCGCCGCCAGCAGGATCGCGCTGGCGAGATCGTCGGCATGACCCTGCGCCATCTTCGCCATCAGGTCGGCGGTCGCAGGCGCCACCACGATCAGGTCGCACTCACGCGCGAGGCGGATGTGGCCGGCGTCGAACTCGCTGTTGGCGTCGAACAGGTCGGTGTAGACGCGCTCGTGCGACAGCGCGCTGGCGGCGAGCGGCGTGACGAACTGCTGGGCGGCCCTGGTCAGCACGCAGCGCACGTCCATGCGCCGCTCCTTCAGCCGCCGGATCAGGTCCAGCGCCTTGTAGGCCGCGATGCCGCCGCCGATGATCAGGGTGACGCTGGCCTGGCCGACGCCATGTGGCAGCGGGGCCGGGCGTTCGGAAACAGGTGCAGAAGTCGGCGCGGTCGGCATCGGCCCGCCCGCGCAATATTCGCGCAGGATGACCCGGACTTCTTCCTCGACCGAGCGGCCGTTCCTGGCCGAGCGGAGCCGCAGGTAGGACTTGATGCCGTCGTCGAGTTTTCGGATCGTCAGGCTGGCCATGGGGTTGGCCTCCAGCAAATGATGCTATCAATGATAGCATATTATGCTGTCAATGCAATCAAAGGTGCTGGACGGCAATCAGGATTCCGATGAAGGTGACGGCGATGACCCACAGCGCCGCGGTGCGCCAGCGGCTCTTGCGGCCCTCGGCCCGACCCATCGCCGCGATCGTCTCGGGCGACAGCGTCAGGCCTTCCCGGGTCATCTTCTCCATGTTCTCGAGTACGGCGACCGCCCGCGAAGCGATAGCGGGAAGGCTCGTCATCACCCGGCCGAGTTCGCCCGCGCCGGATACGGCGCCCTGAATGCGCCCGACCGGGCCGAGATTGCGCTCGATCCACTCGCGCACCACGGGATCGGCGATCTTCCAGATGTCGAGCTTGGGGTCGAACCCGCGCGCCACGCCCTCGACCACCACCATGGTCTTTTGCAGCAGGATCAATTCGGGACGCGTCTGCATGTCGAACAGCCCGGTGACCTCGAGCAGCAGCGTCAGTAGCTTCGCCATCGAGATTTCTTCGGCAGTGCGGTTGTGGATCGGCTCACCGATGGCGCGGATGGCCTGCGCGAAATTCTCGACCGAGTGATGGCGTCGGCACGTAGCCGGCCTCGAAATGCACTTCGGCGACGCGGCGGTAGTTGCGCGTGATGAAGCCGAGCAGGATCTCGGCGAGGAAGCGCCGCTCCTTCGGTCCGAGCCGGCCCATGATGCCGAAATCGACCGCCACCAGCCGGCCGGCATCATCGAGGAACAGATTGCCCGGATGCATGTCGGCGTGAAAGAAGCCGTCGCGCAGCGCGTGGCGCAGAAAACTCTGGATCACCTTGCGTCCGAGGTCGGGCAGGTCGACATGCGACTGCGCGAGGCGGACATGGTCGTTCAGCGCGATGCCGTCGATCCACTCCATCGTCAGCACGTTGTGGGCGGTGCGGTCCCAGTCGACGCGCGGCACCCGGAAATCCGGATCGTCGCGTGTGTTCTCCGCCATCTCGGACAGGGCGGCGGCTTCCAGCCGCAGGTCCATCTCCATCGCGACCGAGCGCGACATCGTGTTGATGACCTCGATCAGCCGCAGCCGCCGGGCTTCGGCCGAATGCGCTTCGGCGTTATTGGCGACGAAGAAGAAATCGGAGAGGTCACGGCGGAAACGCGCGGCGACATTGGGCCGGAGCACCTTGACCGCGACGGCCTGGCGCACGCCGTCACGCTCGACCTCGCCGCGATGCACCTGCGCGATCGAGGCTGCGGCCACCGGCGGGCCCAGGCTCGGCAAAGGCCTGCGCCACCGGGCGTTCCAGCGACGCGGCGATGACGGCCTCGGCTTCGGTCTGCGAGAACGGCGGCAGCCGATCCTGCAGGGCTTCGAGGTCGCGCGCCATCGCGACGCCGACCACGTCGGGCCGTGTTGCGAGAAATTGTCCAAGCTTCAGATAGGCCGGTCCAAGCCGTGTCAGCGCGCGCGACAGGCGCGGGCCGCGACTTGGCGCCGGGGCGCTCGATCAGCCGCGCCAGCCGCAGCGCGAGTTGCCCCGGCGGCGGCACCAGGCTCGGATCGACGACGCCGAACACGCCTTCGCGCGCGAATACGAATCCGGCGCGCGACGAGGCGCGCAATGTGGGTCGCCGCAGAAATCACAAACGCCAACCCGAATGCAACGCCACGATACCGCCGCTGAGGCTCTGCCACTGCACCCGCGAGAAGCCGGCCGCGCGGATCATGTCGGCGAACGCGCTGGGCCTCGGAAACTTGCGGATCGATTCGACGAGGTACTGGTAGGATTCAGCATCGCCCGTCACGGCGCGGCCGAGCGGCGGGATCACGTTGAACGAAAAGAAGTCGTAGAGCCGGTCGAGCCCGGGGACGTCGACGGTGGAGAATTCGAGGCAGAGGAAGCGGCTGCCGGGCCGCAGCACGCGATAGGCCTCGCGCAGCGCGGTGTCGATCCGCGGCACGTTGCGGATGCCGAAGGCGATGGTGTAGGCGTCGAAGCTGCGGTCGCCGAACGCGCAGCGCCTCGGCATTGCCCTCGACGAAGGAAACCTGCTGGTCGAGGTGCTGCGCCATGGCGCGGTTGCGGCCGACCTCGAGCATGTCGTTGTTGATGTCGCACACGGTGGCGCGGAAGCCGGCGCCTGCCGCTTTCGCGGCGCGGAAGGCGATGTCGCCGGTGCCGCCGGCCACGTCGAGCAGGGCAAACGGCGCGTCGGTCTTCGGCGGGTTGAGCGTGTTGATCATGATGTCCTTCCAGACCCGGTGCAGGCCCGCGGACATCAGATCGTTCATCAGATCGTAGCGCGAGGCGACGCTGTGAAACACGTCGTTCACCAGCGTCTGCTTGTCTCCCAGGGGCACGTCCCTGAAGCCAAAATGGGTGGTTTGGTCCGGCCGATCCATCAACTCGTCTCCACTGCCGCGACCATAGCGCGCCCGCCGCAATGGCGCTATCACGTCACCTCCATAAGGTGAATGCCTCTATGCCCGAATTGCCCGAAGTTGAGACCGTCCGCCGCGGCCTGCAGCCCGCCATGGAGGGGTCGAAAATCCTCAAGGCCGAGGCCCGCCGCAAGGATCTGCGCTTTCCCTTTCAAAAAGACTTTACCGCTCGGCTGGACGGCCAGACCGTGACCGGCCTCGGCCGCCGCGCCAAATATCTGATGGCCGATCTCGGCTCCGGCGACGTGCTGCTGATGCATCTGGGCATGTCCGGCTCGTTCCGGGTGCTCGAAGACGGCGGCAGCAATGCGCCGGGCCAATTCCACCATCCGCGCAGCGATGATCGCGCGCATGACCACGTGGTGTTTCACATGTCCTCGGGTGCGGCCGTCGTGTTCAACGATCCGCGCCGCTTCGGCTACATGAAGATCATTGCCCGCAATGCGCTGGAGGACGAGCCGCTGCTGAAGGGGCTCGGGCCCGAGCCGCTCGGCAATGAATTCGATGCGGCGATGCTGGCGCGCTCCTGCGCCAACAAGAAGACCAGCCTGAAGGCGGCGCTGCTCGACCAGCGCGTGGTCGCGGGTCTCGGCAACATCTATGTCTGCGAGGCGCTGTACCGCTCGCATCTTTCGCCGCGCCGGCTGGCGGCGACGCTGGCGACCAGGAAGGGCGAGCCGACCGACCACGCCAGCCGCCTGGTGACGTCGATCCACGACGTGCTCAACCAGGCGATCAAGGCCGGCGGCTCATCGATCAGCGACCATCGCCTGACCTCAGGCGAACTCGGCTATTTCCAGCACTCGTTCAAGGTATACGACCGCGAGGGCGAGAAGTGCCAGACGCCGGGCTGCGGCGGCATCGTGCGGCGCTTCGTGCAGAACGGCCGCTCGACGTTCTGGTGTCCGAAATGTCAGAAGTGATCACGTGCGGGAGCAGCGTGATCCGCGAATGAATACACCGGTCCTTGAAACGCCACGGCTGGTCCTGCGGCCGCTCGCGCTGTCCGACGCGCCGGCGATCCAGCGCCATTTCAACAACTGGAACGTCATCCGGCAACTCTCGGCCGTCGTTCCCTCGCCGTACCCGGATGACGGCGCAGAGAGCTTCGTCAGGCTGCAGCTGGAGAAGATGGCGGCGGGCGAAGATATCCATCATTGGGTACTGGCACTGCGATCTGGAGACGGCGAGGCCATCGGCAACATCCACTTTCGTCCGACGCGTTCATCTTTTCGCACTCGTTGTCGTCATTGATCCGATAGCCCGCGCGGCACGTGACCTTGATGCAACGATCACCGCCGGCTCTGAAGCCGTGGTCGCAAATTAGCGGACAGACGCGAGTTGACTTGGCTTTGACCGCATCGAGCGCGTCAACGCTGGCAGTCTTCACGTCGAGCTTGGTCCCTGCGTTCTTGTTGAACAGGTCAAGCCCCTTTTGCGATGCCGTGTTCCAGTTGCCATCAACGGTGCCGGTGATGCAGCCGACACGGCGCAGTTCGGATTGCAGAGAACGAGGAAGATCGACCGCCGTCGATTGATCGGATTTATCGGCCGGCGGCGTTAAGGCGGCTACCTTTTCTTCCCTGGCCTTCTTTTCAGCGTTGACTTTGGCTTCGGCGGCGGCCTTCGCATCTTCGGCGGCCTTGACGCGCGCAGCTTCCTTTTCGGACGCCTTTGCAATGGCGGCAGCCTTGGCACGTTCGGCTTCCGCGACCTTCACCTCCTCGGCCTTCTTTGCCAGTTCGGCCGCTATGCGGGTCCGTTCGGCCGCCTTGGCTTGTTCAGCGGCCTTGGCCTGCTCGGCAGCTTTCGCGCCTTCGATGGCGAGCCGCGCCTGTTCATCCTGCGCTGCCTTTGCCTTGCTTGTGGCTTCAAGTCGCGCGGTTTCGGCGGCAAGCTTGTCACGCTGCGCTTTCGCCAGTGCGGTATAGAAGCCAGAGGGGTGCTTCTCAATGAAGGCGTCCCAGACCGGCTTTGAATTTATTTGCAATGCGAACTCGTAGTCGCGTCGCATCGGAGCGTCTTGATCGGCCGGTGCAGCTATGACGGGGGCGACCGGCACTAGGGTGACATCGTTGCCACCCAATGATCCATATACGAACGGCTCTTGTGCGTTATTTGTCGCTTTCAACACGTCGTCGCGTACAAAGCCGAACGCCTTTCGTAGATCGAGACCGGGCTTTGCGAGATGGTTGACCACAGCAGCCGCAAATGGACTGTTCTTGCTCTCACCATCGGACGCCGTCGAACCCGCCTTGGCGGCAAATGCGATCATCGTGTTGGGACTGGAAGGTTCGACTTTGGCCAAGCCCCGGCCAATCGCTCGCGAACCAACGGTCCGCTTCATTGTTTTGGCAAACGGATTATCGCGGCAAGCGTCAAGAATGACCAGACGAAGTTGCTTGGCCGGTTCTACTGACACCAACACGCGATCCAGTGGGAATGTCTCATCGTAGACGTCGGTGTCAGTTTCCAGCGTGGCGTCCACCGGGATGAGATAGTTGGTGCCATCCAGTTCGATGCCATGCCCGGCGTAGTACATCACGGCAACATCGGCATCGCGCGTCTTGTTGCCAAACTCGCGCAAGGCGCGGCGCATATCTACGACGTTCAAATCCAGCTTTGCATCGACGCTATCGAATCCGGCTCGCTTAAACATGGCGACAACCGCCGCGGCATCGTTGGCCGGGTTTTTGAGCCGGGTGACGTTCTTATAAGCCGAATTGCCGATGACCAGCGCAACGCGCTTTTCAGCAGATGCGGGCTGGCTAAAAAGCCAGAGCGAACAAACCGCTAAAACAATGCCCCCCACGGCGCGCATCAGCAAATTCCCCAAATCGGCAATGAAGCGACCCTATCATTCGACCCACCAATCACAATATCTGCGGGTTGCGGCGGACGCTCTGTGACTTTGATCACAACTTGCGGGTGCAGCCAATCCGCGGACTGAACTAACTCGGTACAGGTCCGCTATGGGTCCCTATGCGGAGAGCGCGGAGGGCGATCGCGGATTTTGGCTCGCCGAGCCCTATTGGAATCGCGGCCTGATGACCGAGGCCATCGCGGCGGTGAACGATTTCGCCTTCCTCACCCTCGGGGTCGAAAGCTTTTACGTTTGCAATGCGGCGTCCAACGTCGGGTCACGCCGGGTCAAGCAGAAAACCGGCGCGGAATTCGTTGGCTATGTCGACCTCGCGCATCACGACGGCCAGACGCGATCGGAAAAATGGCGCATGACCCGGGAAAACTGGCTGCGCCATCGATCGGCGGGGCAGCGATAGGGCGCAGAACGGCGCCGGAAGGCCCCGACGAAGCAATCCAGGGGGCTGGCAGTCCGAATTGCTTCGTCGCGAAGCTCCTCGCAGATGACGTTGCGGGAGCCGGGTAGCGGCCTTGACGTGAGCGAGCACCCGAGATCGAATCGGTCGCCTTGCAAAGATGCCGGATTATGAAATGGTTTCCATTCCGGGTGACTACGGCCGTAGTTTTGCTATTGCGCCCATCTGCCGCACGCGACGTCTACACCCAAGAGAACAACGGGAAGCGAGAAAACAGCATGACGGGTCAATGGCGGGATCGCGCGGCCACCTGCTTTCAGTGTCTGAAGCAGCCGGCGTCGTCCAGCCGCGGCATGGTGGTCAGCAATCATCCGCTGGCCTCTAGCGCCGGCGCCGAAATGCTGGCGGCGGGCGGCAATGCCATCGATGCCGCGATCGCGACGCTGTTCACGCTGACGGTGGTCGAGCCGATGATGGTCGGCATCATCGGCGGCGGCATGGCGCATATCCGGCTGGCCGACGGCAGCCACCGCTTCATCGACGGCCAGAGCACGGTGCCGCGTGCGGTGAGGCCCGACACTTACACCTCGAAGCCGGGATCGGCGCACGACGTGTTCGATACGGTCGGCGATGAGAACCTCAACGGCCCGAAAGCGGTGGCGGTGCCGGGCTCGCTGAAGGCCTGGTGCGAGACGCTGGAGAAATTCGGCACCATGCCGCTCGCCGACGTCATGCAGCCCGCCATCAAGCACGCCGCGCGCGGCTACGCGGTGACGCCCTACCTGCACGAATGCATCAGCGACGGCGCGGCGGAGATGCTGAAAGACAAGCCGATCTCGGCGATCTACCTGCCCAGGGGCGTGCCGCTACAGGTTGGCGAGCGCGTGGTGCAGGCGGAATATTCGGAGACGCTGGCCCATATCGCCCAGCATGGCGCGGCGGCGCTGTATCAGGGGCCGCTCGGCGACATTCTCGTCGACTACATGAGCAGGAATGGCGGCTTCATCGGCCGCGAGGATCTGACGACCTACAGGACCGTGGAGCGCCAGCCGATCCGCGCCGACTATCGCGGCTGGGAAATACTGGGTCCGCCGCCGCCGGCGGCCTCCGGCGTGCATATCGCGCAGATGCTCAATATTCTCGAAGGCTACGACATCGCAAGGCTCGGCTTCGGCTCCGCCGAGACGATCCACTACCTCGCCGAGGTGCTCAAGATCGCCTTTGCCGATCGCGCCGCCGCCAGCGGCGACCCTGACTACATCAACGTGCCGGTGGAGCGGCTGACGTCGAAGGCCTATGGCGACGAGCGCCGCCGCGCCATCGATCCAGACCGCGCGCAGGCGTGGGGCGCCGGCATTGCGCAGCTCGAAAGCGCCCACACCACGCACATGACGGCCGCCGACGCCTACGGCAATGTGGTGGCGACCACGCAGACCATCAACAATCTGTTCGGGGCGAAGATCCTGATTCCCGGGCTCGGCACCGTGCCGAACAATTACATGAACCTGTACGATCCGCGTCCCGGCCATGCGCTTTCGCTGGCAGCAGGCAAGCGCGTCACCACGTCGATGTCGCCAATGATGGCGCTCCGCAACGGCAAGCTCGTCTACGCGCTCGGGCTACCCGGCGGAAAGCGCATTTTCCCGAGCGCCATGCAGGCCCTGATCAACCTGATCGATCACGGCATGAGCCTGCAGGAGGCGGTCGAGGCGCCGAGGGTGTGGACCGAAGGCAATGCGCTGGAGGTCGAACTGGCGGTGCCCGAGAGCGTTCGCGCCAGGCTGACCGCGCTCGGCCACAAGGTGCAGGCTGTTCCGACGGTCGCCGGCGGCATGAACGCCATCCAGTTTCATGCCGACGGCACCATGTCCGGTGCGGCCTGCTGGCGCGCGGACGGTACGCCGATCGGCATCGCCGGCGGTCTGGCGCGCGCCGGAATACGATTCGGATTGGCGTGATCAAATCTGCAATGCTGGGTTGAAACCCCGTATTGTCACGGGAAAGTCCTGCCCGTTTTGTGGGCGGTTCTGCGTACTTCTACGGGCCGCCTATTGTTCCCTTGTTCATGGTTAACGACCAACCTGACCAGCAATCGGTCATTTGCCGCTTGCATCGGGGGGAATTCACCATGGCATTCTTGAGCTTGAATATTCGTGGGCGTCTGATTCTGGGCTTCAGCGTGTTGTGCGCGCTGATGGCCGTCGTAGTCGGCGTCACCATCGTCAAGGTCCGTGCGGTCAATGAATCGACAGCGCGCACCGTCAATCTCCGGGTGCCGACCGCCATGACCGCCAGCGACGTCGTCGCTGGCGTCTACGCCTCGCTCGCCTCGCTGCGCGGCTGGCTGATTACCGGCAACGATACGTTCAAGGCCGAACGCGCGACGCTCTGGAAGGAAATCCAGCGCTACGGCGCAAGGATGGATGGCCTCTCGAACCATTGGACCGCCGAACAGAACAAGGCGGACTGGAAACAGGCCAAGCCTCTG
Organism: uncultured Alphaproteobacteria bacterium; assembly: GCA_963823485.1. Taxonomy (GTDB): domain Bacteria; phylum Pseudomonadota; class Alphaproteobacteria; order Rhizobiales; family Xanthobacteraceae; genus Bradyrhizobium. The sequence continues at coordinate 60,096 of CAWGLP010000001.1, forward strand.
CTTGATGAACTGCGCAACGCGCAGGACAAGGCCGAGGCGATAGCGCACACCATCGACGAACAGCCGGCAGCCAAGATGCTTGCGACGGAGGCCGCGCCGCTGGCCCGGGTCATGCTGCAGAAAGCGACCTCGATCATCGACGAGGAAGGCAATATCGCCTCGACTGATCAGCGCAAGAGCTTGCTGATCGGATTTGCCGACCTGCGCGGCAGCATGGCGATGGCGATCGGTGCGATCCGCGCCTATCTGCTGACCGCGGACCCTACCTTCAAGAAGGAGTTCGAGGACCTCTGGGCGCTCAACCAGAACAAGTTCGCTGCGCTCTCGGCACGCCGCGCGGAGATGACCAGGGATCAGCAGGTCGCATTCGACGCTCTGGTCGAAGCCCGCGCCAAATTCTCGCCGCTGCCGCAGAAGATGTTCGATATCCGCGCTTCCGACCGCTGGAACATGGCGCAGTGGTTCCTGACCAACGAAGCCGCTCCGCGCGCCAACAAGCTCCTTGATATCTTCGCCGGCTCGAAAGACGCCGCCGGCGCGCGATCGGGCGGCATGGTTTCGCGGCAGCAGGATAATCTGAAGCGTGACGGTGATGCGGTGCTGGCCGAAACCGGCTTGCTGATGACGCTGCTGTGGGTACTGCTGGGTGTCGGCCTCGGCGTCGCCGCCACCGTCGTGTACCTCACCAACCGTTCGATCGTGCCGCCGATCCTGAAGATGGTCGGCGCCATGGGACAGCTTGCCGGCGGCGATCATTCGGTCGCGATCCCCGCGACCGACAAGAAGGACGAGATCGGCCTGATGGCGCGGGCGGTCCTGATCTTCAAGGAGAACATGATCAAGGCCAAGGATCTTGCCGACAAGGAGGCCGAGGCGATCAAGGCGCGCGTGGCGCGGGCGACGCGGGTCAACGAACTGACCCAGGCGTTCGACGCGTCCATCTCGACCGTGCTGCGATCGGTGGCGTCAGCCTCGACCGAACTGCAGGCGACCGCGTCGTCGATGACGGCGACCGCGGAAGAGACCTCCAACCAGGCGACCGCGGTGGCGGCCGCGACCGAAGAAGCTTCCACCAACGTGCAGACCGTCGCGGCGGCCTCGGAGGAACTGGCAAGCTCGGTCACCGAGATTGGCCGGCAGGTGGCGCAATCGGCGGCGATTGCCCAGAAGGCCGTCGAAGAGGCGGACCGCACCAACACGACGGTACAGGGTCTGTATGACGGTGCGGCCAGCATCGGCGACGTCGTCAAGCTCATCAACGACATTGCGTCGCAAACCAATCTGCTCGCGCTCAACGCCACCATCGAGGCTGCGCGCGCCGGCGAGGCGGGCAGGGGCTTTGCCGTGGTGGCCTCCGAGGTCAAGAGCCTCGCTGAACAGACCGCCAAGGCCACCGAACAGATCGGCACCCAGATCGCTGCGATCCAGAATTCGTCCAGCGATGCGGTAACGGCGATCCGTGGGATCACCTCGACCATCAATGAAATGAACGAGATCGCCTCGGCGATCGCCAGCGCTGTCGAGGAGCAGGGTTCGGCGACGCAGGAGATCGCCCGCAACGTGCAGCAGGCGGCGCTCGGCACCGGGGAAATCTCGTCCAACGTCGTCGGCGTCCAGCAGGCCGCTGGCGATACCGGGGCCGCCGCCCATCAGGTGCTGCAGGCTTCCAGCGAACTGTCGAGACAGTCCGAGACGATGCGGGGTGAGGTCGAGGCCTTCCTCAGCAACATCAAGGCGGCTTGATCGACCAAAATTGTTACCGTATCCCGGCCGCCGTGCATGCGTCCGGGATACGAATGCCTACTTCCGCACGCAGATGACCCGAACCACGGATGCCCTGGCATCCGATGAACTGCCGGCGGCGGCAACACCGTTGGCCTTGAGGAAGTCGCGCAGGGTATCGGCTGTCACCAGCACCGCCTGCGCGGCCGGCGCATCGGTCGTCGGTCCGGCCAGTTGAACCGGCTTCAACAGCGCGATGCCCGCGAACTTGCCGTCGCTATCGAGCGCCGCCGCGCCGGAGAAGCCGATCGCGGGCGCCGGCGAGAGTGCGACGTCACTGTTTCCGCCTGTTCGTGCGACCGAAGCCTTGAGGCTGCTGACGGCTGCGCCGCCGCCCTGGTTCTGCGGATCGGGGATCCCGGTGAGGTCGAGCGCCGTTTTCGCCGCCGCGCCGGCGAGATTGATCGGCTTCAAACCGCGCGCGCCGTAGATGCGCAGCAGCGCGAGATCGTGCTCCTTGTCCTCGGCGATACGGTCGGCATTGCCGAACCCTGCGATCGCCACCGTGAGGCATCCGTCGGTGACCTGGCGGTCGGCAATGATCGAGCCGTCCTCGCCGACCACGACGCCGGTACCGTATTCCACGGTCTTTCGTGGCGGCGGTCCCGCCGCCTGCGCGGCCGCCGGAAATGCATTGAACGCGCTCGACATCGCGATCACGACCGGCTCGACGGTGTTCTCCGTCGCCTGGTCGTAGAGGATGGTGAGGATGCGGACTTCGTCGCCTTTGAGGGTGCCGCGCAGGTAGAATTTCTTAAGTCCCTGCAGGCCGGACAGCACGAAGAAATCCGGCTTGACCACGGTGTAATTGACCGTGCGTCCCGGCTCCTTTTTCTCGCGCTCGGCGAGTTTTGCCGTTGCAGGATTGGCCTCCTTGCGTCGCGCTATCTGGATCTGGATCGTGCCCGTGGGGGAGGTCCATTTGGCGCCGTTGGCGTCGCTGGCGAGCTGCGGCACCAGTTTGGTCGGGATGCCTAGTCGAGCGCCGGTGCCGGGCTCGGTGACGATCTTCCAGCCGACGCTTTCCTGTTTGCGCTTTGCCGTGTCGGCCAGCACGCCGCGCTCCTGCGGATTGAGCACGCCGGTGGGCTTGCCGCCGCGTCCCTTCTGGAATTCCTTGATGGCGTTGACCATGCGCTCGCTGACGTCGCCGGTGATGGCGCCGTTATACTGGCCGACCCAGGCAAGGTCGGATTGCAGCGCCAGACGCTCGGCCTGGCCCATCGCACTGGCGGTGTCCTCGGGCTTCTGCAGCGCGGGACGGATCGGGACGGTCGTGACCGGCTTTGGCTTGGCGCCCGCCGTGGACGGGGGCGCCATCTGCGCATGCGCGGCCGGTCCCGATAATGCCGAGGCCGCGATCATCAATGTTGCCGAAAGCACCGATCTCATGACAAATCCAGCAGGCGACGGAAGGCGAACAGTGCGGTAAAGCATTGACGTCCGGCCAATTAAGCACATCTGCTTTGTCGGCACCAACCGCGTCCTGGTTCAGGGAATTGATTGACGTCCTCATCCCGAGGAGGACGCGAAGCGGCCATCTCGAAGGATGGCCGCGGGCGAGATCGGGGCCGCATGGTTCGAGACGCGCGTTCCGCGCTCCTCACCACCATGAGGATTTGACAGCCGTGATTTGGAAGGATCTGACAGGACCATGCTGACGGCCGACGAACTCGAGCGTTATGCCCGCCACATCGTATTGCGCGAAGTTGGCGGCCCTGGCCAGGTGGCGCTGAAGGAGGCGTCCGTGCTGGTCATCGGCGCCGGCGGTCTCGGCGCGCCGGTCCTGATGTATCTGGCTGCCGCCGGCGTCGGGACGCTCGGTGTGGTCGATGACGATGTCGTTTCGCTGTCCAACCTGCAGCGACAAATCATCCACACCACGCCTGACATCGGCCGGCGCAAGGTCGACAGCGCGGCCAGCGCGATTTACGCGCTCAATCCGCATGTTCATTTCGAGGCGCACGCGGTGCGCCTGAATGCAAAGAACGTGATGACGCTGATCGGCGGTTACGATCTCGTGCTCGATGGCTCGGATAATTTCGAAACCCGCTATCTGGTGTCCGATGCCTGTTTCTTTGCCGGCAAGCCGCTGATCACGGCGGCGCTCGGTCAGTTCGACGGATCGCTGACCACGATCCGCGCGCATGAAACCAACGAGCAGGGTGAATTCAACCCGACCTACCGCTGCCTGTTTCCCGAGCCGCCGCCGCCGGGCACCGTGCCGGCCTGCGCCGAAGCCGGCGTGATGGGCGCGCTGGCGGGTATGCTGGGATCGATGATGGCGCTGGAAGCGATCCGCGAGATTGTCGGTTTCGGCGAAAGCCTGGTTGGACGGCTGGTAATGGTGGACGCGCGCGCGATGCGGTTTGAAACCCTGCGTTACGCGCGCGACCCGCAAAACCCGCTAAACGGTGATACGCCTGTCATCACCGATCTGAGCGGGCACGCGGCGTAGCGTTCACTGGGTTTTATCGCGACGCTTCTCGCTATCCATGTGCGCGAGCTGCGCGTCCGGATACCGCGCGCCTGCGGCGACGCCGGGCGGAAAGGTCTTCGCCAGCGCCGCGAGATGCGCATCCGTCAATTTGACATCGAGCGCACCGAGGGCTTCCGAAAGGCGGTCGCGGCGGCGTGCGCCGACCAGTGGCACGATATCGTTGCCTTGCGCAGCGACCCAGGCGATCGCAACCTGGGCCGGTGACGCGCCGAGATCGTCGGCGATCCTGCGCAGCGAGTCCACCAGCGCCAGATTGGTGTCGAGATTGCCGGCCTGGAAGCGCGGGCTCATGGCGCGAAAATCCTTACCCGCACGATCCGCGGTCCAGTGTCCGCTGATCAGCCCGCGCGACAGCACGCCATAGGCGGTGACGCCGATGCCGAGTTCGCGGCAGGTCGGCAGGATGTTGTCCTCGATGCCGCGCGAGATCAGGGAATATTCGATCTGCAGATCGCTGATCGGATGCACCGCATGGGCGCGACGGATCGTCTCCGCGCCCACTTCCGACAGGCCGATATGCCTGATCCAGCCCGCCTTCACCATGTCGGCCATGGCGCCGATCGTCTCTTCGATCGGCACGTCCGGATCGAGCCGCGCCGGGCGGTAGATGTCGATGGTCTCGACGCGGAGCCGCTGCAGCGAATAGGCGAGAAAGTTCTTCACCGCCGCCGGACGGCTGTCATAGCCCGACCAGTTCTTCGCCGGGTCGCGCAGCGCGCCGAACTTGACGCTGATCTGCAGATTGTCGCGGCTGCGGCCGGCCAGCGCCTCGCCGATCAGCATCTCGTTGTGGCCCATGCCGTAGAAGTCGCCGGTATCGAGCAGCGTGATGCCGGCATCCAGCGCGGCATGGATCGTGGCGATGCTTTCGCCGCGGTCGGCCGGGCCGTAGAAGTCCGACATGCCCATGCAGCCGAGGCCGATAGCGGAGACGTTGGGGCCTGACGTGCCGAGTGTGCGTTGTTCCATGATGGCTCTCCTCGAAGGCGGCGACGGATATTCCGCGCCTGAATGACGAGGCTGATATGCACCCTCCCGATTGAAGCGATAAGCTGGACAATACTGAAAAGCTTGTTCAATATATCGAACAATGAAGGATTTCGACCTCCGCGACCTCGATGCTTTCGTCGCCGTGGCGCGCACCCGGAATTTCCGCCGCGCTGCGACGGAGCAGGGCGTCTCCGTCTCGAGCCTCAGCCAGCGGCTGCGCGACATGGAGGAACGGCTCGGCGTCCGGCTGATGAACCGCACCACGCGCAGCGTCGCGCTGACCGAAGCCGGTGAACTGTTGCTGGCCCGTGTCGGGCCGGCGCTATCGGATGTCGGCGGGGCGCTCGATCAGGTGCGCGGCCTGCGGGCCGTGCCGTCGGGGCGTCTGCGCATCAATGCGCCGCCGCCGGCGATCGATCTGGTGCTGGCGCCGATGGTCGCGCCATTTCTTCGGGCTTATCCCAACATCGATCTGGAGATCGTCGGCGACAGTTCGTTCGTCGATATCGTTGCGGGCGGTTTCGACGCCGGCGTGCGCTATGGCGAGCATCTGGCCCAGGACATGATCGCCGTCTCTCTGGGAGCGCCACAGCGCTACGCGGTGGTCGCCTCGCGCGACTATGTCGGGCAGCATGGCCGGCCGAGACAGCCAAAGGATCTGCTCGAACATTCCTGCATCCGCACCCGCTTCGGCAGCGGCGCCATGCTGGATTGGGAATTCGAAAAGGCGGGACGGGTGGTGAAAGTCTCGCCGCCGGCCAAGCTGATCGCGACCTATCTCGGCCTCGCGTTGCGCGCGGTGCATGACGGCACGGGCTTCTGGCTGACGTTCGAGGGTTACGTGCGATATGGCGTCAAGTCCGGCGCGCTGGTCAGCGTGCTCGACGATTGGTGTCCGCCGTTTCCGGGACCGTTCTTGTACTACCCGAGCCGCCGCCAGCCGCCGCCGGCGCTCGCGGCATTCGTGGCCTTTGTCGCCGAATGGCGCAAGCAGGAGCGGCGGAAGGCCAGGGACAAATAGCCGCGCCGCTCACAACATGCTGGGCAGCACGCGGTCCGGCGGCTTGTGGTTGTCGAGGAAGGTGCGGATGTTGATGATCACCTTCTCGCCCATCTCGACGCGGCCTTCGATCGTGGCCGAGCCCATGTGCGGCAGCAGCGTCGCTTTGCCGGCCCTCGCCAGCCGCACCAGTTTCGGATTGACCGCGGGCTCGTGCTCGTAGACGTCGAGGCCGGCGCCGCCGATGTCGCCGGCTTCGATCAGCTTGATCAGCGTGTCCTCGTCGATCACCCCGCCGCGCGCGGTGTTGACGATGTAGGCGTCCTTGCGGATCAGCTTCAGCCGCCGGGCCGAGAGCAGGTGATAGGTCGCCGGCGTATGCGGGCAGTTCACGGAGATGATGTCCATCCGCGCCAGCATCTGGTCGAGGCTTTCCCAATAGGTCGCGCCAAGCTCCTCGGCGATGACGGGCGCCACGGGACGGCGGTTGTGGTAGTGGATCTGCAGGCCGAAGGCGCGCGCCCGGCGGGCCACCGCCTGGCCGATCCGGCCCATGCCGATGATGCCGAGGCGTTTGCCGCCGATCCGGTGGCCGAGCATCCAGGTCGGCGACCAGCCCGGCCAGCTCTTGCCCTCGGTCAGGATCGAGGCGCCCTCGATCAGCCGCCGCGGCACCGCCAGGATCAGCGCCATGGTCATGTCGGCGGTATCTTCGGTCAAAACTTTTGGTGTGTTGGTTACCGTAATGCCGCGCGCATGCGCGGCCGAGACGTCGATATTGTCGACCCCGTTGCCGAAATTCGCGATCATGCGCAGCTTGCAGTCGGGGTGGTTGAGGATGTCCTCGCTGACCATGTCGGTGACGGTCGGCACCAGCACGTCGGCGGTGCGAACCGCATCGGCGATCTGCTCCGGTGTCATCGGCGTATCGTCGAGATTGAGCCTCGCGTCGAACAGCTCGCGCATCCGGGTCTCGATCGAGTCCGGCAGCTTGCGGGTGACGACGACGAGAGGCTTTTTCTTAACCGACATGTCCTGCTCTCATGAGGCTCTGGCTCGCCAACCGTTCAGGCCGTTCAACGTTCAGACCTCATTAACCCGGTTGTTCGACACTGCAGCTGCCGCGCGGTCCCGGTGTCCCGCCGTTTCCTGGTCGTCCTTGGGTTCCCAATACTTGCCTCGGATTTCCAGCGGAAATTCGGGTGTTCTTGTTCTCGACTTGCCGTCCTCTCTATCAGAAGGCCGGGCCAAGACAAGAACCCCTCGGGCGTCACAAGCCGGGGCGCGACCAAGCGGGGCGCAGGGTCTGGGGTTTTCGGGTGTAGCGGGTGGTTTCAACTCGAAGAATTCGGGTTGGGAGTATCTCGGCAGGAGACGAGTTGATGGCGTTGGGGCGTATCTGTTCGGTGGCCGTGCTGGCGGGGTGCTGGCTGGTCGCATCGGTCAGCACGGGTTTTTCGGCCAAGGATTCGGCCATCACCACCAGCGGCCTGCCGGTGCCGCGATATGTCAGCCTCAAATCCGACCATGTGAACGTCAGGGCCGGTCCGACCAAGGACAACGACGTCGCCTGGATCTATACCCGCTCGGGCCTGCCGGTCGAGATCACGGCCGAATTCGAGAACTGGCGCCGCGTCCGCGATTCCGAAGGCGCCGAGGGCTGGGTCTATCACTCCCTGCTGTCCGGCCGCCGCACCGCCGTCGTCACCATGAAGACCAAGGACGACCTTGCGCCGCTGTACGATCGCGCCGATCCGAGCAGCGCTGTCGCCGCCCGCCTGCAGGCCGGCGTTGTCGCCCAGGTCAAGAAATGCACCGCCGGCTGGTGCCGCGTCATCGGCAACGGCTTTGACGGCTGGATCGAGCAGCAACGGTTGTGGGGCGTCTACGCCGACGAGAAGGTGGATTGATCCTTGTCATTGCCGGGCTTGACCCGGCAATCCATCTGCTCTGAAAAGCATTCCATGAAGACCGATGGATACGCGGGCCAAGCCCGCGTATGACAAGCTCTAAGCTCGTCTTCAGCGCTTCTTGCGCAGCCGCACGACCATGTCGACGCGGGCGATTTCGTAGCCTTCCGGCACATCCGGCATCTTCGAGAGCACGAGGTGCGGATCGGGAATGTCGACCAGCTCGTGGTTGTTCTCGAGATAGAAGTGGTGGTGGGCCGTGACGTTGGTGTCGAAATAGGTCTTGGTGCCGTCGACGCTGACCTGGCGCAGCAGTCCGGCGTCGGTGAGCTGGTTGAGGGTATTGTAGACGGTGGCCAGCGACACCGGCACCTTGGCCAGCGTTGCTTCCTCGTAGAGCATTTCCGCGGTCAGATGACGGGCGCCCTTGCCGAACAGCAGCCAGCCCAGCGCCATGCGCTGGCGGGTCGGCCGGAGGCCGGCGGCCTGCAGCATTTCGTTGACGTCATGCCATGGACAGCCGGTCAACGCCGGCTGGTGCCCGGCGGCGCGGGCGGCCGGATCGATACCGTCGTCGTTTGCAGTCGAAACCTGGTCGTTCATGTCCACTTTGGGCACCACGCGCGCTAACTCGGGCAACATTCTTGCCCAATATAAAAGGAAATCAGGTAGATGCAAGTTTTTCGCAACTAGAAATCGCCCAAGGTTAAGACGAATCCCGCCGGCAGAGCGGCATTTTGGCCGTTTCCAGTGCTTTGCCGGCTCCGCAGGCCTATGTTACAGAGCGCGCGGACCACATATGCGAAATCGGCAGAGGCAAAAGCCGATAGCACCCTAAGTAGCGCCAATTTGCGGGCAACAAGCGTTGTCCCGTGGGAAGACGGGTCCGGTTCGCTCCAAAGCGCTCCATCGGGACATCTGAGAGAGGCTGAATACGATGCTGGATCGGCGCAGCGGTTATGAATACGAGGATTTGCTGGCCTGCGGCCGTGGCGAGATGTTCGGCCCCGGCAATGCGCAACTGCCGCTACCGCCGATGCTGATGTTCGACCGCATCACGGAGATCAGCGAGAAGGGCGGCGAGTACGGCAAGGGGCTGATCCGCGCCGAACTCGATGTGAAGCCGGACCTGTGGTTCTTCGGCTGTCATTTCAAGAACGATCCGGTCATGCCGGGCTGCCTCGGGCTCGACGCGATGTGGCAGATGGTCGGTTTCTATTTGGGCTGGATCGGCGGCGAAGGCCGCGGCCGGGCGCTGGGGCTCGGCGAACTGAAGTTCTCCGGCCAGGTGCTGCCGCATGTCCGCAAGGTTGTGTACAATATCGACATGAAACGCGTGATGCGATCAAAGCTGGTGCTTGGCGTAGCCGACGGCTGGCTTTCCATGGATGGCGAGATTATCTATCGCGCCAAGGACCTGAAGGTCGGGCTGTTCAAGCAGGGCTCCGCGCCGACTTGAGCAACGCGATCACACATCGATACATCTTCACCGAAGAACATAACGGCAAGGCGAGGCGATCATGAGGCGGGTTGTCATCACGGGGATGGGTATCGTCTCGTCCATCGGAAACAACACCCAGGAGGTGCTTGCGAGCCTTCATGAGGCGAAATCCGGTATCACCCGTGCGGAAAAATACGCCGAGCTCGGCTTCCGTTCGCAGGTGCAGGGCGCCCCGACCCTCAATCCGGCCGATGTCATCGACCGGCGCGCGATGCGCTTCCTCGGCGAGGGGGCTGCGTGGAATCATATTGCCATGGAGCAGGCGATCCAGGACGCCGGGCTTTCGCCGGAGGAGGTCTCCGACGTCCGCACCGGTATCATCATGGGCTCCGGCGGACCTTCCGCGCGCACCATCGTGGAGGCAGCCGACATCACCCGCACCAAGGGCCCCAAGCGGGTCGGTCCGTTCGCGGTGCCGAAGGCGATGTCCTCCACCGCGTCGGCCACGCTCGCGACCTGGTTCAAGATCAAGGGCGTGAACTATTCGATCTCGTCGGCCTGCGCGACCTCGAACCATTGCATCGGCAACGCCTATGAGACCATCCAGATCGGCAAGCAGGACGTGATCTTCGCCGGCGGCTGCGAGGAACTGGACTGGTCGCTGTCGGTGCTGTTCGACGCCATGGGCGCGATGTCCTCGAAATACAACGCGACACCCGCCACCGCCTCGCGTCCCTACGACGTCAGCCGCGACGGCTTCGTCATCGCCGGCGGCGCCGGCGTGGTGGTGCTGGAAGAGCTCGAACACGCCAAGGCGCGCGGCGCGCGAATCTATGCCGAGGTGGTCGGCTACGGCGCGACCTCCGACGGTTACGACATGGTCGCGCCCGTCGGGCGAAGGCGCCGAGCGCTGCATGCGCATGGCGATGTCGACCGTGAATACCCCGATCGACTACATCAACCCGCACGCCACCTCGACGCCGGCCGGCGATCCCCCGGAAATCGAGGCGATCCGCAAGGTCTTCGGCACCGGCGAGAAATGCCCGCCGATCTCGGCGACCAAGGCGCTGACCGGACATTCGCTCGGCGCCACCGGCGTGCAGGAGGCGATCTATTCGCTGCTGATGATGAACAACGGCTTCGTCTGCGAGAGCGCCAATATCACCGAGCTGGATCCCGTTTTCGCCGACATGCCGATCGTGCGCAAGCGCATCGACAACGCCAAGCTCGGCACCGTGCTGTCGAACTCCTTCGGCTTCGGCGGCACCAACGCCACGCTGGTGTTCAAGCGGATGGATGCGTAGTTTCAATTGGTGTCATGCCCCGCGCAGGCGGGGCGTCCAGTACGCCGCGGCCTCTCGATCAATCACCAGCGACTCTGCAATACCGGATCGCCCGCCTTCGCGGGCGATGACGTCGGCAACGATGGGAGCAACGTACGATGCAAGACCTGATGAAGGGCAAGCGCGGGCTGATCATGGGCGTCGCCAATGATCATTCGATCGCCTGGGGTATCGCGAAGACGCTGCATGCGCAGGGCGCCGATCTTGCCTTCACCTATCAGGGCGATGCGCTCGGCAAGCGTGTCAAGCCGCTGGCGCAATCGCTCGGCGTCGACACCGTGTTGCCGTGCGACGTCGAAGACATCGCCAGCGTCGATACCGTGTTCGCGGCGCTGAAGGCCAAATGGGGCCATCTCGATTTCCTCGTCCACGCGATTGCGTTCTCCGACAAGAACGAATTGAAGGGACGCTACGCCGACACGACGCGCGAGAATTTCTCGCGCACCATGCTGATTTCCTGCTTCTCGTTCACCGAGCTTGCCAAGCGCGCGGCCGAGATGATGCCGGAGAGCGGCGGCTCGATGATCACGCTGACCTTCGGCGGCTCGGTGCGGGTCATGCCGAACTACAACGTGATGGGCGTGGCCAAGGCGGCGCTGGAAGCCTCCGTGCGCTATCTCGCCTCCGACTTCGGTCGCGCGCAAGATCCGCGTCAATTCGATCTCGGCGGGGCCGGTGCGAACGCTGGCGGGTTCGGGCATCGGCGATGCGCGTGCGATGTTCGCCTTTCAGCAGAAGCACTCGCCGCTCGGCCGCGGCGTGACGCTGGAAGAGCTCGGCGGCTCCGCGCTCTATCTGCTGTCCGACCTGTCCGGCGGCGTCACCGGCGAAATCCACTACGTCGATTCCGGCTACAACGTCATTTCGATGCCGCGGCCCGAAGAGCTGAAGGGCGAGTAGGCGTTCAGCCCGCCGCGATCCTTTCCGCGCGCTGGAATGCCGGACGCGCCGCGCAGCGATCGATATAGGCGTCGAACGACGGTCGCGGCGGCACCATCTTGAACAGCCGCACCGCGAAGTTCAGCCCGGAGCCCAGCATGATGTCGGCGGCGGAGAATTTCTCGCCGAGGATCCACGGACCCTCTCTCAGCGCGGCGTCGAGCACGTCGAACACCTGCGTTGCACTTCCCCATGCGGCGGTGCTGGCGGGCACTTCGAGCTTGGTGAAGAGCTGGATCAGCGCCGGCTCGATGCAAGCGGGCGAAAAGAACAGCCACTGCAGGTATCGCGCCCGCAGCGGATCGGTCGCGGCCGGCGCCAGTCCGGTCTCGGGATAGCGGTCGGCGATATAGGCGCAGATCGCGGACGCTTCGCCGAGCGCCGCATCGCCATCCTTCAGCCCCGGCACCTTGCCCATCGGATTGATCGCGAGATATTCCGGCGCCTTTTGTGCGCCGGTCGAAATGTCGGTCAGCACCCGTTCGTAAGGCAGCCCGGTTTCTTCCAGCAGCCAGATCGCCGAGAACGAGCGGGAGCGAGGCGACCAGTAGAGCTGGATCATGGGCGGAACCTTTCATCGGCATGAGACGAGCAGCGGCTGTTCATTACGCGTCTGCCTCGAATTGGCAACGCACTAAGTCTGGGACGAACGTGCCTGATCCAAGACGCCACGCTGCTCGCGCAATGCCTCGGCGGCACGACAGACCACCTCGGATATCTGCGTCAGCTTTCCGGCGAGCGGACTGGTCTTGCGCCAGACCATGCCGATGGTCCGCGAGGGCTGTGGCTCGTTGAAGCGGGCCAGCGAAACCGTCGCCGCGCGCGTCTCCACCGCCACGGCCATTTCCGGGATCAAGGTCACGCCCATGCCGGCGCCGACCATCTGGACGAGGGTGGAGAGCGAGCTGGCGTCCAGCACTTCCCTCGGAAGCGTCGATTGCATGCTGCAGAATGAAAGCGCCTGATCGCGAAAGCAGTGTCCTTCTTCGAGCAGCAGCAATCTCATCTCCCGCAGCATTTCGCTGCTCGGCACCGGCGCTCCCTCGTTCTCGCCTGGCCGGACCAGCAGAAAATTTTCCGCAAACAACGCGACTTCGGTCAGCGACGGTTCGGACACCGGCAGCGCGACGATGGCGGTGTCGAGCCGGCCCTCGGCGAGCTCCTGGATCAGCTTCGACGTCAGCGCCTCACGGACATGAATCTCGAGCTCGGGATGCTGGCGCGTCAGGTTTCCAATCACGGCAGGCAACAGATAGGGCGCAATGGTCGGGATCATGCCGATGCGCAATCGTCCGCTGAACCGGTCGCGCGACGCGCGCGCGAAGTCTCCGAGTTCGTCGACGGCGTGCAGGATATTCCGGACGCGTTGGGCGAGTTCTTCGCCGAGTTTCGTCAGCGCGACCTTTCGCGCGCTTCGTTCCAGCAGCACGCCGCCGAGCGCTTCTTCCATTTCCTTGATCTGCATCGACAGGGCCGGCTGCGAAACCGCGCAGGCTTCCGCGGCGCGCCCGAAATGACCGTGACGCACCAGCGCGTCGAAATATCTGAGTTGGCGAATGGTTATCTGAAGCATCAGATTATCTTATAGTATCTATCATCAAAATCAACTTTACCTGATGAAAGCCTGCGCTTAGACTGGTTCCAATCCGGACAGCATGCGACCCATCAGGAGAAAATCATGGATGATCAAACCAAATGCCCGTTCACGGGCGGCTCACGGGGACGCGGAAACCGCGACTGGTGGCCGGACGCGCTCGACGTGTCGGTTCTCCACCGCAATTCCACCTTGTCCGATCCGATGGGCGAGGCGTTCGACTACGCCAAGGAGTTCAAGACCCTCGATATCAATGCGCTGATCAAGGACCTGACTGCGTTGATGACGGAGTCGCAGGAGTGGTGGCCGGCCGACTTCGGTCACTATGGCGGGTTGATGATCCGCATGGCGTGGCACAGCGCGGGCACGTACCGCATCACCGACGGCCGGGGCGGCGCAGGCGCCGGACAGCAGCGCTTCGCGCCGCTGAACTCGTGGCCCGACAACGCGAACCTCGACAAGGCGCGCCGGCTGCTGTGGCCGATCAAACAGAAATACGGCCGGAAAATTTCGTGGGCAGACCTGATGGTTCTCGCCGGCAACGTCGCTCTCGAATCGATGGGCTTCAAGACATTCGGTTTCGCTGGCGGCCGCGCCGATGTGTGGGAGCCTGAAGAGCTGTACTGGGGCCCCGAGGGTACGTGGCTCGGCGACGAGCGCTACAGCGGCGAACGCCAGCTCTCGGAACCGCTCGGCGCGGTGCAGATGGGTCTGATCTACGTCAATCCGGAGGGGCCGAACGGCAATCCGGATCCGATCGCGGCGGCGAAAGACATCCGCGAAACCTTCTTCCGCATGGCGATGAACGACGAGGAAACCGTGGCACTGATTGCCGGCGGCCACTCGTTCGGCAAGACCCACGGCGCCGGCGATCCGTCGCTGGTGGGAGCAGACCCGGAAAGCGGTGCGCTCGAGGATCAGGGCCTCGGCTGGAAGAGCAAGCACGGCACCGGCTTCGGCGCCGACGCCATCACCGGCGGTCCGGAAGTGATCTGGACCACGACGCCGACCAAGTGGAGCAACAACTTCTTCTGGAATCTGTTCGGCTACGAATGGGAGCTGGAAAAGAGCCCGGCGGGCGCAAAGCAGTGGCGGGCCAAGGGCGCCGGCGCCACCATCCCGGACGCGTTCGATCCGTCGAAGAAGCATGTGCCGACAATGCTGACCACGGACCTCTCGCTGCGCTTCGACCCGGCCTACGAGAAGATCTCGCGGCGCTTCCTGGAGAATCCGGATCAGTTCGCGGACGCGTTTGCGCGGGCCTGGTTCAAGCTCACGCACCGCGACATGGGTCCGGTCGCGCGCTATCTCGGCCCGCTGGTGCCGAAGGAAACGCTGATCTGGCAGGACCCGATTCCGGCCGTGGATCATCCTGTCATCGGCGAGCAGGACATCGCTGCGCTGAAGACGAAGATCCTTGGCTCCGGCCTGTCGGTGTCGCAGCTCGTCTCGACCGCCTGGGCGTCGGCGTCGACGTTCCGCGGCTCCGACAAGCGCGGTGGCGCCAACGGCGCGCGCATTCGTCTCAGCCCGCAGAAGGACTGGGAGGTCAACCAGCCGGCCGAACTGAAGACGGTCCTGCAGAAGCTCGAAGCGATCCAGAAGGAGTTCGGCAAGAAGGTTTCGCTTGCCGACCTGATCGTGCTCGGCGGCTGCGCGGCGGTCGAAAAGGCCGCCAAGGACGCCGGCATCGACGTCAAGGTGCCGTTCACGCCGGGACGCATGGACGCGTCGCAGGACCAGACCGATGTCGAGTCCTTTGCTCCGCTCGAACCGCGTGCCGACGGCTTCCGCAACTACGTCAATGGCAAGAAGCATCAGTTCATGGCAGCCTGAGGAGGCGCTGGTGGATCGGGCACAATTGCTGCGGCTGACCGGGCCGGAGATGACGGCGCTCGTCGGTGGCCTGCGCGTCCTCGGCGCGAACACCGGCGGATCCAAGCACGGCGTGTTCACCAAGAAGCCGGGCACGCTGACGAATGATTTCTTCGTCAACCTGCTCGACATGGGCACGCAATGGCAGCCGGCCGCCGATGGCACCTATGAGGGCCGCGACCGCAAGACCAATGCGGCGAAGTGGACCGGCACAGGCGTCGACCTGATCTTCGGTTCGCACTCGCAGCTCCGCGCCTTCGCGGAAGTCTATGCGTGCACGGACTCGAAGGAGAAGTTCGCCAGGGATTTCGTGGCGGCGTGGACCAAGGTGATGAACCTCGATCGTTTCGATCTCGCCTGATCCCAAGCGATCCGACAAAAAACAAAAGGGCGGCCGCGGGCCGCCCTTTTTCATTCATCGATTGTGACGGCAATCACGCGCCGAGCGTGCCGGCCTTCGCCGCCGCGTAGCGCTCCGCGACCTTGCTCCAGTTCACCGTGTTCCACCACGCCTTCAGATAATCGGCGCGGCGGTTCTGGTAGTTGAGATAATAGGCGTGCTCCCAGACGTCGTTGCCCATCAGGGCGCGCTTGCCGTCCATCATCGGGTTGTCCTGGTTCGGCCGGGTCTCGATCGCGAGCTTGCCGTCCTTGGCGACGGTCACGAACACCCAGCCCGAGCCGAACTGGCGTCCGCCGGCGGCGTTGAACTCGTTCTGGAACTTTTCCATGCCGCCGAGATCGCGGTCGATCGCCGCCAGCACTTCGCCTTCGGGCTTGCCGCCGTTCGGGCCCATGATTTCCCAGAACATGGTGTGGTTGGCGTGGCCGCCGAGATTGTTGCGGACGGCGAACTTGATGCCGTCGTCCAGCGCATTGAGATTGCCGAGCACATTCTCGATCTTGGCCGCGCCCAGTTGCGGGTTGGTCTTGGCGAGGTTGTTGAGGTTGGTGATGAAGGCCTGGTGATGGCGGTCGTGATGGATTTCCATCGTCCTCGCATCGATATGGGGTTCCAGCGCCGCGGTCGGATAGGTCAGCGGCGGCAGCGATGAAGGGGCCGGCTGGGGCGGCGGCAGCCGGGGCCGGCGCTGCAGCCTGCGCAAACACGACGCGGGGGGCTGCGGCCACGGCAGCGATACCGGTTGCAGCAAACATCAGATGGCGCCGGGACATGGATGACATCGATTTCTCCTTACCTGTGGGTGAACGGGGTGGTGCCTGTAACGGGACGTCGTTGCGAATGCGCGCGACAGTGCGAGTAGCTACGGACGACGTCGGGGATCAGGTTTCGGTTCTGGTCATTATGACCCTGCGGCGGAATCGCACAGGGTCGCGGACGGGCAGTGTAGCTCAGCCGGACAACAAAAAAGGGCGGCCATCTCGGCCGCCCCCTGTTCACATTTTTGCGTGAAGCGAACGCGTCGCTTCCAGGCTTACTCGCCGGCGGCTTCGCGCGGCGCCGGGGCTTCCGCCTTCTGCTTGGCTTCGAGGTCCTCGCCGGTGGTCTGATCGACCACCTTCATCGACAGCCGCGTCTTGCCGCGGTCGTCGAAGCCGAGCAGCTTGACCTTGACCTTGTCGCCTTCCTTGACGACGTCGGAGGTCTTCTGCACGCGCGCCGAAGCGAGCTGGCTGATGTGGACGAGGCCGTCCTTGGCGCCGAAGAAGTTCACGAACGCGCCGAACTCCATCACCTTGACCACGGTGCCTTCGTAGATCTGGCCGATCTCCGGATCGGAGGCGATCGACTTGATCCACTTGATCGCGGCCTTCATGGCCTCGCCGTCGTTGGAGGCGACCTTCACGGTGCCGTCGTCCTCGATGTTGACCTTGGCGCCGGTCTTCTCGACGATCTCGCGGATCACCTTGCCGCCGGTGCCGATCACTTCGCGGATCTTGTCGGTGGCGATCTTGAAGGTCTCGATGCGCGGCGCGTATTCGCCGAGCTCGGCGCGGGCATTGGTCAGCGCCTTGGACATTTCGCCGAGGATGTGGATACGGCCGTCCTTGGCCTGGCCGAGCGCGACCTTCATGATCTCCTCGGTGATGCCCTCGATCTTGATGTCCATCTGCAGCGAGGTGATGCCCTGGTCGGTGCCGGCCACCTTGAAGTCCATGTCGCCGAGATGATCCTCGTCGCCGAGGATGTCGGACAGAACCGCAAAGCGCGAACCTTCCAGAATCAGGCCCATCGCGATACCCGCGGTCGGCCGCTTCAACGGAACGCCCGCATCCATCAGCGCCAGCGAGGCGCCGCACACCGAGGCCATCGACGACGAGCCGTTGGATTCGGTGATCTCGGAGACCACGCGCACCGTGTAGGGGAATTCGTGGTGCGGCGGCAGCACCGGGTGGATCGCGCGCCAGGCCAGCTTGCCGTGGCCGATCTCGCGGCGCTTGGTGCCGCCGAGGCGACCGGTTTCACCGACCGAGTAGGGAGGGAAGTTGTAGTGCAGCAGGAACGTCTCTTTGTACGTTCCCGACAGCGCGTCGATGTACTGCTCGTCCTCGCCGGTGCCGAGCGTGGTCACGACCATCGCCTGGGTTTCACCGCGGGTGAACAGCGCCGAACCGTGGGCGCGCGGCAGCACGCCGACTTCGGCGACGATGTTGCGCACGGTCTTGACGTCGCGGCCGTCGATGCGCTTGCCGGTGTCGAGGATGTTCCAGCGAACGATCTTGGCTTCGAGTTCCTTGAACACGGCGGCGATGCGCAGCTTGTCGTATTTCGGCTCCTGCCCTTCCGGGAAGTAGTGCGCCATCACCTTTTCCTTGGCCTTGCCGACCGCGGCGTAGCGGTCCTGCTTGACCGGGATCGCGTAGGCTGCGCGCAGGTCCTGCTCGATCAGGCCGAGCATTTCCTTTTCGAGCGCGCTTTCGTCGACGACCTTGACTTCGCGCGGCTCCTTGGCGGCCTTCTCGGCCAGTTCGATGATCGCCTTGATCACCGGCTGGAAGTGGCGGTGACCGAACATCACGGCGCCGAGCATGATGTCTTCGTTGAGCTCCTTGGCTTCCGATTCCACCATCAGCACGGCGTCGGCGGTGCCGGCGACGACCAGGTCGAGCTGGGTCTCGACCATTTCGTCGAGCGTCGGGTTGAGCACGTATTCGTCGTTGGCGAAGCCGACGCGGGCGGCGCCGATCGGGCCCTTGAAGGGCGCGCCGGACATCGTCAGCGCAGCGGAGGCGGCGACCAGCGCCACGATATCGGGATCGTTCTCCATGTCGTGCGACAGCACGGTGACGATGACCTGGGTCTCGTTGCGCCAGCCGTCGACGAACAGCGGACGGATCGGACGGTCGATCAGGCGGGAGACCAGCGTCTCCTTTTCGGTCGGACGGCCCTCGCGCTTGAAATAGCCGCCGGGAATGCGGCCCGCGGCGTAGGTCTTTTCCTGATAGTCGACGGTCAGCGGCAGGAAGTCGACGCCTTCGCGCGGCGACTTCGCGGCGACGACGGTGGCGAGCACGATGGTCTCGCCATAGGTGGCGAGCACGGCGCCGTCGGCCTGACGGGCGATCTTGCCGGTTTCCAGCTTGAGGGGACGTCCACCCCAGTCGATCTCGACGGAATGCTTATTGAACATATTGGTTTCTTTCATGGGTTCACGAGAGAGCGGACGCCCAAAAACACAAAGACCATGCGCAAGATTGCGGGACGCTGATCGCAATGCGAGATCAGCGTCCGGCGATCCTGCCATGGTCTTCGTATTTCGGATGGCGTCCATCCTCTCGGCAGTCACGGGCACCTTGCCCTGCCCAGCGGCCGGATTGCTGCTGGACGTTTGTCGGGCATGATCCATTCCGGACGATGCCCTTGCGCATGATCGTCTCCGAAAAATTCGGAGTCCGTTTCTTCGGAAGATCATGCGAAAACGCGCGCAAACTGCGCGCGTACTCTTCAAATCAACGACGAATGTTGTGCTTTTCGAGCAGCGCCTTGTAACGCGCCTCGTCCTTCCGCTTGATGTAATCGAGCAGGGAACGGCGTGTTGCGACCATCTTCAAGAGACCGCGGCGCGAATGGTTGTCCTTCACGTGGGACTTGAAGTGGCCGGTGAGGTTGTTGATGCGTTCCGACAGGATCGCAACCTGAACCTCGGGCGAGCCGGTGTCGCCGGCCTTGTTGGCATTCGTCTTGATGACTTCCGCTTTGCGTTCGGCGGTAATCGACATCGTCAAACTCTCTCATTGCTGCGACCGGAACTGGCAGTCAGTCCGGTCAGGTTGAACACGCGCTTGGGGATGAGTTCGCCATTGCCAATTTCGGCGAGGGCCAGAAGCCGGCCTGCCACCGTGACATAGACTGTGCCGCTACTATTGGGCGCATCCCGTCCGCGCAACAAAACGGCCTGGCCCCGATGGAGCCTTGCCGCATCAGCCCGTGTGACGGCCAGTGCCGGGATGTCGTCCAGCGCGGTCTCAACGGGCAAAAGCGCGTCGGCGAGGCTTCCCTCGCCAGACGCGGCTCTATTACACAAAGCCTCCAACTGTTCCAGCGGAATCATGTCCGCCTCGCGGAACGGGCCGACCAAGGTCCGCCGCAGCGCGCAGATATGGCCGAAACAGCCCAGAATCCGGCCGATATCGCGGGCCAGCGCCCGGACATAGGTGCCCTTGCCGCACTCGGCCTCGAACACGGACTGGCCGTTATCTCCATGTTCTACAAGGGTTAATTCGTGAATCTCGACCGGACGGGGCTTCAGTTCCACGGTTTCGCCGTCCCGCGCCAGGTCATAGGCGCGCTCGCCCTGGACCTTGATCGCGGAATATTGCGGCGGGATCTGCTCGATCAGGCCGGTGAAGCGCGGCAGCAGGGCCCGGATCGCGTCCGCCGACGGCCGGAGCTCGCTGGTCCGGGTCACCCGGCCCTCGGTGTCGTCGGTGTCGCGCTCCTCGCCCCAGGCGACCGTGAAGCGGTAGCGCTTGCGGCCGTCCATCACGAAGGGAACCGTCTTGGTGGCTTCGCCGAGCGCGATCGGCAGGCCGCCGGACGCCAGCGGATCGAGCGTGCCGGCGTGGCCGGCGCGCTTGGCCTGGAACAGGCGCTTGAGCACGGCGACCGCGTGCGTCGAGGTCATGCCGATCGGCTTGTCGAGCACGACCCAGCCATGGACGTCGCGCTTGTCGCGGCGCGGCTGGTTGTTCTGGCGCGGCTGCTTGTTGGTGCGCGGATCGTTGTTGGCGCGGCGCTGCGCTGCGTGTCGTCGGCGCGGCGCTGGCCGTCGCTGCGCGCATCGGCAAAAATATTTTTTTCTGCGTCGTGCGAATTCGGCATTCTGCTGCTCGATCACACCGTTGGCGGTGGTCATGGTCATCACTTGTCGTCCGAATCGGGTGCGAGGTCTCTTTGCACCGCAGGTGTTCGCAGTAATTTCTCGATCCGTTCCGCTTCGTCGAATCGTTCGTCGACGCGAAAGCGAAGGTCAGGGGCAAATTTCAAGTTAACGCGGTGCGCGATCTCGCCGCGCAGGAATTTCTTGTTGCGCTCGAGCGCCGCGATCACGATGTCGGTGTCGCGGCCGCCGAGCGGCATGACGTAAATCGTCGCGAGCTTCAGGTCGGGCGACATCCGCACCTCGGGAACGGTGATGATGTGGCCCTCGAGGTCGGGGTCGTGCACGTTACCCTGCGACAGAATATCGGCGATGGCATGGCGCACGGTCTCGCCGACGCGCAATTGGCGTTGCGAGCCGCCGGGCGCGGAACCCTTGTTGTGATGGCGGGGCATTTTCGAAAATCCCAATTGTCGTCATCACCCGCCTTGGAATGCGGGTGATCCAGTATTCCTGCTCAAAGTTAATGGCGGTGACCGCCGGATGCCCGCCCCGTGCGCATAGCGCACTGCGGGGCATGACGGTTCAGTTCAATATCCCAGGCTCTTCGTAAGATTTGGACTTACAGAGAGCGCTGGATGGTCTCCACGCGATAACACTCGATGACGTCGCCGGCACGCATGTCGCCGTAGTTCTCGAACGCCATGCCGCATTCCTGGCCGGACTGCACTTCCTTCACTTCGTCCTTGAAGCGCTTCAGCGTCGAGAGCTTGCCTTCGTGCACGACGACGTTGTCGCGGATCAGGCGCACATTGGCGCCGCGTTCCACGGTGCCGTCGGTGACGCGGCAGCCGGCGACCTTGCCGACCTTGGAAATGTTGAACACTTCCAGGATCTGGGCATTGCCGAGCATGGTTTCGCGCAGCGTCGGCGCGAGCAGGCCGGACATCGCCTTTTTGATGTCGTCGACGAGATCGTAGATGATGTTGTAGTAGCGGATCTCGATGCCGTTGCGCTTGGCGGCAGCCGCGGCTTCCTTGTTGGCGCGCACCGAGAAGCCGATGATCGCGGCGTTGAAGCCTTCCGCCAGCGTGACGTCGGATTCCGAGATGCCGCCGACGCCTGCATGCAGGATGCGGGCTGCGACTTCGTCGGTGCCGAGTTTTTCCAGCGAACCCAGAATCGCTTCGAGCGAGCCCTGCACGTCGGCCTTGATGATCAGCGGGAAATCCTTGCGGCCCGAGGTCTTGAGCTGCGACATCATCTGTTCGAGCGAGCCGCGCATGCCGGAAATCGAGGCGGCGGCGTTCTCGCGCTTCTGGTGGGCGCGATAGCTCGTGACCTGGCGGGCGCGGGCTTCGTTCTCGACCACGGCGAGGCGGTCGCCGGCTTCCGGCGGGCCGTTGAAGCCGAGCACCTCGACCGGCACCGAAGGCCCGGCTTCGGCGATGGTTTCGCCCTGATCGTTGATCAGCGCGCGGACGCGGCCCATCTCGGCGCCGGCCACGATGATGTCGCCGACGCGCAGCGTGCCGCGCTGCACCAGCACGGTGGCGACCGGACCGCGGCCGCGATCGAGCTTGGCTTCGATCACGGTGCCTTCGGCGGGACGTTCCGAATTGGTCTTGAGGTCGAGGAGTTCGGCCTGCAGCGCGATCATCTCGAGCAGCTTGTCGAGATTGGTCTTGTTCTTGGCGGAGACCTCGACGTCGACGACTTCGCCGCCGAGCGATTCGACCTGCACCTCGTGCTGCAGCAGTTCGGTGCGCACGCGCTCCGGCTTGGCGTCGGGCTTGTCGATCTTGTTGATCGCCACGATCATCGGCACCTTCGCCGCCTTGGCGTGGTTGATCGCCTCGATCGTCTGCGGCATGACGCCGTCATCGGCCGCCACCACCAGGATCACGATATCGGTGACCTTGGCGCCGCGCGCGCGCATCGCGGTGAACGCGGCGTGGCCGGGCGTATCGATGAAGGTGATCTTCTTGCCGCTTTCCGGCGAGGTCACCTGATAGGCGCCGATATGCTGGGTGATGCCGCCGGCTTCGCCCGACACCACGTTGGCATGGCGCAGCGCGTCGAGCAGCGAGGTCTTGCCGTGGTCGACATGGCCCATCACGGTGACGACCGGCGAGCGCGGCTCGGTATCGGTGGAATCGTCGACGACGTCGAACAGGCCCTCTTCGACGTCGGACGCGGCGACGCGCTTGACGGTGTGGCCCATTTCCTCGGCGATCAGCTGCGCGGTGTCGGCATCGATCACGTCGGTGATCTTGTGCATCGCGCCCTGCTTCATCAGCAGGCGGATGACGTCGACCGCGCGCTCCGACATGCGGTTGGCGAGTTCCTGGATGTTGATGGCTTCCGGGATCACCACTTCGCGGATGAGCTTTTCCTTCGGCTCGTTGGCGGCGTGTCCCTTCAGGCGCTGGGTGCGGCGGCGGAACGAGGCGATCGAACGCTCGCGCACGTCGTCGGCGTTGAGCGCGGTGACCAGCGTCAGGCGGCCGCGTTCCTTCTGCGGTGCCGGCTTGTGGGTGGTCTTGGGGGGCACGACGGGACGCATGGCGCCGCCGGGGCCGCGGCGGATCTGGCGCGGACCTTCATCCTCGTCGGAACCGTCGGCGGCAACGCCCGGGGCGCGCGCGGGCGGCACCGCGGCAGCCGGACGGGCAGCGGTGGTGGCGGGACGAGCGGTCGCGGGACGGGCCGTAGCCAGCAGCCGGCGTCGCCGTTGCGGCGCTTGGCCTCGGCCTCGCCAAATCGCTTCTTGGCCTCGATTTCGGCCTTGCGCTTGGCTTCCTCTTCCAGCCGGTGCCGCTCTTCCTCGGCCTTGCGGCGGGCTTCGGCGGCCTCACGCTCGGCCTGCTCGATGCCTTCGCGGCTGGCGCGGCGCTTGGCTTCTTCCTCGGCCAGCCGCCGTTCTTCGACTTCGCGCACCTTGGCGTCGGCCAGCGCGCTGGCGCGGGCGGAACGCTCGTCTTCCGTCAGCGTGCGCAGCACCACGCCGGAACCGCTGCGCGGCGCGCTCGGGCGCTGCCGGGCGGGAGAGGGGCGGCTTCGCGGGCGCGGCCTTGGCGACGACCGGCTCGGGCGCCTGCGTCTCGGTCGCGGGCGCATCGCCGCCGACGCGGCGCTTGCCACGCTTCTCGACCACGACCTGCTTGGTCCGGCCATGGCTGAAGCTCTGGCGGACGGTGCCCGTCTCGACGCGCGGCTTGAGCGTCAAGGTCTTGGTCGGGACACTCAAAGTCTTGTCGCCAGGCGTTTTGGTATCAACCATTCAGCAGTCCTAATCTCGTTAGCGTCGTGCGCATTCCGCACAGTCATTGAAGCAGTCTTCGTGAAGCAGTCTTCGAACCATCTCGTCAGAATTTCTGGCCGCCATCCCCGGTCTTGTCGTCGTCGGCCATCCGGTATCGAACCAGGATCTGGCAGCGCGACAGGAACGTCTTGCTCGCCGGGCCCGCGAGCAGGGCAGCATGTATCACATTTGACCGGCCCAGTGCCAAATCCAATTCTGCCGACGTTAAAACGGTAACGATCGGCAAAACCGGCAATTCACCAATATTTCGGCTTCTTTGCCCGGCGATCGCGTCCAATTTGCGGATTCCGTCGGCCGCGCCGTCGCGAGGCGTGAATCAGGGCTTCGGCCTTGCCCTGTTCGAGCAGGCCCTCGACCTTGGCAAAACCGGAAACCACCTGACCGGCCTTGGCGGCCATGGCCAGCGCCTCGGTCGCGCTCCGTACCAGCAGAGCCTCGGTATCGGCGGGAAGGGTCGCGGCGACGCGGACGTCGCGCTTGAACCCCTTGCTAAATTGGTGACGCCGTACCGCTTCCGCAACGGTCCGGCGCGATGCCGAGACCCACAGGCCGCGGCCGGGCAGCTTGCGCTTCAAGTCGGGGATTACTTCGCCCTGCGGGCGAGACGACAAACCGGATCAGTTCGTCGATCGGGCGCACCTCGCGGCTGACCGCGCACATCCGCATGGTCGCGGACCTGTCGGTCCGCGGTCCATTGTCGAGATCGGGGTCAGCCAAAGCGAGCATGCCTGTGCTCGTGCTCCGGTCATCTGCGCACGGTCGGCGCGCAGAATCGGTGTTCGGTTCTGCGGAACACCCGCGTCACGCCGTCTGGTCTTCGGTGGTCTCGGCCGCCGCGGATTGCTTGGCGAGGTCTTCCTCGGTGATCCAGCCGGCAATGACGCGGGCCTGCATGATCAGGCGCTCGGCATCGTCGCGCGAGATCTCGTTGGCGTCGAGAATGCCGGGGTGCTTGGTCGGCTCGCCGCCTTCCTTGCGTTCGGTCCAGCCGACCAGATCGTCGGTCGCACAGCCGGCCAGATCCTCGACCGACTTGATGTCGTTCTCGCCGAACTTGACCAGCATCTTCGAGGTCACGCCGGGCACCGTCTTCAAAGCATCGTCCACGCCGAGCTCCTTGCGCTTGTTTTCCAGCTCCGTTTCGAGCTGTTCCAGATATTCCCTCGCCCGGCTCTGCAGCTCGTTGGCGGTTTCCTCGTCGAAGCCTTCGATGCCGGCCAGTTCCTTGACGTCGACCAGCGCGAGTTCCTCGACCGAGGTGAAGCCTTCCGACGCCAGCAATTGGCCGACGACTTCGTCGACGTTCAGCGCTTCCATGAACACCCGCGTGCGAGTTCTCGAAGTCGGCCTGGCGGCGCTCGGATTCTTCCTGCTCGGTCAGGATGTCGATGTCCCAGCCGGTGAGCTGCGAGGCGAGGCGCACGTTCTGGCCGCGGCGGCCGATCGCCAGCGAGAGCTGGTTGTTGGTGTCGGGAACCACGACCTCGATCCGCTCGCGGTCCTCGTCGATGCACGACCTTGGCGACTTCGGCCGGCGCCAGCGCGTTGACGACGAAGGTCGCGATGTCGGGCGACCACGGAATGATGTCGATCTTCTCGCCCTGCAGTTCGTTCACCACCGCCTGCACGCGCGAGCCGCGCATGCCGACGCAGGCGCCGACCGGATCCACCGAGGAATCCCGGGAAATCACGCCGATTTTCGCGCGCGAGCCGGGATCGCGGGCGACCGCCTTGATCTCGACGATGCCGTCATAGATTTCCGGCACTTCCTGCGCGAACAGCTTCGCCATGAACTGCGGATGGGTGCGGGAGAGGAAGATCTGCGGTCCGCGGGTTTCGCGGCGGACGTCGAAGATGTAGGCGCGGACGCGGTCGCCGTTGCGGAACACCTCGCGCGGCAGCATTTCGTCGCGGCGGATGATGGCCTCGCCGCGGCCGAGATCGACGATGACGCTGCCATATTCGACGCGCTTGACGACGCCGTTGACGATGTCGCCGATGCGGTCCTTGAATTCCTGGTACTGCCGGTCGCGTTCGGCCTCGCGCACCTTCTGCACGATCACCTGCTTGGCGGATTGCGCGGCGATGCGGCCATATTCCAGCGGCG
Source organism: uncultured Alphaproteobacteria bacterium (assembly GCA_963823485.1). Taxonomy (GTDB): domain Bacteria; phylum Pseudomonadota; class Alphaproteobacteria; order Rhizobiales; family Xanthobacteraceae; genus Bradyrhizobium. The sequence continues at coordinate 86,184 of CAWGLP010000001.1, forward strand.
GCAGGGTGTCGGCGATGGTGTCGCCGACCTGGGCGCCCGGATTGGCGCGCTGCGCGTCGGCCAGCGAAATCTGGTTCGACGAGTTCTCGACGACGTCGACCACCAGCATGTGGCGCGACAGCCGCAGCTCGCCCTTCTTGGCGTCGATCTCGGCGTGAACGTCGGTCTCGCTGCCGTAGCGGGCGCGGGCCGCCTTGGCGATGGCGTCTTCCATCGCGGCGATCACGATGCCGCGGTCGATCGACTTTTCGCGGGCGACCGCGTCTGCGATCTGCAGCAGTTCGAGTTTGTTGGCACTGACGGCCATGGCCTAGTCTCCTTCAGTAGGATCGATGTCGCCCCTGCGCAGTCTTTCTGCGGCGAGGCGGTGTTTCTTCGTATTGGTCGGCTCCGGCTTCTTGCCGGGCTTCTGCCGGGCTTGGGCTTCGGTTTGTTGCTCCTGGCCGGGTCGCTTTTCCTGGCGTGCGGCGGCGGCGGCGGCGCCAGCCCGAGATTCTGCTTCAGCTCGCGCTCGGCTGCCTTGCCGCGCCGCATCGATTCAGCAATCAGTTCGTCGGTCAAAACCAGTCGCGCATCGGAGATGTCTTCCATCACCAGCAGCACGTCGGCATCTTCGCCCTCGCGCATGTCATCCCGATGTAGCCGCACGGCATCGCCTTCGCAGCCGGCGAGGAGCCCGCGGAAACGCTTGCGGCCCTGATGGGCGACCGCCATCTCGATCTTCACGAGATGACCTGCGTAGCGCTCGAAATCGGAACGGCGCACCAGCGGGCGATCGATGCCCGGCGAGGATATCTCAAGCCGGTAGGCGCGGTCGATCGGATCGGCGACGTCGAGCACCGGCGACAGCGCCCGCGAAATCGCTTCGCAATCCTCGATCTGCATCGTCCCGTCGGGCCGCTCGGCCATGATCTGGACGGTGCAGCCGGCCTCGGCGGAAATCTTGATCCGCACCAGCCGGTAGCCCATGCCCTGCAACACCGGCCCGGCGACCGCCGACACCCGCGCCGCCGCGCCCGGCTCGACGACGAGACGGGGCTCGGCCAACAGGTCGACATCCACAGGAACGGCAGTTGGATCGGTCATGTCCAGGGTCAAAAGCGTCTTACTTGCATGGGTTTAAGCCGGGCCTTAACCGGCATCCGGCCGGTTCCCTGAACCGCGCCCTGCGTCCCCTTCTGGGTCGGGCTCGTTCAGGTAATAAAAAAGAGCGGGTCCCGGGGGGCCCACTCTCAATACGCGATCGTATGAGAACCATAAGTTGCCGCGGATATAGCGGTTTTTCCGCAATCCGACAAGGCCCGCGATCCCGTTAAGGCCGATTTTGCCACGCCGGAAAGCAGGCCTGGAATCTAACCCTTCATTCACGAACGGTACCTAGATTACGAAAAAAGCCAGCAAAATTGCGGGTTTGGACGGGTTTATGACAACTGCGCCATCGCTGATCCCGGAACTCGACGACATCGTTCGGCGCGGCGACCCGCAGCGCCGTGCGGATGCCGCGCGTCGCGTCAGCGAACTTTTTTTGCAGGGCGCAGCGAACTTCCGCGCCGACCATGTCGACCTGTTCGACGGCGTGCTGACCAGCCTCGTTCCGCATGCCGAAATCGCCGCCCGCGCCGATCTGGCCGAACGGCTGTCCGTGCTGGCAAACGCGCCGCGCGGCCTGGTCGGCCAACTCGCGCATGACGACGAAATTGCCATCGCCGGGCCGCTGCTGCGCCGCTCCCCCATCATCGACGAGCAGATGCTGCTGGAAATCGCCTCGATGAAGGGCCAGGGCCATCTGCTGGCAATGGCGGAGCGAACGACGCTCTCGCCCGACCTCACCGACGTCATGGTGGCCCGCGGCGACCGCGACGTCGTGCGCCGCGCGGCCGGCAATGCCGGCGCACAATTCTCCGAAGGCGGCTATTCGACGCTGATCAAGCGCGCCGGCCAGGACGGTGTGCTGACGATCCGGCTCGGCCAGCGCGATGATCTGTCGTCCGAACAGCTGAAGGAACTGCTTTCCGGCTCCATCGACGTCATCCGCCGCCGCCTGTTCAAGTCGGTCAAGCCCGAGCGGCAGGCGGCGATCAGGCAGGCGATCGAGCAGATCATGACCGTGACCGAGCGGGAGCAGCGCCGCGACTTTGTGCCGGCGCAGCGCACCGTGCTGGGGCTGCACCGCGAAGGCGCGCTCGGCGAAGGCGCATTGCTCAATTTCGCCCGCGCCTTCAAATACGAGGAATCGATCGCAGCACTTTCGGCGATGAGCGGCGTCAAGGTCGAAACCCTCGATCGCCTGATCAGCGGCGACCGCTTCGATCCGATCCTGATCGCCGGCAAGACCATCGGCCTCGAATGGGCGACCGTGCGTGCGCTGATCATGCTTCGGCTCGGTCCCAACCGGACGATTGCCCCGGCCGAAATCGAGAATGCGCGGTTGAATTTCACGCGCCTGATGCCCGCGACCGCCGAGCGCGTGGTCGAGTTCTGGAAGACACGATAACCGGCCTGCCGTTCCTCGCATGACGGCATGAGCGATAATATCTCCCAAACGCCAAAACGGCACGCTATCCTGCGGACGAAAGACGCGGCACAGCGTCGTCAATTGATTCAAGGGAGTGCGAAATGCTCAGCGATACCGATATTCAATCCCATGCCGACCGTATCCGGGACGATGGCTATACCGTCATCGAGCGTGCCGCGAGCCCCGAGCTGGTCGCAGGATTGAAGGCGGCGCTGGAGCGCATCGAGCGCGAACACCATCTCGGTCCCGCCAGGACCTCGTTCGAGGGGTTCAAGACCGTCCGCATCAACAACCTCCTCACCTATGACGATCTGTTCTGGGAAGTGCCGCTGCACGAGAACGTGCTGCCGGTGGTGGAGCGCGTGCTCGACAAGGAGTGCCTGCTGTCGTCGTTCTGCTCGCTGGTGCTCGGCCCCGGCCAGGAGGCGCAGCCGATCCACGAGGACACGCAGTTGATCCCGCTGCCGCGGCCGCACATTCCGATCACCCTCAACGCGATCTGGGCGCTGTCGGATTTCAGGGACGACAATGGCGCAACGCGGATTTTGCCGGGCAGCCACAAATATCCGTCGTCGCCGGAATACGGCCGGGAATACGACGCGCTGACCGCGACGATGCCGGCCGGCAGCGTGATGCTGTTCGACAGCGCGCTGTGGCATGGCGGCGGCGCCAATCAGAGCAACGACCGGCGCTTCGCCTTTTCCTGCGCCTATTGCTGGGGCTGGATGCGGCAGCAGGAAAATCTGCAGCTCGGCATTCCCCGCGAGACCGCGATGCGCTTTCCGCGACGCCTGCAGGAGCTGTGCGGCTACGGCGTCTACAAGGGACAGTTCGGCCACATCGACAATCACGATCCGATCGAGCTGCTCGGGCGCGAACGCGGAAAACGCATGGTGTGGGAAGCGACCGATGCGAAGAAGGCGCGGATGATGGGCGGGGCTGCGAAGCCGTAACCATGGGACGCGCAAGCTGATGCCATCGGAGCGGAAGGGTGGGTGCCGAACAAGTGTTTAGGCCCCCATTCTGCCCGCTCCAGTGCCGACCGCCCTTGCTACTTGCCCTTGGTCTCGACCTTGCGTTTCTCGTCTTCGTTCATTTTCTGGATGGTCGGATCCCGGCTGGCTTCGCCCGTGGTCTGAGTTGTGGTGGCCGGCGGACTTGCGTTTGGCAAAGAAGATTGCCCTGGAGGCGTCTTGGCCGGCCGCGTTGCGGTCGTGCCCGGTGGCGATGTGGTTTGCGCGGTCGCCCCCTGCACATGCAACAAGAACGCGCTCGACAGCAGCAACGCCGTGAGCGCGGTTGAGTTGGGTTTCATCGATCTCACTCCTGTCGGATCGATGAAAACGGCCGGTGCGATCGAACGTTCCCGTTACGCCTCCAATTGCTTGCCGATCGGCAGGGCGCGGATGCGCTTGCCGGTCGCGGCGAAGATCGCGTTGATCAGCGCGGGCGCAAAGGGCGGCACGCCCGGTTCGCCGACGCCGCTTGGCGGCGTGTCGGGACCGGGAGGCACGATGTAGACGTTGGTCACGGCGGGCGCCTCGTCGATCCGGATGACCGGGAAGTCGTCATAGTTGCCCTGCTGCACCTTGCCGTCCTTGAAGGTGATCTCGCCGTGTTTGGCCAGGCTAAGCCCCATGATGGCGGCGCCCTCGATCTGCGACTGGATCCGTTCCGGATTGACATAGGTTCCGCAATCGATGGCGGTATCGACCCGCGGCACGGTCAGCTTCCCCTTGTCGTCGACGGCGACCTCGACGATCGTCGCGATATAGCTGACGAAGCTGCGATGCGCGGCAATGCCGAGCCCGTGGCCCTTCGGGACCGATCGCCCCCAGCCGCCCTTTTCCGCGACCAGCTCGACCACCTTGCGAAGCCGCGCGGTGTCGATCGGGTAGCTGTCATAGGGCTCGCCGTAGTTCCAGAGGTCCTTCACGGAATCGAGTTTGACGATTCTGGGAGAGCCGATCAGTTCGAGCAACGTGGTCTTTTGGTCGCGGTTGGTGGCATGGGCGATCTCGCCGACCATGGACTGCACCGCGAAGGCGCGCGGGATGTTCGAGACGGCGCGGAACCAGCCGATACGGGCATGCGCGGCCGCTTCCGGATTCTCGCATTGGATGTTGGCGATCTCGAACGGCATGTCGACCAGCCCCATGCCGAGCTCGAACGGCGCCTGGTGCTTCGCTCCGGCGGCAAAGGTCGAGGCGATGGTCGGCGCGACGCTGCGATGCCGCCAGGCCGTCACCTTGCCGCTCTTGTCGAGGCCGGCCTCGATGCGCTCCACCGAGACGGTGTGCAGGAAGCCATTGCGAACGTCGTCTTCCCGCGTCCATTGCACCTTTACCGGGGCGCCCAGTTCCTTTGAAAGCAGAGCGGCCTCGATGGCGAAATCGCATTTCGACTTGCGCCCGAAACCGCCGCCAAGGAGTGTGACATTGACGGTGACGTTCTCCTGGGCGATGCCCAGCGTCTTGGCGACATCCTCGCGCGTTCCGCCCGCGCTTTGCACCGGTCCCCAGATCTCCGCCTTGTCGCCCTTGACGTCGGCGACCGCCACCGGCGGCTCCATGGCGACATGGGCGAGATGCGGCAGATAGTATTCGCCCACGATCACCTTGTCGGCGCCCTTCAGGGCGGCATCGACGTCGCCCTCCTTGCGCACCACGAGGCCAGGCTTGCGGGCCGCTTCCTCGAGTTGGGTCCGATAGGCGGCGGAATCGTATTTGCCGTTGGCGCCATCGTCCCAGACGATCTTCAGCGCGTCGCGGCCCTTGATCGCCGCGCCGGTATTGCGCGCGATCACCGCGACGCCGCCGAGCGGCTGGAATTTTGACGGCCACGGCCAGCCCTTGATTTCCATGACCTTCTCGACGCCGGAAACCTTCATCGCTGCGGCGCCGTCAAACGATACGACTTTGCCGCCGGTGACCGGCGGCCGGGCGATCACGGCGTATTTCATGCCGGGCAGGCGGACATCGGCGCCGTAACGGGCGGCGCCCATCGTGATGTCGCGCAGGTCCACCATGCTGATCTGGCCCTTGCCCAGATAGCGGAAATCCTTGGGATCCTTCAGCTTGAGGCCTTCGATGCTCGGAACCGACTCCTTGGCGGCATCGGCGGCCAGATCACCAAAGCCGATGCGGCGGCCGCTGGCGCTGTGGACGACCTCGTGGTTGACCGCCTTCACCTCGGTTGCCGGCACGCCCCAGCGTTTTGCCGCGGCGGTTTCGAGCATCGTGCGGGCCGAAGCGCCGATCTGGCGCATCGGCATCAGATAGTGGCGCGTGCTGCGCGATCCGTCGGTATCCTGGTTGCCGAACTTGACCTCGTCGCCATGTGCCTGCTGGACGCGAACGCGCGACCAGTCGGCTTCCATCTCTTCGGCGACGATCATCGGCAGGCTGGTGCGAACGCCGGTTCCCATCTCGGCACGGTGCGCGACGATGGTGACGATGCCGTCGGGCGCGATCGCGACGAACACGCGCGGATCCACCACGGTGCCGTGCGGCATCTCGCCCGCGCCGGTCTTGTAGGCGGCAAGGGCGGGGCGCGACATCACGGGAGCGGCCAGAACGAAACCGCCGGCCAGGCCGAGGCCCTTCAGGATGTTGCGGCGCGAAACATTGTCGACTTTGACGTATCGCTCAAAGCCACGGAGCGTCTTGGGATTGGTTGATACGTTCATGATCAGACCCCCGTCGATGCAAGGTGGACCGCGTTTTCGATGCGCTGGTAGCAGCCGCAGCGGCAGATGTTCCCCGCCATCGCTTCGCGTATCTGGTCGTGATTGGGTTTGGGGTTTTCGATCAGCAGGGCTGCCGCCTGCATGATCTGGCCGGCCTGGCAATAGCCGCATTGCGGGACATTCAGCTGACGCCAGGCCTTCTGAACCGCGTGATCTCCCGTCGGGTGAAGGCCTTCGATCGTCGTTACCTCGCGGCCGACCACGTCGGAAACCGAGGTGATGCAGGAACGGACAGCCTGCTTGTCGACGATCACGGTGCAGGTGCCGCAAAGGGCCTGGCCACAGCCAAATTTCGTGCCCGTCAGGCCGGCCTCATCCCGGAGGAACCAGAGCAGTGGGAGGTCGGGATCGCCGTCCCAGTTACGTTCCTGACCATTGATCTTCAGTTTGACCATGACATGCCTCGCTCTTCATAAGCTGTTGATGTCGGAAAACGGGGGCGGTTTCCGGAGATCAGGGCATGATCCCGAGCAAACCGGCCTCGACGAGAAACCGCAATCTCCAAGTATCGATGTGTGTTTGAACGTCTGCGTCGCGCCCCACCTCTGATTTTGAATTTTTCTTATTCAAAAGAGGGCCGCCGGAAAGCTACAGCAAAGCGGGCTGAATAGAATTCACAATGCCTTGTTTGCCCGGGATGCGTTTCCGCGCCGGCCGGTCAGGCCGCGGTCAGCCGGTCCGCCGAAACCGCAGATATGCAGCAACACGCCCTTCGCGCTCGGCTTTGCGGCCGTAGCGCGTCATGGTGTAGCCGTCCCAGGGCTGGCGCCAATCGGCAGCGCGTTCCGCGGTCCAGAGAAAATCGGAGCTGCGCATCAGGTGCGCCAGCGTCCAGGCGCAGTAATCGTCGATGTCGCTGACGAAGCGGAATTCTCCGCCCGGCCTGAGCAGGCGCGCCATCGCCTTGACGGTGGCGTCCTGCACGAAGCGCCGCTTCCAGTGCCGGCGCTTCGGCCACGGATCGGGATGGATCAGGTCGATCCGCGCCAGCGATTGCGGCGGCGCCCAGGCCAGCAACTCCGCGGCGTCGCCTGCGTAGAGCCTGATGTTGCCGACATTCTGCGCCTCGATCTGCGTCAGGATCTTCGCCATGCCGTTGACGTAAGGCTCGCAGCCGATGAATCCGATTCCGGGAAATGCCAGCGCTTCCGCGATCAGATGTTCGCCGCCGCCAAATCCGATTTCGAGCCTGACGTCATCGACCGCGCCGTCGAACAGCTCGGTGAGACGCGCCGGTGCGGGCGCTGCGATGTCGAGCACGAGGTGCGGCAGCAGGTTGTCGATCAGGTCGGCCTGATGGATGCGGAGCTTGTGGCCCTTGCGGCGCCCAAAGAACGAGCCCTGCGCATGCGCGGACGCGCCGTCGTCCGGCGGCGCGTCGCGGTCTGCGGGATGGTTCGGGGCCGAGTTCATCGCAGCGTCTGGTACAGCCGGTACAACAGCCGGGCCCTCGGCTCGATCGAGGAGATGTACATCTGCTCGTAATGGGTATGCGCGCCCTGGCCGTCGACGCCGAGGCCGTCGAGCGTTGCAGTATGCGGCGCGGTGAAATTGCCGTCGGAGCCGCCGCCGGTCGAGGTGTCGACCAGGTCGAAGCCGATCTCGGCGGCGATCGTCCTGGCGTGTTCGTAGAGCGCGGCTCCCGCATTGCTCTTTTCATAGGGCGGGCGATTCAGTTCGCCGACCACCCTGACGCTGACGCCTTCGGTTCGCGATGTGAGATTGAGGATCTTCGGCACCAGTTCGTCGGAATCGGCGATGGTCGGCACCCGCATGTCGACCTCGGCATAAGCCTCCTCCGGGATCACGTTCGAGCGCGTGCCGCCTCTGACGACGCCGACATTGACGGTGACGCCGCGCTTGAGGTCGTTCATCGCCTCCAGCGCCTGGATGACGTTGCCGAGTTCGCGGATGGCGCTGCGGCCATCTTCCGGCCTGGTGCCGGCGTGAGACGGCACGCCCTTGATGAAGACCTCGAAGCGCGCGACGCCCTTGCGCCCGGTGACGATCTTGCCGCCGTCGCGCGCCGGTTCGGTGACCAGTACATATTTTGCCTTGCGCCCCTCCTGCTCGATCAGCGCACGCGACGTCGGGCTGCCGATTTCCTCATCGGACACGTAGAGCTGGGTCACGCCGAGCGACGGCCGCGCGCCATCGGCGCATGCCTGCCGGAACGCATGGTAGGCGAGGTACGCACCGCCCTTCATGTCGTAGATGCCGGGACCGAACGCGCTGTCGCCCTCGATGCGGAACGGCAGCCGCTGGATGAATCCCATCGGGTGCACCGTATCGAGGTGGCTCAGCACCAGGATTCCCGGCGCGTCCTGTCCCCATGACGATCGCGCCACGAGATGGTCGCCGCAGCCCGAATGCCCTGATATCCGTTCCACCGTCGCCGGCAGGTCGCGATAGCCCTCGGCGACGAGGTCGGCGAGCATGTTGACCTGGTCGGGGACCTCGGTCGGCGTCTCGATCTCGACCCAGCGGCGAATGCCGTCGAGGATTTGTCTGGAATCGAAGGGATTGGCGGAACTGTCGGTCATCGGCGCATCGCGGTCGGGAGGAAAGCAGCCGATGTCATGCGCTCGCGCCGGCTGGCGCGTCAATCGGAACATCCCGCCATGGCGGCGAAAATCAGCGTTGGTCGGGGCCGTCCCGCGACGCGATCTGCTCGACCAGTTCGACGATGGAGCGGCGCATCTTGGCGTCGCCGATGCGCGTGAACGCACGCGTCAGCGCCAGGCCTTCGGACGTGGCGAGGAAATCGGAGACATAGGCCGGCGAGGAGCCCTCGCCGAAATTTGCGCCGTTCACCACGCCGCTTGGGCCGCCGTCGAACAGGAAAGAGACCGGCACCTGCAGGATTTCCGAGATTTGCTGGAGGCGGCTGGCGCCGACCCGGTTGGTGCCTTTCTCGTATTTCTGAACCTGCTGGAATGTGAGGCCGAGCGCTTCTCCCAGTTTTTCCTGGCTCATGCCCAGCATGATGCGTCGCATACGGACACGGCTGCCGACATATTTGTCGACCGGGTTGGGCGCTTTGGTGGACATCTCGTCACTCCTCGGAATTGCGCGCCGGGGACGAGGCAGAAGAGATAAGTCAGCCTCAGGCGCCGGTACCGTCAAATCCTGCTCGGAGGACCGGGTCGACTTGCGGACGATGTGAGCAATGAACTGACTGGTTGTTGTTATTGGTTCCAAAGCGCAGAAAGCGAATCGCAGACAATCTGTCAACTGGTGGAATCGCGCAGTCATGAATTAACGGCGTGTCACAACAATCGTGTGTACAATTTTCAGGCGGTTCGCCTCGCCGCGCGGCGTCGGATGACGAACAGCAAAGCAGCCGCCAAAATCACGGCGGTTGGAATATCTCTAATTCGAGCATAAATCGTCGGCGGCAGGGCCGATGGCAGCTTGGCATCCAATACACCTTCGATGCCGAGGCCCAACCGTGCGACAATGCGCCCCGAGGGGTCGATCACGGCCGATATGCCGGTGTTGGCGGCGCGCACCATCGGCAGGCCCTCTTCGACGGCACGCAGCCGCGCCTGTTGCAGATGCTGATAGGGGCCCGTGGAATTTCCGAACCAGCCGTCATTTGTGACATTGATGATCCAGCCGGGCCGCTCCTCATTGGCCGCTACAATGCCGGGAAAAATCGCTTCGTAGCAGATCAGGGGAAGCGCGCGGGGCGCCTGCGGAATCTCCATGGCGCGGCGGCGCGCGCCTGGAATGAAGCCACCCTGAACCTTGGTGAGTTGCACGAAGCCCAGCTTTTCCATCCAGTCCTGGAACGGCAAATATTCGCCGAACGGTACCAGATGTAGTTTGTCGTAAACCGACAGCACGCTACCGTCATGGTCGATCGTATATATCGAGTTATAGGCGCGGGTGATGCGGGCGCCGGGAGGCCCATCCGGGGCGCGCACCGAACCGGTCATCAGCACGGTGCCTCTGGGCAGCAGGCCGGCGATCTGGGCCATCGCGTCGGCTTCGCGGGTCAGGAAGAACGGAAATGCCGATTCCGGCCAGATCAGGATATTGGCGTCGCTCACCCCGGTGGATTGCGGACCCGAGGCGCGGTCCGACAGCGACAGGTATCGCTGCATCACTTCCGCCTTGGCGGAATAGTTGAATTTGACGTCCTGCTGCAGGTTCGGCTGCATGATCCGCAGCTTGACGTCGGTCATCACGGTCGGCTGCATCGACAGCCGCGCGGCGCCGTAGATGCCCATCGCAGCCAGTAGCGCCAGCGCGGCGGCGGGCGCGATCCAGGGCCTGCGCCCGCGCGAACTGCCGTCGATCAGCACGGCCGGGCTGGCGAAGATCGCGACCGCCAGGAAGGTCATGCCCCAGAGCCCAACCAGCGAGGCGGTCTGCGCCAGCGCCAGCGGCTCCGACAAGGCGTAGCCAAAGGCATTCCACGGAAATCCCGACAGGGCATGGCCGCGCAGCCACTCGCTGACCGTCAGGCCAATCGCAAGCGCGAGCACGCGCGAGGCGTCCCGGGTCCAGATCAGGCGCGCCAGCGCGAAGCCTGCGGCAGTGAACAGGGCGAGATAGGCCGGCAGCCCCAGCACCGCGAACGGCATCAGCCAGGCGAAGGTCGGCGCATCGACCAGGAAGGCGTTGCCGATCCAGTACAGGCCGGGCACGAAATAGCCGAGCCCGAACCAGAAGCCGGACATCGCGGCCGCCGGCACGCCGCGCCGTTTTCCAGCCGCCGCGCCGTCAATCAGCCAGACCACGACCGGGAAAGTCAGGAACAGTACCGGCCATGCATTGAATGGCGCCATCGCCAGCGCCGACAGCGCACCCGCCATCAGCGCAATAAGCGCGCGCTTCCATCCCCACGCCAGGATGATCGAAAGTCCCAGAGCGCGGAATTTGCCGGTCGGAATCACTGCGGGCCGGCTCCATCGCCGGGAGGCGGCGAATTGTCGTTGGCCTGCGGCGTATTCGCATCGGGCGCTGCCTCGCGTCGGCGGCTTTCGCGCGCGGTGCGCGGTGCAGGTCGTTCCTTGCGGATGGCGATGCGCAACCGCTTGACCCGCCGCGGGTCGGCGTCGAGCACCTCGATCTCGAAATTGCCCGGACCTGCAATCACCTCGCCGCGAACCGGCAGCCGGCCGACCTTCGACACCAGGTAGCCGCCGAGGGTCGCAACTTCCTCGCTGGCTTCGCCGGTGACGAATTCCTCGCCGATCATCGTGTGCGCGTCCTCGAGGCTGGCGCGGGCATCGGCGATGAATGAATTGTCGGCCTGGCGCACGATCGACGGCGGTTCGTCGCTGTCGTGCTCGTCGTCGATCTCGCCGACGATCTGTTCGACGATGTCCTCGATCGACACCAGCCCGTCGGTGCCGCCATATTCGTCCACCACCAGCGCCAGATGAATCCGCGAGGCCTGCATCTGCGCCAGCAGGTCGATCGCGCGCATCGACGGCGGTACGTAAAGCAGCTTGCGGATGATGTTGGCTTCCGCCAGCGGCAATGCGAGATCGACCGCGCGCAGGTCGAGGCCGGCCGGGAACGGCTTCTTGCGCTTGGGCTTGCCGGTATCGCCGACACGCGCCTTCGCGGTCATGAACGCCAGGAGGTCGCGAATGTGGACGATGCCTTCGGGGTCGTCGAGGGTTTCGTTGTAGACGACGAGGCGCGAATGCGCCGCACTCTCGAACAGGCTCATCAGTTCGCCGAGCTGAATGTCGCGTTTGACCGCGACGATATCGGCGCGATGCACCATCACGTCGGCGATCCGCCGCTCGTTCAGCCCGAGGATGTTGCGCAGCATCGTGCGCTCGATCGCCGAAAAGCCGACATCGTCGGGGGTCGAGGTATCGAGCACGACCTGAAGGTCGGCGCGAACCGATCCCGCCTTCCAGCCGAACAGCGTGCGGATCGCCCGGATCAGCCAGCCGTCGGCGGTCGGGCGCAGCACCTCGCCCTCGTGCACCACTGCCGGCAGGTTGCGTGTGTCGCTCGTATTGTCCTGCGTTGGGTCGGAGTCCGGCATCTCAGTCCACCCGTTCCCGGTCGGCATATGGGTCGGGAATGCCGAGCTGTGCGAGAATCTCCTGTTCGAGACTTTCCATGGCTTCGGCATCGTCGTCCTTCTCGTGGTCATAGCCGATCAGATGCAGGAAGCCGTGGATCGCAAGGTGGCTGAGATGGTGATCGAACGGCTTCTCCTCCTCGTCGGCCTCCTTGCGCGTGGTCTCGTAGGCAATGGCGATGTCGCCGAGCATTCTTGGCGTGTCGGATGGCGCGCCTGCCCCGGTCGGCTGCAGCGCCGGAAACGACAATACGTTGGTCGGCTTGTCGATGCCGCGCCAGTTGCTGTTGAGCGTGCGGATGCCGGAATCGTCGGTCAGCATGACAGCCAATTCCATCTCGCCGACATCGGCGTCGGCGATTTCGGCGGCGGCGTTGATGGCGCGATGGATCACCGCCTCGGCATCCGGCTCGGTCTGCCAGCAGTCGGCGACGACGAGAACTTCGGTGAGCGGAAAGACGGACGACACGGGCGTTCCAGCAGTTTGCATTCCGGTGTTCAGGTTGTGCCGGGGCCAGCGCAAGGGCAGGCCCCCGGCCGAAGATTTTGCGATCAAGGCGTGCGGCTCGCCGGCTTCTGCGGCAATCCCTCATAGGCGGCGACGATCCGCGCCACCAGTTCATGGCGGATGACGTCCTCGGCGGTGAACTTCACCTGGGCGATGCCCTCGACGCCGTCGAGCAGCTTGACGGCCTCGGCAAGACCCGAAGCCTGCCCCGGCGGCAGGTCGACCTGCGATGGATCGCCGGTGATGATCATGCGGCTGTTCTCGCCGAGCCGGGTCAGGAACATCTTCATCTGCATCGACGTGGTGTTCTGCGCTTCGTCGAGGATGATGACGGCGTTGGTCAGGGTTCGGCCGCGCATGAAGGCCAGCGGCGCGATCTCGATCTCGCCGGCCTGCAGCGCGCGTTCCACGATCCGCGAATCCATCAAGTCGTACAGCGCATCATAGATCGGCCGCAGGTAGGGATCGACCTTTTCGCGCAGGTCGCCGGGCAGGAAGCCGAGCCGCTCGCCGGCCTCGACCGCGGGCCGCGACAGGATGATGCGATCGACTTCCTTGCGTTCGAACAATTGCGCGGCATGCGCCACCGCAAGCCAGGTCTTGCCGGTGCCGGCCGGGCCGACGCCGAACACCAGTTCGTGGCGCTTCAGCGCGCGGATATAGGAATCCTGCGCGGCGGTGCGTGCCCGCACCGGCCGCTTGCGCAGGTTGATCGTCTCGAACGAGGTCTTGGCGGTCTTGGCGTCGAATTCGAACAGCGATCCCTGCGCGAGCACGGCACGGATGGCGCCTTCGACTTCGCCCTGCGAGAGGTCATGGCCCTGCAAGGCCTGTGCATAGAGCGTCTCCAGCACCCGCCGCGCGGCGTCGCAGCCGTCGCGGGAGCCTGCGATGGTGATGTGGTTGCCGCGGGAATCGACGACGACGCCGAGGCGTCGTTCGACCAGCGCGAGATTCTGGCCGTAGGGACCGACCAGCGCGGAAGCGGCGCGGTTGTCGTCGAAGTCGATGACGACCTGGGTCTCGGGCGGAATTTGCATGTCGCGGTCAAATTTGCGGCTGGGAGCAAGCGAAGGTGAATCCGATGCGCTTTTTGGCAAGGGTTCAGGCTCCCGTGATCATTTGAGAATGGGTCAATTGAGAAGAACTGGTCATTCGAGAAGCGGTCGAGGCCGCCGGCGTCACGGCAGTGCCGGCGAGTTCGCCGAGCAGGCTGTAGCGCTCCAGGCTGCCGATCCTGACCGGCAGCACCTGTCCGATGATGTCGGGTGAGGCAAATACATGCGCCGGCTGAAGATAGGCGGTGCGGCCGACGATCTGGCCGGGATTGCGGGCCGCGCGTTCGAACAGCACATCGACAGTGTCGCCAATCATGGCCTTGTTGAAGGCCGATTGCTGGCTGTCGATCAATTCCTGAAGCCGCACCAATCGATCGTCCATCTCTGCCGCTGACACCGTCTCCCGCATGTCCGCCGCCGGCGTGCCGGGCCGTGGCGAATATTTGAACGAATAAGCTGCAGCGTATCCGATTTGCATGACAAGCGCGAGGGTCGCGGCGAATTCTCCCTCGGTTTCGCCGGGAAAGCCGACGATAAAATCCGATGAAAAAGCAATGTCTTGGCGGGCTGCACGAAAACGGTCGATGACGCGGCGATAATCATCGGCGGTATGCTTGCGGTTCATGGCAGAAAGTATCCGGTCGGAGCCGGACTGCACCGGAAGGTGGACGAACGGCATCAGGCCGGCGAGGTCGCGGTGCGCCGAAATGAGGAAGTCGTCGACATCGCAGGGATGGCTGGTCGAGTAGCGCAGCCGTGCAATGCCCTCGATGTCCGCAACGCGATGCAGCAGCCTTCCGAGCGACCAGGTCCGGCCGTCCGGACCTTCGCCGTGATAGGCGTTGACGTTCTGCCCGATCAGCGTGATCTCGCGCACGCCATTGTCGGCAAGCCGCTTCACGTCGTCGATGATCTTTTCGACCGGCCGCGAGACTTCCGCGCCGCGCGTGTAGGGCACGACGCAGAAGGTGCAGAACTTGTCGCAACCTTCCTGCACGGTGACGAAGGCGGAAATGCCGCGCGCGCGGATCGCAGCCGGCTTCGGGTCGGGAAGGAAACCGAACTTGTCCTCGACGGGAAATTCGGTCTCCAGCGCGCGGCCCTCGCTCCTTGCGCGCGCCAAAAGCTGCGGCAGATGATGATAGCTCTGCGGTCCGACCACGACGTCCACCACAGGTGCGCGGCGGATGATTTCCGCGCCTTCGGCCTGTGCGACGCAGCCGGCGACGGCGATGCGCATGTCGCGGCCCTGGCGTGCCGCCTCGTCCTTGGCGAGGCGCAGCCGTCCGAGTTCGGAGTAGACCTTTTCGGAGGCCTTTTCGCGGATGTGGCAGGTGTTGAGGATCACCAGATCCGCATCGTCAGCGTTTGCCGTCTCGACAAAGCCCTCGCCTGCCAGCGTGTCGACCATGCGTTGCGCATCGTAGACATTCATCTGGCAGCCATAGGACTTGATGTGCAGCTTGCGCGGCGGATTCATGGAACCTTGGGTTTGGGCTTGAACGCGCCCATTCGGGGCGCAGGGCTTAGTTATAGGCTAAGCCGCTGAAAATCCAGCGACCAGCCCCGGGTTTTGGCCCAATTCCGCGATCAAACCGGGCAGTTTCCGCATATCGCCGAATGTCACGGTGGCCCCGGCCGCGCGCAGGCTGTCGCCGTGACCCGGGCGGCAGTGGCTGGCGCCGTGAAAACCGAGCACGGTCATCCCGGCGGCGCGGCCGCCCGTGATGCCGGGGACGCTGTCCTCGATCACGAGGCAGCGTTGCGGCGCGACGTTCATCTGTCTGGCGGCAAATAGAAACAGATCGGGGGCCGGCTTGCCGTGGGTGACCTGCGAGGCCGAGAAAATGTTTGGCGCAAAGCGATCGTGCAGCAGCGTGCGTCCAAGCGTGACGCGCATGCGTTGCGGCGAGCCGCTCGAGGCGACGCAGGTCGCCTGCGAGATGCCATCGAGCGCGGTGTGAATATGCGGTACGGCTTCGAGGTCGGCCTCGAATGACCGGAACAACGTGTCCTGCAACTCGACATGAAAATCGTCGGGCAGGGCGCGGCCGAGTTCGGCCTCGACTTCCATGTTGGCCTGCCGCGTCGAACGCCCGAGGAAGCGGTCGAACACCTGTTCGGACGTGATCGGATAGCCGTGACGGCTGAGCACGTCGGCGTGGGCGCGGCACGAAATGACTTCGCTGTCGACCAGCACGCCATCGCAATCGAAGATGATGAGATCGAAATTCACGAAAAGCTGCCCACGAAAACTACGATTTGTCTTCGTCGAGCGGCACGCAATATAGTTCCAGCCGGTGGTCGATCAGCTTGTAACCGAGCTTGCGGGCGATCTCGGCCTGCAATTTTTCGATTTCCTCGGAGGTGAACTCGATCACCTTGCCGTCGCGAAGATTGATCAGGTGATCGTGGTGGCTGTCGGGCATCTGCTCGTAGCGTGCCCGGCCCTCGCGAAAATCGTGGCGCTCGATGATTCCTGCATCCTCGAACAGCTTGACGGTGCGGTACACGGTTGAAATCGATATCTTGTCGTCGACGGCGACGCAGCGCCGGTACAGTTCCTCGACGTCGGGATGGTCGGCCGAATCCGCGAGCACGCGCGCAATGACGCGGCGCTGTTCCGTCATTCGCATGCCGGTGGCGGCGCAGCGTGCCTCGATACCGGTATTATTTTTCTGCGCGGACGGCGATTTCAGTGCGGGCATGATTTCAGGGCCTTGGAGGCAGGTCGGGGCTGTTGTGCCACCACGCGCATATTACGACAAGTCGCGGCGCATCAGAAGTGCATTCAATTGTTCGCCGCCGGGCTGTTGGTAGTAGCGTTCCCGCTGCCCGACTACCCTAAATCCCGCCCGCTCGTACAGCCGCCGCGCCGGCTGATTATTTTCTTCCACTTCCAGAAACACCGTGCGCACGCCGCGCCCGGCGAGATGGCCGAGATGATTGAGCAGCAGGCTGCGCGACAGGCCGCGGCCACGCTGGGCAGGGTCGATGGCGATCGACAGAATTTCGGCTTCGTCGGCGGCCATCCGCGACACCGCAAAGCCGATCACCTTGCGCCCTTGCCGGAGGCGGTGCACCAGCGTGTTGCGCTCGGTCAGCATGGTCTCGAATTCGGCTTCGCCCCAGCCGCGATGAAACGACGCGCCGTGCAATTGCGCCAGCCGCGCCGCGTCGCGCAGGCTGGCCGGTTCGACCAGCGCCGTGCCGCCGCCCCACCAATCGGAGAACCACGCCATCATGATGGTGATGGCTGCGCAGCAGCGGGCAGCGGATCCTTCGGCGGTTTGGCGTCGGGCGCTCGCAGGTAATACGGCCGGGCCGGCGCGCTCTGCGGATCGACCGCCGCGCCGAGCCACGCCACCCAGGCGATGTCGGGCGCGGGCAGCGGCTCCACCGTGAACGGCGGCGGCGCATCGGACGGCCAGCGGTCTGCGAGGATGTTCGCGGCGTTGCCGACCAGATGC
The DNA here is from genome assembly GCA_963823485.1 of uncultured Alphaproteobacteria bacterium. GTDB lineage: Bacteria > Pseudomonadota > Alphaproteobacteria > Rhizobiales > Xanthobacteraceae > Bradyrhizobium. Next base: position 103,538 of record CAWGLP010000001.1, read on the forward strand.
GGCGCACCGAACCGCGAGGCTTCGAGCGCTTCGGTGATCGGCGCCACATTCGGTTTGACCAGCGGACTGCCGTCGCCGCCGACCACCTGGAAGTAGACATGATCGTGGCGGGCATCGATCGCGGAGATGATCGGGTGCTTGCCGTTCTCGCTGACGACGGGCGCGGCAAAGGCGGTCAGCGTCGTGACGCCGACGACAGGCTTGTGCGCTGCGAGCGCGATGCCGCGCGCGGCGGAGAGACCGACGCGCAATCCGGTGAAACTGCCGGGGCCGGTGGTCACGGCGATACGATCAAGTCTGGCGAATGGAATGGCTGCCGTCTTCATCGTGCGCGCAATCAGCGGCATCAACGCTTCGGCATGACCGCGCTTCATCGGCTGCGATTCATGCGCGACGATCCTGTTCGCGTTGGTGTCGAGCACGGCGGCCGAGCAGGCGTCGAGCGCCGTATCGATAGCGAGGATCAGCATGATGTGAGCGTAGAGGGTTTTGGGTGGCGATTGAATGAGTCGGAAGGCTATTTCGCGCGTTTGGATGGTTCGGACAACAGCGCGAACGCAGCACTACCTGTGCTGACGGACGCTCGGATCGCTCGCGCCCCATTTCCGGAATATGAGCACCATCATGCAACTTCTGGGATGCTAAGTAATTGAAGTTAAAAGGGATTAATGAATAATTAGCCATCCGGTGGGAACCTTTGCGCGGGGGAATGCGGGTCAATGGGGATCCGGACGGTGCATTTGCGGCAAATTGAGCCGCGCCGTCCCTGCATTTTGGAAGGGGTTTTTTATGTCTTTGTGGAAAAGCAATACGGCCGCGCGTGACGCCCAGGCCCAGGTTGCAGCCATCGATCGGTCGCAGGCGGTGATCGAGTTCAAGATGGACGGCACCATCGTGACCGCCAACCAGAATTTCCTCGACGCGCTGGGTTACCGGCTCGACGAAATTCAGGGCAAGCACCACCGGATGTTCATCCCGCCCGAGATGCACGGCAGCAGCGAATATCAGGCGTTCTGGGCCGGCCTCAATCGCGGGGAGTTTCAGGCGGCCGAGTACAAGCGGATCGCCAAGGGCGGCCGCGAGGTCTGGATCCAGGCGTCCTACAATCCGATTCTGGATGGCGCCGGCAAGCCGGTCAAAGTCATCAAGTTCGCCACCGACATCACCGAAAAGAAGATCCGCAGCATGGAAGATGCCGGCAAGATTGCCGCCATCAGCCGCGCCCAGGCGGTGATCGAGTTCAATCTCGACGGCACCATCATCACCGCCAACGACAACTTCCTCGCCACGCTTGGATACCAGATCGAGGAAATTCGCGGCAAGCATCATTCCATGTTCGTGGCGCCAGGCGAGCGCGACACCGCCGGCTACCGCGAATTCTGGGCCAAGCTCGGCCGCGGCGAATTCCAGTCAGCCGAGTACAAGCGCTACGGCAAGGGCGGCAAGGAAGTGTGGATTCTGGCGTCCTACAATCCGATCCTCGACGACGCCGGCCGGCCGTTCAAGGTGGTGAAATTCGCCTCCGACATCACGGCGGAAAAACTGAAGGCCGCCAACTACGCCGGCCAGATCGAGGCGATCGGCAAGTCGCAGGCAGTGATCGAATTCGGCATGGACGGCCGCGTGCTGACCGCCAACGAGAATTTCCTGAATGCGCTCGGCTATTCGCTCTCCGAGATCGAGGGCAAGCATCACAGCATGTTCGTGCCGCCAGGGCAGCGCGACGGCGAGGCCTATCGCACGTTCTGGGCCAACCTGAACCACGGCGATTTCCAGTCCGGCGAGTATGAGCGCCTCGGCAAGGGCGGCAAGCAGGTCTGGATCCAGGCCTCCTACAATCCGATTTCGGGACCTCAACGGCAAGCCGTTCAAGGTCGTGAAATATGCCACCGACACCACCGCCCAGGTGATCGCGCGGATGCGCAGTGAGAAGGTCCGCGGCATGATGGAGACGGTCGCTGCCGGCGCCGAAGAACTCAATGCGTCGGTCCGCGAGATCTCGGAAGCGATGTCGAAATCCCGCGAAACCGCGCTCACCGCGGTCGGCCGGGTCGAGACTGCCGATCATCAGGCGCAGCGCCTGGCGGAAGCAGCCGAATTCGATGAGCAGCATCGTGCAGTTGATCGGCGACATCACCGGTCAGATCAATTTGCTGGCCCTCAACGCCACCATCGAATCCGCGCGCGCCGGCGAGGCAGGCCGCGGCTTTGCCGTGGTGGCCTCCGAGGTCAAGAATCTCGCCAACCAGGCCAAGCAGGCCACCGACAAGATCGAGCAGGAGATCGGCAATCTCAACGGCATTTCCGGCGACGTGGTCGAGGCGCTGAATTCGATCAAGAAGGCGATCCAGGACGTCAGCGAGTACGTGACCTCGACCGCGGCCGCCGTCGAGGAACAGAGCACGGTCACCAACGAGATGTCGAACGGCATGCAGCGCGCCGCGGCGGAAGCGGCGAGTATCGGGATCGCGGCGTAGTCAGGATGTCATTCCGGGCGATGCGTCAGCATCGAACCCGGAATCTCGAGATTCCCCGGGGTGCAATTGCACCCCTTTGGTCTGGTCCTTCGGACCATCCGGAATGACGTGCCCCTCACATCGGTCGGACTTCGACCACGTCGGGCACGAAATGCTTCAGCAGGTTCTGGATGCCGTGCTGCAGCGTCGCGGTCGATGACGGGCAGCCGGCGCAAGAGCCCTTCATGTTGAGATAGACGATGCCGTCCTTGAAGCCGCGGAAGGTGATGTCGCCGCCGTCATTGGCCACCGCGGGGCGCACCCGCGTCTCGATCAGGTCCTTGATGGTCGCGACGGTGTCGGCGTCCGCCTCGTTGTAGAACTCGTCGTCCTCGTCGGAGGCCTCGTCGTTGCCGGCGCTGCCGTCAGCCAGCAGCGGCGCGCCGGACATGTAGTGTTCCATGATGGCGCCGAGGATCGCGGGCTTGAGGTGCTGCCAGTCGCCGTCCGCCTTGGTCACGGTGACGAAATCGTAGCCGTAGAACACGCTGGTGACGCCGGGCACGCCGAACAGCCGCTCGGCGAGCGGCGAGCGCGTGGCGGCGTCGCGGTTGGCGAATTCCATCGTGCCGGTGTCGAGCACGGTGCGGCCGGGAATGAACTTCAGGGTGGCGGGATTGGGCGTGGCTTCGGTCTGGATGAACATTGTTTTTCTCCGGCGTCGCCGGTTCAAGGCCGGCGCGTGGGTAATCCCGTAGCAGATGGCGACGACGCGCGCACGGTCAAGGGGCGCAAATCAGCAATTCCGCTGATGCATCAATCGTTAAGACAGCGCGTCGACGTCGGAATCGCTGAGATCGCCGGGAACGATGACGACCGGAATCGGGAACGAGCCGACGACCTGGGCGATCGTGGTGATCAGCGGGCCGGGGCCTTCGGGGCCGGGATTGGCCGCCAGCACCAGCATCGAAATGTCGACGTCCTTGTCGATCACGTCGAGGAGTTGCGTGGTCGGATCGCCCTCGCGGATCACCCGCTCCGGCGTGATCGCGGCGATGCCGTTGGCGCGGCCGGAGGCACGGTCGAGCGCCTCGTTGGCGGCGTCCTCGGCCTCGGCGCGCATGATGTCGGCAACGCCCAGCCATTGCTGGTTCTGGTCCTCGATTTCGATGACGCGCAGCATCACCACCCCGCCGCCGACACGCATCGCCCAGCGGCTGGCGTAATAGACCGCGCGGTCCCACTCGGCGGTGTCGTCAACAATAACTAGGCATTTTGGCTTGTGACCCGTCTCGTAGCTTCGTCGCTGGGTGGTCATGCATGTCCCGGTGCTTCGCCAAACCGACGCATCGTGCCACGGCGCAGCCGCTTTCGACAAGCGGCGCCTCGATCTCAGGCGCTCGCGGGAACTAGCGCTTTCGGATGAAGCCGACGATGTCCTTGGCCTTGTTCATGGTTTCCGCAGCGATCGCCTGCGCGCGTTCGGCGCCGTCGACCAGGATGGCGTCGACATGGCCGGGATCGGCGACCAGCCGCTTCATCTCGGAGGCGATCGGCGACAGTTTCGTCACGCAGAGTTCCACCAGCGCGTTCTTGAAGCTGGAGAACTGCCCGCCGCCGAATTCGCCGAGCACGCGGCCTTGCTGCGTCCGGCGAGCGCCGCATAGATGCCGACGAGGTTGTCGGCCTCGGGTCTGGCCTCCAACCCTTTTTCTTCCGACGGCAACGGTTCCGGATCGGTCTTCGCCTTGCGGATTTTCTGCGCGATGGTGTCGGCGTCGTCGGTCAGGTTGATGCGCGAATTGTCCGACGAATCCGACTTCGACATTTTCTTGGTGCCGTCGCGCAAGCGACATTACGCGCGTCGCCGGCCCGGTGATCAGCGGCTCCGGCTGCGGAAAGAACAATCCGTCAGCGAAGCCGTTGCCGCGGATCGAGTCGGCAAAGTCGTTGTTGAATTTCTGCGCGATGTCGCGCGACAGTTCGAGATGCTGCTTCTGGTCCTCGCCGACGGGCACATGGGTGGCGCGATAGACCAGGATGTCGGCCGCCATCAGCACCGGATAGTCATAGAGACCGACCGACGCATTCTCGCGATCCTTGCCGGCCTTCTCCTTGAACTGCGTCATCCGGCTGAGCCAGCCGACGCGCGCGACGCAATTGAAGATCCAGGCCAGCTCGGCGTGGCCGGAGACCTGGCTCTGGTTGAACACGATGTGCTTCTTCGGGTCGATGCCGGCGGCGATGAAGGCGGCGGTGACCTCGCGGGTGTTGCGCGCCAGCTCGACCGGGCCGCCCCACACGTCCACCCCTTGCGTGATCGCGTGCATGTCGACGACGCAGTAGATGCAGTTGTGGGTGTCCTGCAGCTTGACGAAATTGACGATCGCGCCGAGGTAATTGCCGAGATGCAGATTGCCGGTCGGCTGGACGCCTGAAAATACCCGTTCAACAAAAGCCATTGTCAGCTTCCCGAGGATGCCTGTTTCGCGCCGTCGTTTGCCACGCGGAGCCGGGTCCACGCAAGCCGCTAGCGCGTGATTTGCCTGATGGCGTTAACCGCTTCGCGCCAGCCGGTGACGCCGAAAAGCCGCAGAAACAGGCCGTAAATCGCAATTCCCGCAACGATCGCGATCAGTAGCGCCACCGCCTGCATGAGGCCGTGCGCGCCCGGGCCGAGCGCAGGCACCAGCCGCGCGCGCACCACAGCAGCGCGCCCATCGCGCAGCGCCGACAAGGCGATGCGCGGCAGCCGCCGCTTCGCCTCTGCGTCGATCGAAAAGCCGAAGGTCTCCTTGCCGGCGCGGATCAGGCTGATCGCCATGCTCCAGGCGCCAAGCGCAATCGCGGCGGCGATGCCGTCGGCGCCGAACCAGTGGCCGAGGAGGAACGCCAGCGCGATCGCCAGCACGACGCCCTTCAGCGTCGCCATCAGCGGCGTCATCGTATCCTCGCGCGCAAAGAACGCCGGCGACAGCGCCTTCACCAGCACATGCGCCGGCAGCGCCAGCGTCAGCCATGTCAGCGCGCGGGCGGTGGCTCCGGTGTCGTCGGCGGCGAAGGCGCCGTGCTCGAACAACAGCCGCACGATCGGCTCGCTCAGCACGATCAGGCCGAGGGTCGCCGGCAGCGCCAGCCCGACCGCAAGTTCGAGGCCGCGCGATTCCGCGGTGCGACGGCGGCGCGATCCTCGGCCCGTACCGCGCGCGTCAGTTCCGGGATCAGCACCGTGCCCATGGCGACGCCGACGATGCCGAGCGGCAGTTCGACCAGCCGGCTGGCGAAATAGAGCCACGACACCGCCGACGGCGACGACGAGGCAATGATCGCGCCGGCCACCATCAACAGCTGCGGCGCGCTCGACGCCATCATGCCGGGGGCGGCCTTGCCGAGAAAGCCGCGGATTTCCGCATCGAACGAAATTCGCAAGGGGGTCGCGATGCGCTCGCCGCGGCGCAGCGCCAGCACGGCGAGCTGCAGCAGCCCGGCGACGCCGACGGTCGCCGCGATGATCTGCGCGGCTTGCGCCGCCGGCGGCTGCACCGCCAGCAGCACGGCCATGACCGCTATCAGCGCGATGTTGAACAGCAGCGGCGAGAACGCCGTCAGCGCAAAGCGCCCTTGCGCGTTCAGCAGCGCCATCATGACCGTCACCGGCCCGGCGAAGGCCAGATACGGCAGCATCAGCCGCGCGTTGTCGGTGGCGAGCTGCAGCGTGTCGCGGCCGTAGAACCCCGGCGCGAGACCCGCGATCACCAGCGGCATCGCCAGCGCGAGCAGCGCGGTGGCCGCGATCAGCGCCACCGTGACGGTGCCGAGCACGCGGCCGGCAAAGGCTGCGGCTGCGACCGCGCCGCCGCTTCGCGCACCCGCAGCCATGCCGGCACCAGCGCCGCGTTCAGCCCGCCCTCGGTGAGCAGCCGCCGCACCACGTTGACGAGCTGAAACGCCGCCAGGAACGCATCCGCCACCGCGCCCGCGCCGAGCAGCGCCGCGACCAGCGAATCGCGCACGAAGCCGAGCAGCCGCGAGGCCAGCGTTCCCGTGGATACCGTGAGGAAGGAGCGGATCATTGGCGGCTGTATAGCAGCCGCTCAGCTTGCTGCCAGCAGACCCTCATCCTGAGGAGCGGGCAGCCTTGCTGGCGCGCGGCCGATCTGGTAGGCCGCAGCCTTCTTGGCCGTGCCCGGCCAATTCGCAGAAACCGCCGTAAACAGGACGAACGATGGCTGACGCAAAATACGACGTTCTCGGGATCGGCAATGCGATTTTCGACGTGCTGGTGCAGACCGACGAGGGGTTTCTCGCCCGCCACGGCATGACCAAGGGCGGCATGGCGCTGATCGACGAGGCGCGGGCCGCCGCCATCTACAAGGACATGGGCCCGGCGACCGAGATGAGCGGCGGCTCCGGCGCCAACACCATCGTCGGCCTCGCCGGCTTCGGCGCGCGCGCCGCCTTCATCGGCAAGGTCAGGAACGACCAGATCGGCGGCCTCTACAGCCACGACATCCGCGCCGCCGGCGTCGCCTTCGAAACCAGGGCCGCCACCGCCGGTCCCGCCACCGGCTGCTCCTACATCCTGGTGACGCCGGACGGCGAGCGCACCATGAACACCTATCTCGGCGCCGCGCAGGACCTCACGCCTGCGGACATCGACGAGAGCATGGTCGCGGCCTCCGGCATCGTCTATCTCGAAGGCTATCTCTGGGATCCGAAGAGCGCCAAGGAGGCCTTCGTCAAGGCGGCCACCATCGCGCACGGCGCCGGCCGCCAGGTGGCGCTGACGCTGTCGGATTCGTTCTGCGTCGATCGCTACCGCGACGAGTTTCTCGACCTGATGCGCAAGGGCACGGTCGATCTCGTGTTCGCCAACGAGGCCGAACTGCATTCGCTGTACCAGACCTCGGATTTCGACGGCGCGCTGAAGCAGCTGCGCGCCGATACGAAGCTTGGCGTCGTCACCCGCAGCGAAAAGGGCTGCGTGGTGGCGGCGAAAGACGGCGTCACCTCGGTGCCGGCCTTCCCGATCGAAAAACTCGTCGACACCACAGGCGCCGGCGACCTGTTCGCCGCCGGCTTCCTGTTCGGCCTCGTCCGCAACGCAGGCCATGAAGCGGCCGGCCGGCTCGGCGCGCTGGCGGCGGCGGAGGTGATCCAGCACATCGGCGCGCGGCCGCAGGTGTCGCTGAAGGAGCTGGCGGAGCAGAACGGGTTGCCGGTGTAGGGATGGGAGGGCGCTCGATCTCTCCACCCGTCATGCCCGGGCTTGACCCGGGCATCCACGTCCTTGCCGACTGCACTGAAAGGTGATCGCGCATCACAGATTTGCCCGACAACGCAAATCAAATCACGCCTTCCTTCAAAAGCCGCGGGGGCTGCTGGAGACCACTGGTTGGTCGGCCTGAGCCGGAAGGCTTGGCCAGCTTTGACGCTTCGCCTCCATCCAGCCGCCAGGCTACTTTGCATGGGGTTGTTTTCGATATTTTAATCTGAGGGCTGCGCCGTCGCTCTCCCCCGTCACGCCGTCTTCGCCGCCTTCAGCCCCAGCTTCGCTTCCACCGCCTCGCGCATCAGAAACTTCTGGATCTTGCCCGTCACCGTCATCGGGAATTCCTCGACGAATTCGATGTAGCGCGGGATCTTGTTGTGGGCGATCTGGCCGTGGCAGAAGGCGCGGATTTCCTCGGCGGTCAGCGTCTCGCCGGGCCGGGTGCGGATCCAGGCGCAGAGTTCCTCGCCGTAGCGGTCGTCGGCCACGCCGAAGATCTGCACGTCCTGGATCTTGGGATGGCGATAGAGGAATTCCTCGATCTCTCTGCGGATAGAGGTTTTCGCCGCCGCGGATCACCATGTCCTTGATGCGGCCGACGATGTTGCAATAGCCTTCCGTGTCGATCACGGCGAGGTCGCCGGTGTGCATCCAGCCCTGCGCGTCGAGCACGTCGGCGGTCTTTTCGGCTTCGTCCCAGTAGCCCAGCATCACGCTGTAGCCGCGGGTGCAGAGTTCGCCGCGCTCGCCGCGCGGCACCACGCGCCCCTCGAGATCGACCACCTTGACCTCGACATGCGGATGGATGCGCCCGACGGTGGAGACGCGCCGCTCCAGCGGGTCGTCCGTGGCGCTCTGGAAGCTGACCGGCGAGGTTTCGGTCATGCCATAGGCGATCGTCACCTCGCGCATGTTCATCTCGATTCGTTCACCCGCTTCATCACCTCGATCGGGCAGGGCGCGCCGGCCATGATGCCGGTGCGCAGCGATTTCAGGTCGAAGCTGCGCGAACTCGGGATGGTCGAGCTCGGCGATGAACATGGTCGGCACGCCGTAGAGCGCGGTGCATTTCTCCTGCTCGACGGTCTGCAGCGTCACCAGCGGATCGAAGCCCTCGCCGGGATAGACCATGGTCGCGCCGAGCGTCACGCGCGGCGAGGTTGCCCATCACCATGCCGAAGCAGTGATAGAGCGGCACCGGAATGCAGATGCGGTCCTGCTCGGTCAGGCGCATCGCGCGGCCGACGAAATAGCCGTTGTTGAGGATGTTGTGGTGCGTCAGCGTCACGCCCTTCGGCGAGCCCGTGGTGCCGCTGGTGAACTGGATGTTGACCGCGTCGTCGAACTGCAGCGTCTTGCCGAGCGCTGCAAGCTGCTCGCGGTGCCGCGCGCCGCCCATGCCCGTCACGTCCTCGAAGGCGACCGTGCCGGGGCATTTCGGCCCGCCGATCTGGATCACCGCGCGCAGCTGCGGCAGCCGCGCCGCCTGCAACTCGCCGGCCTGCGACGTCGCAAGCTCCGGCAGCAGCGTGTTCAGCATCTCCATGTAGTTGGAGGTCTTGAACGCGGTGGCGGTGACGATCGCGGCGCAGCCGACCTTGGCGAGCGCGAATTCGAGTTCGCTCAGGCGGTAGGCGGGATTGATGGTGACGAGAATGAGCCCGGCCTTGGCGGCGGCGAACTGCGTCAGCGTCCATTCCGGCCGGTTCAGCGACCACACCCCGATCCGCGCGCCGCGCTCGAGCCCGAGCGCGAGAAACCCCGCCGCCAGCGCATCGACGCGATCGGCAAATTCCTGCCAGGTCCAGCGCACGCCATGGCTCGGCGATACCAGCGCCTCGCGCTTGCCCCACCGCGCGGCGGCCTGATCGAGGCAACGCCCGATGGTGTCGCCGAGCAGCGGAGCATCGGAAATGCCGCAGACGTAGGACTGTCGGTGGTGGTCGGTCAAGTCGTGGTCTCCATGTATCAGGCACACGTGGTACGGGATCGAAGCACGATATCCGCGTCGTCATTGCGAGGAGCGCAAGCGACGAAGCAATCCATTCTTCCTTTTCGTGGCACGATGGATTGCTTCGCTTCGCTCGCAATGACGGTCTCTAGCAGTTGCTCCCTCACGCCGCCTTCTGCCCGGCATCGAGCCCGGCATAGACGCCGCGCTCGAAGCCCGCGAAGGCTTCCAGGCATTTGGCGTCGGCGAACGGCAACAACTGCATCAGGATCACGCCGGCGACGTTGCGTGCCGGATCGATCCAGAAATAGGTGTTGGCGAGGCCGGCCCAGGCCAGGCTGCCGGCGCTGCGGCCTTCCGGCGTCTTGGCGGTGTTGATGAGGAAGGAGAGCCCCCACTTCTTGACGATGTCGGGATAGAGATCGACATCGTTGGTGTAGATCGGCGTCACCGTGGTCATCTTGCCCATGGTGAGTTCGCCGATGTTGTTCTGGCTCATCAGCGCGATCGTCTCGGGCTTCAGCACCTGGTTGCCGTTGCCGCGGCCCTTGTTGAGGATCATCTGGGTGAACTTGATGTAGTCGGCCGCCGTGCCGTAGAGGCCGCCGCCGCCCATGTGGAATTCCGGGTTCTGCTCGAGTTCGAACGGGATCGCCGCCAGCGAGCCGTCCTCGCCGCGCGCATGCATGCCGACCAGCCGCTGGCGCATCGAATCCGTGATCTTGAAGCCGGTGTCGTTCATGCCGAGCGGGGCGAGCATGTTGTCGCGCAGATAGGCGTCCAGCTTCTTGCCGCTGACGGCTTCCACCGCCTTGCCGACGAAGTCGATGTTGGTGCCGTATTCCCAGCGCGTGCCGGGATCGGTCATGATCGGCGTCTTCAGCGCCGCGTTCTGGCAGGTGGTGATGGCCGGGGTTCCGGTTTTCTCCAGATACTGCGCGCAGTCGCCGTTCCACATGTTGTAGGCGAAGCCCGGCGGTATGGGTCATGAGGTGACGCAGCGTGATCGGCTTCTTCGCCGCGCGCAGCTTCGGTTCGCCCTTGGCGTCGAAGCCTTCCAGCACCTGCGGGTTGGCGAGATCGGGCAGCAGCTTGCCGATCGGCTCGTCGAGCGAAAGCTTGCCCTGTTCCACGAGCTGCATGCCGGCCGCCGTGGTGATGGCCTTGGTCATGGAGGCGATCCAGAACACGCTGTCGGCGGTCATCGGATCGTCCTTGGACAGGTCGCGCTTGCCGAACGCGCCCTGGTAGATCACTTCGCTGCCGGTCGCGGCCATCGCCACCACACCGGGAATTTCCTTCGCCTCGCACTTCTGACGCAGAATCTGATCGATCTCGGCTTTGCTTTGCATGGGTCACCTCCCGCTTTGCTTTTTATGGAGTGGAACGATCTTCCTCCCGCCGGGGCGATCCCGCAAGCGCCGGTGAGAGGCCAGGGCCGATATCGCGGTCAGGTGATGGGCGCGCGGCGTGGGCAGGCGTCGCGCGACCGGCGCGACACAAAACTGCAACACTCCTTCGCAATCGCCGGTGGATGGGCGGCTATCTCGGTGACCCCGGCCGTCATCCACGATATCGTGATTTCGCCACGATTCCCGAAGCCGTATTTTTAAAGTAAAGCGTTCTGATTCCAGCGGAAACGTTCCTCGTAGGCTGGACCATTTGACGAAAAATAGCCGCAATTTCAAACCTGCGAGGACTTGCGATGATTTCGACCTGGAGTGAGTGGAAACGTTATCCGCGTGCGGGCCGCAGTGAAAATATCGAGGCGCCCATCAGCCCCGGCATCTACGAAGTCCGCTATGCCGGCACCGGCGCGCTGCACTCGTTCGAGGCGGTCGATAATGTCGCACAGGCGCTCGCCCAGTTGCCGGTCGGCTCCAAATCCTGGTTCAGCCGCCGTGATCCCGCCAAATCGCCCGACCTCGAATACCGCACCTGCGCGACCAACTCGAAGGCCGACGCCAAGGCCGCCGCACAACGCATGATCGGCCGCCGCGAAACCTATATGAGCGGCGCGGCCTGATTGAGAACGTCATTCCGGGGCGATGCGCAGCATCGAACCCGGAATCTCGAGATTCCGGGTCTGGTGCTTACGCACCATCCCGGAATGACGGCAAAAGCCGTCACTTTGCTTGAAGCAGGGCTGCTTCCACGGCCGATGTACTGCCACGCGTTTGGGCCTATACTTGGACCAATACCCCAAAAATCCCAGGGATAATCCAAGGAGTACGCCATGAACCCGCCCGTCGCCGCTCGCGCTTCGCAAAGCCCCCAGCCCTCGCTGCAGGACCGCCTGAAGGATCCCTCGCTGCTGCGCGACCGCTGTTACATCGACGGCGCCTGGGTCGGCACGCCCGCCAATCCCGTCACCAATCCGGTGAACGGCGTGGAACTGACCAAGGTGCCGAAGCTGGGCGCGGCGGAAGCCACGCAGGCGGTCGAAGCCGCCGAGCGCGCGTTCCCGGCCTGGGCCAAGCTGACCGCCAAGCAGCGCTCCAACATCCTGCGGAAATGGTTCGACCTCATCATCGCCAACCGCGAGGACCTGGCGCTGATCCTGACGTCGGAGCAGGGCAAGCCGCTGGCGGAAGCGCTCGGTGAAGTCGATATCGGCGGCGCCTATGTCGAATTCTTCGCCGAGGAAGCCCGCCGCGTCTATGGCGAGACCATTCCGACCCAGCGGCCGGATGCGCGGCTGCTCGCCATCAAGCAGCCGATCGGCGTCTGCGGCGCGATCACGCCGTGGAATTTCCCGTGCTCGATGATCACCCGCAAGGTCTCGCCGGCGCTCGCTGCCGGCTGCACCGTCGTGCTCAAGCCGGCCAATGAAACGCCGCTGACGGCGCTGGCGCTGGTGGCGCTTGCCGAAAAGGCCGGCGTGCCGAAGGGCGTGTTCAACATCCTCACCGGCAATTCGTCGGCGATCGGCAAGGTGCTGTGCGAGCATCCCGCCGTGCGCTTCGTCGGCTTCACCGGCTCGACCGAGGTCGGCAAGATCCTGTATCAGCAGGCCGCGGTCGGCGTGAAGAAACTCGGCCTCGAACTCGGCGGCAACGCGCCGTTCGTGGTGTTCGACGACGCCGATATCGATGCCGCCGTCGAGGGCGCGATCGTCTCCAAGTATCGCAACATGGGCCAGACCTGCGTCTGCGCCAACCGTCTCTACGCCCAGGACAAGATCTACGACCAGTTCGTCGAAAAGCTCTCCAGGAAGGTCGCGGCGATGAAGATCGGCGACGGCACGGAAGCGGGCGTGGTGCAGGGGCCGCTGATCAACATGGAGGCGGTCGACAAGGTCGAGAAGCACATCGCCGATGCGGTCAAGGGTGGTGCGAAGATCGTCACCGGCGGCAAGCGCCATGCGCTCGGCGGCAGCTTCTTCGAGCCGACGGTGCTTTCGAACGTCAAGCCGGACGCGCTGGTGGCGCATGAAGAGACCTTCGGCCCGCTGGCGCCGGTGTTCCGCTTCAAGGATGAGGCCGAGGTGATTGCGATGTGCAACAACTCGCCGTTCGGTCTCGCTTCATATTTCTATTCGCGCGATCTCGGCCGCGTCTGGCGCGTCGCGGAAGCGCTGGAGTCCGGCATGGTCGGCGTCAACACCGGTCTCATCACGACCGAAGTCGCACCCTTCGGCGGCGTCAAGGAGAGCGGCCTGGGGCGCGAAGGCTCGCATCACGGCATGGAAGAATATGTCGAGATCAAATACGTGATGATGGCGGGCGTATAACGGTCCCGTGGCCCGGATGGAGCGAAGCGAAATCCGGGCCACGTTTAACGGCGCAGCACTGCGATGGTGCGGTTCGCGAAGCTGAGGCGCTCCGCCATCACCGACACAAAGTAAGTCAGCAGCTTGTGGCTGAGTTCGGGATCGTCCGTCTTGAGCGCCTCGAACTGATGCGTATTCAGCACGTAGAGCACGCTAGCAACCTCTGCCTGGATCGTCGCGCTACGCGGCGCGTGCGCGACCAGGCCCATCTCTCCGATCGTGGTGTAGCGACCGAGGCTGCGAACCCGCGTTGTCCGGCCTTCATCGGCCGGCACCACGATGCCGACGCGTCCGTCGAGGATGAAGTGCATGGAGTCGGCGACATTGCCGGCGCGCACGATAATCTCGCCGGCATCGACCTCGATGCGCTGGCAGCGGCGGATCAGCTCGTCGGCGTCCTGCTCGCTGTCGAGAATCTTGGTGAACCAGTCGCGCAGGTTGGCCTCCTCGAGCGTGAGTCCCTGATGCTGGGTAATGATCTGGTTCTCGCACCATTCCAGCGCATGATCGAGTTCGCCGATGATGGCGACGCCTTCGGTGATGAAGTCGCTCGAGCGCAGCACCTTCTCGGCGGTGGCGGAAAGATGCACCAGCACCAGCGTGACGCCGAGATCGTGCGCGCTGCGCTTGATCTGGGCGAAGCTGTAGGCCGCTGACGAGTTGATGCCGGTGACAAGCTTGAAGTCGAACAGCAGGTAGCGGCATTCCGGCTGCTCCTGCAGCAGCGCCTTGACGTGCTGGTAGAGCCGGTTGGCGGAGCCGAAGAACAGATAGCTCTGCAGGTTGAGGCCCTGGATCTTGCCGCCATGCGCCAGCAACACTTCCTGGTCGTCGCGAGAACGATCCAGCGAACTGCGATACTCCGAGCCGTCGAAACTGAACTTGATCGCCTCGATTCGCGCCGCGCTGAGCGCGAAGGTCGCGCAGCCGATGATGATCCCGATCAGGATGCCTGCCACGAAGCCCCATTGCACGATAATGAAGATGATCGCGAGCAGCGATACGTACTCGGTCCTGGTCAGGCGTTTGCGCGAATTCGATGATCCATCGGTGCAACTGGTCCGCGCCAAGATAGATCAGCAGCCCGCCGATCACGAATTTCGGCATGAAGCCGAGCAGTTCGGGCGCCACCGCCAGCATCAGCAGGGAGATCATCGCGACCGTCAACCCGGAAAGCCGGCCCCTGCCGCCGTTGCTGAAATTGAGGACTGGTGCGGCTGATCGAGATGCATCCGGCGTAGCCTGCGAGCGCGCCGGTCAGGATATTGGCAAGACCGGTGATGTTGAGTTCGCGTTCAAGATTGGCCTCGCGATGGACCGCGACCTCGATGCCCGTGGTGTTGAACAGCGTGCTTGCTGCGGTGACGAAGATCACCGCAACCACGTTGCCGAGCAGATCCGGTACCGCCGACCAGGGATAGCGCGCGAGTTCGTCCGCGTGCCACGGCAGCATGAAAGTAGAAGCCGGCGGCGGCTGGAAGGTCCAGCCGGTTGCGCGCGCCTGTTCGGGCGAAATGCCAATGATCCAGAACGCCAGGTGCGTTGCGATGACGCCGCCGATCAGGATAAGGGGCAATCCAAGCGGATGGCGCGAGCGGTGCCAGGTCAGGTACAGCACCAGCGCCATCACGCAGGCCGCGCCGAGTTCCGAGATCGTGATGATATTCGTGAAGCGCGAGAGCGTGCCGAGCTGGAGCGGATGATCGGTAATCACGCGGATCGCGCCCAGCACGATCAGGAGCCCGGTCGCACCCAGGAAGCCGCCGACCACCGGGTAGGGTACGTAGCGGATGGCGCGGCCCATCCGCGTCAGGCCGAGGCCGCACAGCACGATGCCGGTCACGATGGTCGAGAGGCCGAGCGTGATCAGGACGGGCGCCAGCAGCGCCGCTGACGGATCGGCCGCCACGAGGCGTTCGACCAGCGAAGCCGCCAAAATCGACGTCACCGCCACGGTGGAACTGTCGGGACCGGCGATCGCGAACGGCAGCGAGCTGCCGAGCCCGATCATGGTCGCGAACACGGCGGAACCGATGAAGGTCGCCGCGATGCCATACGACAGATATGGCGCCAGCGGCCCCGCGAAGATCAGCAGCGTATAGGACAGGCCGAACGCAATACTGAGGACGCTGGCCGCGCTCCCGCCAAGAACGTCATGGATGGCCCGCCTTGCTTGCGGGCCGAAAAAAATCGATCGACTAATCACTTCAGAAAATGCCCAAGCTGCCGCGCTCAGTCGTAGACGACCGTGGCGCAGGGCGACAGCAATAATTTTATGACAATGGAGGTCGCGCGCGCACGTCGATCCGCGCCATCAGTCGCTTCCCGCCTCACGGCCGAAGGTGCCGTGGCGGCCGATGCCGGAGGCAAAGCGCGTTGCGCCCGACAGCGTCTCGCCCGACGCGATCACTTCCAGCCCACCGCGCATTTCGTTGGCGATGGCGTCCTCCTCCTCGAGGTCCCACTGCCGCAGCGCCGAGAGCCGGTCGGCGCGCATGCAGCTCTGCGGAAAGGCGGCGATCTCCCGCGCGAGCAGGATGGCGTGCGCCACGGCCTCGCCCCTGCCCACGATGCGATTGGCAAGGCCCATGCGCATGGCCTCCTGCGCTCCGACCGGGCGCCCGGTGAGGATCAGGTCGATCGCGTGCGAATGGCCGATCAGCCGCGGCAGGCGGATGGTGCCGAGATCGATCAACGGCACGCCGAAGCGGCGGCAGAAGATGCCGAAGGTGGCGTCCTCGGCGACCACGCGCATGTCAGCCCACAGTGCGAGTTCCATGCCGCCAGCCACGGCATAGCCTTCGACTGCGGCGATCACTGGTTTCGACAGCCGCAGCCGGCTCGGTCCCATCGGCCCGATCGAATCGTGGCCGCCGAGCTCGCGCTTCCGGTTGGGATCGCCCGCAGCCACCGCCTTGAGGTCGGCGCCGGCGCAGAACGTGCCGCCGGTGCCGGTGAATACCGCGACCGAGGCGGCTTCGTCGGCATCGAAAGCCAGGAACGTATCGTACAGCTTGCGCGCGGTCGCGCCGTCGACGGCGTTGCGGCAATGCGGACGGTTGATGGAGATGATGGTGACCGGACCATCGCGGTCGATGAGCACGGCATCGGCTTCGGTCATGTCAGGCGCTCCCTGCTTGCTTTTCCTGGAGGCAGCTTGGCACCAGACGGAACAGTCGGGCAATCCTGTGCTGCAATGACAGCGCTAGATCTTCAACTCACTCCCCGTCACGCGCCGATAGGCCTCGAGATATCGCTTGCTCGTCGCATCCACCACGCTGGCTGGCAGCGGCGGCGGGGGAGCGTCGCCGTTCCAGCGGCCGGCGCGGCGTTCGCTGTCGAGATAGTCGCGCAGCGGCTGCTTGTCGAAGCTCGGCTGCCCCTGGCCGGGCTTGTAGACGTCGACCGCCCAGAACCGTGAGCTATCCGGCGTCATTACCTCGTCGATCAGGATGATGCGCCCATCCTTGTCGCGGCCGAACTCGAATTTGGTGTCGGCGATGATGATGCCCTGCTTGCGGGCGGTCCTCTCGCCGAACTCGTAGACCGTGCGCGCCATGCGCTCCAGCGTGGCGGCGACCTCATCGCCGAGGATCTCGCGCACCCGCGCCACCGTGATGTTCTCGTCGTGGCCGGTCTCGGCCTTGGTCGCCGGGCTGAAGATCGCGGGCTCGAGCTTTTCGCTTTCGACCAGGCCCGATTTCAGCTTCTCGCCGGCCAGCGTGCCCGACGTGGCATATTCCTTCCAGGCCGAGCCCGAGATGTAACCGCGGATCACGCATTCGACCGGAAACACGGTGGTGCGCCTGCACAGCATGGCGCGGCCGAGAATGTCGGCACGATGGCTCTGCAGCGCCGGCACCTGCGCGATGATCTCGTCGGCATCGGCGCTGATCATGTGATGCGGCACCACGCCTTCGAGTTGTCTGAACCACCATGCGCTGATCTGTGTGAGCACCGCGCCCTTCATCGGAATGGTCTCCGCCATCACGACGTCGAACGCGCTGATGCGGTCGGTGGTGAGCAGCAGCACGCGGTCGTCGCCGACCGCATAGATATCGCGCACCTTGCCGCGGCCGATCCGTGGCAGGGGCAGATCGCTGGCGAGCATCGCGTTCATTCGGTCAGGCTTTCGGGCAGGCGTGCAAGCGCAGGGGCGGGCACACAAAGGAGAAAGCCGAGCAATAGCTCACTCCGGCAGCGGAATGAACTCATGTTCCTGCGGAACGGCGGCAAAACGGCCGGTTTTCCAGTCCTGTTTGGCCTGCTCGATCCGCTCCTTGCTGGAAGACACGAAATTCCACCAGATATGGCGCGGGCCTTCCAGCGCGTCGCCGCCGAGGAACATCATCCGCGTCGGCTGCAGCGCCTTCACGGTGATGCGGTCGCCGGGCCGGAAGATCAGCAGGCGCGGGCCTTCATAGCGCTCGTTGGCGATCTCGACTTCGCCGTCGACGAGATAGATCGCCCGCTCCTCGTGATCAGGATCGAGCGGCACGCTGGTGCCGGCCTGCGCCGTCACCTCGGTGTAGAACCAGGGCGACACCATGCTGACCGGTGACTTCACGCCAAAACCGCTTCCTGCAATGATGCGCGCGGTAAAGCCGTTGTCCTTCACAGTCGGCAGTGCTTCCGCGGCGTAGTGCTGGAACGACGGCGCGATTTCCTCCGAACCTGCCGGCAGCGCGATCCAGCTTTGCAGGCCGAGCATCTGCTGGCCGTCGCGGCGCTGCACGTCGGGCGTGCGTTCGGAATGCGCAATGCCGCGGCCGGCGGTCATCAGGTTCATGGCGCCGGGCTGGATTTCCTGGATGTTGCCCTCGCTGTCGCGATGCATGATCGAGCCGTCGAACAGGTAGGTGACGGTGGCGAGCCCGATATGCGGATGCGGCCGCACGTCCATGCCCTTGCCGGCCATGAACTGCACCGGGCCGAAATGGTCGAAGAAGATGAAGGGGCCGACCATCTGGCGCTTGCCATGCGGCAGCGCGCGGCGGACCGCAAAGCCGTCGCCGAGATCGCGGGTGCGCGGCACGATGACGAGATCGAGCGCGTCGCAGGATTTGGGATCGCCGAGCACGGGATCGTTGGAGGGTTGCCAGCTCATGGGAACTCCTTGAAGTTTGCGGCGATCATAGCAGATTGTCGCATCTGGTCGTCATGTCCGGGACTGGTCCCCGGCATGCCACGTCGTTTCTGCCGCAATCAGGCAAGACGTGGATGGCCGGGTCAAGCCCGGTCATGACGCGAAATAAAAACGTGATCGAGGAAACCGATGATCCCTTCGCTCAAGCCCGGCGCGAAACTCCTGAAGGTCGATGGTCCCGTCGTCGAAACGGCGCGCCTGATCCTGCGGCCATGGCGCAGCGCCGATGTCGCGGCGAATACGGCGATGCTGTCCGATCCAGGTACCGCGCGGTACATCACGCCCGACGGTGTCGCCATCACCACCGAAATCGCCGGATGGCGCAACGCCGCCGTGATCTCGGGGCACTGGGCGCTGCACGGCTTCGGCATGTTCGCCGTCGAGGAAAAATCGAGCCGCCGCTATGTCGGCCGCGTCGGGCCGTGGTGCCCGCCGGGATGGCCGGGCTTCGAGGTCGGCTGGGGCATCGACCGCGAACACCGCGGCAAGGGTTATGCGGTGGAAGCCGCGCGGGCCTCGATCGACTGGGTATTCGCGACCTTCGAGATCGATGAGATCATTCATTGCATCGAGGCCAGCAACGAACCGTCAAAGCGCGTCGCGCGGCGGCTCGGAGCACGGCATGATGGCGAAGTCGATCTTTCCGGCAAGGCCAATGAACGCTGGGTAACGTCGCGCGCAGACTGGAAGGGCTGAGCCAACTGAACCGAGTGGCGCCACGGTGGCGCTGAGAGGTTCGCTCGCGGAGAGATACCCCTCACCCGTCTCAATCGCACGATTGATCCACCCTCTCCCGCAAGGGGAGAGGGATTGCACCGCCAATGTTGATGCTGGCTACTGCCGCCCCAACTGCGTCGCCTTTGCAACGCGATCGAACCTCTCGAGGGAGAGGATCGCGTCGGCGAACTGGTCGGCGCGGTTGTTCAGCACCGGGCGGGCCAGCGTGAGGAATTTCTGCTGCATGGCCTGCGCGTTCGGGAAGGTGTCCGGCTCACCGGAGGGATCGGCGTAGAGACGCTCATGCACGGCGTCGTCGGTGGTGATGGAGACGCGCGCCCCGAACGGATGGGTGCGGCCGATCTCGAGGCGATCGTCCTGCACCACGTCGAATTTGTCGGCCAGCGCATTGATGGCGGCATCGCCCAGCCGTCCGTAATCATCCCAGCCGAACCGGCCCTGGTCGAGCGCCAGCGCGCCGGTGAAGAACATCGAGAATTGTCCGCCGACGATCGAGGTCGGGTGGCGCTTGGTGGCGGCATCGCCTGTCAGCGTGATGCCATTGCGGTGCAGGCCGATCTCGACGCGCTTGATCTGGTCCGGCGTCAGGTTGTGCTCCCGGCGCATCGCGATCAGCGCATCGAGGGCGGCATGGGTGTAGCGGCAGCTCGGGTATGGCTTGACGCCGATTTTCAGCGTCTCGTAGGTCGTGCCGAGGCCCGCGGTCGCCTTGTCGGGATGGGCGTTGTCGCTGTAGCCGACCAGAAGGCCGTGCTTGCCTTCGACCGATTCGCTCGAGCCGATGAATTCATTGCGCGCTAGCGTGGCCGCAATCACGCCGTTCATCGCGGCGGCGCCAACCTGATAGCGCTTGTTCCACGCGCCGTTCACCAGGAACTGCAGCGAGCCGGCGGCCTGGCTGCCGGAAACGCCGAACGCGGAGATGATCTGGTCCTTGGAGAGGCCGTACAGCTTTCCGGCGGCAGCGGCAGCGCCATAGGTGCCTGCCGTCGCGGTCGGATGAAAGCCGCGCGCATAATGCGAGGTGGGGTCGAGCGCGTTGCCGAGGCGGCAGCATACTTCATAGCCGGCCACGATCGCGGTCAGCACGTCGCGACCGGAAGCCCCGACCATCTCGCCGACCGCAAAGGCGGCCGGGACCACGGGCGCGCTCGGATGCAGCGAGGAATCGGCATGGGTGTCGTCGAAATCGAGCGAGTGGCCGAGCGCGCCGTTGAGCAGGGCGGCGACCGCCGGAGTCCAGGTCTTGCTGTCGCCGAACACGGTGGATTCACCCTTGCCGTCCAGCGCCAGCGCTTCCAGCATCTTGAGCAGCGAGGGCGTCGATTCCGCCTCGCTTCGGGCGCGGATGGCGCTGCCGAGAAAGTCGAGCGTCAGCACCTTTGCGCGCTCCAGTACCTCCGGCGGGATGTCTTCGTATTTCAGGTCGGCGACGTAGCCGGCGAGCGTTGCAGTTTCATGGGCCATCGTGTTTCCTCGATTTGCGGCGCAAGGTAGGCGGGCTGATTTCACCTTTCAAGCCGCCTTGCGGCTGCGGGCATCAGCTATGCTGAATGTTCCTTGCCATGGTGCAGGCGGCGGATCCGGGATGCGGCGCATGATGGCCTTGCTAAAGCGCATGTTCGGCCCGATCCGGGCCCGGAAGACGCAACTGGCGCTGGCGGTGAGGCTCGCGGTTGCCGCGGTCGCGGCCTATGCGATCGCCCGGGCGCTGCACCTGATGCTGCCGCTATGGGCGGTGCTGACCTCGCTGATCGTCACCCAGATGAGTGTCGGCCGGTCGCTGAAGGCGACCCGCGACTACATGCTCGGCACCATCGGTGGGGCCGTCTATGGCGGCGCCATCGCGGTGCTGATTCCCCATACCGGCGAGGGCGGCTTGATGGCGCTGCTGGTGCTGGCGGTCGCGCCGCTGGCCTTTATCGGCGCGGTCCATCCGAGCATGAGCGCCGCCACGGTGACGGCCGTGATCGTGCTGCTGGTCCCGGCGATGAACCATGCCAACCCGCTGGATTCCACGATCGACCGGCTGTTCGAGGTCACCGTGGGTGCGCTCACCGGGCTTGCGGTTTCATTCCTGGTATTGCCGTCGCGGGCGGTCAGCCAGATCCGCGTCAGCGCGGCGCAGTTGCTGGACCTGCTGGCGGCAGCGTTTGCCGAACTGCTCGCCGGGCTGACGCGCGGGCTCGACAACGATGCGCTGCATCGGATCCAGGACGGGATCGGCACGGCGCTGGCCAGTCTTCATGCGACCGGCCTGGAGGCCGAGCGCGAGCGCGCCGCGCATCTGTCGTCGGGACCGGACACCGGCCCGTTGCTGCGCACCATCCAGCGCCTGCGCCACGATGTCGTGATGATCGGCCGCGCCAGTGTCGTGCCGCTGCCGTCCGGCGTGCAGGCAAGGCTGGCGCGGCCGCTGTCCGATGTCAGCAAGGCGATCGTCGATTACATGCGCGGGGTGGCGGCTTCGCTGCGAAGCGGCGGCGGCGCTATTGATATTCGGCCGGTCGATGCGGCGCTTCGGGCCTATGCCGTTGAGGTCGCCGCATTGCGAAGCGAGGGCCTGATCCGCGGCGTATCCGTCGACGTGGCGGAGCAATTCTTCGCGTTGGGATTTTCGCTGGAGCAGATGCGGCAGAACCTCAACGATCTCGACCGTTGCCATTTGGAATGGCGCGGAACTCCAGGGACGTCGAAAGGAAAAGAGATCGACGGATAATGTTACGGCGCTCTGTTCAGCCCGCAACCTGGCGCAGCATGGCCGGCACGATCAACCGGTGAAACGGCAGGATGATAGCGAGATAGCTGCGGCCGAGCCAGTTGTGCGTCAGCACCAGCGTCGTCGCGGTGACCTGCCTGAGGTCGCCTGTCGGCGTGACGTCCACCACCACACGAAAATCGAGATGCCGGTCGTTGAAGCCGGCCACGAGCCGGCCCGGTGTCTCGCTCACGACAGGGAATATCCCGATCATGTCGCGCGGCGCGACCGGGTTTGCGCCCGAGGTCTTCAGTCCCAGCGGCGTGACCAGGAGATTGCGGAGTGAGAGCAGCGCCGCGGCCCAGCGCGGTTGCCGGCCCATCATGCGCTCCGCCGCGCCTCTGGCGTCCAGGTCGCGATCGCCGATGTCAATGCGGAACGCATCGGCGAACTGCGCGCCGGCCAGCAGTGTATCGGTATCGACCTCGGGGGCAATTTCGCGGACCGTCATGACTTGCCAAACCGGTTGGCCATCGAGCGGAAGCGCAGCAGCAGAAGCACGGCGTAGAACGCCGTGCCGACCGACAGCCCGATCCAGACGCCGACTGCGCCGAGCGGCGTCCAGAAGCCGAGCAGGCCCGCGCAGGGAAAGCCGACCAACCAGTAGCTGAAGGTGGCAAGCAGCAGCGGGATCCGCGTGTCGTTCATGCCGCGCAGCGAGCCGGCGGCAACGGTCTGGATGGCGTCGGCGATAAAGAAGGTCGAGCCGACCAGCAGCAGCGTCGCCGAGAGCTCGGCCGTTCCGTCGGTGCTTTCGCCAAGGAAGACTTCCGCGATGCCGAAGCGGCTGACCATCACGGCTGCCGTCAGCACCGCGGCGAGGACAATGCCGAGCCAGGTTGCAATATAGCCCGCCCGCCGCACGCCGGCGGCGTCGCCACGGCCGACGGCGTGGCCGACGCGCACCGTGGCGGCCATGCTGATGCCGAACGGGACCATGAACAGGATGGCCGCGACCTGCAGCGCGATCTGGTGCGCCGCCAGCGCCGTCGTGCTGATGACGCCCATCAGCAAGCCGGCGGCGCCGAACAGGCCGTATTCGAGCAGGAACGAGATCGAGATCGGCGCGCCGATCACGACCAGTTTCCGCATCAACTGCCAATCAGCGCGCCAGACATGACCGAGCACGTGGAATTTCCGGAACGGGCGGCGGCGCGCGGCAAACCACAGTCCCGCGAGGAACGTGCCGAGATTGACGATCGAGGTGGCAAGACCGGCGCCGAACAGGCCGAGTTGCGGCAGGCCGAACGCGCCATACAGCAGGAGATAGACCAGCAGCGCGTTGGCCGGGATCGCGGCCAGCGTGATCCACAGGATCGGCTCGGGGCGGTTGATCGCGCTCATGAAGCCGCGGATCGCGATGAACCACAGCGCGGGCAGGATGCTCCAGGTCAGGCCGAACAAATATTCCTGCGCGAGGCGCGCAGACGTCGGCGCCTGACCCAGCATGAGCAGGATCTGCTCGCCGCGAAACGACAGCGCCATCATCGGCAGCGAGATCAACAGCGCCGCCCACAGGCCGGCGCGGAGCGAACGCCGGATCAGGTGCGGATTGCGTCCGCCGAACGCCTGCGCCGCAAGGGGCGCGACGGCTGAAACCAGACCCATGCCGAAGGTGAAGCTGACGAAGAACACCGTATGCGCCAGCGCCGCAGCCGCCATCGCCTCGCTGCCGAGGCGGCCGATCATCGCGATGTCGGTCGTCATCATCGCGATCTGTCCGAGCTGCGTCAGCGCAAGCGGGACCGCGAGTTTCAACGTCTCGGAAAGCTCAAGCGCAAGATGGCGGCCGGGAACGGCGCCGGAAGCGGGCGCAATCGATGCGGCTTCGATTTTGTCGAGCGAGGTCATTGCAGGAGATTAACACCGACGGAGGTCGAAAAGGTGACGGCGCCGCTACGGATCTAGTGGCCGTCGCGCTCGGGCACACGCGTGATCCTGGCGCCCAGCGCATTGAGCCGTTCCTCGATGCGCTCGTAGCCGCGCTCGATCTGATCGGCGTTGTTGATGGTCGAGGTGCCTTCCGCGCAGACCGCGGCGAGCAGCATCGCCATGCCGGCGCGGATGTCGGGAGAGGTCATCGGGGCGCCGCGCAGCCGGCTCGGGCCCGCCACGATGGCGCGATGCGGGTCGCACAGCACGATACGGGCGCCCATCGAGATCAGCTTGTCGACGAAGAACATCCGCGACTCGAACATCTTTTCGAACATCAGGATGACGCCTTCGCACTGCGTGGCGGTAACGATCGCGATCGACATCAGGTCGGCGGGGAACGCCGGCCACGGCTGATCCTCGAGTTTCGGCACATGGCCGCCGAAATCGTCGTGGATCTTCATGGTCTGGCCGGAGGGCACGATGAGGTCGTCGCCCTCGACGCCGCAGACGATGCCGAGCCGTTCAAATCCCATCCGGATCGAGCGCAGATGCTCGACGCCGGCGCGTGCGATGCGCAGCGGCGAACGCGTCACCGCGGCGAGCCCGATCAGCGAGCCGACCTCGATATGGTCAGGCTGGATGGCGTAGGTTGTGCCGCCCAGCGTCGCCGGGCCGTGCACGATGATGGTGTTGGTGCCGATGCCCTCGATCTTCGCACCCAGTGCGACCAGGAAATTGGCGAGGTCCTGCACATGCGGTTCGGAGGCGGCGTTGCGCAGATACGTGGTGCCGTGGGCGCCAACCGCTGCGACCAGTGCGTTCTCGGTGGCGGTGACGCTCGGCTCATCGAGAAAGACGTCAGCGCCCGTCAGTTTGACAGCGCGGAACTCCAGCCGGTGCGTGGCGGTGACGGTCGCGCCCAACTGCTCGAAGGCCAGAAAATGGGTGTCGAGACGGCGGCGGCCGATGACGTCGCCGCCGGGCGGCGGCAGCGCCACCTCGCCGCAGCGGGCCAGCAGCGGCCCGGCCAAAAGGATCGAGGCGCGGATCCGCGCGCACAGTTCGGGATCGAGATCGGCGGCCCGGACGTCCCTGGCGTGGATCGCCAGCGTATTGCGTTCCTGCCACTCGGCGGATGCGCCGACCGAGCGGATCAGTTCGACCAGCGTCTCGGTGTCGCGAATCCGCGGCACGTTTTCCAGCGTGACGGGCTGGTCGGTGAGCAGTGCGGCCGCGATGATCGGCAGTGCGGCGTTCTTGTTGCCGGACGGCTCGATCGTGCCCGCAAGCCGGTGGCCGCCTTCGACGATGTACTGAATGGGCGGCACGGCGCTTGTTGCCTCACACGTCGACGGTGGCGCTGAGCGAATTGTCCTGGATGAACTCGCGGCGCGGCTCGACCACGTCACCCATCAGCTTGGTGAAGATGTCGTCGGCCTCGTCGACCTCCTTGATCTTGACCTGCAGCAGCGAACGCTCGTTGGCATCCAGCGTGGTTTCCCAGAGCTGACCGGGGTTCATCTCGCCGAGACCTTTGTAGCGCTGGAGTGCAACGCCTTTGCGCGCGGCCTCTGTCACGGCCTCGAACAGGTCGACGGGGCCGTAGATCAACGTCTCCGAATCCTTGCGGCGGAGCTTGCCGGGGCGCGCATAGACGTCCTGCAGCCTCTCCCGGTATTCGTGGAGCTTGCGCGCATCGGCCGAGCCGAGGAAGGCGTCGTCGATGACGGCAACATCCTTGACGCCGCGCACCGTGCGCTCGAATACGAAGCCCTGGCCTTCCACGAACTGCCCGATCCAGCCGCGCTCGACTTCCTCGGCTTGATTGTCGAGCCGCCGGACCATGTATTCGGCGGCGGCGTCGGCGGTTGCCGGATCGGAATAAATATCCCTTCCAAACAGGCCTGCCACCGCGGCCTGTTCGATGACCTTTCGATTGTAGCGGCTGTGCAGGTTGCGCAGCACGCTGCGGATGACGCGGGCGTCTTCCACCAGGGAGAGCAGGTCGCGGCCGGCGCGGTCGTCGCCGTTGCCCGGCTTGAACACGCAGTCGTCGATGCCGGTTGCAATCAGATAATCTTCCAGCGCGCGCTCGTCCTTCAGATACTGCTCCGACTTGCCGCGCGTCACCTTGTAGAGCGGCGGCTGCGCGATATAGAGGTGGCCGCGGTCGATCAGTTCGCGCATCTGCCGGTAGAAGAAAGTCAGCAGCAGTGTACGGATGTGGGCGCCGTCGACGTCGGCGTCCGTCATCACGATGATCTTGTGGTAGCGCAGCTTGTCGGCCGAGAAATCGTCGCTGATGCCGGTGCCGAGCGCGGTGATCAGCGTGCCGATCTGCTCGCTGGACAGCATCTTGTCGGTGCGCACGCGCTCGACGTTGAGGATCTTGCCGCGCAGCGGCAGCACCGCCTGGAATTCGCGGTTACGGCCCATCTTGGCGCTGCCGCCTGCCGAGTCGCCCTCGACGATGAACAGTTCGGATTTGGCGGGATCCTTTTCCTGGCAGTCGGCGAGCTTGCCGGGGAGCGAGGCGTGGCCGAGCGGACTCTTTCGGGTCAGTTCGCGCGCCTTGCGCGCGGCTTCGCGCGCGGCAGCGGCCTGGATCACCTTGCCGACGATCACCTTCGCTTCGGAGGGATGTTCCTCGAACCACGCCGCCAGCGCTTCGTTCAGCACGTTCTCGACCACCGGGCGCACTTCCGAGGACACCAGCTTGTCCTTGGTCTGCGAGGAGAATTTCGGGTCCGGCACCTTCACCGACAGCACCGCGGTGAGGCCTTCGCGGCAATCGTCGCCGGTCAGCGCGATCTTTTCCTTCTTTGCATTGGCCTCGGCATAGCCGTTGACCTGGCGCGTCAGCGCGCCGCGGAAACCGGCAAGATGGGTGCCGCCGTCACGCTGCGGGATGTTGTTGGTGAAGCACAGCACATTCTCATGGTAGCTGTCGTTCCACCACAGGGCGGCCTCGACGCCGATGTCGTTCAGCTCGGCCCGAACCATGATCGGGGCCGGCACCATCGCCTTCTTGTTGCGGTCGAGATACTTGACGAATTCCTCGACGCCGCCGTCGTAATGCATCGCCTCGCGCTTCTCGACCGCGTGGCGCATGTCGGACAGCACGATATTGACGCCGGAATTCAGGAACGCGAGCTCGCGCAGGCGATGCTCCAGCGTCGGGAAATCATATTCGACGTTGGTGAACGTCTCGGTGGAGGCAAGAAAAGTGACCTCGGTGCCGCGCTTGCCATTGGCGTCGCCGACGACCTTCAGCGGGGCAACCGCATCGCCATGGGCGAATTCGATGTAATGCTCCTTGCCGTCGCGCCAGACCCGCAGTTGCAGCTTGCTGGACAGCGCGTTGACGACGGAGACGCCGACGCCGTGCAACCCGCCCGACACCTTGTAGGAGTTCTGGTCGAATTTTCCGCCGGCGTGGAGCTGGGTCATGATGACCTCGGCCGCGGAGATGCCTTCGCCCTTGTGAATGTCGACCGGAATGCCGCGACCGTCATCGCGCACCGTCACCGAACCATCGGCATTGAGGATGACCTCGACCGCGGTGGCATGACCCGCGAGCGCCTCGTCGATCGCGTTGTCGACGACCTCATAGACCATGTGATGCAGACCGGAACCGTCGTCGGTGTCGCCGATATACATGCCCGGCCGCTTGCGCACGGCATCGAGCCCCTTCAGCACCCGGATCGATTCCGCGCCGTATTCGACCGGAATGGGATGCTCGGTGTCGGCAGGTGTCTGCCGGGCAGGTTCTGTCATGTGAGGCCTTCGAGGGTGTCCCGAATCAGCTGCGCAATATGAGGCGCTGATTGATTCATTTGTGCCATGAAAGGAGTATCGCGCCTAGCGCAATCTCTCCATCCACAAGTCTTTGAATAATTAGTGGTTTTTTACTCTTTTTCAAGGTCTCCGAAGGCCTGTTCCGGCACTGCGGAAAAGCGCGATTCGAGGGCTGTTTCTGCCTCCCGGAGGAGCAGATTTCAGGGGCCGCCGCGCACGAATGGCAGACTGCCGGAGACCTGCTAGACACAGACGGCCGCGGCAATGTTCCTGTTGTTCGCTGTCTGTCGCGATCCCCCGGTTGGCCCTTCCTTGTCCACGCCTTCATCCCATTATCGGCCCGATATCGACGGCCTCCGGGCTGTCGCCGTGCTGCTGGTGCTGAACTTCCACGCGTTCCCGGACGCGATACCGGGCGGCTTCATCGGGGTCGACGTGTTCTTCGTGATTTCGGGTTTCCTGATCACCGGCATCATCATGCGCGAACAGGAGCGCGGTCGCTTCAGCCTGATCGATTTCTACAACCGCCGGATACGGCGCATTTTCCCGGCGCTGATCGTCGTGCTCTGCGCGACGCTGATTCTGGGCTGGTTCTGGATGCTGCCGGCGGCCTTTGCGCAGCTCGGCAGCGATACCTTCGCCAGCGCCGCCTTTCTGGCCAATATCGCGTTCTGGCTGCAGTCCGGCTATTTCGACATCGAAGCCGCGCGCAAGCCGCTCCTGCACCTGTGGTCGCTCGGTATCGAGGAGCAGTTCTATCTGCTCTGGCCGCTGTTGCTGCTGCTCGCCGTCCGATTGCGGCTTCGTATTGTCGTGGTGGCGGCGGTGCTCGGCGGCGCATCGTTCCTGCTCAATGTGGCGCTGATTGGCTCCAACCCCGTCGCGACCTTCTATTTGCCGTTCACGCGGGCCTTTGAACTGCTGGCTGGCGCCATGCTCGCTTGCTGCTGGAGCAGGGCCGGCCGGTCCGACGCGGCGAGCCATTGGCGCGCCGGCCTTGGCGTGGCGTTGATTGCGGTGGCGGCCGTCATGCTGAACAGCCACCGCGCCTTTCCGGGTTGGTGGGCGGTGCTGCCCGTCGCCGGTACCGTGCTTCTGTTGTCCGCGCCGGCAGGCTGGGTGAACCGCGTCGTCCTGTCGAGCCCGCCGCTGGTGTGGATCGGGTTGGTCAGCTACCCGCTGTACCTCTGGCACTGGCCGCTGCTGGTGATGTTCGCCATCATCAAGTTCGGCCCGCTGACGCTGCTGGAGCGCGAACTGATCCTGCTTGCGAGCGGGCTGCTGGCCTGGGCGACCTACCGGTTCGTCGAAACGCCGTTCCGTTTCGGCGTGCCGTCGCCGCGCAAGGCGCTCGGCCTCGGTACCGGCATGGCGCTGGTCGCGCTGGCCGGCGGCATCGTGGTCTGGGGCAAGGGTTTCGATTTGCGGATGCCCGCGGAAATCCGTGCGATGGCGAGCGTGCCGACGGAGAGCTCAAAATGGCGGATTCACGAATGCCTGCTCGACCTCAGCCGCGAGATGTCGTTCGCGGCGGATTGCGTCGAGCACGACCGGCGGCCGTTGCTGCTGATCTGGGGCAATTCGACGGCGGGAGCGCTGCTGCCCGGATTGCGCAAGGCGCAGGAGACGCGGAATTTCGGCATCGCGCAGCTCACCTCCAGTTCGTGCATCCCGGCATTGAATGCCGATATCATCTCCACGCCCAACTGCCGCGCGATGAACGACACGGTTTTCTCGCTCGTCCGGCAGATCAGGCCCGACATCGTGCTGCTGCACGGCACCTGGGAGAAGCATCTCGACAGCGTGGCCGAGACGGTGGTCGCGCTGAAGAAGGGGACCGATGCACGCGTGGTCGTTCTCGGCGGGGTGCCCGCATGGCGGCGCGGGCTGCCGTCTGAGGTGCTCAGGCATTTCATGCTTCATCGCGCGCTGATTCCGTCGCGTTCGACGGGTGCCGCGCCGCCATCGGCCTATGATGCGAAAATGCGCGCAACGCTTGTGCCGTTGGGCGCGGAGTTCATTTCAGCCTCAGACGTGCTGTGCAATGCGGAGGGCTGCCTGACGCGCATCGGCGATACATCGGCGGATATTGTGGCGAGCGACCAGGTCCATCTGACCGAGAAGGGATCGATCTTCCTGATCGGCTCCATCATCGACCGCATTCTCGGCGCGGCGCCCGCGCACGAGACGCGATAGCTGCCTGCATCAATACATCTGCAGCGCCAGCGCTTTGCCGCTGGGTGCGATCATGACTCCCCAGGTGTCGCCGGCGCTGATCTCGATCTGGTCGTTGCGCGGCGGTTCGCCCGCGACTTTGAGAGTGTAGCGATATTTTCCCGGCGGCAGATCAATCATCGGAGGTCTCGGCGATCGCGGTCCGCCGGCGCCGGCCGCGACCTTGATGGCTTTGTTGTTGATCGAAACCGTGGCTTCACTTTCGCCGATGTTGCCGAACATCAGCTTGGACTGGCCCGGCTTCGGCACGACGTCCGCCTTCGTCGCTGCGGCCGGATATTTCTGCGCGAGGTTGATCGATGTCTCGCCATTCCTGCGGCCGAGCTTCAGCGTCGCCGGCCCGTCGGGCGAGGTAAACGCCAGTTGCGCCTGGTCCGGCTTCACGACCGCGCCTTCCGCCGTCTCCTGCCAGCCGCGCTTGCCGAGTTCGCGGCGGTAGAACGCCAGCACCGAGCTGAGCCCGGCAGGCACGCTGGCTTCGAGTTCTCTCCGCAAGGGCGCATCGCTGCCCGGCATCTTCCCGGTTCCGATCGAGGTCATGGTGCGCTGCTTCGGTACGGGTAGCGCGGAATCAGGGTCGGCTTCGAGCGTCACGTCCGCCGCCTTGCCTTCGGGCTCGCCGTCTTTCGCGCCGATTGCGCCGGGCCTGGCGGCTATCGCTGCATTCGCCGTCACGAGGCCCGAGCCATCGGCGCTCACCCTGACCTTGGGACCCATCTGCATGGCGGTGAACGATAGCGTCTTGCCGCCTTTGGAAAATCCCATCACCGCCATGTTGGGCTGGTTGATGACCGAAGGCTTCTCCTTCCAGCCCTGCGCCGTCAGCGAGCCGCGGTAGAACGCGGCGACAGCCTTCACGCTGGAGGCGGAATTGAACTCGAGCCTGCCGGCGGCGCCGTCGAATTTCACGTCTTCCGCGTTCTCCGGCAATGGCACCGGGGTCGAGCCATCGGCGAGCGCGCGCAGGGGCGCGTCCGACAGATTCCCCGCCTGGGCAATCCGCCGCGCTTCGTCGGCCGCGATCACTCCCTTTGCCATGGTCATGGCGTCCTTCATGAACTTTTCGTCGGCGTCCTTCTTCGCCCTGGCGCGCGCCGCCAGCGCGGCCTCCTTCACCTGCGTGACGAGGTTGACGGCGGTCATGTCGTATTGGCGGCTGAGCGTCAGGGTCGCGAACTGCTCGGCGGAAGAGAACTTCAGCGTGACGTTGTCGGGCGTGACGACTGTGCTGTTCGGTTCCTCGACCCAGTTCCGGCTTGTGAATTCCTCGCGATAGAAGGCGAGCGTTACGGGAAGTTCGGCGACGACGGCGACCTCAAGCTGGCGACGGACGGAGTCGGAGCCGCCCGTGCTCCTCGCGCTCCTGGTCGGCTTTGGTCGCGGCAGGCCGGCCATTTCGGAATCGGCCTCCAGCGTCGGCGGCAGCGCGAATGGCGCGACCCTTATTTCCACGCCCGTCCTGCCGTCGTCGCGCCGCTGCAGCGTCAGCATGACCGGCAGTTGCCGATGGAAACCTCCACCATCCTCATGGCTGTAATAGGCGCGGACGCCGTTTGCGACCGTCTCGCTGAACTCCGCGTTGGGCCACCGCGCCGTGACATCGCCGGCAGAGAGCGGCTTCCAGCCGATCGCGGCCATCTCCCTGCGAAAGAAATCAAGCGTCGCGTCGAGCGTGAGCGGCGCGATGCAGCCGAGATAGGGCCGGTACTGGTCGAACACGATATCGGCCGCATCGGGCGGGAACGGCACGTTCGCGTTGATCCGTTCGGCGGTGTATTGCACCACTGATTGGTCAGGTCGCCCGGACGCCTGCGTAAAGGAAACGCGGAGTCCCTGCTGAGCCTTCTTGAAAGTCGGGGAGGTGCTCTTCTCGTCGAGAGGGCGCGCATACTGAATCCAGCCGTCGGCGGCGAGCAGCTTCCTGGTAGCCGCGCTGGATAGCGCGACGGCCGCCGGAACGGTGTAGCTCATGGTGTAGGACTGTGTGCGCGAGGCGTCTTCGACGGCCCCCTCCAGTCGCGGCAGGGTGCGGACATCGACGATGCCGGTATCGGCTCTCGCCGAGAATGGCGCGCTGATGGCAATCAGGAAAAGCAGCGGCAGCAGGCGTTTCCCGGTCGGGATGGTCCCGCGCGCGATCTCTGGCATTGTCATCTCCGGCAGTTGCGGTATCCAAACGATGGCTGCGTGGCGGCAATGCCGCGACGTCACTGACATCGGTTCCTTGAGTTCGTGGCTGTGGACCATTAGGTTCAAGCTGCCCCTGTCCGCAAACTCAGGCGCGGCGGCTCAGGTGCGACGGCTTACCTGGCCCGCCTCGACATCGAAAATCTCGCCGCCGGCGCCGATATCGGTGAATGCGGCGGGATCGGCCCCCGTCATCCAGACCTGCGCGCCGAGCTTTATGAGCTCGTCGAACAGCGCCTTGCGCCTGGCGGGATCGAGATGCGCCACGACTTCGTCGAGCAGCAGCAGCGGCACGATGCCGGTCGTCTCGGCGACCAGCGCGGCATGGGCCAGCACCAGCCCGATCAGCAGCGCCTTCTGCTCGCCGGTGGAGGCGTCGCGTGCCGGCATGTTCTTTGGCGCATAGACCACCTGCAGGTCGGTGAGATGGGGCCCGTCGAGCGTGCGGCCGGCTGCGGCGTCGCGCGCGCGGCTGGCGCGCAGGATCTCGCGATAACGATCCTCGACGGCGGTTGCGGGCTCGTTGACCAGCGCGTTCTCCATCCAGCCGTCGAGCATGATCTGCGCCGACGGAAAGGCGGACGCGGCGCCGCGCTCGCGCAGCATCGCCGCAAGTTTCGTCACGGTCTGGCCGCGGGTGGCGGCGACGGCAACGGCGAGCTCGGCGGTTTCGCGCTCGATCGCGTCGCACCAGTGGTCGTCGTAATTGCGCACTTCGAGCAGCCGGTTGCGCGAGCGCAGCGAGCGCTCCAGCGCCGACACGCGGCTCGAATGCTCACTGTCGATCGCCAGCACCAGGCGGTCGAAGAAGCGCCGGCGCTCGGACGCTGCGCCGAGAAACAGCCCGTCCATCGCCGGCGTCAGCCACACCATGCGCAAATGGTCGCCGAACGCCGTCGCCGAGCCCACCGGCTCGCGGTCGATCCGGCAGCGCCGGCTGGTCGAACCTGCATCCGCGCCCGGCGGGTCGATGCCGGTGCCGAGCGTGGCAAGACCGAGCGCGCCCTCGACCTCGGCGGAGACCGCCCAGGAGCCGTCGCCCTGGTTGTCGGCAACATCCTCCAGCGTCGCGCGTCGCAGGCCGCGTCCCGGCGAGAGAAACGATATCGCCTCCAGGCAATTGGTCTTGCCGGCTCCGTTCGGCCCCACCAGCGCGACGACGTCCCCGCGCGCCTGCACGCTCGCCGCACGATAATTGCGGAAATGCGTCAGGCTCAGACGGTGGATGCGGGAGGGGGTCATGAGAGCTTGTCATTGCCGGGCTTGACCCGGCAATCCATCGTCCGCATCAGCGGACAATTTCTTCGTACAAGTCTCGCCAGTCGGGATTTCCGGCGACGATCAGATCGATCTTCCACTCGCGCGACCAATGCTTGATGTTCTTTTCGCGTTGAAGCGCCGCAGCGATTGTTTCGTGCGCTTCGAAATAGACCAGCGTCTTGATGCCGTACCGCTTGGTGAAGCCGTCCGCCAGACCTTCCCGGTGCTCGTACACGCGCCGTACCAGATTGTTCGTCACGCCGACGTACAAAGTTCCGCCGGGCTTACTGGCAAGGATGTACACCCAATAGGTCATTTGGTTCGATGGATTGCCGGGTCAAGCCCGGCAATGACGAGTTGGAGCATCACACCCGCATCGGCATCAGCACGTAGAGCGCGCCCTTGTTGTCCTTGTCCTGCACCAGCGTCGGCGAGCCGGGATCGGCCAGCTTGAGCACGGCGACTTCGCCTTCGATCTGGGCGGCGATGTCGAGCAGATAGCGCGAGTTGAAGCCGATATCGAGCGCGTCGGCGGCGTACTCGACTTCGAGTTCTTCGGTGGCGCTGCCGGAGTCCGGATTGGTCACCGACAGCACCAGCTTGCCGGCGGACAGCGCCAGCTTCACCGCGCGGCCGCGCTCGCTCGAGATGGTCGAGACGCGGTCGACCGCCGCCTCGAAATCCTTCTTGTCGACGATCAGTTCCTTGTCGTTGTTCTGCGGAATGACGCGGCCGTAATCCGGGAAGGTGCCGTCGATCAGCTTCGAGGTCAGCACCACATTGCCGATGGTGAAGCGGATCTTGCCCTGCGACAGTTCGATCTTCGACTTCGGCCTCGTTGTCCTCGATCAGCCGCTGCACTTCGCCGACGGTCTTGCGCGGCACGATGACGCCGGGCATGCCGGTGGCGCCAGACGGCAGCGCCAGGTCGATCTGCGCCAGGCGATGGCCGTCGGTGGCGACGCCGCGCAGCGTCGCGGCCTTGGCGCTGCCGGCCGTGTGCAGATAGATGCCGTTGAGGTAATAGCGGGTCTCTTCGGTCGAGATCGCAAACTGCGTGCGGTCGATCAGGCGCTTGACGTCGGCAGCCGCCAGCGTGAACGAGTGCGTCATGTCGCCGGCGGCGAGGTCCGGAAAGTCGCTCTCCGGCAGCGTCTGCAGCGTGAAGCGCGAGCGGCCGGCGCGGATCGCGAGCACCGAACGGTCGCCGTCGGCCTCCAGCACGATCTGCGCGCCGTCGGGCAATTTGCGCACGATGTCATAGAACATGTGCGCCGGCACCGTGGTGGAACCGCCGGTCGCGGTTTCGCCGCCAGCGTCTCGGTCACCTCGAGGTCGAGGTCGGTCGCCTTCAGCGACAGCTTGGCGTTTTCGGCGCGGACCAGCACGTTGCCGAGGATCGGGATGGTGTTGCGCCGCTCGACCACGCGATGGACGTGACCCAGCGATTTCAGCAGTTGCGCGCGTTCGACGGTGACCTTCATTGCATTACCCGCCCGAGATGGAAAAGCCGGGCGGCCCTCGAAGGCAGCGCCGCGGCATGGGAAACCCGAATAGCCTGATCAGGACCGGATTTGACCAAACCCCCGGGGGGACCGCAAGGTGGCGCGGATGGCCCGCCGGTGCAAGGGAGGCGAGGGCCGTTCCCCCGCTTTTGGGGCGGAAAATTGCCGCGCAAACGAACATTCTCCCTCCCCCGGAGGAGGGGAGGGAGACAGGGAGGAGACAGGTTTCGTTCCGGTGGCGGCTATTCCTGCAGCTGCCGCTTCAGCGAGTTCGACCTCTTCGGACAGCGCCGTGTCCCGGGACACCAGTGCCTCGATCTTGCGCACGGCGTGCAGCACCGTGGTGTGGTCGCGTCCGCCGAAGCGGCGGCCGATTTCGGGCAGCGAGCGCAGCGTCAGCGTCTTCGCCAGATACATGGCGACCTGCCGCGGCCGGACCACGTTCGCCGTCCGCCGCGAGGACAGCAGGTCGGAGCGGCTCACATTGTATTGCCGGGCGACGACCCGCTGAATGTCCTCGATCTTGATCCGCTTCGGCTCCTGCGGCCGGATCAGGTCGCGCACCTCGCGCTCGGCCATTTCCAGCGTCACCGGCTGGGCGTTGAGCTTGGAATGGGCGAGCAGGCGGTTGATGGCACCTTCGAGGTCGCGGCCGTTATGGGTGATGCTGCGCGCCAGATAATCCAGCACGGCTTCCGGCACGTCGAAGCTTGCATGGTGGGCGCGCGCAGCCGCGACGCGCGATTTCAGAATGCCGAGCCGCAGTTCTTCGCCGAGCGAGCCCATCTCCACGACGAGACCACCGGCCAGCCGCGAGCGCACGCGGTCGTCGAGGCTTTCGAGGTCGGACGGCGGACGGTCGGCGGCGATCACCACCTGGCGGCCGGCATCGATCAGCGCGTTCAGCGTGTGACAGAACTCGGCCTGCGTCGACTTGCCCTGCAGGAACTGCAGGTCGTCGATCACAAGCACGTCGATGCCGCGCAGCGCCTCCTTGAATGCCAGCGCGGTCTGCGTCTTCAGCGCGGCGACGAAGCCGTACATGAATTTTTCCGCGGTGAGGTAAAGCACCTTGCGCTCGCTGCCGGAATTGCCGGCCCAGGTCACCGCCTGCAGCAGATGAGTTTTGCCGAGGCCGACGCCCGCATGAATGTAGAGCGGATTGAACATCACGGCATCGCCGCGACGTCCCTCGGCGACCTGGCGCGCTGCCGCATGCGCCAGCGTGTTGGAGCGACCGATCACGAAACTTGCAAAGGTCAGGCGCGGGTCGAGCGGCGAGCCGCCGAGCGCATCGTGACTGGCGGAGACCGGCGCGGTTGCGGTCGCGCGCAATTCGGGCGCGGGCCGGCCGTTGGCGGGTTCGGCGCGGCGCGGATCGGCCGGCGCTGCGACTTCCTTGGCGGGCGCCGCGCACCGCATCGCCGTTCGCACGGTGAGATCGATCCGGTGAACTTCCGGCATCTCTGCCTGCCAGCAGGTCAGCACGCGGTCGGCGTAGTGCGCCTGAATCCAGCTCTTGAGAAAGCGGGTCGGAACGGAGAGATGAACGCTTTCATCCTGCACGCCTTCGAGATCCATCCGCGCAAACCAGCTCGTATAGACGTCCTCGCCCACGCTCGTCCGCAAACGGCCCTTCACGCGAGACCAGCGATCCTGTTCCGTATTTGTCATTGCCTGAGAACTTTTCTGAAAGAGTAATGGTGTTCAGTGAAATCGCCTTCGCAGGTTCCCTGCAGGGTTCCTGCCAGGCGGGACCTCCCGACGACGCTTCGGATGCCAGGCATGGATCAGGCGTTCGGCGAAACCGCCGTTGCGCAGATCGAGGGCTGGGAAAGAAGCGTCGCTGAGGTCAGCGCGTACTCGACGGTCTGGCCGGAGATCGCGTGGGTGGTGGACCGAAGACGCTGTTCAGAATTTCGGAAACGGACTTGGCTGAAATGGATGTGTCTGTCGCGATGATTCCGTAAAGCATAGTGCCTCCCCCTCCCGCCGCGCGAGCACGCGACGAGCTATCAGATCGTAGTGTTTCAAAGTCAGTCTGCTGCTACCGAACATCTGATTGTCCAGCGCTGCGCCGCCGCGTAACTCAGTCTGTCGTCTTCAACACGTTCACAAGCTGCGCGTTCCCCGTTGCTATGTTGTCGGCCAATGTCCCCTCCTTGTCGGAGCGTGCGAAAGAAGTGCGCAAACCCCTGGAAATTCAGACACAGATTCACCGTCCCCATATCGCTATGAGTTGCCAACCTAGCATCGCTTGGAAAGCGTCGCTAACGCGCACACCGCCGCCGATTTGCACGTCCACTCTTGGGTCTCAAACCGCGCTGGTCAGGAGAGCCTTGAGCGTCGCGAACGACTAAGGAATACACCAAGCATGATTTCTGACAATCGATGAATTCGACGGGGCGGCCTGACTCTTCGTGGGTGTTGCAACACTGCACTCGCGAAACGCCGCTTCAAGGTTCTGAAAGACCGCACAGAATCGTGCATCTGACGCGGCCGTGACATTTTTCGCTGCACTCGCAAAATATTTTACCGAACGATCACAATCGTGGTTACCCGGACCGGTTTTCAAAACGCTTGTGCTCGCTATGTGGATAAGTGATTAGCGAAGCGAAGTTTTTTGCGATTGTTTTACTAGGGTAACCCGCACAGCGGGAGCCGCGGGCGCTGTCGGATCGTCTCTGGCGTCTTGACGGCGTTTCGCATCTGCGTATTGCGCTGATGCAATAATTCGCACCTGGCAAATTTCCGGGCACAATCAATGTGCCGGGCGGCGACGTTGTCGCCAAGGAAGCAGTCCGGAAAAAGAAAAGCCCGGCGAAGCCGGGCTTTGACGAATGTCTGTTTTCGTCAGCTCACTTTGCGAGCTTGGCGATCGCGTGCGTGAGACGCGATACCTTCCGGCTCGCATGGTTCTTGTGAATGATGTTGCGCTGCGCGGCCTGCATCAGTTCCGGTTCCGCATGCTTCATCGCCTTGAGCGCCGCGTCGCGGTCGCCGCTCTTGATCGCCTCTTCGACGCTGCGAACCGCGCCGCGCATCTGGGTGCGGCGCGACTTGTTGATGATGGTGCGGCGGGCAATCTTGCGGGTCGCCTTCTTGGCGGAAGTGGTATTGGCCATGTTCTCAACTATCCTTCGGCTGTCATCGCTCGGGTGGTCGGGCTTGAGCGCGCCGGCCGTTCAAATTGTGTGATCGACGCTGGTTGTGTTCCAAGCTGCTCTTGAGGATGCCATGGACGGGAGCCAAAATGCTCCCACAGCGGCGCTGCTCAAAGAACAGCGGCGGCGGGATTGCGCCCGCCGCCATTGGGGGTCTTATAGAGGGCGCGTTCCGCACCGTCAACGCTTTCCGCCCTTTCCGTGAGGGCGGGAATACGGGGCGAAATGGCGCATAAGCCGCTGATGAAGTTGAATTTCCGGGGTCCCCCGGTATTGGCCGACAGCCTTCCGGGGCGACAGATATATAAGGTGACGCATGATCCGCGGTTTCTTCCGGCTTATCGGCCTGCTGCTCCTGGCCGGCGGATTCATCTTCATGGTCTATGACGGCGCGCGCTTCGTGGCCGATCAGGCCCTGCGTTTCACCCGGTTTGGCCAGTTCTGGAACGACGTCCACCAGTCCAGCCAGGCGGCGTTCCGGGCCTGGGTGGAGAGCAACGCGCCCTGGCTCTGGAACAGCGTCATCCGGGTGTTGCTGGATCAGCCGGTTTTTGCCGTTCTGGGCGTAGTCGGCATCCTGCTCATGATCCTGTTCCGCCCCCGCAAGCCGCTGATCGGCTATGCCCGGGATTAGGAGCGTCGTCCTGCTCCTGCGACCGTAACGGGACTGCCGCGTCAGGCGTAAATACCTATATAGAAGTCCAACCGGCCGACGCCGCTGGCGCGTCCGCCGATGTCCCGCCTGGAGGTACTCCATGTTGTTCATGCGCAAGACCACCGCGTTGCCGAGCGCAGCCGAAGCGCTGCCGGGCCGCGCCACCGCGATACCGACCGCCGCCACGCATTTCGTCAACGGCCGCAAGCTGCAGCCGCCCTATCCCGCAGGTCTCGAACAGGCGGTGTTCGGTCTCGGCTGTTTCTGGGGCGCGGAACGCAAATTCTGGGAGCTTGGTGACGGTATCCATGCGACCGCCGTCGGCTATGCCGGCGGCCATACGCCAAACCCGACTTACGAAGAGGTTTGCTCGGGCCGCACCGGTCACACCGAAGTGGTGCTGGTCGTGTTCGATCCGAAGAAGATCTCCTACGAGCAGTTGCTGAAGACGTTCTGGGAGAATCACAACCCGACGCAGGGCATGCGCCAGGGCAATGATGTCGGCACCCAGTATCGTTCGGCGATCTACACGTTCGGCGACGCGCAGCGCAAAGCAGCCGACGCGTCGAAGGCGATGTATCAGAAGGCGCTGGCCGCCAAGGGACTTGGAGGCATCACCACCGAGATCGCGCCTTCGGCCGCGTTCTATTTCGCCGAAGATTATCATCAGCAATATCTCGCCAAGAACCCGGCGGGTTATTGCGGGTTGGGCGGCACCGGCGTGTCATGTCCGATCGGCGTCGGCGTGACCGCCTGAGTATTGTCCCCTTGGGACCTCTCCCCGTGAAGAACGGGGAGAGGAAATCCTTCTTCCAGCGATCGCCCATCCTCCAAAAAACCGTTTGTTAACCATACCCGGTGCAAGACTGATGCTGTCTCGCTTCAAGGGATGGCTCCGGTGCGGTTTGTGCGCGCGTTTCGAATACCTGTCACGGCGATGATGGCCGCGCTCGCTCTGTCGGGATGCATGCGCACGACCGGCCCGGTCGCGGTCGCGCCGTCAAGCGATCTGGATTCGATGGCCTATGGCCAGCCCTACAACTCGCCGCCGCCGTCGGTCGTCATGGATTCCAGCGGCGGCGCCATCGGCGCGCTCCGTGCTTCCTTTGCGTCGAGTCCGCAAGGCGCTCCGCCGCCGGTGGTCGTTGCTTCGCCCGCCGCCTACGCCGAGCCGTCGCCGGTGCGTTACGACCGGCCCTATCACCTCGATGCCGGCGACAAGCTGCGCGTCGTGGTCTACGGCCAGGAGGGCCTCACCAACACCTACGCGATCGATGCCAGCGGCTCGATCACGATGCCGCTGATCGGTTCGGTACCGGCACGCGGCCGTACGACGGCAGGATTGGCGGCGGAGATCGCAGCAAAGCTGCGCCGCGGCTTCATCAGGGAGCCCTCGGTCGCCGTGGAGGTCGAAGCGTATCGGCCGTTCTTCATTCTCGGCGAGGTCGCAGCTCCCGGCCAGTATCCTTACGTGCCCAATATGACGGTCGAGAGTGCGGTAGCGATCGCCGGCGGCTTCTCGCCTCGCGCGCGGCGCGACAGCGTGACGGTCACGCACACCGATGCGTCAGGCACGGCGCGCTACGTCGTCCCGCCGGGCAGCCCTGTCAGCCCGGGCGATACCGTGCTCGTCAGCGAGCGCTGGTTCTAGAAGCGAGTTCGTTGCGCCAGTCGGTAACCACCCGGATCAAATCCGAGGCAGGCTCCTGCTCAAGAACGCTGCGGTAAACCTCACGTTAACTCGTGGTAGCGTCGATGGGTCATGCACGCGTCGCGATACTTCGTGCCTGTGTGCAATCGACGCGAGTTCGCGGCTGCGGTGAATCAGCGCTATCGGCTTTCAGTGTTTGAAACGATGTTCCTAGGCGCGGTTCGGCGATGTAGAACCTGCGTCGTTGAATCGAGGCGCCGGACTGTCGGTCAAGTGCCCGCAATCTGGAGAATGATCATGAAGTATAATTCGCCGGTTCACGTGCTGCGCGCGGTGACGATCGCAGCCATGCTGGCTTCGGTCGCGGTGGCGGGGTGCATCTCATCGCCGGCCTCCGCGCAGTCGTCCTATCCGGACCGCCGCATCACATTGGTGGTGCCCTATCCCGCGGGCGGCGCCACCGACGTGCTCGGCCGTTTGCTCGCCAACAAGCTGTCGGAGGCGTGGAAACAGACCGTCGTCGTGGAGAACAAGTCGGGTGGCGGCGGCGTGGTAGGCAACGATTTCGTCGCCAAGGCGCAACCCGACGGCTACACCGTGCTGCTCGCCATTACCCAGATCATTCAGGCGCCGAGCCTCGTTCAGAAACTGCCCTACGACGTTTTCAAGGATCTCGCGCCGGTCACCCAGGTGGCACTGTCGACCATCGTTCTGGTGGTCCCCGAGCAGCAGCCGTTCAAGTCCGTGAAGGAACTGGTCGACTATGCCAAGGCCAATCCCGGCAAGCCCTACGGCTCGTTCGGCAATGCCACGACGTCCCATCTCTACGGCGAACTGCTCAAGAAGAACGCCGGCATCGACATGACCCACGTTCCCTATCGCGGCTCGGCTCCGCTCACGAATGATTTGCTCAACAACACGGTGACCTCGGCGTTCCAGGACCTGACCACGGCGAACGCGCAAATCAAGGCGGGCAAGCTCAGGCCGCTGGCGGTCGGCGGTGAAAAGCGCCGGAAGGCGATGCCCGACGTGCCGACGATGGCCGAACTCGGCTATTCCGGTTTTGAAATCGAAGGCTGGCTCGGCGTCTTCGTACCCGCTGCAACGCCCAAGGAAATCGTGAAGAAGCTTTCCGACGAACTCGCCCGGATCGTTGCCTCGCCCGAAGGCGTCGCGGGTATCGAGACGCTCAGCCTCGTGCCGGTGGGCGGGTCGCCCGAAGACTTCGACAAGGCCCTGCACCGCGACCTCGTGAAATGGGGCGATGTGGTGAAGAAAACCGGCGTCAAGGCCGAGTAAGGCACATACGCTCGCCGTCATTCCGGGTTCGCGCAAAGATGCGCGCCCGGAAGGACAACGTGTCTTACTTCTTCAAATGTTTCGCAAGGAAAGCCAGGCTGCGCGGCCAGGCGATGTCGGCGCTGGGCTTGTCGTAGCTTGCGCGCTCGTCGCAGTGAAAGCCGTGCTGCGCTCCCGGATAGATGTGGACTTCGACGTCGGGCCGCTTGGCCTTGATGGTCTCGACGTCGGTCAGCGGAATGCCTGAGTCCTTCTCGCCGAAATGCAGTTGCGTCGGCACGGTCGGCTTGTCGTCGGCGAAGCGAACCACAGCGCCGCCGTAATAGCCGACCGCGGCCGACAGGCCCGACAGTTTCGTCGCAGCCGCATAGGCGATGCTGCCGCCGAGGCAGAAGCCGATGATGCCGACCGGCCCGATATCCTTCACCGCGTCGATCGCAGCCTCCGTGTCGCGCAGCATCGCCGCCCAGTCCGGATTGGCGATGAACTTGCGCGCGGTTGCGATCTCATCGGGTGAATAGCCGCACTGGAAGTCCGGCTGCGTGCGATCGAAGATCGAGGGCGCGATGGCGACATAGCCTTCGTTGGCGAGGCGATCGCAGACCGAGCGGATGTGGTGATTGACGCCAAAGATCTCCTGGATCACCACGATGGCCGCCTTCGGCTTGCCTGCGGGATCGGCGCGGTAGGCGCCCAGTTTGAAACCGTCCGAAGCGGTCAGCTTGATATCCTGTCCCACGGCGCATCCATTTGTGTTTGAGGGCTGGTTGATGTGAAGTTTCGCGGATGGGCGCGGCTATTGCCACATCCAGTTGTGGCCCCAGTCGCCCTTCCACCCCGCCAGCCGGCCCTTGCGAAATTGCAGAAAGAGCCGGTCCTTCTTGTAGAACAACCCGCTGCCGCCGATGTTGCGGAATGCAAGAAAGATTTCGTCTCCCGGGCGGCCGCGGACGTAATTGAGCGGCGCGCCGAGCGCACGCGCGGCTTCATCAACGCCCATGCCGAACACCAGCGGCGTGTTGTTCGACAATGTCGAGGTGAACGGCGGCGGGTAGGGCCCGCCGACGGGCGGCATTTGCTGCGCCATGGCGGACGTGACATTCCACGCGATCGAGGCCAGCGCTGCGGCGGCGAATGTTCTCATGACGCCGCCTTCGTCGTTGCCGGTGCGTCCAGGCTGTCGAGGAACGGCAGCACCGCATCGATGAAGGCCTGCGGTTGGTCGATGTTCACGGCGTGACCTGCCGCAGGGATGACCACCTTGCTGGCGCCGGGGATCTTGGCGGCCATGTAGTCCGAGGCGGCCAGGAACGGCGTGTCATCGGCGCCGACCACGATCAGCGACGGCACTTTGACGTTCGGCAGGTTTTCGATCACGCGCGCATCGCGCTGGGTCAGCATGCCGCGCGCGGCGCGTGCAAGGCCCGACGCATCGCGGTGGGTGACGCTGGAGCGTTCCCGGCTGGCCGATTTCAAAACTTCCAGCCCTTCGCGATCGAAGCGGTCGCCGGTGTCCAGCGCGCGCCTGTTCCAGACCTCGCGGGCGTCGTCTTTCTTGAAGCCGGGTCCGGTATCGATGATCAGCAGCGCACGGACACGATCGGGATGGGCGCGATAGAATGCCAGCGACATGTAACCGCCGAGCGAGAGCCCGCCGACGATCGCCGTATTGGCGCCGACGGCATCGAGCAGCGCCGCCATGTCGGCAACGGTCAGCGCCTCGCTGTAGGCCGCTTGGTCCGCGGGGTAGTCGGACTGGCCATGGCCGCGCATGTCCCACAGCACGAGCTTGTGCTGTTTCGACAAGGCCGCAATCTGTCCCTGCCACATCTTGCTGGCCGACGAATAGCCGTGCGTCAGCAGCAGCGGTGGGCCGGAACCGTGAACCTCGTAGTAGATATTGACCCCGTCGCGATTGATTGTCGGCATGTCGATTTCCCCGGATCGATGGATGCGCAAGCTCGGTCTCGCGTGCATCCTAGCGCGTTCCGTTCGCTGTTGGGAGATGTGGAAACGGAACATGCGCCTGCCTCCGGCGGATATTTCCTTGCCGTCAAAAGCGAAAATGGAGCCGTGATCGTTCAAATTGTAGCGATCGCGCTAGGGCGGCGTTCAGGACGCCTCTTAAGCCGCAGGGAACTCCTTCTCCGCTAGTCTTGGTTGAAAGTCATCACCGCAGGGCTCTGGGGTTTCATGTCGTCCGCAACCAACAAGACTTCGGCCAGACGCCGGCTGCTGCTGGCTTCGGATCGAAGCGATCACAGCAGCGAACTCGCCAGCATCCTGCAGTCCGTCGGTCAGGTCGAAACCATCCCGACATCGGCCATTCCGGACGCGCCCTCGAGCGATCTCTCCGGCATCGTCGTCGATATCAACCTGCGATCAGCCGAGAGCGTGCAACTGGTGCGCAACAAGCTGCGCGCCGAGGCCTACCGCGAAATGCCGCGGCTGTTCGTGCTGGCTGACGCGCTTCATCACGGCTCGATGCAGGCATGGGCGCTCGGCGCCACCGACACCATCGCGCGGCCGTTCGACGCGCAGGGTATCCTGCAGCGAATCCGCGCCGCGTTTCCCGACAGCGACGGCTATGACGAGACCGATCGCGGCAAGGCCCTGAACCGTGGCGTCGAGGCCGCGCACGGCGTCA
Organism: uncultured Alphaproteobacteria bacterium; assembly: GCA_963823485.1. Taxonomy (GTDB): domain Bacteria; phylum Pseudomonadota; class Alphaproteobacteria; order Rhizobiales; family Xanthobacteraceae; genus Bradyrhizobium. The sequence goes on from CAWGLP010000001.1 coordinate 147,907, forward strand.
TGGTCAAGATCTTCGAGCGGTTGCCAACCGGCGTTCCGCTGAAGTTCGACGACATCGTCGAGGCTGAGAACAGGATTCTCAAGGCGATCAGGCATTCGTCGCTGCGCGAATGGCTGACGACCGTCGGCTGCCATCACACCGGCAGCTATCGCCATTGTCTGTTCGTCACCGGCTTCGCCGTGGCCTATGCGCAGCACCTCGGCATGCGCGAGGACGACCAGCGCCGCCTGGCGCGCGCGGCGCTCCTGCACGACGTCGGCAAGGCCTTCGTGCCCGTCAACATTCTCGACAAGCCGGGCCCGCTGACGCTCGAGGAAATGGAAGAGGTCCGCCAGCATCCGCGCCGCGGCTACGAGGCGCTGGCCTCGCAGGGCGGCTTCCCGCCGGAAATGCTCGACGTGGTGCTGCATCACCACGAGTTCCTCGACGGCACCGGCTATCCCAACGGCCTCAACGGCAAGCAGATCAGCGACATCGTGCGGCTGACCACGATCGTGGACATCTACGCCGCGCTGGTCGAAAAACGCGCCTACCGACTGCAATTCACCCATGCCAGGGCGTATGCGATGATGGAAGAGATGGGCGACAAGCTCGACCAGAATCTCTTGCACGCCTTCCGCCCGGTGGCGTTCGGATATTATTGAGCGCGCAGCTTCCACCGTCATTGCGAGGAGCGTAGCGACGAAGCAATCCATCGTCCCGCGGGCGAGACATGGATTGCTTGGCGGAGCCCGTCATCGGGCGCGCAATGACGGATAGAGCCTTACCCCAGCATCTTCCGCAATTCCGCCTTCGCCACCTTCTCCAGCGTCGAGCGCGGCATGTCGTCGACGAAGTGAATTTCGCGCGGCACCTTGAAATCGGCGAGGCCCTTGCGACAGGCGGTCATCACGGTGTCGTGCAGGTCGGCCGGCGCGCCGGCGACGCCGGCCTGTGGGATGATGAACACGACAGGCACCTCGTCGAGCATCGCATGCTTCTTGGCCACCACCGCGGCCTCGCGCACACCCGGCACCACCGCGATCACCTGTTCGATCTCGGAGGCCGCGACATTCTCGCCGCCGACCTTCAGCATGTCCTTGGTGCGGTCGCCGAACCGGATGAAGCCGTTGTCGAGCAGCGTGACGCGGTCACCGGTGATGAAATAGCCGTGCTCGTCGAAACTTTCGCGCGTGGCCTTTTCGTTGTGCAGATATTCCGCAAACAGCGACAGGCCGGGAATGCCCTTGATCAGCAGATTGCCGGTGCCGCCGACGCCCGTCGGCGTGCCGTCGTCCTCGACGATGCGGATCTGATATTCCGGCGCCGCGCGGCCGATCGACATCGGCGTGTTGGGCTGGTCGACTTCGCCGACGATGCCGTGGGTGATGGTTTCGGTCATGCCCCACCACCCGATCATCTTGACGCCGAAGGCGGCAAAGGGTTGCGGCTCGCAGATCGCCGTGCCCCACAGCCGGAATTTGTGATTCCTCGGGATTTCATGCTCCAGCAGCGCCTTCATGCAGAAGGGGATCGTGGAGGTCCAGGTGCAGTTGTGCTCCAGTGCGACGTTCCAGAACCGTCTGGCGGAGAACCGCGGCTGGATCACGCAGGTTGCGCCGACCCACAGCGTCGACAGCATCGAATAGGCCAGCGCATTGGTGTGAAACAGCGGCAGATAGGTCTGGTGCACGTCGCCGGCGTGGAGGTCTTCATGCGCGGCATTGATCTTGGCGCCCCACAGGGCGTTGGCATGCGTCCACAGCACCGCCTTCGGGCGCGACGTCGTGCCCGAAGTGTATTGCACGCTGCACGGCGCTGATGGATCGGTGGCGCGGCGCGGCCGGTCGGCGCTGTCGGCGAACAGCGCTTCGAAGCTGTCGCCGCGCGGGGCAGTTTGCGCCGGGGCATTGCCTGCGTCGTGCGAGATGACGGCCATCCAGCGCAGGCCGCGGCAATTGGCCGAGACCAACTCGGCGTAAGCCGGCTGGGTGATGGCGGCGACCGCGCCGCAATGGCCGGCGAAATATTCCATTTCGGCGGCGGCCGAGCGGGTGTTGGTGGTGACCGCGATGGCGCCGAGTTCGACGCAGGCAAACCAGGCCAGCATCGCCTCGATGCAATTGTCGAGATGGATCAGGACATATTCGCGGGGCTTGATCCCCCGCCTGGCAAGGCCGGCCGCAAGCCGTCCGACCTGCTCGTGAAACTCACCGTAGGTCCAGCTCCGCGCCGGGCCCTCGAACGGCGCCCAGATCAGGAACGGATGGTTGCGGCGGCTCTCGGAGCGCATCCGCAGCAGCCATGGCACATCGAGCCCTGCGAATGGTCCGACGACGCCTGGTGCTGCCTGTAAAACTGGCATGAAGTCCTCCCGTGCAGCTTGAGCCGGCTGCCTTGGTTTTGCTTGGGGACTGTTCTGCCACCGGATCGCGCGATGGGCAAATCCGAAGTTGGCCGCTGGGCTTTCTCCACGTCATCGCTTCGTTTCGCTCGCAAGACGGGGAGGGAGCGTTGCGCCTCAGCCCGCGCCATCCTCATACGATGAGATCTCGATCAGGCTGCCGTCCGGGTCCCGGCAGTAGACAGAGCGCAGCGTGCCACGGGCGCCCTGCTTGGCGACCGGGCCTTCCTCGATCGCGACGCCGTTGGCCTTCAGGTGCGCCACGACCTGGTCCGGCGTGCTCGATGTCAGGAAGCACAGATCGTCGCTGCCTGCGGTTTCGTGGTCGGCCGTGAACCACTCCACCTTGTCGGCGCCACGTGGCCGAACATTGATCTTCTGATTGCCGAACAGCAGCGAGGTCCGCGGGGTCTTGCCGGGGCCGGGATCGAACACCTTGATCTCCATGCCGAGGATCTTGCGATACCATTCGGCGGAACGCGCCACGTCGGACACGTTGATGACGATATGGTCGAGCGCGTTAACCGTGACAGACATGGCCTCATCCTTTGGTCGCGGTCGGGGACGCCGGGTCGCACTGGCCGCATCGGGGTTTGTTTGTTACAACGCCCGCCGTGTTCTGTTCAATGGAACTGCAATAGAAACGGGCCGGGCGTGAACCCAGGCCCTCAGGGAGATACTTGATGATTTCACGCCGTACCGCGATTTGCCTGGCCGCCATCGGTCTGTCCGCTGCCGCTTCGATTGGCAGCGCCTCGGCGCAGGATTATCCCACCCGGCCGGTGAAATGGGTCGTCGGCTATCCGCCGGGCGGCGCGACCGACATCATCGCGCGGCTGATCGGCCAGCGGCTTTCGGAAAAACTCGGCCAGCAATTCGTGATCGAGAACAAGCCCGGCGCCGGCAACAACATCGCCACCGAGTCGGTGATCAACGCCGAGCCCGATGGCTACACCGTGCTGCTGGTCAATCCCGCCAACTACATCAACGCCACGCTTTACGCGAACCTGAAGTTCAACGTCGTACGCGACATCGCGCCGGTTGCAGCGTTCAATCGCGTGCCGAACGTGATGACGGTCAACAAGGACGTGCCGGCCAAGACGGTGGCCGAGTTCATTGCCTATGTGAAGGCCAATCCCGGCAAGGTGAATCTGGCGTCGTCCGGCAACGGCACGTCGGTGCACCTGTCGGGCGAAATGTTCATGGCGATGTCGGGCGCCAAGATGCAGCACGTGCCCTATCGCGGCGCCGCACCGGCCATCACCGATCTGCTCGGCGGTCAGGTCCAGCTGATCTTCGACAACATGCCTTCGATCCTCCAGCATGTGCGGGCCGGTTCGGTGCGGGCGCTGGCCGTCACCAGCACGGCGAAATCGCCGCTGCTGCCGGACGTGCCGGTTCTTGCCGACACCATTCCGGGCTACGAGGCGAGCGCGCTGTTCGGCATGGGCGCGCCGAAGAACACCCCGCGGCCGATCATCGAGAAGCTGAACAAGGAGATCAACGCGATCATGGCCGAACCCGCGATCAAGGCGCGGCTGGTCGACCTCGGCGGCGAGCCGCTGATCGGCACGCCGGAAGCGTTTGGTGCCATGGTTGCCGCCGAAACCGAGAAGTGGCGCAAGGTGATCGAGGAAGCCAAGGTAGAAAAGGTGCAGTGATCTTCCTCACGGAACGTTGGCGCGATCGTGGTGTTTTCTGAAGCAGAGGCGACGTAGCTCTTGCTTCATGAAGGAGAGGCACCATGCGCAATGCAGTGTTAGCGATCGTGGCGCTGTCGGCGGCGGCAGCGGCCACGATCACCGCCAGTACGCCGGCGGCGGCCTATGATTATCCCTATTGCGTCCAGGGTCGGGGCGTCGGCGTTCCCGGTGATTGTTCCTACAATACCTACGCGCAGTGCATGGCCTCGGCGTCCGGCCGCGGGCTCTACTGCAACATCAACCCGCGGGTCGCGTTCGGCCAGCAGCAGCGCCGGGTTCGGATCTACCGGGATTACTGATCGGCGCGACCATCTTTGTGCGATGGCCGGACACCGGGCGTGAATGTCGTTCACGCCCGGTGGTTCGGCCTTCTGCATTTGGCAGCCACTTTCGATTTCGTGATGCGTGCCCGGGCTTGACTCGTCTTCGTCCAAGGCTATGCTAAACCGTATGGTTAAGCATAATGACGCAGTCCTCGACCGCACCTTTGCCGCACTTTCGGATCCGACCCGGCGCGCGCTGCTGGCTCGCCTCGGCGAGCGCGAAAGCCTGTCGGTCAGCGAACTGGCGCGGCCGTTCACGATGTCGCTGCCCGCGATCATGAAGCATCTCGACGTGCTCTCGGACGCCGGCCTGATCGCCCGCGAAAAGACCGGCCGCACCGTCGCCTGCCGGCTGACGGCCGGTCCGATGGAGCAGGCGATGGACTGGCTCAATCGCTACCAGCGCTTCTGGACCGACAATCTCGACCGTCTCGCCGCGTTCCTGGAGGAAGATCCATGGCCCCCCAAGCAAGTATTGCCAAACCGGCCGGTGGCCGCGACGCCGAGCCCGCCGCGCGACCGAGCCTCACGCTCACGCGCCGGTTCAACGCGCCGCCCGAAAAAGTCTACGCCGCGTGGGCCGACCCGGAAAAACTAGTCCGGTGGTTCGGACCGGCGTCGGTCGAGGTCGGCACGGTAACGGCCGATATCGACCTGCGCGTCGGCGGCCGCTACCGCATCAGCTTCAACGCCAATGGCAACTATAACGAGGTCGGCGGCGTCTACCGCGAAGTCGTCCCGAACGAGCGGCTGGTGTTCACGTGGGCATGGCATTCGACGCCGGAACGGGAATCGCTGGTGAGCATTTCGATCAAGTCCGAAAGCGGCGGGACACTGCTCACCTTCAAGCACGAGCAATTCGTCGATACGATCGCGCGCGACAATCACGAGCGCGGATGGAACGAGTTCTTCGCCAAACTCGAAAGCTATCTGGATTGACGATGGGCGCTGCCGGTCACGACTTCGACCTGTCCGCTCGATTGGGTGCGGCTACGTGACCAGTACCAACCGTCACCGGTTCAGGCATCTTGCGGCCATGGCTGAACGAGTTGTTGTTCCTCGTCATTCCGGGTCTGGTGCTAACGCACCAGCCCGGAATGACGGAGGCCATTGTGTTCCCGACAACCAACTAAAATCGCGGAGAGCAGTCCATGCCCTATGTCGATGGCTTCATCGTCGCCGTCCCGAAGAAGAACCTCGCTGCCTACGCCCGCCTGTCGAAGAAGGCCGGCAAGATCTGGCGCGAATACGGCGCGCTCGACTATCGCGAATGGGTGGCCGAAGACGTCAAGGTCGGCAAGCTCACCTCGTTCCCGCGCGCCGTGAAGCTCAAGCCGGGCGAGACGGTCGTATTCGCCTGGATCACCTACAAGTCGCGCGCGCAGCGCGACAGGATCAATGCCAAGGTGATGGTGGATCCGCGGCTGAAGTCGATGATGGGTCCGAAATCGAAGCCACCATTTGACGGCAAGCGAATGATCTATGGCGGGTTTGCGAGCCTGGTGAAGGCGTAATCCGCCGGACTATTGCGTTTTCGCTCGCGGCCGTCGTTGTCGAAGCGCCGCGCCGCTGTGATTGCGTGAAGTGCCAGCCCAACCCAAGCGATATGCCTCATCGCGGGCGGACGTCCGCGACTCATGCGTCACCGGCGGATGCGCACGCGATCGCGCTGGCCAGGCGTCAGCTTCAAGACTGCGGATAACTGGTCGCGTGACTGGACGGCTCGTCGCGCGACGAATACTTCTCACCTCACCGGCTGCGCAGAACAACAAGAAACGTGGCGGTCCGAGGCGTAGGCGTGAGCATACAGGTTGCTATTCTGAAAATTCTGGCCAGCCATGACAGCGGTCGAGCCACCCATGAGTCACTCAAGCGAGACATCGTCATCCTGACCACGAGCGGTCCGGATTGGAGCGCGCGCATCAGGCGTCTGGCCGGACGGGTTCAATCCATCGATATTTTCGGCAGCGGCTACGTCATCCGCGATGATGACGGATGGGAGATCACCGTGGACGGCCGTGATTTTCTGCAAACGCTCGAGGCGGTGACGCAGGATAACCGGCCGGTCGATGCGATCGAACCTGCTTCGCATGACGACGAAGGCAGCGAATACCCACGCGGCGCACTGATCGTCGTCGGCCATCGCTTCAAGAATCAGAAACGCCGTAGTGCTGCGCCGGCATTACCCGGCTCGATCGCGCGCTCCAGCGAAGGCTAAACGCGCGTCCGTCACGCGGAATTTCTAAATCGGCAGACCGCATCGTCGAAGCGCCTGATCCGCAGAAGTACGGATACGCTGCACAGCAGCAAGATTTACCCGCGATTAATCAGCCAAATATATGTTTGACGCTGTCAAAGCCCCGCCATGCGCCCGCTAGTTGCATCGGCTTCAAAGTCGGCAACCAGCGGTGATCAAGGAAACAGAATGTTCTCCCGCACCATGATGCACTCCAAGGCCGCAGCGCTGCTTGGCCTGGTCGTTCTCTCCGTCGCCCCTGCGCGCGCCGCCGATGTGGTCCTGCGCTTCGGCTCCATCAACACCGAAAACACCCCGGCCTATGAACAGGTGCTGGCGCCGTTCGCCAAGGCCATCGAGGAGGAATCCGGCGGGCGCATCGAAGTGGCGTTGAAGCCCATGGGTGGCTACGGCAAGCCGGCCGAATTGTTCGGTATGGTCGAGAAGGGCGCCATCGAGATGGCGGCGACCGTACAGGGCTATCATCCCGGGCGCTTCCCGCAATCCTCGGTCATGGAATTGCCCTTCATGTTCGAGAACTCGATCGCAGGCACCTCGGCGATGATGTCGCTGTACAAGGAAGGCCTGCTCGACAAGGACTACGCCTCCGTCAAGGTTCTCGGTCTCTATGTGTTGCCGCCCTATCCGATCTTCACCACGGGCAAGAAAATCCAGTCGGTGAAGGATTTCCGCGGTCTGCGCATGCGCACGCCCAGCATCACGGTCGGCGTCGCGCTGGCCAAGCTCGGTGCGGTGCCGCTCGGCATTCCGCTCAACATGATCGGCGACACCATCGCCAGCGGCTATGTCGATGCGATCGCCTATGGTTGGGATTCCACCACCACGACCAAGGGCGCCGCCGGCAAGTTTCTCTCCGATCAGCTCAATGTCGTCGTCGATGCGCGGCTGGCCGCGCCCGCGCTGATGATCGTCATGAACCGCGCCAAATGGGATTCGATGCCGGATGACCTGAAGAAGATCATCGAAAAGCATTCTTCCGACATTGCGATGGGCAGTGCGCGCATCCGTGAGGCGCAGGAAGCGGTCACCAAGAAGAAGCTGCAGAGCGATCCGCGTTTCACCGCGCTCTCCTTCACCGATGAGCAGCGCGCCGAACTGCAGCGCGTCACAGCCCCTGCGGTCGCCGAATGGAAGGCCAACATGGCGAAGCTCGGCATCGATGGCGAACGACTCTATGCGCGCGCCAGAGAGCTGGTCCAGCAATACAAGGTTGCCACCAGGTAACATCAGGCCGTCCGCTCAGGAATTGAGGAAACAGAACGTGAAATCACCTCGCAAGCTCGGAATCAGGGCCAAGCTTTTCTTTGCCTTTGCTGCAGTGTCGGGAACCACCGTTATCGCCGGCGCCGCCGCCTGGCTGATGTTCTCGCAGGTGCGCGATCTCTTCCACGGGGTCGCCGGCCGCAACATTCCGGAAATCGTCGAAACGCTGGGATTGCAGACCGACACCCAGGCGCTGGCCGGCTCCGCACCGACGCTGCTTGCGGCGAAATCGCAGGCGCAGCGGCAGCAGGAAATGACGGCGCTGCGGGCGCGACAGGAGGGGATAGCAAGCCGGCTTGACGGCGTCACACGCACTCAGTCCGATCGAGAGTCGATCGACCGGCTCAACAAGCTGATTGCGGCCATGAACGGCAAGCTGGCCGAGCTCGACAAGGCGGTCGACGATCGTCTCAAGCTCAGCGCGAAGGGCGAGGAGATCGTCAAGACGGCGCAGGCCACCCAGAGCAAGCTCAACGATGTGCTGCTCCCGGCCGGCGAGAAGGCGCAGGCCGGCATCACGATGGTCTCGATGACGCTGGGCGGCGACGCCAACCAGTCGATGATGACGCTGCTCAAGCTGGTCTCGACCCAGGTGCCGGTATCGCAGGGATTCGCCGATCTCGTTGGCTTCGTCAATCTGGCGTCGAGCCTGCTGGACCGCGCGGCGGTGGCGCCCACAGCCGACAGCGTTGCGGCGCTGGAGAAGAGCTTCAAGGCAATGTCGGCGAGGGTCGAGGAGAAGGTCGATATCGTCGATACGCTGCAGCCGACGGAAGGCTTGCGCAAGGCGGCGGACGCCTGGCTCAAGCTCGGTTCGGGAGATACGATCTTCGATGCGCGCCGCAAGGAACTTGCCGCCAGCCAGCTTGGGCAGAAATTGCTGGATGAGACGCGCGGCCTCACCGACTCGCTCGCCAAAGAGGTCGCCGGTCAGGTCAAATCCGTGACCAACAGGACCCGGGAAGCGACCGATCGTTCCGACGAAGCCATCGGCTTCGGCACCTTCGTGATGCTGATGATCGCAGCATTGAGCGTTGCGGGCTCGGCGCTGTTCGTCTGGTTCTATATCGGCCGAAACCTCGTGGCCCGTCTGGTCGGCCTCGAGCACACCATGACGCGGCTCGCCGCTGGCGATCTCTCCGCCGAAGTCGCGTCCAGGCGCGGCGGTGACGAAATCGGGCAGATGGCGGAAGCGCTGTCGGTGTTCCGCGAAGGTATCGTCCAGGCCAACGCTGCGGCTGCGGAAAAGGCCGCCGAGCAGGAGGCCAAGCAGCGCCAGGCCGCCGCCATCGACGAGTTGACGCGCGAATTCAACGACGGCGCGACCAGCGCACTGGCCGCGGTTTCGACGGCAGCCTCGCGCATGAAGGGCTCGGCCGAGAAGATGTCGCGCGTAGCGGCGCTCGCCAAGGAGCAGACCGGCGCCGTCGCCTCGGCTTCCGAGCAGGCGGCCGCCAACGTGCAGACAGTTGCGGCGGCGACCGAACAGCTTTCCGGTTCGATCACCGAGATTTCCCGGCAAGTCGGTGAATCCACCCGGATCGCAGCGCAGGCGGTGGAGCAGGTGGCGCGGAGCGAGGTCACGGTCACCGAACTCGCGAGCGCAGCCAACCGCATCGGCGAGGTGGTCGGCCTGATCAACACGATCGCGGCGCAGACCAACCTCCTGGCGCTGAACGCGACCATCGAGGCCGCACGCGCCGGCGAAGCCGGCAAGGGCTTTGCCGTCGTCGCCTCCGAGGTCAAGAGCCTCGCGACGCAGACCGCACGCGCCACCGAAGGCATCACCGCCCAGGTCACCGCCATTCAGGGCTCGACCCAGGAAGCGGTCGACACCATCAAGGGCATCGGCCAGATCATCGACAAGATGTCGGAGATCGCGACCACGGTTGCCTCCGCGGTCGAGGAGCAGGGGGCGGCAACGGCGGAAATCGCCCGCAACATCCAGCAGGCGGCGTCAGGTACGCAGAACGTCTCCAACAACATCGTTGGCGTATCGAGCGCGGCCAACGAGACCGGTGAAACCGCCTCAGACGTGCTGGAATCCTCAGATGGGCTGGCGGCGGAATCGGAGGCGCTCAGCAACGAGGTCGGCCGGTTCCTCGCGCGCATCAAGGCGGCGTAAGCGTATCAAATTCGTTGTGGCGCGCGGCGGGTTGACACCGGCCGCGCCGCAGCCAGACTGGCGGGCATGCGCATCACGCTCGTCCACGCCCTGAAACACTCGATCGTGCCGATCGAAGCCTCGTTCGCCAGGCTCTGGCCCGGCGCGCGTCTGATGAACCTGCTCGACGACAGCCTGTCGGCCGATCTGGCGCGCGACGGTGGGCTGTCCGACGCGATGACCGAACGCTTCCTGAGCCTCGGCCGTTATGCCGCCGGCACCGGTTCGGATGCGATCCTGTTTACCTGCTCGGCGTTCGGTCCCTGCATCGAGGCGGTGGCGCGCGCCCACGCGCCGATGCCGGTGCTCAAGCCGAACGAAGCGATGATCGAGCAGGCTGCAGCGCGCGGCCGCAAAATAGGTTTGCTGTCGACGTTCGCGCCGACGCTGGTATCGATGCCGCCGGAATTTCCTGTATCCGTCGAGATCGTGCCAAAGCTCGCCGAGGGTGCGCTGGCCGCGCTTGATCGCGGCGATCGCGCGACCCATGACCGCCTGGTCGTGGAAGCCTCGAAGGACCTGCGGGATTGCGACCTGATCGCGCTCGCCCAGTACAGCATGGCGCCGGCGGCGGAAGCGGTCGCCATGGCGACCGGGCTTCCCGTGCTCACCACGCCCGACAGCGCTGTGCAGAAGCTGATGAAGTTGCTGGGTGTCGAGCCCGGTTAGGTTTCTTGCTTCCTGGCAGGCTTCTTGTTGGCAGGCTTCTTCGCCGGCTTCTTCGCAGACGCCGCTGCCTCGGCCGCGTTCCTGATCGCCCGGGCGTAACTGTCGGCGGCGTTTTGCGCGGAGTTTTGCAGCCGTCTGGCTGCAGCCGTGCCGAGCTCCAGCGTGCTCCTGGCGAGCAGCCGGTATTGATCGCGCAATTCCTTGTCCTTGGCCTTGACGGCCCGGGCCATGAACTGGTCCCGCCGCTTCTTCACGGCAGCCATCAGGCTCTTGTTCTGCGCTTTTGCGATTTGCCGGATGACGACGTCGAGATCGGCTTCAGCCATTGTGGGTCACGCTTGCGGCTCCCTGCCACCTGAAAAGGTGCTGGAACCACTGCCGCACCCGACAGCGTGCGAACGTATGGCCTTTTCATTCGCGGGGCAACGCCCCATCCGGCCGAACCGGGGTCGAACTGTCGCCGTCACCAACAAAACGTCAGAGCGTTTTCGAGCGACGTGGATACCGGTTCGCATAAAGAAAACGCGTCAAAACAAAAGACCAGGGCCCGGTTCTAATTCAATCAGAACCGATAAGGCCCTGGCGCCGCCGCTGCACCGGCTCAGTTGAGCCGTGCGCCGATCCCGGTGAGTATGCGATAGTCCGGCTTGGACTGAATGCCGTTGTGCTGGTTCACGATCGGCACGCCGACGGACAGGAAGCTCGAAAAGCGATCGAAGCCCACGCGCACCCCGGGCGAGAGATAGACGGTGGTGCCGCCCGAATTGGGGTCCGGGATGCCGGCGATGCGCTGCTTGTCGTGCCATTCGCCATTGAGTTCGAGAACGAGGTCGAGCGTGTAGGGCGTCCGCTTCATGTCGCTGTGGTCGTGATTGGCATGATAGAGGCAGTGCTCCTGCATCTGGTTGCTGGGCTGCATACAATATTCGTGCAGCTCGATCTCTTTCGCGGAGCCGATCGGGCCGACCAGGCGATAGGAGACGGCGGTGCCGAACAGAAAGCGGTCGCCGAGATTGGTGTCCTGCGTGCCCTTGGTGATCAGCCAATAGAGCCCGCTCGCATCGAACGACCAGCGCCCGGCGCGCTTGGTGAAGGCGGCGCCGATCAGGCCGTCCCACGAGCCAGAGCCCGGCTGGAATTCGGCCTGGAACAGCTCACCCATATTGTCGCGCCGGTTGGTGACACCGGTTGGGGCCTTGAAGCCGAACAGCACGGCGGCCGACGTTCCGGTTTGCGCATTATTGTGGAAGCGATATTGCCCAAGCATGGTTACGTCACCGAAGCCCGACGAGTTGCCGCGCCGGTTGATGCCGTCGGGACTCATCAGGCCGCTCATGTCGTTCATGCTCATCCCGCCCATATGGCCGCCGCTCAGCATATCCTCCGCTGGCTCGCTGATGCCCGAGCGCCGGACGCCAGGCGCGCGAACGGAAACCGTCAGGTCGTTGGTGATGCCGTAGGCGACCGAAAGAGAGAGGCTGTCGATCGAGCGGATCGAATGGGCGTGGGTGCCCTGGCTCGCCGCAGCGAGCAACTGGGCGTCGCTGAGTTGCCCGAGGCGAATGAATTCGTAGCGGACGGAGGCCGCGATCAGGCCTTCGGAAAGCGTGTCGGCCGAGATGGTGTTGATCGGCCCGCCGCTACCGGTGTTGCCGCCGCCGCCTGGATGATGCGCCTCCGCCGGCACGGCGAGAAAAAACATCATGGATGAAAAGATTCCGGCCGACCTTGCAAGATACGCACACACATACGCCCCCTGTTACTGACGGCGGCGATTAGCGATCGGAAATCGGGCGTGCGCTTGACTGGATCATGCGCGAAGCGCGGCTGGCCGGCGACGATATTGAGTGATGCGCGGAAGCGATCAAGCGCACGCGCTCAACTCGTTCGCGTCGCGTTTCGCACTAGCCGCAATCACGTCCGGCAGTGGCCGCAATCGCGGCAGGCACGGGCCGCAATCGCGTCCGATTGTTACTCTACACGCCGTTCTGTCCAGCGCGCGGTTTGGAGTAGGACAACATGACAACCATCGTCAGAGACATCTTTGTGTTTGTCACGGCGGCCATTTTCGTCGCGGCGGCCTTGCTCGTTGCGTCCGGGGCCGGCGCGCACGAGTTCAAGGTCGGCGCGATCGATATCGGTCACCCGTGGTCGCGCCCGACCCCGAAGGACGCCAACATCGCGGGCGGCTATCTCACCATCACCAACAAGGGGAAAGTTGCGGATCGCCTGATCGGCGGCGCGTCGCCCGCGGCGAGCCAGATCGAGGTGCACGAAATGTCCAGCGTGGACGGCATGATGAAGACGCGCGCACTCACGAACGGCATCGAGATCAAGCCCGGCAAGACCATCGAGCTCAAGCCCGGCTCGTATCGCATCCTGCTGCTGGGCCTCAAGGAGCCGTTCCAGCTCGGCCAGAAGGTGAAGGGCACGCTGCTGTTCGAGAAGGCCGGGCCTGTCGAGATCGTCTACAACATCGAGGAAAACGGCCAGGCCACGGCGGCTCCCGCAGGCGCCACGATGCACAAGCATCATTAGGCCACGCCGCCTTGTTGGCGCTTGGCGCACCTTGCGGGCGTTGCGCCTGAACAAGCTGCGCAAAACCGCGCAGCATTTGCAAGTTGCGGTTTCGTCATCCGTCGGCGTTCTCGCCGAACGAGCGACGAGGCCGTTGCAGCGCCATCGCCATCAGCGATGGCTGCCGTCTGAACTCATCATGATCAGGTCGAGCGAATGTCAGTCATCACCGTCAGCACGACACGGCCGTCTCGCCGGGGAAGGCAGGCGACCGTCTTGTCCGTTGCCGCGATCTTGTCCGCATCCGTAGTTGGCCTTGGGCTGGCTTACTTCGTCGGCACCCTGCTGATCCCCGCAACGGGACGTGAGGAGAGCATCTGGCCCCTTCTTTCAGGCGACAGGCTTCCGCAGGGTATTGTCTGTTCGAGCGGGAGTTCTTCGGTCTCGCCGCAGGCCGTGCGCGCGGATGAGTGAAGTGGGCGGTCGCGCGACCGTCATGGATAGCAAGTACCAGGAGCCACTTACTGGGCTGCGACCTTGGTGGACTTGGCAGCCATATCCCGGTCCATGACCGCCCTGCAACCGGCCGACAGGTTGGAACGCTGCTTGACCATGCAGGCGGTGATCTTCGGAATGTTTGGAATTTCCGAACTGCAAAGACGGAAGGCGTCGCCGGTACACATTTGCTGCGCTTCCGAGCTGAAGGCGAACCCGGGGTTCGAGGAGAATGCGGCGAACGAGGCAGCGAGCGTCAGCGCCAGGGCGGTACTGCGAATGGTTAACGCGGTCATTTTGGGCTCCATTGGGCTGGCTCGGGTGAGCCGGTCTCTGATGCCCGGACCTTGCTCCCAATGCGGGGCGGCGACTGTGACGTTAGTCACTATTCAACTGGCGTAAGTCGGAAAAGCCGATTGTTCGATCACTGCATGCCCGGCCGTCGCGTTTTCCGAGCCTGGGGCCAAAGTTAATTTTGCAGCTATCTTGCTGAAAATTCACAATTAATTTCATTGTAATTTGACGCTCATTTGACACTGGGTGACTGTGCGCCGCGAACGTCAGGAATTCGGAAGTCACGTCGTATGCCGAGCAGGACCGGAGTGAGTGTTGGGCGCACGCCACTCTGCAGCCGTCACTCTCCTGACTTCGCTGTGTCGCGGACTTCTTACAGGTTGCCACGACAGCATGTTTATCGATCGATTTTTTGATCCAGTTTATTCATCAGGAGAAAAGAGCGCAGTAATGCTCCCGAATATCCAGCTTCTGCGAGCAGTTGCCGTTTACATGGTTCTCTTTGTCCATTTGAAGCAATTGCTGCCGGAGACGTCCCTCACCTCGCTACTGCATGACAAGGGCTACAGCGGAGTAGACCTGTTCTTTGTCATCAGCGGCTTCATCATGGTGTACACGACGTCGCGAAGCAGGGTGTCTGCTGGCGAGTTTCTGTTCCATCGGGCGCGACGCATTCTCCCGCTGTATTATCTTGTCACGTTTTTCGTTTTCGCGATTGCCATCACCTTTCCTTTTGTTTTTCAGCACACCGCTCCCGATCTTCATGCTCTGCTGAAATCCCTGGCATTTGTGCCTTTTGAGAAGGCCCCGGGTCGAATTTATCCGCTCTATTATCTGGGATGGACGCTCAACTACGAGATCTTCTTCTATCTTGTTTTCGCACTGAGCCTGTCGATCTGGTACGAGATGCGGGTTGCGCTGTGTGCGGTCATCTTGTCCGCTTGCGTCCTTTTCGGGTTGTGGAATCCTGCCCCGGGCAACGTTATCCTGTATTTCTACAGCCAGCCGATCCTGCTCGATTTTCTCCTCGGTATGATCATTGCGTTGTTTCGCGATCAAATCGTATTCGCCATGGGCCGGATTTGGGTATTGCCGTGGCTCGCGTTGCTGACCGGCGTGGCCGGCCTTGCGACGGCCTCGTCATTCCTTCCAGTGTCGCCATCGCTGCACGCGCCGCCGACCAACACATTTCTGACATTCGGAGTTCCGATGGGATTGATCGTCATCGCGGCGGTCGGATTCGCCGATGTCAGGACACGCGGCCGGCCCTGGCAGTTTCTTCAGGAGATCGGCAATGCGAGCTACTCGATCTATCTCACGCATTTCTTTGTCGTTGGCGCGCTGATCGCCCTGGCGCACCGGATCGCCCTGCCCCCGACATCGCAGATTGCGCTCGCCGCGGCGGCGCTTCCGCTCACGGCAATGGTCGGTATCGCCGTTTATCGTGGTTTCGAGCGCCCGGTGCTATCCACGCTCGCGCGGTGGGAGCGGGGGCACGAATGGTCGCGCCGGGCAGTTCCTCCGCGTATTCATGGATCTCCGCGCCTGAAATGAGGCTTGAAGCGGAAATCACAGTGATGGCCGCGTGAATACATAGGCGAGGCCCGTCAGCATCAGCGCCGCCACCGCCGCTGTCATGGTCGGCCCAGGCTTGCTGCCGAACCAGAACAGCAGAAAGCCGGCGCTCATGCCAGCAAGCGACATCGCCTTTGCTTTCCAGGGAATGGCGCCCCGCTCTCGCCACGAGCGCAACGACGCGCCGAAGCGGGGGTGATCGAGCAGCCAGCTTTCGAGGCGGGGAGACGATCGTGCAAAGCAGGCTGCGGCCAGGATCAGGAACGGCGTCGTCGGAAGCACCGGCAGGAACGCGCCGACGAAGCCGGTGGCAACGAAGACAAGTCCGAGAATGAGATAGGCGTGGCGCATCGCTCAAGGCATCCCGTCGCTGGTACGCGCCGCAATTCCATGGCGTAGTTTCGTCCGAACGCGTTCGGGTCGAAAGCCCATGCCAATCAACCGCGCCGTGAGCTGCGGCAGCAAACGCGACCGCGAAATCGCGCGCAGGAATGCGGGTGGGCTGCGGCGGTGGCGTCCTGAATTGCCAGATTGATCCCGACGCCGCCGATCGGCGACATGGCGTGCGCGGCGTCGCCGACGCACAGCGCCCCAATGCAGCAGTTCTGCTTCTCCATCCCGGTACCCCTTGAGAGCGCCCGCGCTTCCGGCCAGATCATGATTGCGCGCCAAGCATGACTTAGGAATGTTCTGGATCAAATGACAGGGGGCGCTGTCACCAGCGAACCGAATCGGTTTCCGATCTGACAATGATTCTAAATCGATCGGAATGAAATCACAGGTCCACCTGCGCCAGGGCCGGCCCTCGCGGAGGACCCAAAAGCGGGAATGACTTCATGCGCTTGCTGCCGGCCGCGCGGGAGTTTCGCGTTCGAAACCAATTCCAGGTCCGATGCAATTTCGAACCATTCAAGTTCTCGGGCAAGCGCCATGCCTTGATGATGGTTGCGGGCGAGCGTATCTGACAACGAAAGGTCGGTGTCGCCAGTGGGTGCTGCGGCCATATCGCCGGCGAAGAAGAGGACGCAAGCCATCATGCTGCCTGATCCGGACAACGAAGCTGCAAGAGCCGAATTGCATCAGTCGATCATGGTAGCCTTCTGCAGCGTGCTGAACGCGAGCCGGCTTTCTCCAATGACGGTGATGCGCCTTGCGGCCGCCGCCGTCGGATCGATCTACAAGGAAGTTGCCGACGAGCACCGCAGCGGTGCTTGTCCCTGCGGCTGGCAGCCGAATCCTGGTGCGGATGTCGAAGCGCTTCAAGCCGCGCTGGCGGCGACCACAAAAACAATCCCGCTCTCGGACCTGCGTGTTGTCCAGGTCGTCGGTCGCGCGTAAGTGCCCGCGAACGGATACGATCCGCTGCGGTTCACAGTCCTTCAGTCCGGCCATCGAGGAATCGCGGTGAGGCCATTTCGATGAACAAGCCGATCGCCACGGTGGCGGAACTCGAAGCCGTCATCGGCAAGACGCCGCTGCCGATGACCCTCAAGGTGATTGATCATCTCGATGAGGGGGCGCTGCAATGGATCCGGTTCTCGCCCCTGGCGTTTACCGCTTTCGGCGACGCCTCGGGTGTCGCCGTGACACTGGCGGGCGGAAAGCCCGGGTTCGCATCCGCCGGCGCGCGCGAATTGCGGCTGCCCACCGCACTGCTGGATGATCCATCACTCGCGCGGCCGGGCGCGGCATTTGGCTCCCTGTTCCCGCTTCCTGGCATCACCGAAACCTTGCGCGTCAACGGCAAGGTGGCGGAGGTGGGCGACGATGAAATCCGCATCACGGTGGAGGAATGCTATGGCCATTGCGGCAAGGCGTTGATCCGCTCGGATTTCTGGACGGCTGTACCGATCGCCACGCCACCATCGGATATTTCGGCCTTCGTCGCTGAATGCCGTTTGATGGCGCTGGCGACGACGGATGCCCAAGGCCGTGCCGATCTCAGCCCGAAGGGCGATCCGGCCGGCATGATGGTGCATCTTGAGAGCTCGAAGCTCTGGTTTGCCGATCGCCCGGGCAACCGTCGCGTCGACAGCTTTCGCAACATCATCTCTCAGCCCCGCGTCGCCGCCGCGCTGCTCATCCCCGGTTCTATTCATGTCGTGAAATTGTCGGGGACGGCTCACATGACTGACGATGAAGCCGTGCGCGCGCAATTCAAAGTACAGGACAAGACGCCGGCGCTCGCGATCTGGATCGACGATCTCGACATCACGATGTCGGAAAGCCCCGCCCTCGTTCGTGCGCAGCTCTGGCCTGTCGCCGGCCGTCCTGCCGACATCGAGCCAGCCAGGGTCTTCGCAGAGCATATCAAGCTCAACAAGGCCAACGGACTTGGAGCCCGTCTCACGAGCGCCGCCTTGTCCGTTCCCGGTGTGACGGGGCTTCTGAAGAAGGGCCTGGAGAAGGAATACAAGGATAATCTCTACTAGAGCGTTTTCGAGCGAAGTGGATACCGGTTCGCGTGAAGAAAACGCGTCAAAACAAGAATCTAGAGCTTCGGTTCTGATTCAATCAGAACCGATAATGCTCTAGAGAGCGTCTTTCCAGCGAAGTGGAGACTGGCTCACGCCAGGAGATCCGAGCGGCCGCGCCGCTCCTCACGGTTGCGGGATGTTCTTCTGCTTGAGCCACTCGCGCATCTCGCCGATCTCGCGCCTCTGGGTGTCGATGATCTCGCGGGCGAAGTGCTGGTTTCGGGTGTCCTTGCCGAACTTCAGGACGATCTCGGCCATGTCGACCGCGCCCTGATGGTGAGGGATCATGCCGAGCACGAAGGCCGCATCGGGATCGGCATTGGCGATGCCTTGCATCATGGGACCGTGCATGCGGTCCATGGCGGCGCGATAGGCCGCGCCTGCCGTCGACGCCGTCACTGCAGCCGCGCCGTGCATGCCATGCGGATATTCGGGGTTCGGCGTATGCGTCATCCGCTCGCCGGTCGGCGTCCCGCGTGTCTCCTTCGATGCCGTAGATCGCGATGTGCAGTCCCCAATACCCCGTCACGAAGATGACGAGCGCCGCCGCAAGTCCCGCCGGGACGCCGGCGAGCCTGCGCTTGAGCGCGGGCAGGAAATGCACCTCCCGTGTATGATCGGCGGCGATGGCGACGATGATCGCCATGATGAGCGCGTGGCCGATCAGGTCGACGCGGCCGAACGGATAGACGGCTGCGTTGAAGATGACGAAGAGCGCGATGGCCGACAGCCGGCGGACCAGCGGCGTCCAGAGCAGGCCGAATCCCATCGTGAACTCGGCGACGCCCGCCATCGGGATGAACATGTCGCGCGGCATGCCGAAGGTCAGGAAGGGCTTTTCCTCGACCAGCGGGTAGAACCAGTCGGGATAGGCGAATTTCTCGAGGCTCGACCACATCAGCGCGATGGCGACGCCCCAGCGCAGCGCCTCGAAGCGATGCTTGCGCCATTCCGGATTGGACGATGCCTCCAGCACCAGATAGGCGGCGACGCCGACGCCGAGCGCGAGATAGTCGAGCAGATGGAAGACGTCGTAGTCGCGCAGCGCCAGCAGCCACAGGCCGATGATGCCGGCGGCGGCGAGCGGCTGCGTCTTGCGCGAAAAGATCAGGCCGGCGATCAGGAGCTGCGTCCACGACACCCATTCGGCGGGCGTCTTGAGATCGGGCGTCAGGTAGACGCCGCCGACCGCGAAGATCGCCACGAAGAAGGCGGCGATGACCACGCGCACGAAGTCGTCGAGGCGCTTCCAGAGCGGGTCGGTGATCCGGTCCATGCCGCGCAGGATCGTTTCACCCGCGCTCGACTTCTCGACCGCTCTTGTCGCGAGGAAGAACACCAGCACCAGCGCAATGCCGGTCCAGAACCAGACATTGGTGAGCGTGGCCCCGATCGGCTGCGGCGGTGCGCCGACGATATAGGGCGCGAACCATTTCACATGCGCGTGCGCCGGCGCGGAGGTCGCGATCAATGCAAGCGTGACCAGGCCAGGCATGCGGCCGGTGGAACGAGGCAGGTCGCGATGTTTCATTTCTTCTCCCCAGGTGACGAGGCGCATTTCGGGTAGCTTAGGCGGGAATAGTTGGTGAGGCGGGAATCTGCAACGGCCTGCGCAAGCTCACGCTGATCGGATCGTCGATCCGCGACACATTCTAAATTATCGATGGATTGAACCGGCTATGCGACGGCTTGTCGCGATCCCACGCCAATACTGACGTCTGATGGCGCGTTTGGCGATTTGGACAGAATTGGCGCACCCGACACGATTCGAACGTGTGACCTTTGCCTTCGGAGGGCAACGCTCTATCCAGCTGAGCTACGGGTGCAACGGGGGTTCATTTAGCCGATTGGCCGGGCAGGGGCAACGGCCAGTTGGGTCGGATTGGGGGCGGCGAGGGCTGATATTGCTCGCTGTGAAGCCCGCCCGGGGCTAACATCGCACCACATCATCGAACTGGGCGCCGCCAATGAGTGCACCAGGTACGACATTCGGGTGGGGAAACGTGCTGGAGGATTTTGCGCTGCTGCGAACGCTCAGTTCGGAACAGCGGCTGAAGACCTTTAACGCCATGGTCCGTCAGGACCTCGTGCGCGGCGAATTGCTCGTCGCGCAGGGCGGTCCCGCGAACGCCCTGTTCATGGTGTTGCACGGCGCGCTCGCGGTGCGCCGCACCGGCGAGGTTGAGCCGCTCGCCGAGCTTCGCGCCGGCGAACTGGTGGGCGAGATCGGCTTCTTTGCGAACATCCCGCGCACGGCCGATGTCATTGCCGTTCGCGACACCAGCGTGCTGGTGCTGACCCGCGCGGCGTACCAGAAGCTCGCCGAGGAGGCGCCCGCCGTGGTCGAAGCGCTGCTCGCGGCGCTGGCGCGGCGGTTTGCAAAGGAGACGGCGCGCCTGACGCCGGTTCGTGCGCCGCCAAAGGCGCGGACCGTGGCGCTGATCGATGGCGGGCTCGAACCGCTGCCGGCTGCGTTTGCTGCAAGGATGCGCGATGGCCTCGTGGCGGCCGGCGC
This sequence comes from uncultured Alphaproteobacteria bacterium, assembly GCA_963823485.1. GTDB lineage: Bacteria > Pseudomonadota > Alphaproteobacteria > Rhizobiales > Xanthobacteraceae > Bradyrhizobium. The sequence goes on from CAWGLP010000001.1 coordinate 168,542, forward strand.
CGAGATCGTGGACCCCGCGCGCCTGCGCGCGATGTTTCCCCGCTACGAACTCGATGCGTCCGAGGTGACCGAGTGGCTCAACAAGCTCGAGCACGTGGCGCCGCTGGTGGTTTACCTCGGCGGTCGCGACGCGTCGGTGTGGGCACGCAAGGCGATCCGTCAGGCCGACATGGTGGTGTTCGCGTGCCGTGGCGACGCTCCTGCCGGAGCATTGACGGACATCGAAGCTTTCGCCTGCGAGGTCCATCCGGTATCGGCGCGGCGTCTGGTGCGGATTCATGACCGGCGCCGCGGTGAGGTCAGCGGGACAGCCGCGTGGCTAGCCCGGTTGCCGTCGTTCATGCACCATCACGTCGCGCTTGAAGACCAGATCGATATCGACAGCGTGATCCGGTTTCTGTCCGGCCGCGCCATCGGTTTTGTCGCCGCCGGCGGCGGCAGTCTCGGAACGGCGCATGTCGGCATCTACAAGGCCTTTCGCGAGCGCGGCGTGGTGTTCGATATCTTCGTCGGCACCAGTGTCGGCTCGGCGATGGCGGCCGGCTTCGCGAAGAATCTCGAGGCCGAGCATCTCGAGGAGGGCACCCACGAGATCTTCGTCCGAAGCCGAAGCCTGCGGCGGCCGACCTGGCCGCGCTATTCGCTGCTCGATCACAAGGCGTTCGATCGCGCGCTGGCCGGACAGTACGGCGCCGCTTGCCGGATCGAGGATTGCTGGCGGCCTTTCGCCGCCGTCGCCACCAACCTTTCGACCCATAATCTCGAATTGATCCGTTCCGGACTGCTCTGGCAGGCGGTGCGCGCTTCGAGCGCGATCCCCGGGCTGCTGCCGCCGTTCTACACGCCTGAGGGCGCGATGCTGGTCGATGGATGCCTGATCGACAACGTTCCGCTGGCGCCGATGCATCAGTTGAAGAGCGGTCCCAACCTGGTGGTCCATTTCGGCGAGCCGGCGGCGGAGATGTTCGACGTCGATTATGCCGCGCTGCCCGGACGGTTCGAATTGATCGCGGCGATGCTGACGCCGTTCCGCAAGAAGCTGCTTCCGGCGGCGCCGAGCGCGGTCAACGTGCTGTGGCGCAGCCTTGTCGCCCATCAGCGCTACGATACCTTGCCGGCCGGGCCGTCGGACGCCGTGATGCGGCCGCCGGTTCCGGACGGGATCGACGTGACCGATTTCGACCTCCACGCGGAGATCTTCGACGCATCCTATCTGTGGGCCCGCGAGGCCATCGCCACGCTGGAGGCGGAGGCCAACCCCGCCATCACCGCGATCCTCGCTACCGGAAATCCGGCGACAAACCGGTCGGACCATCTCCTCGCGCGGGCACCTCGGGCGCTGCCGGGTTGAGTTGAGCTGCAACAGGGCGCGTCGAGCGGCAGCCTTGCCGGGGCGATGAAGGCAGCCGGGCGCAGGCCCACAGCGTATTAGCCAAAAATCTGATCCGTTCCGGCGCGATTGGTGTTATCCTTCACCTGCTGATCTTCTCACCATCGATGGGGACGTCCGATGTACAAGAAGGTTCTTCTCGCCTATGACGGCTCTGTCGAGGGGCGGCTTGCGCTGCGCGAGGGCGCCAAGCTGGCGCAGCTCTGCCGCTCCGAAGTGTTCCTGCTGGCCGTGGTCGAGGTTTCCTCGATCATGACACCCGAGGCCGGGCTTACGATTCCGATCGAACTGCAAACCGAGGATTACAAGGCGATCCTGAACGAAGGCACGGAACGCCTGAAGGCGCTGGGCTTTACGCCGACCTCGCGCCTGGAGGTCGGTGACGCCGGGCAGAAAATTGCCGAAGTCGCCGAGGAAATCGGCGCCCATCTCGTCGTCGTCGGGCACCGGCCGCAGGGTGCGCTGGCGCGCTGGTTCGGCTCGGTCGGCAGCTATCTGGTCAAGCGCCTGCGCTGCAGCGTGCTGGTGGCGCAAACCGAGATCAGCGACGCCGAGTTCGAGCGCCTGAAGCCCCCGGCCGAACAGGCCGCCGGCTGAAGCGTTTTCGCGCGAAGTGGATAGTTTACGGCGTCGGAACGATGATCTTGCCGATCGGCCACAGCGCGATGCCGGCGAGTTTCAGATGCGCCCAGGCAAACGGAATACCTATGATGGTCACGGCCAGCAGGACCGCCGTGATCACATGTCCCAGCGCCAGCCACCATCCCGCCAGCACCAGCCAGATGATGTTGCCGATCAACCCCAGCGGACCGGTGCCGATATCCTCCTGCCCGGTATAGGCGTCGCGCGACACCGCCGTGAAGCCGAACGGGAACAGCGTGTAGGCGGCGATATTGAACGCCGCGCGCGCCCAGGGAATCCCGATGATGGTGATCGCCATGATCACGGCGGCGACCAGCCAGCCGAACGCCATCCAGGCGCCGCCAATGACGATCCAGATGATATTGAGGATCAGTGAAACCGGTGACATGCCCGGTTATTCTATCGTGCCGCCGGCGCAATTGGAATCGAAAACCGTGCGGCGGCTGCAAGGCGATTGCGGTAGGCCTTGCGGGCGCTAAAATCCTCTCGACGACGATGAGGAAATACGCGTCGACAGGGAGAAACATGCATGCGTCCGCTCGAATTCGGCTGGTATCTGCCCACGCATGGCGACACCACCGCCTATGGCCTGATGGAAGCACAGATTCCGGGCTCTCCCGAGCTGTGTGACCGCGTGGTGCAGGCGGCGGAAAAGGCCGGATTCGAATATCTCCTGATCCCGGTCGGATCGGTATGTTGGGAGGCGTGGATCACCGGCGCCTTCATGGCGGCGCGTTCCCAGCACATCAAGCCGCTGATTGCGGCTCGGCCCGGCTACATCAATCCGGTGCTGCTCGCCAAGATGATCTCGACCTTCGACCAGATGTCGGGCGGCCGGATCTGCATCAACCTGATCGCCGGCCAGAATGAAAGTGAAGTCGAGGGCGAAGGCGTGCGCTATCCCAAGGAAGCGCGCTATGAGCTGATGGAGGAGGAAGTCTCCATTCTCAAGGCGCTGTGGACCACGCGCGGGCCGGTCAATTTCCAGGGCAAGTTCCATACGCTGTCCGGCGCGCATATCCGGCCGCGGCCGCTGCAGCAGCCATTCCCGAAATTCTATCTCGGCGGCGGCTCGCGGCAGGCGTGGGAGTTGTCGGCGAAACATTCCGACGTGCATCTGTTCTGGGGCGACCTGCCGGAAAAGATCGCGGCGAACATCGCCGAGATCAGAGAGATGGCGCGGGCGCACAACCGCGAGAACGACATCGGCTTCGGCATGCGGCTGCAGGTGATCTGCCGCGAGAATGAGGCCGACGCCTGGGAGGCGGCCGACCAGTTGGTGCGCCACGCCACCGAACGGCAGAAGCAGGAAATGAAAACGCTCTACAACCGCTCGGAGGCGAACCAGCGTGTGCAGCAACTCGCCCGCGAGCATGGCGATCTCTTGCTGCCGCATCTATGGACCGGCATCACCAAGGTGCGGCCGGGCGCGGGCATCGCGGTGGTCGGCAATCCGGCGCAGTGCGCCGCCACGCTGCAGCAATTCATCGACGCCGGCTGCCATTCGTTCTGCCTGTCCGGCTACCTGCATGACGAGGAAGCCGAACGGTTCGGCCGGCTGATCCGCCCGATCCTGGCCGAGGCCAACCGCGGTCGCTGGGCGGCTTAGCGGAACTTGTCGCGGAATCAGGCGACGGCCGCGGCCTTGCCCGGAGGCATCCCAAGCAGCTTCCTCACCTCGGCGGCCGGCTTCGGCGCGCTGAACAGGTAGCCCTGCATCTGGGTGCAGCCGAGCTGGTGCAGGATTTCGCGTTGCTGCTCGGTTTCGACGCCCTCTGCCACCGTGGTCATGTTGCGCGCCGCGGCGATGTTGACCACCGCCTGCACGATCGCCGCCGAGCCGTCGACTTCGATGTCACTGACGAAACAGCGGTCGATCTTGATCTTGTCGAACGGGAAGCGCTTCAGATAGCTGAGCGACGAGAAGCCGGTGCCGAAATCGTCCAGCGCGATGCGCACGCCGATGGCGCGAAGCTGGTGCAGGATGGCCAGCGCGGTTTCGTCGTCATGGATCAGCACCGCCTCGGTGATCTCGATCTCCAGCCGGTCCGGCGGCAGGCCGGAAGCCGCAAGCGCGCGCATGATCCGCAGCGCCAGCGTCGGAGACTTCAACTGGATCGGCGAGACGTTGACGGCGAGGCGGATCTGCGAAGGCCAGCCGGCCGCCTCGGCGCAGGCGGTCTGCATCACCCAGTCACCGAGCTCGTTGATCAGGCCGGTATCTTCGGCGAGCGGAATGAACTCGGCGGGCGACACCATGCCGCGCTGCGGATGACGCCAGCGCAACAGCGCCTCGCAACCCGTCACCTCGCTGTTCGCGAGATCGAGCAGCGGCTGGTAGTGGATTTCGAAACCGCCATCGACAAGCGCCTGGCGCAGGTCCTGCTCCATGGTAAGCCGCGCCTTGGCGCGGGCGTCCATTTCCGGTTCGAAGAAGCGGTGGGTGCGCCGGCCTTCGGCCTTGGCGCCGTACATGGCGAGGTCGGCGTGTTTTATCAATTGGTCAAGCTCGGTGCCGTCCTGCGGCGCCAGCGCGATGCCGATGCTTGCATCGGTGGTGAGGTGATGGCCGAGGCACTGATAGGGCTGCCGGATCGCGTCATACAGGCGCGCCACGAATTCCACGACGTCGGCGCGGCCGCCGATTGCGGTCTGGATCACGGCGAATTCGTCGCCGCCGAGCCGGGCGATCAGGTCGCCCGGCTTGATGCAATCCTTGATGCGGGTGGCGACGGCCTTGAGCAGTTCGTCGCCGACATGGTGCCCGAGCGAATCGTTGATGCCCTTGAATTCGTCGATGTCGATATAGAGCAGGGCGAATTGTTCGCCGTGAGCGGCCTTCTGCAGTTCGCGCTCGATCTGCTCGCGAAACAGCACCCGGTTCGGCAGGTCGGTCAGGGCGTCGTAATGTGCGAGATGCGCGATCCGTTCATTGGCGAGCCGGCGCTCGGTGACGTCATCGACCACGTTGATGATGTAGCGCGGCTCGCCGGTGGCGTCGCGGATGCCGAGCCGCCGGGAGGTGATGTAGCGCGTGCCCATCCCCTGGGATTCCCAGACATGCTCGTCCTTGAACAGTCCGTCGGGCGATTGCAGCGTCTTCTCCTCGTCGGCCGCGATGACCGCGGCGGAGCTGGTCGGAAAGACGTCTTCGGCGGTCTTGCCGATGATGAACTCGCGCGAAATCCCGAACTGGACCTCCGCGACCCGGTTGACCAGCAGATAGCGGCGGTCGCGCACGTCCTTTACGGTGATCTGTGACGGGATGTGGTCGATGATCTGGCTCAGGAAGGCATAATTCCGGTCGCGCTCCTGTTCGAGGCTGGCGGCGCTCGGTGATGTCTTCCATCGTGGCGACCCAGCCGCCGTCGGCCAGCGGCCGGCTGACCGCCATGAACGAGCGTCCGTCCGGGCATTGCATGATGCTGTGGTCGGTTCGGCCGAGCGCGATATTGCGCCTCACGCGAGCGCAGAAAGCGTCGACGTCGCCGTCGAACGATCCGGTCTCCTTGCGATGCCGCATCAGGTCGAGGAAGTGGCAGCCCGGCTTCACGATGTCGGTCGACAGATTGTACATGTCGATGTAACGCCGGTTGAGGGTGACGATGCGCGCCGAGGCATCGAACGTCACCAGTCCCTGGATCATGTTGTTGAGCGCGGTGTCGAGCCGGCTTCGTTCCGCCTCCAGCCGTTGCTGCGCCTCGCGGCCCTGCCGGGTGATCTGCCGGATGATCAGGAACAGGATCGTGGCGACCACCATCGCCGATAGCGCAGCCGCAACGACGAGGAACCGGTTCTGCGCGCGCCAGTCGGCGAGGGCGTCGCTGACCGCGTTGGTCGCGATCACCACTCCCGGAAATTTTGCGAGCGGTGCTGCGACCCCGAGCTTGTCGCTCTGGTCGACCGGGCTTTGCAGACGCAGCGTCTGCGGCCGCCCCTGATCCCGGACCCGTTGCAGCAGCGGGGCCTTGGCGAAGTTCTGCCCGATCAGCGCCTTGTCCTGCGGATACCGCGCCAGCATGGTGCCGTCGCTATGGAGCATCGAGATGGTGGCCCCGGTTCCGAGCGCCACGGAAGCAAAGAATTTTTCGTAGGTGGCCGGATCGATGCGCCGCGTCATCACGCCGAGGAAGATGCCGTCCTCGCCTCGCAGGCGGTGGGCAACGACCGTGTACATGTTGCCGGAGATGAAGCTTCGAACCGGCTCGGACAGCACCGACACCGACCGCGGATCGAACTTGAAGGTGCGAAAATAGGCCCGTGATGAGATGTTGAGAACCGGCGCCGGAAGCTGTTCCGACCAGTTCATCATGTCGCCATTGGAGTTGAAAATCGAGATGTCGCCGAGATAGGACAGGACGCCCGCCTTGGAGCGCAGGATTTCATGGGCTTCGGAACTGGCGATCCGTGCCCTGAATTCCCGTTCCGAGGCGATGCCGGAGATCTGCAGCCGGGAGATCACGTCGGCGGCGATCGTATCGGAGTCCTCGAACTGCCGGTCGAAATGCCGGGTCAGCAGCAGAACCGTGTTTTCCAGTTCACGCTCGCTGTTGACGAGGGCGCGCTCGCGGAATTGGCCGGCCATCATGATGGCGCCGAAGAAGATCGTCGCCACCAGCAGGCCGCCGCAAAGCGTCAGCCACAGCACCGGCCCGTGGATCGTGGCAGCAAGATGCCGTCCGCGGTCGACCAGGCGGGCCTTCACGATTTGCAGGTGGTGCAGCAGTGCGCGCATTTCCCCCGTCTCTCCCGGGGGATATCCATACGACGGACAGATGCCATAAGCGGTTAGGAAATCCGGTTACCCGGAGCTTAACGATTTCCGGGGCAGCGATCCCGCACCGCAAAAGCGCAGCGATTCAGCGGCGATAGCCGCCGCGCGAATAGGCCGGGCGGCCTTCCGGCGCCGGCCGGCTCTGCGAGCCGGGGCGGGACTCGCTGGCGCGCGGGGTCGCCATCTTGAGGTCTTCCAGGAAGATCGGCCGCGAAAAGTAATAGCCCTGCGCATAGCGAATTCTGGTCGCGGCCTGCAGATAGGCCAGTTCCTCGAAGGTCTCGATGCCTTCGGCGATCACGGTCATGCCGAGCGCCTCGCTCAGGGATTCGATCGCCCGCAGGATGCCCTGGCTGCGCGGGCGTTGGTGAATGTCGGTGATGAAGGAGCGGTCGATCTTGATCTCGTCGGCGGTGATGTCGGCCAGCGCCGACAGCGACGAATAGCCGATGCCGAAATCGTCGATCGAGATCTTGACGCCGAGCCGGCGGAAGATCGGCAGGATCTCGTCCTGGAAGTGCGTCTTGGTGACGAAGGCGTCTTCCGTCACCTCGATCATGAACCGCTTCGGGAATCCGGTTGCCTCGATCGCTTCGGCGAATGGACGCATGAATTCCGGGTTGCCGGCCTGCTTGGCCGCGACATTGATGCTGATCGTGGTATCGGGCCCGAACGTGTCGTTGATCAGGTCGATCGACTTGACGATTTCCGCCAGCACCAGATGGGTCAGTTCGTCGATCAATCCAAGCTCGGTGGCGAGATTGATGAAGGTGCCGGGGGCCTGAATTACGCCTTCGTCGTCGCGCAGGCGAACCAGCGCCTCGATGCCCGTGACCTGCCTGGTGCGGATGTCGACCTTGGGCTGGAACGCGCAGCAGAAGCGCTTTTCCAGGATCGCCAGCCGCAGCGATTGCTCGATCTTCATGCGCGCCTGCGCCTCGCGCTCCATGCTGGCGTCGAAGAAGGCCACCGCGCCCTTGCTGGCGTTCTTGACGCGATACATCGCGATATCGGCGTTCTGGCGCAGCACGTCATAGCTGCGCCCATGATCGGGATAGAGGCTGACGCCGATCGAGGTGGAGGCGAATATCTCGGATCCGTCGATGAAGAACGGCGCCTTCAGTCGCTGCAGGATGAAGTGGATGAACTCCGCCACCTCGCTCTCATTGTGGATCGGGTTGAGCAGCAGCACGAATTCGTCACCGCTGATCCGCGACAGGATATCGGATTCGCGCAGGTCGAGCCCGAGCCTTCTCGCGATCTCGACCAGCAGGGCGTCGCCGACCGCGTGGCCGTAATAGTCGTTGATGTGCTTGAAGCTGTCGACGTCGAGAAACGCAAGCGCGAAGCGACGCTCTGCGCCGTCCTGCTTCAGCAGGGTGTCGACGCGATGTTCGATCACCCGCCGCGTCGGCAGGCCGGTCAGTTCGTCATAATAGGCCGAACGGAACAAATGGTCCTCGAACGCCTTCTGTTCGGTGATGTCGGCCGAACTCGAAATCAGCAGGTTGCGATCGCCAATCCGGACCGGCCGGTGCGTGGTCAGGAATACCTGCTTGTTATGCCCGCCAGTGATCGCTTCCTCGAGCACAGCCGGGGAGCCTGCGCGCAGCAGTTCGAGGCAGATCTCGCGGCGGCCGTTCGGCTGCGACGTCGCGGCCGCGGCAGCCCGCAGCAGGGCGCCGGCGGCATCATTCGCCAGCACCAGCTCGCCGTGCTCGTCCTGGACCGTCACACCGGTTGGCAGCAACCGGAAGACATCCCGCAGGATGTTCAGTTCATGTTCGTATGCGCTCTCATTGCCGGCCTGCGTCGCCGCCTGAAAGTCGTGTTTATTGGGACTGTGCATACGCGAGAGTTTGGCAAAGTCCGTTGTAGGTTTGGTTAAGTGGAACTGTGAAAGACAGCGACACTCCTACAAGTCACAGCTTTCGTGCGGCGTCGCCGCGATCGTCATTAACAGAGTGTCAACGCCAGCGTGGCGCGCCCGGGGAAAGGGTTGCGGTTCACTCAGCTCGCGGGGACACGGCATTGCATCGTGCAGTGGACGCCGGTCTTCAGGTAGCGGATCTCGGTCTTGCCGTCGAAGGCGCGGAGCGCCGATTGCAGCAGCTTGCTGCCGAAACCCTCGGGTCCGACATTTTCGACCGCGGGTCCTTCGGTCTCGTCCCAGGTGATGTGGAGGCGGTCGTCCGATATCGACCATGACACCTGCAACAGCCCGCGGACCGAAGCGAACGCGCCGTACTTGCCGGCGTTCGTCGCCAGTTCGTGAAAGATCAGCGCCAGGCTGACCGCCAGCTTGGCGGGCAGGAACAGCGGATCGCCATCCAGATTGAAGCGGACATGCCCGTAGGGACCGAGTTCCGAAAGCAGCATGTCCTTGATATCGCAGCCGCGGCCATCAGCCCGGGCGATCAGATCATCGGTCGCCGAGAGCGCACGCAGGCGGCGATCGACCCCGCTCCAGATCTGCGGCTGGTCCTGCAGGGCCTGATGCAGTACGGCATGGATCGTCGATGTCTTGTTCTTGAGCCGGTGCTGCAGTTCGTCGACCAGCAGCTTGCGGTATTCTTCCTCCTCGGTCAGCCGCCTGGCGATATCCCGCTGTTGCCTGACGATCGTCCGGTAATGCTCGACCCCCCAGATGGTCAGGCCGCAGACCACCCAGAAAATCGCCAGCAGGGCAAATCGCGCGGAATCGGCGACGTCATTACCGAAATTGACGAAGATACCGAGCACGCCGGCCGCGAACGCCGTCGCTATGCCGACCCGGGAGCCGCCAACGGCGGTCGCGAAGAACACGGCCGGCAGCGAGGGCGTAAAGAACACGTCAGGGCGGATATGGGCCAATCCCCACCGCGCCAGCGTCGTCAATGCCAGACAGCCAACCGCAAAACCGGTGCTGAAGACCGGCGAAGGCTGGGAAATGCCCTGCCAGCCGCTCCTGAATTCGTCGATCAATTTCTTCATCGGTCTCGTCACTTCACGTGATCAGCGAATCCAAAATAAGGCCGACCGTAGCGCAATTCCCGGATTTCACCGTGAAACGGCAGCAGCATGCGCGGCAGGTAGCGCGACACGTATCCTGGAACAAAGCTCGCTTGCGTTGTTGGCGGCAGCCGGGAATATTGAGGCCAACCAGAAACGGGAGGAACGGATGACAGTCTCGTTCGTGCTGTGCGTGTCGGCCCTCATCGCATTCTGCTCGGCCGGAATAGCCTGGGCAGAGCCGACCGCGATCATCAATTGAGGCGAAGTTAAACGTCAAACGAGGACAAGAGAATGGGACGGCTGGACGGCAAGGTAGCGGTGATAACAGGCGCAACGAGCGGCATTGGATTGTACACCGCGGAAAAATTCATCGTCGAGGGCGCGAAGATCGTGATCGCGGGGCGGCGTGTGCCGGAAGGCGAAGCATTGGCCAGGAAGCTCGGAGCCAACTGCATCTTTCGCCAGACCGATGTGACTGTCGAAGACCAGATGAAGGCGTTGATCGCGCTTTCGGTCGAGAAGTTCGGCCGCATCGACTGCCTGTTCAACAACGCCGGCGGTCCGGCGCAGACCGGCGGCATCGAAGGCCTCGAGGTCGACCGGTTCGATGCGGCGATGGCGACGCTGGTGCGCAGCGTGATGCTCGGCATGAAGCATGCCGCGCCCCATATGCGGAAGCAGGGTTCCGGCAGCATCATCAACAATGGCAGCATCGCCGGCATTCTGGCCGGCTATTCGTCGTCGATGGTCTACAGCGCGGCAAAGGCCGCCGTCATCCATCTGACCAAATGCGTCGCGATGGAACTCGGCGAGTCCAACATTCGCGTCAATTCGATCTCGCCCGGTGCGATCGCGACCGGCATCTTCGGCAAGGCGCTCGGCCTGTCGGTGGAGGCGGCCGAGAAGACTCCGGCCGTGATGCGCGAAGTCTACAAGGCGGCGCAGCCGATCCCGCGCGCGGGCCTGCCCGAGGATATCGCGAATGCCGCGGTGTTCCTCGCGAGCGACGAATCCTCCTTCGTCAATGGCCACGACCTGGTCGTCGATGGCGCCATGATCGGCGGCCGCAACTGGAGCCAGCAGCAGCAGGGCTACGTCACGCTGCGCAAGGCGTTCGATCAGGGAGCGGGGTAGGGACTCAAACGTCATTGCGAGGAGCAACGCGACGAAGCAATCCACACTTCCTTGCGGCGGCATGGATTGCTTCGCTTCGCTCGCAATGACGGCGGTCAACCAAAGAGAGAGACGCAAATGTCAGCAACGTTCCGTCTGTCGCCGCTAGCCGAAGGCCGGCCGTTCTATCTTGCCGTCATCGCCGGCCTCGCCTGCGCCTTCGTCATCGGCAAGGCGCTGCCCGCGACCATGGGCGCGATCGCGGCGGTGATCGAGCCGCTTTGCGCCAACAGCATTTCGTCCGGCTCCGCGCAGGATGTGGTCGAGCCGATCGCCTCGCATGCATTGCCGAACGTGCCGGGCAAGCGCGTGACGATCGTGCGGGTGTTCTACGGCCCCGGCGGATTCACCCGCGCGCACCGTCACGCCGGCTCCGTCACCGCCTACGTCACCAGGGGCGAAATCCGCTCGCAACTGGCCGGCGGCCCGGTCGAGACGTTCGGTGTCGGCCAGTCGTTCTTCGAACCACCCGGCGCCGTGCACCTGGTCTCGGCCAATGCCAGCACGACCGAACCGGCCGAACTGATCGCGGTGTTCGTCGCCGACGAAGGCGCGCAGTTGACGACGTTCGTGGATTGATGCCGTAGCCACGATGGGCAAAGCGAAGCGTGCCCACCATTTGAAGCCGCAGTCTGGGATGGATGGTGGGCACGGCGCGAAGTGCGCCCTTACACCGGCTTCAGCACCACGTGCAATCCGTCGCGCGGCTTGGGGATCGGCCAGATCTGCCAGTCCGGCTTGTAGCCCGGCTCCAGCGAGACGCTGAGATTTTGCAGGAAATGACGCGTGAAGCATTTCGCCTGCATGTAGGCGAAGTGCAGGCCGAGGCACATATGCGCGCCGCCACCGTAAGGCACCCAGGCAAACCGGTGGCGATTGCGTTGCGCCTCGTCGGTGAACCGCAGCGGATCGAATGTTTCGGGCTCGGGCCAGATATCGGGCATGTGATGGGTGAACAGCGGATTGATGCCGACCATCGTGCCGGCGGGGATCGCGTAGCCCTTGAAGGTGAAGTCGCGCACGGCGCGCCGCGGCATCGAAGGCACCGGCGGCTTCAGCCGCAGCGCTTCCTTGAACGCCATTTCGGTGAGCTTCATTGCTTCGAGATTGTCGAAGCTGGTGGGTGCGTCAGGGGCGATGCCGAGGCCGTTGACCTCGTCGCGCAGCTTCTGCTGCCATTCCGGATGCGCGGCCAGTTCGCCCACGAACGACGTCAGCGACGAGGTCAGCGTGTCGTGCGCCGCCATCATCAGGAAGCTCATGTGGTCGACGATGTCCTGTGTCGAAAGCAGCGCGCCGTCCTCATGGGTTGCCTGGCAGAGCTGCGAGAACAGATCGTCGCCGCCGCCTTTGGCGCGGCGGATCGGGATCTGCTCGGAGAAATAGGCGACGATGCGCTTGCGGCCCCTGACGCCCCGCGCCATCGGCGTGCCGGGCAGAGGTTTGCGGATCACGGCGACGGAAGCGGCCACCATGTCGACAAAGGCGTTGGTGATTTCGTCAACTTCAGGCCCGATGCCGGCGCCGAGGAACGACGTTGCCGCGAGGTCGAGCGTGAGCTGTTTCATCGCGGGATAGAACAGCATCGGTCCCGGCTGCGCCTTCCACTGCGCGACCCGCGCGGCGATGCCGGTGTCGAGGTCGGAGAGGTAGGATTTCATCGGGCCGGATTTGAAGGCCACCGACAGCGCCCGCCGGTGCAGCCGATGCTCCTCGAAATCGAGCAGCATCAATCCGCGCGGAAACAGCAATCCGAGAATCCGTCCCCAGCCGAGCGTCGAGGAAAACTGCTTGGCCTGGTCGAACAGCACCAGTTCGTTGGCGTCGGGCCCGAGCAGGACGAGGCTGGTTTCGCCGAACAGATGGCTGCGATAGACCAGTCCGTATTTTTTGGATTGCCGTTCGACCTGGCCCTTGGGGTCGGCGAGCACTTCCAGTGTCTTGCCGATGAAGGGCCAGCCCTCGTCGCCCGGAATATGCGTCAGCGAATTGCGCTTCGGCGGTGTGAAGCTGTAGGCGGGCGCGGCGATACTCTGCGTCGACATGACCATGGCTCCGGTTGAGCGTCGGAAATCGCAAATATTATCCACCGTGGCGGCGGGCTTGTCGCGGCCTCAATATTGCCGCGCGGTGGGCTTGGGCATAGCCCGGATCGGTAAACAACTCTTTGTTTCCTCGTCGCAAAAACGGCGCGGAGGATCATCCGCGCCGTTCAAGAATTGTTGTTCTGGCCTCTGGTTCACGCCTTGCGCTTGGCGGCTTCCTTCTGCAGGTCCGGCGCGTTGATGGTCGGGATCGCGACGCGCCCGGGGCCGGTGAGCGACAACGCCGCGGCGGCCTTGTCGTTTTCCATGATCTTGGCCATCACGGCCTGCCCCGCGCGCTCGAACACCGCGCGGTTCTCGATCAGGAACTTCTGCGACTCGCGCAGTCCCCTGATGTAGCCGTTGATCTCCGGGATCACGTAGCGCGCCACCATGTCCCAGCTCCGGCGGGTGTTTTCCGGATTGGCCCAGTCGTGCACGAAGCCGATGATGGTGCCGACGCCGCCCGAGACCTGCAGCAGGTTCTTGATGGTTTTGACCAGATCATCGGGCGTGCCGATGGTGGAAGCGGCGTTCTCGCCGCCGGCGGTCTTCTCGACCGCGTCCGCGGGCGAGGTGAACGGTTCGAGGCCGGGCCGCTGCAGCGTGCGGACATTATATTCGTTGTGCCAGCGCATCAGGCCGGGGCCGGCCTCGCGCTCCGCCTGTTCGCGGGTCTCGGCGATGTGCCAGGAGAGCAGCACGCGCCAGTCGGAACGGCTCACGGTGGTGCCGGCCTTCTTCGCGGCATCCTCGGCAAAGCCCCATTGCGTCCCCAGCGCCATCAGGCCCTGCGTCGACATCGAGCCGAGCGAGATGATGCCGATGCCGTATTTGCCGGCGAGCGTCATGCCCGAGGGCGAAATCTGCGACGCCACCACGAACGGCATGTCTTCCTGCAGCGGCAATAGCTGCAGCGCGGCGTCGTTCATGGTGAACCAGTCGCTCTTGGCGGTGACGCGCTCGCCCTTGAACAGGCGGCGGATGATCGCGATCGCCTCGTCCTGGCGGTCGCGCTGCGTCATCGGGTCGATGCCGAGCGTGTGCGCGTCGGAGGCCAGCGCGCCGGGCCCGGATCCGAAGATGGCGCGGCCGCCGGTCATCCAGTCGAGCTGCACCATGCGCTGCGCCACGTTGTAGGGATGGTGATAGGGCAACGAGACCACGCCGGTGCCGAGCTTGATGCGCTTGGTGCGTTCGCCGGCGGCAGCGAGGAACATTTCCGGCGAAGCGATCATTTCCCAGCCCGAGGAATGGTGCTCGCCGCACCAGAACTCGTCGAAGCCGAGCGTGTCGATCTGCTCGACGAAGTCGAGGTCGCGACGGAATTGCAGCAGAGGATTCTCGCCGATCGGATGATGCGGGGCGAGAAAGGCACCGAACTTGAGGCGCGCCATGGGGTGTTCTCTCCGGATTTATTGTTCTTTGGGATGGCTCGGGCGCCAAACTACGGGGTGGGGCAGGGCATGGCAATGCTCGACGCCCGCAGCCAGCGCATGGTTGTCGCGCAGCGACGGCTGTCCTACCGTCGGCCGGAATTATCCGTTCCTCGGCGTAGGCATGACGCACCATGAAACTTGCCAAACCCCGCATCGACATCGGCTTTGCCACCAATGACGCGCCGGCGGCGCTGACGTTCTGGCAAAACGAGATCGGGCTGCCGTTCGATTATACCCAGCCGATCCGTCGCGGCTACAAGCAGCATCGTCACGATCTCTGCGGCTCGATCCTGAAAATCAACCAGGTCTACGAGCCGCTGCCCGACAATCCGCCATCCGGTTATCGAGAGCTGCTGATCGCGCGCGGCGATATTGCCGAACCGAAGCCGATGACCGATCCGGAGGGCAATCGCGTCACGCTGGTGCCGAGCGGCATGTTCGGAATCGAGCGCATCGGCATTCGTCTCGGCGTTCGCGACGTCGAGGCGCATCGTCGTTTCTACACCGAGGCGCTTGGCCTGACACAAGGTGGATCCTTCGCCGGCGCCATGACGTTCCTGGCCGGCGACACGGTGCTGATCGTCGAGGCTTCCACTGACGCGCCCGGCGATGCCGCCTTCGATGGCAGGGGCTGGCGCTATATCACGTTCCAGGTCTTCGAGGTCGACCGGGAACACGCTTTCGTGCTGGCCCATGGCGGCCGTGAGGCGCGGGCGCCGGTGACGCTCGGCACGACGGCCAGGATATCGATGGTCCGCGATCCCGACGGCAACTGGATCGAACTGTCGCAGCGTGCCTCGTTGACCGGATCGCTGGAGCCGTCGGCCGCGCAGGGCGCGCCGGTCAGAGACTGACGTTCCAGGTCTCTTTCGCCGACGACAGCGTGATCAGCGTTTCGGTTCGCTCCACGCCGTCCACCGCCTTGATCGTTTCGGTGAGGAACCGCTCGAGATCGCGCGTCGTGCCGACACGAACCTTCAGCAGGTAGTTCCACGCGCCGGTGATGTGATGGCATTCGAGCACGTCGGCGGATGCCTTCACCCGTTCCAGGAATGCCGCCTCGACCTTCGGGTTGCTCCAGCTCACCATGATGAAGGCGAGCAGGTTGAGCCCCACCTGGTCCGGCGCGATGCGGGCGTGAAAGCCGGAAATCATGCCGGATCGAATCAGCCGCTTGATGCGGTCGTTGATCGTTGAAACGGCGACGCCGATCTTCTCGCTGAGCGCCGCCAGCGGCTGACGGTCGTCCTCCTGCAGCAGCATCAGCAATTGCCGGTCGGTGTCATCAAGTCTTGCCATCAGGAGCCTCGCCGTACGTCTTCCGAAATTTGACGGATCTCCGGGCGCCGGGAAAGGCCTTTCGCAGTTTTTCCGGTGATCATCTCGTAAAAATTACGAAATGTATCTCATATACCACAATAAAAGCGGAAATAATCACTACAACCCGCAATACATACAATATGGAACCTTGCACCGGTATATTCCTGCTGCGCCCCGATTTGGTCGGGGCGTCTGGAAATTGGAAGCACGGGGCCCGGACCGATGTTGCGCAAGTGGATTCTCGGAACGTCGTCCTGGATATTGCTTGGAACGGCCGCCTCGGCCGCCGATCTGCCTGCGGTCGCAAAGGTCCCGCCGGCCACGGCCCAATCCTGGGCCGGCTTCTATCTCGGCGTCCATGGCGGCTATGGCTGGGGCGACAACAGTTTCAGGCAATATCTGAGCGAGGCCGACCCGCATCCTTTTCTCGATGGCGTCGCGTCGAAGGGTGCCGTGGTCGGTGCGCACGCAGGTTACAATTGGCAGTTGGTCGCGCGGTGACCGGCCTTGAGATCGACTGGAGCGCGGCGGACATCAGCGGTAGCTCCCGAGCTATCCGCTGTCACCATCTTCGGGCCCCAAACTCAGGATCGAACCGATCGCCTCAAATATCTCGGCACCATGCGTGGGCGCGTGGGATGGCTGCCGTCGATCGCGTGCTGCTCTACGGCACCGCCGGCTTCGCCTGGGGAAGGGTCGACGAAACCGAGCGCAGGACGACGCACCGCGTTCAGTATCACTTCGAACGTCACGACACCGTTCGACCGTTTCGGCTGGGTTGCTGGCGCAGGCGTGGAGGCCATGCCGTTCGGTCCGAACTGGATCGGACGAATCGAATATCTGCACTACGATTTCGGCGCGGTGCAGGAGTTCAATGTCGTTACCTCCACCTTCCCGGGCATCTGGCGCGCGGATCGCGGCGGTCGGCAGCGTTTCGATGTCGTGCGCGCCGGCCTGTCCTACAAATTCGGCGAACCGGCTGGTTTCGCGGCGGCCTATGCAAAAGCCCCGTCCGCTGCAATTGCGGCCTCATGGACCGGCCTGTATCTCGGCGTTCACGGTGGCTATGGTTGGGGAAACAGTCACTCTACCACCCGCATCTCGACCAACCCGCCGGTCGATCTTTTGGGTCCGAAATTGCGAGGCGGCCTCTATGGTGGCCATGCCGGCTACAACTGGCAGTTCGACCGCACTGTAGCCGGACTTGAACTCGATCTCAGCGTCGCCAGCGTCGGCGGATCTGCTCAAGTTCAATACACGGTGGCGCCGACGACATTCACGGAAAGCCCGGCACCGGAAATCGAAGCGCTCGGTTCGATCCGGGCGCGGCTGGGCTGGTTGCCGATCGACAATTTGCTGCTCTACGGCACCGCCGGTCTCGGCTGGGAACGCATCGGCACGGTCTCCGGCTTCGCCAGCGAGGCTCCTGCGCGGCTCGGTGACCTCATCGACCTACAACGCTGCAGATCGATTCGGATGGGTCGTCGGCGCGGGAGCCGAGATGCTGCTGCCCGGCGGCAACTGGATCGGACGCCTCGAATATCTCCATTACGGGTTCGGTACGATTGCAGACACCGGTGTGATTACCAATGCCGCCGGTACAGCCCCGCTTCGCGCCGGCAACCAGGGCGTCGATGTCCTGCGCGCCGGCGTGTCCTACAAGTTCGGCGATCCGGCGGCCTCCGCGCCGGTGCATTACGCGAAGACACCGCTGCCGTGCGCCATCATCGGGCTGGGCCGGCTTCTATCTCGGTGGTCATGCCGGTTATGGTTGGCAGGATGACGACTTCACCCGGGTGATCGATTTCACCGGTGGCGCGCAGACCGGCGGCATCGCGTCTCGCGGCTGGTTAGGTGGCGGGCAGGTCGGCCACAACTGGCAGTACGGCCGGATCGTCGCCGGCCTCGAGGCCGACTTCAGTTTCGCCGACATTGAAGGGGCGTCCAGGGCAGTGACGCAGCCGGGATTCGGCGGGACACAGACCGACACGCTGGGAGACAAGATAAAGTATCTGGCAACCGCGCGCACCCGCCTTGGTTGGCTGCCCATCGACAGCGTGATGCTTTACGCCACCGCCGGGCCTGCCTGGGCACGGATGGAGCGCATTTGGACAACGATCCTCAGTGGCGGCGGTGTCCGCGACCGACGTCTTGACGACACCGGCTCGACAGGCTCGGCGGTGTTGTCGGTGCCGGCGCCGAATGGATGCCATTTGGACCGAACTGGATCGGCCGGCTCGAATATCTGCACTACGATTTCGGCAGGGTACGCGACACCACCACGACTGTCTCGAATCGTCCCCGGCGTCATTTCGGTGTCCGAGCATCGCGGACGTCAGACCATCGATGTGCTGCGCGCAGGCGTGTCCTACAAATTTAACTAGCGCCGAATCACGCGACATCGGATGAGTTTTCGGCACGCGCGATTTCGCGCGTCGCATTCCTGACACCGATGCGCCACGCGGCAGCGTGACAAATTAACGTCAACTGCGAAAATTTGATTGTGGGGAATGACAGTGCACGGTCTTTTTATTTTGCAGTGCAGCAACTATCTGGTCTTTGATCCGTTCTGAATGGCGTTCGAGCGAAAGCTGCGGACGTATCCGGGGTGGATACCGGTTCGCAGGAACAAAGCGTGTCAAAACAAGAATCTAGAGCCGCCGTTCTGCTCTAGGAACAGTCGCCTCAGGAGCTGCTTTTGTCGCTCGCCAAAAACGTCGAATTCCTGCGCCATTTCCCGAAATTGAACGGGTTCAATGGCTTGGGCATCTATGGTGGCGGTCGTTTGCCGGCCGGCCACAGCCCGCTCGGCGAAATCACCGAATTCGGCACCAATCCTGGCGAACTCAGGATGTTTTCATTCGTGCCGGAGAATCTTTCGCGCGCGCCTGGGCTCGTTGTGGTGCTGCACGGCTGCGGCCAGACCGCGGCGGGTTATGATTTCGGCGCCGGATGGTCGATGATCGCGAAGCGCTACGGCTTTGCATTGTTGATGCCGGAGCAGCGCGGGGCCAACAACGCCAATACCTGTTTCAACTGGTTCAATCCGGGCGATGTCGCGCGCGGCCGCGGCGAGGCCGGCTCGATTCGCCAGATGATCGCGCGCATGGTCGCCGACCACAGCATCGATCCGCGTCGGATCTTCATCACCGGCCTTTCTGCCGGCGGCGCCATGACGTCGGTGATGCTGGCGACCTATCCGGAAGTGTTTGCCGGCGGCGCCGTCATCGCCGGCCTGCCGTTCGGCATCGCCAGCAATGTGCGCGAGGCGCTGGGAGGCATGATGCAGCCGACCTCGCGCCCTGCGGACCAGCTGGGCGATCTCGTTCGCAAGGCCACCAAGCACAAGGGGCCGTGGCCGAAAGTGTCGGTGTGGCACGGCAGCGCCGATCGCACCGTCAATCCCGGCAATGCCGATGAGATCGTCAAGCAGTGGCTCGACGTGCACGGCCTGCCGTCGGAGCCGATGTCGACAGGAGAGGTCGATGGCCATCCGCGCGCGGTCTGGTGGAACGCCGATGGCGAGACCGTGATCGAGTCCTACACCATCACCGACATGGCGCATGGCACCCCGCTCGGACTGTCGGGCAATGACGAAAGCTACGGTGCGGAGGGCGCGTTCCTGATCGAGGCCGGAATTTCCTCGTCCTATCACATAGCAAATTTCTTCGGCCTGACCGAGCGCCTCACGGAAGCCGCAACGCCCGTGGTCAAGGCGCCGGTCACGCCGTCGGCCGCTACGGTATCCCTGCAGTCGACCGATCTTGCCGCCACGCTGTGGTCGCGCGCCAACAAGCCGGTTCGCCAAACCAAACCGGTGCCGCATGAACCGAAGCGCCGGGCCATCGATGTCGGCAGTGTCATCACCCGTGCGCTGACGGCTGCCGGCTTGATGAAGTGAGCGACCGACGATCGCGGCGTATCTCGCCGCGCTAACGAAGTGGCGCCGCAGACCGGGCGATAGCGCGCCGGCGCTCCGGATAATATGCAGTAAATTTGAAGGCGCCGACCAGCGCCAGCACGGTCGGGATGATGCCGACCCGCGCCGGCAGGTCGGGCATGGTGATCAGAACCAGGTCGGCGGCGGCCATGATCGCGAAAGCCAGCGCCCAAACCGCCGTGATGACGTAGTTGGTGCGAACGAATTCCGCGGACTGCTGCACTTCGTCAGGCACGCGCTCCCGCGCATATTGCAAGGTAAAGGGTTGCCGGATCGCGATCGAGACCAGCACGATCAAAAGCAGACCTAAATCGACCACCAGGCGGACGCCCCACAGCGACCATGCGGGATCGGCAAGCAGCGCGTAGCACGCCAGCGCGCCGAACAAGGCGGCGGTCCCGATCTCCAGCACCTTTGCGCCGCGGCCCTGGCTCCAGTCGCGGATCAGCAGTGCCGCCGACACCGCAAAGCCGGCGAGCATTCCTTCCACCGGGCCGACCAGCCGGTCGAGCACGGCGAAAGCGATAAACGGTGCAAATGCCAGCAGCATGATCCCGTCCGATCCTGCCCCGTCCGAAGCGTGGGTTTCCGGGGCATAAATATTTCCAGTGGAAATATTGAATAGGCGCGTCGGGTGGGCTGGTCAAGCGAAATATTTCCAGTGTAAATATCAGGCATGCGGAAACCGCCGACACGCGCCAAAGCCAAACCGAAGGTCCGGCCCTATCACCACGGCGATCTCAAGCCCGCCGTGCTGGAAGCCGCCGAGAAAATCCTGGAGACGGAAGGGATCGACGCGCTGACGCTGCGGGCGGTGGCGCGGATGGTCGGGGTTTCCCACACCGCGCCGAAGAATCATTTTGGCGATATCGAGGGATTGTTCACGGAACTCGCGGCGGTCGGCTACCGGCGCTTTGGCGCGGCGCTGTCCCGGGCCATGGAGAGCGCCGGCGCCGACCCCCGGCAGCAACTGAAAGCGATGGGCCTCGCCTATGTCGCATTCGCGCGCGCGTATCCCGGCCTGTTCGTGTTGATGTATCGCAGCGATCGGCTGGACATGAACTCGTCCAGCCTCCGCGATGCCATCGAAGGCACCCGGCAATCGCTGAAGAATGCGACGACGTCTGTCGCGCCGGCTGTGCCGCTGCCGCCGCTGCAACTCGCGGCCCGCGCCACGGCATCATGGGCGCTGGTGCATGGATTCGCGATGCTGCTGCTCGACGGCCGGCTGCGGCACACGCTGGCGTCTCTTCCCGGTCAGCCGGATGCGAATGCACTGCTCGAGGCCGTGCTCGATGTGACACGCGTTAACGATTGAAGCGTTCCGGCGCCTACATCTCGCCGGTGATGAACGGGTTGGTCATCCGCTCCTGGCCGATGCTGGAGCCCGGGCCGTGGCCGCAGATGAAGCCGACATCGTCGCCGAGCGGCAGCAGCTTTTCCTTGATCGAATTGATCAGCGTCGCGTGGCTGCCGCCGGGCAGATCCGTGCGCCCGACCGAGCCGTTGAACAGCACGTCGCCGACATGGGCGAAGCGCAGCTCCTTGTTGAAGAACACCACGCTGCCCGGCGAGTGGCCGGGGCAGTGCAGGATGTCGAAGGTCAAGTCGCCGATCGAAACCTGGTCGCCGTCGTCGAGCCAGTGATCGGGGCCGAAATTGCGCACGCCCGTCATGCCGAAGCGCTCGCCGCTCGAGACGACATTGTCGAGCAGGTATTTGTCGGCGATATGCGGGCCCTCGATCTTTACCTGCAGCGCGTCGCGCAGTTCGGCCGCGCCGCCGACATGGTCGATGTGGCCGTGCGTCAGCCAGATCTTTTCGACCGTCACGCCGGCCTGCTTGATCGCTTCCAGAATCTTGGGCACGTCCCCGCCGGGGTCGATCACCACGGCCTTCTTGGAAGGCTCGTGCCAGATGATGGTGCAGTTCTGCTCGAACAGCGTCACCGGCACGATCATCGCGCCGGCTTTCGCCTGGGTCTCGGTTTTGTCATCCATGGGCTGGCACCATATTGAACCTTGAAAAGGGGTCAACACGGCCGGGAGGCGATATCTGCCGCGTTCCGGTTCGTGATAGGGTCGCGCAGACCGTATTTAGTGGCGAAAGCCGGAAATGCATCGATCGGATGGCGATTTCGGCCGGGACGCGCAGTTCATGAATCAGGCCTCCAAATCGCCGCTCGGCGGTATCAGGACGACGGCAAGGGCGTTTTCCGTCAGCGATCGGCTCAACACGTCGGGCCTCGAGCGCGGCGACGTACTGGCAACGACGCCGCTGACGTTTCGCGTCAACGAGAATGGCGTCGCGGTGCTGTTTCGCTACGGCGTTGTCGTTCTCATCGGCCTCAACGCCCTCGAAGAAGACGACTTCCTTCGTGGGCTGCAATCGCGCATGGCGGGGCCGTTTGAGCGGCGCGACGAGGAAATTGCCGTCATCGAAGTGTCCGGCGAGAAGGACGAGCCGATTGCGCCGGGCGGGCCGATCTGCCTGCTTAGCTTCTCGCCGGAGCGGCTGATCCTGGTCGCGGAGGTGTTGGCCAAGAGCGTCGTCCTCGCCCGGCACGAACGCGAGGTGGCGACCGTATTCGACACGACCGAGCCGCTTGCGCGCGAACTGGCGCAAAGCGGGCAGATCAGCGGCGGCCGGGGCTCGATCCTCAAGCATATCGGCAACGCGCTGTCGGTGCGTCATCGGGTGACGGGGCCCGTCGCCGTCTCGGAAAAGCCCGACATTCTCTGGGACAAGCCGGAACTCGAGCGGCTGTATGCGCGGCTGGAGGACGAATACGAGCTCAGCGAGCGCGCGGAATCACTGAACCGCAAGCTCGCCGTGATCGCCGAGACCGCGCAGGTGCTGACCGATATCATCGACACGCGGCGCTCGCTGCGCCTCGAAGTGATTATCGTGCTCCTGATTCTGTTCGAGGTGATCATGACGATCTACCAGATGGCGTTCGGCCGGCACGTGTGAACGGATTAGGCTGTCTGGCAGGCCGTCATTCCGGGATGGTGCGTAAGCACCAGACCTGGGGTCAATTGCACCCGGGGAATCTCGAGATGCTCCAGTGCGCAATTGCGCACCGCAGTTCGTGCTGTCGCACGCCCCGGAATGACGCATCGGCCATTCACCGCCTGATCTGCGCCTTTGGTTCAAAACAAGGCGGGCCGCGGAAAAGTTTGCGGCCGGCCCGGCGTGGGTTCGGGTGTTCGACGATCCGAAATCGGTTAAGGTTCGAATGCCATGGAATCGCCCGCCCGCCAGATCAGCCTCGTGCCCGCGCCGGACCGCCGCCAGTCGGAGACCGCGCTCGCGGTCGCGCGCGGCACGGCAAGGCTATTGCGGTCGCTGGGGTTTTCCTGCATCAGCGAACTGCCGCTGCCGTCCGGACGGCGCGCCGATCTGGTGGCGCTGAACGAGCGCGGCGAGATCTGGATCGTCGAGATCAAGTCATCGGTGGAAGATCTGCGCGCCGACCAGAAGTGGCAGGATTACCGGATGCATTGCGACCGGCTGTTCTTTGCCTTTACGCAGGATCTGCCGTGCGAGATTTTCCCCGGGGATACCGGCCTGATCATCGCCGACGCCTATGGCGCGCATCTGCACTGCGAGGCGCCCGAGCACCGCCTGCCGGCGCCGACGCGAAAGCTGATGACGGTACGGTTCGCGATGGCCGCGGCGCAGCGGATCAACCGTCTGGTCGATCCGCAGGGCCACGCGGAGTTTTGAGGAAATCAATCTCCAGCCCTCATCCTGAGGAGCAGGCGAAGCCTGCGTCTCGAAGGATGCGGCCCGGTCTCGGGCGCCCATGGTTCGAGACGCCGCTTTCGCGGCTCCTCACCACGAGGGGAGCGAGCTATCGCGGCGCGCGCTTGGCCAGAATCCGCTGCAGGGTACGGCGGTGCATGTTCAGCCGACGCGCGGTTTCGGAGACGTTGCGGTTGCACATCTCGTAGATGCGCTGGATGTGTTCCCAGCGCACCCGGTCCGCCGACATCGGGTTCGACGGCAGTTCGGATTTCTCGGTGCCGCTGGCGAGCAGCGCCGCGACGACGTCATCGGCGTCGGCGGGCTTGGAGAGATAGTCCACCGCGCCCATCTTCACCGCGGTGACGGCGGTGGCGATGTTGCCGTAGCCGGTCAGCACGATCGCGCGCGCATCGGGGCGCTTGCGCTTCAGCGCCGAGACCACGTCGAGCCCGTTGCCGTCGCCGAGCCGCAGATCCACCACGGCAAAGGCCGGCGCGGCCTTGCCGATCTGGGCGAGCCCGTCGGACACGGTATCGCATGACGTCACCGCGAAGCCGCGGGTTTCCATCGCGCGCGACAGGCGCTCCAGAAACGGCTTGTCATCCTCGACGATCAGGAGCGAGCGGTCGGCGTGATCGTTCAATTCGGTGATGGCGTTCAAGGTTGGGCATCCCCCGGGTTGCGGATACACAAGATATGGCCTCACAAAGCGGCTCTGCCAAGGCCACAGAAAGTCGATCGGGCCGGTTTACCAGTGCCCGGAACCGCCCTAATCGGCGGGCGTGGCGGCATTTTCATCCGCCTCGAAGCGGGCGCGCGGCCAGACGATCTGCACCACGGCGCCGTGATCGGGAAAGGTGCGGTTCGAAAACGACACCTTGGCGCCGGTGCGCTCCAGCAGCGTGCGGGCGATGAACACGCCGAGACCGAGTCCGGCATGCTGAGCCTCATCCGCGCTGCGGCGGCGGGATAAATAGGGTTCGCCGATCCGCTTCAGCATGTCGGGCGCGATGCCGGGGCCGTCGTCCGAGATGATGATTTCGACCGTATCGGCATTCCACCACGCGTTCACCTCCACCGTCGTCCGGGCGAAATCGACGGCGTTTTCCAGGATGTTGCCGACGCCATAGAGGATCGCCGGGTTCCGCGCGACCACCGGCTCGCGCGTGGCTGCGACAGCAAGCCGCACCTTGATCGCGACGTCGAAATCGCGATGCGGCGCCACCGCTTCCTCGATCAGCGTCGACAGCGGCATGTGGTCGAAAGGCGCGCCGGACGCTGAAAGCTGCGTGATCTTCGAGAGGATTTCGCGGCAACGCTGCGCCTGCTCGCGCAGGGTCTTGAGGTCGGCCGCGATTTGCTCGTTACCCAGGCCGTTGCCTTGCGCGGATTTTTCCAGTTCGCGCGAAATCAGGAAGATCGTCGACAGCGGTGTGCCGAGTTCATGCGCGGCGGCGGCGGCCAGCCCGTCGATCTGGGTCAGATGCTGTTCGCGCGTCAGCACCAGTTCGGTTGCGGCCAGCGCATCCGCCAGCTTGCGCGCTTCCTCGGTGGCCTGGAATGCATAGAGACTGGTGACGCCGATCGCGAGCAGGATCGAGAGCCAGACGCCGAACAGATAGATCGGCGGCAGCACCAGCGGATCGTCGCTGTCCCATGGCAGCGGCAGATGGAAGAACACCAGCAGAGAGGCGCAGGCGACCGCCAGCAGGCCGAGCGCGATCGTCAGCCGGATCGGCAGCACCGTCGCCGAGATCAGCACCGGCGCGAGGAACAGGAACGAGAACGGGTTCTGCAAACCGCCGGTCAGGAACAATAATGCCGCGAGTTCGACGATGTTGAGCGCAAGCAGCGCCGCGGCATAGACCGGCTCCAGACGCTGCATCGGATTGAAGGCGACCTGCAGAGCAAGGTTGAGCAGCGCCGAAACCGCGACGATGGCGACGCAGGGGATGACGGGAACGTCGAATTCCAGCCCCCGCGCCACGACGAAGATTGCCGTCAGCTGGCCGAGCGCCGCCAGCCAGCGCAGCCGGAGGATGGTATCGAGACGGACAAAGCGGTGCGGATGGCGGAAATCGGAGGCGGCGACGTCGCTCATGCCGGCACTTTAGCCGCGCCGGCACGGGATCACAAACCGACCGCCACGGGCCCGTTAGCCTTCGGCGCAAAGTCTTGCGCCGAAGGCCGCAATGGCTCAATGAACGGCCCAAATGGACGACAGCGAGACAGCGCCTGCCAAATCGCCCGCGGCCGATCAGGCCGCGATCGACGTTGCGCATCTGGTCAAGCTCTACAAGACCACCCGCGCCGTGGACGACGTATCATTCCGGATCGCGCGGGGCAGCATCACCGGCCTGCTCGGCGGCAACGGCGCCGGCAAGACCACGACGATCGCCATGATCATGGGGCTGGTGCTGCCGACCTCGGGGCGCGTCCAGGTGCTCGGGCATGCGATGCCGGAACAGAGCGCCGAGGTGCTCGGCCGGATGAATTTCGAAAGCCCCTATGTCGACATGCCGATGCGGCTGACGGTGCGGCAGAACCTCAGCATTTTCGGCCGGCTCTATGCGGTGGAGAATCTGCGCGAGCGCATCGAGCAGCTTGCGTCCGATCTCGACCTGAAGGAGTTCCTCGATCGCGCCAATGGCAAGCTCTCGGCCGGGCAGAAGACCCGCGTCGCGCTGGCAAAGGCGCTGATCAACCAGCCGGAGCTCTTGCTGCTCGACGAGCCGACGGCCTCGCTCGATCCCGATACGGCCGACTGGGTGCGCCAGCACCTTTCCAATTACCGCAAGCGCCATGACGCCACAATCCTGCTGGCGTCGCACAACATGCTGGAAGTCGAGCGGCTGTGCGACCGCGTCATCATCATGAAGCGCGGCCGCATCGAGGACGACGACAGTCCCGACCAGATCATGGCGCGCTACAACCGCACCACGCTGGAAGATGTCTTCCTTGATGTCGCCCGCGGGCGGGTGGCCGAGGCGTCGCCATGAGCGAGATGGCGCGAACCGCCGCGCATACCGGGACTTTCGGCGCGCCGCATCAACGCGATGGTGCTGCGCTATTGGTATCTCCTGATGTCGTCCTGGCCGCGGCTGCTGGAATTGGTCTACTGGCCGGCGCTGCAGGTCATCACCTGGGGTTTCCTGCAGAACTACATCGCCCAGAACGACAGTTTTTTTGCGCGTGCCGGCGGTTCGCTGATCGGCGCGGTGATCCTGTGGGACATCCTGTTCCGCGGTCAGCTCGGCTTTTCGATCTCGTTTCTCGAGGAAATGTGGGCGCGCAACCTCGGCAACCTGATGATGAGCCCGCTGAAGCCGATCGAATTCCTGATCGCGCTGATGATCATGAGCCTGATCCGGCTCGCCATCGGGGTGATCCCGATGACGCTGCTGGCGCTGTTCTTCTTCGATTTCAATTTCTTCGCGATCGGGCTGCCGCTGATCGCCTTCTTCTGCAATTTGATCTTCACGAGCTGGTCGGTCGGAATTTTCGTTTCCGGCCTCGTGCTGCGCAACGGGCTCGGCGCCGAGAGCATCGTCTGGACATTGATGTTCGGGTTAATGCCGCTCGCCTGCGTTTACTATCCGGTCGCCGTGCTGCCCGGCTGGCTGCAGCCTGTCGCCTGGTTGCTGCCGCCGACCTACGTGTTCGAGGGCATGCGCGCGCTGCTGATCGACCACGTGTTTCGCGCCGATTTGATGATCTGGTCGCTCGCCATCAACGCCGTGCTGTTCGTTGCCTCATTTGCGATCTTTCTTGCCCTTTTGCGCAGCGCCAAACGTTTGGGGTCGCTGCTCGGTGGTGGTGAATAAGTCACTAATCCCGTGCAATTTCGGGGTTTTGCACCATATTCACGCGTAGATATGCCGATCGGTGCATTGACGCTTAATTACGCATTCGGCAGTATGCTGCGGCGCAAAACAGGGATTTGAACGCAATGCCGATTGGTGAGTTTGGTGGCGCACCGCCACTGGTGGCTGAAGGCAGTCCGGCGCTTACCACGCCGATGTACTGGATGTACGAAATGGGCCACGCATCGCTCAACCCGGCGCGCGCCGTGACCGATGCCACCAAGATCCTGTTTCAGAATCCGCTGAATCCCTGGTCGCACACCGAGATCGGCAAGTCGATCGCCGCGGGCTGCGAATTGTTCGAGCGCACCACCCGCCGCTACGGCAAGCCCGAATGGGGTCTCGACTTCACCGAGGTCAATGGCGTCCGCACGCCGGTCGAGGTTCGTTCGATCTGGGAAAAACCGTTCTGCCGCTTGCTGCATTTCGATCGCAAGCTGACCCGTCCGCTGCGCAATCCGCAGCCGCGCGTACTGATCGTGGCGCCGATGTCCGGCCATTACGCGACGCTGTTGCGCGGCACGGTCGAAGCTTTCCTGCCGACCCATGAAGTCTACATCACCGACTGGTCCGACGCGCGAATGGTTCCGCTCGCCGAAGGCCGCTTCGATCTCGACGACTATGTCGACTACGTGATCGAAATGCTGCAGGTGCTCGGCGGCAACATGCATGTGGTCGCGGTGTGCCAGCCCTCGGTGCCGGTCGTTGCTGCGGTGTCGGTGATGGAAGCCGCCAACGATCCGTTCGTGCCGCTGTCGATGACGCTGATGGGCGGACCGATCGATACCAGGTGCAATCCGACCGCGGTGAACAACCTCGCCGCCGAGCGCGGCATCGAATGGTTCCGTAACCACGTCATCACCAAGGTGCCGTTTCCGCATCCGGGCGTGATGCGCGACGTCTATCCGGGATTTCTGCAGCTTTCGGGCTTCATCAGCATGAATCTCGATCGCCATACCGATGCGCACAAGGCCCTGTTCAACAATCTGGTGAAGGGCGACGGCGATATGGTCGACAAACACCGCGAGTTCTACGACGAATACCTCGCGGTGATGGATCTGACCGCGGAATATTACCTGCAGACCG
Organism: uncultured Alphaproteobacteria bacterium; assembly: GCA_963823485.1. Classification (GTDB taxonomy): domain Bacteria; phylum Pseudomonadota; class Alphaproteobacteria; order Rhizobiales; family Xanthobacteraceae; genus Bradyrhizobium. The sequence goes on from CAWGLP010000001.1 coordinate 196,997, forward strand.
TCGATCTCGTGTTCGTCAAGCACGCGCTGCCGAAAGGCGAGATGACTCACCGCGGCAAGCCGGTCGATCCGTCGAAAATCCGTCGCGTTGCGCTGATGACGGTGGAAGGTGAGAACGACGACATCTCCGGTCTCGGTCAAACCGAAGCAACACATTCACTTTGCACCGCGATTCCGGATCATCGCCGTGTTCATTACGTGCAGAAGGGCGTTGGACATTACGGCGTGTTCAATGGTTCGCGGTTCCGTTCGGAAATCGTGCCGCGAATCTCCGATTTCATGATGTCTTCCGCGAATACGAAGCCAAAACTCGTTGTTGCCGCCGAATAGCGAGAATCCGCGTCTCGATTCGCCTCCGCGATAAGCGCCTGAAATGATTAAAGGAATCCGGATTCACGGCCTGTTAATGGAATGAATTCAGAATCGCTGCTTGAGGGCCCTCGGAGGCGTCGGTTCCATCGAAATTTTCTCACCTGAGCCCCTGCCGGTAGGGGGTATTTGGCTAAAAGCCCCTGTATATTGGGCAAATGATTTGTTTTTGCGCCGAGCGCTTTCAATGGCGACGGATATGGCAGAGTTCGGGTGAGCTTTTACTCCCCGGACTTTCAGACATGGCTACTCGCGCGCTCCTCTATCGGCGGCCTGCCGAACCTGCGACTCTTTTGGTCAAGCACGGCTCGCAAATCTTTGCGATTCGACTGCGCCGGCATCGCCGGGCGCGTCGATACACGTTGCGCATTCATCCGACGGACCGCGAAGCGATCCTGACGATGCCGCCGCGTGGCACGCTCGTGGAAGCCAAGGACTTTGCGCGGCTTCATGGCGGCTGGATTGCCGCGCGTCTCGGCCGATTGCCGAAGGCGGCGCCGTTCCAGGTCGGTACGACCGTTCCGCTGCGCGGCGTGCCGCACCGGATCGTGCATCGCGCCGGCGAGCGCGGCACGGTATGGACCGAAACCCGCGATAGCGGCGAGAAAATACTGTGCGTGGCGGGCGGCAGTGAGCACATGGACCGCCGCGTCCATGACTTTCTCAAGCGCGAAGCCCGCAAGGATCTGCACAAGGCATCGCTCGCCTATGCGGAGGAACTCGGCGTCAGGGTCAGGCGGGTGTCGATCCGCGATCAGTCGAGCCGCTGGGGTTCGTGCACGTCGGCGGGATCGTTGTCGTTTTCCTGGCGATTGATTCTCGCGCCGCCCTACGTGCTGGACTATCTCGCCGCCCACGAAGTCGCCCATCTCGTCGAAATGAATCACTCGGCGCGGTTCTGGCGGGTGGTCGGCCGGATTTGCGGCCATGTCGAGCGCGCCAAGGGCTGGCTCGACACCCACGGCAACGACCTGCATCGTTACGGCATCCAGGATTAGTTCATCCTGTTGTTCCGGCCCTGTGTGCCATCGCGCGCAGGGCCTTTGCTTTTTCATGCCGCCATCTCCGTAAACTTACGGAATCCTAAATTAACGGGCCGGAGATCACTGGAAGGCTAGCTTCGCGTTGCGATTGCTGCCGTTTCAGGATTGGCGATCGCATGCTCCAGTCTCGGCGCGCCGCGTCGGGAGATTGTTGCCAAGTCGCCGGTTTCGGGTGGTCACCCAAACCACGGGTGTGCCTTCCATGAGTATTCGCGTCCGGCTTCTGTTGCTGATTTTGGGATCGGTGTTGTTGCCGGTCATCCTGGTCAGTGGCCGGTATTTTCAGGATCGGGCCAAGGAGGTCGACGCAGCCATCAGCGGGTTGGCGGCGACGGCGCAGACCATTGCCGCGAGCATCGATGCCAGGGTTCAGGGAACGACTCAGCTCCATTTCGGTCTGTCGCGGGCGCGCGACCTCGACAGCCGCGACAAGGCGGCGTGTTCGACTTTCCTTTCCGACGTCCTCGACAAGAACCCGGACTTCACCGGAATCCTGACCATCAACCCCGATGGCAGCCTGTTCTGCGATTCGCTGCGAACCGGGCGGGTTCTCGACCTGCGCGACCGCGGTTACTTCCAGCGTGCGACCAAGACCCCCGATACCGCGGTGATCGAGCCGGCTTTCGGCCGGCTCACCGGCCAGGCCGTGCTGCAGATCGCCTATCCCGCACATGATGATGCCGGACAGTTGATGTTCGTGCTGCTGGCATCGCTCGACCTCAACAGGCTGATGCAGGAGCGAATTCGCAACCTGCCGACCGGCGTCGAGTTTCTCCTCATTGACGACAAGGGCACCATCTTCGTCCAGTCGTCGGGGCAGCTTCGGACCGGCGAAAAGCCCGGCGCGTCGATCGCGAGTTCGGCACGCCACCTCCTGGCGACGAAATCCGCCGCCGGGACTGCGGAACTGGTCGGTCGCGACGGCAGCGCCGAAGTCTGGGCGGCGGCGCATACGCATGCCGTGGATGGCGTCAAAATGCACGTGCTGCTGGGACGCACCAAGTCGGAGCTGGTTGCCCACGCCGAGCGGCGTTTGGCCGAAGACATGGCCGCGCTCGGCATCCTGTCGATCCTGCTCCTCGTCGGCGTCGGCCTGTTTGCCGAGTTCGGCATCCGTTCGCAGATCGGGCGGATCGCGAAAATGGTGCAGCGCCTGGGCGCCGGCGACCTCTCGGCACGGGTCGCGCCGCCCTATCCGCGGGGCGAACTCGGCAGCCTGATGATGGTGCTGAACCAGACCGCCTCATCGCTCGAGCTGCAGCGCCGTGACATCGAGCAGCTCAACCAGAAACTCCGGCAGGCGCAGGAGCTGGAGGCGGTCGAGCGACAGCGGCTCGATGTCGCCGTCAACAACATGGCCCAGGGGCTGATCCTGTATGATGCCTCCGAGCGCGTGGTGATCTGCAACCGGCAGTTCATGGAAATGCTGGGCCTGTCGTCGCAGATCATCAAGCCCGGCTGCACGTTTCGAGATGTGATCGCGCACCGCAAGGAAACCGGATCGCTGGCCGCCGACCTCGATGAGTACCGCGCGACCTTCCTGCGCAACATCGCCGGCGGGCACCAGCCGCCGATCATATCGACCATGTCGGACGGACGTTCGATCCAGATCGTCGGCAAGGCGATCGCGAGCGGCGGCTGGGTCGCGACGGTGGAGGACATCACCGAGCGCAAGCGCTTCGACACCCGCATCGCCCACATGGCTCATTACGACGCGCTGACCGATCTGCCCAACCGCGTGCTGTTCCGCGAGCGCCTCGATCACGAGCTGAAGAGCGGCGGCCAACTGGCCGTGCTCTACATCGACATCGACGAATTCAAGCGGATCAACGATTCGCTCGGTCATCCCGTCGGCGATGAATTGCTGAAGGCGGTGGCGGGCCGCCTCTGCTCGTGCGTTGCGGCGGGCGACGTCGTCGCCCGGCTCGGCGGCGACGAATTTGCGATCATCCAGACAGGGGTTGGGCGCGCCGCCGACACGATGGACCTGATCACCCGGATCTACCAGGCGATCCGCGAGCCGTATGAGTGCTTCGGCCACCTGTTGACCACGGACGCCAGCATCGGGATTGCACTGGCGCCGCAGGACGGCACCGACCTCGATCACTCTGCTCAAGAGCGCCGATCTGGCCATGTACGAAGCCAAGGCCGACGGGCGGCGCACCTACCGCTTCTTCGAGCCCGGCATGGACGCCCGCGTGCACGCGCTGCGCACGCTGGAACAGGATCTGCGGCAGGCGATTTCCGATCGCGACTTCGAGATCTACTATCAGCCGGTGGTCGATCTCGCGGATAACCGGGTGGCCGGCTGCGAGGCGCTGCTGCGCTGGCGCCACCCGGTGCGCGGCATGATCTCGCCGGCCGAATTCATCCCCGTCGCCGAAGAGACCGGCATGATCAACGCGCTCGGCGAATGGGTGCTGAACCAGGCCTGCGCCGAGGCGACTTGCTGGCCCGACGACATCAAGGTCGCCGTCAACGTTTCACCGGTCCAGTTCCGCAGCCAGGCCTTTGCGCTGAAGGTCGCGATGGCGCTGGCGACGTCGGGCCTGCCGGCGCGGCGGCTGGAGCTCGAGATCACCGAGGCTGTTCTGATCCGGGACGACGAAGCCGCCCTCGAAATGCTGCATCATTTGCGCGGGCTCGGCGTCCGCATCGCGCTGGACGATTTCGGCACCGGCTATTCCTCGCTGAGCTACCTGCAGCGCTTCCCGTTCGACAAGATCAAGATCGACCGCAGCTTCGTTCAGGACATCGCCGAACCCGGCGGCGGGTCGGCCTGCATCGTGCAGGCGGTGGTCAACATCGCCGCCGCGCGCAACATCGCGACCACGGCCGAGGGTGTCGAAACCCGGGAGCAACTCGACGCGCTGCGCGCGTTCGAATGCACCGAGATGCAGGGCTATCTGTTCAGCCCGCCATTGCCGGCAGCCGAGGTGAGGGCTCTGTTGACGGCGAACGGCGCGCGGATGGCGGTTGCGTGAGCCGACTGCGGCCGAACCGGATGGATGCCCATGGCGGCCACGATCGACTGAAAGTGCGGCTTTTCGCCGGTGCGGGAATGCCGGCAGCAGCCCCATGCGGGACGCATGGGAGCTTCCGGTCGTGCTCATTTGCTGACATCATCCCGGCCCGAGAAGGGCCGTCGCCGCAACTGATCGCGAGATTCGAATGCCTGATGCAAGAAAGCGACCGGTCATCCTCATGGCCGCAATGCTGCTGACCCTGGTCATGGCGGGCAGCCATGCCTGTTCCGCCCAGACCCTGAAGGCCGTCAAGGAGCGCGGCACGCTCAATTGCGGCGTCAGCCAGGGCTTGCTGGGTTTTTCCAGCATGGACGACAAGAATGCCTGGACCGGCTTCGACGTCGACTTTTGCCGCGCCGTGTCGGCGGCGATTTTCGGCGATCCCGCCAGGGTGACGTTCGTGCCGCTCGATGCGGCCGGCCGCTTTGCGGCGCTGCAGTCGAACCAGATCGACCTGTTGTCGCGCAACTCGACCTGGACGCTGTCACGGGAAAGCTCGCTCGGCCTGATGTTCACAGGCATCGCCTATTACGACGGCCAGGGCTTCCTGCTGCGCCGCGACGCCGGGATCGATACCGCCCTGCAGCTTGGCGGCAAGACGGTCTGCACCCAGACCGGCACCACCAGCGAACTGAACCTGTCGGACTATTTCCGCGCCAACGACATGGCGCTGAAGGTACTGGCGCTCGGTACCGCCGAAGAGAGCCTCAAGGCCTACGACGATCGCAAATGCGACGTGCTGACGAGCGACGTTTCGCAGCTCTATGCCGAGCGTCTCAAGCTGTCCACGCCCGACAGCCATATCATCCTGCCGGAAGTCATTTCAAAGGAGCCGCTCGGGCCGGCGGTGCGGCAGGGCGACGACCAGTGGTTCAACCTGGTGAAGTGGACGCTGTATTCATTGATCAACGCCGAGGAACTCGGCGTCAAATCGGCGACGATCGACGAAGCCATGAAATCTCCCAACCCCAACATCAGGCGGCTGGTCGGCACCGAAGGCGAGTTCGGCGAGCAGTTGGGCCTTGCCAGGGACTGGGCCGCCCGCGCCGTCGGTGCGGTCGGCAATTACGGAGAAATCTATGAAAGAAACGTTGGAACGCAGTCGAGGCTCAGCATCCCGCGCGGATTGAATGCGCTCTGGACCCAGGGCGGAATTCAGTACGCGCCTCCAGTCAGGTAGTTGTTCAGGGGCACACCATGGCCGTGGATTATTACGCGCTGCTGACGAACGCGGTTGCAGGCAAGGATGCGGCCGCGCGAAACCGGATCTACAAGGATGCCTTCAGCCTCATCGCGAGGTCTGATCTCTCGCGCGAGGCAGCGGCCTCGCAGGCTGCCGCGCTGGAGGACGCGGTCCGGCGGGTCGAGGATGACATCGCTGCCGAGGAGGCGAATTCCGCAGCCACGATCAGCGAAACACTGTCCACACGCAGGAACTGGAAGCCGTTTGCCATCGGCGCCGTCGCGATCGCTGCCGTCATCGCCGTGTCGGCCGCGATCTACGGCTTTGTCGCCACCAAAGGCCCCGGCATCGTCGCAGCCAGCGTGAAGACACCATCGTCGAAAGCGCAACGCGGCCGCGAAGACGTCGTCGTGGCGGACCTGAAGCCCGGCGTCGATGGCGGCTCTTCCGGCGAAGGCCTGCCGTTTGCTCTGCAGCGGCAAGTGGTGTTCTACCGCACCACCGTCGTTCCCGGATCGATCGTGATCGACCGGGAGAACCGTTTCCTCTATCTGATCGATGGCAACAATTCCGCGCGCCGTTACGGGATCGGCATTGCGCAGGAATGCCTGAAGGGCGGTAGCTTCTTTCGGGTCATGAACAAGCTCGAATGGCCCGACTGGCGGCCGTCGGGGACCAACACCAAGGATGCCGACGCATTGCTCGCGGCGGCCGGCCGCCCCGGCAGCCCACTCGGCGCCCGCGCCTTGTTGCTGGACAAGCCCGGGCTGCTCATTCACGGCACCAACTCGCCCAAGACCATCGGCCATCTCGTCGCGTCCGGATGCATCCGGCTCGTGAACGACGACGTCGAGGATTTGTACCGCCGCGTTTCGGTGGAAACGCGAGTCGTCTTTTCAAGCTAGCTCTACCGCCCGAACAGCCGGTCGACCAGCCAGCCGTCGAGCCCTGCGGCAGGTTCCGGCCGCGCCGACGGATTGGGTGGCGGCGGCGCGGCGCGTGCCGGGGTCGGCGGCGGGCGATACTGGCCGCCTGAGGGGATCGGCGCGAGCGGCGCGGGCGCTTGCGGGCTGGGTTGCGCGCTGACCTGCGAAGCCGTCTGGAACAGGTTCGACAGCAAGCCGCCGCGCTGCGAGGTCGATAGCGCAGCCACCGGCACGCCCTGATGCGCCGCGCGCATGAAGCGCGTCCAGACTTCCACCGGCAGGCCGCCGCCGGTCGCCTTTTTGGTCGGCGAATTGTCGTCATTGCCGAGCCAGACGCCGGTGACGAGGCTGGCGGTATAGCCGATGAACCAGGCGTCGCGGAAATCCTGGCTGGTGCCGGTCTTGCCGGCGGCCATCCAGCCCGGGATCTCCGCCTTGCGCGCGGTGCCGGACAGCAGCGTTTCCTGCATCATCGTGTTCATCATGGCGACATGGCGCGGCTCGATCACCTGGCCGAGCGGATCGGGCTGGCGCACATACAGCATCTTGCCTTCGGCGGTGCGGATCCTGGTCACGACATAGGGCGAGACGCCGAGCCCGCCATTGGCGAAGGGCGTGTAGGCGCCGACCAGTTCGGTCAGCGAGACTTCCGAGGTGCCGAGCGCGATCGAGGCGTTGGCCTCGAGTTTCGATGAAATGCCGAGCCGGTGCGCGGTGCGAACGATGTTCTTCGGCCCGACTTCGAGGCCGAGCCGCACCGCGACCGTGTTCAGCGACATCGCCAGCGCCTGCGTCAGCGTCACCGCGCCGAAATATTCGTGGGTGTAGTTCTCCGGTCGCCAGCCCTTGATGTCGATCGGCGCATCCTGCCGGATGGTTTCCGGCGTCAGCCCGGCCTCGATCGCGGTGAGGAAGACGAACGGCTTGAACGCCGATCCCGGCTGGCGCCTGGCGGTGACCGCGCGGTTGTACTGGCTCTCGGAATAATTCCGCCCGCCGACCATGGCGCGCACCGCGCCATCAGGCGCCATCGCCACCAGCGCGCCCTGGGTGACATTGAACTTCACGCTCTTGGCTGCGAGCTCGTCGATGATGGCCGCTTCGGCGACGCCCTGCAGCTTCGAATCGATCGTGGTCTCGACCACGATGCTCTGGTCGACCTGGCCGACGAGGTCGTCGAGCACTTCGCCGATCCAGTCGGCGACGTAGTTGACGGTGCCGGCGCCGACCGGTTTCACATTGTAGGAGGGATGGCCGATCGAGGCCTTTGCCTGCGACGCCGTGATGAATTTGGCGTCGGCCATGGCGGCCAGCACGATCTGGGCGCGCGCTTCCGCGCCTTCGGGGTTGCGGTTCGGCGCCAGCCGCGACGGCGACTTGACGAGGCCCGCCAGCATCGCGGCTTCCGCGATCGTGACGTTCCTGGCGGACTTGCCGAAATAGCGTTGCGCCGCCGCCTCGACGCCGTAGGCGCCGGAGCCGAAATAGACGCGGTTGAGATAGAGTTCGAGAATCTCGTTCTTGGAATGCTTGCGCTCCAGCCACAGCGCGAGTTCGACCTCCTGCAGCTTGCGCGTCATCGTGCGTTCCTGGGTCAGGAACAGGTTCTTGGCGAGCTGCTGCGTCAGCGTCGAGCCGCCCTGCGAGACGCCGCGATGCAACACGTTGGCGACCGCCGCGCGCGCGATGCCGACCGGGTCGATGCCGTAATGCGAATAGAAGCGGCGGTCCTCGATGGCGATGAACGCCTTCGGCAGATAGGGCGGCAGGTCCTTCAGCGCGATATTGGCGCCGGGCATTTCGCCGCGGCTGGCGAGCACGGCGCCATCGACACCTGTGATCTGGATGGTCGGCGGGCGCTTCGGTATCGCCAGCGACTGGATCGCCGGCAGATGCGCCCCGACCCAGATCACGACGCCGACGATGCCGATCACGGCCCACAGGCCGAGCACTGCACCCCAATAGACCAGCCGGCCGACACGAACCCGGCCCCGCGCTTTCGAGCGCCGCTTGGCGCCGCTCTTCGCGGCCCGCGGCTTGCGCTCGCGCGGCGGCTCGTCGTCGTCCTCTTCAGGCTTGCGCTTCGGCACGGATTTCTTTGGCTTGTCGTCGACGGCGTCGGGGATGCGGTCCGCAGGCGTGAGGCGCAGGTCGGCGAGCGCGGCCGGAAGCCCGAATAGCGGCTCCTTGCGTCCGCCGCTCTTTTTCCGTCCCCACGCCATGACAAACGCCGCTCATACCCGTCTCGCCGCACGCTAACGGGCGCAGTTTAAGGGTCGGTTACCGAGAGGTTAATGCGGGATTAGGAGGTGCGGCGGAGCGTGCTAAACATGCAGCGCCAACGAAACGTTCTCAGGGAGAAGCCGGCATGGGCCACATCGATCCGACCAAGGAAGTGTTCGCGCAGTTCAAGGCCAATGACCGGCCGGGACCGATCCACATGCTCAACCTGGTCCGGCTGCGCGCGCAGGCGGCCTATCCGGACGGCCGCAAGGCGACGGGTGCGGAGGCCTATGCGGCCTATGGCCGGGAAAGCGGGCCGGTGTTCGAACGGCTCGGCGGGCGGATCGTCTGGCAGGGGCGGTTCGAACTGATGCTGATCGGGCCTGCCGAGGAGCGCTGGGACCACTGCTTCATCGCCGAATATCCGAGCGTCGCGGCGTTCGCCGAGATGATCCGCGATCCCGTCTATCGCGAAGCGGTCAAGCACCGCCAGGCCGCGGTCGAGGATTCCCGCCTGATCCGCCACGCGGTGCTGCCGGTCGGCAAGACGTTCGGCGAGATTCCGAAGTAGCCTCGTCATGCCGGCTGACCGCATCCATCAGCGAAGCGTCCATGAAAATGGATGATGCCGGGTCAAGCCCGGCAATGACGACGTGAAAACAAATCGGCGGCCCCGAGGGACCGCCGATCGCTTCTTCCGCCGATCGTTTCAATGGGTCGCCGGGCCTAGCCCGCCGGGCCCTTGTCCTCGAGGATCGGGCCGAACAGTTCCCAGCGCTCGCCGTTGAACTTCATCATCTGCAACTGCTTGTTGACGCGGTAGTCGTCCGGCGTGGTGTTGGCGACGATGCCCGGAAGCGAGAGGTCGAGCTGGACGTTCTTCAGGTTGGTCGCCTGCTTCATCACGTTTTCGCGGGTGAGGTCGTCGCCGCACTGCCTGCAGCACATGAATCAGCAATTGCGAGGTCGAGTAGCCATAGGAGTTGAAGCTCGAATCCTTGTCGCCCTCCGGATAGTACTTCGCCATGAATTCGAAGTACTTCTTCATGCCGGCATCGTCCTTCCAGGTCGGATCGAGCGGATCCTTGCCGTAGTTGACGCTGATCACGCCCTTGGAGGCTTCGAGCCCCGCCGGCTTCATCACGGCGCCGACCGAGGTGGCGTTGATGTCGAGGATGTGCACCGGCTTCCAGTTGAGTTCGTGCGATCTTCTTGATCGCCTGCGCCGCCTGCTTCGGCGTGTCGCCGAGAAGAACAGGTCCGCGCCGGCGTCCTTGATCTTGAGGATCTGCGAAGTCGATGGTCGGGTCGGAGACTTCGTAGGAAGCTTCCGCCACGATCATCTTCGCGGCCTTGTCGCCGAGGCCGGCCTTGATGCCGTTCAGATAGTCCTTGCCGAGGTCGTCGTTCTGGTAGAGCACGCCGATCTTGGCGTTCGGATGTTCCTTGAGATGTACTGGCCGTAGATGCGCCCCTCGACGAAGTAGTTGGGGTTGAAGCCCATCGTCCAGGGAAAGTTCTTCGGATCGGTGAACTTCGACGCGCCGGTGGCGGCGAACAGCTGCGGCACCTTCTTGGCGTTGAGGTATTTCTGCACGGCCGCGTTCGAGGGCGTGCCGAGGAGCTGGAAGGTGAGCAGCACCTCGTCGCTCTCGACCAGCTTGCGCACCTGCTCGACGGCCTTCGGCGGCGAATAGGCGTCGTCATACTGGATCAGGTTGATCTTGCGGCCGTTCACGCCGCCCTGATCGTTGATCATCTTCATATAGGCGGCCTGGGTCTTGCCGATGGTGGCATAGGCGGAGGCCGGGCCGCGAGAATGGATTGGTCTGGCCGATCTTGATCTCGGTGTCGGTCGCGCCGGTGTCGTATTTCTTCTGCGCGTAGGCCGACGAGACCGACAGCGCAACCGCAAGCGCGGTGCCGGTGACCAGATGGAAAATACCCTTCCTCATATGCGTCTGTTCCTCGTATGTTTCTGCTTGAGCGATGATCTTGCCGCGGCTGGTCGGCCGCGCACGTCATCGCTGCCGGGATACTGGCGGAAGCCATGTTGCATTGCAAGGCATCCAAAAGCCGGGTGATCCCGGGTTCCGGCTGCTCAAAAGATCCACTGCTGCTGAGCTGTAAAATGAGCATCGGCCGCGAAGGCGGTGATCGGGGACTTAATGTGCAGTGCCGGTTGCGGCATTCACGCCAGCCAGAGCAGGATCAGGGCGAGCGCCGCCGGCGCCGCCTGCACGTAGAGGATCCGGCGGCTGACGGTCGCCGCGCCATAGACGCCCGGCCACGATCACGCAGAGCAGAAAGAACGCCTTGATCTGGAACGCGAAGCCCGGATTGGGATGGAGCAGGCCCCAGACCAGGCCCGCGGCGAGGAAGCCGTTATACAGGCCCTGATTGGCGGCCAGCACCGCCGATTCCGTCGCCTTCTCGATCGTGTTGCGAAAGGTCTTCAGGCCGAGCGGCCTGGTCCAGAGAAACATTTCCAGGATCCAGAAAATAGACATGCAGCGCGGCGACCACCGCGACCAGGAAATTTGCGATCAAGATCATGTTGCGGTCCCCCAACCGGCAGCGGAATTCGGGTGGACGCTAGCACGCCGGGTGAAAAATGCCGGCGCATCTGCCGATTTTTTCCGGCGACATGACCGCCGCAATGTCCGGATGATGCAATTCCGTCCAACACTTCGACGTCGATCGCCTGCAGACGCCGATCGGGACGGCGCTGCTGGTGACCGATGCGGACGGTCGTGCTGCGCGCGCTCGACTGGGAGGACTACGAGGCGCGCATGAAGCAGTTGCTGCGCCTGCATTATGGCGCCGTGGAGCTGAAGCAGGCGCGGGCGCCGCGCGACACTGCGGCTGGCGCTGGCAGGCTATTTCAAGGGCGACCTCGATCGCCTCGCTGCGATCGCGTGGCGCGTCGCCGGCACGCCGTTCCAGCAGAAGGTCTGGCACGCGCTGCCGAAGATTCCGCGCGGGCACGACGCTGAGCTACGGCGCGCTGGCGGCGACGCTCGAAGATGCCGAAGGCCGTCCGCGCCGTCGGCCACGCCAACGGCTCCAACCCGATCAGCGTGGTGCTGCCCTGTCATCGCCTGATCGGCGCCAACGGCTCGCTGGTGAAGTACGGCGGCGGGCTGGAGCGCAAGCGCTGGCTGCTGCAGCACGAGGGCGTGGAGATTTGCGTCTCTGCAGGCGTCATTGCGAGGAGCCGAAAGCGACGAGGCAATCCATCTGTCCGCTTGCTGAAGCGTGGATTGCTTCGCTGCGCTCGCAATGACGAAATGCGGCGTTGGCTGCGACCAAGCAACCCGACGGGCAACTCACAGAAAGTCTGTCCAGCCCTTCCACGAAAAATATTCCGCTTAACCCGTCGGGCAAATCAGTGGCTTAATTCTGGCCGTCTCACCCGATGAGAGGGGCGGATCGCGATCGTCACGAACGCGCGGTGGGATGCGGTGGACGCTGATGCTGCGACTGACGAGCGTGGCGGATGCGTACGGCGAAGTCGTGTGGTCCTGACGCCGCGAAGCTGGCGTCAAGTTCCGCAGCAGCAAGGCTGCTGCGGGACGATGGTGGCAACAGAGCGCGTCTCACCAGGGAGATCACGTTATAAGCCGTAAAGCCACTGCGCAGGGAAGGCCGGATGCTCTCCGCTGAACCTGTATGCTCGTGTGCGCATCGTTTTGTGCGCTTGCACACGAGACCGCGGGTGCAGCGCGCACCCGGTCTTCCCTGCGCCCTCCTTGTTTCGAGGGCCAACGAAATGCAAACCTCGGGTGAAACATGCCGCGAGAACGCGAAGTCATACTCAATCGTCGTCGCCCGGCTTGACCGGGCGATCCAGTATCCCAGAGACCCCAATGATTGAAATCGAGAAGCTGCGGCGTACTGGATCGCCCGGTCAAGCCGGGCGACGACAGTCGTCTTGCTTTGAGAATTACGCCGCCGGCTGCGCGACGTTGTCTTCGCTGGCGAGCAGATGCAGCAGCGCGCTCTTGATCGCGGCCTGCCGTGTCGGCGCGTTGATCTGCGCGCCCAGGAGATCGGTGACGTAGAACACGTCGCGGGCGCGTTCGCCGAAGGTCGCGACATGCGCCGAGGCGATGTTGAGGTTGAGCTTCGAGATCGCGGTCGTGAGCTGGTACAGCAGGCCGGGGCGGTCGAGGCCGGACACCTCGATCACGGTGTAGCGGTCCGACCACTGGTTGTTGATGGTGACCTCGGGCTCGACCACGAAGGCGCGCACCTTGCCGCGGTTGGCGGCCTTGCGCGCCACCACTTCGGGCAGGCGCAGCTTGCCCTCCAGCACCTGCTCGATCATTTCGCCGATCCGGGTGGCGCGGCGTCCCTCGTCCTCGTCGCGGTCGTATTCCCTCGATATCGCGATGGTGTCGAGCGCGCGGCCGTCGGTGGTGGTGTAGATCTGCGCGTCGACGATGTTGGCGCCCGCCGAGGCGCAGGCCCCCGCAATGATCGACAGCAGCCAGGGATGGTCGGTTGCGAGAATCGTCAGTTCGGTGACGCCGCGCGCCTCGTCGAAGCCGACATTGATCGCGAGCTTGTGGTCGGCCTGCTCGCTGGCGCGCAGGAAGCGCGCGTGGCGGATCTTGCGCGCCAGTTCGACCTTGAGCCAGTAGGCGGGATAATGCCGTGCGATATAGGCGTTGAGTTCGGCTTCCGGCCATTCGGTGAAGGCGGCGCGGAATTCGCGATTGCGCCACCGCGATGCGCTGCGCGCGGTTGACTTCCGAGAAGCCGCCGGTCAGCACCGGCTCGGTTTCGTAATACAGCGTGCGCAGCAATTGCGCCTTCCAGCCGTTCCACACCCCGGGGCCGACGCCGCGGATGTCGGCGGTGGTCAGGATGGTCAGCAGCTTCATCTGCTCGACCGATTGCACCACGGCGGCGAAATTCTCGATCGTCTTGCGGTCGGAGAGGTCGCGCGACTGCGCCACCGTCGACATCGTCAGGTGTTCCTCGATCAGCCACGCCACCAGCTCGGTGTCGGCGGTGTTGAAGCCGAGCCGCGGGCACAGCCGCCGCGCCACCTTGGCGCCGGCGATCGAGTGATCCTCGGGCCGGCCCTTGGCGACGTCGTGCAGCAGGGTGGTGATGTAGATCACCGCGCGATGCTCGGGCTGGATCTTGCGGAACAGGTCGCTCGCGACGGTGAACTCGTCGTTGCCGCCGCGTTCGATCTCCTGCAGGTGGCCGATGCAGCGGATCAGATGCTCGTCCACCGTGTAGTGGTGGTACATGTTGAACTGCATCATCGACACGATCTTGCCGAAGGCGCGGATGAAGTGGCCGAGCACGCCGGTCTCGTTCATGCGCCGCAGCACGATCTCGGCGTTGTCGGACGTCAGGATCTCCATGAACAGCCGGTTGGCTTCCGGATTCTCCCGCAGCTGCGTGTTGATCAGCTTCAGCGAGCGCGTCACCGTGCGCATCGCGTCGGGATGGAAGGCGAGGTTGTTCTTCTGCGCCAGCCGGAAGATCCGGATCAGGTTGACCGGATCGTGCTTGAAGACGTCGGGCGCGGCGAGATTGATGCGGTTGTTGTCGATGATGAAGTCGTCGCTGTCGGGCACCCGCCGCCGGTGGTTGTTCGGCCGCAGCCGCGCCACCATCCGGCTCAGCACCGGCGCCGGCTTGGCCTGCTCGTCCTCCAGCTTCGCGCACAGGATCGCGGTGAGGTCGCCGACGTCCTTGGCGATCAGGAAGTAGTGCTTCATGAAGCGTTCGACGTCCTGCATGCCGGGATGCGAGGTGTAGCCGAGCCGCACCGCGATCTCGCGCTGCATGTCGAACGACAGCCGCTCCTCGGCGCGCCCGGAGACGAAATGCAGGTTGCAGCGGACCGACCACAGGAAGTCGGCGCAGCGGCGGAAGGTGCGGTATTCCTGCGCGTCGAACACGCCGCGCTCGACCAGTTCGCCGGTCTCGCGCACGCGGTAGACGTATTTGGCGATCCAGAACAGCGTGTGCAGGTCGCGCAAGCCCGCCCTTGCCGTCCTTGACGTTGGGCTCGACCAGGTAGCGCGATTGCCCGCCGCGGCGGTGGCGCTCCTCGCGCTCGGCAAGCTTGGCGGTGACGAATTCGGAAGCGGTGCCCTGCACGACCTCCTGTCGAACCGTGCGACCAGTTCGTCGTAGAGCGGCTGGTCGCCGGTGAGGAATCGCGTCTCCAGGATCGCGGTGCGGATCGTCATGTCGCCGCGCGCCTGGCGGATGCATTCGTCGACCGAGCGCGTGGCGTGACCGACCTTCAGCCCCATGTCCCACAGGCAATACAGAATGGCTTCCGCGACCTGCTCGCCCCAGGCGGTCTGCTTGTAGGGCAGGATGAACAGCAGATCGATGTCGGATTCCGGCGCCATCAGCCCGCGGCCGTAGCCGCCGGTCGCGACCACCGCCATGCGCTCGGCGCCCGAAGGGACATGCGAGCGATAGAGGTGCCGCGTCGCCGCGGAATAGAGAATGCGGATGATCTCGTCCTGCATGAAGCAGAGCCGTTCCGCGCAGCGGCGGCCGTGGCGGTCCTTGAGCAGCACGGCCTGCGCGGTGGCGCGCGCCGCGATCATCTCGGCCTTGAGCAGTTGCGCCATCGCCGGGCGGAACGTGTCCTCGCGGCCGGCGTGTTTTTCGGCGAGGGCATCGACCGCGGCGGTGATCCGCGCGGTATCGAAACGATCATCCGCTCGCGGGCGGGCCTCAGTCGCGACGCTGTCCATGGTCTCCCGGAATATCGGACGGCGCAGAAGCTGTCACTGACGATTGTGGGCTCGAATCAAGGCTATGGCGTAACCGCACCGAATTCCAGGCCGAACCTGTTGAAAAGACGGGCATTTACAGGGTTCGGGGACGCCGCCGACAGGAGCCGGTGATGACAGCGGGGCGATTTCGCACTAAATCGGCGTGCACAAAAAATCCGGGAGAGCAAAAATGGACGCCGCCGAACTCCGCGCGATGCAGGCCCCGATCAAGGAACGCTACAAGTCGGATCCCTCGGCCGCGGTCATTACCCTGAAGGCCAAGGGCTCGATCGACAATGAAGGGATCGCCTGCAAGGTCGAGACCGGCCGCGCGCTGGCGGTGGCCGGCCTGCATCCCGCGACCGGCGGTTCCGGGCTCGAACTCTGCTCCGGCGACATGCTGCTCGAAGCGCTGGTCGCCTGCGCCGGCGTGACGCTGAAGTCGGTCGCCACCGCCGTCGAAGTTCCGCTCAGGAGCGGCAACGTCATCGCCGAAGGCGATCTCGACTTCCGCGGCACGCTCGGCGTCGACAAGGAGGCCCCGGTCGGGTTCGCCGAAATCCGCCTGCCGCTTCGAGGTCGGCACCGACGCGCCGCAGGACAAGCTCGACCTGCTCCTGAAACTCACCGAACGCTATTGCGTGGTCTATCAGACCATCAAGAACGGCCCGAAGGTCTCGGTGTCGATGAAGCGGGTGTAGCCGGTGTCCTCGAAGGCAGGGTCCGTCATGCCCGGGCTCGTCCCGGGCATCGCACGTCCTCAACTCGGACTCGATAAACAATAAGACGTGGATGGCCGGGACCAGCCCGGCCAGGGACGACGCGATGGAAATGTCCCCCGAACTCGTCTTCCTGCTGACGCTCGGCCTGCGCATGGCGATCACCGCGGCGTTCGTGGTGACGGCCTCCGTCGTCACCGAACGGTCCGGCCCTGTCATCGGCGCGCTGGTGGCGACGCTGCCGATCTCGGCCGGGCCGTCCTACGTATTTCTGGCGCTCGACCATGACGCTGCCTTCATCGCCGAGGGCGCGCTGGCGAGCCTGCCGGTCAACGCCGCGACGATATTCCTCGGGCTCACCTATGTCGTGCTGGCGCAGCGCCATGGCGCGATCCTCAGTTCGCTGGCCGCGATCATCGTCTGGCTGCTGCTGGCCATCGGTCATCCGCCAGGTGCAGTGGTCGCTCGCCGCCGGATTGATCGTGAACGCCGTCACGTTTGCGATCTGCATCCCGCTGCTGGCGCGCTACCGCCATGTCAGGATGCCGCCGATCACCCGCCGCTGGTACGACATCCCGCTGCGGGCGTCGCTGGTGGCGACGCTGGTTGCCACCGTCGTCACGCTGTCGGGCTGGGTCGGTCCCAAGGTCAGCGGCATGATCGCGCTGTTTCCGATCGTGTTCACCTCGATGATGCTGATCCTGCATCCCCGGATCGGCGGCCCGCCGACCGCAGCCGTCATCGCCAACGGCGCCTGGGGCCTGATGGGCTTCGGCCTCGCCATTGCCGTGCTGCACGTCGCCGCTCTGCGGTTCGGCTCGGCGATCGGACTTAGCCTCGCGCTTTCGACCTGCATCGGCTGGAATCTGACGTTGTGGTGGAACGGGCGAAGGAAGGCTGTTGGTTATCTCGTCATTCCGGGGCGATGCGCAGCGATCGAACCCGGAATCTCGCGCAGATTCCGGAGTCTGGTGCTGCGCACCATCCCGGAATGACAGCATCAGATCTACCCCTTCGGCAGTTTCGCCTTCAGCGCATACAGCGCCTCCAGCGCTTCGCGCGGCGACATCTCGTCGGGATGCAGCGCCTTGATGGCTTGCATCAATTGTTCGGCCTCGCTCGGCGGCGCAGGTTCGGCGGCGGCGCGGGAGGGGACGGCGAACAGCGGCAGGTCGTCGGCGAGCGCCCGGGCGGTCTGGCCGCGGTCCTGCGCCTCGAGCTTCGCCAGTACCGACTTGGCGCGGCTGATCACCGCCGGCGGAAGGCCCGCGAGCTTGGCGACCTGGATGCCGTAGGAGCGGTCGGCCGATCCGGGCAGCACCTCGTGCAGGAACACGACGTCGCCCTGCCACTCCTTCACCCGCACCGTGGCGTTGAACATCCGCGGCAGCTTGGCGGAGAGTGCGGTCAGCTCGTGATAATGCGTGGCGAACAGCGCGCGGCAGCGGTTGGCTTCGTGCAGATGCTCGATCGCGGCCCATGCGATCGACAGGCCGTCGAAGGTCGCGGTGCCGCGGCCGATTTCATCGAGGATGACCAGCGAGCGCTCGCTGGCCTGGTTGAGGATCACGGCGGTCTCCACCATCTCGACCATGAAGGTGGAACGCCCGCGCGCCAGATCATCCGCCGCGCCGACGCGGCAGAACAGGCGGTCGACCACGCCGATCCGCGCCCGCGACGCCGGCACGTAGGAGCCGATCTGCGCCATCAGCGCGATCAGCGCGTTCTGGCGCAGGAAGGTCGATTTGCCCGCCATGTTGGGGCCGGTGATCAGCCAGATCTGGCCGGACTTCTGACCCGGCCCAGGCGAGAGATCGCAGGCGTTCGCAATGAACGGGTGGCCGTCGCGCTTCAGGGCCTGTTCGACCACGGGATGCCGGCCGCCCTCGACGGCAAAGCCGAGCGAGGTATCGACTTCGGGCCGCACGTAATTGTCGTCGATGGCGAGTTTTGCCAGCGCGGTCGCGACATCGAGCAGCGCGAAGGCATGCGCCGCCGCACGCAGGTCGTCGCTGGCGGCGAGCGCCATGCCGCAGAGCCGTTCGAAGATCTCCAGCTCCAGATTGAGCGAGCGGTCGCCGGCGTTCGCGATCTTGGCCTCGATCTCGCCGAGTTCGGCCGTGGTGAAGCGAACCTGCCCCGCCAATGTCTGGCGATGGATGAAGGTCGCGTTCAGCGGCGGCGCCATCAGCTCGGTCGCCGTGCTGCGCCGTGACCTCGACGAAATAGCCGAGCACGTTGTTGTGGCGAATCTTGAGCGCCTTGATGCCGGTGTCCTCGGCGTAGCGTGCCTGCATCGCTGCGACGACGAGGCGGGAGGCGTCGCGCAGGTTGCGGCTCTCGTCGAGTGCCGGCTTCATAGCCTTCGCGGATGAAGCCGCCGTCCCGCTTGATCAGCGGCAGTTGTTCGGCGAGCGCGCGTTCGAATTCGCGCGCGAGATCGCGCGAGGGACGGCGCAATGCCTCCATCACGGCAACGATCTCCAGCGGCGGCGCTTCGAGTTGCGCCAGCCGCGCCAGCGCGGAATCGGCGGCAAGGATGCCGTCGCGCAGGCCCGCAAGGTCGCGCGGGCCGCCGCGTCCGACCGACAGCCGCGCCAGGGCGCGCGACATGTCGGGCGCCGAGCGCAGCGTGGTCCTGACATCGTCGCGCGCCGCGCTGTCGGCGACGAACGCCGCGATCGCGTCCAGTCGCCGCGCGATTACCGTGCTGTCGGTCAGCGGCGCCGCGAGGCGTTGCGCCAGCAGCCGCGAGCCGGCTGATGTGACGGTGCAATCGATGGCGTCGAGCAGCGAGCCGCGGCGCTCGCCCGCCAGCGTGCGCGTCAGTTCGAGGTTGGCGCGGGTGGCGGGGTCGATCGCCATCGTGGTGCCGGCCGCTTCGCGCGAAGGCGGTGACAGCGGCGGGCGTTTGCCGACCTGGGTGCGGTCGATATAGGTGACCGCAGCGGCGGCGGCGGTTGCCTCCAGCCGCGACATCGCGGACAGGCCATCCATGGTCGCGACCGCGAAGTAATCGCACAGCCGCCGTTCGGCGGTGGCGCCGTCGAAGACGTCGCGGGTCAGCGGCGTCACGGCGGGCAGTTCGCGCAGCAGCGGTCCGAGATCGGCATCGCCATAGAGCGCATCGGTGACGATGACCTCGTTCGGATTGATCCGCGCCAGCGTCGCCGCCAGTTCCGCGGTCGAACATTCCGTCACCATGAACTCGGACGTCGAAATGTCGATCCAGGCGAGGCCAACGCGGTCGCCGCCGCTTGAGGCGCGGGCGCGCGCGATTGCCAGCAGATAATTGTTGGTGCGGGCATCGAGCAGCGTGTCTTCGGTCAGCGTGCCCGGTGTCACCAGCCGCACCACGCCGCGAGCCACCACGCTCTTGTTGCCGCGGGCGCGGGCAGCCGCCGGATTCTCGGTCTGCTCGCACACCGCCACGCGGTGGCCGGCGTTGATCAGGCGATGCAGATAGTCCTCGGAGCGCTCCACCGGGACGCCGCACATCGGGATATCGAGGCCCTGATGCTTGCCGCGCTTGGTCAGCACGATGCCGAGTGTTTTGGAGGCGATCTCGGCGTCCTCGAAGAACAGCTCGTAGAAATCGCCCATCCGGTAGAACAGCAAGAGCCCGGGATGGCCGGCCTTGATCTCGAGATACTGTTCCATCATCGGCGTGACGCGCGAATTGGCGTCAGCGGCGGGCATGGCTTCGGGAGGCGCCGGGGCGGGGATGGGTTGCTGGATCGTCATTGCAGCGCAAACTACAAAATTTCGCCGTCCGGTCCTATTCCCCGGCCCGGATTGTCAGAGTTTTCCACGCTCGGTGCCGTTCAATTAATCATGCTCGCATGGCCGTCATCCGGCCGGCCGCATGATGCCTCAATTGACCTGCCGCGGGCGCGCTCCTAAAACTCGCGATCAATTCCAGCGGTCAACGCCCAAACCACGGCATTCAGGGAGAAATTCAATGCGTGATGTCTATATTTGCGATGCCGTCCGGACCCCGATCGGCCGCTTCGGCGGCTCGCTCGCCAAGGTGCGCGCCGACGACCTGGCCGCGGTTCCGATCAAGGCGCTGATGGCGAAGCACCCCGGGCTCGACTGGTCCGCTGTCGACGAAGTGTTTTTCGGCTGCGCCAACCAGGCCGGTGAGGACAACCGCAACGTTGCCCGCATGGCGCTGCTGCTCGCGGGCATGCCGGACACGGTTCCGGGCCAGACGCTGAACCGCCTCTGCGCCTCCGGCCTCGACGCGGTCGGCGCCGCGGGACGGGCGATCCGCGCCGGCGAGATCGATTTCGCGATTGCCGGTGGCGTCGAATCCATGACCCGTGCGCCGTTCGTGATGGGCAAGGCGCCGGAAGCTTTCGCGCGCTCGGCGGAGATCTACGACACCACGATCGGCTGGCGCTTCATCAACCCGCTGATGAAGGCGCAGTATGGCGTCGATGCGATGCCGGAGACCGGCGAGAACGTCGCCGAGGAATATCAGGTGTCGCGCGCCGACCAGGATGCGTTCGCGATCCGCTCGCAGCAGCGCGCGGGCGCTGCGATCGCCTCTGGCTATTTCGCCGAGGAGATCACCCCGGTGTCGGTGCCGGGCGGCAAGGCCGGACCTGTGATCGTCGACAAGGACGAGCATCCGCGCCCCGAAACCACGCTGGAAGGTCTCGCGAAGCTGAAGCCGATCGTCCGCAATCCCGGCACGGTGACGGCGGGCAACGCGTCCGGCGTCAATGACGGCGCCGCCGCGATGATCCTGGCCTCCGAAGCCGCGGTGAAGAAGCACGGGCTGACGCCGCGGGCGCGCATCCTGGGCCTGGCGTCGGCCGCGGTGCCGCCGCGCATCATGGGCATCGGCCCGGTGCCGGCCACCCGCAAGCTGATGGAGCGGCTCGGCCTCAAGATCACCGACTTCGATTTGATCGAGCTCAATGAAGCCTTCGCCTCGCAGGGCATAGCCTGCCTGCGGCAACTGGGCGTCAAGGACGACGCCGACTTCGTCAACCCGCATGGCGGCGCGATTGCGCTCGGCCATCCGCTCGGCATGAGCGGCGCGCGGCTGGCGCTGACGGCGGTGCACGGCATGGAGAAGCGGGGCGGCAAGCTTGCCTTGGCAACCATGTGCGTCGGCGTCGGTCAGGGCGTCGCGGTCGCGATCGAGAAGCTGAACTAAAAACCGGTCCGGGACGGCGCAAAGCGGCTTTTCCGGATTAGTTATATCCTATAATGATCGGCGGGGAGACTGCCGGCGGGGCCCTGCCATCGCAGGGTCTGGGAGGGATTCGTCATGACGCTGATCTATCCGTTGCAGAGTCTTGCGGCGCATCCGCCGCGGCTGTCGCCGGGCTACAAGAGCACGGTGAAGCGCTCGCCCACGAAGCCGTTGATCCCGATGCGGCACACGCTTTCGGAACTGACCGGCCCGGTCTACGGCCACGAGACGGTGCGCGAGAACGACCACGACCTCACGCTTCAAGGCAAGGGCGAGCCACTTGGCGAACGCATCATCGTGCACGGCCACGTGCTCGATGAGGAAGGCCGCGGCGTGCCGAACACGCTGGTGGAACTGTGGCAGGCCAATGCCTGCGGCCGCTATATCCACGTCGTCGATCAGCATCCCGCGCCGCTCGATCCGAACTTCACCGGCGCCGGCCGCACCCAGTCGGACGCGCAGGGCTATTATCGCTTCGTCACCATCAAGCCCGGCGCCTATCCCTGGGGCAATCACCACAACGCCTGGCGGCCGGCCCACATCCATTTCTCGGTGTTCGGCTATTCGTTCGTCTCGCGACTGGTGACGCAGATGTATTTCCCGGGCGATCCGCTGTTCCCGTTCGATCCGATCTTCAACTCGGTGACCGACGAGAAGGCGCGCAACCGGATGATCTCCTCGTTCGACCTGGAGAACACCAAGCCGGATTGGGCGCTGTGCTATCGCTTCAACATTGTGCTGCGCGGGCGGAACGCCACGCCGATGGAGAACAGTTAAGTGCAACAGACCAAGCCCGAGGGGATTACCCCGTCGCAGACCGTCGGTCCGTATTTCGCCTATGGATTGACCTCGAACGGCAAGTACGACTGGAACGACGCTTTCAGCAATAATCTGGTGACGCCGGATACGTCGGGCGAACGTATTCGCGTCGAGGGACAGGTGTTCGATGGCGACGGCGCGGTCGTGCCGGATTGCATGCTGGAGATCTGGCAGGCCGATGCGCAAGGTCGGTTTTCCGATCCGCAGGACAAGCGGGCGCAGCCGAATTCATCGTTCAAGGGATTCGGCCGTATCGGCACCGATGGCAACGGCGGCTACGCCTTCGAAACGATCAAGCCGGGCTCCGTGCCCGATCCCGACGGCAAGCCGCAGGCGCCGCATATCATGCTCGCGGTGTATGCACGCGGCATGCTGCTGCATCTCTATTCCAGGATCTATTTCCAAGGTGAGGCCGCCAACGCGACAGATCCCGTTTTGGCGCTGGTGCCGGCCGATCGCCGCGCTACCCTGATCGCGACGCGGGAAAAGGGAAGCGGCAATGCCGTCTATCGTTTCGACATCTGTCTCCAGGGCGACAACGAGACCGTATTTTTCGACGTCTGACGTGACGGCCTTGGCGCGGCATGACGACCATGGTTGAAGGTCGATCGCCCGTCCGCGACAAATTCCTGACCGGGCTGATCGGCGCACCGATCGCAAGCTCCGCGGCGCCTGCCATGCATGAGCAGGCCGCCGCCGCCCTCGGCATCCGCTGCCACTATCAACTGATCGAGGTCGCAAACGCCGATGCGGAAACCTTGCAGGCGTTGCTCGACGGCGTCAGGCGGCTCGGCTTCGCCGGCGTCAACGTCACCTTCCCCTACAAGGAGGCCGTGATTCCGCTGCTCGACGAGCTGTCGCCTGGCGCAAGCATCATCGGCGCGGTCAACACCGTCGTCGTCCGCGGCGGGCGGCTGGTCGGATACAATACCGACACCACCGGCTTCGCGCGCGCCGTCGGCGATCTGGTCGCCGGTTCGAACCGTGGCGCGGTCGCGCTGATCGGGGCCGGCGGCGTCGGCAAGGCGATCGCGTTTGCGCTTGCGAGTTTGGGTGTCACTGAACTCAATATCTTCGACGCGGACCGCGCCAAGGCCGAGGCGTTATCATCGCAACTGCATGGCCGGCTGACGGCGCGAGTTGCCGATGACGTTGCCGGTACGCTGCAGGCTGTCGTCGGCGTGGTCAACGCAACGCCGGTCGGCATGCTGCCGGATCGCGGCATGGCGGTGCCGGAGG
Organism: uncultured Alphaproteobacteria bacterium; assembly: GCA_963823485.1. Classification (GTDB taxonomy): domain Bacteria; phylum Pseudomonadota; class Alphaproteobacteria; order Rhizobiales; family Xanthobacteraceae; genus Bradyrhizobium. Next base: position 220,516 of record CAWGLP010000001.1, read on the forward strand.
CGCTGCTGCACCGCGGCCTGTGGGTGGCCGACGCGGTCTATACGCCGCTCTGGACGCCGCTGCTCGTTGCCGCGAAGGCGAGGGGCGCCGGCATCATGACCGGGCGCGATCTCGCCGTCTATCAAGCCGCCGATGCCTTCGAACTGTTCACCGGGCTGAAGCCATCGGTAGCCGTGATCGGAAATGCGTTCGACGCCGTGATGGCGAGCCGATATCCTGCCGCGTGACGATCATCGCCCTGGCGTCGCAGGCACTGGATGGAACATGACCGAACCCCTGACCGAACGCGCCTCTGACCGGGCGCGTCAGGCATTCGGTCTGTTCGGCTTCCTGCTGGTCGCCACCGCGCAGGTTTCCAACATGATTCTCGCGCGCGGGATTGCCGGCAGCGTTCCGCCGTTTTCGATCGCATTCTTCCGCTGGAGCATCGTCGCCGTCGGTCTGCTGCCGGCCGTCATTCTGGCGCTGCGCGAACGGCCGGGCCAGTTGCGTGGGCAGGGCATCGGCATCGTAGCGGCCGGCTTCCTCGGCATGTTCGTCTGCGGCGGGCCGGTCTATGTCGCTGGTGTAACCACCTCCGCCATCAATCTTTCGCTGATCATGGCGCTCTCGCCGCTGGTCGTCCTGCTGTTCTCGTTCGTGTCGGGTCAGGAGGCCATTCATCGCAACCATCTCATCGGCATGCTGGTCTCGCTCGCGGGCGCCGCGCTGATCATCTTCAGGGGACAGGCTGCGGCCAGTGCGGGCGTGGCGATCGGCGATCTGCTCGCGCTGATGGCGATGCTGGCCTGGGCGGGATACACCCTGCTGCAGAATCGTGTGGGCGGCGGGTTGAGCTTTCTGGCGCGGATCGGACTGTTTGCGGCAGCCGGCGCGCTGTTCTCGCTCCCCTTCGCCGTGCATGAAATGTGGTCCGCGCCCGCCGCCGCATTCAACTCGCGTGCGGCGCTTGTCTATCTGTTCGCTGGCCTCGTCCCCGGACTGTTCGCCTATTCGGCCTACGCCTATCTGGGTTCGATGTTCGGCGCGGTGTCGACGTCGCTCAGCCTCTATCTCGGGCCGATCGTGAGTGCCGGGCTATCGATCCTGTTCCTGGGCGAGGCCCCGACCGTCGTCCATCTGATCGGCGGCGCGCTATCGCTCGGCGGCATGTGGTTGAGCCTGCGCGCCGGGCAGAATGGATCGCGATAGGCGCTATTCCACCACGGCATGATCCGGCGGGGCCGACTGCGCGCGCAGCGTGGCCTTGGTCGAGCCGATCATGATCGCAAGCGGGATCGAGGCGAGGATGAACAGCATCACGAGCTGATAGTCCTGCGAGAAGGCGATGATCTGGGCCTGCACCTTGACCATCGCGTCCGCCATGGCGCGGCCGGCGTCGGTCGAGAGGTCGATGATGCCGCGCACGCCCGGCATCTGGATGGCATGATTGAACGGATTGACGTGTTCCGACAGCACGGCATAGGTGCGGCGCGACCCTTGTGTCAGTTCCGAAATCACGATCGAGATGCCGATCGAGCTGGCGACGTTGCGCATCAGGGTCAGCATCGAGGTGCCATCGGTGCGCAGATGGCTGGGCAGCGTCAGGAATGCCACCGTCGATAGCGGCACGAATACGAGGCCAAAGCCGAAGCCCTGGATGATGCTGATGACGACGATTTCATTGGAGCCGGTCTGGTCGGTCCAGCCGGTCATGACGAACAGCGAGCCTGCGGTCAGGCCGAGTCCACAGATGATCAGCGTGCGCGCTTCGACGAAGCGCATCAGCCGGCCGACCAGCATCATGGCGACGAAGGTGCCGCAGCCGCGGCTTGCCAGGAGCACGCCCGCGGTGATGATCGGGTAGCCGATCACGTTCTGCAGGAACGGCGAGGACAGCGCCATGGTCGAGTACAGCACCAGGCCCATCACCGCCATGAACACGCAGCCGCCGACGAAATTCCTGTCCTTGAACAGCTCAAACCGGATGAAGGGCCGCGTCGTCGTCAGGGAATGCGCGAAGAAATAGTAGAAGCCGATGGCGGAAATGATGAACTCGGCGATGATCTCGTTGGATTCCAGCCAGCCAAGCTGCTCGCCGCGATCGAGCGCAAGCTGCAGCGCGCCGATCCCGATCGCAAGCGCCGTGAATCCGAACCAGTCGAAACGCAGTTCATGGTCTTTCCCCGTCTCGTCCATGAAGATGACAAGTCCGAGGACGGTGAAGATGCCGAACGGCAGGTTGACGAAGAACACCCAGTGCCAGGAATAGGTCTCGGTCAGCCAGGCGCCGAGCGATGGCCCCATGATCGGCCCCATCATCACGCCCATGCCCCAGATCGACATCGCCTTCGCCCGCTCGTGCAGCGCATACGAGTCCAGCATCACGGCCTGCGACAGCGGCACCAGCGCGGCGCCGAACACGCCCTGCAGCAGCCGGAACAGCACCATCTGGGTGATGTCCTGCGCCAGCCCGCACAGCACCGACGCGATGGTGAAGCCGGCGGAACAGACGATGAAGATGCGCTTGCGGCCGAAGCGGTTGGCGATCCAGCCGACCGGCGCGGTCATGATCGCGGCGGCGACGATATAGGACGTCAGCACCCAGTTGATCTGGTCCTGCGACGCCGACAGCGAGCCCTGCATGTAGGGCAGCGCAACGTTGGCGATGGTGGTGTCCAGCGCCTGCATGATGGTCGCCGTCATGGCGCAGATCGTCACCATGTTCCGGCGCAGGCCGGGAACGGAAGCCGATGGTGTGCCCGGCGTTGCCATCGGCGGCCTATTCGTGGTCCTGGTTCGCCGATGCCGACGTCAGGCCGAGCAGGGCAGAGAGCGAACGGCGGTGATTGGTGTCGATGCTGGTGTAGACGCTCATGCCGGCCTTGAGCTTGCGGACGTACTTGTCGTTCCTGTCGAAATAGATCCGCACCGGTACGCGCTGCACCACCTTGACGAAATTGCCCGACGCATTCTGCGGCGGCAGGATCGCGAACTGCGCGCCGGTGCCGGGCGAGAGCGAGCCGACCGTTCCCTTGAACGGATGATTGGGGAATGCGTCGACGTCGAGTGTCACGGACTGGCCGACCGCGACATAGGTGAAATCGGATTCCTTCGGATTGGCATCGACCCATGGATTGGCGGTGTCGATGATGCTGAAGACCGGCGTGCCGGCGGCCACGAAGCGGCCGAGTTGAATCTGCTCGACCTGGGTCGCGGTCCCCGCCATGGGCGCGCGCATCACGGTGTGGTCGAGATTGCGCTGCGCCTGGTCGAGCGCCGCCTTGGCCTGGGCGTAGGGCGGGAATTCCTCGACCGGCAGGTCGGGGTTGCCGAGCAGTTGCGCCTGCGCCGTCGAGATCTTCTGCCGCAGCAACTGGTTCTGCGCGCTGGCGGTCACGAGGCCGGCGGAAGCATTGTCGAGGTCGAGCTGCGAGCCGACATTGTTTTTCACCAGCGACGACTTGCGCTCGACGTCGCGCCGCTTCAGGTCGACGCCTTGTTGCGACAGCTCGCTCATCTGCGCGTAGATCTTCAGGTCGGCGACGAGATTGTCATAGGTGACCTTGGCCTGCGCCAGATTGGCCTTGGCTTGCGCCACGGCCAGGCGGAACGGCACCGGATCGATCTCGAACAGCACGTCGCCCTCGCGGACCTGCTGGCCCTCCTTCACCACCACGCGCTCGATCTTGCCCGAGATATCAGGCGTGATCAGGACCTTCTGCGCGCCGACATAGGCGTCGTCGGTGGTCACGTAGCGGCCGCCGTTGAGATAGAAGGTCACGCCGGCCAATAGCCCGACCAGCGGCAACACCACCAGCAGCAGGAAGCGGCGGTAGCGCCGCATGCCGGCCATCAGCCGGCGGCGCGGCTCGGCGGCGAGTTTCGGCCGCGATGCCGGTGAGGCGGGGCTGCCCTTCTGTTCGGGCGGGAATTTAAGCACGGGATCAGCCATAGCGCGGCTCCTTTCGCGGAGGCTCGCCCGCCGGATTCTGAATCGCGTTGCGGACGTTCTCCTTGATCTGGTCGAGTTGGGCGAGCAGGCGATGGGCGTCGGCTGGATTGATGCCCTCGAGCGCGGTGGCGGTCAGTTCGGAACGGAGTCCGGAGAGTTTGCCGAGCAGCGGCCGGGCCGCCTTGCGCAGGTAGAGCCGGTTGACGCGGCGGTCGTTCTCGTCGCCGCGGCGTTCGATCCAGCCATTGTCGCACAGCTTGTCGATCAGCCGCGTCAGCGTGATCGGCTGCATTTCCATCAGCTCGGCGAGTTCGGACTGTTTCAGGCCCTCGGTGCGCTCGACCTTGGCCAACACCGCCCATTGCGCGCGGGTAATGCCGTAGCGCGCCGCCTGCCTGTCGGCATAGGCGCGCATCATCCGCTGCACCTCGCCCAGCGTAAACAGGAAGTTCATGTCCACGGTACCGCGCATATCGCGTGTCTCCATAAGCTTGGCATATAATAAGCTAGCTTATGAATTCCGCATCGCGCGTTAACAATGACGTGACCCGCTCGCAGAACATGGCTGGGAACCGCCAGCCGCCGGGCTTTGGGATTGGCCCCCGGAATGCTACAAGAATCAGGCAATGACCCTGGCAAAGCCGACGTTCCCCGCGCCCGATCACGATCATGACCGCTGCACCGCGGAAGCGATCGCGCATGCCGAGCAGGTTTGTGCGCGAAAAGGGCAGAAATTTACGCCGATCCGGCGTCAGGTGCTGGAGGCGCTGCTGTCGAGCCACCGGCCGCTGGGCGCCTATGAGGTGATCGACGAACTCGCCAAATCGATGCCGCGGCCGGCGCCGATCACGGTCTACCGCGCCCTTGATTTCCTGATGGAAAACGGCCTCGTTCACCGGATCGAGAGCCGCAACGCCTTCCTCGCCTGTGCGCACGACCACGAGGATACCTCGATGGTGGCGTTCCTGATCTGTGACCATTGCGGCTCGGTCGGCGAAATTCCGGCAGCGCCTGCGGCGCAGAGCCTGAACGCCGCGGCCCGCGCCTCAGGGTTTGCGCCGAAACTCTCCGTCGTCGAAATCGCAGGCACCTGCGCGCACTGTCAGAAATAGCGAAGAAATAACAACACGGCGCCAAGCCGGCCGCGAGGATCAATGTCGTCCACACCACCGAACCCTTCGACCGGGCGTGCGCTTACTCCCGGCGCCATCGCATTGATGCTGATGCTGTGCCTGAGCTGGGGATTCAACCAGATCGCGGTGAAGCTGGCGCTGCCGGATGTCCCGCCGATGCTGCAGGCGCTGATCCGGTCCGCCGGCGCGCTGCCGGTGATGCTGCTGGCCGGCTGGCTGCGCGGCGTAAAATTCTTCCAGCATGACGGCACGCTCGGCCCGGGGCTCTTCGCGGGCGTGCTGTTCGGCGTCGAGTTCGTGCTGATCTTCAGCGGGCTGGTGTTCACTTCGGCGTCACGCGCGGCGGTGTTTCTCTACACTGCGCCGTTCTTCGTCGCGCTCGGCTCCTATCAGTTTCTCGGCGAACGGCTCAGCCCGCTGCAGTGGAGCGGGCTCGGCCTGAGCTTTGCGGGCGTGGCGCTTGCGATCGGCGTGCCGCAGCCGAACGTCGACGCAAAAGTTCTGCTGGGCGATCTGCTCGTTGTCGCCGGCGGCGCGCTGTGGGCGGCGACCACGCTGATCGCCAAGGGCACGCGGCTGCGCAACGCCGCGCCGGAAAAGGCGCTCGGCTACCAGGTCGCGGTGTCGATCCCGATTCTTGCTTTCGCCTCGTGGCTGTTCGGCGAGACCATCACCCACATGCCGGGCGCGCTTTCGATCTCGCTTTTGGCCTACCAGGCGGTCTGGGTGGTGGGCTGCACCTTCGTGCTGTGGTTCGCGCTGGTGAAGACCTATTCGGCGAGCAAATTGTCGTCGTTCACCTTCATCACGCCGCTGTTCGGCGTCGTGGCCGCCTATTTCATCATGCACGACACGCTGACGATTGCCTTCGGCCTCGCGGCACTGCTGGTCATCGCGGGGCTCTATCTCGTCAACAAGCCGGATCCGAAGGTGACGCCGGATCCGAACGTGCCGGTGTAACGCTTCCGCCGTCATTCCGGGATGGTGCGCCAGCACCAGACCCGGAATCTCGAGATTCCGGGTTCGATGCTTCGCATCGCCCCGGAATGACGGCGCGGTGGAGAAGCCTAACCCGTCTCGATCGGCAGTGACGGTGTCCCTGGCCCATTCGCCCATCGAGCCGTCGTAGAGGGTGAGGTTGTCGTAGCCGAGCCGGTGCAGCAGGAACAGGTCGATGGTGGCCGAGATGCCGCCGCCGCAATAGGCCACCACGCGCTTGTCCCTGGTGATGCCCTGCGCCGTGAATTTCGCCTCGGCTTCCGCGAGCGGGATGAAGGCCTTGGTCTGCGGATCGAGCAGCGTGGCCGCCGATACGTTGCAACTGCCGGGAACGCGGCCCGGCCGGCCATAGCGGCTGGGCTCGAGCCCCTTGTGGAACTGCGGGCCGAGCGCATTGACCACCACGGTGTCGCGCTCCGGAGGTGGCCGCCAGCGTCTCGCGCTTGTCGACGAAAAAACCCTGCTTCGGTTTCGCAGTGAACGTCGCCGGCGGGTAACCCTTCGCGGCGCCGGTTTCGGTCGGGCGGCCCTCGGCCTTCCACTTGTCGAGGCCGCCATCGAGCACCGCCACATTGTCGAAGCCGAGCGACGTCAGCATCCACCAGAACCTCGTCGCCCACATCGGGGTGCCGATGCTGTACAGCACCACCTCGCTGTCGTCGGATATTCCGTGGCGGCCAAAGGCTGCCTCGAGCCGGGCAACATCGGGCATCATGAATCGGAGCTGGGTGTCGGGATCGGAGAACTCGCCCTGCAGGTCCAGGAAGTCGGCGCCGGGAATATGCCCGGCCTCGAAGCTGTGGCGTCCGGGCACCGCGATGTAGGGGTCGTTGCTGTCCGCGGGCGCCGGTTCGAGGTAGGTGGTGCAATCGAACAGGCGCAGGCCTGGCCGGTCGAGAATGCCGGCGAGTTCCGCCGTGCTGATGAGCCCATTGTAACCTGACATTCATCGCCTCCCTTTATTTTGACCAATGCTAGGGCGGGCGAGGGGGTATGAAAAGGCGGCTATCTCCTGTACCTGCCCTTTCAATCCGGCGATTCCTGTCCAATATAGCTGACGAGAGAAGACAGGCCGTTTGCGTCCTGGTTCCGGCCGCCGTGATCTCGGCAAGATACTGAATAAACTGGATAAAATTCCGAAGTGTGACGGGGCGCACCCAGCCTGCGCCGTCCCCTTGGTGAATGTTACAAAAACCTGATATTCGAGGCCCCATGAACAAGCCCGAAAAACTGCCGCAAGACGATATCGCCGGCCCCAGCGCCCGGCATCGAACCACCCAGGTCATGGTCGGCAATGTCGCCGTCGGCGGGGGTGCGCCGATCGTCGTGCAGTCGATGACCAACACCGATACCGCCGACGTCGAAGGCACCATCGCGCAGGTCGCGGCGCTGTCCCGCGCCGGATCGGAAATGGTGCGCATCACGGTGGATCGCGAGGAAGCTGCCGCCGCCGTTCCGCATATCCGCGACGGCCTGCGCAAGCGCGGCATCACCACGCCCCTGATCGGCGACTTTCATTATATCGGCCACAAGCTGCTCGCCGAGTATCCGGCCTGCGCCGAAGCGCTCGACAAGTACCGTATCAATCCCGGCAATGTCGGCTTCAAGAACAAGCGCGACACGCAGTTCGCCGACATCATCGAGATCGCCAACAAGAACGACAAGCCGGTCCGCATCGGCGCCAATTGGGGCTCGCTCGACCAGGAACTGCTGACCAAGCTGATGGACGAGAACACGGCCTCGCCCACCCCGCGTGACGCACGTGCGGTGACCCGCGAAGCGATGGTGCAGTCGGCGCTGTTGTCGGCGGCCCGCGCCCAAGAACTCGGCATGCCCAAGAACAGGATGATTCTCTCGGCGAAGGTTTCCGCCGTGCAGGACCTGATCGCGGTCTACCAGGAACTGGCGCGCCGCTCGGATTACGCCATCCATCTCGGCCTCACCGAGGCGGGCATGGGCTCGAAGGGCATCGTCGCTTCGTCCGCCGCGCTCGGCATCCTGCTGCAGGAAGGCATCGGCGACACCATCCGCATTTCGCTGACGCCCGAACCCGGCGGCGACCGCACGCTGGAAGTCCAGGTCGCGCAGGAATTGCTGCAGACCATGGGTTTCCGCACCTTCGTGCCGCTGGTTGCGGCCTGCCCGGGCTGCGGCCGCACCACTTCGACCACGTTCCAGGAACTGGCGCGCTCGATCCAGGATTTCATCCGCACGGAAATGCCGGGCTGGAAGACGCAATATCCCGGCGTCGAAGAGCTCAACGTTGCGGTCATGGGCTGCATCGTCAACGGCCCCGGTGAATCCAAGCATGCCAATATCGGCATCTCCTTGCCCGGCACCGGCGAAGCGCCGGCCGCGCCTGTCTTCGTCGACGGCAAGAAATTCCGCACCCTCCGCGGGCCGTCCATTGCCGCCGACTTCAAGGCGCTGGTCATCGACTATATCGACCAGCGCTATGGCGCCGGTGCGAAGCTGCCGGAGCAGGCCGGGGCTGCAGAGTAAGGTTGCTGCCCGGATTGCGCTTCGCGCCAGCCGGGCTACGATCATCCCAATCAAGAACGGTTGGGGGAGCGACCATGTCTTCGTTGTCCGGCAAGCAGGGACCGCGTTATCGCCACCACGCCGGCGAAGACGAGCCTTACGAGACCATCGGCGTCGAGAAACTCACACCGATCATCGGTGCGGAAATCTCCGGCGCAGACATCGCAAGACTCGTCTCGGACAATTCACGCTCCAACCGTCAGATGGACGAAATCCATCGCGCGCTTGCCGAAAACCTCGTGATCTTCTTCCGCGATCAGCACATCACCCCGCAGCAGCATCTCGCCTTCGGCCGCAAGTTCGGTGAACTGCATGTGCATCCGGCGGCGCCCAACGAGGGCGATCCGGCCTTGATGAAGATCTATGCCGACAAGGATAGCCCGCGCGCCAATGGCGAGGGCTGGCACAGCGACGTATCCTGCGACGTCGAGCCGCCGATGGGATCGATCCTCTACATCAGGCAGTGCCCGCCGCGCGGCGGCGACACGCTGTTCGCCAACATGTACGCCGCCTATGAGGCGCTGTCGGACCGGATGAAGGCCTATCTCGACGGGCTGACCGCGCTGCATGACGGCGAGCAGACCTATCGCGGACTCTACGCCAATTACGGCGTGGCCGACCGTCCGGAATATCCGCGCGCCGAGCATCCGGTGGTGCGCACGCATCCGGTCACGGGCAGGAAGGCGCTCTACGTCAACCGCGGCTTCACCCGCCACATCTCGGGCATTCCGCGCGACGAGAGCGATGCGATGCTGGCCTATCTCTACCAGCACGCCGAAAATCCGCTGTTTCAGTGCCGCTTCCGCTGGACCGAAAACGCCATCGCGTTCTGGGACAATCGCTGCACCCAGCACCGCGCGATGTGGGATTACTGGCCGCATACCCGGTCGGGAACGCGCGTGACGGTGAAGGGCGAGCGGCCGGTGTGAACGAGGCGCGTTGACGTCACGCGGCACCTGCGCCAATCTTGCTCAAAAGCAACAATCAATCCGGAGGTCGCCCATGCTCCGCGCGGAAGACAACAAATTCCTTACCGAATCGGGAGCGGGTACCGGCATGGGCGAATTGCTGCGCCGGTTCTGGATTCCGGTGCTGCTGTCGGAGGAATTGCCCGAGGCCGACGGCACGCCGAAGAAGATCGTGGTCATGGGCGAGGAGCTGCTGGCCTTCCGCGACACCAGGGGCGTCGTCGGCGTCATTGATCAATATTGCCCGCATCGTGGCGCCAATCTCTGGCTCGGCCGCAACGAGGAATGCGGCATCCGCTGCGTCTATCACGGCTGGAAGTTCGATACCGACGGCGCTTGCGTCGACATGCCGACCTCCTATCCGGACCTCAACGCCAAGGACCTGATCCGCATCAAGTCTTATCCCGTGCGCGAATGGGGCGACATGATCTGGGCCTATATGGGCCCCGCCGACCAGATGCCCGAACTCCCCGCACTGGAAATGGCGCTGCTGCCGCCTTCGCACCGCTACGTCTCGAAGAAGTGGCAGGACTGCAACTGGGTGCAGGCGCTGGAAGGCTCGATCGACACCGCGCATTTCACCTTCGCGCATCTGTCGTTCGAGAAGGAAGAGAACGAAATCCTCGACATCAAGAAGCACTTTGTGAATCCGCTGATCCGCGTCGCGACCGACCACATGCGCTGGATCGCCGAGGATCCGCGTCCCGTCATCAAGGTCAATCCACACGAGGCCGGGCTGACGATCGCCGGTGGAAGGCTGACCGGTAGCGAGAACATCTACTGGCGTATCGCCCAGTTCCTGATGCCGGTGCACGCCTACGCGCCGAGCGCGATGCCGGGCGAGAATATCTTCGGCCAGAGCTTCGTGCCGGTCAGCGACACCAATTGCTGGATCTACACCTATGCCTGGAATCCGGAACGGCCGCTGACGCCGGCGGAGCGTGAGGCCTATGATCGCGGCAACGGCGTGATCGCGGAGGTCGACGAGAATTATGTGCCGCTGCGCCACAAGGGCAACGACTACCTGATCGATCGCAGGCTGCAGAAAACCCACAGCTACACCGGCATCAAGGGCGTGTCCGAGCAGGACGCCGCGGTGCAGGACAGCCAGGGGCCGATCGCCGACCGCACCCGCGAGCATCTCGGTCCGACCGATCTCGGCATCATGCATTTCCGCAAGCTGGTGATGGAGGCCGCCCGCGCGCTGCAGCAGGGCGAGGCGCCGCCGCACCTGAAGCATCAGGATCGCTACGCGGTGCGCTCCGGCGCCTGCGTCACCAGCAAGGCCAAGGATCTCACCGCGGTCATGATCGAGCGGTTCGGCGACGCGGCGGGCCATGTCGGGCAACCTGGGCGGAACGCGGCGGCGGAGTAGGCCGCTGTCGTCCCGGGGCACCCGCGCCATCGTCGCTGCCATGATGGCGCTGTCGCTCGTGCCGATCGACACGCGGCATGCGGCATGGCCGCGCGAGCCGATCCGGGCCAAGCCAAAGCCGGCGGCCCCGACGTGCGATCGCGCCAGGTTCCGGATCGTTCTCGACGTCGGCCACACCGCCGAAGCGCCGGGCGCGAAGAGCGCGCGCAATGTCGGCGAATTCGATTTCAACCTGCGGCTGGCGAAGCGGATCGAGGAGAAGTTGCGGACGGAGGGATTTGCCGCAACCCGCCTGCTGGTGACGGAGGGCCAGGCAAAACCGAGCCTGTTCAAACGCGTGACGGACGCCAACAATGCAAAGGCAAACCTTGTGCTGTCGATCCATCATGATTCCGTGCCCGATTCCTTTCTCGAGGAATGGGACTACGAAGGCAACAAGAGCCGCTTCAGCGACCGGTTCAGCGGTCACTCGCTGTTCGTTTCCCGGGACAATCGAAAATTCATGGCGAGCCTGAAATTCGCCCGGCTGCTCGGCAATGAAATGAAGGCGCGGGGGCAGCCATACGCCAAACAGTACACGCAGGCCTTCATGGGCCGCTACCGGCGCAAACTGCTGGACAGGAATGCCGGCGTCTATCGTTTCGACCAGCTCATCGTGCTGGGCCAGGCCAGGATGCCTGCCGTCCTGTTCGAGGCAGGCTCGATCATCAACCGCGACGAAGAACTGGCGATGAACTCGCCGGAGCGGCAGGACATGATTAGCGAGGCGGTGGCGGGCGCCGTGAAGAAATTCTGCGCCATGCGTTAGCGCTTTATCATTGCCGACGAGCGATAAGGAATTCTACAGCGGTATCGTGCGATATTCGCGGTTGCTCAGGCTGGCTTCTTCGAGGTCGAGGTCACGCTCGATCCGGCGCCGTGTCTCGTCGGTAATCTTGCCGTCTCGCAACAGGATGTGGATGAACTTGCGCTCGGCGGTGATCAGCTCGCGCGTCAGTTCCGTCCCGGTCGCGGAAACATCGTGGGCGTCGGGATCGAGCGAATCGGGAAGCTGGTTGCTGCGAATCTCATGCCGCGAACGCAGCAGCTTGACGACCTCGTCCGACAGTTCGCGGTCGTCGGTGATGGCGTCGAGCGACTTGAGCGCCGCGTCGAGCGCCTCGCGCCGCGCCGCGATCTCCGCTTCATGTTCCGCAATATGCTCCCTGCGGCCGTCCTTGGTGACGCCGAGCCAGCGCACCACGGCAGGCAGGCCCGATCCCAGCCCGACCAGCGTGATGAAGATGACGCCGAAGGCGACGAACAGGATCATGTCGCGGTAGGGGAAGGCGTCGCCGTTCGGCAGCGCGAACGGCAGGGCCAGCGCAGCGGCCAGCGACACCGCGCCGCGAACGCCGGTGAAGGCGATCACGAACACGGCCTGCCAGGGCGGCGCCGGGTCGCGTTCCCGGGTCCGCTTGCTCAGCAGGCGCGGCAGATAGGTTGCGGGATAGACCCAGGCAAAGCGCGCAACGATGATGATGACCGCAACCAGGGCGGTCGTGAGCACGATATCCTGCAGCGGAAACGCCTTCGATTTCTCGAACAGCAGCCGCATCTGGAAACCCGTCAGCAGGAACAATAACCCCTCGATCAGAAAGATCACGAGGTCCCAGAAGAAAATGCCCTGCAGGCGCGTCGCGGACGAGATCAGCAGCGGCCCGTTCCAACTGATGTAGAGCCCGCAGGCGACGGTCGCGATCACGCCGGAGCCGCCGAGATGTTCGGGGATCCAGTAGGCGAGGTAGGGCGTGATCAGCGACAGCGTGATCTCGACCTGCGGGTCCCGCGCACGGTGCCGGGCGCGCAGGGAAAGCCAGCCGACCGCCAGGCCGAACAGGATCTCGCAGACCACGATCGTTGCGAAGATGCCGGTCGCCTTCGGCAGCGAGAACAGGCCGGTCGTAATCGCCACCACGGCGAAGCGGTAGAGGATCAGCGCCGTGGCGTCGTTGGCGAGCCCCTCGCCCTCGAGCACCACGAGGATCCGGCGCGGCATGCCCAGTTTGCGGGCAATGGCAAGCGGCGCCACCACGTCCGGCGGCGCGACGATGGCGCCCAGCAGGAAGCCGACACTCCAGGGCAGCCCGATCAGATAATGCGTGGCGGCGGCGACGGCGAAGGCGGTGAAGATCACGCAGCCGACCGACAGCAGCGTGATCAGGCGCAGGTTGAACTTGAACTCGCGCCAGCTCATGGCGACGCTCGCCGAATAGATCAGCGGCGGCAGCACTACCAGCAGCACCAGTTCGGGCGGCAGTTCCACCGCCGGCATCCCCGGCACGAAGGCGAGCGCAATGCCCGCAAGCATCAGCAGGATGGCCGGTGCGACGTTGATCCGCCGCGCCAGCAGAGCGGTGCCGGCCAGCACCGCCAGCAGGATCAGAAAGATCTGGAACTTGGCTTCCATGATCGCCCCCCTTCGCAGGGAAAAACCGCGAGGTCAATGCGGGGCGAGCGCAGCCGGCACGCGAACGGCGGCCGCGCAGGCGTGATCTGCGCTACTCGCGCAGATCGTAGCGGTAGGATTTCGAAACGATCTTCCAGCCGTCCTTGAGCTTCATCGCGACCAGGTAGTCGGTGAAAAAGCGCGGCGGCAACTGGCAGCGAACCTTGATGAAGGCGGTGGAATCGTCCGAGCGGTCGATCGTGACGATGAAGTCCTCGCGTGGCTTGCCTTCGGCTTTCGCCGACGGCCGCTTGCGCACCCGATCGAGCCAGTCCGGAACGGTCAGCACCTGCAGCTCGCCCTTCTCCAGCCAGCGCAGATCGGCGGTGGAATCGAACATCGCGCCGAGCTTGTCGGCGTCGCCCTCATACAGGCCATCAAAATAGTTCTTGACCACGGCTTCCACGGTCGATCGGTCGTGACTCACGGCGTATCCTCCCGGCGATATCGAGTTTGTTCGGGGCAAATTAAGCCATGAACCGGCGCGTTGCGCCATGGGGGAGCGGAGCATCGGTGGCGAGAAGCCGCAGACCGAGGATCATCAAAATTGAACGGTCGCATTATTGTCCGTGATTGCGCCGGGCAGGCGCTGCTCTGGAACCCACGGAAAACGTGATTGGCGAGGGCCGAACCGGCGGCGTCCTCGTCCGACTAAGGATAAGCCAGGCTGCGGTTCACCTGTATGTCGATCGTGACCTAACTCACAAAGCGCGGTTGTGCCTTCTGGTAGGCAGGCCACAGTGATAGAAGTCGAGGGCGTCCGGAGGCGTCATGATGAAATCTGGATCTCTGAAACTGTGCCAATGGGCGCTTGCGGCCGCGGCGCTGCTATGGGTGAGCGAGCCGGCGTTCGCCGAAAAGCGCGTGGCGCTGGTGCTGGGCAATTCGGCCTACCAGAATGTCGCACCGCTCGCCAATCCGGTTAACGACAGCGCCAGGATCGCCGCGACCCTGAAGGACGCCGGCTTCGATGTGGTCGATTCCCGCCGCGACCTGCCGGCGGCCGAGACCCGCCGCGCGCTGCGCGATTTTGCCGACCGTGCGCGCGATGCCGATATCGCCGTGGTCTATTATGCCGGCCACGGCATCGAGGTCGACGGCGCCAATTACCTGATCCCGGTCGACGCGCGGCTGGAGCGCGACACCGACATCTACGACGAAGCCTTCTCGCTCGATCGGATCCTGATCGCGATCGAGCCGGCCAGGAAATTGCGGCTGGTGATCCTCGACGCCTGCCGGGACAATCCATTCGCGCGGAGCATGAAACGCACCGTCGCCACGCGCGCGATCGGGCAGGGCCTCGCCAAGATCGAGCCGACCAGCCCGAACGTCCTGATTGCCTACTCGGCCAAGGCCGGTTCCACGGCGGCCGACGGCGACGGCAAGAACAGCCCGTTCACGTCGGCGCTGTCGAACCATCTGACCAGGCCGGGCCTCGACGTGCGCCGGGCTTTCGGCTTCGTCCGCGACGAGGTGCTCAAGACCACCGGCAACAAGCAGGAGCCGTTCGTGTATGGTTCGCTCGGCGGCGAGGACGTGCCGCTGGTGGCGGCACCCGCTGCGGCAGCTCCTGCAACGCCCGCGCTCAGCCCGCAGGCGGAAGTCCGCCGCGGCTACGAACTGGCGATGCAGGTCGGAAACAAGAGCGCGCTCAACGCGTTCCTGGCGCAATATCCCGATGGCTTCTATGCCAGCCTCGCCAAACTTCAGCTCGACAAGATCTCAGCCGAGGAGACGCGTGTTGCCGCGACCGAGAAGGCCCGGGCAGCCGAGCAGGAGCGTGCGCGGCTTGCCGCCGAGGGCGCCCAGAAGTCGCAGCAGGCCAGGGCCGATGCGGATGCCAGGTCCGCCGAGCAGGCGCGCGTCGCAGCCGAGAAGGCGAAGCAGGTCGCGCAGGAGCAGGCCGCTGCCGCCGAGCAGAAGCGCGTCGCCGCCGAAAGCGCGACCGCCGACAAGACGGCTGCCGACAAGGACAAGCCCGTCAACGTGGCGGCGCTGACCGCCGGCCCGCCGCAGGCTGACGTTACGAAGTCGGTGCAGGCTGAACTGCGCCGCGTCGGTTGCCACACCGGCGCTGCCGATGGCGCCTGGAATGCGTCCTCGCAGCGTTCGCTGACGCAGTTCAACCGCTATGCCGGAACAAAACTTGATGCCAAGGTCGCGAGCGTCGATACGCTCGATGCGATCAAGCAGAAGACCTCGCGGGTCTGCCCGCTGGTCTGCGAGCACGGCTTCAAGGCCGAGGGTGACCGCTGCACCAGGATCACCTGCGCGGCGGGATCGTTCCTCAACGACGACAATGAGTGCGAGAAGCGCCGCGACAAGAAGGCTGTGGCCAAGCGTGATGCCGAGGACCGCCGGGAGCGCCCGGCTCGGGAACGGGCTCCCGCCATGCCCCTGGCCGGCACGGCCAAGCCTCGCGTGTCGGCCGGGGCCGGCGGATCAGGCCAGTACGTTTGCGACGCGACCATGTGCCGGCAGGTCAGGCCCGGCTGTCGCATCGACTATCAGGGTGGCTCGCCTCGCAATGCTACCGGCGGCAATGAGGAAGTCTGCAATTGAGGGCGGCGTCCAGGTTGCCGCTGATCCACCGCTAAATCGCACTGGCTGCGATGTTTACCATCAGCGCCAGCAGTGCGGTGTTGAACACGAACGAGATGATGCCGTGCACGGTCGCGGTGCGGCGGATGCCCCTGTCGGTGATGCCGACATCGGAGACCTGCGCCGTCATTCCGATCACGAACGAGAAGTAGACGAAATCCCAATAGTCGGCCTCGATCTGCGTGTCGCCGCTCGGAAACTGCAGGCCGCCAGGCTTGTTGCCGCGATAGAAGTCGTGGGCGTAGTGCAGCGCGAAGGCGGTATGAACCACCGCCCATGACAGCACGATCGTCACCGTCGCCAGGATCAGTCCGTCGCCGCTGCGTTTCGAGGCGCCAAGCTCGAGCAGAATCGCCGCGAGCGTCGCGAAGGCGCCAAGCGCGGTGACCACAAGGATCAGGAAGCGCCCGTCGTCCTGCAACACCGCGCTGCGACGGATATGGGCGACGTCACAGCGCCACATCATGCTGTAGGCGAGCACGAGGTACAGTGCCGCGAAGACATCCCAGCCGACGATGAGGCGTCTGATCAGCCGCAGCGTATCGGGAAGCAGGAAGAACGCGACGATGCCGACCGCAATCGCAATGAAGGTGCGCGGCCTTCCGTAGACCACGCGAACCGGCAGCGGCAGGTTGCGGAAGCGAACAAGGTGCTCTTCGAATTCCTTGTTCATCCGCCAGGCTTCCAGTTCGCGCTAGTTCTTGCGCTCCGCGACGAAGCGCGCCGCCGCACGCAGCACGTCACCCTTGGCGCCGAATACCGACAGCGCCGAATCCGCGCGCGCCAGCAGGTCGCGCACGCGCTGCTTGGCGCCGTCGATCCCGAGCTGGGTAACGAAGGTGGTCTTGCCGAGCGCGGCATCGGCGCCGGCCGGCTTGCCGAGAGCTGTGGCGTCGCCCTCGACATCGAGCAGATCGTCGGCGATCTGGAACGCCTCGCCGAGCGCGCGGCCGTAGTCGTCGAGCGCCTGGTATTGCTGCGGCGTGGACTGGCCGAGAATGGCGCCGGCGATGCAGCCATAACGCAACAAAGCGCCGGTCTTCATCTGCTGCAGCCGCGCCACGTCGACCGGCTCACGGTCGCCGAACCGGCCTTCGCCGGCGAGGTCGAGCATCTGGCCGCCGACCATGCCGCCAATGCCCGAGGCGCGCGCCAGCGCACGCGTGAGCAGCAGGCGCACATTGGCGTCCTTGTGGATCTCGTCGCGGGTGACGATGTCGAACGCCAGCGTCAGCAGGCCGTCGCCGGCCAGGATCGCGGTCGCATCGTCGGTCTTCTTGTGTAGCGTGGGCCGGCCGCGGCGCAGGTCGCTGTTGTCCATCGCCGGCAAATCGTCATGGATCAGCGAATAGCAGTGGATGCATTCCAGCGCCGCGCCGACCAGCAGGCCGGCCTCGCGCGGAACACCGAACACGGCGGAACTTTCGACCACCAGAAACGGCCGCAGCCGCTTTCCGCCGCCAAGGCTCGAATAGCGCATCGCGTCCATCAGCCGCTTTGGCCGGGCGATTTCGTCGGGCAACAACGTATCGGACAGAAGTTTGCCCAACAGCGCTTCGGTGTCCTCCGCAGTCTGGTCCAGTCGCCTGGAAAAATCGGCAGTGGCGGTCGTCATCAAGAATAGCTCCAGATCGATTTGGCGGGACAATCGTTGATGGCAGGCGCTTCGTCAATTCCATGACGGCGGTCACAGCGCCTTAAAAGCGCTGGAAAAACTGCGAAATATCATGGAGATGTTACACGGATGGGACCCGTTGAATCGGTCCCGGGCCGGCCTGGGCCGAACCGGAAGCGTCGAATTTTGCGCATTGTCCGAATTTTGCTGCTGCTCGCGCTGGTGGTCGTGCTGCTGCCTTATGTAGTGACGCCATTCTACCGGACCGGCCATCCGGTCTCGACCCTGATGGCGTGGCGCTGGCTGAAGGGTGCGCCGGTGTCGCGGCAATGGGTCGATTTCAACGCGATTTCGCCCTACCTGCCGCGCTCGGTGGTGGGTTCCGAGGATGCGAAATTCTGCAGCCATCACGGGGTCGACTGGGACGCGCTGCAGGATGCGATCGACGACGCCGAGGATGGCGAGCCCAGGCGCGGCGGCTCGACCATCACCCAGCAGGTCGCCAAGAACCTGTTCCTGTGGCCGGGCCGCAGCGTGGTCCGCAAGGCGCTGGAACTGCCGCTCGCGATGTGGATCGATCTGGTGCTGCCCAAGCAGCGGATACTGGAGATCTACCTCAATATCGCCGAACTCGGTCCCTCCGGGCAGTTTGGGGCCGAGGCCGGGTCGATGTATGCGTTCGGCCGCCCGGCGGCGACGCTGTCGGCGCGCGAGGCGGGGCTGCTGGCGGCGATCCTGCCCAATCCGGTCAAGCGCAGCGCGCGCAATCCCGGCCCCGGGGTGCGCCGTCTGGCCGCCACCTATATGGCGCGCGCCGGTACCGCGGCCCTGCAGCGCTGCTGGACCGAGAATCGGGCCTAGTGAGCCATTTTTCGGACGTTTTAACCTCAAGCTGGCCTAGCTTTACGCCATGCCATCCTCTATAAGCGCGGCCTTATCGGCATCGCAGCCTGGGCGCGACGCGCTGGGCCATCCGGTTCGGACGATGCCTCCGACAACACCCCTAGAGGACCGTTATGGCCGTTCCCAGAAGAAAAACATCGCCCTCGCGGCGTGGCATGCGCCGCTCGGCGGACGCACTGAAGAAGCCGACCTATGCCGAGGACAAGGATTCCGGCGAACTCCGCCGTCCGCACCACCTCGACCTCAAGACTGGCATGTACAAGGGCCGGCAGGTTCTGAAGAAAAAGGAATCCTGATCGGGACCGGGGATAAGGCGCCGCATTTGGCGGCGTCTGCCTGAATTTGGCCAACGAGTGGGCCAACGGTTCCCGGCTGTGAAGCAGTGCTTCGCCCGGGACGTCCCGGTTTCCCCTAGAAGGCGCCGATACCCATGGTCGGTTTTCCGCTGCTTCTGATTCCGCTCGCGATCTACAACATCATCGTCTTCCTGATGCCGGGCGTGTCGTTCACCGATCCGCTGGTGAAGCTGACGCTGATGTCGGGGGCGGAGTGGACGATTACGCTGAGCGACGTGCTGCTGACGCTCGGCATCCTGCTGCTGCTCTCCGAGGTCATCAAGGGCGCACGGCCCGGCGCGAAATATCTCACCGATCACCTGCTTTCGCTGGTCGTGTTCTGCGCGGCCGCGGCCGAGTTCGTGCTCTGGCCGAAATTCGGCACCTCGACCTTCTTCCTGCTGGCGGCGCTGTCGCTGGTGGATTTCCTGTCGGGCCTGGCCTTGCGTTCGCGGCGACGCGGCCTTGCCGCGGCGGCGCCTGCGCCGTCAAAGAAAGCCGCCGCAAAGGCCGAGGCGCCGGTGGCAGAACCGCAGCCCGAGCCGGCCGCCCCCGTAGCGGCCCCCGCGCCCTCCGTGCCGGCGGCTACTTCTGTCGCCGAAGCGGTGTTGCTGGATCACCCTGAACCGAAACCGGCGCAACCTGCCGTCTTACCGAGCCCGGCTTCGCCGATCGTGCCTTCGCCGGGACTGCAACCGGGCAGCGGCGCGCCGTCGTCGCCGGATACTCCCGATACGCCCCAGCGCTGAATTTAGATGGTTTGGCGGGTCCGGAAGCCGGTGCCGTAGCGCCGGATCTGGCTCGCGCCATAGGCATTCTGTGCGTCCGCCGGCGATGCCCGCCGCAGGTTGCGGGTTTGCGGCGCCTGGTCGGCGGTAGCGATCAGTTGCGCCAGGAAGCTCGGATCGGGCCGCGGCAGGGCCGATTTCGGCGACCAGTGGACGTTTTGCGTCGCGGGCACCAGATCGACGCCAGCAGGCTCGTCGAGGTTGACGAACTCACCGTCCATGATCTCTTCCGATCGATCGACATCCAGCATCGCACACCCTGACCGGGTCAAACTGTCACGTTTTGGGACACAACGCCCCGCTGCGAACTGATCCTCGCAAGGCCTATGCCGATCCGGTCGGTTTCGTTCCCGGCGGGCTTGGGATGCCCGTAAAACGTGGTTTCCAGATTATTTATGAACTTCGCCTAGCCTCGGATTCGGAAGAGCCTCTATCTTCCAGCGGTGGAATCACCCGGCGGTGTCCCGAATCGAGGCGACCTGATGTCCCCTGTCCCGCAAACCTCCAGCATTCTTGCCTCGCTCGGGCAGGCTGCCTTCGTCTGGGATATCGCCGCCGATACCATGGCCTGGAGCGAAAATGCCGGCGCGGTCTTCGCCGACATCCCCCCGGAAGCACTGGCAAGCGCCGCGGCATTCGCCAGCCTGATCGAACCCAGGCGTTCGGTCCGCTCGGATGCGCTCGGCCAGTCGGCCCCCGCCCGCAGCGGCGAGGGGGCTGCCTACCGGATCGAATATGGCGTGCGGACGTCCACCTCGGCGCCGGTGCTCTGGATTGAAGAGACCGGCTGCTGGTTTGCCGGCAGCGATGGCAGGCCGGCGCGTGCGCAAGGCATCGTTCGCATCAACAATGAGCGCCACGCCCGCGAAGAGCAACTCATGCGGCTGTCGCGACACGATCCGCTGACGGGTGAACTCAACCGGACCCATCTGGTCGCGTCGCTGGCGGAAACCATCGAGGAGACCGCGCGCCTGCGCACGTCCTGCGCCTTCATGCTGATCGGCATCGACCATCTGGCGCGCGTCAACGACGCGTTCGGCTTCGACGTTGCCGATGCCGTGATCGCCGAGGTCGGAAAACGCGTTCGGGCGCGGCTGCGCGCCGGCGACGTGCTCGGACGCTTCTCCGGCAACAAGTTCGGATTGATCCTGCGTAACTGCACCGTCGAGGACACCAATATCGCTGCCGAGCGCTTCCTGGCCGGCATCCGCGACGACGTGATTCCGACCAAATCCGGGCCCGTTTCGGTGACGGTGTCGATCGGCGCGGTAAGCGTGCCGCGGTATTCCCGCAATGCCGACGAGGCGGTCAATCGTGCCCAGGAAACGCTGGACGGCGCCAAGCGCCGCCGCGCGGGATCGTTCTCGCTGTGGCGTCCGAACGTCGAACGCGACGCCCAGCGCCGGGTCAATATCCGGGTCACCGACGAGATCGTCACCGCGCTGAACGAGCGCCGGATCGTCACGGCGTTCGAACCGGTGGTCGAGGCGCGCTCGCGCCAGCCGGCATTCTACGAATGCCTGGTGCGGATGGAGCAGCAGGACGGGCGGGCGCTGCTGGCGCCGGACATCGTTCCCGTCGCGGAGCGACTGGGCCTGATCCGGCTGGTGGATCACCGCGTGCTCGAACTGGTGGTCGCCGAACTCGCCGCGTCACCCAATGTGCGCCTGAGCCTCAACATTTCGCCCGCTACCACGATGGACCCGGACTGGTGGACCAGTATTGAATCGCTGATGCTGGCCCATCCCGGCGCCGGCGAGCGGCTGATCGTCGAAATCACCGAAACGGTCGCAATCCAGGACATCGATGACATCAGGGGCTTCATCTCGCGGCTGAAAAACTTCGGCAGCCGGATCGCGATCGACGATTTTGGCGCCGGCTACACTTCGTTCCGCAACTTGCGCAAGCTCGGCGTCGACATCGTGAAGATCGACGGCGCGTTCGTGCAGAACATCGCGCGCTCGGCGGACGACCGCGCATTCGTTCAGGCGCTGATCGACCTGGCGCGCCGGCTGCAGATCAAGACGGTCGCGGAATGGGTGCAGGACGAGGAAGCGGCCGTGATGCTGCGTGAATGGGGCTGCGACTACATCCAGGGTCGGTTGATCGGGCTCGCGTCGGCGCAGCGGCCATGGAGTACGACGGCTGATACCGTGCGGCCGGCGGCCGGCTGATCGACGGCGCGCTATCCATGAGAGGGATATGGTGCGCGTTCAGGCCGGCGCCTGGCCGTCGGCCGCAGCGAGCGCGTCATTCTGCAACTGGCCGTCGACCACATGGATGCGGCGATGCATCTGTGCGGCGAGATTGAGATCGTGGGTGACCGCGACGACGGTCTTGCCGTCCAGCGCGACGAGGTCGCGCAGGATGCCGAACACCTGCCCGGTGGAAACCGAATCGAGGCTTCCCGTCGGCTCATCCGCCAGAATGACGGGCGGATCGTTGGCGAGCGCCCGGGCGACCGCTACCCGCTGGCGCTGGCCCCCGGATAGCTGATCCGGCGTCTTGTGGCGGTGGTCGCCCAGCCCGAGCGACCCCAGCAATTCCTCGGCGCGCGCCAGGATTGCCCGCGGCGACAGGCGTCCCTGCGCGCGCATCGGCAAGGCGACGTTCTCGGTGATGCTGAACTCCGGAAGCAGGAAGTGGAACTGGAAGACGAAGCCTAGCCGCGCAAGGCGCACCTCGGCGCGTTCGTCCTCCGTCATGGCCGTGGTGGAGCGGCCGTCGATCAGGACATCGCCGCTGGTCGGCAGGTCCAGCAGGCCCAGCAAATACAGCAGCGAGGATTTGCCGGAGCCGGACGGGCCGGTGATGGCGATGAATTCCCGCGGCATGATCGCAAGGTCGATGTCGCGAACCAGCGTCACCGGCACCACGCCTTCGAGCACCTTGGTGACACGCCGCGCCTCGATGAGGGGTGTGCTCATGTTGCGCCCCGGATGATGTCGACGGGATGCAGGCGTGCCGCGGCGCGGGCCGGGAAATAGCCTGCAACGAGGCTGGACAGCAGCGCCACCGCGGTCGCGAGCAGATAATGCTTGGCCGAGTAGATCACCGGCAGGTGGTTGTAGTCGGAGAACGGCGTCTTGAATTCCAGCGAGGCAAGTCCGCGGGTCAGGAGATAGCCGAAGATCCATCCGAGCGCCGCGCCGACGAACCCGACCAGCAGGGCCTCGAAGATGAAGATGGCGCGAATGGTCTGGTCGCGGAAGCCGAGCGACTTCAGGATCGCGATGTCGCGCGTCTTCTCATGGGTGATGGTGGAAATGATGTTGTAGGTGCCGAAGCTCGCGACCAGCAGGATGGCGCCGACGATGGTGTACATCAGCACATTCCGCAGCGTGATGGCCGAGAGCAGGTCTTCCTGGGCCTCCTGCCAGGAGATCGACCGGTACCCGGTCTGCTCGCCGATCCGCTCGCTGATCAGGCGCGCCGCCATGGGGTCGCGTGTCCGCACCCGGATCTCGTTCACCACGCCGGTCTGCTTCTCCAGCACCTGTGCGGTCTTCAGCAGGACATAGCCGGTGGTTTCGTCGGTCATCCGGAAGCCGGAGTGAAACGTGCCGACGACGGTGGCGTTGATGGTGACGCCCCCGGCCGACACCAGCGTGATGTTCGAATTGACGCGCGCGCCGATCTTGTTGGCGAGCCGGTCGCCAAGCAGGATCGCATTCGACGATCGATAGAGCGAATGCAGCGATCCCTGCCGCATGTGGGTGGCCAGATTGGAGACTTCGGCCTCGGTGCGCGGATCGATGCCGATGGCCGAAATGGTGAGGTTGCGACCGGCGAAACGCAGAACCGCCTTTGACTGCACCGACGGCGTCAATGCGCCGGGCACCCAGGTCTGCAGCGAGGCGATCGTCGCCATCGGGTTCTTGATGCCCGGCCGGCGCACTTCCGGTGTCAGGCCATGGAATTCGGCTGCAGCGTAGCGGACGTCGGCGGGTTGCCGGTTCGGCTCGCGCAGTTCATCCGTCACCGAGATATGCGGCAAGGCGTCGACCAGCGTGCGGATGAAATCATCCTGCGAGCCTTCCATCATCGCCGCCATCATGATGGAAAAGCCGACCCCGGTCATGACGCCGGCGATCGCCACCAGGGTCTGGCGTGCGCGGTAACGCACGTGAGTCCAGGCGATGGTGAGGATCAGGTTCACGGTGTCTTAGCTTCCACCGGCGCGGTACGGACCCGGAAGCCGTTCTTGATGTTGCCGGTAGCCGGCGAGGCGACCCATTCGCCCTCGCTGACGCCATTCAGGATTTCCACGAACCCGGTGCCGCGGATGCCGATCTCGACCTTGCGCAGCCGTGCGTGGTCGTTTTCGATCGTGAACAGGCTGTTGTTGACGACGGCATTGGCGGGGACGAGGACGACATCGAGCTTCTCCCGGCTGATGATGTTGGCCTCGACGCTCATGCCGACGCGCAGCGGCGTGTCGTCGGGCAGGCCGATGCGGACGCGAAACGTCTTCGACACGGGGTCGCCGGCCGGCGTGATCTGCTTGACCGCACCCGGCAGCACCTGACCTGCGAACGCATCGGTACGCAGCAGCGCCTTCTGGCCGACCTTGACCCGGGGAATGTCCTCCTCATTGACGTCGGCGACGACCCACAACGGTTTTTCCAATCCGATGCGGTAGAGGATGGTGCCGGGCTCGACCATGTCGCCGACTTCGCCGTCCTCCTTGAGAACGACGCCATCCATGGGCGACACCAGCTTGTAATATTCGAGCCGTTGCGACTGGGCCGCAATCTGCGCCCTGATGCGGGCAAGGTCGCTCTCGGCCCTCTGGAAAGCCTGCGAGGTCGCCACACCACGCGACAGCAATTGCGATTGCCGCTCGAACTCGCGCCGCTGGAATTCCTCCAGCGCATGCAGGTCGTTCAGCGTCGCCAGCGCTTCCTTGTCGTCAAGACGGGCAAGGAGGTCGCCGCGCTTGACCGCCTGGCCCTCGCATCGGCAGCGCTCGATGATGCGGCCGCGGACCAGCGGCGTCGAGCGGGACCATGTCTCTGGCTCGACCGAGCCGGTCGCGTAGACGATTTCGGCCGCGGCGCCGCGCGTGACGCGCGCAACGGTTATCACGGGTCCTCGCAGCAGCCACCATGCGCTGCCGGCCACGGCGGCCGCCACGATCAGCACCGCAATCGCAAGCTTCCATGTCCGACGGTTTTTGCGAGACCGCCCGCTTGCAGCCGCCGACGAGTCGTTTGTCGCAACACGCATGTCCATCGGGACAATGTGGCTGCGACAGCGATTTCAGTTCTTGATACAGGTCAACCGGAGAGCAAAAGGCCTGCGGCCAGCGAGCCTACTCTTCCTTCTTCGGCTCTTTCGACATGGCCTCGAGGCGTTCCTGCATGTCCTTCATCTGCCGGCGAAGGTCCTCGATATTGCCTTCGACGGCGGCCGGCTCCGGCGTCTTCTCCAGCTCGGTCGAACTCGATCCGGCGCGCGGTGGCGAGAACGGCTTGAACATCGCGAAGGTCTGCTGGAACAGCTCCATGTTGCGACGGACATGCTCTTCCAGCGGCGCGAACGGCGTTCCGCTGAACGTATTGGCGAGCTGCTTGCGGAATTTCTCCTGCTCGCGCGTCAGCGTGTCGATCGACTGCTCGAGATATTTTGGAACCACCATCTGCATGCTGTCGCCGTAGAAGCGGATCAGTTGCCGCAGGAAGGTGGTCGGCAGCAAATTCTGCCCGGCCTTGTTTTCCTGCTCGAAGATGATCTGCGCCAGCACCGAACGCGTGATGTCGTCGCCGGTCTTGGCGTCATAGACGAGAAAATCCTCGCCTTCCTTCACCATCGCTGCGAGATCCTCGAGCGTCACATACGTGCTGGTGCCGGTATTATAGAGCCGCCGATTGGCGTATTTCTTGATGGTCGTGGGTTGGTCTGACTTTGCCATAAGCTCACACAATACACCGAGAGCGGGGAACCCGAACGGCATCGCCGACGGGCAGACGAGCAACGCAACGCAACAAAGTAAGCATTTTCAATCCGGTTCGGCTACCGTTTTGTGCGGCACGGTTAATTCCAAGGCATGGGCGCTGCTATGGAAACCCTCACAGGGATCAATTTGAATGCGCCGCGGCAGGATTTTGGGCGGTGGCCGATTGACATGGGTCAACGAGGTTAACAGGATAAGGTGAGAGACAGGCTCGCCAACCGGCCGCCCGCCGTCGCAAGCAACCCCAAGCCCAAGAAACCCCATAAGGAGATGTCCATGTCAGACGATGTCGTCATCGTCAGCGCCGCCCGCACCCCGGTCGGCAGTTTCAACGGCGCATTCGCCACCACGCCGGCCCACGATCTCGGCGCCGTCGCCATCAAGGCCGCGCTGGAGCGGGCCGGCATCGAGCCGGGCCGCGTGTCCGAAGTCATCATGGGCCAGATCCTGACCGCGGCGCAGGGCCAGAACCCCGCCCGCCAGGCCTCGATCGCCGCCGGTATCCCGGTGGAAAGCCCGGCCTGGGGCGTCAACCAGCTCTGCGGCAGTGGCCTGCGCACGGTGGCGCTCGGCTATCAGGCGCTGCTCAACGGCGATTTCGAAATCGTCGTGGCCGGCGGCCAGGAATCCATGAGCATGGCCCCGCATGCGCAGTATCTCCGCAGCGGCGTCAAGATGGGCGGCCTCGAACTGGTCGACACCATGATCAAGGACGGGCTCTGGGACGCCTTCAACGGCTACCACATGGGCAACACCGCCGAGAACGTCGCGCGCCAGTACCAGATCACCCGCGCGCAGCAGGACGAGTTCGCGGTTCATTCGCAGAACAAGGCCGAGGCCGCGCAGAAGGCCGGCAAGTTCAAGGATGAGATCGTGCCCGTCACCATCAAGACCCGCAAGGGCGACATCATCGTCAGCGACGACGAATATCCGCGCCATGGCGCAACCATCGACGCGATGGCCAAGCTGAAGCCGGCTTTCGAGAAGGACGGCACGGTCACCGCCGGCAGCGCGTCGGGCATCAACGACGGCGCCGCCGCCGTGGTGCTGATGACCGCCAGGCAGGCCGCCAAGGAAGGCAAGAAGGTGCTCGGCCGCATCGTGTCCTGGGGCCAGGCCGGCGTCGATCCGAAGATCATGGGCACCGGACCGATCCCGGCTTCCCGCGCCGCGCTGAAGAAGGCCGGCTGGAGCATCGGCGACCTCGACCTGATCGAGGCCAACGAGGCGTTCGCGGCGCAGGCCTGCGCGGTCAACAAGGACCTCGGCTGGGACACCGGCAAGGTCAACGTCAATGGCGGTGCGATCGCGATCGGCCACCCGGTCGGGGCTTCCGGCGCGCGCGTGCTGGTGACGCTGTTGCACGAGATGCAGAAGCGCGATGCCAAGAAGGGCCTCGCCACGCTGTGCATCGGCGGCGGCATGGGCATCGCCATGTGCATCGCACGCGACTGAATTGAAGGCAGAGTGATGGGTTGAGTGATGAAAAGATCATCTGTCAACCGCAGCCTGAATTGATAAAGATGAAATGCCCGGTCCCGCGCCGGGCATTTTCATCTCCGCAATCGCTGTTCGGAACGTTTCGAATCGAGAGTTGAGCGTCGTCAAACGACCGGAATAATTCCGGCATATCAAGAAGCCATCAGGGAGGACTACGACATGGCACGAGTGGCATTGGTTACGGGGGGAACGAGGGGCATCGGCGCGGCGATCAGCAAGGCGCTGAAGGCCGCGGGCTACACGGTCGCGGCGAGCTACGCCGGCAACGACACCGCCGCCGAAAAATTCAAGTCCGAGACCGGCATCCCCGTCTACAAATGGGATGTCAGCTCGTTCGACGCCTGCGCAGCCGGCGTCAAGAAGGTCGAGGCCGATCTCGGTCCGGTCGACGTGCTCGTCAACAATGCCGGCATCACCAAGGACGGCGCCTTCCACAAGATGACGCTCGAGCAGTGGAATGCGGTCATCAACACCAATCTCGGCTCGTTGTTCAACATGACGCGCCAGGTGATCGAAGGCATGCGCGCCCGCAAGTTCGGCCGCGTCATCAACATCTCCTCGATCAACGGCCAGAAGGGCCAGTTCGGCCAGGTCAACTATTCCGCGGCCAAGGCCGGCGACAT
The DNA here is from genome assembly GCA_963823485.1 of uncultured Alphaproteobacteria bacterium. GTDB lineage: Bacteria > Pseudomonadota > Alphaproteobacteria > Rhizobiales > Xanthobacteraceae > Bradyrhizobium. Next base: position 248,275 of record CAWGLP010000001.1, read on the forward strand.
CGGTTTCACCAAGGCGCTCGCGCTGGAGAACGCCAAGGGCGGCATCACCGTGAACGCGATCTGCCCCGGCTACATCAACACCGAAATGGTGCAGGCGGTGCCGAAGGAGGTGCTGGAGAAGAGCATCCTGCCGCTGATCCCGGTCAATCGTCTCGGCGAACCCGAGGAAATCGCGCGCGCCGTGGTGTTCCTCGCCGCCGACGAGGCCAGCGGCATCACCGGTTCGACGATGACCATCAACGGCGGCCAGTACATGACCTGATCGCCTCTACATCGCATGGCTGTTGCATGTCGCAACGGCTCATGAAAAGTCGTCATGCCCGGGCTTGTCCCGGGCATCCACGTCTTTAGAACCATCCGTCGAAGAAGACGTGGATGGCCGGGCGTAGGCGAGCGTCAGCGACGCCGTCCTTCAGACGGCTATGCCTGGCCATGACGAGAGAATTTCGCCGATGAATCCCCGTACCGCCACCCTGATCGGACTGACCGCGATCCTGATGTGGTCGCTGTTGTCAGTGCTCACGGTTGCCACCGGGAAAATCCCCGCGTTCCAGCTCGCCGCCATGACGTTTGCGATCGGCGCCGCGGTGGCGTTCGCGAGTTTCCTGTTCCGGCCGGCGGCGTTCGCCGCACTCAGGCAGCCGCTGGTCGCATGGGTTGTCGGCGTCGGCGGGCTGTTCGGCTATCACGCGCTGTATTTTCTTGCGCTGCGCTATGCGCCGCCAGCCGAAGCGGGCTTGCTCAATTATCTCTGGCCGCTCCTGATCGTGCTGTTCTCGTCGCTGCTGCCGGGAGAGCGGCTGGCGGCGCATCACATCGTCGGCGCGCTGCTCGGTCTCGTCGGCACGGTGCTGCTGTTCGCCGGCAATGGTGCGAGCTTTGCGCCCGGGCAGATTCCGGGACTGGCCGCAGCCTTCGTTGCCGCCTTCGTATGGGCAGCCTATTCGGTGATGTCGCGCAAGCTGAAGGCGGTGCCGACCGATGCGGTGGCCGGCTTTTGCCTCGCGACCGCCGTGCTCGCCGCGCTCGTCCATGGTGTGGTCGAGACCACGGTATGGCCGGAGACCGCCGGGCAGTGGCTGGCGATCATCGCGCTCGGCGTTGGCCCGGTCGGTGCGGCGTTCTTTGTCTGGGACATCGGGATGAAACGCGGTGATATCCGTGTGCTCGGCGCGGCCTCCTACGCGACGCCGCTGTTGTCGACGGCGTTCCTGATCCTCGCCGGCTATGCGCAGCCGACCGCGACGATTGCCATCGCCGCTGTCCTGATTGCCGGCGGGGGATTGATCGCGGCCAAGGATATGGTGTTGAGAAAAGGGCCGTAGGATGGGTGGAGCGCAGCGATACCCATCATCTCACCGCGCGGATGCAATCGATGGGTATCGCTGCGCTCCACCCATCCTACGAAGATGGCGTCCAGCCCGTCGGCGCCAGCTCGAACTTCGCAAACTCGAATCCGGGCGCCACGGTGCAGCCGACCAGCGTCCAGTCGCCATGGCTCTCTGCCGCTTGCCAGGCATGCGGCGGCACGACCGCCTGCGGAAATTCGCCGGATGCGAGATCGGAGCCGAGCCGGATCGTGCGCAGGCCGCTGTCGTCCGCGATCTGCAGGCGTCAGTGCGCTGCCTGCGTAATGGTGCCAGACCTCGACCGCGTCGATGCGATGCCAGTGCGAGCGTTCGCCGCGCGCCAGCAGGAAATAGATCGCGGTCGATCGCGAGCGACCATCGGCATCCACGCGGATATCGCGAAACGTCTCGCGATAGTGCCCGCCTTCCGGATGCGGCTTCAGTTCGAGCCGCGCGATGATGTCGGCTGCAGCGGGCGGAATCGCCATCAGGACTTGTTCTTGCGCTCGCGCAGTTCACCGAACACCTCGGCGGCGCCGGCGCCCTTCATGTGCAGCTTTGCCGCAACCGACGGTTCGTCCGCGCGCAGGAACACGTTGGCCTTCTTCTCCTCGCCGAGCAGCACCGGGATCGTCGGCTTGTTCTCCGCGCGCAGCCGCGTCACTTCCTCGGCGCGCGCCTTCAGCGCGGGATTGTCGGCATCGACCGTCAGCGCGAACTTGACGTTGGAAGCGGTGTATTCGTGGCCGCAATAGAGTTTGAAATCGTCCGGCAGCGCGCGCAGCTTCAACAGCGAATCCCACATCATGGGATAGGTGCCCTCGAACACCCGGCCGCAGCCGATCGAGAACAGCGTGTCGGCGGCAAACAGCGCCTTCTCGGTGTCGAACACGTAGGAGACATGGTCCAGCGTGTGGCCCGGCGTTTCCAGTACCCGCGCCAGCAGGCCACCGACCTTGATGACGTCGCCATGGGCCGCACGCAGATCGACATCGGCGATCCGGGTGGACTTGTCGTGCGGCGCGACGACGCGGCAATTGTACTTCTGCTTCAGTTCGGCAACGCCGCCGACATGGTCGGCATGATGGTGGGTGACGAGGATGTCGGTCAGCGTCCAGCCTTCGCGCTCCAGCGCCTTGATGATCGGGGCCGCTTCCGGCGCGTCGATCGATGCCGTGGCCTTGGTCGCGGGGTCGTGGATCAAATAGCCGAAATTGTCGCTGAGGCAGGTGAAAGTGCGAATTTCCGCGGCCATGATTGCTCCCGTGAGTAAGGCGGTCAGCCCCGTCAATCCCGAAGAAATATGGCGTTAACGCTCGCGCGGCAATGCCAATTTCGGCGCGCCGCAACGAAACGTGCTGTGTTAGATTGGGGCCATGACCATCGACGTCATCGATCTGCGTGACTTTTACTCCAAGCGCCTCGGCATCGTGGCGCGGCAACTGATCAATCGCGGCATTCGGGCGCACTGGCCCGACGCCGCCGGCCAGCGTGTGCTCGGCCTCGGCTATCCGACACCGTATCTCGGGCTGTTTCGCGAGGATTCCGAACGCTGCATCGCCTTCATGCCGGCGGCGCAGGGCGTGTTGAAATGGCCGACGGCGCGTCCCGCGCTGGCGACCCTGATCGACGAATTCTCGATGCCGCTGCCGGACGCGGCGGTAGATCGCATTCTGCTGGTTCATGCGCTGGAGATGTCGGACGACCCGGAGCGGCTGCTGCGCGAGGTATGGCGCGTGCTGGCGCCCTCCGGCCGGCTGATCGCGGTCATTCCGAACCGGCGCGGCGTGTGGACGCGGACGGACAACACGCCGTTCGGTCATGGCCGTCCTTATTCGCGTGCGCAGATCACGCAGTTGCTGCGTCAGACCTGGTTCACGCCGGCGTCGTGGCGCGAGGCGCTGTTCCTGCCGCCGGTCGCCAATAGCTGGTTCCTGCGGTCGGCGATGGCGTGGGAGCGCGTCGGCGCCGCGCTGTCGCTGCCGTTCGCGGGTGTTCACATCGTGGAAGCGACCAAGCAGGTCTATCGCGCGATTCCGGCGCACCGCGAACGTACGCGGTTGATTCCGTCGCTGGAACCGGTGCTGGTGCCGTCATCGACAGCGACGCGAGACAAGGTCTGACGCTTCGCTGCCACTGCGAGATGCAGAGCGAGCTACCTATTCATTTCCCGGATTGAAATCTTCGCTCGGGGCAGGCGCAGCCATGCTGTCGGGACGCGGGCCATGCGGACGTCGCCGCCGACGCGGGAACCGTTCGCCGCCACCGCCTTCATATCCGCCCGACGCGCCGTTCACTTGCGGCTGCGGGCCGGTGATGAAGGAGGGCAGGCGATCGACGCCGCCGGTATCGGCCACGACCGGCTGCGGCTGGGGTTGCGGCTGATACTGCGGCTGCGGGCGATGGTCGCGATCACGATCACGGTCGCGATGATGTTCGCGCGGCTGCTCGCGCTGATAGGGTTGGGCGTCGCCGCGCTGTTCGCGCGGATTGTTGTCGCGAACGAAGGGCTGCGGCTGCTGCGGGACGAAGCCGGGCTCCTGGCCGAAATGCGAGAAGCTCTCGCCCTCGTCCTCGCCGTCTTCCGACGCGGGCATTTCGTTGTCGACGCGCGGTTGCGGCTGGTTCTGCCGGAACTGCTCCTGGGCGGCGGCGATCAGGCGGAAATAATGTTCGGCGTGCTGGTAGTAATTTTCCGCGGCGACCGGATCGCCGGAAGAGCGCGCGTCACGTGCGAGCTGGACGTATTTTTCCGCAACATGCGAGGCGGTCCCGCGGATCTTGATGTCGGGTCCGTTGGATTCGAACACCCGGGTCATCGGGTTTTGGCCGCGCCGGTTATTGTTGCTGCTATTGTTGTTGTTGTTATTCCGGTTGCGCATCCGCTTGTTGTTTTGACCGTTTCTCATGTCTCGCCTTTATTCCAGCCCTGAAGTTATGCAGTTGCCGTCGTAGCTTCATTCGACCCGGGGCGCGCTGAGGCGCACCGAATCACGATGCCGTCCAGATTCATGTCGTCGATTTCGTTAACCGTCGCGTTCAGCAAAGACGCGTTCCCCAACCGGCCGCATTCAACTCGCGCGCCGGACCAAATCATTCAGCCTGCCAAAACCAGCCTAATCGTCTTGCGTGACGGCTTCGCGTGACTGTCTGTTGCGTAAGTCTTCAAGCGCAATATCGGGCTTTCGGTCGCTTTGTGGTCGAGAGCAGCACAGCTCCAGCTATTGCGCTCGATTCGACCTGCGTTTTGGAACCTTTCACTCGGCGGGCTCTCGTTTCGAGAACTCTGGCCTCCCTCAAAGGAGCCAGCAACCCGGGGCCGATGTCGTGGCCGGAACGTAGTCGCTCCCGGGCAATATTCCAAGCGGTTTTTTTGCGTTCCCAAGGGACTTTATCCGGCCGTTTTGTGGCCTGCGACGGCCCTCGGAATGCCCCCCAGATCGGCCTTCGGGGCGGTTCCGGTGGCCAGCCCGGCCGCGGTCATCAGGGCCTGAATTGGGCCACTTTGGCCCATTCCGGCTTCCACGACCAGGGCGGCGCCCGGGGTCAGAAGGCGGGCCGCCGAGGGGATCAGCGCCCGATAGGCGTCCAGCCCGTCCGTCCCGCCATCGAGCGCGGCGAGGGGATCGTGATCCCTCACCTCGACCGCCAGTCCGTCGATATCGGCGGCACGGATATAGGGCGGATTGGACACGATGAGGTCGAACCGGCCCGACAGGCCACTTGCATAATCGCAGGCCATGAATGTCGCGCGGTCGTGAACTCCGATGCGCGCCGCATTGGCTGCTGCGGTCTGCAGGGCTTCTTCCGAAATGTCCGTTCCAAATCCGTGTGCCGCGGGCAGTTCGGACAACAGCGCCAGCAGGATCGCGCCGGTACCCGTGCCGAGATCGGCGATGCGGAGCGGACGATCGAGGTCGCCGCCGGCGCGCAGCAGCTCCAGCGCCAGTTCGACCACGGTCTCCGTGTCGGGTCGCGGCACCAAAGTCGCGGGAGAAAGCCGTAACGGCAGCCCCCAGAACTCCTTTTCGCCGGTGATGCGTGCGACCGGTTCACCGGCAAGCCGGCGTTGCGCGAAACGCTCGAGCCGCGCCGCTTCGTTCGGTGTGAGCGGCCGCTGCGCGGCAGTGACCATCCCGGTGAGGTCGAGGCCGAGCGCATGGCCGGTCAGCAGCCGCGCGTCGAGTTCGGCAGAATCAATCGCAGCGGATTTGAATTGCAAGGTCAGCGCCCTGCGCGCCATCTCGACGGTTTGCGCCGACGTCACGCCGCCGCGCCCTGGGCGGCGAGCTGCGCGGCCTGATGCTCGGTGGTCAACGCGTCGATCAGTTCGCCCAGCGCTTCGCCCGAGATCACCTGCGGCAGTTTATAGAGCGTCAGGTTGATGCGGTGGTCGGTGACGCGGCCCTGCGGGAAATTATAGGTGCGGATGCGCTCGCTTCGGTCGCCGGAGCCGACCTTTTCCTTGCGGTCCGCCGAGCGCGCCGCGTCGACGCGCTGGCGTTCGGCATCGTAGATGCGCGAGCGCAGGATATTCATCGCGGAGGCGCGGTTTTTGTGCTGCGAGCGGCTGTCCTGCATCATGACCACGATGCCCGTGGGAATATGGGTGATGCGGATCGCCGATTCGGTCTTGTTGACGTGCTGGCCGCCGGCGCCCTGGGCGCGCATGGTCTCGATCCGCAGATCGTCGGTCTTGATGTCGACATCGACGTCCTCGACCTCGGGCAGCACCGCGACCGTCGCCGCCGAGGTGTGAATGCGTCCCTGCGTCTCGGTGTCGGGCACGCGCTGCACGCGGTGCACGCCTGATTCGAATTTCAGCTTGGCGAACGCGCCGCGGCCCTGCACCTCGGCGATGATTTCCTTGTAGCCGCCGACGGTGCCTTCGGAGGCCGAGATCACCTCGACCTTCCAGCCCTGCAGGGCGGCGAACCGCTCGTACATCCGGAACAAATCGCCCGCGAACAGCGACGCCTCGTCGCCGCCGGTGCCGGCGCGGATTTCCAGCACCACGTTGCGGTCGTCCATGGCGTCCTTCGGCAACAGCGCCACGCGGATCTCCTGCGTCAGCTCGGCCGCGCGCGCTTGCAGCGTTTCGAGTTCGGCTTCCGCCATGCTGCGCATTTCGGGATCGGTGGCCGCATCCGCCAGCAGCGATTCGGTGTCGGCGATTTCCGCCCGCGCCGCCCGATAGGTCTTCACGGCGTCGATCAGCGGATTGAGCTCGGCAAGCTCGCGCGTGACCTGGACGTATTTGTCCGAGTTGACCTGTCCCAGCAACTCGGCCTCGAGCGAGGCGTGGTGGGCGAGCAGGATATCGAGCTTGGCTTCGGGCAGCATGGCGTGGTTCTCAGGGCCGGCAGGGAAGGCGGAGCAGTCGGGCGCGAGCCTCGCTACAACGACAGCCCCTCGGCTTCGGCAAATTCCGTCAGCTTCTGGCGGATCGAAACGCTGCCGGCCGGCGCATCGAGCAACGGCATGATGACGGCCTCGGCCTTCCTGGCGTCGAGATCGAGGATCATCGCCTTGACCGGGCCGTGTCCGGTGGCCGACAGCGACAGCGAGCGGTAGCCGAGCGCGATCAGCGCCAGCGCGCCAAGTGGTTTTGAGGCCATCTCGCCGCAGAGCGAGGCGGCCTTCTTCGCCACCTTGGCCTTTTGCACGATGTCGCGCAAAGCCCGCAGGATCGGCGCCGACATGGTGTCGAACCGCTCCGAAACCTTGGCGTTGCCGCGGTCGACCGCGTACATGAACTGGAACAGGTCGTTCGAGCCGACCGAGACGAAGTCGACCCGCTTGAGGAGTTCGTCGAGCTGGTAGAGCAGCGCCGGCACTTCGACCATGGTGCCGACGTCGATCCGTTCCGGCAGCGCATGGCCGTGCTGGCGCAGGTAGGTCAATTCGCGCTCGACGATGGCCTTGGCCTGATCGAACTCCGCGACATCGGAAATCATCGGGAACATGATCTTCAGCGCGCGGCCGCCACCGGCCCGCAGCAGCGCGCGAATCTGTCCACGCAGCAATCCCGGCCGGTCGAGCCCGAGCCGGATCGCGCGCCAGCCGAGCGCGGGATTTTCCTCGATCACGGTTTCCATATAGGGCAGCGCCTTGTCGCCGCCGATGTCGAGCGTGCGGAAGGTGACCGGCTTGTTGCCCGCGGCGTCCAGCACGGTGCGATAGAGTGCGAGCTGATCCGAGGAGCGCGGCAGGCTCTGGCCGACCATGAACTGCAATTCGGTGCGGAACAGGCCGATCCCGGCGCTGCCGGTGTCGTCGATATGCGGCAGGTCGATCACGAGGCCCGCATTGATCAGGAGTTCGACCGGCTGCCGTCCTTGGTGACGCAGGGCCTGTCGCGCAGCGCCGCATATTGCGCCTGCCGCCGGGCGCGGAACCGTACCCGTTCGGCATAGGCCGATTGGATTTCCGCCGAGGGGCGAACATAAATCGAGCCTGACGTGCCGTCGACGATGATGGCGTCGCCGGGATCGGCGATGCCGGGCGCGTTCGGTATCTCGCCGACAGCGGGGATGCCGAGCGCGCGGGCCACGATCGAGACGTGCGAGTTGGCGGTGCCTTCCTCCAGCACCAGTCCGCGCAGCCGCTTGCGGTCGTAGTCGAGCAGCGCTGCGGGGCCCATCGCGCGCGCGATCAGGATGGCGTTTTCGGGCAGCTGCTCGCGCGACGGCGCGTGATCCTGTCCCACCAGTTGCCGCATCAGGCGATGGCCGAGGTCTTCGAGATCGTGCAGGCGGTCGCGCAGATAGGGATCGGTCGAGCGCAGCATGCGCGCGCGGGTATCGGACTGCACGCGCTCGACGGCGGCTTCCGCGGTGAGGCCGGTGGCGACCGCCTCGTGCAGCTTGTGCGACCAGCCGTGGTCGTTGGCGAACATGCGGTAGGCTTCCAGCACCTCGCGGTGCTCGCCGCCCTCGGCGACGTCGCCGCGCTCCAGCATGCGGTCGAGATCGGCGCGCAGCTTGGCCAGCGCCGCGTCCAGCCGCTTGATTTCCTTCGGCAGGTCTTCGGCGATGTAGTTGGTGATGACGACGCGCGGCTCGTGCAGCACCACATGGCCGAGCGCGATGCCGTCGGAGAGGATCGCGCCGGTCTTGTGCAGGGAATGCCGCGCCGCAGGTTCGGCGCCGGGCTGCGCCAGCGCCGCCAGTTCGCCCGAGGCGATCATCTCCGCCAGCACCATGGCGGTGGTCTGCAGCGCCTCGACCTCTTCCTCGACATAGGTGCGCTTGGCGCGGTTCTGCACCACCAGCACGCCGAGCGTGTTGCCGGCGCGCAGGATCGGCACGCCGAGGAACGAGTGATAGATTTCTTCGCCGGTTTCCGGGCGGTACGAGAAGGCCGGATGGCTCTGCGCGTCCGAGAGGTTGAGCGGGTCGGCCTCGCTGGAGACGAGGCCGACCAGACCCTCATGCGAGTTCAGCACCGTGCGGTGCACGGCGTCGCGGTTCAGGCCCTCGGTGGCATAGAGTTCGAGCGTGTTATCGACGCGCAGCACGTAGACCGGAGCAGACCTCGGCCACCATGTTGGCCGCGATCAGCACCACGATCTTGTCGAGGCGCTCCTGGGCCGAGACCTGCTCCGCCATGGTTTCGCGGAGCCGTCTCAACAAGACGCGGGGGCCTCCCGACGCGCTCCGCATGTGCCGTTATCCTCCCCCGCAGGGCCAGCCCGCCGGGTGGCCGGGAGCTGGCGTGAAACGCATGAAAAACAACAATTTTATTCATTCGGCGCCGCCGCTGGCCCCCGATCCAGGCAGAATCGGGACGCCAAAACCGTGGCACAGTTTGCGGCAGCCGACCTCTCAGGCCGTATAGCCAATCAAGCCTTGCTTTGCCAAGCAAAACGCCTGCCAGAAGCAATAACGTGTGGGTCAGCCGATGCTGCGCCAGCGAAGCTGTAGGGTCGGCGGAAACATGATCCGCCAGGGATGGCCGTTTCTGGCGATCAGGCCATGCGCCGGATTTGAGAGAAAATCGTTCTAAGTCTGGTCGAGGCCGTAGAGCGTGTGCAGCGTGCGCACCGCGAGTTCGGTGTAGGCGGCGTCGATCAGAACCGAAAACTTGATCTCGGAGGTGGTGATGGCGCGGATGTTGATGTTGCGCTCGGACAGCGCCTTGAACGCCATGGCCGCAACGCCGGCATGGCTGCGCATGCCGCTGCCGATCACGGAAACCTTCGCCACGTCGGTGGCGCTGTCGAGCCTGGCGTAGCCGATCTTGGCCTGTGACGAGGTGATGGTGTCGCGGGCCCGGTTGTAGTCCGACGCCGGCACGGTGAAGGTGAGGTCGGTGGTCTTGCCGTCCTCGGAGACGTTCTGCACGATCATGTCGACATTGATGTTGGCGTCGGCGAGCGGCCCGAAGATCGCGGCCGCCACACCCGGCTTGTCCTCGATCTGGCGAATGGAAATCTGGGCTTCGTCCTTGGAGAAGGCGATGCCGGTGACGACGTGGCTTTCCATGATTTCCTCCTCGCTGCAGATCAGCGTGCCCGGCGGCGTGCCGTGCGGGTCGATATCCTCGGGCTTGTCGAAGCTGGAACGGACGAACACCGGCATGTTGTGCACCATGCCGAGTTCCACCGAGCGCACCTGCAGCACCTTCGCGCCCAGCGAGGCCAGTTCCAGCATTTCCTCGAAGGCGATCTTGTCGAGCCGTCGCGCCTTCGGAACCACGCGGGGGTCGGTGGTGTAGACGCCGTCGACGTCGGTATAGATGTCGCAGCGGTCGGCGTGGATGGCGGCCGCGATCGCCACCGCCGACGTGTCCGAGCCGCCGCGCCCGAGCGTGGTGATTCGGTCGGTCTGCGGATTGATGCCCTGGAAGCCGGCGATCACGGCGACTTCCTTGCGGTCCGCAAAGCGGTGGATGATCTCGGTGCCGTCGATCTCGAGAATGCGCGCCGAGGCGTGCGCCTCGGAGGTCCGGATCGGAATCTGCCAGCCCTGCCAGGAGCGGGCCTGAATGCCCATCGCCTGCAATGCAATCGCCAGTAGGCCCGAGGTGACCTGTTCGCCTGACGCCACCACGGCGTCATATTCGCGCGCGTCGTGCATCGGCGATGCGTCGCGGCACCACTCCACCAGTTCGTTGGTCTTGCCGGCCATGGCCGACACCACCACGGCGACATCATGTCCGGCATCGACTTCGCGCTTGACGTGGCGCGCGACGTTGCGGATTCGGTCGATATTGGCGACGGACGTGCCGCCGAATTTCATCACGAGGCGGCCCATGACGACGCGTGCATTCCCTGTGAGGATAAGTAAGGTGACCCGCACGGAAATTGGAGCGCCCGGGCCGAAAGCGGCGTATACATAGCGGCGCGGTCCGGGAGCAAGCAACCAGCTTCGTTTTCGGCCGAAAATGGCGCAAATGGCTGTGGTAGCGGGTTAATTCGGGACGGGCGTATGGGGCGTTATATCGACGAAATCCTGCAACCCGGCGAGAAGGTGCTGTTTTCTACCAACGCGCACTGGATATTCTTCCTGCCGGCGATTGCCGGTTGGGTCGTGGCCATCACCTTCCTGATCATCTCGTATCAAGTGCCGACCGGCGCGCCGGCGCTGCTGAGCCTGACGATGGCCGCGATCTCCGCAATCGCCGCCGCGTACAAGACCGTCACCGCCTGGTTCCATCAATGGACCACCGAAACCGACGTCACCGATCTGCGTATCATACACAAGACGGGGTTTATCCAGCGGCAGACGTTCGAAATGAGCCTCGACAAGGTCGAAAGCGTCGACGTCAATCAATCCATCCTCGGCCGCATCCTCGACTATGGCGATGTGACGATCCTCGGCGTCGGCAAGAGCGAAGAGAAAATCCACACCGTTTCGTCGCCGCTATCGTTTCGCAGCGCCATCACCGCACGACCGGCCGGTACGTAGATCATGGCCACGCAGCAAAATTCCTCCGTCGGTTCATCCGCCGCCTCGGGTTCGACGGTCGACCCCGCCGAAGTCGCGAAATTCTCGAAGCTGTCCGATGAATGGTGGGATCCGCGGGGCAAGATGGCCCCGCTGCACAAGATCAATCCGCTGCGGCTCGCCTATATCCGTGACGCCGCCTGCCGCAAGTTCGAGCGCAACGCCAAGAGCCTGAACTGTCTGTCGGGCCTGCGTATCCTCGATATCGGCTGCGGCGCCGGATTGCTGTGCGAACCCCTTACCCGGCTTGGCGCCCAGGTGATCGGGATCGATCCTTCCGCGAGCAACATCGCCGCCGCGAGGCTGCATGCCGACAAGGGCCACCTGTCGATCGATTATCGCTGCACCACGGTCGAGGAGATCGACGTGCGCGAACGCTTCGACATCGTGCTGGCGATGGAGGTGGTCGAGCATGTCACCGATGTCGGCGCGTTCCTGTCGCGCTGCGCCGCCATGGTCAAGCCGGGCGGGATGATGGTCGTCTCGACGCTCAATCGGAACTGGAAGAGCTTTGCGCTCGCGATCGTCGGCGCGGAATATGTGCTGCGCTGGCTGCCGCGCGGCACCCATCAATGGGACAAGTTCGTCACCCCGGACGAACTGGCGCAGCACCTCGCCCACAACAAGCTCACCATCACCGAACAGGCCGGCGTGGTCTACAACCCGCTCGCCGACCGATGGAGCATCTCGTCCGACATGGACGTGAACTACATGGTGGTGGCGGAGGGGATCGAGAGACGCTAGGTTTCGTCGTCCCTGCGAACGCAGGGATGGCGTTGAGGTGGGTGTCGCATGCAATCGTGACGGTTGACCGCCATCTGCCCGACCGGCACGGTGCGGCCGGTTCCTGCCGGTATTCCCCATGCTCTCCGTCGCCACGCTCTGGATTCCCTTCACCATCATCGCTGCGCTCGGCCAGGTCGCGCGCAACGCGATGCAGCGATCGCTGACGGGGCCGCTCGGAACCTGGGGCGCGACCAATATCCGCTTCCTGTTCGGTTTCCCGTTCTCGATCATCTTCTTCGCGGTTGTTGTGGCGGTCACCGGCGATCCCGTGTCGTGGCCGGCGGCCGTGTTCTGGCCGTGGCTGCTGCTGGGCGCGCTGAGCCAGATCGTCGCCACCGGCCTGATGCTGCTGGCGATGAACGACCGCTCCTTCGTGGTGACGACGGCCTATATCAAAACCGAGGCGATCCAGACCGCGATCTTCGGCTTCGTCTTCATCGGCGATCACCTGACGCTGCTGAAAGTCGTCGCCATCATGATCGCCACCATCGGCGTGGTCATCACGGCGTTGCGGCCGGGCGGCGCGAAAGGGTTCGCCGAGCTCAAGCCGACCATCATCGGCCTCGTTGCCGGCGGGTGCTTTGCGCTCTCGGCGATCGGCTTCCGCGGCGCCATCATCAATGCGCCCGGCGTCTCCTTCGTCACGGCGGCGTCCTTCACGCTGGTGTGCGGCCTGTTCGTGCAGACGCTGGTGCTGACGATCTATCTGCTTGGCCCGCGCGCCCGACGTGCTGAAGGCGATCTTCGGCCTGTGGCGGCCCTCGATGCTCGCCGGCTTCATGGGCGCGTTCGCCTCGCAATTCTGGTTCCTGGCGTTCGCGCTGACGGCCGCCGCCAACGTGCGCACGCTGGCGCTGATCGAGGTGCTGTTCGCGCAGGCCGTGTCGTATTACTCGTTCAAGCAGCCGATGTCGGCGCGCGAACTGTCGGGCATCGTGCTGATCGTGATCGGCGTGGCGATGTTGATGGCGGTGTAAAGAGCATGGTCATTCCGGGGGCGATGCGAAGCGGAGCCGGAAATTCCAAGTGCCACGATGCGCAATTGCGCAGTCTGAGGTCTGGTCGCTTCGGACCATCGCGGAATGACGCTCCGCGTCAGTTCCGGTCGTCCGGCAGCACCGGCAGCGGGGATACCTCGACGCCTTCGTCGATCAGCGCGCGGGCTTCGTCCGGCGAGGCTTCGCCGTAGATCGGGCGGTGCTCGATATCGCCGTAATGCATCTTGCGCGCCTCGTTGGGGAAGCGCTCGCCGACATTGTCGGCATTCTTGACGATGTGGTCGCGCAGTTCCTTGATCTTGGCGCGCAGCTCGAGTTCCTGCGCCATCAGGAGCGGCGTCGATTCCGACGGTGCGGTCGCTTCAGGCGCGTTCGGCGCAGGCACGGCTGCCTCACGGCCCTTCTTGCTCACGATCTGCGGAGCCATGATGGCGCGCTCGACCTTGTCGGAGCCGCAGGCCGGGCAACTCACCAGCCGGCGCTTTTCCTGGCTCTCGTAAGCCGCGGAGCTTTGAAACCAGCTTTCGAACGCATGGCCCTTCTCGCAGCGAAGGTTGTAGCGGATCATGCCGAACCCCGGACGAGATGCAGATGCTCCGGGCCCGCCTTGGGATCGGCGATGCCGAAGCGGCGTCCGTGCTGCAGCGACGGCACGGTCTTGCGGGCAGTCTCGACCTTCGCAGGGTCGATCTCGGCGAGGAACACGCCTGGCTCGACGCCGCCCTCGGCGAGAATTTCGCCCCACGGGGCGATGATCAGCGAATGGCCATAGGTCTCGCGCTTGTTCTCGTGCATGCCGGCCTGCGCGGCGGCGAACACGAAGCAGCCGTTCTCGATGGCGCGGGCGCGCAGCAGCGTGTGCCAATGCGCCTCGCCGGTCTTTCGGGTGAACGCCGACGGCACCGTGAGGAACGATGCGCCGGCTTCGGCAAGCGCGCGATAGAGCGCGGGAAAGCGCACGTCGTAGCAGATCGTGAGCCCGATGCGGCCCCACGGCAGGTCGGAGATGACGGCGGTCTCGCCCGGCTGGTAGTTGGCGGATTCGCGATAGCTCTCGCCACCGGGCAGATCGATATCGAACATATGGATCTTGTCGTAGCTGGCGAGCACGTTGCCGTCGGGGCCGATCAGGAACGAGCGGTTGACGGCCTTCTCGGGTGAAAAGCGCAACGCCAGCGAGCCGATGTGGAGATGGATTTTCAGTTCCTTCGCGAGCTCGCGATAGGCCTTCAGCGACTTGTCGTCTTCCTCGGAGGCGAGATGTTCGAACAGCGCCTTGCGGTTCAACTGCATCATGTTGCTCACCTCGGGGGTGAGTACGTAATCGGCGCCTTGCGCGGCAGCCTCACGGATCAGCTTGATGACCCTGCTCGAGGCTCGGCTCGGGCAGAAGCCCGGTGCGCATCTGCACCATGGCGGCGGTAAAGGTGGTGCCTGCGCTCATGAGGAAGCCTTTTCTCCCGCCAGCAGGGCGTCGAGCTTGCCGGCGCGGTCCAGCGCATAGAGCTCGTCGCAGCCGCCGACATGGGTGGTGCCGATGAAGATCTGCGGAAAGGTCGAGCCGTCCCCTGCGCGTTCGTACATCTGATCGCGAAAGGCCGGGTCGTTGGCGACGTTCAATTCCGTGAACGCAGCATTCTTGCGCGTCAGCAGCGATTTGGCGGCGGTGCAGTAGCCGCAGCCCGGGCGGGTGTAGATTTCAATGGCGGTCATGGCGCGCTCTGGTTCGGAAGTCTTTGAATTATATGGGAGCCCGGTGGGTGTCCACAACCCGCGCGAAGACCAGCACGTCGACCTGCGCGGCCTTGGCGCGCAGCAGGGCGCGGGCGCAGGCGTCGGTCGTGGCGCCCGAGGTCAGGACGTCATCGATCAGGATGATGCGGCGGCCGGCGATGTCTGCCCCGCGCTCGGCGGCCACCTTGAACGCGCCCTGAACATTGCTGGCACGCTGGGGGCGGGACAATCCGATTTGCTGTTCGGTCGGACGGATGCGCCTGAGCGCCTCGGAGGCCAGTTTGACGCCGCTTTGCCGCGAAATCACCCGCGCCAGCGCGCCGGACTGATTGTAGCGGCGGCTCCAGCCGCGCCGCCAGTGCAGCGGAACCGGCACCAGCACGTCGGCCTCGGCGAGCAGTTCCTGACCCGCGCGGGCCATCCAGCGGCCCATGGCGGGCGCCAGATCGGTGCGGTCCTGGTATTTCAGCGAATGAACCAGCGTGCGGGCGACGTCGTCATAGCGCACCGCGGCGCGGGCGCGCTGGTAGGCCGGTGGGTTGGCGATCGCCTCCATCGACAGCAATTCCGGCCCCGGATCGTAGACAAAGGGAATGCCAAGGCGCGGGCAGTAGGGCGGTTCGATGAACGACAGCCTGGCCCAGCACGCCGCGCAGACGCCCTCGCCATCGACCGGCTCGTGGCAGGAAACGCACAGGGTCGGCAGCGCGATGTCGAGCGCGAGTTTCGGAATATGCGCGAGCCCATTGCGGCAGGCGTTCAACGCGCCGCGCAGATGGCTGGAGATCGAGCGTGTCGGTGATGCCTCGGCGTCCATAACGGGAGGCTAACGGCGCAAGGCGAACCACTCAAGCGCGGGATTGCCAGAAGCGAGGACAGGCAGCGTACCAACCGGCATGGCTTCGAACCCGGCCACCGCCCCGATCCTGTTCGACCGCGCGCTGCTGCGCGCGCGGCTCGATCGTGCGCGGCGTGGCGCACCGGCGACGTTCCTGCTCGACCGCGTCGCCGAGGATATGTCCGATCGGTTGCAGGCGGTGATGCGGAATTTTACCGATGTTGCCGACATCTGGACGCCGGGCGAGGTGTTGCGAAAGCCGCTGGCCGATCGTTTCCAGTCGATCGCCCGCGTCGGTATCGATCCATCGGAAACCCTGCACTTGCCCCCGGAGTCGCTCGATCTCGCGGTTTCCGCGCTCGCGTTCCAGTTCGTCAACGACCTGCCGGGCGTGCTCGCGCAGATTCGCCGCGCGCTGAAGCCGGACGGGCTGTTGCTGGCGGCGATGATCGGCGGCGATACGCTCACCGAACTCCGGCAATCCTTCGCGGCGGCGGAAGCGGAATGCGAAGGCGGGGTGTCGCCGCGCGTCGCGCCGTTTGCGGATTTGCGCGATATCGGCACGCTGCTGCAGCGCGCGGGCCTGGCGCTGCCGGTCACCGACGTCGACCGCGTCGTGGTGCGCTACGACAGCGCGTTCGCGCTGATGGCCGATCTCAGGCGCATGGGCGCGACCAATATTCTGATCGAGCGGCGGCGGACGCCGACCCGCCGCGCCACCATGCTGCGGATGGCGCAGATCTACGCGGAACGATTTGCCGATCCCGACGGCCGCATCCGCGCGACCTTCGACGTGATCTGGCTGTCCGGCTGGGCGCCGCATGAAAGCCAGCCGAAGCCGCTGAAGCCGGGCTCGGCGAAGGCGAGTTTGGAGGCGGCGGTGAAGAAGGCGAAGACGCAACCCTGATCGTCATTGCCGGGCTTGACCCGGCAATCCATCTGTTTCGCGAGACTCTGATGAGGGGTGATGGATGCGCGGGTCAAGCCCGCGCATGACGACCGTGGGCGTTGCGCGTACCCGTCGCATCAGCCAATCAATCAAAAGCGAGACCAGGCGGAAGGTCCGCGGGCGTGGCGGCATTCTACTTTGCATGGGGTTGTTTTCGATTTTTTGTACCGGCCTGCGTGCCAGGAGGCGCCGGCCACGCGCGTCACATCAACAAATCGATCAGATGCGGGATCAGCGGAATGTCCGCCGGCGGCATCGGGTAGTCGCGCAGCTTGTTGGCGCGGACCCAGGCCAGTTGCTGGCCCTCGCGCGCCATCACCGTTCCTTCCCAGCGCCGGCAGATGTAGAGCGGCATCAGCAGGTGGAAGCTGTCGTAGGCATGACTCGCGAAGGTCAGCGGCGCCAGGCAGGGCTCGCTGACGTCGATGCCGATTTCCTCGTGCAGTTCGCGGATCAGCGTCTGCTCCGGCCGCTCGCCGGGTTCGACCTTGCCGCCGGGAAATTCCCACAGGCCCGCAAGCGCCTTGCCTTCGGGGCGCTGCGCGATCAGCACCCGCTTGTCGACGTCGACCAGCGCGCAGGCGACGACGAGGGTAAGCTTGAGGTCAGCCATGCGCCGCTGTCTCGCTCACGAGCGGTAGTCGCCGTTGATCGCGACATATTCCTTGGTGAGGTCGCAGGTCAGCACGCGGTCGCGGCCCTTGCCCAGTCCCAGCCCGACCTTGATCTGGATCTTCGGGTTCTTCATCACGTCGGACACCTCGGCCTCGTTGTAGGACGGATCGCGCGCGCCGCTTTTCGCGACCCGGATGCCGTTGAACGAAATCGAAAGCTTGTCGCGGTTGGCGGGTTCGCCGGCCTTGCCGACGGCCATCACCACGCGGCCCCAATTGGCGTCCTCGCCGGCGATCGCCGTCTTCACCAGCGGCGAGTTTGCGATCGACATCGCGATCCTGCGCGCCGAGGCCTTGGTGGTCGCGCCCTCGACCACAACCTCGACCAGCTTGCGCGCGCCTTCGCCGTCGCGGGCCACCTGTTCGGCAAGGTCGGCGAGCACGGCGTGGAACGCCTTGGCAAAGGCCTTCAGCCTCGGATCGCTGGCGCGGCTGATCTTCGGTGCGCCGTCCGCGGCGGCCGCGCCGGTGGCAAAGGCCAGCAGCGTGTCCGACGTCGAGGTGTCGCTGTCGATGGTGATGGCGTTGAAGGTGTCCTCGACGCCGCTCTTGAGCAGCGATTGCAGCACCGCCGCCGACAGCGGCGCGTCGGTGAACACGAACGACAGCATGGTCGCCATGTCAGGCGCGATCATGCCGGCGCCCTTGGCCATGCCGTTGATGGTGACCCTGGCCTTGCCGAGCTTGACGGTGGCGGTCGCGACCTTCGGAAAGGTGTCGGTGGTCATGATCGCCTTGGCAGCGTCCATCCAGCCGTCGGGCGTGGCGGCTTCCGCCAGCGTCGCCAGCACGCCGTCGAACTTGGTGGCGTCGAGCGGTTCGCCGATCACGCCGGTCGAGGCGAGGAACACGTCGCCGGTGGCGCAGCCGACGGCCTTCGCCGCGATCTGCGCGGTCAGCGCCGTGGATTGCTTGCCGGTCTTGCCGGTGAACGCGTTGGCATTACCGGAATTCACCACCAGCGCGCGGGCTTGTCCCCTGCCGAGCCTGGCACGGCACCATTCGACCGGGGCGGACGGGCATTTGGATTTGGTGAACACGCCGGCGACCGTGGTGCCCTTGTCCATTACGGCCAGCAGTACGTCGGTACGCCCCTTGTAGCGGATGCCGGCGGCGGCGGTCGCAAGCCGGACGCCCGCAATCGCGGGCATGTCGGGAACATCGGTCGGGGCAAGGGGGGAGACGGTGGAGGACATGGGGCAAATCCGGACGTGGGGGATCAATCGATCGTCCACACCTTCGCGCATCCGCCAAAGAGGCCTAAAGACGTGGATGCCCGGCACTAGGCCGGGCACGACGTCTCAATACTGAAATCCGGCTGCGAAGTCGATTTACTTCTTCGCCGGCGCCATCTTGGAATCGGCGGGCTTGGCGGCATCCGGCTTGGCGTCGGTCTTGGCCGCTTCCGCCGGCTTGTCCATGCGCTCGACCTTGGCGGCCTCGCGCAGCTTGGCGACGTACTCGGCCTGCGCCTTGCGCGTCACATAGGTCTCGATCTGGGCCTTGACCTGATCGAAATCGGGGGCCTTGCGGGCGCGCTTTTCCTCGACCTTGATGACGTGCCAGCCGAATTGCGACTTCACGGGGTCGGAGATCTTGCCCGGCTCGAGCGCGAAGGCGACGGCGGAGAATTCCGGCACCATCTGTTCCTTGGTGAAGAAGCCGAGATCGCCGCCGTCGGAGGCGCCCGGGTCCTTGGACTTCTTCTTCGCCAGTTCGGCGAAGTCGGCGCCCTTCTTCAGCTCTTCGGCGACCGCCTTGGCCTCGTCCTCGGTCTCGACCAGGATGTGGCGGGCGCGGACTTCCATCTCGCCGGTGATCTGCTTGGAAGCCTCCTCATAGACCTTCTTCATGGCCTCGTCGGTGGTCGCGGCCTTGCCTTCGGCGGCGAGCAGGCTGTCCATCAGGAGGCGGCTGCGGGTGAACGCCATGCGCTTCTTGAAGTCCTCGGAATTCTCGACCT
This sequence comes from uncultured Alphaproteobacteria bacterium, assembly GCA_963823485.1. Lineage (GTDB taxonomy): Bacteria > Pseudomonadota > Alphaproteobacteria > Rhizobiales > Xanthobacteraceae > Bradyrhizobium. Next base: position 267,516 of record CAWGLP010000001.1, read on the forward strand.
TCTTGTCCTCGGCTGCCTTGGCGACGATCTTCAGGTCGATCAGGAAGGCCAGCACGTTGTCCTTCTTGGTCGCCGGGTCCATCTGCGCCAGGCTCGGGCCGAGCTCTTCTTCCGCGAGCGCGACGTCGCTCTGGCGGATCTCCACGCCGTTGACCTTGGCGAGAACGGGGTTGTCCTGGGCGCGAACCGGCAGGCCGGCGGCCAGCACCGCGGCCAGGCAGCCCGTCACCGCCAGTGCGGCCAGGCCGAAGCGCGGGCCGGTTTTCGTTTCCGGGAACGAGAAGGTCATGCAAAATCCTTGTCTTGAAGAAGGGAGACGCCAAAGGCGCGAAAGGCGCGGGGACACTCGCCCAATCACGGGGCCTTGGCAACGCGAAAACTCTGTCAAAATGATGAATTCCTTGACATCCGGCGCGACGTTGACAAGGGCCGGAGCCAGCCATATCTCTGCCGGAACCTACGGCGGCGATAGCGCTTATTTTACTGCGTTTTTTGCCGTTGAACCTTGGATTGCCCAATTCCCACTCATTTGGCGGACGACCCCCGGATCGGGGTGTTGGCTGCGATGCGTCACGGTGAGTTGATAGGTAACCCGGTGGACCACGTCACGGCTGCAACGCAGCACCGCAAAGGCAGGAATTGGCATGATCGGCGCGCTCGCCCGCAAGTTTTTCGGCTCCGCCAACGACCGGCGGGTGAAGGGATATCAGTCCCGCGTCAACGCCATCAATGCGCTGGAGCCCGAACTCGTCGCGCTGTCTGACGAGGCCCTGAAGGCCCGCACCGGCGAGTTCCGCCAGCAACTCGCCGACGGCAAGAGCCTCGACGACATCCTGGTTCCGGCGTTCGCCACCGTGCGCGAGGCCGCCAAGCGGACGCTCGGCCAGCGGCATTTCGACGTCCAGCTCATTGGCGGCATGGTGCTGCACGAGGGCGACATCGCCGAGATGAAGACCGGCGAAGGCAAGACGCTGGTCGCGACGCTTGCGGTCTATCTCAACGGGCTGGCCGGCAAAGGCGTCCATGTCGTCACCGTCAACGACTACCTCGCCCGCCGCGACAGCGAATGGATGGGCCAGATCTACAATTTCCTCGGGCTTTCCGTCGGCGTGATCGTCCACGGCCTCGACGACGCCGAGCGCAAGGAAGCCTATTCGCGCGACATCACCTACGGCACCAACAACGAATACGGTTTCGACTATCTGCGCGACAACATGAAGTACCGGCTGGAGGACATGGTCCAGCGCGGCCATTTCTACGCCATCGTCGACGAAGTCAACTCGATCCTGATCGACGAGGCGCGCACGCCGCTGATCATCTCCGGTCCGCTCGACGACCGCTCGGATTTCTACAACACCATCGACACCTTCTTCCCCAAGCTCGACAAGACGGATTACGACGTCGACGAGAAGCAGCGCACGGTGACGCTGACTGAGGGCGGCATGGAGAAGCTCGAAACGCTGCTTCGCGATGCCGGCCAGCTCAAGGGCGAATCGCTCTACGACGTCGAGAACGTCTCGGTCGTGCACCACGTCAACCAGGCCCTGCGCGCGCATACGCTGTTCAACCGCGACAAGGACTACATCGTCCGCGACGGCGAGGTGGTCATCATCGACGAATTCACCGGCCGCATGATGCAGGGTCGCCGCTATTCCGAAGGCCTGCACCAGGCGCTCGAAGCCAAGGAGCACGTCCAGGTCCAGCCGGAAAACCAGACGCTGGCCTCGATCACGTTCCAGAACTATTTCCGCATGTACGAAAAGCTCGCGGGCATGACCGGCACGGCGCTGACCGAAGCCGACGAATTGTTCGACATCTACAAGCTCGAAGTCGTGGAAATCCCGACCAACGTGCAGGTCGCGCGTCTCGACGAGGACGACGAAGTCTACCGCACCCAGAACGAGAAATACGCCGCGATCCTGGCCGAGATCGAACGCGCCAACGCGCGGCTGCAGCCGGTGCTGGTCGGCACCGCCTCGATCGAAAAGTCGGAAGTGCTGGCCGAATACCTGAAGAAGAACGGCTACAAGCAGATCGATTTCGGCGCGGAATCCGGGATGGAGAAGCTCTACGCCGCGGCGCGCGCCGGCAAGCCCGCAAAACTGTTCGCGGTGCTGAACGCGCGCTTCCACGAGCAGGAAGCCTATATCGTCGCCGAAGCCGGCGTGCCCGGCGCGATCACGATCGCGACCAACATGGCCGGCCGCGGTACCGACATCAAGCTCGGCGGTTCGCTCGATATGCGGATCCAGCAGGAGACCGCCAGCATTACCGACGAGGCGGAGAAGGCCAAAAAGATCGAGCAGATCAAGGCCGATATCGAACGTTTCCGCGAGATCGTGCTGAAGGCCGAGGACGTCGTCGAGATCGAACCCGCCAAGGGCTCAAAGCCGGCCAAGACCATCACCAAGCCGGGCGGGCTCTACATCATGGGTTCGGAGCGGCATGAATCCCGCCGCATCGACAACCAGCTCCGCGGCCGCTCCGGCCGCCAGGGCGACCCCGGACGTTCGAAATTCTTCCTGTCGCTGGAAGACGATCTGATGCGGATCTTCGGCTCCGACCGGCTCGACTCCATGCTGCAGCGGCTCGGCCTGAAAGAGGGCGAGGCCATCATCCATCCCTGGATCAACAAGGCGCTGGAAAAGGCGCAGCAGAAGGTCGAGGCTCGCAACTTCGACATCCGCAAGAACCTGCTCAAGTTCGACAACGTCCAGAACGACCAGCGCAAGGTGATCTTCGACCAGCGCATCGACCTGATGAAGGACGACAGCGTCGCCGAGACGGTCGCCGACATGCGTCATGCCTTCGTCGAGGACGTCGTCACCAAGCACGTGCCCGAGCATGCCTATGCCGAACAGTGGGATGTCGTCGGGTTGAAAGAGGAATTGAAGCGCGTGCTCGACGTCGACCTGCCGGTCGATGAATGGGCCAAGGAAGAAGGCATCGCCGACGAGGAACTGCTTGCGCGCATCGAGAAGCATGTCGATGAGCGGATGGCGGCCAAGGTGGCGCAATGGGGTCCCGACGTCATGCGTTACGTCGAGAAGACCATCCTCTTGCAGACGCTGGACCATCTCTGGCGCGAGCATCTGATCATGCTCGATCATCTGCGCCAGGTGATCGGCCTGCGCGGCTATGGCCAGCGCGATCCCCTGCAGGAGTACAAGTCGGAAGCCTTCAGCCTGTTCGAGGCGATGATCGCGCATCTGCGCGAAGCGGTGACGGCGCAGTTGATGCGCGTCGAGATCGTGCCGCCGGAAGAGCAGCAGCCGGTCTTGCCGCCGATGGAAGCGCACAAGCTCGATCCAAACACCGGCGAAGACGAGATGGCGTTCGCCAGCGCCTCGCTGGTGCCGGATTCTTCAGCCGCCGACCGCGATCCCAGGAACCCCGCGAGCTGGGGCAAGGTCGGCCGCAACGAGGATTGCCCGTGCGGAAGCGGCAAGAAGTACAAGCACTGCCATGGGCGCTACGCTTAGGGAGCGATGCAGAGACGACATTGGACATTGGCGGCGGGCGTAATCGCTGCCGCCAATGTCTTGATGGTCGTGTTCAGCCACCAGCAAGGTTGCCAGAGCTGCCGCCAATCAATTAGCCGCCGGGCGGGCTGTACGCGCCACGAAGCTGGACGGCCTTTTGCCGGACTTGCGTGATTTCGTCCTGCGTCCACAGGCGCGTGAGGGTCACATTGTGGACGGCGCCGGCTGCCACCACGGTGCCGGAAATCGCCGGTGCCGCGGTCGGGTCGGGCACATCGAAGATGATCAGAACGCCGGGTCCTTCGGCCGCCGTGCTGTACATCGAGATCAATTTGCCGCCGGCAGCCTCAACCAGCTTCTTTGCGGCCTCGTAGCGATTGGTCTTGGGGTTTTCCAGGATGCTGTTGAGAGCTCTCGGCGTATATTGGGCTGTCATACAAAAATGCATGCTGTTCTCCTGTCAGGGCGTGTTTGATCGATGAGGCCATCGGCCTCTCTTCCGGCTCATGAAAAACGAGCCGGCCCAAAACGTGGAGTTAAAGGAATGATGCCCGCCGTAGGCACGAGGCCGCTGGTACTCCGACGGGCCTTCGGCACTGCCCGCTGGCGGCCTGCCGTCAGGCTACATCAACTTCGTGCCATGCGGAAGGGCGCGCAGTTCAGTTCGAGCTGTCGATCAGACTTTCCAGCAGCCGCTTGAGCTCGTTGGTCGATTTGCCGCCGTAGCTCTCGACGATGTGCTCTTCCTGGCTGACGGCCAGCGAATTGAGCCGCTTGCTCAGCGCCTTGCCGCGGTCGGATACGAACATCAACACCTTGCGGCGGTCCTTGGGATCCTGAACGCGATAGACCAGCGCGTCCGACACCATGCGGTCGACCATCTTGGTCAGCGTCGGATGGTTGAGGAGCACGGCGTCGGCGAGTTCGCCCATGGAGTGGCCGTTACCGTCGGACAGAATCTTCAGGATGCGCCACTGCTCGACGGGCACACCTTCCTTGCTCAGCCGCATCTCCAACTGCCGGTTGATCTCCCGGTTGGCTTGCGCGAGCAGATAAGCGAGGTGTTCGGTGATGGGGGAATTGTCTTTCGGCGGTTTGGCCACGGCTGAGACTTTGTCTTGATCCAAATGAGCGAATGTCCGGCAATCGATGCCGTTTCTATATGCACTTCAATTGTTGAATATTCAATATTTTCAAATAGGATATTTCCCCAACTAAGGGCGGATGCCGCGGTCGCCCGCTGGATGCGTTGCGTTACGGCTGCCAGACAGGAGTTGGCGTGCTTTCGACCGTATACTTCCCGGCCCACGGCGGTCCCGCGATTCCGCCGTCGCTGCTGTTTCGAAACCTGTCGAAAGCGGCGGACGATCTCGATCTGTCGACGATCAAGCCTGGATATTCGCGGCGCCGTGGCGCGCACAGCAAGCTGCGGATCGGCAACTTCCTCACCTTTTCCGGCTCACCCGGCATCTGGGGGCCGACCTCCACCAACAGCGCGGTGCTGGCGATCGACGAGATCAACAGGCGCGGCGGCATTCTCGGCCGCGAGCTCGAACTGTCGATCTACGAATCCGGCGGACCGATCGAGGATGTCGTGCGTCGCGCCGAGCAGGCGGTCGCCCTCGACGAGGTCGACCTCATCATGGGGTCGCATATAAGTGCGGTCCGCGTCGCGCTGCGCAAGCGTCACCCGCAACCGCATCCCCTACGTCTACACCCCCGTCTACGAGGGCGGCGAGCGCACGCCCGGCGTGATGGCGATCGGCGAAACGCCGCGCTGGCAGAGCCGGCCGGCGATCCACTGGCTCGCGGACGTCAAGAAGGCCTCGCGCTGGTACCTGATCGGCAGCGATTATGTCTGGCCCTGGCAGTCGCATCGGGCGGTGAAGAAATACATCGCCGAGGCCGGCGGTCGGGTGGTCGGCGAGGAGTTCGTCCCGGTCGGCGAGGACCACCACGAGGCGCATCTGGCGCGCATCCGCGCCGCGCGGCCCGACGTCGTGCTGATTTCCCTTATCGGCACCGATAGCATCACCTTCAATCGCGCGTTCGGCGAATGCGGCCTCGCCGCCACCACGCTGCGGCTCGCCGGCGCGATGGACGAGACCGTCCTGCTCGGGATCGGCGCCGACAACACCGAGAACCTGTACTGCGCCTCCGGCTATTTCAACTGCATCGGTTCGCGCGCCAACGACGATTTCCTGATCCGCTATCGCGCGATGTTCGGCCCCCATGCCCCGCCGATCGGATCGGTCGGCAAATCGAACTATGAGGGATTGCGCTTTCTCGAGGCGGCGGCCAATCGGGCAGGTTCGCTGTCGCTGGGGCCGCTACAGAACGCCGCACGCAACGTGGTCTATGCGGGCGCCCGTGGCCCCATCACCATCCGCGATGGCCGCGCCGAGATGCCGATGTATCTCGCCGGAGCGGACGGCCTCGACTTCAAGGTGATCAAGAAGATCTAGCACCTGAACGAAATCCCGATGGAGTCGAATTTTGAAATAATACTTGAAAAGGAAAATATTTCCGTTTTGAATACCAAGGTGAGGCCGACGGTGCGCGAAAGCGGGCCGGGCGTCGCGCCCAGGACCCAAAGCTTCAGGAGAACGTCGTGTCAGTCGTACTACCCACGCCAACCCAACTTCGCGCCGTCGCTGACCAGTGCGGCCTTTCGCTGACCGATGAAGACGTCGCATCGTTTCGTGGCCTGATGCAGGGCTCGGTCGAAGCCTACAACCTCGTCGCGGCCATGCCGGACGAGGTGCCGGCGGTGAAGTATCCGCGCACGCCGGGCTACCGGCCGTCGCCCGAGAGAACCCGCACAACGCCTGGTACGCAAGTCGACGTCAAGGGCGCCGCCTCCGGCAAGCTCAAGGGCAAGACCGTCGCGCTGAAGGACAACGTCATGCTGGCCGGCGTGCCGATGATGAACGGCTCGGCGACGCTCGAGGGCTACGTGCCGGATTTCGACGCCACCATCGTCACGCGCATGCTCGATGCCGGCGCGGAAATCGTCGGCAAGGTCTCATTGCGAGTCCTTCTGCATGTCCGGCGGCAGCCACACCGGCGCCGATGGGTCCGGTCCACAATCCGCACAAGATGGGCTATTCGGCCGGCGGGTCGTCGTCGGGCAGCGGCGTCGTCGTCGCGCTCGGCGAGGTCGACATGGCGATCGGCGGCGACCAGGGCGGCTCGATCCGCATGCCGTCCTCGTTCTGCGGCATCTACGGCATGAAGCCGACCTGGGGTCTTGTGCCCTACACCGGCATCATGCCGATCGAGATCTTCGTCGATCACACCGGTCCGATGACGGCCACCGTCGCCGACAATGCGCTGCTGCTCGAAGTGATCGCCGGCGACGACGGCTACGATCCGCGCGATCAAGGCGCCGAAGGTCGAGGAGTACACCAAGGCGCTCGGCGGCGGCGTCAAGGGTCTCAAGATCGGCATCCTCAAGGAAGGGTTCGAGCAGGCCAACGGCCGAGACGGCGGTGAACGAAAGCGTGCGCGAGGCGGCAAAGCGCCTTCGCAGCCTCGGCGCGACCGTCGAGGAGGTCTCGATCCCGATGCATCTGGTCGGGCCGGCGATCTGGACGCCGATCGGCATCGAAGGCATGACGCAGACCATGATGTATGGCGACGGCTACGGCCTGAGCCGGTCGGACCTGTATTCGACATCGCTGATGGATTTCCATCGCGGCTGGCGCCGGCAGGCCAACTCGCTGTCCGAGACCACCAAGCTGTTCCTGCTGCTCGGCACCTACATCAACAACAATTTCGGGCCGCGCTACTACGGCAAGGCGCTCAACGTCTCCCGCCGGTTGACCGCGGCGTATGACGCGGTTCTGAAGGACTACGATCTGCTGCTGCTGCCGACGACGCCGATGAAGGCGACGCCGCTGCCGCCGGCGAACGCCAGCCGCGAGGACTATGTCGCACGCGCGCTCGAAATGATCACCAACACGGCGCCCTTCGACATCACCCACCATCCGGCGATGTCGTTGCCCTGCGGCATGGTCGATGGCCTGCCGGTCGGATTGATGCTGGTCGGCCGCCACTTCGATGAATCGACGATCTATCGCGCTGCGCATGCCTTCGAGCAGGCCGGCGACTGGAAGAAGATGTAGGAGGGGGTCTTGCGGTCTGTCCGGAGCGCGATGCATGGCTAATGCATTCGTCGCTGCTTTCGAAATCCTCAGTTTCGGCGCGATCATTGTTTTGATCGTGCTGGGGCTGGGCATCATCGCCAGCATGATGGGCATCTTCAATTTTGCCCAGGGCGAGTTCGTCCTGCTCGGCGGCTACATCACCTATCTCGCCTACAGCCATGGAATTCCGATCTGGGTCGGCATGGTGGCCGCGCCGTTCCTGGTCGGCGCGCTCGGCTTTGTGCTGGAGGGCCTGATCATCCGCCGCTTCTACATGGCGCCGATCGTGGCGATGCTGGGAACCTATGCGCTCGGACTGATCCTGCGCGAGAGCGTGCGTACCCTGATCGGCGGTTTTTACCTCACGGTGCCCGAGCCGATCGGAGGATCGATCAATATCGGCTCCGCGAATATCTCGGCCTGGCGTTTCACGATCATCGTGATCACGGTGCTCGTGATGATCGGTTGCTATCTGTTGCTGTCGCGGACCACGTTCGGACTGCGGGTGCGCGCGACGCTGGAAAATCCCGCGCTGGCGCGGGCGTCGGGAATTTCGACGCCGATGATCTACGGCGCTACCTTCGCGTTCGGAGCGGCGCTGGCGGGGCTTGCCGGCGCGCTGATCGTGCCGGTCTTCAGCCTGTTTGCCGATCTCGGCATTCGCTTTCTCATCCAGGGTTTCGTCGCGGTCATGGTCGGCGGCGTCGGATCGTTCATGGGTCCGGTCGCTGGCGCCGCCGTGATCGGGACGCTGAGCGCCGCGCTTCCCTGGGTCATAGCGCCCGTCGTCGCCGACATTCTCGTGTTCGTCCTCGCCATCGTCTTCATCAAGTTCCGGCCGCAAGGCCTGCTGTCTGGAAAAGGGGTCTAGTCTCATGTTCAGTGATTACAAACCAAGCCGCCGCCGTTTTCTCTCAGGACTTGCCTTCACGTCGGGCGCCATCGCGACCGGGGTCGGTAGCTGGGTGGTGCGGCCCGAATGGGCCAATGCCGCGGAAGGCGCGATCAAGGTCGGCATCGCCACCGACCTGACCGGACCAATCGCCTATGCCGGCAACGCCGACGCCAATGTCGCCAAGATGGTGATCAAGCAGATCAACGATGGCGGCGGTCTCCTGGGCCGGCCGATCGAGCTCTACATCGAGGATACGGCTTCCAACGAATCGGTCGCCGTCGGCAATGTTCGCAAGCTGATCCAGCGCGACAAGGTCGACATGGTGCTGGGCGGCATCACCAGTTCGATGCGCAATGCGATCAAGGATCCGATCGTGGCGCGCGGCAAGACGCTCTACATCTATCCGCAGCTCTACGAAGGCAAGGAGTGCACGCCCTATCTGTTCTGCACCGGGCCCACGCCGGCGCAGCAATGCGACGAGTTCATTCCCTGGCTGATCAAGAACGGCGGCAAGAAGTTCGCATTGCCGAGCGCCAACTATGTCTGGCCGCACACGCTCAACGTCTACGCCCGCAAGGTGATCGAATCGAACGGGGGCGAGGTCGTGTTCGAGGAATACTACCCGCTCGACCAGGTCGATTTCTCGGCCACCGTCAACCGGATCATCTCCAACAAGGTCGACGTCGTATTCAATACGGTGATTCCGCCGGGTGTCGGTCCGTTCTTCAAGCAGCTCTACGAGGCCGGATTCCTGAAGAATGGCGGGCGGCTCGCCTGCGTGTACTATGACGAGAACACGCTCAACATCAATCAGGCCAACGAGATCGAAGGCCTCGCGAGCTGCCTGGATTACTTCAAGGCGTTGACGAAGGACGATCCGGTCAGCGCCAAGATCCAGGCCGCTTACGAAAAGGACTATCCCGGCAACTTCCTGTTCGCGGCCGGCAGCGCGGCGACCGGCACTTATCGCGGCCTCAAGCTGTGGGAATCGGCGGTGAAGGAGGCCGGCAAGGTCGACCGGGAATCCGTCGCTGCGGCGCTCGATCACGCCAAGATCGCGGAAGGTCCCGGCGGTCCGGCCGAGATGGTCCCCGGCAAGCGCCACTGCAAGATGAACATGTACACCGCCGTTGCGAAGGGCGGCAGCTACGAGATCGTCGGGCGCAGCAACGGTCTCGTCGATCCCAAGGAATGCTGAGTGACCTATGGGAGCAGTAAGACAGGCCGTCGATACGGACACTTCAATGGGTGAAAATCCGACGGCCGGAAATTCGTCGGCAGAACGCTCCGCCTCGCGGCGCAGGGTTCTGCCTGTTGTCGAGGGACTGGTGCTCGTCGTCGCGCTGTTCCTGCCGCTGGTACTCCATGACTACCTCACGGTATTTGCCACCCGTGTCGTGATCCTTGCGCTGTTCGCATTGTCGTTCGACATGGTGTGGGGGTATGCGGGCATCATGAGTTTCGGCCAGGCCTTGTTCTTCGGTTCGGCCGGCTATGGGGTTGCCCTCCTGGCGCGGGATCTCGGCGTCACCGCGATCTTCCTGGTGCTGCCGGCCGGGATGCTGATCGGGCTGACATTCTCGCTGCTGCTCGGCGGCTTTCTGCTGCTCGGCCGGCATCCGTCCAGCGTCATCTTCGTCGCTCTCGGCACATTGACCGGCTCCTATGCCGCCGATCGCCTGGCGCGGGGCTGGTACTATCTCGGCGGCCAGAACGGGATCCCGTCGATTCCGCCCATGACGCTCGGCAGCTACGACATCACCGAAGGCCCGGTGTATTACTATCTGGCGCTGGGCTTGCTGGTGGTCGTCTATCTGCTGTGCCGGTTTCTGGTGCGTTCGCAATTCGGTCTGGCGCTGGCGGGGCTTCGTGAGAACGAGCAGCGCATCGTCTTCTTCGGCTACAAGGCGCAGCACCTCAAGGCGATCGTGTTCGCCGTCGGCGGCACGATTGCGGGTCTCGCCGGCAGCCTCTACGCGTATCACGAAGGATTCGTCTGGCCCAACATGCTGGGCGTGGTGATTTCGACCCAGGTCGTGCTGTATGTCCTGTTCGGTGGATCCGGCACGCTGATCGGTGCGGTGATCGGCGCGATCATTATCGAAGGGGTAAGTTTCTGGCTCTCGGACAATTACCGGGAGGTCTGGCCGATCATTCTCGGCGTGCTGTTGTTGCTGGTGATCCTGTTTCGTCCGCTCGGACTGATCAGCTTCGTGGTCGACGAGCGCGAACGCGTCGGCAGCTTTGGTGGAAAGCCGAAAGGCCGTCATGCCGCTCCTTGAAGCCTCGGGGATCGTCAAGATTTTCGGCAAGCTCACCGCGCTCGACGGGGCGGCGCTGACGGTCGGGGAAAACGAATTCCACGGCCTGATCGGCCCCAACGGATCCGGCAAGAGCACGCTGATGAAGTGCATCGCGGGGGCAGAGACGCCGACGCGCGGCAGCGTCCGTTTCGCAAACGGCGACATCACGGCGCTATCGCCCGCCGAACGCGCGCGGGCGGGCATGAGCCTTAAATTCCAGATCACCAGCGTGCTGCCGACGCTGACCCTCTACGACAACGTGCTGCTGGCGCTACAGGCGCAATCGTCGCTGCTGGACCTGGTGTTCTCGCGGACCCGTGGTGCGCTGCACGATCAGGTCATGACGATGCTGACCCAGTTTCGTCTCGCTGACCGCGCCTGGGACGCCGCGGCAGCCTTGTCCCACGGGCAGCAGCAATGGCTGGAAATCGCGATGGCGCTGGCCGGCAAGCCGCGGCTGCTGCTGCTCGATGAACCGACCGGCGGCATGAGTCTGGAGGAGCGCCGCGTGACCGGCGAACTGCTGCAGCCGATCAGGCAGCACTGCTCGCTGGTCATCGTCGAACACGATCTGGATTTCATCCGCGACATCTGCGACCGCCTCACCGTGCTCGATCAGGGCCGCGTCCTCGAATCCGGCACCGTGGCGGAAATCCAGGCCAGCAAGAACGTCCAGGAGATTTATCTGCGCCGTGCATGAACAACAGTTTCTCGATATCAGGCATGTCGATGCCGGCTACGGCCGCAGCCAGGTCCTTTTCGATGTCAATATCGGCATCCCCTGGCGCGGCGGCGTGGCCGTGCTCGGCCGCAATGGCGCCGGCAAGACGACGCTGATGAAGACGATCGTCGGTGAACTCGCGGCCTCGAAGGGCGAGATGCTGTTCGACGGCCGCGATATCGTCGGCTGTCCGACCGATGCCCGAATTCGCATGGGCATCGGCTACGTGCCGCAGGAGCATTCCGTGTTCGCGCGGCTGTCCGTGCGGGACAACCTTTCGGTTGGCGCCCTGTTCAATCGCGATCCCGCGGCCGTCGACCGGGTGCTCACGATCTTTCCAAAATTGGGAGAGCGGCTCGACCAGCCTGCGGGAACGCTGTCGGGCGGCGAGCGAAAGATGCTGGCGATCGGACGCGCGATGCTCGGCAGTCCGAGGCTGCTGTTGCTGGACGAGCCCACCGAAGGCGTATGGATCGGTGTGATCGAGGAAATCACCGAGCGGCTGGTCGAACTGGCCAAGGAGATCGCGGTGGTGATCGTCGAGCAGCATCTCGATCTTGCGCTGCGTGTCGCTGACTACGCCTATGTGCTCGATCGCGGCAGGGTCGCCCTGCAGGGCGAGGCGGGCAAGGTCCGAACGGATCCTGAATTGCTGCGCTATCTGGCGCCATAGTATCGCGGCGCCGGGCCGTCAGACGGCGACGCTTATTTCATCGCGCCGAAGCGGCTGTCGAAGGAGTTCGGCGGCACGATCGGCGCCGAGCCTGCAACCTGATTGTCCTTGGCGGCGGGGGCGGCGGCCTGGCTGTCGGACACCGATGGCTTCAGCGGCGGACGGCTGGCGGCCTGCTTGACCTCGGGCTTCGGCGCTGCGGCCTTCGGCGCGGACGCTTCGGGACGCGGCGGCTCAGCACGCTTGGCTTCGATAACCTTCGGCTTCGGCGGGGAGGGCGGCGTGCTGGCGGTGGCGTCGGCGGCTGAGCCGCCGCCGATCCCGACCTTGCGGGCGATACTGGAGAACCAGCCTTCTTTCTCGGCGGCAGGCGCCGCATTGGCGACCCGCGTCGGTGCTGCAGCAGGCGCGGGGGCCGCAGCGGGAGCGGTCGCCGGTGCGGCGACGAGTTTCGGCTGTTCCGGCGCGCCCATCAGCAGGTTTTCGGAGGGCGCCCTGTCGGCCGGGGCCTTGGGCGGATTGACATGTGACGGAATGGTGCCGGGCGCACGCGCCATCAGCGACAGGGTCGATACGTCGCCGGGCTCCGAAAGGCCGGTATTGCCTTCAGGCACGCGCGCGGCGAACACCTTGTGCATGCCGCCGTCGATGCCGGTGTTGGTCCGCGCCACCGGCGTTCCCTTGGCGATCAGTCGGGCGGTCTCGGCGAGATCGGTCGCCTGCTTCTCGCGCACGGCGTCGGCGATCTCGTCGGAAATCCCGTAGTCGGGGCATTTGGCCGAAGCGTCGAACACCAGGTCACGCGTGGCGCCCGGCTTCTTGACTGCGTCGAACACGTATTTCTTCTCGCAGAAATCGACTTTCGGCTCCTGCCGCGTCACCTCGAAATGATCATTGCCTTCCTTGATCATCTTCCAGAACGGCATGTTCGGGTTGTTGCGATGCTTGGCCATGTTGACCGGCGTCATCTTGAACGGATAGGCCTGCAACTGGAACGATTTCTGCCCGCCGAAGAAGGACTCGCGGCCGAGCGAATAGATTTCCGCGATCTGCTCATCGGTCATCGCGTAGCAGCCGCGCGAGGAGCAGTCGCCGTGCACCATCAACTGTGAACCGGTGCGGCCGAGCGCCTTGTCGAACGCGTTCGGATAGCCGGTATTGAAGGAGAGGTAGTAGGCCGACTGCGGGTTCATCTGTCCCGGCGAAATCGAATAGAAGCCCTCAGGCGCCTGGCGGTCGCCCTCGCGGACCTTGGGCCCGAGATCGCCCGACCAGCGGCAGATCGGATAGGTCTTCAACAGCGCGAAGCGGCCGGAGCGGTCCTGCTTCCAGATTTCAAGCTCGGCTTCCTGCTTGTACAGCCGGACCAGGATCGGCGACTGCAGGTCCATGTCCTTCGCCGTCATGTCGGCGATCAGTTTCGGCGGGACCGGCTGGTTGGCCTTGGCGTTGTTGGCGAGAGAAATTTCGTCGCTGTTGCAGCCGGCCAGCACGAGACTGGCTGCGAGGGCAGCCGAACCGACGAGCGCGCGAACCAGCGAGCGGTTAATCAAAGGCTAAGCTCCACACCCACCGGACATTTTCGCACCCCAAATCACAGCGTCATGTCCTGAAGCCATTGTCTAAAATAGTACCCTTTGACCTCCCGCCCCGCAACCCGAACGGGATGGGCCGGCCGCTTCCGTGGCAGGTATGGTCAATAGAGTTTAAAGAGCCGGTCGCGGCCTAATTAGGGCCGAATTGCGCGATCTGGCCAAAATATCGGGCGTTTAGAGATCGTTAAGGACTGTTTCGCCGGGGCTGGACAGCCGCGGTACGGGCCGATCAGCCGAGCTTGCGGCCGATATCGAGGAACTTCTGCCGCCGCTGCCGGCGGACGCCGTCGGCGTCCAGGTTGCGAAGCTCATCGAAGGCCTGGGCAATGGCGTCGCCGGTGGCTGAAATCATGGCTGCGGCGTCGCGATGGGCGCCGCCTGCCGGCTCTTTCAGTATCTGGTCGATCACGCCGAATCGCAGCATGTCCTGCGCCGTGATCTTCATGCTGGTGGCGGCTTCCTGCGCCTTGGTGCCGTCGCGCCACAGGATCGACGACGCTGCTTCGGGAGAAATCACGCTGTAGATCGCGTGTTCGAACATCAGGACCCGGTTGGCGGTGGTGATGGCGATCGCGCCGCCCGGACATGCCTTCGCCGGTGATGATCGCGACATTGGGGACGCCGAGCGAGAGGCAGGCGTCGGTGGAGCGCGCGATTGCCTCGGCCTGTCCGCGTTCCTCGGCGCCGATGCCGGGATAGGCGCCGGCCGAATCGACGATCGACAAAACCGGGATACCGAACCTGTCGGCCATCTCCATCAGCCTGACGGCCTTGCGATAGCCTTCGGGACGGGCCATGCCGAAATTGTGCTTGATGCGGCCTTCGGTGGACGCGCCCTTTTCCTGGCCGACCACGCAGATGCTCTCGCCGCGGAAGCGGCCGAAGCCGCCCATCAGCGCCTCGTCCTCGCCGAACTTGCGGTCGCCCGCCATCGGCGTGAATTCCGTGATCAGCGTGTTGACGAAATCGGTGAAGTGAGGGCGCTGCGGATGGCGCGCCACCAGCGTCTTCTGCCACGGCGTCAGGTTGGCGTAGAGATCATTCAGCGCCTGCGACGCCTTGTCCTCGATGCGCGCAATCTCGTCGCCGATGTCGCTGCCGGTCGCCGCCAGCGCGCGCAATTCATCGACCTTGGCCTCGAGCTCGGCGACAGGTTTTTCGAAGTCGAGATAGCTGCGCATCTGATCCGGCATCAAAACAATATAGGGAACAACGCGCTTCGAGGCGAAGCGGTTTCGATTCGCTCCTGGAAAGCACGCATCTTCAATGATTTAGCGCGCATTCGACCCGAGTGAGCCCGGGTTGCCGAAGGCGCGCCGGGCAAGCCGCGGGCGCGAGACGGCTGTTTCGTGGGAGAAGCCGCGGAAGTCAAGGCTGATGAGGCGAGCGTAGGAATGTCTCCGCGTCCGGGGCGCCAGACCTACTTCTCTGCCAGCGGATGCAGGTCGCGCACCAGGCTCTTCAGCCGCTCCTCGACGACATGGGTATAGATCTGCGTGGTCGAGATGTCGGTGTGGCCGAGCAGTGTCTGCACGATGCGCAGGTCCGCGCCGTTGTGCAGCAGGTGGCTGGCGAAGGCGTGGCGCAGCACGTGCGGCGAGACCAGCCGTGGTGCCAGACCCGATGCCGCGGCCAGTTCCTTCAGGTCGCGGGCAAAATGCTGACGCGTCAGGTGACCGCTCTCGCCGAACGAGGGAAACAGCCATTTCGAGCCGGCGGCGTTGTTCTTCTTCTCGCGCTTGAGCGCTTCGATCGCCGCGAGGTAATCGGCCATCGCCTGCCGCGACGCTTCGTTCAGCGGCACCAGCCGTTCCTTGTTGCCCTTGCCGCGCACCACGATCATGCGGGCGTCGCGGCGCGCGGCCGACAATGGCAGCGCCACCAGTTCGGAGACGCGCAGGCCGGTGGCGTAGAGCACTTCGAGCAGGCAGTACAGCCGCATCGCGCGCAGCCGATGCTGCGCCGAGGCGCCCTCGACGAGCGTCAATTCCTTTGCCCGCGTCAGCATGCGGTCGACGTCCGCGATCGACAGCACCTTCGGCAGGCCGCGGCCGCGCTTCGGGCCGGACAGGATCGCCGCCGGGTCGTCGCTGCGGATGCGTTCGTTGAGCAGGAAGCGGAACAGATGCCGCATCGCCGACAGCCGGCGCGCGACGCTGGAGGATTTGAAGCCGCGGGTATCGAGATCGGCGAGGTAGTCTCGCAGCGAATCGGTCCCGACGCCGATGAAACTCTGGCGGCTACGGCCGAGAAAATCCGAAAAATCCGTGAGGTCGCGGCGATAGGCATCGAGCGTATTGTCGCCCGCCCCCTGTTCCGCGGCGAGCATGTCGAGGAACAACTCGATCAGCTTCGCATCTGAAGTCGTCTTGCCTGAACGCATCTGCCCGACGTCTCCGAGAACGGAGATGTCCTGTCCCCGAGTTAGCCCACGCCACAAACCAGACGATAGCGGCTATTTCTTGAGAAACCTGTCTGCGGGAATCGTCACCGTCATTTCCCGGGACTTCGGGTTAACGAAATTCGCCAGCGCGAAAATCGCGCCATAAATCACCCCGGCGATGATGCCGACGACCATCAGAAAGCGGAACAAACTGGGCATTGCGGGCTCAGGGCGACGAATTAACCAATGAAATCATCCATCATGTTCGCATCCCCGTGGCAAGAGTCTCTGGCAACGGTGTCGATGGGGGTAGTATAGGTGTCGCGGAGCGGGCGAAGTCCGCGGGATGACAGGGTTTTTGATGTCCGAGACCGCCGCATCGGCACAACCGGGTTCCCCCCAGGACAGCGACATAACGTCGGCCCTGGGAACGCGGTCGATCGTGCTTGTCGGGATGATGGGCGCCGGCAAATCCACCATCGGCCGGCGGCTGGCGGCGCGGCTGCGGCTGCCGTTCCTCGATGCCGATATCGAAATCGAGGCGGCGGCCGGAATGTCGATCCCGGATATTTTCGAAACCCATGGCGAGCCGCATTTCCGCGACGGCGAGGCGCGGGTGATCGCCCGGCTGCTGGACGGCGGTCCGGCCGTGATCGCGACCGGCGGCGGCGCCTTCATGCGCGAGGAAACCCGCAACCGCATCCGCGACAAGGCGATTTCGATCTGGCTCAAGGCCGATGCCGACGTGATCATGAAGCGCGTCAAGCGCCGCGCCGACCGGCCGCTGCTGCAGACCGAGGATCCGGCCGCCACCGTGCGTCGGCTGCTCGAAGCGCGCGAGCCGGTCTATCAGGGGGCGGACATTACGATCCTGTCGCGCGACGTCCCGCACGACCGCATTGTCGACGAGTGCATCGCTGCGCTGCGCGGCCGGCTCTGCGCCGTCGCGCCCGCGCCCCAGCAACCCACCGACGGTATGAGCATCACGCCATGACTGCGCCCCTCAAACATGCCGCCGATATCACGGTCGACGTCGCGCTTGGCGATCGCGCCTACGACATCGTGATCGGCCGCGGCGTGCTGCAATCGCTCGGCGCGCGTGTCGCCGCGTTGCGGCCGGGCGTGCGGACGGCCATCGTCACCGACCATACCGTCGCCCAGCACTGGCTGGAGCCAACCGAGCGTTCACTGGAGGAAGCCGGCATCCCGACCTCGCGCATCATCGTCGAGGAAGGCGAGGGCTCGAAAACCTATCGCGGCCTCGAGAAAGTCTCCGAGGCGCTGATCGCGGCGAAGATCGAGCGCAACGATCTCGTGGTCGCGCTCGGCGGCGGCGTGGTCGGCGATCTCGCCGGCTTTGCGGCGGCGATCCTGCGCCGCGGTGTCGACTTCGTGCAGGTGCCGACCTCGCTGCTGGCGCAGGTGGATTCCTCGGTCGGCGGCAAGACCGGAATCAACTCGCCGCAGGGCAAGAACCTGCTCGGCGCGTTTCATCAGCCGGTGCTTGTTATTGCCGATACGTCTGTTCTCGACACGCTGTCGCCGCGCCAGTTCCGCGCCGGCTATGCAGAGGTCGCCAAATACGGCGTGCTCGGCGACGAGGCGTTCTTTGCCTGGCTCGAAGCCAACCATGCCGACATCTTTTCCGGC
Organism: uncultured Alphaproteobacteria bacterium; assembly: GCA_963823485.1. Taxonomy (GTDB): domain Bacteria; phylum Pseudomonadota; class Alphaproteobacteria; order Rhizobiales; family Xanthobacteraceae; genus Bradyrhizobium. The sequence continues at coordinate 285,366 of CAWGLP010000001.1, forward strand.
GGCGCGGCGCGCGAGCACGCCATCGCAACCTCCTGCCGCGCCAAGGCTGCGATCGTCTCCCGCGACGAGCGCGAAACCGGCGAACGCGCGCTGCTCAATCTCGGCCATACCTTCGGCCACGCGCTGGAGGCGGTGACCGGCTTTTCCGACCGCCTGTTCCATGGCGAAGGCGTCTCCGTCGGCATGGTGCTGGCGGCGGAATTCTCCGCGCAGCTCGGCATGATCTCCGAATCCGACGCCGCCCGCGTCGAGCGCCATCTGGCCTCGGTCGGCCTGCCCACCCGTTTGCAGGATATCGCTGGCTTCACCCAGGAGGGCCTTGCGGACGCCGACGCGCTGATGGCGCTGATGGCGCAGGACAAGAAGGTCAAGCGCGGCAGGCTGACCTTCATCCTGCTGCAGGCGGTCGGGCGCGCCGTGGTCGCAAACGACGTCGAGCCGGCCCTCGTGCGCGGCTTCCTGCAACAGAAATTATCGGCATGAGCGTGGGATTGGACGGTCAATTCGGGCGGAATACGCCGCGCGGCACGGGGGCGAGCCCGAGGCACACATGAGTTCGACGGCCTACAGTCTGCTGCTTGCGGCCCTTTTGCTCGCCGCCAACGCGTTCTACGTGGCCGCCGAGTTCGCGCTGGTGAAGAGCCGCGGCTTCCGCATCAAGGCGATGGCCGAGCAGAACCGTTTCGGCGCGCGCCTGCTGCAGGACATGATGGGCAACATCGAGGCCTATCTCGCCTGCTGCCAACTCGGCATCACCATGGCTTCGCTCGGCCTCGGCTGGGTCGGCGAACCGACGGTGTCGGCGCTGCTCGAACCGGTGTTGATCCCCCTCGGGTTGTCGGAATCCACCCTGCACTTCGTATCTTTCCTGACCGGATTCCTCGTCTTCTCCTCGCTGCACATCGTCATCGGCGAGCAGGTGCCGAAGACGCTCGCGATCAGGCAGCCGATGCCGGTCTCGCAATGGATCGCCTATCCGCTGCATTTGTCCTATCTGGTTTTCTGGCCGCTCAACTGGCTGCTCAACAGCGCATCACGCGCGATTCTGCGCCTGCTCGGCGTCCAGGAATCCTCGGAGCACGAAATCCTCACCGACTCCGAGATCGAGGGCCTGGTGGAAGAATTGGCCGTGCACGGCGGTATGGAAAGCGGCGAGGCCGAATATATTCAGAACGTCTTCCGCTTCGGCGATCTGGCGGTGTCCGACGTCATGGTTCACCGTACCGCGATGGTGATGATCAACGCCGACCTGCCGCCCGACGAACTGGTGCGCGAGGTGCTGGCCACCGAATACACCCGCATTCCGTTGTGGCGCGACAAGCCGGAAAACATCATCGGCGTACTGCACGCCAAGGATCTCCTGCGCGCGATCCGCGCGTCCGATGGCGACACCTCGCGCATCGACGTTGCCGCCATCATGCTGCCGCCGTGGTTCGTGCCGGAGATGCGGCCCTTGTCCGAGCAGCTCAAGGCGTTCCGCCGCCGCAAGACCCATTTCGCGCTCGTCGTCGACGAATATGGCGAGGTCGAAGGCATGGTGACGCTGGAAGACGTTCTGGAAGAAATCGTCGGCGATATTTCCGACGAGCATGACGTGGTGGTGGCCGGCGTCCGCGTCCAGCCGGACGGCTCCGTGGTGGTCGACGGCTCGGTGCCGATCCGCGATCTCAACCGCGCCATGAACTGGCATCTGCCGGATGAAGAGGCGACCACCGTCGCCGGGTTGGTGATTCACGAAGCGCGGTCGATCCCGGAACGCGGCCAGAGCTTTACGTTCTACGGCTTCCGCTTCCGCGTGCTCCGTCGCGAGCGCAACCGCATCACGGCGCTCAAGATTACGCCACTGCCGCGCGAGGCCCAGGCCGAGGATCCGAAACCGCGGCGGGCCGGCACGGCGTTCTGAACCGCCGCGCATGGTCCTGGCGAGAGCCGCAACTGCCCGGCATGTTCACGTGCCCGTCAGCTTCTGTTTTCGTTTGGTGCCTGCGCCTTGATCGCCAGTGCGTGAACAGAGCCCTTGAGTTCCGCTTCCAGCACCGCATTTACCATGCGGTGGCGTTCGACCCGGCTCTTCCCTTCGAAGGCCGGAGACACAATATAGACCCTCAAATGCGTCTCGCCGCCCGGCCGATGGCCGGCATGCCCCTCATGCAGATGAGATTCGTCGGCAACGTCGAGGCTTTCCGGCGAGAAAGCTTCACGCAACTTGTTTATGATAACGTCCCTGGTGCTCATGATGGCGGCAGATACGTTCGCATCAGCTTTTCGTCAATGGGGACGTTCGAAAAGAGGGATTCGCAATGTCAAGACTTGAAGCCCCGGGCATTGCGTAGTCATAGTTGGTCATGGCAATTGATTCATCCAAGTTCTTCGACTCCATTCGCATCAAGCCCAACAAGCTGAGCGCGAAGGCGCAGGCGCGCGCGAATGAAGAAGCCGCCATGTGCGAGTGGGCCGGCTGCCCGAACAAGGGGCCGCACCGCGCGCCCAAGGGCCGGGAGAATTCCCGGGAGTACTTTCACTTCTGTCTCAATCACGTCCGCGAATACAATCAGAACTACAATTTCTTCCAGGGCATGAATGCCGACGCCGTTGCGCGCTACCAGAAGGACGCGCTGACCGGCCATCGACCGACCTGGAAGATGGGCGCCAACACCGCCGGCAAGAAGGGCAAGCAGGCGGCCGAGGAGTTTGACGGCGCCTCAGATCCCTTCAGCGTGTTCTCCGAGCTCAACGGCCGCGGCCGCTGGCGTCCCGGACCGGGGAGCGAAGCCAAGGCCGAAACGCGCAAGGTGATGAACGCCGAGCGCAAGGCGCTGCAGGTGATGGGGCTCACCGCCGAAGCCACCCTTGAGCAGGTCAAGGCGAAGTACAAGGCGCTGGTCAAGCAGCACCATCCCGACGCCAATGGCGGCGACCGCTCCACCGAGGACCGCCTGATCGAGATCATCAAGGCGTATAATTATTTGAAGACGGTGGTCCGCGGCGCGTAGCAGCGGTCTCGCGTCGTCCCCGCGAAGGCGGGGACCCCATACGCCGCGGCTTCTCGATTTTGATCCGCTAGTCGACGACTTTCGCGCAATAATAAATGCCTGTGGCTATGGGTCCCTGCTTTCGCAGGGACGACAGCGGAGATGGTGGCTCCGCTGTTGCCTTAAAACGCTTCCATCAATCACCCAGGCATCGGCCCGATATACGCCGAACTCGGCCGTATCAGCCGGCCGCCGCGCTGCTGCTCGCGGGCATGCGCGGTCCAGCCGGCGGCGCGCGCCACCGCAAAGATCGGCGTGAATGCCTGCCGCGGGATTTTCAGTGCGTCGAGCAGGATCGCGGTGAAGAACTCCACATTGGTGTCGAGCGGACGGTCCGGATTTTTTCGTTTCAATGCGCTGCGGATATAGGCTTCGACCTCACCTGCGAAAGGCAGGTCGGTGCCCTCGCCGGCAAGCCGTTCGATCGCGCCCTTGAGCACGTCGGCGCGCGGATCGCGGACGCGATAGACGCGGTGGCCGAATCCCATCAGCCGTTCGCCACGAGCCAGCGCGCCGTCGACCCACGGCTTGATGCGTTCGGTCGAGCCGATCGCGTCGAGCATCTCCAGCACCGGCTCCGGAGCGCCGCCATGCAACGGTCCCGTCAGCGCGCAGTAGCCGGCGGTGATGGCTGCGAACAGGTCGGCCTGCGTCGAGGCCACCACGCGCGTCGTGAAGGTCGAGGCGTTCATGCCGTGGTCGCACACCGTGACGAAATAGGCGTCCAGCGCCGCCGCTTCGCGCGCGCCGGGCCTGCGGCCGAGCATCATCGACAGCGTATCGGCGGCATGGCTTGCGGTGGCGTCGGGCGCGATCGGGTCGTTGCCCCAGGCGCGCTGGACCAGCGCGCCTGCGATCACCGGAAACGCGCCGACGATCGTGGCTTCATGCGCCAGACCTGATTCGGCGCGCAACCCGGCAATCGCCGCGCGGAAGCCGTCGACGATCGACAGTCCGCGCGTGATGCCGAGCAGGTCCGGCAACCGGGCGAAGGCGCGTTCACGCCCCGCCCCCAATACCGCGCGCACGGCAGCTTCGCCGACCGGCTGGCCGGTTCCGCCACTCCATAGCCGTGCGGTCACGCCCTCGAAGCCGGTTTTGCGGGCGAGATCGCCGACGCGCTCGCCGGCGATGATCAGTTCGCCACGCTCGCCATCGACGTGGCTGAGCACGGTTTCGGCGGCGGGAACGCCGTCCAGGCCGATCGGGGTCTTCGAAAGCTGCATGTTCATGAGGGCTCTCCTTGGCTGGAAGCAAGGGTCGGCCGTCTCGACAGATTGATCAATCTTGATTATGTAAATCAATATGAAAAAATCCGCCGGTTTGTACCTCTCCGCCCGCGAAGCGTCCGCCGAACTCGCGATCTCGCAGGCAACTCTCTACGCCTATGTCAGCCGTGGCCTGATCCGCTCGGAGCCGTCGGAGGATTCGCGCAGCCATCGCTACCGGGCCGAGGATGTCCGGACGCTGAAGGAGCGGCGCGCGCCGTCGCCGGAACCGAAGGGCCTGCGCAGTTTCGATGCCGATCTGCCGGTGATGGATTCGGCGGTGGCGACCATCACCGAGGACGGGCCGATCTATCGCGGCGTCAACTGCGTCGATCTCGCCGAGCGCGACACGCTCGAACATGCCGCGACGCTGCTCTGGGATGTCAGCGGTGTCGACCCGTTCGAGCCGGACAATTGCCCGGTCGTGTCGGAGGAAATGCGAGCGGTCGCGAACGCAACGCGCAAGGCCAATGCGATCGATCGCACCATTGCCGTGCTGGCGCTGGCGGCGAGCGCCGACCCGCGCGCGTTTACCCGGGCGGCCGAGGGGCGCGCGATGGTCGGCGGCCGCATCATGCGGCTGGTGGTCGCAACCATGCTGAATGCCGAATGCTCGGCAAAACCGCTTCATCTGCAGATCGCGCGCGTCTGGGCGCCGGAGCACAGGCACGCCGCCGACTTGATCCGCCGTGCGCTGGTGCTGCTGGCGGATCATGAACTGAATGCGTCGACCTTCACCGTGCGCTGCGCGGCCTCGACCGGCCTGAACCTTTATGATGCGATCATCGCGGGCCTCGTCGCGCTGAAAGGCCCCAAGCATGGCGGCGCCGGCGTGCTGGCGGCACAGCTCCTGAAGACGCTCGCCAAGGGCGAGGTCGCACCGGTGATCCGCGAACGGGTCGCGCTGGGTGAGCGCTTCGCAGGCTTCGGCCACGGCGTCTACAAGCATGGCGATCCCCGCGCGCGGGCGTTGCTGGAGGCGTTGGCGCGCGCGGGCGCCGACCGCAAGCTCACCCATGAAATCCCGGAACGGATCGCGGAGGCGACCGGAGAATTCGTCAATATCGACTACGCGCTGGCGGCGCTGGTGCACACGTTGGGCCTTTCGCCCGGCCATGAACTCGTGCTGTTTTCCATGGCGAGGACGGTGGGGTGGATCGCACATGCCTGCGAGCAGTTGCGCCACGGCCGGCTGATCCGGCCCCGCGCCCGCTATATCGGTCCCGCCCCGGGACGGGCCGCGGGTTGATCGGAGCTCATTTTGAGCCAGTCACGCGGCGCCGGCGCAGCGCCCACACTCCCAGTGCGACGATGGAGGCCGCGGCGACAGCCAGCATCCACAGATGCTTGCCGACATGTTCGTGATGCGGCAGGCCGGCATATTCATGCAGCGCCGTCACCGCGAGCACGCCCGGCAGCACATGGGCGAACGCCCAGGCCAGCACTGCCGGGACATTGACGCCATAGAACTGGAGCGGCGGCATCCCCAGCGCACCGGCCGTGACCGGCACGAAGGCGCGGATCGGCGGCACGAAGCGCGCAAAGAATACCGCCAGCGCGCCCCATCGGCGGAAAAACGCCTCGCTCTGCGCGACCAGATGCGGGTAGTTCCTGAGCGGCCAGGCGCTGAGGACCTCGCGCTGCGAGCGGTGGCCGGCCCAGAACGCCGAGCCGTCGCCTACGAGTGCGCCGGCGATGGCCGCTGCCAGAACGCCCCACAGCTCCAGTTCGCCGCCGGGGATCAGCGCGCTCAGGGCCAGGATGATGGTCGAGCCAGGCACCAGGGCGCCGACGACCGGGACCGCCTCCAACAGGGCCGCCAGGAACAGCGTGAGATAGGCCAGCCAGGGGTGCGCCGAGACGAACGCAATCAGAGGGTCGAGGAATGTCGTCACAAGGTTCCTGCTTCGTGCGGCCGGCCGGTTTCCAGCTAACAGCTCCGGACCGGGCTTGAAAGGGCCGCCCGGCCGGGCGAACCTCGGGCAGCCGACCCGCCAAGAAGGGAAAAGTGCGGCGAGATTTCGCAGGGCAGCCCTCCAAAAACCTGAACTGTCACCTATCTCAATGATAAGGCAATGGAACTTTGATTGCGGCGCGGGCTTCTGCCGGCCCTTGCTCTCTGCTAGGTTCGCTTTAGCCCTCATCCGCAGCCATTCAACAGATCTGGTTTCGGGAACGCCCGGGATCTCGGAGGATTGATGACGACCGCCGCCATGAGCAAAGTTACGCAGCCCGCCGGATTGCCCGACATGAAGGTGTCGGTCCGGCAGGTATTTGGAATCGATACCGATCTCGAAGTGCCTGCCTATTCCGAAGTCGATCCGCATGTACCGGACGTCGATTCGGACTACCGGTTCGACCGCGCCACCACGCTCGCGATCCTCGCCGGTTTCGCCCACAACCGCCGCGTCATGGTCACCGGCTATCACGGCACCGGTAAATCGACCCATATCGAGCAGGTCGCGGCGCGCCTGAACTGGCCCTGCGTGCGCGTCAACCTCGATAGCCATATCAGCCGTATCGATCTGGTCGGCAAGGACTCGATTGTCGTCAGGGATGGCAAGCAGGTCACGGAATTCCGCGACGGCATTCTGCCGTGGGCGCTGCAGCACAACATCGCGCTGGTGTTCGACGAGTATGACGCCGGTCGTCCCGACGTGATGTTCGTGATCCAGCGCGTGCTGGAAGTCTCCGGCCGCTTGACGCTGCTCGACCAGAACAAGGTGATCAAGCCGCATCCGGCATTCCGGCTGTTCTCGACCGCCAACACGGTCGGCCTCGGCGATACGTCCGGCCTCTATCACGGCACCCAGCAGATCAACCAGGGTCAGATGGACCGCTGGTCGATCGTCACCACGCTGAACTATCTGGCGCATGACGAGGAAGTCGAGATCGTGCTGGCGAAGGCGAAGCACTACCGCACGCAGGAAGGCCGCGACATCGTCAACAAGATGGTGCGGCTCGCCGATCTAACCCGCAACGCGTTCGCTAATGGTGATCTGTCGACGGTGATGAGCCCGCGCACGGTGATTACCTGGGCCGAGAACGCCGACATCTTCAAGGATATCGGCTTTGCGTTCCGCGTCACCTTCCTCAACAAGTGCGACGAACTGGAACGGCCGCTGGTCGCCGAATTCTATCAGCGCTGCTTCAATCAGGAACTGCCCGAGAGTTCAGTGAACGTGGCGCTCAGCTAGTCCATGGCGAAAATCTCCGTCGAGCGCACCATTGGAAAAACCAGGAAGGCGGTGCTCGGCGGACTGATCGGTTACAACACCGAAAAGATGGGGAAGCAGAAATACAAGCGCCTCGCCATCTCGCTGCGCGAAGGCGACAGGATTGTCGGCGGGATTGTAGGCGAAGTCTGGACCACGGTGCTATTTATCCAACTGTTCTGGATGGAGCAGAAGCTGCGCGGAAGGGACTACGGGACGAAGCTGATCAAGGCGATCGAGGACGAGGCGAAGCGGTTCGGGGCTACGCGATCCTACCTGGACACGATGAGTTTTCAGGCGCCGGGTTTCTACCGCACGTGCGGTTACGAGGAATTCGGGTCGATCGAAGGTTATCCTGAAGGCGTCACGCGGCATTGGTTTACGAAAGCGCTATGAGCACATCAAACTCGAAATTCCGCACCGGATCCAAGGAAGCCCCGACCGAACCGTTCAAGCGCGCCGTGACCTCGTGCCTGCGCGCGATCGCGAAAGCGCCCGAACTGGACGTGACGTTCGCGGCCGAGCGTCCGGGGCTGGCGCCGGGCAAGGCGCGGTTGCCGGAGCCCGCACGCAAGATGACCAAGCGGGATGCGGCGATCGTGCGCGGCCACGCCAATTCGATCGCGCTGAAGCTCGCCTGCCACGATCCCAAGGTGCACCGCAAGCTGATGCCGGGAAATCCGCAGGCGCGCGGCGTGTTCGAGGCAGTCGAGCAGGCCCGTGTCGAGGCAATCGGATCGCGCCGGATGTCGGGCGTGGCCAAGAACCTCACCGCGATGCTCGACGATCATTTCCACCGCGGCAAGTACGACGAGATCACCGACCGCGCCGACGCGCCGCTGTCGGATGCGCTGGCAATGCTGGTGCGTGAGCGGTTGACCGGCCTTGCGCCGCCGGCGGCTGCGAAAAAGATGGTCGACCTCTGGCGGCCGGTGCTGGAAGACAAGATCGGCCCCCGGCTCGATCAATTGAGCCGCGTCACCGAGGACCAGGCCAAGTTCGGCGATCTCGTGCATGATTTGCTATCGGCGCTCGACCTCGGCGACGAACGCGATGCAGACGCCGATGACGACGAGAACGACGACGAGAACCAGGACGGCGAGAGCGATCAGTCCGGCGCCGAAGGCTCGCCCGAATTCCGACTTCGCGCAGGAAATGAGCGCCGATCAGGCGCAGGCTTCGACCGACGAAATGTCCGAGAGCGCGATGGAGAGCGCGCAGGCCTCCTCGTCGGACACGTTCGAGGACGGCGAACTCGGCGACGACGAGACCCCGGGCGAGGCGACGCGGCCGAATGCGCGCGGCGCCAACGAACCGCGCGGGCCGGAATACCACGCGTTCGCGCCGAAGTTCGACGAGGTCATCGCGGCCGAGGATCTTTGCGACCACGACGAGCTGGAACGGCTGCGCTCCTATCTCGACAAGCAACTCGCCCATCTGCAGGGCATCGTCGCGCGGCTCGCCAACCGGCTGCAGCGTCGCCTGATGGCGCAGCAGAACCGCGCCTGGGAATTCGACCTCGAGGAAGGCATCCTCGATCCGGCGCGGCTGTCGCGCGTGGTCACCGATCCCTATCACCCGCTGTCCTTCATGCACGAAAAGGAAGCGACGTTCCGCGACACCGTGGTGACGCTGCTGCTGGATAATTCCGGTTCGATGCGCGGCCGCCCGATCACGGTGGCCGCGACCTGCGCCGACATTCTCGCGCGCACGCTGGAGCGTTGCGGCGTCAAGGTCGAGATTCTCGGCTTCACCACCCGTGCCTGGAAGGGCGGGCAGTCGCGCGAGGCGTGGCTCGCCGCCGGCAAGCCGGCCAATCCGGGCCGGCTCAACGATCTCAGGCACATCATCTACAAGTCGGCCGATGCCCCGTGGCGGCGTTCGCGGAAGAATCTCGGCCTGATGATGCGCGAGGGGTTGCTGAAGGAAAATATCGACGGCGAGGCGCTGGACTGGGCCCACAAGCGGCTGCTCGGCCGGTCCGAGCAGCGCAAGATCCTGATGATGATTTCGGACGGCGCGCCGGTCGACGATTCCACGTTGTCGGTCAATCCCGGCAATTACCTCGAGCGGCATCTGCGCCATATCATCGAGGAGATCGAGACCCGTTCACCGGTCGAACTGATTGCGATCGGCATCGGTCACGACGTCACGCGCTACTATCGCCGCGCGGTCACCATCGTCGATGCCGAGGAACTCGGCGGCGCCATCACCGAGAAGCTCGCCGAACTGTTCAGCGAGACCCAGGGTGCCGCGCCGGCCACGAGCCGCCGGCCGCGCCGCCTGCATTCCTGAGCGCATGCGCTCGCTCATCGGCCGCCGCCGCTTCCTGAAATATGCGGCGGGGATTGCGGTGGCGGCGGCGCCCGCCGTCGCGAAGGCGCAGACTGCGGTCCAGCCGCGGCCGAAGCAGGCAAGCCCCGACGAGTTTTCGGTCAGCGCACCGGTCTCGATCGATGTCAACGCCCGTCCGATACCCTCGTTCGATACCCGCGATCGCTCGCGGGTGCGGTTTGGCGCGCTGGAGTATCGCAGCGGGCTGATTCTGACCTCGCGCTTTCGCGGCTTTGGCGGATTGTCGGGGTTGCGCCTCGATGCGAGGGGCGAGCGCTTCATTGCCATCAGCGACAAGGCGGGCTGGTTCACCGGCCGGATCGTCTACAAGGGCAGGGAGATGACCGGGCTCGACGATGTCGAGGCATCGCCGATGCTGGGTCCCGACGGCAAGCCGATCACTTCGCGCGGCTGGTTCGATACCGAGGCGCTCGCGCTCGATGGTTCGCTGGTCTATGTCGGCATCGAGCGCGTGAACCAATTGCTGCGCTTCGACTTCGCCAGGGGGTTCACGCGTGCGCTTGGCGAGCCGGTGACGTTGCCGCAGTCGGCGCGCAAGCTGCCGTACAACAAGGGGATCGAGGCGCTCGTCGTGGTGCCGAAGGGGATGGCGCTGGCGGGAACGCTGATGGCGATCTCGGAGCGCGGCCTCGACGCGCAGGGTAACATCATCGGCTTCCTGATCGGCGGCAAGACGCCCGGACAGTTCGCCATCCGCCGTACCGACAATTTCGACGTCAGCGATGCCGTGCTGCTGCCATCAGCGGATCTCCTGCTGCTGGAACGGAAATTCTCCTGGCTCGGCGGAATCGGCATCCGCATCCGGCGCATCGCGCTCGCTTCGATCGCTCCCGGCGCGGTCATCGACGGCCCATCGATCTTCGGCGCCGATCTCGGCAACGACGTGGACAACATGGAAGGCATCGACGCCCACGTCACTGCGGATGGCGAAACCGTGCTGACGCTGGTCTCCGACGACAATTTCTCGCTGATCCAGCGCAATCTGCTGATGCAGTTCACACTGGTGGAGTAAGTTCCTCGACCCTCGAGAGCGGAATGGTTCTTGCAGCGCAAAGCGCAATCCAACCGGAGCTTTCGATGAACCAGTCTGTTCGCGTCATCTGTTTCCTTGTCGGCGTCCTGTCCGCAACCGCGGCGCAAGCGGAAGGCTGGCCGTCGCGCCTGATCAAGGCCACCATTCCGTTCGGCGCGGGCAGCGCGACCGACGTGGTGCCGCGGCTGGTGTTCGAGCGCCTGTCGGCCGAACTCGGCCAGCCATTCGTGATCGAGAACCGGGCAGGGGCCGGCGGAACGCTCGGCACCGCCCTGGTCGCGAAATCGGACCCGGACGGGTACAATATTCTTGCCCATTCCTCGGCGCTCGCCATCGCCCCTGCGATCTTTCCCAATTTGACCTTCGATGTCGCGAAGGACCTGTCCTCGGTGGTGATGCTCGGCTCGAGCGCCAGTGTCATGATCGTGCCGAACGAGCGGCCGTGGAAAACGATCCAGGATTTCATTGCTGACGCCAAGGCCAAGCCGGGTTCGATCTCCTTCGGCTCGGTCGGCGTCGGCAGCGCGGTGCATATCGCCGCCGAAAAATTTCGCCTCGCCGCCGGCATCGAGGCCACCCACGTGCCCTATCGCGGCGGTCCGGAAGTGATCGCCGACATCATGGGCGGACGGATCGACCTGTATTTCTGTCCGCTGGCCACCGCCTTGCCGCTGATCCGGCAGGGGCAGGTGAAGGCGCTGGTGGTGTCGACGCCGAAGCGGGCCGCCGATCTGCCCGACGTGCCGACCGTCGGCGAGATCGGCCTGAAGAATGCGGAAAGCGTGAGCTGGTTCGGCGTGTTCGTGCCCTCGAAGACGCCGCGCGACATCGTCGACAGATTTCATGCGGCGGCGGTCAAGGTGTTGAACGATCCCGCCATGCAGGCAAGCCTGGCGAAGCTCGGCGTCGAACCGATGCCGATGACGCCAGCCGAGATGGACGAGCTCGTGAAGCGCGACCTGGCGGCCAACCAGGAACTGATCAAGGCCGCCGGGATCAAACAATAAAACGATCAAACAGTAAGGGCAGGGCTGCAATCCCGGCGGGTTGAGGGGAGGCGGCCGGCCCGCTAGACAGGAACTGTCGCCTCCCTCCCGGTCCGGACCCTTCCCCATGAGCGCTCTGTTTACCCCGATCACGCTGCGCGGCCTGACGCTTGCCAACCGCATCATGGTGGCGCCGATGTGCCAGTATTCCGCGGTCGATGGCGAGGCCAATGACTGGCACTTTACCCACATCAATTCGCTGGCGCTGTCGGGGGCTGCGATCTTCTGCATCGAGGCCACCGCGGTGGAGGCGATCGGGCGCATCACGCCGGGCTGCCTCGGCCTGTGGAACGACGCCACCGAAGCCGCGCTGAAGCCGGTTCTGGCTTCGGCCCGCAAGCGGTCGAAGGCCGCTATCATGATCCAGCTTGCCCATGCCGGCCGCAAGGCGTCGAGCCATACGCCGTGGGACGGCGGCCAGCTGATTCCGGTTACCGAAGGCGGCTGGCGGGCGGAGGGGCCGTCGGCCATTCCGCACAAGGAAGGCGAGACGCCGCCTGTGGCGTTCGATGGAGCGGGACTGGCGCGGGTGCGCGAGGCGTTTGCTGCAGCCGCGAAGCGCTCCGAACGTCTCGGCATCGACGCCATCGAGGTCCACGCCGCCCATGGCTACCTGCTGCACCAGTTTCTTTCCCCGATCTCCAACCGGCGTACCGACCAGTATGGCGGCTCGCTGGTGAACCGCATGCGCTTCCCGCTCGAAGTGTTCGACGCCGTCCGCGCCGCGTTTCCGCACGACAAGCCGGTCGGCATCCGCGTTTCCTCTACCGACTGGGTCGAGGGCGGGTGGGATCTGGCGCAGACGATCGAGTTTGCACAGGAGCTGAAAAAGCGCGGTGTCGACTGGATCGATGCGTCGTCGGGCGGGGTTTCGCCGCTGCAAAAGATTCCGCTCGGCCCCGGCTATCAGGTACCATTCGCGCAGGCGATCAGGGAGGCCACCGGGCTGACCACCATCGCCGTCGGCCTGATCACCGAGCCGAAGCAGGCCGAGGAGATCGTGGCCTCCGGCAAGGCCGACATGGTCGCGCTTGCCCGCGGCATGCTCTACGACCCGCGCTGGGGCTGGCACGCGGCGGCCGAACTCGGCGGCGAAGTGTCGGCGCCGCCGCAATACTGGCGCTCGCAACCCTCGACGCAGAAGGCGCTGTTCGGGACGACGACCTTCGGCACGCGCTAGCAGCGTCACTTCGTCCCGCGAACCTCTGCCCGCTGAATTCGTCATATCTCGGCCATACGCCGGAGGTGCTATGCTCTCGCTTGCGCGCGACAGACGCGTTTTGAAAAACAGAAAGCGAGAGGAAGCCACATGGAGATCGGATATTTTACGATGCCCTCGCATCCGCCGGAATGCGGATTGAAGGAGGGCCACGACTGGGACCTGCAGGTGCTGCGATGGCTGGATGAACTCGGCTATCAGGAAGCCTGGATCGGCGAACACCACACCGCGCCGTGGGAGCCGCATCCCTCTCCCGACCTCCTGCTCGCGCAGGCGTTCCTGCAGACCAAGAATATCCGCCTCGGCCCCGGCGGCTTCCTTTTGCCCTATCACCACCCCGCCGAGCTTGCGAACCGCGTCGCGATGCTCGACCACCTTTCCGGCGGACGGCTGAACTTCGGCGTCGCAGCAAGCGGCCTGCCGAGCGACTGGGCGATGTTCAACGTCGACGGCATGTCCGGCCAGAACCGCGACATGACCCGCGAGGCGCTGGAGATCATCCTGAAAATGTGGACCGAGGACGCGCCCTGGACCTACAAGGGCAAGTTCTGGACCGTGAACAAGCCCGACGTGATGTTCGACTTCCTCAAGCCGCACATCAAGCCGGTGCAGGCGCCGCATCCGCCGATCGCGGTTGCCGGCCTGTCGAAGGGCTCGGACACGCTCAAGCTCGCGGGCGAGCGCGGCTACATCCCGATGAGCCTCAACCTCAACCCGGCCTATGTCGGCAGCCATTGGGAGTCGGTCGAGTTCGGCGCGGCGAAGACCGGCCGCAAGCCGAAGCGCAGCGACTGGCGCATGGTGCGCGAGGTGTTCGTCGCCGATACCGACGAGGAGGCGTGGAAGCTTTCGGTCGGCGACATGATGGGCCGGATGATGACCGAATACTTCCTGCCGCTGCTCGGCCATTTCGGCTTCAAGGACTACCTCAAGGCCTCGCCCGACCTGGCGGACTCCGACGTGACAGCCGAATATTGCGCCCGCCACAACTGGATCGTGGGGTCGCCGGCGACGGTCACGGAAAAAATCGAGAAGATCTACCGCGAGGTCGGCGGCTTCGGCACGCTGCTGGTGTTCGGCTTCGACTACAAGCACAAGCCCGAAGCCTGGCACAACTCGCTTCGCCTCCTGAAGCAGGAGGTGATGCCGCGGCTGAAGCATCTCGACGCCGATCTGATCAAGGCGGCGTGAGCTGGTCTTCCTTCTCCCCTTGTGGGAGAAGGTGCCTTCGCGATACGCGAAGGCGGATGAGGGGTTCTCTCCGCGGAGACGGACCCCTCATCCGTCTCGCTGCCGCGTCGCGTCAGCGATCCACCTTCTCCCACAAGGGGAGAAGGGAAGTAGGAGTCGCTGCGCTCCTCGCAATGACGGCTTCCCCCTCAATTCGGTTTCGCGGCCGCCACGGGCGTGGCGCGGACCTGCCAGAAACGCAGCAGGCGGCGGGCGTTGTCGCCGGTCAGCTTGGCGTATTGCTCTTTGGCGCGGGCGAGTTCGTGCGGGCCGAGCGTGCCGGAGGCAAAGCGGCTGTCGAGCACGGCTGCGACCGTATCCCAGCCCAGGCCTGCGACCCGGCAGGGGATCAGCACGCCGTCGTCGCGCAGGCTCTGCATCAGCGGACGGATCACGTCGATGCTGGAGCGCGACAGTTCGGCAAGCGCTGCGACCGTCTCGGCGTATTTGCGCTCTTTGGCAAAGCCCGCCAGCGCCGCCTCGTTTAATTTGCCGTGCTTGACGAGGGCGCCGACGAAGCGGGCCGCGGCGGTGAAATCGCGCGCGCGCGACATTTCGCGGCTGGCGCTCGTGGCGGCGGTAGCGATCGCGCTCCTGATTTCCTCGAACAGATGCGGCGGCGCGCGCGACAGCAGCCGTGCCCGCACCGCCTCGGTGGCGTTGCGCAGCAATTGCTGCCGCAGGTCCGGCGGCAGGTCGACGCGAATGCCGGTCTCGACCGCAAGCTCCGGATCCTTCTCGGCCTGCGCCAGCACGATGGCGTAGCCGTTGGCCGACATCCGCGCGCCGGGATTGACGACGAGGCGCTTGCTGACGGAGGGATAATGCCGCTTCAGCAGCGCGTCGGTGACGATCTCGTTGAGCCACCAGCGGCCCGAGATCGCGAGCAGGTGCTGCTCGCCTTTGGTCTCTGCCAGTTCGACCAGGTCTTCCGGCGTCAGCCGCGCGGATTCGGTCAGCACCGGGCGCGCCACCGAAATCTCGTCGTTGCGCGCCAGCAGGCGGATCACGCCTGGGGGCGCCTGCTTGACCGAGGCGAGCTGCGTGCTCATCTCGGCCAGCGCGATCCGCGCCGACACGTCGGCCAGCGCGCGCAGCTCGATGGTCTTGATCAGCCGTTCCAGCACGTCGCCGAACAGCTCGATCTGCTCGCCGGTATAGCCGTCGGCCGACAGCAGAAACAGGTCGGTCACCCGACGCACGGTTTCGAGGTGTTTTTCCGCCGAGCCGGCCTGGATGGCCGCCTCGACCTCTTCGGTGATGGATCGTTCGAACATCGCTCGTCCTGAGCGTTTGAAGCCGGTTCTGGCAGGTGGGTGAGGATAGGCAGCAGAGTTGAACGTTCCGTAAACCATTGGGGTCGCGCGGGGGCGGGAATGGGGCCGTCGTGTTGCGGGATGAGGGGGCGACGACGGTGATACGCGCCCTGCGCATGCTGCCTTGCGCCGCGGTGGCGGCTGTTGTGGTCGGGCGAAAGCTGCGTTCTGATGGCGGATAACGATCAATTGTCAGGGAAACGCCGCCATGCTCGACAGACCGGGCCTCTCGCCCGAGCAAACCCTCCGTGAAACTACGGAGCGCTGGGTCGCGGCCTTCGGCGCGGCGCTGGCGGGCGGCTCGGCATCCGAACTGGCGGAATTGTTCGCCGCCGACAGCCACTGGCGCAACCTGTTCGGCATCTCCTGGCGGTTCGC
This sequence comes from uncultured Alphaproteobacteria bacterium, assembly GCA_963823485.1. Lineage (GTDB taxonomy): Bacteria > Pseudomonadota > Alphaproteobacteria > Rhizobiales > Xanthobacteraceae > Bradyrhizobium. The sequence continues at coordinate 301,458 of CAWGLP010000001.1, forward strand.
GACCTTCAGCGGCAAGGCGACGGTGGTTTCGGAATTGCTGGCGCGCACGGGCGAGGTCGGCGCCGGGCAATTCCGGATCGATCCGGCCGCGCTGGCGCCGCGCAGCGCCGTGGTCGCCGGGCGCGAGGTGATCGAGGCGATCTTTGCCTTCGACACCGCCAACGGCCCGGGCTACGGCGCCTTGCGGCTGCTGCCGCAGCCGGATGGTGACGCGAAGGCCTGGACGATCTCCACCTCGCTCGATTTCGATGCGATCTGCGCGGCGCGCGAAGCGCCTGCCGAGGCCAAATCCCACATGCGCGATTTCGCCGGCCCCGACTGGCTCGAAGAGCGGCAGGCCTCGGCCAGCTATGACGGCCGCGACCCTGACGTGCTGATCGTCGGCGGCGGCCATGCCGGCATTTCGGTGGCGGTGGAGGCGCGGCGCATCGGCCTCTCCGCGCTGGTGATCGATCGCATGGAGCGGATCGGCGACAACTGGCGGCTGCGCTATCGCGGGCTGAAGCTGCACAACAAGACGCCGGTCAATCATCTGCGCTATCTGCCGTTCCCGTCGACCTTTCCGGACTACATCCCGAAGGACAAGATCGCGAACTGGCTGGAGAGCTATGTCGACATCATGGAGGTCGATTTCTGGACCCGCACGGCGTTCGAGGGCGCAGACTATGACGAGGCGTCGCAGCGCTGGACCGCGCGGCTGACGCGCGAGGGCAGCGCGCGCACGCTTCGCCCGAAGCACATCGTGCTCGCGACCAGCGTCAGCGGCACGCCGAACATTCCCGACATCGAGGGCATCGAGAATTTCAGAGGGCGAGGTGCTGCATTCCAGCCGCTTCAAGGCGGGCCGGGAATGGCGCGGCCGGCCGGTGATCGTGTTCGGCACCGGCACCAGCTCGCACGACATCTGCCAGGAACTGCAGGCCGCCGGCGCCGACGTCACCATGGTGCAGCGAAGCCCGACCATGGTCGTCAATGTCGAGCCGGCGCAGCTCTACGACAGGACCTATCTCGGCGACGGCCCGCCGATCGCTTCCCGCGACATCCTCAATTCCGGCGTGCCGCTGCCGGTCATGAAGGCCGCGCACAAGATCGTCACCGATGAAGTGAAGCGGCTCGACGCGCCGCTGCTGACGCGGCTCGAGGCGGCCGGCTTCCGGCTCGAATATGGCGAGGACGGCACCGGCTGGCCGCTGAAATTCCGCACCCGCGGCGGCGGCTATTATTTCAACGTCGGCGCTTCCGAGCTGATCGCCGACGGCAAGATCAAGCTGATCCAGGCGGCCGACATCGAATCCTATGTCGCCGACGGCGTGCGGCTGCGCGACGGCACCACGCGCAAGGCCGAGCTGTTCGTGCTCGCCACCGGCTACAAGGGGCCCGATCATCTGCTGCACCAGTTGTTCGGCGAGACTGTTGCGAAGCGCGTCGGCCGCGTCTGGGGTTTTGACGAGGCGACGTCCGAGCTCCGCAACATGTGGACGCGCACGCCGCAGCCGGGATTGTGGTTCGTGGGCGGCGCGTTCTCGCAGGCGCGGATCTACAGCCGCTATATCGCCGCGCAGATCGATGCGATCGAGGCGGGGCGGCTGGCGAAGGCGGATGGGCTGAGGGAGCGGTGATTTCTTGCCGTCATCGCGAGCGGTGCGGCGACGAGCATCCATCCTTCTCCACCTGTGGGAGAAGGATGGCGCGCAGCGCCGCGATGACGGGTTTCTTTCCGCGGATGACAGACCCCTCACTCCGTCTCGCCGCGGCTCGACCGGGCGATCCAGCGACCGCGCTCTCTCGCTCAATCATGACTGCCGCTGGAGAACTGGGTCACCCGAGTCGCCGGGTGATGACGAGGTGCGGCTATGCGCCAAACATACCTCCGCGTTCTCGCGGCGCGTTTTCGCCCGAGGCTTTGCAACATCATCCCGCCCCGAAACAGGAGGGCGCAGGGAATGCCGGGTGCTTGCTGCACCCGCGGTCTCGTGTGCAATAGTGCGCGGAAAAAGCGCACACGAGCATACAGGTACAGTCGGAGCATGCCGGCATTCCCTGCGCAGTGGGTTTACGGCTTATGCCGCGATCTCCCCGGCGACGAATTCGTCTTGTCACCGTCGCCGCCGGATTGACGGCCCGCATCGCCCGGTCGGGCTTTGCGAACCTCCGGCGGCTTGACGCCAGCCACGGGCGCCAGGACCACGCGGTTTTGCTGTCCGCGAGCAACGCCGTTCGTCTGGCGCGCGGCCTTCGCTCACGGAAAACCCGCCCTGCAAAGACCATTGCGCGCCCGGCGCTGCCGCGGCCACCGCATCCCGCCTCACGTTCGTGACGATCGCGATACGCCCCTCTTGCCGAGGCGGGATGCACTGGTTTTACGGATGATTTGGGGGTGACGGAAAGCGGATTATTTTTCTGCGCGGCGGAGAAAGGCGTTGCGGCGTCGGGCAAATCAATTTGTAGCAGCGCGTGGCGATCCGCCGTCTGCCGTCATTGCCGGGCTTGACCCGGCAATCCATCATTGCAGAGAAGTTTCTTTCTTGATGGATGCCCGGGTCAAGCCCGGGCATGACGATACAAGTACCACTGTCATCGCAAGCGGCGAAATGGATTGCTTCGCTTCGCTCGCAATGACGGGTGGAGAGAGCGCTGCTCAATCCTCGTCTTCCACCACTGTGCTCATCGTCGCCGGCTTCACCGGCATCGGGAACGTCTCGTATTGCTTCGGCAGGTTCACCGGGTGGTATTCCGGAATTTCCTTCATGCGCTCGACCACGGACTCGTGGATGACAGCGCCTTCGGGGATCAGCCGCGGTTCGGCGTCGGGGATGTAGAAGCCGAAATAGCTCTGCCGCGCCGGCCATTCCTTGTACTTCGCGTTCTTCGGCAGATATTCGAGCAGCCACCACGCGCCGCGCAGCGAGGTGTGCAGATCGCCGCACACGTCGGGGGCGACGTAGCTGTAGGGGCTGCTCTTGCGCGGCACGCCCCAGGCGAGCTGGTTGACGTTGGCCTGGATGAACTTCAGCCCGCATTTGGCGGCTTCGTCGATCATCCACAGCAGCGGATATTTCGAGAGGCCGCTTTGCTTTTCCGGATAGCCGCCGCCGATATCGGCATGCACGCCGGCAAACCACACCTGCAAGATATCCTGCGGCGCGGCGTGGGCGTCGTTGAAGCGGACCGGCCGGTAGGTCTGCGGCGCGTCCCACTTCTTCAGGCGGAACATGCAGCGCCGCTCGTCGATCGAGATCGCCTGGCGGAAGGTCTGCACGCTCGGGTTCTGCAGCGTCCAGGCCAGCTCTTCCAGGCTCGGCCAGTAGAAGCGATCGGCGCGCGGCACGATCACGCTGGCGACCGTATCCCAGACGCCGACGAAGCGGATGGTGGGCGCGCGCGAGGTGGTGATGCGCGCGAACTGCGCGGCGTTGTCGAACGGCGAGGGCGGCAGCGCCTCTTCCGCGGCGCCGGCATCGGTGAGCGCCTTGAATTTCTCGCGCAGCTTCGGCGCCTCGTCGCTGGAGAACTGCTTGTAGGCGATCAGCCCGGAGCCGGCGAGATTGACCTGCTCCGGCGTGATCAAACCGATCTTGTGGATCAGCCCCGCCAGCACCCGCACGGTATAGGCGCCGCGGGAGAAGCCGAACAGGTAGATCTGGTCGCCCGGCTGCCAGGTGTGGACCAGGAAGGCATAGGCCGCGAGCACGTTGTCATCGAGCCCGTAGCCGGTGGCGAGCCCCATGATGGCGCTGAAATCCTGCTTGAGCTTGTGCCACGGGTCCGGCCGCTCCAGCGTGCCGACGCCCGGATCGTAAAACACCAGCTGCCGCGGCTCGGTCCTGTCCGTCTTGCGCAGGCAGCGATAGAGCTTCAGCACGTTGGAGATGTTCTCGGAAATCTCGTTGCCGGTGCCGTCGCAGCAGATGATGATGTTGCGCATGGCGATGCCCCCCGATGCTACCGGAGCGAGTGTAGCGGAATTGGGGATTTTGGATGACACCGCGCGCCGCGACGCGCTCGTCCACGGTCATTTCCGGGCGGAGGCCGCGCTCAGGCGGCCTCGGTGACCGCGCGAATTTTCAGGTGCACGCCGGTCTCTTCCTGCAGCGCGCCGATGACGCCGAGCAGGTTCTCGGCGGTGGGATTGCCGTCCGGTCCGAACATCCGCATCAGGCTTTTCGGCGAACGCTCCAGCACCTCGCCCAGCCGGTCGAATCCGATCGGTCGCGTTGATATAGGCCCGCAGCGCCGCGCGCCCCTCATCGGTCTCGCCCTGCAGCAGCGCCTGCACCGCCTCCTGGAACAGCGCCCGGCGAAAGGCCGGCTCGCGCTCCGCCCGCGCCCGCACGGTGTCGCGAAAATTCCGGGTCAGTGGCATGGCGTCATCCTTCGCGCTTGCGCTTCTTGTAATCGCGCCAGCGGCGATTGATCTTCAATTTGGCGGCGAAAGTTGGACTCGGCTAGCCGCTCGGGATGTAGTTAGACTACCGTCGCAACGGCGGTGCGGTTATCGACTGCCGTTTTTACCTCAGCATACAAATCCGATTCAACAGTGCTGGCATCAATTTCGACTATCAACGCAAAGCGAGCAGATTTCTTTTCGGGATCTTGCACCGTTCTCGTCTTCCACCAGCCAGCGACAGGATGAACAGCGAGGATGTTGCGACGGGCAAGATCAGACGCGGGGCAGGTCAATTCATCGATTTGAATGGAACCAACGTCTCGTCTATTCCGCCCGAATATCCAGCCATCATCTTCTTCAACGACCGGTCCGTCAGGCTGTTCGGCAATTTTGCTAATCCGCGCCAGAAACTCCGACTTATCTTCGTTGGGTCGGTTCAATTTGAAACGCAAGTTATGCGAGGCATAGCGAAATTTCGAGCCACGGGCCGGCTCAGAAGGGTTGGGTTGGATAAACGTGCTCAGAGCTACCCTCAATGTCACGAGGTTATTTGTGAGTTTGCGCAGTTCTTCCACTGGCCACGGAAGTTCAAAAAGTCTCATTTCATTGTGAATGTGCTCGGTACTTGCTTTGTCGCTCTCTCGGTAAGGGCTGATCGTATCTTGCACGATCAGCGTAAGTGCGTTGGACGCACTTCTGCGTGCACGCTCCATATCTGGAATGCCGTAGCCGTAGCGCTGAAATAATGGCCCATAGGCACCTTTGGTCGGACTTGCTGGCAGGTGGCTGCGCATCTGCTGGGTCCAGCGTGCCGATGAGACAAAGAGTGCGCGAATAGTCTCTGGCCAGAGATGGGGATAATCGGACCACAACTCTGAGATTGCCCGTGCCGCCAAAGCCGTTGCGCCACTGGTTTCGCCGCACGTCGTGAACGCTCTTAAAGGAAATTGATGGTCCGTAGTGAGCAACGAGAGCGCTGAATGACCCATCGGCGGGGGAGGACCATCTACAATCCAGTTTCCGCCTTCGAAGACGACGTCCGGTTTGATCGGCCAATGCGATAACCAGCTGGCCGTCCGGGACGATGGGGCAAGATCTCCGGCCGGGGCAAGTGGAGCACCCGATTCTCCGGCAGGCAAAACGACTTTGTTTGTATAGGCGCCGACAGAAATGGCATTCCAAGCGTGTGCGGGCGACTTGATTTCATTGTCAGGGTGGTGGGAGACGGACAGATAGTCATCATTCCCAAAAAGACTTCTGATCCGTATTTCCTGCCGAGACCAGGAAGAGACGAGGAATCTTTTTCAGGCCAGATGTACCAGCGATCAACTGGTCGATCTCGCTTGACCAGGATGTCGGAGCTCCATCGTGCGGTGTGTCATCTTCGGTCGTGCTCGCCATGGCAAACGTGCGCCGTCGATCAGCGACGGTTTCCGCCGCATTGATTCCGGCGCGCGTCATTGCTCCCAACAAGTGATGAGGATTGTGTCCAGCATCTGGTATGATTTTTGCCGATTCCAGGCGGTGCCGTATTTGAATTGGCATCATCGTCTGGAGTGCAATGGTGAGATCACCATGGAGCGACAAACCGGCCAGCTGGGTGCCGTGACCAACGTAGTCCTCTACGCCCCACGCGGGATCCGCCGCGTGCCGATCGGTGGCATTAAGAGCGGGCGCAATGAGTGGGTGAGCGAGACCAACGCCCCTATCAAGAAGGGTGATGTAGGTTGGGTCATCGATCGCTTCAAAGGTCGTCAGGCCTTGTAGTGCACCGAGCCATTCGGTTTGCTCTTCGATTTGCATTGCATCGAAATAGTCCGCAGTGACGGTGGGAGCGGCGAGAGCTCGCACACCAGCAAGACGGCGGATGGCCAGTGCAAGGGAATTACGCGTTGCATTCGCAATGACGACGAGGTCTTCGGGAAACTCGAGGCGATCGGTCCCAATGGTTACGTCAAACTCGGCCGCACGAGCGATAAATGCTTCGGCTTGTGAGATATCAAGCCAAATCTCCCACGGAGTTTTACTATCACCTTCGGGAAACTTTGCAGTTGGACTACGCCACAACGACCGAAGTCCAGCCTCGACGATAGCGCCAATGCTCTGCACTAAGTCGGCGTTGTAGGGGCGACCTTCCGAGCCGTCCGTTTTTGTACGACTTCTTATTTGCGAAATCTTGAATCTTGTGACGAAGTTTGTCCAAGCCCTTGGCGGTAGCAAAGACAGTTGCTTTCGGAGGTTGGTCACCATCGGAATGTCCTGGCGTGACCGCGAGCAGGGTCATATCACTGGCGTTTAGCCCCTTTGTGATCATGACTTCCCCGGCACGACCCTCCACTTCGAGATAGACGCCCGGCCTTGCGTCACTCGCAATGTTGGGAAGGGCATCAAGCGCCTGTAGCAATGCTTGGGCATGCTGAGCTCGGTTGGGGACATCATTTGGTCTTTTGGTCGACCCGCCGCCCTTGGCCTTGAATTTTTCTGCCTGCCCTAGATCGCTTAGTATGAAGTGTCGAAGATCCCTCGGCATTCACAACCGCCCCTATCCCATGCAATGAGCGCCGACGATCAAGGGCCGCTGTGATCGCAGATGTTTCAATCAGGCTTAATTTTCCTAACACTGACCTGCGTGCAGCATCTTCGGCTGCGGCAACGACATCAGCCGTCGAAAGCCCTGCGGCATTGTTTGCAACCTGTGACCAATTCACCTCGCGAACGTCGAATCCAATTAGCCTGCGTCGCATCGCTTTCTCGATCGCAGGCGCTGTTGGCATCTCGTACGGTAGGACTAGATCGAAGCGCCGAAGGATTGCGCGGTCCAGAATTTGCGGGAAGTTCGTGGTGGCAACAACAATCGAAGGGCCGGTGTCCTCGTCCAAAAACTGAAGGAAGGAATTAAGAATTCGTCGAGCTTCGCCGACATCGTTCTCCATGCTGCGCGCTCCAGCCAAGGCGTCGATCTCGTCAAATAAATAAACCCCGCGCGTCGTACGGACGGCATCGAACACCATTCGAAGCTTCTGCGCAGTCTCACCCATGAACTTCGTGATCAGGCCGTGGAGCAAAACAGTGAAAAGCGGATACTTCAGCTCACCGGCGAGAGCCGCGGCGGTGAGTGTCTTTCCTGT
>CAWGLP010000002.1:0-339518 GCA_963823485.1 uncultured Alphaproteobacteria bacterium
ACATGCGAAGCCAGACTGTCATCATCGGTTTCATGGCGCTGCTCTAGTAGGGTTCGTTCTGGAATGCGGCGGTTGCGGTCAGGAGCCGCTGGTTGCTGCCGAGATTCCCGATGTTGAAGCCGAAGCCGGTGACGTAGAGCGGCCATTTGTAGAACAGCCGCACGACCACGATGTCGCCGGGGCCGCCGGGCAGATAGTTGTTCGGCGGCACGAAATTCTTGCCGGCGTCGATCGGGTCGGCAATGTTGACCGAGCTGAAGGCCGGATAATTCTGGACGTCGATCGAAATGCCGTTCACGCAATCGAACAGCGCAACGACCTTGCTGCAGACGAGATTCTTGAACTGCGCCTGGCTGTAGGAGGATTTCTGCGCCTCCCCGGTCATGATCACGCGCGCCGAATCCTGCGTCACGGTCTCGAGCACCTGGCTGGCAAAGAACACCATCGCCATTTCGATGATCGCAAACAGAAGTCCGAAGAACACCGGCGCAACCAGCGCGAATTCAACGACTGCCGAGCCGCGGCGGTTACGGCGGAATCGGCGCAGGATGCTTGTCCTGATGTTTGTCCTGGGAATGACGGGCGACGGCATCGAGGCGACCTCAGAACGCGAGAGGAATTGCCCGGATGATTACCCGAAACTGATTGTTGAAGTGTTTCGCCCGATCGAGTCAGAACGGCTTGTTCCGTTAACCGGATATTAACCGTGTCGTGAAGCCGGCATCCCATGTCGGCCGCCGATCTGGCGAACCCGTCGCGGCACGGGGTCTGCTGACCCTCAGTTCGATGTGTCAGTTGGCCTTGGCGCCGCCGCTGGTCGCGGCTGAGCCGCTGGCCTGGCTCGAGAGCGAGCCGGCCTGATCGATCGCCGTCTTGAAGTAGTTCTCGCCGTCGCCGAGGGTAACGCGGCGTTGGCAGACCGGCGCGCAGCTATAGGATTCCCGTTCGACGCCGCGATAGACGATGACGAGCTGATCGGTCGGACCTTCGACCTGGATCTGGCGATCCACCAGCACGTCGCCGTTGCGGTCCATGGCGATGAAATTGGTCGCGCCATAGCCCTTGCCGGTCACCACCACGATGCCGCCGCTCTGCAGCGTGACGTCCGCGATCAGCGGGTTGCCGACGACGATGGTGGAGACCTTGGCGGGCAGCTTCACCAGCTTCGCCTGGTCGACATAGACGGCGATTCTGTCCGGATCCGGCGCGGCAAGACTGGCCGCCGGCCACAACAGGATGGCTGCTGCGAGGGAACGCAACCCGATACGCTGGGACTTGAACGTCATACTCTACCCCGGGGCATTAACGAGCCGGCAATGGCGATACGCTGCGGAACCGGCGCCCGACAGACTGAATCTGACGCCAATTGATGAATGAAGTGCAAATGGCCCGCCCGGCAGGCCAAGAAATCCGGAGAAGCCGCTATTTTCGGAACGGATAGGCCAGTTGTCCGATGATTTCGCCGGGGAATGTCGACTGGTCGTCGACGCCGTACTGCGCCGGCAGCCGGCCCTGGGGCATCCGGAAGGTGCCGAACAGGATATCCCAGAGCGGAAAGGTGCCGGCGAAATTGGTGTCGCCGCCCTCGGCGCGGGAGGTGTGGTGCCAGCGATGGAACACCGGCGTCGCCACGACATATCTGAGCGGGCCGAGCGTCCAGTTGAGGTTGGCGTGAACGAAGGCCGAGTGGAAGATGTTGAACGGGCCAAGCCACAGCATCACGCGCGGCGAGATGCCGGCCATCAGCAGCACGACGTCGACGCCGATGGTGCCGAGCACCAGGTTGACCGGGTGGAAGCGCGCCGCCGAGATCCAGTCCACGTCCTCGGACGAATGGTGGATGGCGTGGTATTTCCAGAAGCCGCCGCCATGGAACATGCGGTGCAGCCAATACATCATGAAATCGGCCAGCACCAGGAACAGGATCGCCTGCAGCCACAGCGGCAGTGTCGACAGCGGGCCATGGCCGTTGTCATAGAAGGCGATCAGGTCGTCGGCGTCGCGAATCCCGAACAGCACTGCGGCGCCGAGCACCAGGAACCCGATCCGGAACACGCGGGCAAACAGCGGCACCAGGAACCAGTAGCAGAGGTCGGTGACCAGCTCGCGCTTGCGCCACCACGGCGTGCCGGGGTTGCACGCCCAGAAATGAGAAAGCACCGAGAAGAACAGCGCGAGCGCGACCGTGACGGGGACCACCTGGGCCATCGTCTGACCGAGCATCTCGACGACTTCGGTCGGCAGGTTCATGCCGCCGAAATAGCAGAACTCCCGCACCGCCCGCCAGTTGGCGGTGTCTGGAGGCGCTCAAACCTGAGGCGGGCTGCCTGCGGTCAGTTGGGCTTGCGGACGTGCAGGACGGCATTGCCGTCGGTATGGACCCGCTGCCAGCCGCCGATATTGTCCAGCAGGCCGACGGCCGGCGTCCCCGGCGTCAGCAGCACGGCGTCGATGTCCCAGGTCTTGAGGATCTCGAGGAACTGGTTGACGTCCTTGAGCTGCATCGCGCGGTAATAGGCCATGTCGAAGGCTTCGCCGTAGAGCTCGGCGCGGCCATCGATGAACACCGGCATCTGCCGCCAGATCAGATAGCCGCCGAACGGAAGATCGTTGAGCACCCGCTTCGGATGATGCGCCTGCAGCGCCTCGAAGGCGGCCACGGGCGCCTGGTTTTCCGGCGGCGCGAACCGCGTGTTAGCCGCGAGCAGCCAGGTCCAGCCGCCGAGCAGCACGGCCAGCATCGCCATGGAGACAACGGTGACGCTCCGGCCGGCCGAGCGCGACGGCTGCAGCGCAAACTGCGACGCCACCGGCGCAAGCACCACGATCGGCAGCAGCAAGGCATAGATTTCCACGTTGCGCACATGGGCAAGGGCCATGTGCAGCAGACCCAGCACCAGCGCGATCCGCGGCGGCGAGAGTTTTACACCGCCATAGAGCGCGCCGCCGATCAGCGCGAGGATCGACAGTTCGAACGCGCCGAGCTTGCTGAAGTCCGCCGGCATCCATTCGTAGATCAGGTGAAGAAGCTCGCCGAGGTCGAGAATCTTGCGCGCGGCGAGGATCGACCCCCATCCATAGGGCGTGACGCAACAGGCAACCAGCGCACCAAGGCCGAACGCCGCCCAGCGCAGCGCAACGGGCACTCGCTGAGCAGGATTTGCGTTCCACAGCGCATCGAGCGCGAACGCGCCTGCCAGCACCAGGCCGAAGACGAATCCGCCATGCAGATTGGTCCACAGCGCGATCAGCGGCAGCAGCCAGAAGGACGGCGCTTCGCCGCGCTCGCTCGCCGACATCAGCCCATACGCCCAGGCCAGCATGATCGGCAGCACCAGCACATGGGGACGCGCCAGCAGATGCCCCATCGACAGCACGAACGCCGCCATCACGACAGCGACGGCCCAGGTTGCCGGAATGCGGCGGCTGAGGATGTGGGTCAGCAGCGCGAAGGTGGCGGCGACACACGCGGAGGCAAGAACGACAGGTCCGGTCCAGCCCGCGAGATTATAGCTTCCTGCGTACAACACCTGCGCAAGCCAGGACGACGAAATCCACGGCTCGCCCGCCTTGGTGAAGGAGTAGATATCGACGCGCGGCATCGCGCCGTGATCGAGAATCCACTGGCCGACGGCGATCTGCCAGTAGGTATCGGAATCGTTGAGAAGCGAACGTCCATTGATGAGCACCAGCGCATAGACGCCGATCCCGACCCAAAGCCACACCGGAACCTCGGCAAGGCCGAAGGCTCTCTCGCGCTGGATCGTCCCGGCTTCGGTGTTCATGCGGATCCCGGTCCGACGCTAGTGGCGGAACGGATAGGCCAGTTGGCCGCCGATCTCGTTGGGTATTTCCTGATCGTCCACGCCGTAGTCTTCGGGCAACTTGTTCTCGGGCATCCGGAACGTTCCGAACAGAATGTCCCAGATCGGAAAAGTGCCGGCGAAGTTGGTGTTGCCGCCCTCTTCCAGCGAGGTGTGGTGCCAGCGATGAAACACCGGCGTCGCGATCACGTACTTGAACGGCCCGAACGTCCAGTTGAGGTTGGCGTGGACGAAGGCGGAGTGGAATGTCGTGAACGGCCCGACCCACAGCATGATGTTGGGGGAGATGCCCGCCATCAGCAGGATGACGTCGACCATGATCGTTCCGATGAAGAGATTGACCGGGTGAAACCGTGCGGCCGAAATCCACTCGAGATCCTCGGACGAATGATGGATCGCGTGATACTTCCAGAACCCGCCGCCATGAAACATGCGATGCAGCCAGTACAGCATGAAGTCGGACGCGACCAGGAACAGGATCGCCTGAGCCCAGAGCGGAAGCTCCGACAGCGGCCCGTGGCCATTGTCATAGAACGCGACCAGTCCGTCGGCGTCGTGAATATTGAAGATGACGCCGGCGCCGATCACCAGCAGCCCGATGCGGAATACGCGGGCAAACACCGGCACGAAGAACCAGTAGCAGATATCGGTGACCAGCTCGCGCTTGCGCCACCACGGCTTGCCTTCATTGCAGGCCCAGAAATACGAGAGCACCGTGAACACCAGTGCGAGCACGATCGTGACCGGGACGACCTTCGCCATCGTCTGGCCCAGCATATCGATGACTTCCATGGTTAGGCTGGACATAACGGCCTCGTGCGATTGGAGACATCAAGGGATATCTGCCCGCGCTTAAGGAGCGGTAAATCGGGCAGAACGGCCCGCACAGGCGCCGCACCAATCGCCCGCGGTCTGCCACGTGCGATTTCACCGAGCGGCTTAATGCGTCGTTTACTGTGCTCACGAACTGCCGGTTGCAGCCGGGTTTACGCGAACGAATTAACTGCGTCGAAATTGTCGCACCTTAGGGTGCCCGTATGGTCACGGCGCTGAGAACGCCGGCAAGACCAAATTCTAGTTCGACCAGCCATGTGTACACAGGAGCACTCTATGAAGAATCTCGTTTCGCGTTTCGTCAAGGATGAGTCCGGCGCCACCGCCATCGAATACGGCCTGATCGCCGCTGGCATTGCGATTGCGATCATCACCGCCGTCAACGGCGTCGGCACCAAGCTGTCGAGCAACTTCGCCACGATCTCGACCTCGCTGAAGTAAGCGACGGTCGCAGTCTGTCTTCAAAGGCCCCGGCATGCCGGGGCCTTTGTTGTTCTGGAGCAGCGCTTGCCGCGCCTGCGCGGCTCGGCCGACGCGGAGTTCGATACAAGCGACGCTCCGCCGTTTCCCGATTTTTCATTTCTCGTGGCTAGGCTCCGCCAGAACCTGGACCTCGCGTCAACCGCACGAGCCGTGTGAACTCATGATCCTCGATATCGCCCGCCTCCTGCTATTCCCGGCCCTGATGGCGTTCGCAGCCGCCAGCGACCTTTTCACCATGACGATCTCGAACCGGGTATCGCTGGCGCTGATTGCCGGATTCTTCGCCCTTGCTCTGCTCGGCGGCATGGGCCTGCACGACATGCTGCTGCACGTCGGCGCCGGCGCTACCGTGCTGGTGGTCGGCGTTTGCCTGCTTCGCGATGGGCTGGGTCGGTGGCGGCGACGCCAAGGTCGCAGCCGGCGTCGCGCTCTGGTTCGGCTTCGAACACCTGCTCGACTACCTGGTCATCGCCTCCCTGTTCGGCGGAGCGTTGACGGTTCTGCTGTTGCAGTTCCGGCAATGGCCGCTGCCCTACGCGCTTGCGGGACAGGCCTGGCTCAGCCGCCTGCACGACAGGCAGAGCGGAATTCCCTACGGCATCGCGCTCGCGCTCGGCGCGCTGATGGTCTATCCGCAGACCGATTGGATCAAGGCGGTCGACCTCGCACACCTCGCCATGCGCTGATCCGCTACGGGTAACTTTCCGTTAAGGCAATTTACACACGCCTCATTAACCATGCTTTGACGAATAGCTGATCAACTCCCATCACGGCGACGGAAGCGTCGCAGCGTAATGTGGAAAGTGAAGCGTATGAATACCGCCCGCATTGTCGTCCTGACCATCGCCGTCGGCGCTGGCGGCATTGCCGCATATCTCGCCAGCGGATCCGACAACCCCGCGCCGGTGCAGCCGGCCGCGCAGCTGCAGACCGTCGATATTCTCGTCGCGAAATCGGACATCGGGCTCGGCCAGTCGGTCAAGCCCGACGATATGCAATGGCAGAGCTGGCCGGCCACGACCGCCAGCAGCAATTTCATCAGCCGCGCCAGCAAGGCCGATGCCGTCAAGGAATTCACCGGCTCGATCGCCCGCTCCCCCTTCATCGCGGGCGAACCGATCCGCGAGCAGAAGCTGGTCAAGGCCGACGGATCCGGCTTCATGGCAGCCATCCTGCCCAGCGGCTTCAGGGCCGTTTCCACCGAAATCTCGGCCGAAACCGGCGCCGGCGGCTTCATCCTGCCGAACGACCGGGTCGACGTGATCCTTTCCAGGCGCGAAAGGAATGCGGACCAGGCCGGTCCCGACATCGCCCTATCGGAAATCATCCTCACCAATATTCGCGTTCTCGCGATCGATCAGGCGCCGAAGGAAAAGGATGGCACCAATTCGATCGTCGGCAAGACCGCCACGCTCGAACTGAAGCCGGAACAGGCAGAGACGCTCGCCCGCGCGCGCCAGACCGGCACGCTGTCGCTGGCGCTGCGCAGCATTGCCGACGGCAAGGTGGTCGACAAGCCGGAACAGCAAATCAGCAAGCGCGGCGAAAGCCTCAACGTCATTCGTTACGGCGTTGCCGCCCAACAGACGATGCAGAAGTGACCGAAAGGACGCACGATATGAAGTGCAGGGAAACCAGGCCGATGATGAGGACTTTCATCGTCCGCGCCCTGTCGTTTTCGGCGGCGGCAGCACTCACGCTCAATCCGGCGCTGACGCCGGTGGTGGCGAGCGACTATCGCGTCGCGCCCGTCGCCGTCGAAGGACAGATGAACGCGCGATTCCTTTCGCTCGGCGTCGGCAAGTCCATCGTCATCGACCTGCCGCGCGAGATCAAGGATGTGCTGGTGGCCGATCCGAAGATCGCCAACGCCGTCGTCCGCTCGACCCAGCGCGCCTATATCATCGGCGCAGCGGTCGGCCAGACCAACATCATCTTCTTCGATTCCGCTGGCACGCAGATCGCGGCCTACGACATTGCCGTCAAGCGCGACCTCAATGGCGCGCGCGCCGCGCTGAAGCAGTCGCTGCCGAATTCGGATATCCTGATCGAAGGCATCGGCGACGCCGTGGTGCTGAGCGGCACCGCCGCGTCCCCGGTCGAAGCCCAGCAGGCTGCCGAGATCGCCCAGCGCCTGGTCGGCGGTGCGGAAAAGGTGGTCAATTCGATCGCGGTACGCGGTCGCGACCAGGTGATGCTGAAGGTGACGGTTGCCGAAGTCGCGCGCAACATCATCAAGCAGCTCGGCATCGATCTCACGGCCAACCTGAACTACGGCACCGCCGTGGTGAACTTCAACAATTCGAACCCGTTCACCGCCTACGGCCGCTCGCTGGTCTCCGGCAACGCGTTGAGCGGATCGTTCGGGAGCGCCTGCTTCGGTAACGGCCACCCTGCGCGCCATGGAAAGCGCCGGCGTGGTGCGCACGCTGGCCGAACCCAACCTGACCGCGATCTCGGGCGAATCCGCGACCTTCATCGCGGGCGGCGAATTTCCGGTCCCCGCGGGCTATTCCTGCGATCCGGTGACCCGCGTCTGTACGACCCAGATCCAGTTCAAGAAATTCGGCATTTCGCTCAATTTCACGCCGGTCGTGATGACCGAAGGCCGCATCAGCCTCCGCGTGATGACGGAAGTGTCCGAATTGTCGAACGACAATTCGATCACGCTGACCCAGGCTGTGACCGCCAGTTCGACGAACTCGCTGACCATTCCCTCGATCAAGACCCGTCGCGCCGAAACCACGCTGGAAATTCCATCCGGCGGCTCGATGGCGATGGCCGGCCTGATCGCGGAACAGACCAAGCAGGCGATCAATGGTTTGCCCGGCCTGTCGCAGTTGCCGGTCCTCGGCACGCTGTTCCGCAGCCGCGACTTCGTCAGCAACCAGACCGAACTGATGGTGCTGGTGACGCCCTACGTGGTCCGCGCGGTGGCCCAGAAGGACCTGTCGCGTCCTGACGACGGCTTTGCCAGTTCGTCGGATCCGCAGTCCGACCTGCTCGGCAGCATCAATCGCATCTATGGCGTTCCGGGTCGCGTCGAGCCGGCAGCACGGAATTATCGCGGCACTTACGGCTTCATCACGGATTGAGGCGGGGACGATGACATCACAAACAGCATTCAAGAGACCCGCTGATCTCAAGCGCGTCCTCCGCATGACGGCGGCACTGATCGGTGTTTCCGTGGCGCTCGGCGCCTGCAAGTCACGACCGCGAACTGGTGATGCGGTCGGACTTCCCCGAACGATTATCGTCTGCGCCATCCGATCGCGGTGCAGGAAGCCGATCGCTCGATCGTCGTCTTCGTCGGCCGCGGCCGCGGCGGCCTCTCGGCCGCGCAGCGCGCCGACGTGATGGGCCTTGCGCCAGACCTGGATGCGCGAAGGCACCGGCGCCATCACCGTCGACGTGCCCGTCAACACGCCGAATGCGCGGGCGGCCCAGGATGTCGCTGCGCGAAATCCAGGCGACGTTCGCCGCCGCCGGCGTGCCGCCGCGCGCGGCCAGCGTCCGGCAGTATCGCCCCGAAGATCCGCGCCACATGGCGGCGATCCGCCTCAACTATCCGCGGATTTCGCGCCGTCGCCGGCCCGTGCGGCCTGTGGCCGGAGGATCTCGGGCCCTCGATCAACAACACGAGCTATTTCGAAAACAAGCCGTACTACAATTTCGGCTGCGCCAACCAGCGCAATCTGGCGTCGATGGTCGACAACCCGGCGGACCTCGTGCAGCCGCGGGCGGAAACGCCGGCCTACACGCCGCGGCGTACCATCGCCTTCGACAAATACCGCAAGGGTGCGACCACCACGACCACCTATCCCGAGGCCGACAGGGCCAAACTCAGCGATACCGGCAAATGATCAGTTACGCGCGTCAGAACCCAGAGCAGCAGCCGGACGGCACGTCACCGTCCATCGAGGATCACATCGCGCCGGCGCCGCGGGTGTCGGTGCAGGCCTTCTGCGAGACAGTGGAGACCGCGGCCGCCGTGCAGGCGGCGGGCGAAGACCGCCGTCTCGGCAAGGCTCATCTCAAGATCCAGATGGGCGGCATGGCGGCCGCCATCGAGGCCTATCGCTCGGCGCCGACGCCGAACGTCATCATCCTGGAGACGGAAGGCCGCAACGACATCCTCGCCGGCCTCGACCAGCTCGCCGACCGTCTGCGACGCCGGTACCCGCGTGATCGTGATCGGACGCATCAACGACGTCATGCTCTACCGCGAGCTGGTGCGCCGCGGCGTCAGCGACTACGTCATCGCGCCGGTCGGCGCGATCGACGTCGTGCGCTCGGTCTGCAACCTGTTTTCGGCGCCGGAAGCCAAGGCGGTCGGCCGCATCATCGCCATCGTCGGCGCCAAGGGCGGCGTCGGCGCGTCCACCATCGCCCACAACGTCGCCTGGGCGATCGCGCGCGATCTCGCGCTCGATTCCGTGGTCGCCGATCTCGACCTCGCCTTCGGCACCGCCGGCCTCGACTACAACCAGGATCCGCCGCAGGGCATCGCCGACGCGGTGTTCTCGCCCGGATCGGGTCGATACCGCGTTCATCGACCGCCTGCTGTCGAAATGCACCGACCATCTCAGCCTGCTGGCGGCGCCGGCGACGCTCGACCGGGTCTACGATTTCGGCGCCGAGGCCTTCGATTCGATCTTCGACACGCTGCGCACCACGATGCCCTGCATCGTGCTCGACGTTCCGCATCAATGGTCGGGATGGACCAAGCGCGCGCTGATCGCCGCCGACGACATCCTGATCGTCGCGGCGCCCGATCTCGCCAATCTGCGCAACACCAAGAACATCTTCGACCTGCTGAAGGCATCGCGGCCGAACGACCGCGCGCCGCTCTATTGCCTCAACCAGGTCGGCGTGCCGAAGCGGCCCGAGATCCCCGCCAGCGAATTCGCCAAGGCGATCGAAAGCCAGCCGATCGCCACGATCCCGTTCGAGCCGCAGATCTTCGGCATCGGCCGCCAACAACGGCCAGATGATCGCGGAAATCTCCGCGACCCATCGCACCACCGAGATGTTCCTGCAGATCGCGCAGCGCCTCACCGGCCGCGGCGAGACCAAGAAGCCGCAAGGGTTCGTTGCTTTCGCCTTTGATCGAGAAGTTGCGGGCCAAGAAGTAGGCGCCTGCGTGGAGTACCATCGTGTTCGGTAAGCGTAGTGATAACGATCTGCGGGCGCCAAAGCCCGCCATTCAGGCGCCGGAACCGGCTGCCGGCCGCGCGCAGCCGCTTCGCGCCGAAGTCGCGCCACGCCGACCGTCGGCTTCGCCGCCGATCGCGCCGCGCCAAGCCGGCGCCCGCCGCGCGCCATGGAAGCGCGCGCGGTCCGACAATTACTACCAGGTCAAGGCGACCATCTTCGGCGCGCTGATCGAGGCGATCGACCTTGCGCAGCTCGCCAAGCTCGACGGCGAATCGGCGCGCGAGGAAATCCGCGACATCGTCAACGAGATCATCGCGATCAAGAACATCGTGATGTCGATCGCCGAGCAGGAAGAGCTGCTCGACGACATCTGCAACGACGTGCTCGGCTACGGCCCGCTGGAGCCGCTGCTGTCGCGCGACGACATCGCCGACATCATGGTCAACGGCGCCGGCACGGTGTTCATCGAAGTCGCCGGCAAGATCCAGAAGACCGGCATCCGCTTCCGCGACAACCAGCAGCTGCTCAACATCTGCCAGCGCATCGTCAGCCAGGTCGGCCGCCGCGTCGACGAATCCTCGCCGATCTGCGACGCGCGCCTCGCCGACGGCTCGCCGCGTCAACGCCATCGTGCCGCCGCTGGCGATCGACGGCCCCGCGCTCACCATCCGTAAGTTCAAGAAGGACAAGCTGACGCTCGACCAGCTGGTCAAGTTCGGCGCGATCTCGCCCGAAGGCGCGCGAGATCCTGCAGATCATCGGCCGCGTCCGCTGCAACGTGCTGATCTCCGGCGGTACCGGCTCCGGCAAGACCACGCTGCTGAACTGCCTGACCCAGTTCATCGAGCACGACGAGCGCGTCATCACCTGCGAAGACGCCGCCGAACTTCAGCTGCAGCAGCCGCACGTGGTGCGGCTGGAAACCCGCCCGCCCAACATCGAGGGCGAAGGCCAGGTCACCATGCGCGAACTGGTCACGCAACTGCCTGCGTATGCGTCCCGAACGCATCATCGTCGGCGAAGTCCGCGGACCCGAGGCGTTCGACCTGCTGCAGGCGATGAACACCGGCCACGACGGCTCGATGGGCACGCTGCACGCCAACAACCCGCGCGAAGCCCTGTCGCGCTGCGAATCCATGATCACGATGGGCGGCTTCTCGCTGCCCTCGCGCACCATCCGCGAGATGATCTGCGCCTCGATCGACGTCATCGTCCAGGCCGCGCGCCTGCGCGACGGCTCGCGCCGCATCACCCACATCACCGAGGTGATGGGCATGGAAGGCGACACCATCATCACCCAGGACCTGTTCCTCTACGACATGATCGGCGAGGACGCGAACGGCAAGATCATCGGCCGGCACCGCTCGACCGGCATCGGCCGTCCGCGGTTCTGGGAACGCGCGCGCTATTACGGCGAAGAGAAGCGGCTTGCGGCCGCGCTCGATGCCGCCGAAGTCGCCGAGACAGACGTGAGGAGGCCGATGAGCATGCAGACGCTCGCACTGGCCTTTCTCGCCGCCACCGCCATCGGCGGCCTGGCCTGGGTCTTCATCTATCCGTTGCTGTCGGGCGAGAGGAAGGCCGAATCGCCGCCGCGCCTCGATCGCCACGCTCCGAACCGGTCGCGGCGCGTCAGGCCGAGAAGACCCAGCGCTCGCGCCGCGAGCAGGTCGAGGGCTCGCTGAAGGAACTCGACGCGCGCGCGCAAGAAGGAAAAGTCCGTCCCGCTGCAGCATCCGCCTCGCGCCAGGCCGGGCTGGACCTGGACGCCGCAGAAATTCTGGATCATGTCCGGCATCTTCGGCGCGGTCGTGCTTCGTCGGTCGCCTTCATGGTCGGCGGCGGCCTGCTCGGCGCCGCCGGCATCGGCTTTCGCCGCCGGCCTCGGCCTGCCGCGCTGGGTGCTGGGCTTCCTGAAGAAGCGCCGCGAGAAGGCATTCCTGAAGGCGCTGCCCGACGCCGTCGACGTCATCGTGCGCGGCATCAAGGCCGGTCTGCCGCTGTTCGAATCGATCAAGGTGGTCGCCGCCGACGCGCCGGAGCCGCTGCAGCAGCGAGTTCCTGCGCCATCATCGAAACCCAGACCATCGGCATGCCGCTCGGCGAAGCCTGCGTGCGGCTGTACGAGCGGATGCCGCTGCCGGAGGCCAACTTCTTCGGCATCGTGATCGCGATCCAGCAGAAGTCGGGCGGCAACCTGTCGGAAGCGCTCGGCAACCTCTCCAAGGTGCTGCGCGACCGCAAGAAGATGGCCGAGAAGATTCAGGCGATGTCGATGGAAGCCAAGGCCTCGGCCGGCATCATCGGCTCGCTGCCGCCGATCGTGATGCTGCTGGTCTGGATCTCGACGCCCGACTACATCTCGCTGCTTTGGACCCATCCAGACCGGCCAGTTCATGCTGGTCGTGCTGCGTCGGCTGGATGACGATCGGCATCCTGGTGATGAAGAAAATGATCAACTTCGACTTCTGACGGTGCGGCCATGATTGATTTCTCATCACCAAAATGCACGACGCACGGTTCATGACCATGCTGCTCGCCGCCATCGCGGCGAGCGCGACCGCCTATACGCTGATCATGCCGCTGTTCGCCGGCGAAGGCCTCGCCAAGCGCATGAAGGCGGTCGCCAGCGAGCGCGAGCGGATCCGGCAGCGCGAGCGCGACCGCCTCGCCAAGTCGGAGAAGGTGTCGCTGCGCCAGACCCCGAAGCAGCTCGTCTCCAAGGTGGTGGAAGACTTCAACCTGACCAAATGGCTGGCGCAGGAAGCCGCGCGCGACAAGCTGATCATGGCCGGCTATCGCGGCCAGGCGCCCTATGTCACGTTCCTGTTCGCCCGCGCGGTGACGCCGATCGTGCTGTTCATCGGCGCGGCCCTCTACGTGTTCGTGATCACGCACATGGACAAGTCGCTGACGGTCAAGCTCGGCATCTGCGTCGGCGCCGCCTATCTCGGGCTGCAGGCGCCGATGCTGTTCCTGAAGAACGCGATCAGCAAGCGCCAGCTCTCGATCAAGCGCGCCTTTCCCGACGCGCTCGACCTGCTGCTGATCTGCATCGAGTCCGGCATGTCGGTCGAAGTCGCCTTCCGCAAGGTCGCGACCGAAATCGGCATCGCAGTCGATCGCGCTGTCGGAGGAATTCACGCTGACCACGGCCGAACTGTCCTACCTGCAGGACCGCAAGGTGGCCTACGAGAACCTCGCCAAGCGCACCGGCCTCGAGGGCGTGAAATCGGTCTGCCTGGCGCTGATGCAGTCGGAACGCTACGGCACCCCGCTCGGCCAGAGCCTGCGCGTGATGGCGCAGGAAAACCGCGACATGCGCATGAACGAGGCCGAGAAGAAGGCGGCCGCACTGCCGCCGAAGCTGACCGTGCCGATGATCCTGTTCTTCCTGCCGTGCCTGTTCATCGTCATTCTCGGACCGACCTACATCAAGCTCCAGATGATGCCGTAACGGCGCGAGGCCTGGCGGCGCCCGTCATTCGACGTCCGGTTCACGCCCGCCGCTTTCGCGGCGCGCCACGGCACAGGATCGTCGTGGCCGAATCGATTTCAGACAGTAGTCGTTGGAACGCCCGTCACGGGCTGAAGCCGCCGATCGCGCCGCGCGGTGCGATCGACCAGTGGCGCGTGATGATGACTGTGGGCCGCGCTCAGTCCGGCCGGTTGAGGGCTGCGACCGGGACCGCCTTGCTGCCGGGGCGCGAATGGTCCTTGTCCTTGCGGCTCAGCATCTCCCGCAGATAGGCCACGTTGGCCGTCGCCTCGTCGGCCGGCAGATCGCCCTTGGCGATGGTCTCGGCTTCGGCGAAGCGGCCCTGCAGGCCGACGACGAGCGCCAGGTTCTGCCGCACCCGGGCGTCGGCGCGCGGATTGGCATAGGCGCGCCGCAGCGTCTCCTCGGCCTGCGGCAGTTCCCGCGTCAGCATGTAGGACAGACCGAGATTGGACAGCACCGACGGCTCTTCCGGCACGATCTTCAGCGCGGTCGCGTAATAGCGGCGCGCTTCCTCGTGCTTGCCGAGCTTGTCGAGCGTGGTGCCCTGCACCGACAGGATGCGCCAGTCGGGATTGGCCGGCGTATGGGCGCGGCTGAGCACGTCGAAGGCGGCCTGCGAATTGCCGTTGTCGGCGAGCGCGCGGCCGTAGGCGGCGAGCAGCTCCTTGTTGCCGGGATGGGCGATGGTGGCCTGTTCGAGCACGGCGGCGGCCTGCGCGCGCTGCCCGGTGGCGCGGAGCGCCTGGCCGTAGGCCAGTGCCGCGTCGGCATCCTTGGGATTGGCGCGATAGCGCTCGCCGTAGACCTCGACCGCGCGGCGCGGATCGTCGGGCAGCGGCCTGCGCCTTTGGCGACGACGAGGTCAGCGACCCCGTGATGTCGGACATGGTCTGGCAGCCGCCAAGGCCAGCGGCCAGGACCGCCGTCACGGCCGCGGAGCTGAGGAACCGGGCAAGCGCCCTGGCATGGCTGGACTGTCGACGCATGGCACTTCAACTCACGGGAATCTGACGAATGGAGCCGAACGCGCCAGCAATAGACTGTTAACCCTAACGGCTGGTTAATCGGGCCGTGCTATGCCACCCCGAGCACCACCCTGCCTGCCCATCCGACGAGACCCGCATGCCATCCCCGTTCGAGACCGCGCCCGACGCCGCTGCCATTCCGATTACGTTCGCCACCAAAACGACCTGGCGCCGGAATCGCAGCGCAACCTTCCGCGAACCGGCCCGGCAGTTCGCGGCGGCCAACGACTTCACCGCCAAGCCCGGCAAGTGCCTGACGCTGCCCGTCGCCCGACGGGCAGATCGCGCAGGTGCTGTTCGGCCTCGAGGACGCCGACAGCACATCGCGCGACCTGTTCCGGCCCGGCGCATTGCCCGGCCTGCTGCCACCGGGCGTCTATCGCTTTGCCAATGCGCCGCATGATGCGCGGCTTGCGACGCTGGCCTTTGCGCTCGGGACCTACCGCTTCGGCCGCTACCGCAAGAACGAGACGCCCGGCAGTCCGGCTGGTGCCGCCCGACGGCGTCGACGTCGCCGACATCGCGCGCATGGCGGAGGCAGCCGCGCTGGCGCGCGACCTGATCAATACGCCGTCGAACGACATGGGCCCGGAGGAACTGGCGCAGGCCGCGCGAGCAACTGGCGACGCGCTTCGGCGCCAGCTTCAACTGCATCGTCGGCGACGATCTCGTGAAGCAGAATTTTCCGCTGATCCACGCCGTCGGCATGGCCTCGACGCGCGCGCCGCGCCTGATCGATCTGAGCTGGGGCGATCCCGCCCATCCCAAGGTGACGCTGGTCGGCAAGGGCGTCTGCTTCGACACCGGCGGCCTCGACCTGAAGCCGTCGAGCGGCATGCTGATCATGAAAAAGGACATGGGCGGCGCCGCCAACGTGCTGGCGCTGGCGCAGATGGTGATGGATGCGAAGCTGAAGGTTCGGCTGCGCGTGCTGATCCCGGCGGTCGAGAACGCGGTCGCCGGCAACGCCTTCCGGCCGCTCGACATCTTCAAGTCGCGCAAGGGGCCGACCGTGGAGATCGGCAACACCGACGCCGAGGGACGGCTGGTGCTGGCGGACGCGCTGGCGCTGGCGGACGAAGAGAAGCCGGACCTGCTGGTCGATCTCGGCACGCTGACGGGCGCGGCCCGGGTGGCGCTCGGACCCGACCTGCCGCCGTTCTACACCAATGACGAAGCGCTGGCCGCAGACGTCGCCGCCCACGCGAAAGCCGAGAACGATCCGTTGTGGCGGATGCCGCTGTGGCCGCCTTATAATTCGTGGCTGGATTCGAAGACGGCCGACATCAACAATGCGCCGTCGCGGCAGCTTTGCCGGCTCGATCACCTGCGCGCTGTTCCTGCAGCGCTTCGTCACCGACGCGAAGCGCTGGCTGCATGTCGATATCTATGGCTGGACGCCGTCGGCAAAACCCGCGCGTCCCGAGGGCGGCGAATGCCAGGCCGCGCGCGCGATCTACAAGCTGCTGAGCCAGCGCTATGGATGATCCGCGCCTGACACCGGCGCGGCCCGACCTCGCCGCGAAATATCTCGAAGGCAAGGTGAAGGCCGCGCGCTTCGTCGACCGGCGAGGAATTCTGTGTCGTCGACGCCATCGCGCCGTTGCGCGAGCGGCCGGCCGTCGACGCGCCGCTGTCGACGCGAGGCGCTGAAGGGCGAACGCGTCACGATCTATGACCGCAACGATGAAGGGTTTGCCTGGGGCCAGTTGAACGGCGACGGCTATGTCGGCTGGATTGCCGATGCCGCCCTGGCGCGGCCTGTGTTTGCACCGACCCACAAGGTGACAGCGCTGCGGACGTTCGCGTTTCCCGGTCCCTCGATCAAGCTGCCGCCGGTCGAGACGCTGTCGATCGGCGCAAGGGTGACCATCGTCCGCGAAGACGGCGCCTTCGCCGTGACCGACGAAGGCCGGTATCTGCCGCGCGGCCATGTCTGCGGCATCGACGTGATGGAAAAGGATTTCGTCGCGGTGGCCGAACGGTTCGTCGGCACGCCCTATCTCTGGGGCGGCAAGAGCTCGCTCGGTATCGATTGCTCCGGCCTCGTCCAGGTGTCGCTGACCGCCGCCGGCACCGGCTGCCCGCGCGACAGCGACATGCAGCAGGATGGTTTGGGGCGGGCGCTTGACGCGGCGGAGATGAAGAGGCTGCAACGCGGCGATCTGGTGTTCTGGAAGGGACACGTCGCGATCGTGCGCGATGCCGAGACCATCGTGCATGCCAACGCGCATCACATGGCGACGGTAGTCGAGAACACGCGGGAAGCGATTGCGCGGATCAAGGCGGCCGGCAGTGACGTGACGGCGGTGAAGCGGCTGTAACCACACCCTCCACTGTCGTCACCCGCGAAGGCGGGCGACCCAGTATTCCGGAGGCGTCAGTTATAGAACCGGTAGGCCGCGGCGTGCTGGTTCCCCGCCTTCGCGGGGATGACGACTTTTGGGTGGCTTCGGCTTATGGCTCCGGCACCGCCTCGATCCGGAACGCTGCGGCAAACAGCGCGCGGGTGTAGTCGGTCTTCGGATGCTTGAACAGCTCCGCAGCCGGGCCTTCCTCGACCACCTTGCCGTGACGCATCACGATCAGGTGGCTGGCGAGCGAGGCCACCACCCGCAGATCGTGCGAGATGAACAGGTAGGTCAGGTCGCGCTTGCGCTGCAGTTCGCGCAGCAGATCGACCATCTGCGCCTGGAACAGCATGTCGAGCGCGCTGGTCGGCTCGTCCAGCACGACGAAATTCGGCTCCAGCACCACCGCGCGCGCGATCGAGATGCGCTGGCGCTGGCCGCCGGAGAATTCGTGCGGATAGCGAAACCGGGTCGCCGGATCGAGCCCGACATCGCGCAGCGCCTTGACGACGCGCGCCTCACGCTCTTCGCTCCGACAGCGCCACGCTGGTGCACGGAGAGGCCCTCGGCGACGATGTCGCCGACCGACATGCGCGGGCTCAATGCGCCGAACGGGTCCTGGAACACGATCTGCATGTCTCGACGGAACGGCAGCATGTCCTTGAAGCGCAGGCCCTGAATGTTGCTGCCGAGAAAAACGATCGGCCCATCCGAGGAGATCAGCCGCAGCAGCGCCAGACCGAGCGTGGTCTTGCCGGAGCCGGATTCACCGACGACGCCGAGCGTTTCGCCCTTGCGCACCGCAATGCTGACGCCGTCCACGGCCTTGATGTGGCCAACGGTCTTGCGCAGCAGGCCGCGCTTGATCGGAAACCAGACCTTCAGATTGTCGGTCGACATCACCACCGGTGCATCGGGCCGCGGCGGCGCGGGATCGGGTTTCGGTTCGGCCGCCAGCAGCGCCCGCGTATAGGCATGTTTCGGCGCGGTGAAGACTTGCTCGACCGGCCCCTGTTCGACGATCTTGCCCGAATTCATCACGCAGACGACGTCGGCGATGCGGCGGACGATGCCGAGGTCATGGGTGATGAACAGCATGCTCATGCCGAGACGGGAACGAATTTCCGCCAGCAGCGCCAGGATCTGGGCCTGCACCGTGACGTCGAGCGCGGTGGTCGGCTCGTCCGCAATCAGCAGGTCCGGCTCGTTGGCGAGCGCCATCGCGATCATGACGCGCTGGCGCTGGCCGCCGGACAATTGGTGCGGATAGCTCTTCAGCCGGGTTTCCGGATCGGGAATGCCGACCTGCGTCAACAGCTCCAGCGTCCGCGCCCGCGCCATCGCGCCGCTGATGCCGTTATGCAGCGACAGAATTTCGCCGATCTGCGCCTCGATCGTGTGCAGCGGATTGAGCGAGGTCATCGGCTCCTGAAAGATGATCGAGATGTCGTTGCCGCGAATCTCGCGCATCTCGCCCTCGCGCGCCGTCAACAGGTCGCGGCCGCGGAAACGGATGCTGCCCGACGGATGCGAGGCGCTCGGATACGGCAACAGCTTCAGGATCGACAGCGCACTGACGGATTTCCCCGAACCGGATTCACCGACCAGCGCCACGCATTCGCCGCGCCTGATCGAAAACGAGACATGGTCGACCGCAAGCGTGGTTCCGAACGCCACCGAGAGGTCGCGGACATCGAGCAGCGGCTGGTTGATGGCGTCCATGCGCGGCCCTTACCTGAACGTCTTGCGCGGATCGAAGGCGTCGCGCGCGGCCTCGCCGATGAAGATCAGCAGCGACAGCATGATCGCGACCGAGAAGAAGCCGGTGAAGCCGAGCCACGGCGCCTGCACGTTCGCTTTCGCTTGCGCCAGCAATTCGCCCAGCGACGGCGAGCCCGGCGGCAGGCCGAAACCGAGGAAGTCGAGCGCCGTCAGCGTCATCACCGAGGACGACACGATGAACGGCAGGAAGGTCATGGTCGCCACCATCGCGTTCGGCAACAGATGGCGGAACATGATGGTCCCGTTGGAAACGCCGAGCGCACGTGCCGCCTGGATGTATTCGAAGTTTCGTCCGCGCAGGAACTCGGCACGCACCAGCCCCACCAGCGACACCCAGGAGAACAGCAGGAGAATGCCGAGCAGGACGAAGAACCCCGGCGGCAGCACCGCCGAGATGATCAGGAGCAGATAGAGCGATGGAATCGCGTTCCATATCTCGATGAAGCGCTGAAAGATCAGATCGACCCAGCCGCCGAAATAGCCCTGCACGCCGCCGGCCGCGATGCCGATGATCGACGAGACGATGGTCAGCGTCAGCCCGAACAGCACCGAGATACGAAAGCCGTAGATCAGCCGCGCCACCACGTCGCGGCCCTGGTCGTCGGTGCCGAGCCAGTTATATTCGAGGTCGCGGCAGCTCTTGAGCCCCTTCTTCTGCACCACCTCCTTGCATTGCGCTTCGGTCAGCATCCAGGTCGGCGGCGACGGCGCCGGCGTCGGCAAATCGAGGTTGTGGGTGGCGTAGGAATAGCGGATCAGCGGCCAGATGATGGTGCCGCCCTTGGCCGCGATCTGCTTCTGCAAATAGGGATCGCGATAGTCGGCCGCGGTCTCGAAGTCGCCGCCGAAGGTGGTTTCGGAATAGCTGACGAAGGCCGGCCAGTAGAGATGGCCGTCATACTTGATCAGGAACGGACGGTCGTTGGCGATCAGCTCGGCGAACAGCGAGACGAAGAACAGAACCGCGAAGATCCAGAACGACCAGTAGCCGCGGCGGTTTGCCTTGAAGTTCTGCCAGCGGCGGCGGTTCAGCGGCGACGGCGAAAATCGATGACGCGTGACCGGCGCGGCCTCGCCGAGCGGCGCCTGCGTCGTGGTTTCGATCGGTTGGGGCGCGGTGATCGTCATCAGACCTCACGCGCCTCGAAGTCGATCCGCGGATCGATCCACATGTAGGCGAGGTCCGAGACCAGGTTGATCACGAGGCCGACCAGCGAGAAGATGAACAATGTTCCGAATACCACGGGGTAATCGCGGTTCAGCACGCTCTCGAACCCGAGCAGGCCGAGGCCGTCGAGCGAGAAGATGGTCTCGATCAGCAGCGAGCCCGAGAAGAAGGCATGGATGAAGGCGCCGGGGAAGCCCGCGATCACGATCAGCATCGCGTTGCGGAAGACGTGATTGTACAGCACCTGGCGCTCGCTGCAGCCCTTGGCGCGCGCAGTCATGACATACTGCTTGCGGATCTCGTCGAGGAACGAGTTCTTGGTGAGCAGCGTCATGGTGGCGAAGGCGCCGAGCGCCATCGAAATCAGCGGCAGCGTCAGGTGCCAGAAATAGTCGATGATCTTCCAGTACCAGGGGAATTGCGCCCAGCCGTCCGAGGTCAGGCCGCGCAAGGGAAACACGTTGAAGAACGAACCGCCGGCAAACAGGATGATCAGGAGGATCGCGAACAGAAAACCCGGGATCGCAAAGCCTATGATGATCACCCCCGATGTCCAGGTGTCGAACCGTGACCCGTCCTGGACGGCCTTGCGGATGCCGAGCGGGATCGAGATCAGATAGGTCAGCAGCGTCATCCAGATGCCGAGCGACATCGAGACCGGCAGCTTCTCCTTGATCAACTGGATCACGCTGACGTCGCGGAAATAGCTCTTGCCGAAATCGAACCGTGCGAAATTCCACACCATCAGCAGGAAACGCTCCGGCGCCGGCCTGTCGAAACCGAACTGCGTCTCGAGCTTCTTGATGAACTCCGGGTCGAGCCCCTGCGCGCCGCGGTATTTCGAGTTGACCGCATCGGCGGATGCGCCGACCTGGGGCCGCGCGCCGAAATCGCCGCCGGAGGAGCCCGATACGCGCGAGGCCGCGCCGGTATCGGCGCCGGAGAGCTGGGCGATCACGCGCTCGACCGGCCCGCCGGGCGCAAACTGCACGACCACGAAGGAGACGAACAGGATGCCGAGCAAGGTCGGGATCATCAGGAGGATGCGGCGGGCGATATAGGCGCTCATGTTCTATTTCGCCTGATCGAGTTTGGCGGCCCTGGCCTGGTCAAACCACCAGGTTTCGGGAGCGCCCCGCGCATAACGTGGCTTGGTCGCCGGGAAGCCGAACTGGTCCCAATAGGCGATCCAGTGCGAGGCCTTGTTCCAGTGCGGGATCCAGTAGCGGCCGGAACGCAGCACGCGGTCGAGCGCGCGGCAGGTGTTGTCGAGGCTTGCCTGCGTCTGCGCGGCGACCGCCTTGTCGACGAGCGCATCGACCACCGGGTCCGATATCCCGGCGAGATTGTTGGAGCCCTTGGTCCTGGCGGATTCGCTCGAGAAATAATTTCGCAACGAGCTGCCGGGGATTTGCGGAAAGATGAAGCGCGCGATCGCGATGTCGAAGTCGAAGTCCTTCTGCCGCTCCTCGGCCTGTGCGGGATCGACGAGGCGAATGTTGGCGTCGATGCCGAGCACCTTGAGGTTCTTGATGAAGGTCTGGTGATGCGGTTCGAACGATCGCTCGGTCAGCAGGAATTCCACCGTTAGCTGTTCGCCCCTGGCATTCGACCGGCGGCCGTCCTTCACGGTCCAGCCCGCCGCATTGAGCAGATCGCCGGCGCTGCGCAGCAGCTTGCGATCCTGCCCCGAGCCGTCGGTATCGGGTGGAACCCATGCCGGCCCGAACACTTCCGGCAACACGCGATCGCGGAACGGTTCAAGGAGAGCGATCTCGTCCGGCGACGGCTCGCCGCGCGCCATCATTTCGGAGTTCTGGAATACCGAATGCGTGCGCTGGTAGGAACCGTACATCAGGTTCTTGTTGGTCCATTCGAAATCGAAGGCGATCGTCAGCGCCTCGCGAACCCGCCTGTCCTTGAACTTGTCGCGCCTGGTGTTGATCAGCCAGCCCTGCGCGCCGGAGGGCCGCTCGTCGGGGATCACCTCCCGCTTGACGCGGCCGTCGCGGATCGCCGGAAAATCGTAGCGCGTCGCCCAGACGCGCGAGGTGAACTCCTCGCGGAACAGGTAGTTGCGGCCGGTGAACGCCTCGAAGCCGGCTTCGCGGTCCCGGTAGTACTCGTCCCGCAGCGTATCGAAATTGTACAGGCCGCGGCAGACCGGGAGCTTCTCGCCCCACCAGTTCTTGACGCGCTCGAACTCGACGTAGCGGCCCTGCTCGAAACGCGCGACGCGATAGGGACCGGACCCCAGCGGCGCCTCCAGCGAGGTCTCGTCGAACGACCGGGTCGAATAGTATTTCTCGGAGAAGATCGGCATCGCGGCCGCAAGCGCCGGCACGTCGAGGCCGCGCGTCGGCTGGAAGCGCAATTGAACCGTCCGCTTGTCCTCGGCGGTGGCGTCCGCGAGATCGCGCAGCACGGAAGAGTACGCAGGATGCCCCTTGGTCTTCAGCGTCATCAGCGAAAACGCGACGTCGGATGCGGTGATCTCGCTGCCGTCGTGGAAGGTGATGCCCGGCCGCAGCCGGAAACGATACACCAGCCCGTCGGGAGAAACGGTCAATTCCTCCGCCGCCAGCAGATAGACCGCGTCCGGCTCATTGAAAGCGCGCGCCATCAGCGAGGCGAAGGTAAGATCCATCCCGTTCGCCCGGTCGCCCTTCACGATGAAGGCGTTGAGCGAATTGAAGGTCGAACCGCCCGAGCCGACCAGTTGGGAAAACATCCCGCCTTTCGGCGCGTCCGGATTGACGTAGGCGAGATTGGGAAAATCGGCGGGGTATTTCAGTTCGCCGAATGCCGAAAGGCCATGCAGCTTGCTGGCCCCATTGTCGGCAAACGCGGGATGAAGGCGCACAGCGGCCAGCGCGCCGACACCGAGACCGAGCACATGCCGGCGAGAGAATGGCGCCATGCGCGAGATGTCCTTCAAGACCGTCTACCGTTCCGCGCCGCCTTGTCGGCGTCGAACCACCACAGCGTCGGGAAACCCGACTGGCCGTATTTCGGCAGTTCGGACGGCCGGCCGAAACGGTCCCAGCGCGCAGTGCGGACCTTGGGATAATTCCACTGCGGCACGACATAGTTGTTCCACAGCAGCACACGATCGAGCGCTTTGGTTGCCGCAACCAGGTCTTCGCGATCCTTGGTGAAGATGACGCGCTCGATCAGCTTGTCGATCGCCGGATTCTTGATGCCGATGATGTTGCGCGAGCCTGCCATGTCGGCTGCCTGCGAACCCCAATATTCGCGCTGCTCGTTGCCCGGCGACAATGACTGCCCCCACGACGACACGACGATATCGAAATCCCAGCTACGAAGCCGGTTCTCATACTGCGTCGGATCGATCGTGCGCACGCTGACGGTGATGCCGAGCCGCTCCAGCGAAGGCTTGAAGAACAGCATCACCCGCTCGAAGCTCGGATCGGCGTTGAGCAGTTCGAGCTCGAATTGCTTGCCGGTCCTGCTGTCGGTCAGCTTGCGTTCGCGCACCTCATAGCCCGCTTCCTTCAGGAGTCGCAGCCCCTCGCGCAGATTTTCACGCACCGCTTCCGGATTGCCGCCGACCGGATTCGTGTAAGCCTTGGTAAAGACTTCGGCAGGCACCTCGGCGCGCACGGTTTCGAGAATTTCCAGCTCCTTGCCATCAGGCAATCCGCTGGAAGCGAGTTCGGTGCCGTCAAAATAGCTGCTGATGCGCTTGTACTGGTCGAAGAATATCTGCTTGTTCATCTCCTCGAAGTCGAACGCAAAATTCAGCGCGCGACGCACCCGCGGGTCCCTGAATTTTTCGCGCCGGATGTTCATGGCAAACGCCTGCATGATTCCCGAACTGCGATTCGGAAACTCTTCGAGCAGCACCCGCTTGTCATTGACCGCCGGGAAATCGTAGGCCGTCGCCCAGTTCTTGGCGCTGTTTTCGGTGCGCCAATCGACCTGATCGCCCTTGAAGGCTTCGAGCGCCACCGAACCGTCACGGAAATATTCGTAACGCAACTCGTCGAAATTGTTGCGCCCGATGGCAAAGCCGAGATCGCGGCCCCAGTACTCCTTGACCCGCTCCAGTGTCACCGTCCTTCCGGCGACGAACTCCTTGATGCGGTAGGGACCGGAGCCGAGCGGCTTCTCCAGCGTGGTCGCGGAAATATCGCGCTTGCGGCCTTCGCTGTCGGTGCCTTCCCACCAGTGCCTGGGCATGATCGTGAGCTGGCCCACGATCTGCGGCAGTTCGCGATTGCCCGGAGCATCGAAGGTGAACTTGATATCGCGTTCGCCGGTCTTCTCGGCCTTCACGACATGGCGGTAATAGGCCGAATATTGCGGATGATGCTTCTTGAAGGAATCCAGCGAGAAGATCACGTCCTCCGGCGTCACCGGCTTGCCGTCATGCCATTTCGCCTGCGCGCGCAGACGGTAGACGACGAACGAAAAATCCTCGGGATGGCTGACCAGTTCGGCCAGCGAGCCGTATTCGGTCGAGACCTCGTCCAGCGATGGCGTCATCAGCGATTCGTAGATGAACTGCACCGCTGACGCGAGCGAGCCTTTGACGCCGGCGACCGTGAGATTGAAATTGTCGAAGGTGCCGACCGATATCTGCCGCACCGTACCGCCCTTCGGCGCGTCCGGATTGACATAGTCGAAGCGCTTGAAGCCGGCCGGATATTTGACCTCGCCGAACAGCGACAACGCATGCCGCCACGCCGGCTCGGCCGTTTGCGCCTGGGCCGGCACAATCGGGGAGCCTGGGGTCAATCCGAGAGCGGGGACCATCGCGGCAACCGCGCCGCCCTGAAGGAGATGTCGTCGGGTAATCGCCAAATCAGAATTCCTGTTGCTGACGCCAGTATCCGTTGCCTGCGAAGTCCGCCGCCCGGCGCGAACAACGCTAGCCAACGAGGCCGGGTTAGTGAGGACCCAATATAAGGCAAGGTTTCGACAAATTACGTTGCTTTTTCCTCATGATACTAGCCCGGCACCGGCCGCTGTGCGGCCAAACGTCCCGGTAACGACACCGCGATCCACAAAAGCAAACGGCCAGGCAATGCCTGGCCGCCATTGAAGTCCATGCCGGACCAGCGAAATATTACTTCGCTGCGGTGGGCAGCGGAGCCGGGCTGTCGGCGAGGCTGCGCAGATAGGCGATGACGTCGGCGCGTTCGCTGTCCTTGGAGATGCCGGCGAAGCCCATCGCCGTGCCCGGAACAAAGGCCTTGGGATTGGCGAGGAACTTGTTGAGGTCGTCGTAGGTCCAGTTGCCGCCCTTGGCCTTCATGGCGGCCGAGAAGTTAAACCCGCCACGGCCCTGGCCCTTCGGCTCGTTGAGCACGCCAAACAGGTTCGGACCGACGCGGTTGGGGCCGCCCTTTTCGAAGGTATGGCAGGCTGCGCACTTCTTGGCGGCGGCGGTGCCCTTCTCGACCGAAGCGGTCTGCAGCAGAGTCTCGATCGGCTCCGACGGCGCCGCGGCTTCCTTCGATCCACCGCCATGCGAATCTTCCTTCACGGCGATCTCGAAGCCCGGCTTTTCCGGCTTCACCGGCGTGAACACCGCGCTGGCGGCAAAGCTGGTCACCAGGAGAACGAGGCAGGTACCGAGGACGGCGCCGAGGATCTTGTTGAGTTCGAAGGAGTCCATAGCGGGATCAGGCTCCAGGCCGGAAAGGTCGACTTAAGGCCGGCAGAACGGCCGCGGATACGCATCAGGAATCAGCCTTTCGCGCCGCACCCTCAGCAGGGTTGAGATATCGGTTTGCCCGCGCTCTGGCAACCCGTATAAACGCCCCGACTTTCCGCCAATCACCATTATTTCCGGCCTGTTTTCGATGGCCGCCTGACCTCCTTCGCGATGACTGAAACCCGCACCCTGGTGCTGATTCCCGCCCGCATGGCGGCCACCCGCCTGCCCGGCAAGCCGCTGCTTGAAATCGGCGGGCTGCCGATGATCGTCCACGTGCTGCGACGGGCGGAGGAAGCCCGCATCGGCCGGGTCGCGGTCGCCACCGATACGCCAGACATTGCGGCTGCGGTGAAGGCCCACGGCGGCACCGTCGTGATGACCCGGTCCGACCACCCGTCTGGCTCGGACCGGATCTATGAGGCGCTGACGCAGCTCGATCCCGAGGGGCGGATCGAGCGC
Organism: uncultured Alphaproteobacteria bacterium; assembly: GCA_963823485.1. Classification (GTDB taxonomy): domain Bacteria; phylum Pseudomonadota; class Alphaproteobacteria; order Rhizobiales; family Xanthobacteraceae; genus Bradyrhizobium. The sequence continues at coordinate 26,272 of CAWGLP010000002.1, forward strand.
GTGGTCAACGTCCAGGGCGATCTGCCGACCATTCCCCCTGAGGATATCCGCGCCGCGCTGGCGCTGCTCGACGATCCCGACGTCGACATCGGGACGCTGGCCGCCGAGATCCGAAAGGACGAAGAGCACACCAACCCGAGCGTGGTGAAGCTGATTGGCTCGCCCCTGGGCGACCAGCGGCTCCGCGGGCTGTATTTTACCCGCGCCACCGCCCCTTACGGCGACGGCCCGCGCTACCACCATATCGGGCTCTATGCCTATCGGCGGCAGGCGCTGGAGCGCTTCGTCAAGCTGCCGCCGTCGGTACTGGAACAGCGCGAGAAGCTCGAACAGCTCAGGGCGCTGGAGGCCGGGATGCGGATCGACGCCGCCATCGTCAGTTCGGTGCCGCTCGGCGTCGATACGCCTGACGACCTCGAAACCGCCCGCCGCATGCTGGCAAAAGCCTGAGCGGCTGTTACAAGGCGCCAGCAGAAACAAGACCGGCACCATGACCAAGAAGCTCAAAATCGCATTCCAGGGCGAGCCTGGCGCGAATTCCCATATCGCCATCGTCGAGGCCTATCCGGACGCCGAGCCGTTGCCCTGCGCGACCTTCGAGGATGCGCTGGCCGCGATTTCCTCGGGCGAGGCCGATCTCGGCATGATCCCGATCGAGAATTCGGTAGCGGGGCGCGTCGCCGACATCCACCACCTGCTGCCGGCCTCCGGCCTGTTCATCGTCGGCGAATGGTTCTTGCCGATCCGCCATCAATTGATGGCGGTGCACGGGGCCAAACTCTACCGACATCAAGACGGTCGAGAGCCATGTCCACGCGCTCGGCCAGTGCCGGCGCATCATCCGCAAGCTCGGTATCAAGCCGATCGTCGCAGCCGACACGGCCGGCAGCGCTCGCGATATCTCGGAGCGCGGCGACAAGACCATCGCCGCCATCGCTTCCCGTCTTGCGGCAAAAATCTACGGCCTCGATATCCTGGCCGAGGACGTCGAGGACGAAACCCACAACACCACCCGCTTCGTGGTGCTGGCGCGCGAGGCAAACTGGGCAAAGCAAGGGTCGGGACCGCTGGTCACCACGTTCGTTTTCCGGGTGCGCAACCTGCCGGCCGCGCTCTACAAGGCGATGGGCGGCTTCGCCACCAACGGCGTCAACATGACCAAGCTGGAAAGCTACATGGTCGACGGCAATTTCTTTGCGACGCAGTTCTACGCCGACGTCGACGGCCATCCCGAGGACAAGGGTCTCGCATTTGCGCTGGAGGAGCTGAAATTCTTCTCGCGCGAACTGCGCATCGTCGGCGTCTACCCGGCCCATCCGTTCCGCGCGACATTCAGCGAGAAGCAGGATTGATGGCTCCGTCGTCCCGGCGTTCGCAGGGACGACACCGCTTTATTACGCTGCCACCTTCTTGCCCAGCCCGAACGCATCGGCCAGCAGACTATACGACTTCTTCCGCGCGTCATGATCGTAGACGGCGGTGATGATCATCAGTTCGTCCGGCGCGCTTGCCGTGAGCATCGGCTGCAGCTTCGACAGGATCGTCGCGGGACTCCCCACGAACAGGCGCGAGCGGTTGCGCGCGATCGAAGCGCGCTCCGAGTCCGTGTAGGGATAGGCCAGCGCTTCCTCGACGCTGGGCAGGGGCAAATATTGCCCACGATCACGGCGCAGGCGATTAAGGTCCATCGAGGACGCTAGATCTTCGGCCTCCGCGTCGGTCTCGGCGGCCACGACGGCAACGGCGAGGATGCCGTGCGGGGTCTGGCGCCAGGCGGACGGCTGGAAACGGTTGCGGTAGCTGGTCATCGCCTCGACCGCGTCATAGGACGCGAAATGATGGGCAAACGCGAAACCCATGCCGACCTGGGCCGCCAGCTCCGAACTGTAGTCGGAGGAGCCGAGCAGCCAGATCGGCGGCAGCGGGCTATCGTCGGGCATCGCCACCACGTTGTTGTAGGGATGGCCGGCCGGAAAATCGCGCGTCTCCCACAGGGTCAATTCATGGAGTTGCTCGAGGAAGTCGTCGCCGTCGCGGCGATCGAGCCGGCTGCGCAGCGCATGCGCGGTGGCGCCATCGGTGCCGGGCGCGCGGCCGAGACCGAGATCGATGCGGCCGGGAAACAGCGCCTCCAGCATCTTGAAGCGCTCGGCCACGACAAGCGGCGCGTGGTTGGGCAGCATCACGCCGCCGGAGCCGACGCGGATGTTCTTCGTCACCGCCGCAATCTGCCCGATCATCAGGTCGGGCGCCGGGCTTGCCACCGAAGCCAGATTGTGGTGCTCGGCAAGCCAGTAGCGGACATAGCCGAGCTCATCGACATGGCGGGCCAGGTCGATGCTGTTACGGAGGGCCGCGGCCGGGCGGGTGCCCGTGGTGACGACGGAAAGGTCGAGGACTGAAAGCGGGATCATGGCAATAAACTAGTGCGGCCAGCGCGGCCGACAAAGGCCCGGCCGGCGCAGATCTGGCCCGCGCTTGTGGGGAAAGGATAGACGGCACCGTCACGCAATAGTGGGACCAAATATGACAAATAGAATAATTTTACCTCTGCCCATAACCAAATTCGATCCAGTCGGAGATTGGGTATCTTTTATGTATCTGTTTTTGTTGTAGAAATATATTTAATGTCCTGCCCACCATCTAGCAGAGTCACAGACCTATCTGCAATATTTCGTACCATTTGGGCCACTTCCCATTACTGATGGGCTGTCTGACCAACGCTGTTTGGCCTATTTTAGTTCATCGCAGCTAGGCCTGATGTCCGCCCATCCTTCCGGAGCTTTGTGAGTGCCATGACCGAGGTTACGCCATCCGCTTCCGACGGCCATCGTGTGCTGCATTCGCCAAAGATCTCCTTTGAATTCTTCCCGCCCAAGACCGAGGAGATGGAGCGGAGCCTGTGGGAGACCATCAACCGGCTGGCGCCGCTGGCGCCCAATTTCGTCTCGGTAACCTATGGCGCCGGCGGATCGACCCGCGAGCGCACCCATTCGACCATCGCCCGCATCCTGAAAGAGACCCGCCTGACGCCGGCCGCGCATTTGACCTGCGTCGGCGCACCGAAGGGCGAGATCGACGACGTGGTCGCGCGCTATCACGAAATCGGCGTCCGTCACATCGTCGCGCTGCGTGGCGATCCGACCACCGGGATCGGCACCGCCTATCATGCGCATCCCGACGGCTACCAGAGTTCGCCCGACCTGATCGAAGGCATCAAGAAGCGTTATCCCGATATCGAAGTCTCGGTTTCGGCCTATCCCGAGAAGCACCCCGAGAGCGCCACGCTCGATGCTGATATCGATATGCTCAAGGCCAAGGTCGATGCCGGCGCGACGCGCGCCATCACCCAGGTGTTCTTCGACAACGATCTCTATTTCCGCTACCTCGACCGCGTCCGCGCCCGCGGCATCGACATTCCGGTCGTGCCCGGCATCATGCCGATGCACAATTTCAAGCAGGCACGGGGATTTCGTCACGCGCGCCGGCACCACGGTGCCAACCTGGCTCGCCGACAAGTTCGAAGGCCTCGACGACGACGCCGAGACCCGCAAGCTGGTCGCCGCCACCGTCGCGGCCGGCCAGGTGCAGAAACTCGCCAAGCACGGCGTCGACACCTTTCATTTCTACACCATGAACCGCGCGGACCTGGTGTTCGCGATCAGCCATTTGCTGGGCATCCGCCCCCATGGCGCGCAGAAGGCCGCCTGAACCGATGACCGTAGCCGTTTCCCCGAAGCGAACCGCCCTGCTCGCTGCCGCCCGCGACCGCATCCTGGTGCTCGACGGCGCCATGGGCACCATGATCCAGGCGCTGCAGTATGACGAAGCCGCGTTTCGCGGCGCGCGATTTGCCGACTTCCATCGCGACGTCAGGGGCAACAACGACCTGTTGATCCTGACCCAGCCTGACGCGATCGAGGACATCCACGCCGCCTATTTGCGCGCCGGCGCCGACATCGTCGCCACCAACACGTTTTCCTCGACCTCGATCGCGCAGGCCGACTACGACATGTCGGACCTCGCCTACGAGCTCAATCGTGACGGTGCGAAACTCGCCCGCGCCGCTGCCGAGCGCGTCAGCGCCGAGGACGGCAGGCCGCGTTTCGTCGCCGGCGCGCTGGGCCCGACCAACCGCACCGCTTCGATCTCGCCCGACGTTTCCAATCCCGGCTATCGCGCCGTCACCTTCGATGATCTGCGCAAGTCCTACGGCGAGCAGATCAACGGGCTCCTGGACGGCGGCGCCGATCTGCTGCTGGTCGAAACCATTTTCGACACGCTCAACGCCAAGGCGGCGCTCTACGCCATTTCCGAAATCATGGAAGCGCGCGGCATCGACGTGCCCGTGATGATTTCCGGCACCATCACCGACAAGTCCGGCCGCCTGCTCTCGGGGCAATTGCCGGAAGCGTTCTGGAATTCGGTGCGGCACGCCCGGCCTGTCACCATCGGCTTCAACTGCGCGCTCGGCGCCGAAGACCTGCGCGCGCATATTGCCGACATCGGCCGGGTCGCGGATACCCTGGTTTGCGCCTACCCGAACGCCGGACTTCCGAATGAGTTCGGCCAGTACGACGAAAGCCCGGAATACATGGCGCGGCTGATCGGTGAGTTTGCCGAGGCCGGCCTTGTCAACATCGTCGGCGGCTGCTGCGGCACCACGCCGGACCATATCGCCGCGATTGCGGCTGCGGTCGCGCCGCACAGGCCGCGCGCCATCCCCACCATCGAGCCGCGGCTGCGGCTGTCGGGGCTGGAGCCGTTCGAACTGACGCCCGCGATTCCGTTCGTGAACGTCGGCGAGCGCACCAACGTCACGGGATCGGCCAAATTCCGCAAGCTGGTCACCGCGGGCGATTACACCGCAGCCCTTCAGGTGGCGCGCGACCAGGTCGAGAACGGCGCGCAGATCATCGACGTCAACATGGACGAGGGCCTGCTGGATTCGGAAGCCGCGATGGTGACCTTCCTCAACCTCGTCGCCGCCGAGCCCGACATCGCCCGCGTTCCTGTCATGGTCGAACTCCTCGAAATTCAACGTGATCGAGGCCGGCCTGAAATGCGTCCAGGGCAAGCCGGTAGTAAACTCGATCTCGATGAAGGAGGGCGTCGAGAAATTCATCCACGAGGCCCGCATCGCGCGCCGGCACGGCGCGGCCGTCGTTGTGATGGCGTTCGACGAGGTCGGGCAGGCCGACACGTTTGCGCGCAAGACCGAAATCTGCAAGCGCGCCTATGACATCCTGGTCGACGAGGTCGGCTTTCCCCCTGAGGACATCATCTTCGACCCGAACATCTTTGCGATCGCAACCGGGCTGGAAGAGCACAACAATTACGGCGTCGACTTCATCGAGGCGACGCGCTGGATCCGGGCGAACCTGCCGCATGCGCATATCTCCGGCGGCGTATCCAATCTGTCGTTCTCGTTCCGCGGCAACGAGCCGGTGCGCGAAGCCATGCATTCGGTGTTCCTGTATCACGCCATCAAGGCCGGCATGGACATGGGCATCGTCAATGCCGGGCAGATGATCGTCTATGACGACATCGACCCCGAACTGCGCCAGGTCTGCGAAGACGTCATCCTCAACCGCGATCCGGGCGCGTCCGAGCGGCTGCTGGCGCTGGCCGAGAAGTTCCGCGGCAAGGAGAAACAGACCAGGGAACAGGATCTGGCCTGGCGCGAATGGCCGGTCGAGAAGCGGCTCAGCCACGCGCTGGTGCACGGCATCACCGAATTCATCGAGGCGGATACCGAAGCCGTGCGGCTGACGGTCGAGCGGCCGCTGAACGTGATCGAAGGCCCGCTGATGGCCGGCATGAACATCGTCGGCGATCTGTTTGGCGACGGCAAGATGTTCCTGCCGCAGGTGGTGAAGTCCGCCCGCGTCATGAAGCAGGCGGTCGCCTATCTGATGCCGTTCATGGAAGAGGAAAAGGCGCGCAACCTCGCCAATGGCACCGCCACCGATGGCCGCAACGCCGCCGGCAAGATCGTGCTGGCGACGGTGAAGGGCGACGTCCACGACATCGGCAAGAACATCGTCGGCATCGTGCTGCAGTGTAACAATTTCGAGGTGATCGACCTCGGCGTCATGGTGCCCGCCGCCAAGATCATCGAGACCGCCAAGGCCGAGGATGCCGACATCATCGGGCTGTCCGGCCTGATCACGCCCTCGCTCGACGAGATGAGTTTCCTGGCCGGCGAAATGGAGCGGCAGGGCATGACGATGCCGCTGTTGATCGGCGGCGCGACGACCAGCCGCGTCCATACCGCCGTGAAGATCGACCCGAACTACAAGGGCGGGCCGGTGGTGCATGTCAATGACGCCAGCCGCGCCGTCGGCGTGGCGTCGTCCCTGCTCTCGCCCGAGCGGCGCGAGGCCTATGCCGCCGATATCCGCACCGAATACGCGAAAATTTCCGCGGCGCATTTCCGCGCGCAGGCCGACAAGAAGCGGCTGAAGCTGGCGGACGCCCGCGCCAACGCGGTCAAGGCCGATTTTGCCAAGACGCCGCCGAAGCAGCCGGCGTTTCTGGGCATCAGGAGTTTTGACGCCTACGATCTCGCGGAGCTTGCCGAATATATCGACTGGACGCCGTTCTTCCAGACCTGGGAATTGACCGGGCGTTTCCCGGCGATCCTCGACGACCCCAAGGTCGGTGAGGTCGCGCGCTCGCTCTATGACGACGCGCGCAAGATGCTGGACACCATCATCAAGGAGAAGTGGTTCACGGCGCGCGCCACCATCGGCTTCTGGCCGGCGAATGCCGAGGGCGACGATATCGCCGTCTACGCCGACGATACGCGAAACAGGAAGATCGCGACCTTCCATACGCTGCGCCAGCAACTGGAGAAGCGCGAAGGCCGCTTCAACGCCGCGCTGTCGGACTTCATCGCGCCGCAATCGTCCGGCGTGCCCGACTATATCGGCGCGTTCGTGGTCACCGCCGGGATCGGCGAGGACGCGGTCGCCGACCGTTTCAAGAACGCCAATGACGATTATTCCTCGATCCTGTGCAAGGCGCTGGCCGATCGCCTGGCGGAAGCCTTTGCCGAGCGGATGCACCAGCGCGTCCGCAAGGAGTTCTGGGGCTACGCCCCGGACGAGACGTTTGTCCCGGATCAGCTCATTCTCGAACAATATGCCGGCATCCGCCCGGCGCCCGGCTATCCCGCGCAGCCCGATCACACCGAGAAGGCGACGCTGTTCCGCCTGCTCGATGCCGAGAACACCGCCGGCGTGAAGCTGACCGAGAGCTTTGCGATGTGGCCGGGCTCGTCGGTATCGGGGCTTTATTTCTCGCATCCCGAAAGCTTCTATTTCGGCGTCGGCAAGATCGAGCGCGACCAGGTCGAGGACTATGCCGCGCGCAAGGGCATGAGCGTCGCCGAGACCGAGCGCTGGCTGGCGCCGGTGCTGAATTACATTCCCTCGCAGCAGCCGGCGGCAACGCCGGCGCCGGCCGCGATCGAAGTCGTTCCCGCCAATGATGTCGCCTCGCATCCGCCCGGCTGCAATTGCGCCGTGCATCTGGCCTGGCGCAAGAAGGCGGTCGGGGCCTAACTCGTCATCACCGGGCTTGACCCGGTGATCCATCTTCAGGAGAGTTTTCATGAAGCGATGGATGCCCGGGTCAAGCCCGGGCATGACGGAGTTGTGCCCCCCATGAAATTCTTCTCATTCTGGCGATCGCTGGCGAGCTTTCGGGTGCGGATCGCGCTCAACCTGAAAAATGTTCCGGTCGATGTCGTCCATGTCGACATCGACGCCAACGCGCATCGCGACGCCGCCTATCGCCGCATCAATCCGCAGATGGCGCTGCCGGCGCTGGTCGAGGATGACGGCACCACGCTGTTCCAGTCGCTCGCGATCCTGGAATATCTCGACGAGAAGTATCCCACCCCGCCCCTGTTGCCGTCCGACCTGAACGGCCGCGCCCGCGTTCGCGCGCTGGCGCTGATGGTCGCCTGCGAGGGCCATCCGCTGCTGACGCCGCGGGTGCGGCGCTATCTCGACCACGAACTCAATCTGCGCGACGCGCAGCAGGCGGCGTGGCGGCGGCACTGGACCATCGAGACGCTGACCGCGCTGGAGGGTCATCTTGCCGGCCACGAGGACACCGGCACATTCTGCCATGGCGATCAGCCGACGCTGGCCGACATCTGCATGGTCGGCCACGTCACCGCCGCCGTGACCCAGCAGATCGAGCTGAAGACCTGGCCCACCGTGAACAGGATTTTCGAGACCGCGATGGCGCTGCCGGAATTTGCAAGAGCGCATCCGCTGGTGCAGCCGGACACGCCGGAAGCGATGCGGCCGAAGGCCTGAACAGCGAGGCCGGCCACCCGGCGGCGGGGGTATCCCAATGCGGCCCTGCCAAAATATCGAAAACAACCCCATGCAAAGTAGGATTGGGCCCGTTCAACGGCCCGGACCCAGCCCCCGTCGGGCTCAATCCTGCTCCGGCGGTATCAGCGGCTGCACGATCTCCTGGAACGCCGGCAACGCCTCACACCGCGCCGAATGCGCCTTCAGCGCGGGATAGCGCGCATCGAACAGCGGCGGATGCGCTTCGCCGACAAAGCGCAGTACGCAGGCGACCGCGATATCGGCGTGGCCGATGCTGTCGCCGAACCAGTACGGCGTCTTGACCGCGGCACGCTCTTTTTCCAGCGCAGCCAGCACGCCCGATATCTGGGCTTCGCAGCGCTCGACCCAGAGCGCGAGCTTCTCCTTGCGCAGCACCCGCTCGTAAAGCAGGCTGACGCCCTTGTCGCCGAGCCCCATCGCCAGCGCGCAGATCCGCAGATGCCGTCGCCTGATATCGCCGCTGCGCGCGATCATCGCCTTGTCGGCACCAACGCGGTCGTCGAGATAATCCAGGATCATCGCGCTCTCGATCAGCGCCTCGCCGTCATCGAGCACCAGCGTCGGCACCCGTCGCAGCGGGTTATAGGGCGCGATCTTGTCGGCATCGCCGAAGGTCGACCACGGCTTGTGCTCGAAGGCGATGCCATAGAGCCGCATGGCGATGGCGACGCGGCGAACGAAGGGGGAGTTGTATTGGCCGATCAGGAACATGGGACTGGAGACCTCCATTCATCATGGCCGGGCTTGACCCGCCTGCGGGGCCGAAGCCCCCGTCGGCGAGGCAAAGGCCCGGCCATCCATTTACATTGAAGTCATATACTGAAGTGTGATGGATGCCCGGATCAAGTCCGGGCATGACGTTCTTGTTCGACAGGGAGCTTCGATATGTGCCGTCCAGCCCTCCTCGCGCTCACTTTCGCAAGCCTCGCTTGCACCGCCCACGCCCAGTCCGGCCCCGCCGGCTTCCAGTCGCCCTCCAAAAACATCACCTGCCAGTATTTCGGCTACGACAAGGAGAACGCGCTGCGCTGTGACATCGGCACGATCGAATCCAGGCCAAGGCGGCCGGCCGACTGCGAACTGGATTACGGCCAAGCTTTTGAGATGATGGCCAAGGGCCCGGCGGCGCGCATCTGCCACGGCGACACGGTGATGGACCCGCGCCTGCCCGTCCTGGGCTACGGCGAGGTGTGGCAGCGCGGCGGTTTCACCTGCAAGTCGGAGCAAACGGGTGTGACCTGCTTCAACACCGATCGCCGCGGATTTTCGCTGGCGCGGGCGAAGCAGGAGGTGTTCTGAGCGAGATACTCTGACCGGCGTCACAAGCAAACGTCGTCATCCTCCGCGAAGGCGGAGGATCCAGTAGGCCGCGGCCTGTCGGATACGTCGCAACTTCTCGGAATACTGGATCCCCGCCTGCGCGGGGATGACGATCGCAGTTAAGGCCGCCCTGCGCCATCAGTCGATGACAGGCACATGCTTCGCCACGTCGCGCGGCGCGGTGCCGTCGAGGCGGGGATCATCGCTCACCTCGACCTGGCGCCGGAACGCACGAAAGCCCGAGCGCTGGTAGAAGGCGAGCGCGGCCGGGTGATCGAAGGTGCAGGTGTGCAGCCAGACGCGCGTGACCGGCCGCGACCATGCGATGTCGAGCGCGCGGTTCATCAACCAGCGGCCGGCGCCGGTGCCGATCAGTTTTGCGGTGACGCCGAACATGCCGATCTCGCACTGGCCGGGCTCGCGGAAATCCAGCTCGAGCAGGCCTTCGTCGCTGTTGCCATCGACCAGCGCGTAGACTTCGAGCTGCGGTGAATGCAGCCTTGCCGCGAGTTCGGCGTCCGGCATTCGTATCCGCGAGAACCACAGCCATTCCTCGCCGACGCGGCGATAGAGATCGCGAAACCAATCGAGGCGGAGGCGTCTCAGACCCGGCGCAGGGTCCAAGCGCCTGCAGTGATCCGGGCGCGGCGCGGGTTGCGCGGTCATTTCCAGATGGGTGACGATGGCGGCGATCTTGCCGGCGGGGATGTCGGAGTAACCGTCAGGCAGGATCATTGCGCACTCCTTCTCATCGTCATGCCCGGGCCTGTCCAGGCCTGTCCCGGCCATGACGGGCGGGGCTACCCCTCCCCCTCATCGCTTGCCAGCACGCCCTTCACCGCCCGCGCCCAGCCGGCCAGCTTTCGTTCCCGCGTAGCAGCGCTCATCGCCGGCTTGAAGCGGTGCTCCAGCCGCCAGTTGTCGGCGAACCTGGCCGGCTCGGGATAGACGCCGGCGGCGAGCCCCGCGAGATAGGCGGCGCCGAGTGCGGTGGTTTCCTGGATCATCGGGCGATCGACGGGGGCGTCGAGCAGGTCGGCGAGGCGCTGCATGGTCCAGTCGGAGGCGGTCATGCCGCCGTCGACGCGGAGCACGATGTTGGCGGCTTTCGCCTCCGGCCAGTCGGCGCGCATCGCGGCCCAGAGATCGAAGGTCTGGTAGCAGACGCTTTCCAGCGCGGCATGCGCGAGTTCAGCGGGACCGGTGTTGCGGGTGAGGCCGAACAGCGCGCCGCGCACGCGCGGATTCCAGTAGGGTGCGCCGAGGCCGACGAAGGCCGGCACCAGATAGACGCTCTGCATTGAATCGGATTTGTCGGCGAGCGGGCCGGTCTCCGACGCCTGCCTGATGATGCCGAGCCCGTCGCGCAGCCACTGCACGGCGCTTCCTGCGACGAAGATCGAGCCTTCGAGCGCATAGGTGCGCTTGCCGTTCAATTGATAGGCGATGGTGGTGAGCAGCTTGTTGTTCGAGGCGACCGGCGTGGCGCCGGTGTTGAGCAGCGCGAAACAGCCGGTGCCGTAGGTCGACTTGATCATGCCGGGCTCGAAGCAGGCCTGGCCGATGGTCGCGGCCTGCTGGTCGCCGGCGATGCCGGATATCGCGATCGCGCCGCCGAACAGGCTCTCGTCGCTGTCGCCGAATTTCGCAGAGGAATCCTTGACCTCGGGCAGCATCGAGCGCGGCACGCGGAGGATCTTCAGCAGTTCGTCGTCCCATTCGCCGGTGTGGATGTTGAACAGCAGCGTGCGCGAGGCGTTGGTGGCGTCGGTGGCGTGCACACGGCCGCCGGTCAGCCGCCACAGCAGGTAGCAATCGACGGTGCCGAACATCAGTTCGCCGCGGTCGGCGCGCTCGCGCGCGCCCGGCACGTGGTCGAGGATCCATGCGACCTTGGTGCCGGAAAAATAGGGATCGATGATCAGGCCGGTCTTCGCCGAAATCCCGGGCTCATGACCATCGCTCTTCAGCCTGGCGCAGATGTCGGCGGTGCGGCGATCCTGCCAGACGATGGCGCGATGCACGGCCTTGCCGGTGGCGCGATCCCACACCACCGTGGTCTCGCGCTGGTTGGTGATGCCGATCGCGGCGATGTCCTTTGCCTTGAGGCCGGCCTTCTCCAGCGCCTCGCGGCAGACCTTCACCGTCGAGGACCAGATGTCCTCGGGCTCGTGCTCGACCCAGCCCGAGGCCGGAAAATGCTGCGGGAATTCGGCCTGCGCTGACGCGGCAATGGAAATGTCGCTGCGAAAGACAATGGCGCGCGACGACGTGGTGCCCTGATCGATGGCCAGCACAAAGGACATGACGTTGCTTCCCGGAAGGTTTCTGGTTGCGCCAGAGGCAAGCGGATTGGGAGGCGGAGGTCAATATCCGGTCGTCATGCCCGGGCTTGACCCGGGCATCCATCCTCTTCGCAGGAAGCCTTTTCCAGATGGATTGCCGGGTCAAGCCCGGCAATGACGAGTATCATGTCGCCGCCGTCGTCACGCCGCCGTCGATCACGATGGTCTGGCCGGTCATGAAGGTCGAGGCGTCGGAGGCGAGGTATGCCACGGCGCCGGCGATTTCGTCGGGTTCGCCGATCCGGCGCAGCGGCGTGGTGGCGGTGCGGCGCTTGAGGTTTTCAGGATCTTCCCACAGCGCGCGGGCGAAATCCGTCTTGACCAGGCCGGGCGCGACGCAATTGACGCGGACGCCCTTCGGGCCCCATTCGCCGGCGAGGCTGCGGCACAGCGCGAAATCCGCGGCCTTCGAAATCCCGTAGGCGCCGATCACGGTCGAGCCGCGCAGGCCCGCCGATCGAGGAGATGATGACGACCGAGCCGTTGCCGCGCTCGGCCATTTGCGGGATCGCCAGCGCGCAGAGCCAGATGTTGCTCTTGACGTTGCTGCCCATGATCTTGTCGAAGGCCTCGTCCTTGATGTCGAGCAGCGGACCGTAATACGGGATTGACCGCGGCGTTGCAGACGAGGATGTCGACCTTGCCGTAATGCTTCGTGGTGCCTGCGACCAGCGCCTCGACTTCCTCGCGGCGCGAGATGTTGCAGGGAATGACATGGGCGTCGCCGCCGGACTTCTTGATGCCTTCGGCCACCTCATGACAGGCGTCGGCCTTGCGGGAGGAGATCACGACCCTGGCGCCGAGTTTTGCGAGCAGTTCGGCGGAGGAGCGGCCGATGCCGCGGCTGGAGCCGGTGATGATGGCGACTTTTCCGGTGAGGTCGAACGGGGTGTTTTTCATTGTTGTTGGTTCCCTGACGATTACAGGACTTGTCATGCCCGGGCTTGACCCGGGCATCCATCTTCTTGGAAGAGCGATGGATTGCCGGGTCAAGCCCGGCAATGACAATGGTGGTTGCCCGCCTACACCAGCCCGCCCGCGTCGGTGACGCGGCGGAGGTGGTAGTCGGTGTCGCCGAAGGTGTTCTCGATCATGGTCAGCCGCTTGAAGTAGTGGCCGATCTTGGCTTCCTGCGTCATGCCGATGCCGCCGTGAAGCTGGATCGACTGCTGGCCGATGAACTTGCCGGACTTGCCGATCTGCACCTTGGCGGCGGCCACTGCGGTGGCGCGCTCTTTGGCGCTGTCGAAATCGGCCGCCATGGTCGCGAACATCGACATGCTGCGGGCCTGTTCGAGCGCGACGAACATGTCGGCGGCGCGGTGCTGCAGGGTCTGGAACGTGCCGATCGCGACGCCGAACTGCTTGCGGGTCTTGAGATACTCGACCGTGCTCTTCAGCGATTCATCCATCGCGCCGACGGCTTCCGCGCACATCGCGGTGCGGGCTTCGTCCACCACGCGCTCGATCAGCGCCAGGCCGTTCTCGGGGTCGCCGATCGCGGCATCGGCGCCGACCTCGACGCCGGTGAAGGTGATGTCGGCGGCATGCAGGCCGTCCTGGGTCGGATAGCCCTTGCGGGTGACGCCCTTGGCGTTCGCCGGCACCAGGAACACGCCGACGCCGCTGCTGTCGCGCTGCGCGCCTTTGGTGCGTGCGGTCACGATCAGGGTGTCGGCATTCTCGCCGTTGAGCACGACGAATTTCTCGCCGTCGATGACCCACCCCGAACCCTTCTTCTTGGCGGTGGTCGAGACATCGGCGAGATCGTAGCGCGAGTTCTTCTCGAGCTGGGCGAAGGCAAAGGTCTTGCTGCCGTCGATGATGCCCGGAATGTGCGCGGCTTTCTGCTCGGCTGAGCCGCCGTGACGCAGGAAGCCGCCGCCGATCACCACCGTCGCCAGATACGGCTCCAGCACCAGCGCCTTGCCGAGCGCCTCCATCACGATCATGGTCTCGACCGCGCCCGCGCCGAAGCCGCCATCGGCTTCCGCGAACGGAAGTCCGAGCAGGCCCTGCTCGGCGAGCTTGCCCCAGACGGCCTTGCTCCAGCCGCCGTTTTCCTTCTGGTACTTCTTGCGCGCATCGAAATCGTAGGAATTGGTCAGCAGACCGTCGATGCTTTCCTTGAGAAGGCGCTGCTCCTCGGACAAATCAAAATCCATGTTCGTTACTTTCTCCGGCTAACCAATTCTTCGCATGCCCGGGCACCACGCCCCATTTTCGCTCGTCATCCCCGCGAAAGCGGGGATCCAGTAATCGCAGGCGCTTGTGGTAACCACGACCGCCGCGGCGTACTGGGTCCCCCGCCTTCGCGGGGGACGACAGATGTCGCCAAGGCTACAGCCCCAGCACCGCCTTGGTGATGATGTTGCGCTGGATCTCGTTGGAGCCGCCGTAGATCGAGACCTTGCGGTTGTTGAAGTAGCTCGGCGCGATCTGGGCGGTCCAGTCCATGGTTTCGTTGGAGCCGTCGTCGCCATGCACGTCGTAGGGCGCGGCGAACGGGCCGATCACTTCCATCAGGAGTTCGGTGGTGGTCTGCTGGATTTCCGAGCCCTTGATCTTCAGCACCGAGGACGCCGGATTGGGCTTGCCCTTGCCGTGCTTGCCCTCGTCGGCGACGACGCGAAGCTGGGTGAGTTCGAGCGCCTTCAGCTCGATCTCGCAGGCCGCGAGCTTCTCGCGGAAACCCTGGTCCTGGATGATCGGCTTGCCGTTGGATTCGACCTTGGAGGCGAGATCCTTGATGCGGCGCAGCCGCTCCTTGGAGACGCCGACGCGGGCGATGCCGGTGCGCTCGTTGCCGAGCAGGAATTTTGCGTAATCCCAGCCCTTGTTCTCCTCGCCGATCAAATTCTCGACCGGCACCTCGACGTCGTCGAAGAACACCTCGTTGACCTCATGGCCGCCGTCGATGGTCTCGATCGGCCGCACGGTGACGCCCTTCGACTTCATGTCGAACACGATGAAGGAGATGCCCATCTGCTTCTTCGCATTGTTGTCGGTGCGGCACAGGCAGAAGATCATGTCGGCGTGCTGCGCCAGCGTGGTCCAGGTCTTCTGGCCGTTGATGATGTACTTGTCGCCCTTGCGCTCGGCCTTGGTCTTCAGCGAGGCGAGATCGGAGCCGGAGCCGGGCTCGGAGAAGCCCTGGCACCACCAGTCGTCGACACTGGCGATGCGCGGCAGATACTGCTTCTTCTGCTTCTCGTTGCCGAAGGTGTAGATGACCGGGCCGACCATGCTGACGCCGAAGGCGAGCGGCGCCGGCGCCGGGTGCATCTGCAGTTCCTCGTTGAAGATGTAGTGCTGCACCGAGCTCCAGCCGGTGCCGCCATATTCCTTCGGCCAGTGCGAGACGCCCCAGCCCTTCTTGTTGAGGATGCGCCACCAGGCGACCATCTCGTCCTTGGAGAGGTGACGGCCCTCCACCATCTTGCGCCGTGTCTCCGGCGGCACGTTGTCCCGGAAGAAGGCCCGCACTTCCTCGCGAAACGCCATTTCTTCCTTGCTGAAAGCGAGATCCATCGGATCCTCCTTGTGAGCGAATTAACTGATCAGGCGACGTCTTTCTTGATGCTTGCCGGCGGCGAGGACTGCTGCTGGCGCAATTCGTGGCGCGACAGTTTTCCGACCGGCGTGCGCGGCAATTCATCGACGAAATCGAGCGCGGCCGGCATTTCGTGCTTGCCGAGCTTGCCGGCGAGAAAGGCGCGCAGCTCATCGAGCGTGAACGGATTGGCGCCCGTCGCGCAGCTTGATGAAGGCCTTGGCGGCCTCGCCGCGGTAGTCGTCGGGAATGCCGATGACGATGACTTCCTGCACGGCGGGATGGGTGTAGATCGCCTGCTCGATCATCTGCGGATAGACGTTGAAGCCGCCGGAGATGATCATGTCCTTCTTGCGGTCGACCAGGTAGAAATAGCCGTCGTCGTCCATGTAGCCGATGTCGCCGGTCAGGAAGCGGTCGCCGACGAAGGCTTCCGCGGTTTCCTTCGGCCGGTTCCAGTAGCCCTTGGTGACGTTCGGGCCGCGGATGCGGATCTCGCCGATCTCGCCCACCGGCAGCACCTTCGTCGGATCGTCGAGCGACACCACATCCATCTCGATGCCGGGCAGCATCAGGCCGATCGAGCCGGGCTTGTCCGGGCCTTCCTTCGGATGGCCGGTGCCGGGCGAGCAGGTCTCGGTCATGCCCCAGCCGCTCTTCAGCTTCATGCCGATCTTGCGCTCGAAGATCCTGCGCGACCTCGACCGGCAGCGGCGCGCCGCCCGAGCCGCAATAGACCAGCGAGGACAGGTCGCGCTTGTCGAGATCGGGCAGCGAGGCGATCGCGATCCACATCGTCGGCACGCCGGGGAACGAGGTGGCGCGCTTGACCTCGATGTCGCGCATCACGGCCTCGACGTCGAAGCGCTGGTGCAGCGAGATCAGATTGCCGTGCCGGATCGACGACAGCAGCACCACCGTCAGCGCGAAGATGTGGAACAGCGGCAGCACGCAGATCACGCGCTCGATCGCATCGCGCTCGGCGCGCGCCGGCTTGCCCCAGACGTCGTAGATCGAGACCGCCGAGGTCAGATTGCCGTGGCTGAGCATCGCGCCCTTCGGCAGGCCGGTGGTGCCGCCGGTATATTGCAGCAGCGCGACGTCGTCGGCGCGATCGCGGGCCATGCTGCCGGCGCTCGTCGCGCCCTCGGCGAACTGCCTGCAGGTGACGATCGCCGGATTGTCCGGCAGCGCGGTCTGCGGCGTGCCGACCTTGCCCCAATCGTCGTCCTCGCAGACGATCAGACGGTCGAGCAGGCCCTTGTCGAGGAATTTCAGCGCCGTCGGCAGCAGCGCCGACAGATTGCTGGTGACCAGCACGCGCGCGCCGGAGTCGGAGAGCTTGTGCGACAGCGCGATCTCGCCGTCGAGCGGCGACAGATGCACGATGCGGGCGCCGGCCTTCAGCGCGCCGAAGAAATTGACCGGATGATCCGGCGTGTTGCCGAGGAACAGCGCGACCGAACGTGCCCTTGCCGTAGCCGGCGCGCAGGAACGCGCTGGCCGCGATCTCGACCATCGCCTGCCAGCTCGGCGTAGCTGATCGGCCGGTCGCGGAATTCGATCGCCGGCCGCGCGCCGAATTCGGCCGCCGCCTTCGACAGCAGGTCCGGCAGCGTGCCGCGCGGGATCGGATCATCCCAGCGGACGCCTTGCGGATAGAACTGTTCGCCGGGATGGGTCATGGAGTCCCACGTAGAGAGCGTCATTCCGGGGCGTCGCGAGGGACGAACCCGAATCTCGAGATCGCCGGGATCGCGCTTCGCGCGCCCCGGAATGACGCGGAGAGCGCAGTCGCCCATCAAGCCGCCTTCGACGCTGCGGCCAGCGAGGCGAACGTCTTGCCTTCGGCGGCGAGACGCTTCAGCAGCGGCGCCGGCTCGAGCGAGGGATCGTTGGTCTCCTTGGCGTAGTACGACAGCCGATCGGCGATGTGCTTGAGGCCGACGCTGTCGGCCTAGAACATCGGGCCGCCGCGATAGATCGGCCAGCCGTAGCCGTAGAGCCAGATCACGTCGATGTCGCTCGGACGCGCCGCGATGCTTCTCTTCGAGGATGCGCGCGCCCTCGTTGATCATCGGATACATCATGCGCTCGAGGATCTCGTCGTCGCTGACGACGCGGCGCTTGCAGGCCGAGGCTTGCTGCAGCGTCTCGTCGATCAGCTTCTCGACTTCCGGATCGGGCAGCGGCGCGCGCGAGCCGCCTTCATACTTGTAGTAGCCCTTGCCGGTCTTCTGGCCGAAGCGGCCGGCTTCGCACAGCGCATCGGCGATCTCCGACTTGATGCCGCGGTCCTTGCGCGAGCGCCAGCCGATGTCGAGGCCGGCGAGATCGCCCATCGCGAACGGCCCCATCGGCATGCCGAACTTGGTCACGACGGCGTCGACCTGCTGCGGCAGCGCGCCTTCGAACAGCAGCTTCTCGGACTGCTTGCCGCGCTGCGCCAGCATGCGGTTGCCGACGAAGCCGTCGCAGACGCCGACCACGACCGGCACCTTGGCGATCTTGCGCGCGATCGCGACCGCGGTCACCAGCGCGTCCGGCGCGGTCTTGTCGGCGCGCACGATCTCGCACAGCTTCATGACGTTGGCCGGCGAGAAGAAGTGCATGCCGAGCACGTCCTGCGGACGCTTGGTCACCTCCGCGATCTCGTCGATGTTGAGATACGAGGTGTTGGAGGCGAGCACCGCGCCGGGCTTGGCGATACTGGTCGAGCTTGCCGAACACTTCCTTCTTGATCGCCATGGTCTCGAACACGGCCTCGATGACGAGGTCGGCGTCCTTGACGTTCTCGAGGCCGACCATGCCGTTGATCAGGCCCATGCGCTTGGCCGGCGCATCGGCCGGGATGCCGCCGCGCGCGGCGGTGGCTTCGTAGTTCTTCTGCATCACGCCGATGCCGCGCTTGAGCTGCTCTTCGCCGGTCTCGATCAGCGTGACCGGAATGCCGGCATTGGCGAAGGACATCGCGATGCCGCCGCCCATGGTGCCGGCGCCGATGATGGCGACGCGCTCGACCTCGCGCGGCTTGGTGCCCTCGGGCACGCCGGCGATCTTGGCGGCCTCGCGCTCGGCGAAGAAGGCGTAACGCTGCGCCTTCGACTGGTCGCTGGCGACCAGCTTCAGGAAGATCTCGCGCTCCTTCTTCAGCCCTTCGTCGAAGGGCAGGTCGAGCGCGGCGCGCACGGCATCGGCCGCGGCGAACGGCGCTTCCAGGCCGCGCGCCTTCTTGGTCAGCGCGGCGACCGCATTGGTGAAGATCGAGATGTCGGCCTTGGCGGCGGCGAGCTTGGAGTCGTCGTCGCGCAGCTTGCGCAGCGGACGCTTCTCGGCGAGCACCTTGCGGGCAAAGGCTTCGCCGCCGGACGCCGGGCCTTCGACGATCTCCTCGATCAGGCCGTTCTTCAGCGCTTCCGCCGCGCCGATCGGATCGCCGCTGACGATCATCTTGACCGCGAGTTCCGGACCGACCGCGCGCGGCAGGCGCTGCGTGCCGCCGGCGCCCGGCAGCAGGCCGAGCTTCACTTCGGGCAGGCCGAGCTTGGCTTCCTTGGTGGCGACGCGGTAGTGGCAGCCAGCGCGACTTCGAGACCGCCGCCGAGCGCGGTGCCGTGAATGGCGGCGACGATCGGCTTCGGCGAATTCTCGATCTCGGTCGAGCACTTCGTGCAGGCCGGGCGGCTTCGGCGGCTTGCCGAATTCGGTGATGTCGGCGCCGGCGATGAAGGTGCGGCCGCCGCAGGTCAGCACGATCGCCTTCACTTCGGCGTCGGCGATCGCCGCCTTCATGCATTCGAGAATGCCGCCGCGCACCGCGGCGCTCAGCGCATTCACCGGAGGACTGTCGACCGTGACGATGGCGATGACATCATGACGTTCGAGCTTGACCACTTCGTTCACGGCACTCTCCCTGGATCTTGTTCTTGGATTTGCTGCTCGACTTGCGTTGAGTGGCTACGGTCGTTTTTACCAGTTTCGCAGTGCGAAATTTAATTCCACATCTTGACACGCGAGGGTTATTTTGAAGCACGTCCCTTGTCAACGAGCTCATCAGCAGCAGCAGCGGGAATGAAACGTCCAGCGAAGAAAGTCGCGACCGATCGCAGCTTCGTCGTCGCGCTTTCCCGCGGCCTCGATGTGTTGCGCGCATTTCATCCCAACGACGGGCTGCTCGGCAATCAGGAGATCGCCGCGCGCACCAATTTGCCGAAGCCAACCATTTCCCGGCTGACCTATACGTTGACCAAGCTCGGCTATCTTACACCGGTTCCGCGCTTCGAGAAGTATCAGCTTGCGCCATCAGCCATGGCGCTGGGGTATGCCGCGCTTGCCAATCTCGGCGTTCGGCATCTGTCCGAACCCTACCGCGAGGAAGTGATGCGCGAGACCGGCGGCGCGGTCGCGATCGGCGCGCGCGACCGTCTCAGCATGATCTATTTCGGGCAGAGCCGCAACGGGCTGACGCTCGGCGTGCAGCTCGACGTCGGTTCGCGGGTGCCGATCGCGACCACGGCGATGGGACGCGCCTATATCTGGGCGTTGCCCGACGACGAACGCGCCGCGCTGTTGCGCGAGCTGCGCGATCACTACGGCAGCCGACTGGCCGAAGATGCGCGACGGCATCGAGCGCGCCGGCGAGACGATCGCGAAGCATGGCTTCGCGATCTCCGCCGGCGAATGGCAGAACGACGTGCACGCCGTCGGCGTTGCGCTGAAGCTGAATGACGGAACCGGACCGTACGCCTTCAATTGCGGCGCGCCGGCATTCCGCTTCACGGAAGATCGCTTGATGAACGATATTGGACCTCGTCTGGTGGCGATGGTAAGGAACATCGAAGCAGCGCTGGGCGGCGCTGCTCGCGCAATCCAAAAAAGAACGACAGCAAGAAGTTGAAAGCAGGAGGGAAAGTTGCACGCTTGTCCGAGGGGATCAGATAGGCCTCGCCATGACGCGCGAAAGCATTCGCGCAGTCATTCCCGCTCCGTGAACGGCACGGGCGAGACGCAGATGACGCAGGCACAGCTCGCGCAGGGCAATGCTCCCCTGCTCGCGGTTCGCGACGTCAGCGTCGTGTTCGGCGGCATCATCGCGCTGAACGGCGTGTCCTTCGACATGCACAAGGGCGCAGATCCTCGGCCTGATCGGACCGAACGGCGCCGGCAAGACGACGCTGTTCAATTGCCTGAGCCGGCTCTATCAGCCGAGCTCCGGCGACATCCTGATGGAAGGCTCCAGCATCCTGACGCGCCCGCCGCACAAGATCGCCGAGATCGGCATCGGCCGCACCTTCCAGAACGTCGCGCTGTTTCCCAACCTCTCGGTGCTCGACAACGTCCGCGTCGGCGGCCACGCCCGCACCACGAGCGACATCATCAGCGACTCGCTCAGGCTCGCCTGGGTTCGCCGCGGCGAGGCCGACGTCAACGAGAAGGTCGCACGAGATCCTCGACTATCTCGATCTCGAGGACGTCGCCGCACACCGTGGTCTCCGGCCTGCCGTTCGGCACGCAGAAGCGCGTCGAACTGGCGCGCGCGCTCGCCGCCGAGCCGAAGATCCTGCTGCTCGACGAGCCCGCCGGCGGCCTCAACCATGAGGAAGTCTACGTGCTCGGCGATCTGATCCGCCGCATCCGCGACGAGCGCCACATCACCGTGCTGCTGGTCGAGCATCACATGGGCCTGGTGATGTCGATCGCCGACCACGTCGTCGCGCTCAATTTCGGCCGCAAGCTCGCCGAAGGCACGCCGGCCCAGGTGCAGGCCGACCCGGATGTCATCAAGGCCTATCTCGGGAGCAAGGACCAATGACCGCGATGCTCAACGTCAAGGACCTGCGCGCCTATTACGGCCAGGTCCAGGCGCTGCACGGCCTCGAGCTTCGCGCTCAACGAAGGCAGCCTCACCACGCTGCTCGGCGCCAACGGCGCCGGCAAGACCACGACGCTGCGCGCGATCTGCAACATGGTGCGCTCGACCGGCGCGATCGAGTTCGAGGGCAAGCCGCTCGTCGGGCAAGTCGACCGAGAACATCGTCCGCCTCGGCATCGCCCATGTGCCGCAGGGCCGCGGCACCTTCACCACCATGACGGTGGAGGAGAACCTGCAGCTCGGCGCCATCACGCGCAACGACAGGACGGACATCGTCGCCGACATCGAGCGCATGTACGAGCATTTCCCGGTGCTGAAGGAGCGCCACACCCAGCAGGCCGGCACGCTGTCCGGCGGCGAGCAGCAGATGCTGGCGGTCGGCGCGCGCGCTGATGCTGCGGCCGCGGCTGATGCTGCTCGACGAGCCGTCGTTCGGCCTCGCGCCGCTGATCGTGCGCGACCTGTTCGAGATCCTCGGCAAGATCAACCGCGAGGACAAGGTCACCATCCTGGTGGTCGAGCAGAACGCGCAGCTCGCGCTCGAACTCGCCGACCAGGCCTATGTGATCGAGACCGGACGCATCGTGATGTCGGGCACCGCCAAGGACATCGCGAACAACGAAGACATCCGCAAATCCTATCTCGGTTACTGAGGAGCAGGACCATGGAACTGTTTACCAACCAGGTCCTGGCCGGCATCGCCACCGGCGCGATCTATGCCTGCATGGCGCTCGCCGTCGTGATGATCTACCAGGCGATCGACCATCTGAATTTCGCCCAGGGCGAAATGGCGATGTTCTCGACCTTCATCGCCTGGCAGTTGATGCAGTGGGGCATGCCCTACTGGGGGGCCTTCCTGCTGACGCTCGCCATCTCCTTCGCCGGCGGCATCGTGATCGAGCGCGCTGCTGTTCAAGCCGCTCGCCAAGGCGCCGGTGCTGACCCACGTCGTCGGCTTCATCGCGCTGTTCGCGATCATCAACAGCGTCGCCGGCTTCATCTGGGACTTCACCATCAAGCCGTTCCCGACGCCGTTCGGCTCCTCGCCGTTCCTCGGCAGCCAGCTGATCTCGACCCACCAGGCCGGCATGATCGGCGTCACGCTGCTGCTGCTGGTCGCGCTGTACTTCTTCTTCCAGTTCACCCGCGTCGGCCTTGCGATGCGCGCCGCCGCCGCGCTGCCCGAATCGGCGCGGCTCGTCGGCATCAACACGTCGCTGGATGATCGCGCTCGGCTGGGGCATGGCGGCCGCGATCGGCGCGGTCGCCGGCATGCTGATCGCGCCGGTGGTGTTCCTCGAGCCCAACATGATGGGCGGCGTCCTGCTCTACGGCTTCGCCGCCGCCGTGCTCGGCGGCCTGACCAGCCCGCTCGGCGCCGTGCTCGGCGGCTTCCTGGTCGGCGTCTTCGAGAATCTCGCCGGCACCTACATTCCCGGCGTCGGCAACGAGCTGAAGCTGCCGATCGCGCTTGCGCTGATCATCACCGTCCTGGTCGTCAAACCGGCGGCCTGTTCGGCCGCCCCATCGTGAAGCGAGTTTGATCATGAGCGCTGCTGCAGGAAGTCGTCACAGAAGCACCGGCCGTCGAGGCCGTTCCGAAGCGCGCCATGACGCTCGGCACTCGGCACC
The DNA here is from genome assembly GCA_963823485.1 of uncultured Alphaproteobacteria bacterium. GTDB lineage: Bacteria > Pseudomonadota > Alphaproteobacteria > Rhizobiales > Xanthobacteraceae > Bradyrhizobium. The sequence goes on from CAWGLP010000002.1 coordinate 49,369, forward strand.
TCGCTGGTGGTGCTGGCCGCGCTGGTCATCGCGCCGCTGTTCGTGAAGAACTTCATCATCTTCCAGATGACGATGCTGCTGATCTACGCGATCGCGGTGCTGGCGCTGAACATCCTGACCGGCGGCACCGGCCAGTTCTCGCTCGGCCAGAGCGCGTTCTACGCGGTCGGCGCCTATACGTCGGCGATCCTGATGGAGCACGCCGGCGTGAACTACGCGCTGACGCTGCCGATCGCCGGCGTCGTCTGCTTCGTCTTCGGCTTCCTGTTCGGCCTGCCGGCGCTGCGGCTGTCCGGCATCTATCTCGCGCTCGCGACCTTCGCGCTCGCGATCGCGATGCCGCAGCTGTTGAAGCTCGGCTTCTTCGAGCACTGGACCGGCGGCGTGCAGGGCCTCGTCGTCACCAAGCCCGACGCGCCGTTCGGCCTGCCGATGTCGCAGGACATGTGGCTCTACTACTTCACGCTGGCGATCGCGATCGCGATCTACATCGCCTCGGTCAACCTGCTGCAGTCGCGCTCCGGCCGCGCCTTCATGGCGATCCGCGACAACGAGATCGCGGCCTCCGCGATGGGCGTCGACGTCGCGCTCTACAAGACGCTGACGTTCGGCGTCTCGCGCCGGCATCACCGGCGTCGCCGGCGCGCTCGGCGCCATCGCGGTGCAGTTCGTCGCGCCGGACAGCTACACCATCACGCTCGCGATCTCGCTGTTCCTCGGCATGGTGGTCGGCGGCGTCGGCTGGCTGCCGGGCTCGTTCGTCGGCGCCGCCTTCATCATCTTCGTGCCGAACATCGCCGAGGGCATCTCGAAGGGTCTCTCCGGCGCCGTGTTCGGCGTGATCCTGTTCCTCGTCATCTTCCTCGTGCCGCACGGCGCCAGGCAGGTCGCGATCATCGCCCAGCAGACTGCTCGGCAAACTCAAGAAGAACTGAAGAACTCCAAAGAACAAACTCAGGAGACACTATGCTTGCAACACTACGGACTGCCGCCTTCTCGGCGGCGGCCATCGCTTTTGCTTTCACCCCCGGCAGCGCCTCGCGCAGAAGAAATACGACACCGGCGCGACCGACACCGAGATCAAGATCGGCAACATCATGCCGTACAGCGGCCCGGCTCGGCCTACGGCATGATCGGCAAGACCGAAGAGGCCTATTTCAAGATGATCAACGCCAAGGGCGGCATCAACGGCCGCAAGATCAACTTCATCAGCTATGACGACGCCTACTCGCCCGCCGAAGGCGGTCGAGCAGGTGCGCAAGCTGGTCGAGAGCGACGAGGTGCTGGCTCGTCTTCAACCCGCTCGGCACGCCGTCCAACACCGCGATCCAGAAGTACCTGAACGCCAAGAAGGTGCCGCAGCTGTTCGTCGCCACCGGCGCCACCAAGTGGAACGACCCGAAGGACTTCCCCTGGACCATGGGCTGGCAGCCGACCTACCAGAGCGAAGCGCAGATCTACGCCAAGTACCTGCTGAAGGAGAAGCCGAACGCCAAGATCGCGATCCTCTATCAGAACGACGACTTCGGCAAAGACTACCTCAAGGGCATCAAGGACGGCCTCGGCGCCAAGGCCACGTCGATGATCATCATGGAAGAAAGCTACGAGATCTCCGAGCCGACCATCGACTCGCACATCGTCAAGCTGAAGGCCGCCAGCCCCGACGTGCTGCTGATCAACACGACGCCGAAGTTCGCGCGCGCAGACCATCAAGAAGATCGCCGAGCTCGGCTGGAAGCCGCTGCAGATCCTCGACCAACGTGTCGGCCTCGGTCGGCGCGTGATGAAGCCGGCCGGGCTTCGAGAACGCGCAGGGCATGCTGTCGGCGGCCTACGCCAAGGACGCCGCCGATCCGCAGTGGAAGAACGATCCCGGCATGAAGAAGTGGAACGAGTTCATCGACAAGTACATGCCGGGCGCCGACAAGACCGACAGCGCGCTCGTCTACGGCTACGGCGCCGCGCAGACCCTGGCGCAGGTGCTGGAAATGTGCGGCGACGACCTGACCCGCGCCAACGTGATGAAGCAGGCGGCGAGCCTGAAGGACTTCACGCCGGACACGCTGCTGCCCGGCGTCAAGATCAACACCAGCGCCACCGACTTCGCTCCGATCGCGCAGTTGCAGATGAGCGCTTCAAGGGCGAGAAGTGGGAGCTGTTCGGCGAGATCATCAGCGGCGACGTCGCCTCCGTAGCGCGAACTGAACAGGCGGCCTCGCGACTTCTGCTGAGAACGCCAAGATTAATATTCCGCCTTGCGGGCATCCGCGACGCTCCAACTATAAGGCCTCCCGCGACACCGTCGCGGGGGGCTTTTTGTTGCTGGACGCAGCCGAAAGGTATTCAATGCGCGCAAGAGCCGCCAAGCGCTCCCGATCAAGAACATCGACACATTCATCGGATCCCAGGGAGATCAAAATGCCCGCCATCAACTTGCGCTTGGGAGCCTTTGCGGCTGCCCTCGCTTTGCTTGCCGCAACCAGCAGCGGCGCGCTTGCGCAGAAGAAATACGACACCGGCGCCTCCGACACCGAAATCAAGATCGGCAACATCATGCCCTACAGCGGACCGGCCTCCGCCTATGGCGTGATCGGCAAGACCGAGGACGCCTACTTCAAGAAGATCAACGCCGAGGGCGGCATCAACGGCCGCAAGATCAACTTCATCACCTATGACGACGCCTACACCCCGCCGAAGACGGTGGAGCAGGCCCGCAAGCTGGTCGAGAGCGACGAAGTGCTGCTCGTCTTCAATCCGCTCGGCACGCCGCCGAACACGGCGATCCAGAAATACATGAACACGAAGAAGGTGCCGCAACTGTTCGTCGCCACCGGCGCCACCAAGTGGAACGACCCGAAGGACTTCCCCTGGACGATGGGCTGGCAGCCCAACTACCAGAGCGAAGCGCAGATCTACGCCAAGTACATCCTGAAGAACAAGCCGAACGCCAAGATCGGCGTCCTCTACCAGAACGACGATTACGGCAAGGACTATCTGAAGGGCTTCAAGGACGGGCTCGGCGCCAAGGCGGCCTCGATGATCGTCGCTGGAGGAAAGCTACGAAGTCTCCGAGCCGACGATCGACTCCCACATCGTCAAGCTGAAGTCGACCGGCGCCGACGTCTTCTTCAACATCACCACGCCGAAGTTCGCGGCGCAGGCGATCAAGAAGAACGCCGAGATCGGCTGGAAGCCGCTGCACTTCCTCAACAACGTCTCGGCCTCGATCGGCAGCGTGATGAAGCCGGCCGGCTTCGAGAATTCGCAGGGCATCATCTCGTCCGCACTACCTCAAGGATCCGACCGATCGCGCAGTGGAAGAACGATGCGGGCATGAAGGCGCTGGAACGAGTTCCTGGACAAGTACTACCCGGAAGCCAACCGCACCGACGCCTCGGTCATGTACGGCTATACCGTCGCCCAGGCCCTGGTGCAGGTGCTGAAGCAGTGCGGCGACAATCTCACCCGCGAGAACGTCATGAAGCAGGCCGCCAGCCTCAAGGACCTCGAGCTCGGACGGCCTGCTGCCGGGCATCAAGATCAACACCGTCGGCCGACCGACTTCGCTCCGATCTCGCAGCTGCAGATGATGCGCTTCAAGGGCGAGACCTGGGAGCTGTTCGGCGAAATCCTCACCGGCGACGTCGGCGGCTGACTAACGCCGCTCGAGATCGCCTACTGACCAAAGACAGCAGCCCCTGCGGCTTTGCCGCAGGGGCTTTCTGTTGTGAGGCGTCCGGCAAGATGGTATTGCAGCGACGCCGCCAGAAGAGCTTCAAGCCAAGGAGCCGCGACGTCAACAGTTCAATGATGAAAAGGGAGAGACAGAAATGTCCGCAATGACAAAAACTCGCGGTTGCTCTCGGCCGCGCTCGGCATTGCTCGCCGCGTCATCGAGCGGCGCTCTCGCGCAGAAGAAATACGACACCGGCGCAACCGACACCGAAATCAAGATCGGCAACATCATGCCCTACAGCGGACCCGGCGTCCGCCTACGGCGTGATCGGCAAGACCGAGGAAGCCTACTTCAAGAAGATCAACGCCGAGGGCGGCATCAACGGCCGCAAGATCAACTTCATCACCTATGACGACGCCTACACCCCGCCGAAGACGGTCGAGCAGGCGCGCAAGCTGGTCGAGAGCGACGAGGTGCTGCTCGTCTTCAACCCGCTCGGCACGCCGCCGAACACGGCGATCCAGAAGTACCTGAACGCGAAGAAGGTGCCGCAGCTGTTCGTCGCCACCGGCGCCACCAAGTGGAACGATCCGAAGAACTTCCCGTGGACCATGGGCTGGCAGCCCAACTACCAGAGCGAGACGCAGATCTACGCCAAGTACATCCTGAAGGAACAAGCCGAACGCCAAGATCGGCATGCTCTACCAGAACGACGACTACGGCAAGGACTACCTGAAGGGCTTCAAGGACGGGCTCGGCGCCAAGGCCGCCTCGATGATCGTGCTGGAGGAAAGCTACGAAGTCTCCGAACCGACCATCGACTCGCACATCGTCAAGCTGAAGGCGACCGGCGCCGACGTGTTCATCAACATCACCACGCCGAAGTTCGCGGCGCAGGCGATCAAGAAGAACGCCGAGATCGGCTGGAAGCCGCTGCACTTCCTCAACAACGTCTCGGCCTCGATCGGCAGCGTCATCAAGCCGGCCGGCATCGAGAACGCGCCAGGACATCATCTCGTCGCAGCTACCTGAAGGATCCGACGGATGCGCAGTGGAAGAACGATGCCGGCATGAAGGCGTGGAACGAGTTCCTCGACAAGTACTATCCGGAAGCCAACCGCACCGATGCTTCGGTGATGTTCGGCTACACCGTCGCACAGGGTCTGGTGCACGTGCTGAAGGCATGCGGCGACAATCTCACCCGCGAGAACGTCATGAAGCAGGCCGCCAGCCTCAAGGACCTCGAACTCGGCGGCCTGCTGCCGGGCATCAAGGTCAATACGTCGGCGACCGACTTTGCTCCGATCTCGCAGCTGCAACTGATCAAGTTCAAGGGCGAGACCTGGGAGCGGTTCGGCGAAATCCTCTCCGGTGACGTCGGCGGCTAGCTCGTCAGGTAAACGCAATCGGCCCAATCGACGGGCCGTGAAGACCCCCGCGGACAATCCGCGGGGGTTTTCTTTTGCGCCGATTGGATGGATAACCACGGCTCCCGTGCCACGACATCTTCCGCATGCCCATGACCGACCGACGTCCCCTGTTGCGAGCGATCTTCGATGCGGCCGTCGCGGCCGCGCATCCCGAAATCGTGCTGTCGGCGCATCTGCGGCCGGCGCCGAAAGGCCGCGTGATCTGCCTCGCCGCCGGCAAGGGCGCCGCCGCCATGGCCGCAGCCGCCGAACGGCATTATCTCGACGCGCTCGGGCTCGACCCCGCGCGGCTGACCGGCATCGCCACCACCCGCCACGGCCACGCCGTGCCGACGCGGCGGATCAAGGTGATCGAGGCCGGCCATCCCGTGCCCGACGAGGCCGGGCTGAAAGCCGCCGACGACACGCTGCGTCTGGCGGCGGAGGCGACCGCGGACGACCTGTTGCTGGTGCTGCTGTCCGGCGGCGGCTCCGCCAACTGGATCGCGCCGGTCGACGGCATCACGCTTCGCGCAGAAGCAGCAGGTCAATCGCGCGCTGCTGCGCTCGGGCGCGCCGATCGGCGAGATGAACATCGTCCGCAAGCATCTGTCGCGGATCAAGGGCGGCCGGCTGGCGCCGCGCGGGACAGCGCGCCGAAATCGTCACGCTCGCGATCTCCGACGTGCCGCATGACGATCCTTCCGCGATCGCGTCCGGGCCGACGGTGCCGGATCCGACCACGCTGGCCGACGCCCGCGCGCTGGTGGCCAGATACAAGCTCGCGGTGGACGACGCGGTCGCGCGCGCCCTCGACGATGCCAGGAACGAGAGCTGCAAGCCGGGTGATCCCGCCTTTGCCCGCGCGCAGTTCGAGATCATCGCAAGGCCGAAAGCCTCGCTGGACGCCGCGATCAAGGTCGCGAAGGACGCGGGCTATGAAGTGATCGATCTCGGCGCCGATCTCGAAGGCGAGGCGCGCGACGTTGCCGCCGATCACGCGCGGCTGGCGTTACAGGCGCGCAGCGAAGGACGGCGCGTCGCGATCGTCTCCGGCGGCGAACTCACGGTGACCGTGCGCGGCAATGGCCGCGGCGGCCCGAACCAGGAATACGCGCTGGCGCTGGCCGGACCTGCTGCAGGATACGCCCGGCATCGCCGCGCTGGCCGCCGACACCGACGGCGCCGACGGTGGCGCCGGCAGCGCCACCGATCCGGCCGGCGCGGTCATCGACCCGGCGACGTTTGCCAGGATGAAGTCGCTCGGTCTCGACCCGAAGGCCTATCTCGCCAACAACGACGCCACCGCGTTCTTTACGGCAACCGGCGATCTGCTGTTGACCGGCCCGACGCTCACCAATGTCAACGACGTCAGGGTCATTCTGGTCGACCCCGCCTAGCCTTTCAGCGCCGCATTGCGAAAGCTATTGCCCCCGCGTTAACACTTTGTTGAGCAAGCCCCCGGAAACCCGCGCAAGTTGCGGTATCCCAAGGATGCGATTCACCTACTTCGGCTTTTAATGGCTGATCTCCTCCCAGAAGGAGAGCCGCTAACGCGGCGGGGGAACGCTGCATGACGGATTACCGCCAGTTGCCCACCGGTCCTGGATCGACGCTCTTGAGCGCACCGCTCGAAGAGGCGATCAACCATTTGTCGTTCGGGATCATCCTGTTCAACGACAAGCGAGAAGTCGTCTTCTGCAATCGTCGCTACGCGGAGATGTACGGGCTCTCACCCGATCAGGTGAGGCCGGGCACGCCGACCAGCGAATTGATCCGCCACCGGCTGAAGCTCGGCCTGAAGGTGCAGACGACACCCGATGATTACATCCGTCAGCGCGTCGGGCGGGATATCGCGCTCGACACCACGATCCAGGAATTTACCGACGGGCGGATCATCGCCTACACCGTCCACCCGATGCCCGGCGGCGGCGGGATGGCGACCCATGAGGACATCACCGAACGCGAGGAACTGCATTCGCGCCTGAAGACGCAGTTTGAACTCGGACGGCAACAGGAAGAGACCCTGCGCATCCGGAATTTCCAGTTCGACACCGCGATCAACAACATGTCGCAGGGGCTGTGCTTCTTCGACGCCGACCACCGCCTGATCGTGTGCAACGGCCGCTTCGTCGACATCTACAATATCGCGGCCGATCGCGTTTACCCCGGCATGACGCTGATGGAAATCGTCGATCTGCGTATCGAGGCCGGCAGCTTTCCAGCCATGACGCGGGAAGAATACATCCGCTGGCGCACCGATGTCGCGATCTCCAACGAAGCCAAGGACAGCACCGTCGAACTGGAGGACGGGCGCACCATCAAGATCCGGCACCGGCCGATGCCCGGCGGCGGCTGGGTCGCCACCCATGAGGACATCACCGAGCAGCGCCAGTCCGAGGTCAAGATCGAGTACATGGCGCATCACGATTCGCTGACCGACCTGGCCAACCGCGCGCTGCTGAACGATCGCCTCGAACGTGCCCTGGAGCGGGTCCAGCATGGGGAAATGGTGGCCGTTCATCATCTCGATCTCGATCAATTCAAGGCGGTGAACGATACGTTCGGTCATCCCTCCGGCGACAGGCTGCTCAGGCTCGTGGCCGAGCGGTTGCGCGCCCTGGTCGGCGGAGCCGATACCATCGCGCGCATGGGCGGCGACGAGTTCGTGATCGTCCAGGTCGCGATCGCCGATCCTGCCGATGCGACGGCGCTGGCGCAGGCGCGTGATCCGGGAGCTTACCGAGCCCTACGACATCGATGGCCAGCAGGCCGTGATCGGGGTCAGCGTCGGCATTTCCATCGGCCCCGGCGACGGGTCGAGTTCCGACAGGCTGTTGCGCAATGCCGACCTCGCGCTCTACCGGGCCAAGAGCGACGGACGCGGCACCTTCCGCTTCTTCGAGCCGGCGATGGACCTGCAGATGCAGACGCGCCGCGTCATGGAACAGGACCTGCGCAAGGCGCTGCCGGCAGGCGAATTCGAGCTGCACTATCAGCCGATCGTCAATCTGGCGAGCAACGAGATCAGCGGTTTCGAGGCCCTGATACGCTGGAACCACCCGACCAGGGGAATGATCTCGCCGGCCGCCTTCATTCCGCTGGCGGAGGAGATCGGCTTCATCCTGCCGATGGGCGAGTGGGTGATCCGGCAGGCCTGCGCCACCGCAGCGCAATGGCCCGCGCACCTCCACGTCGCCGTCAATATTTCGGCGATCCAGTTTCGCAGTCCCGGCCTGATGCAGGTGATCGTCGGCGCCCTCGCCGCCTCAGGCCTCGCGCCGACACGGCTGGAAATCGAAATCACGGAATCCGTGCTGCTGCACAACAAGGAAGCGACGCTTGCCGTGCTTCATCAATTGCGGGCGCTCGGAATCCGGATCGCCATGGACGATTTCGGCACCGGATATTCCTCGCTGACCTATCTGCAGAGCTTCCCGTTCGACAAGATCAAGATCGACCGTTCCTTCGTCAAGAACATCACGGACAACCCGAGTTCGCTGAACATCGTGCGGGCGGTCGCCGCGCTCGCCAATGGAATGGGCATGACCGCCACGGCCGAAGGCGTCGAAACAGCGGAACAGCTCGCGCAGATCACATCCGAGGGCTGCACGGAGATGCAGGGATTCCTGTTCAGCCGGCCGCTTCCGGCCGCCGAGATCGAACGGCAGTTTTTATCGGGGCGGGCGCTGAGAAAGGCTGACGATCGCATCGTGGCTGCTTGACCATGCCCGCGTCATTCCGGGATGGTCCGAAGGACCAGACCCGGAATCTCGAGATTCCGGGTTCGATGCTTCGCATCGCCCCGGAATGACAGCATCGATCGTTCAAAACTCGTTTGCGATCTTCGACAGCATTTCCAGCAGTGCGGCGCGGTTGGCCGGCCCCAGCAGTTCGTTGAGCCGGGCTTCATGCTTGTTGGCGACGAGCTTCTTGGCGCGGGTGAGTACGGCCCTGCCCTTGTCGGTCAGGACCAGGATATGGGAGCGCCGGTCGTTGGTCGAACGCATCCGGGCGCACAGATCGCGGCTCTCCAGCGCATCCAGCATCGATACGAAGTTCGGCCGGAGGATGCCGAGCGTATTGGCAATTTCGGTCTGGTTGCGTCCGGGATTCCGGTCGAGCAGCAGCAGCACCGAGAATTGCGCCGGCGTCAGTTGCAGCGGCGCGACGCAGCGCAGGAAGTCCTCGAACACCTTGAGCTGCGCGCGCTTGAGCGAATAGCCGAGCAGCTCGGCCAGCTCGCCCATCTGCAGCCCGGCATTCTCCATCCCACCCCCGGCAACTTCCTTGCCGATGGCGCGGGAAGGCTTGACGGCGTCGGTCGCTGCCTTGGAAACTGTCATTTGGAAACCGTCATCGCGTGGGTCCGCAATCCCGTCGCAAGCGCCTGCCTGGGCGCTTGATGTTATATTTGATAATTGTTATCGACTATATCAAATATCGGCGCCTTTCAACTGCCGAAATCCGGGACCACCGGCTGCCACCAGGCACAGACCGGGGACGCTTGAGGGGGAGCGCCAGCCTTGAACACCACGATCATGCTGTTCCTGCTGCAGGACGGCATCACCAACGGCGCGATCTATGCCCTGCTTGGACTGGCGCTGGTGCTGGTGTTCGCCGTCACGCGCGTCATCCTGATCCCGCAGGGCGAATTTGTCACCTATGGCGCGCTGAGCTACGCGATGCTGGCGACCGGCAACGTGCCGGGCACCGCGCTGCTGGCGCTGGCGATGGGCGGCGTGGCCTTTGCCCTCGACCTGTTCGACGCGAGGCGGTCGCTGCGGCTGCCGCGTGTCCTGCGCTCCTTTGCGCTCAACATCGTGCTGCCGGCCGTCATCCTCGCCCTGACGTACAAGCTGGCCAGCCCGAAGACGCCGATCGCGGTCAACATCGCGCTGTCGCTGCTGATCGTCGCGGCGATCGGCCTGTTCCTCTATCGCATCGCTTTCCAGCCGCTCGCCCACACGTCGGTTCTGGTGCTCCTGATCGCATCCGTCGGCAGCCATCTGGCGCTGCAGGGGCTGGGGCTGGTGTTCTTCGGCGCCGAGGGGCTGCGCGGGCCGGCGCTGTCGAACGCGGCGCTGACCGTCGGCCCGCTGCGCTTCACCGGCCAGAGTCTGGCGGTCTACGGGCTGACGGTGGCGTTCATCGTCGCGCTGTGGCTGTTCTTCGGCTTCACGCTGATGGGCAAGGCGCTGCGCGCCACCGCCGTCAACCGGCTCGGCGCCCGCCTCGTCGGCATCCGCACCACGCTGTCGGGGCAGATCGCCTTCCTGCTGGCATCCCTGATCGGCGCGATCTCCGGAATCCTGATCGTGCCGATCACGACGCTGTATTACGACACCGGCTTCCTGATCGGCCTCAAGGGCTTCATCGCCGCAATCATCGGAGGGCTGGTGAGCTATCCGCTGACCGCGGTGGCGGCCCTGATCGTCGGCTGCGTCGAGGCGTTCTCCTCGTTCTATGCCAGCAACTTCAAGGAGGTCATCGTCTTCACGCTGATCCTTCCCGTGCTGGTGCTGCGTTCGCTCGCAGCACCCGCGGTCGAGGAAGAGAAGGACTGACGGCGATGCAGCAGCGGCTTCCTCTCATCATCTTCGCAGCTGTCATGGCGGCGATCCCGTTCATCCCGGGCCTGCCGCCATTCTGGATCGTGCTGCTGAACAATATCGGCCTCGCCGCGCTGGTGGCGATGGGCCTGGTGATCCTGACCGGCGTCGGCGGCCTGACCTCGTTCGGCCAGGCGGCCTTCTGCGGCTTCGGCGCCTACACCACGGCGGTGCTGACCACGGCCTACGGGGTCTCGCCCTGGTTGACGCTGCCGCTCTCGCTGCTCGTCAGCGGCGTCGCCGCCGTCCTGCTCGGCATCGTCACCGTGCGGCTATCCGGCCATTATTTGCCGCTCGGCACCATCGCCTGGGGCATCGGGCTGTTTTACCTGTTCAGCAAGCTGGAGTTCCTCGGGCGCAATGACGGCATATCGGGCATTCCGCCGCTCTCGATCGGCAATTTCCGGATGCTCGATCCCGGCTCGATCTATTTCGCGATCTGGATCGCGGTGCTGATCTCGGCGCTGCTGACCATGAACCTGCTGGATTCGCGCACCGGTCGCGCGATCCGCGCGCTGCGGCGCGGCCATATCGCCGGCGAAGCCTTCGGTGTGCACACGCCCCGCGCCAAGCTGCTGGTGTTCATCTATGCAGCGGTGTTGGCGGGCCTGTCCGGCTGGCTCTACGCGCATTTCCAGCGCGCCGCCAACCCGACGCCGTTCGGCGCGCATGCCGGCATCGAATATCTCTTCATCGCCGTGGTCGGCGGCGCCGGCTATGTCTGGGGCGGGGTGCTGGGCGCCGGCATCGTCGTGATCCTGAAGGAGATCCTGCAGAGCTATTTGCCGCTGATCTTCGGCGGCCAGAGCCAGCTCGAGACCATCGTGTTCGGCATCCTGCTGGTCGTCCTGCTGCAACTGGCGCCGACCGGCGTCTGGCCCTGGCTGATGGCGCGATTGCCGTTCAAGCCGGCGCGCAAGGTGCCTGACACCTCGATCCCGCTCGCCGCTCGCGTTCGTGCGCCCGCCACGCCGTCCATGCTGCTGCAGGTCGAGAAGGCGCGCAAGCAGTTCGGCGGCGTGATCGCCGTCAACGACGTCTCCTTCACCGTGCAGGCCCGCGAGATCGTCGCCCTGATCGGCCCCAACGGCGCCGGCAAGAGCACCACCTTCAACCTGATCACCGGCGTGCTGACCTCGACCGGCGGCACGATTTCGGTGCTCGGCAACAAGGTCGACAACGCCCCGCCGCAGGAGGTCGTCAAGCTCGGCGTCGCCCGCACCTTCCAGCACGTCAAGCTGGTGCCCGACATGACGGTGCTGGAGAACGTCGCGATCGGCGCGCATCTGCGCGGGTCTTCCGGCGCGATCGCCAGCATGTTCCGGCTCGACCGGGCCGATGAAGCGAAACTGCTGGCGGAAGCCGCGCGCCAGATCGAGCGCGTCGGCCTCGGCGACCAGATCGACCAGCTGGCGGGGAGCCTGTCGCTCGGCCAGCAACGCATCGTCGAGATCGCGCGCGCGCTGTGCGTCGATCCGCTGCTGCTGTTGCTGGACGAGCCGGCTGCCGGGCTGCGCCACATGGAGAAGCAGCGCCTCGCCGCCCTGCTCCGTCAATTGCGTGACGGCGGCATGTCGGTGCTGCTGGTCGAGCACGACATGGGATTCGTGATGAACCTCGCCGATCGCGTCGTGGTGCTGGATTTCGGCACCAAGATCGCCGAGGGCACGCCTGACGCCATCAAGACCAACCCTGATGTCATCAAGGCCTATCTCGGAGCCACCGCATGAGCGCACTGCTATCGGTCTCCGATGCCCACGTCGCCTACGGCAAGGTCGAAGCCGTACGTTCGGTCTCGCTCGAGGTCGCCGACAACGAGATCGTCACCATCATCGGCGCCAATGGTGCAGGCAAGACCACGCTGTTGAATGCGATCATGGGCATATTGCCGCTGAAGGGGGCCGCTGCGTTCGCCGGCAACGACATGGCCTCGCTCGATATCGAGGATCGCGTGGCGATGGGCTTGAGCCTGGTGCCCGAGCACCGCGAACTGTTCGCCACCATGAACGTCGAGGACAACCTGCTGCTCGGCGCCTTCCGGATTCCGAAATCTGTCGCGGCGCAATCGTTCGAGCGGGTCTACGCGCTGTTTCCGCGGCTGAAGGAGCGGCGCAAGCAGCTGGCCGGCACGCTCTCCGGCGGCGAGCAGCAGATGCTGGCGATGGGCCGCGCCCTGATGGGCGCGCCAAAATTGCTGATGCTGGACGAACCGAGCCTCGGCCTGGCGCCGATCATCGTGGCCGACATCTTCCGCACCATCGGCGAACTCCGCGCCGCCGGCGTCTCGGTGCTGCTGGTGGAACAGAACGCGAAAGCCGCGCTGCAGATCGCCGACCGCGCCTATGTCATGGAACTCGGCGAATTCATCCTGTCCGGATCGGCCGGGGACATCGCCTCCAACCAGCGCGTCGCGGCGAGCTATCTCGGCTTCCAGCACGAGGGCACGAGCGCGATCTAGATCAGCCGCCAGCGGCCTCCGCGCCTCCGCCGAGATTATCGATCAGGATGTACGCGCTGATCAGGAAGACCCAGCACGGCAATATTGCGAAACTCCAGCTGATGAAAAAGCTTCCCATCAGCAGCATCAGTGCCAGCAGGAAGCCGAGAAACGCAATCCAGCGCGGAGCAATGCCGGTACGGATCACGACAGTCGACGTGGAAATCATGAATACCGCAGCCATCTTGATCGCGTACACGTTCGCGATGATGTAGGAAGTGGCGCGTGCGAAGCGAAAGGTGGCCGAATTCATCAGTTCCTGCGGCGTGGAAATAGAAGCGACCAGCACAATCGCGCCTATTACGGCGGCGGCGGCGAACAGCATCGCCAGAAACAACAAGCCGCTTCCGAAAAACACGGTGGCAAAAAAGCGGTCCTCAAGCTGGGCAAGCCGGTCGCGCAGCACGCCGATAAACCACAGGAAGGCGACACCGGCAAACGGCACCAGGTTCAACGCAACCGTGACCGTTCTCGTGTCGGTGGCCAGCCACGCGCCAGGATCGAGCGGATCTGCCGGTATCGAAGTCCGCAGCAGCCAGAGGATCAATAGCAGGAGCAGCGAAAATACGATCCCTGCGATGGCCGCGGCCTTCGGAGTTTTCAGCTGTGCATGAGTGAGAAAGCCGTTCTCGGGCATCGCCACCGGTCCTCGTTCTTCTCCATCGCAATCAACGTCGAACCCCGGCAGGGCTCACGATGCCAACCCTTGGGTCAGCTTTCCGGAGTGCCCACCCAGGCCCTGCGGGTCGGCGACGCGAGCCAGTGCCAATTCCTCCGGATAGGTGAAGATCCGCTCGACTTCACGATCGAGCAGGCTCAGCTGTCGAAGCAGCGCGTCGCGACGGTTCGCCGGCAGCGTATGCACCAGGTTCTCAATCATCGCTCGCATCCGTCTAACGATCTGGAGATTGTTCGAGCCGCAGTTGCGGATCTCGCTGAAGGCGAGATAGACAAAATCGTCCCAGTCGGGCGTCCGGAAAATCACGCGAACTTGCCCGGATCGATCCAGCAATTCGTCCGTGCGCAGGTGACGCGTTCCGACCGTTCGCAGCATGCGATGGAGTTGATCCATGGCCAGCACGGCCGTGGTGGGATCGTTGATAGCGGGCGAGAGCGCCTTTAGCGCAACGTCGGCGACGATGCGAAAGGCAAAAGTGGGATCCTGATCCATCGCGCGCTCCGATCCGAACGCGACCCTTGAACCTAACGCATGCTCGTCGAGCGAGCAGGCCCCGCTGTACAGATTGAACAGGGGATCGTCGGTCGCGACGAAATCGCCAATCTGCGGGACGAACTCGACAATTCCTTTCGATCGCTCAGCCTGTGCCTTCAGCGCTTCGAGATCGACCGCCACCACAATGGCCGACTCCCCCTGGTGCCGGATCACCCGGCCCGGGGGACCGAGATTGGCCGCTTCACCTTCCTCGACATCGCTACCGTTAGCCAGGACGGGGTAGACGCTTTCGGTCACGGCTATCCCGGCGGCGCCGACATGGGCCAGAAGGCTGATCGGGCGCAGCAACCGCGAGGCGTAGTCGATCAGATGGAAGAACGCAGCAAGCGAGAGAATGCCGAACAGCATCGCCAGCAGCATCACCAGCTGATGGACCTCGTTACCCATGAGGTTCTGGGCACTGAGCACAAACATCAATGTAAATATGAAGAGTCCGACCGTGTATTTTACGACGCGATTGCGCAAGAGCGTCGTTGCGATCAGTCGCGGGGTCAGTTGTGCGCTGGCAACCTGAATCGCTATCAGAAGGGAGCCGAAGGTGAATACAACGAAGGAGAGAGTGATTGTTGCGAAGGCTTCGAGCAATGCCCGCGCGCCTGTTTGCGTGAAGCCCAACAAGCTCCATCCCAGCCATGCATCGAGCCGGTGCAGAATTCGGGCTATTACCAGCTCGAGCGGAACTGCCACGAACGGAACCAGCCAGAGCGACGATTTGAGATAATTTCTGATACCGTAAAGCCTGCTCCAGCTCATCATGCCTTTACCCTGAAAAAGTGAGCGCCACGATATAAGGCCCGGAATCGAGCCGGGAATAATCTCATGAACAATCCAATGAGGCGCTGGACTTCCGCGGGCGTCCATTGATCTAGATCAAGTCGGCCGTCGTGGCGCCATCAAGTCTGGGGCCGCAAGCATGCGGGCTGCAGGGTCGATGAACGGCTGGCGATGGTAGCGGAGGCGCATCTGAAAACGGTCGACATCATCTATCGGTATGAGGCGCGCGATACTGCCGCGCGGCCTCTGCCAATGGATAGCGATGCAGCCTTGCGAAGACTGAATGGGGGCAACAGCAATTTCGCCGCGCTTCTCGATCACGTCAAACACGAAAGCGGAATACAGCAGATCATCCTGGTCGATCCGGGAGATTTGGGCCTCGATCCGAACGTCGCTGGAGCACCCAAACAGCGACCGTTCGCGGCGGTGCTCGGATGTTCGGATGCCCGTGTACCCATCGAACTCATTTTCAACGAGGGACCGAACGACCTGTTCGTTGTGCGCGTAGCAGGTAACGGTCTCGGCACGGAGGTGCTGGGCAGCCTGAAATACGCCGTGGATCACCTGGGTGGTACGTTGAAGCTGATCGTCGTGCTCGGGCACAGCGGATGCGGTGCGCTCACCACGGCCGTCGATGTATTTCTCAACCCGGGCGACTACCTGGCGATTGCCGCGCAGCATTCAATTCGGAATATTCTCGACCGCTCGCTCATCGTCGTTCAGGCCTCGGCAAGCAGGCTGCTTTCGGCGTTCGGCCCCGATGTCATACACAATCCGGGTTACCGGCAGGCACTGATCGAGGCATCGATTGTCACCAATGCCGCGCTTTCCGCCTACTCGATCCAGCAGGAGTTCATCAGCCACGACCTCGCAGGATTGCAGGCCGTCTACGGCGTTTACGTTCTGGAGACGCGCGAGGTATGGGCGCCGCGCTCAGACAGCATCAAGGGAGGCGGATTGGCCTCGCCTCCGCGCGATCCCGCCGGGTTTGCTGCTTTCTCCGACGCCGTCGTTCAGTCGGAGCGAATTGCCTCCTATCTGAAATCTGGAGTCTAGAGCATTATCGTTTCTGATTGAATCAGAAACGAAACTGACGGCGCTGCGCGCCTCCTCATCATGAGGGTTTGATGGAACTCGGCGAATTCATCCTGTCCGAATCGGCCTGGGACATCGCGT
This sequence comes from uncultured Alphaproteobacteria bacterium, assembly GCA_963823485.1. GTDB lineage: Bacteria > Pseudomonadota > Alphaproteobacteria > Rhizobiales > Xanthobacteraceae > Bradyrhizobium. The sequence continues at coordinate 65,747 of CAWGLP010000002.1, forward strand.
CCAACCAGCGCGTCGCGGCGAGCTATCCCGGCTTCCAGCATGAGGGCGCAACTGAAATCCAGAGGTGATGCTTGCGCCGTCAGAACAGAAGCTTCTGCAGGGACTGCAGGATGGTGTTGATCGGAATGGCGAGCAGGACCACCGGCCCGAACGGCAGCAACAGCGCAACCACGAGCGCGATGAGGTTCTTGAGTTCGACCGGCACAAACCGGGTCGCATAGACGTTGGACGCCACCCCATAGAGGTCGGCGGTTGCGGAGAAATCAGGCTTCTCGAGTGCGGCGCGATCGACGCTGCTGCCGCGCTCGAGCCACTTGCTCTCGAACGCTTCTCCGACCCGGACCGCGAGCTCACCATATTCGAGGGATCCTCGCTTCCACACCCGTAACAGGGTCGGCGTGAATACCAGCAGAGGCAGCAGGAACAGCACCAGCAGGGACACGAGATAGCCGGCGTTGAAGAGCAGATTCTGCGTCGGCAGCGCGCTGCCGAGCAGAACCAGATGGGCGGACCGACCGGCCGCAATGGATGCCAACGCCAGCGCCGGAACGGCGAACGCGCTCAGGGAGTGCCCCACGAATCCAAGCCCGCCAGCATGATCGGGATGAGACGCGATCAGCCGCAGGTCGAGCCGCGAAATCAGCCACAACAGCCGCGCCCACAGCGCCAGGCGCCACAGCCATGCGAGGATCAGGACCAGCAGCAGCGGCATGCTGACCAGCACGTGCCACCAGCCGGCCGCGGAATAGCCGGGCACGATGCCGGCGGACGTGGCCCAGACCGGGATCTGGTCAGGCGTATGGGACAGGACCGACAGCGCCGATATCAGATAGGCGAGCGCAAATATGGCGACCTCGACGGTGGCCGACGTCAGCAGTCGGCGCGTCGAGGCCACGGCGGTGTGGAATTCCACGCGCCTCTGGTCCGGAACAAGCCCGGCATCGATGAAGTAGCGCAACGTCGCGCCGAGATGCTTGGCGCATTGCCCTTCGGCGATAATCAGCAGGGGCGCGGCCACGAGGTAGCGCGCATGCGCGCCGGTCTCCACCAGCAGCGAATGGATTCCATCGCCACCCCGAAGCGCGACCTGCGCAAACGTGAGCAGCACCAGGGGCACCCAGCCGATCAGCACGACCAGCAGCGCCCGGCGGCCGATATGGAGCTGATTTGGCGTGACCAGCCCGAGCCAGCGCTGCACGCCCATCGGCGGCGCATGCGCAAACAGCGTGCCATCGTTCTGAGCAGGCGAACTCACGAAACGGAATCCCGTCCGCAAGCCGCCTGGAGATCGCCAGCACCGTCCAGCCTGTCCATGACGCTGTCTGTACGTTGGACCGGAATGGAATATCAGTATCTGCCGACGCGATTGACCGGCCCACCCCGGTTCATCGGCACTCCCGGTCGCACCGCCTCACGCGCGACGGCGCGCGCAACCGGCCTCGGCCGCAATACGACGCCGGGTCTCACGATGCAGCCGGCGGGATAGCTGATGTATTGGCAATAAACGACAGCGCCCGCTTCCTCTGTGCTTGCGGTGACGAATCCCGAACTGAGGATGAGGGCTGTCAGGAACATCATGGATCTCGTTTTCATTGCCATTCCTTCCGCAGGGGTATTGCCTCAACGACGAAGCCGCACCGGTGGATACAACACCTGATGTGCACAGGGGTCGAGTTGGACCTTAGCCCCATCTCGATCGGCAATCGTCAATTCCGCTGCCCGTACGGGAGGACAAAAAGGGCCGGCTCCTCGACGGAGCCGACCCTGAATTGTTCACGAACTGGGGGTGGCCGAACGCCCCTATTTCGCGGGGACGTATTTTCCGTCCTTCACGGTCAGGATGATGCGGGAGCGGTCGTCGAGACCGTAGCGATCCTTCTCGGTGAAATTATAGACGCCCTGGGTGGCGGCGATGTCCCGCTCGGTCATCAGCGCCTGGCGGATCGCATCGCGGAACTCCGGCGTGCCCGGCTTCGCCTTCTTCAGCGCCACCGGAACGACGCGCTTGAGCACCTCGAAGGCGTCGTAGGAATGGCCGGCGAACTGGCTGCGGCTGTTGGCGCCGTACTTGGCCTCATAGGCGGTGTTGAGTGCGAGGCCCGGCTTCTTGGTGAGCGCGCTGTCGGGCTGCGATTCCGGTGACATCACCGGACCCGACGCCATGATCACGCCTTCCGCCGCTGGACCCGCGATGCGGATGAAGTCCATGCTGGCGGCGCCGTGGGTCTGATAGATCAGCCCCTTGTAGCCGCGCTCGCGCAGCGTCGTCTGCGGCAGCGCCGCGGCGGTACCGGAAGCGCCGATGAGAACGGCGTCGGGGTTGGCCGCGACGAGCTTCAGCACCTGGCCGGCCACCGACGTATCCGGACGGGCGAAGCGCTCTTCGGTCGCCATGGTCAATCCCATCGGCACGGCCTGGGCCTTGAAGTCGTTGACCCAGAGATCACCGTAGGAATCGGAATAGCCGATATAGCCGACGGTCTTGATGCCGTGCGCCTTCATGTGCTCGTACAGCACCTTGCCCATGATCGGGATCGGCTGCGGCATCGCGACCGACCACTTCGCGCGCGCTTCATTGATCGGGAACGGCGCCAGCCCGAAATGCGGAATCCCCGCCTCGTTGGCGACGGTGGAGACCGCAACCGTCGGCGGCGTGGTCGAGGAGCCCATGATGATGTCGGCCTTGGATTCGGTCACGAACCGGCGGGCATTGGTGGTTGCCGTCGTCGGATCGCCGCCATCGTCGAGCACGATGACCTTCAGCGGCACGCCGCCGATTTCCTTCGGCACGAATTCGAGCGCGTTGCGTTCGGGAATGCCGAGCGCCGCCGCCGGGCCCGTCGTGGTGACGGTAATGCCGATCGTAATCTCGTTGGATTGCGCGAGTGCCGGAGAGCCCGGCAAAGCCAGAGCCGCCACGACAGCAGCAGCGGACAGAAAAGCCTTCTTCATCGATTCCTCCCTTTATTTTCTATTGGTCGTCTAAAGCAAAGTCCCGCGGCCAATTCAGCCCCTTCTTTAGGTCATGCCGGGCGCCAAGTCAGCCCTGCATGAACCGGTCAATGACCTCCTGCGGCATCGGCGCCGATTTCAACCGTGCGGAATCGTCCGGGTGGCGCCCGACCAGCACCCTCGTTTCGAACGCCTCGATCGCAAGCCGCTCGCCCTTGAACACCTTGTGAGCCACCTCGAAGCTCGACCGCTTGAAGCTTTCGATCCGGCTTTCGATGGTGATCCAGTCGCCATGCGTCGAGGGAATATGAAACTTCGCCCGCGTATCGACCATCGGGATACCGACCAGGCCATATTTGCGAATGATGTCCTGCTTCGAAAAGCCGGCCGCTTCGAACATGATCGAGGTCGAAATCGTCGAACATCGCGAAGTAGCGCGGGTAGTACACGATGTTGGCGGGGTCGCAATCGCCCCACTGGATCTGCACGTCGCGGCGATGAACGAACATGACGATGATCCTATCGCGGCGCCATGCGAAGCGCGGCATCGAGCCGCACCACTTCGCCGTTCAAATAGGGGTTATCGATCATGTGCATCGCGAGCGAGGCGAACTCATCCGCCTGGCCGAGCCGGCGCGGAAACGGGATCGAGGCGGCAAGGGAGTCCTGCGCCTCCTGCGGCAGATTGGCGAGCAAGGGCGTGAGAAACAGGCCCGGCGCGATCGTCAGCACGCGGATGCCGAACTGCGCCAGTTCGCGCGCGATCGGCAGCGTCATCGCGACGATGCCGCCCTTGGAAGCCGAATAGGCCGACTGTCCGATCTGGCCGTCATAGGCCGCGATCGAGGCGGTCGAAATCACGACGCCGCGTTCGCCGGTCGCCAACGGCTCCAGCTTCGACATCGCAGCGGTCGCCAGCCTGAGCATGTTGAAGGAGCCGATCAGGTTGACCCGGATCACCTTGTCGAAATCGCCGAGCGACATCGGCCCTTCCTTGCCGATCACCCGCTTGGCGACGCCGATGCCGGCGCAGTTGACCAGCACGCGCGCCGGACCATGGGCAGCGGCCGCCTTGGCGATGGCGGCTTCGGCCGAGGCGGCATCGGAAACGTCGCAGATCACGGCAACGCCGCCGATCTCGGCCGCGACGGTCTCTGCGAGCTTCGCGTTGAGGTCGCAGACCGCGACCCTGGCCCCTTGGGCTGCAAGCCGGCGCGCGGTCGCGGCCCCCAATCCCGATGCGCCGCCGGTGACGATGGCGGCCTGGTCCTTCAACTGCATGGTCGGCTCCCTGACTAAACGTGTTTCGAATTCAGTTCAGAACAATCACCCGTGCGGGCGGCACAGGCTGGTAAATCTCTTCGATCAGCGCGCTGCGATGTTCCAGCACCGCGCGCTGGTTGATCGAGCCCTTGTCGGTGACCTCGCCGCGGTCGATCGACAGCGGCTGATCGAGCAGCACCGCACGCATGATCCGCGTCGATGACCCCGTCGCATCCGCCAGCAGCCTCTCGAAACGCTCGCGAAAGGCAGCAACGATCAGGGGGTCGGAGGCCACAGCCGGTAGATCGTCGGGCGGCAGCGTCGGATTGATGAGGCGGCAGCCGTCGAGATCGAGCACGACCAGCGCCGCGATTTCATCGCGGTTGATGCCGGCAATGACGACGTCGCGCACCAGTGGCGCGCAGGCCGCGACAAATCTCGCCCGCAGCGGACCGACGCTGACCCAGGTGCCGCTCGCCAGCTTGAAATCCTCGGCGATACGGCCGTCGAAATCGAAGCCGGCGTCGAGATCATCGGGATCGGCCGGCTTGAGCGCGTCGCCGAACTTGTAGAAGCCTTCCTCGTCGAAAGCCTTGGCCGTGAGCTCGGGCTGGCGCCAGTAGCCCGGCGTGACGTTCGGTCCCCTGGCGCGCACCTCCAGCTTGCCGTTGTTCGGCAGCAGCTTGGCATCGTTGCCCAGCACCGGAAGCCCGACATGGCCGGAGCGGCTGGTGTCCGGGCGCACCGACATGAAGAACGGCGCCGTCTCGGTGGCGCCGAGGCCGGTCAGCATCGGCACGCGGAAGCCGGTTTCCTGCACCGCCAGTTCGTCGAGGCTGTTCCAGACGAAGGGCGACAATGCCGCGCCGGAGAAGAACATCGCATGCAGGCGGCCGAAGAACTTGCCCGCAGCGCTGCGATCGTCGCGCAGATAGGGCAGCAGCAATTCATAGCCCTTGGGGACGTTGAAATAGACCGTCGGCGAAATCTCCCGGAGATTGCGCACCGTCTCCTCGATGCCGCCGGGCATCGGCTTGCCCTCGTCGAGATACATCGAGCCGCCATTGTAGAGCGTCAGGCCCGATATTGTGGTTGCCGCCGAACGTGTGATTCCACGGCAGCCAGTCGAGCGATCACGGCGGCTCGTCCCTCAGGAACGCGCAGCGTCTCGCGCAGCATCACCTGGTTGGCGCAGATCATGCGCTGGGTGTTGATGACCGCCTTGGGATTCCGGTCGAACCCGACGTACGGCAGGAATTTGCGGTCGTTTCCGGGCCGGACGTGCGCATGCATCAGCCGAGCGGGATGTTCCGGCGTTGCCATGAGCTCCGCCAGCGACGTACCTTCTCCCCGGCACCGCGCCGCGCGACGCAGGCGATCTCGGCGCCTTCAGGTACGTTGGCGGCAAGCGCATCGGCGAACTTCGTGGCGTCGTCGGCAAAGACGACGCCGGGCGTCGCAGCCTCATCGATGGCCGAGCTTCCGTCGTCGCGACACCAGCGGATACGCCGGCGCACCGGGACGGGATGCCGGCGTACGAGCGCGCCCAACGCGATGAGCGCGTGGTCGATCGAGTTGCCGGAGAGGATGACGACCGGTCTTTCCGCGGACAGGCCGCGCGCCAGCAGCGCCGAAGCGATGCGGCGCGACGACGTCAGCAGTTCCGCATAGGTGATCTCCCGCCAGCCCCGCGCGGCGTTGCGTTCGGCCATGAATACCCGGTCGGGCGCAGCAGACGCCCAGTGATGCAGCCGGTCGGTCATGCGCACGGGATAGTCGAGCAGCTTCGCCTTCGGGCGCAGATAGATAGTGCCGTCGTCACAGCGCTCGATATCGACTTCGGGATTGCCGAACGATATCGCGCGCAACGGATAAGCGCCGGCGGTGCGCGCAGCGCCGGAGATCGGGCTGGACATGTCGGGCCTGGCGCTCATGTCAGGTCGGCTTCACCTTTGCGGTCTTGCGATCGAGAAACGCGCGGATGCGGCGCTTGGCTTCCTTGTCGCTCTGCGCCACGGTCGCCATCAACAATTCCATCAGCAGGCCGGTTTGCGGATTGGCTTCCGCGATCATCGGCAGCGCCTGCAGCACCGCAAAATTGGTCAGCGGCGCATTCGCGGCAACGCGTTCGGCCAGCTCCAGCGCCTTCGGCAGCGCGCCGCCGGCTTCGGTGAGGTATTGCGAGAAGCCATAGGCCGCGCCCTCGGTGGCCGAATAGACCCGGCCCGTGAGCATCATGTCGGTCATCCGCGCCACCCCGATCAGACGCGGCAGCCGCACCGACCCGCCACCGCCGACGAAGATGCCGCGCTGGCCCTCAGGCAATGCGAAGTAGGCGCTGGGCTCCGCGACGCGGATATGCGCGGCGCACGCCAGTTCGAGACCGCCGCCGATCACCGCACCCTTCAGCGCCGCAATGACCGGCACGCGGCTGTACTGGATGCGGTCGAACACCCGGTGCCACATCTGCGAGTGCCGCAGGCCCTCGGTGGCGTCGTGCTCGGTGAGTTCCGACAGGTCGAGGCCGGACGAGAAATGATCGCCGATGCCATGGATGACCACGGCGCCGACGCCGTCCGGCAGGCTGGAAAAGCAATCCTGGATCGCGAGGATGATGCCGTCGTTCAGCGCATTGCGCTTGGCCGGACGGTTGAGGCCCACAGTCAGCACCGCGCCCGACTGCTCGATGCTGAGCAGGTCGGATTGACCCGCGGATGCGGTGGAGGCGGCGTTTCCCATGGGCTGTTATTGCTTCCTGTCGAGAATAGTTATGTTTTATAACTATTGGCCGGGGAGTCAAGAACCGGACTGTTGCTGCATGGCCGATGGCTTCGGGTTGTCAAGGCCTGTGCCCGGCGCCGTCTAGCCGCGTCATTGCGCCCGCAACGACGCGGAGAAGCGAGCCGCGGATTCGCTCCGTTCCCTCTCGCCTGGCGGGAGAGATTAGGGAGAGGGGTAGCGGCAAGGACGGTGTGCGTGGCTTACCCCTCTCCCCAGCCCTCCCCCGCAAGGCTGCCTGAAGATCAAGTTCACTCTAACTCAGGCCCTTTGCCTCGCCCGCGCTACGCTATCGACAGCGTCAGCAACGGCACGGCGAAGCTTAAGGATCGTTGGGAAAATCGGCTCACCCTGAACAAACTCGATATTGCCGAAGAGTATGTGCGGGGAAATCTGTGCCTCGTCATTGAAGGCGAGGCGCGCGCCAATCGGCGCTCCGTCAACCGTAAACGTCTCTCCATGATGGAGGGTGACGTCGCTACCGTACAGATCGGAGAGGCGGCTTCGTACGTTTCCTTGGTCGGAAACCAAAACCAATTCTTTGATATTGGGGGCGTTGACGACCGGCGTCAGGACGGTGTGTTTATCCGCATTGTCGAGACGGTAAGTCACATAGAGGAAGTGACCGCGTCCGTCGGGGAACGCCTCAAGGGACTCAAAAAGCTGTTTGACCTCCGGGGATACTGCTTTCATTCCGTAACAAAGTCCTTTGTAACTCGGTCCATCTCTTCCTTTAGGGAAGTAGAGCTGTGGGTGCTGGCAGCCATCATCAAGCCCGACCACTTCCCAAGCGAGGTGATCGAGCGCGCTCCATAGATTGTGGACAGCGTCGCCTATTGTCAGAGCAATACAGGGCGGCGGAGGGATGACAGTGAGTGTGATGTCCAATTCCCCATCATCTCGCTGACGGATAGACGCATCGAGGTTCTGCCTAGTAAGCGCAGAAAGCTGCCTTTCCAGATCACTGATGTGATGATCGGCCCGCTCGATCTTTAGTCGGGCGCTTTTGAACAAATCATTCACAAGCGGATCAGGCATGTCAAAGACCTCTGACTTGAACGTGCGCGGGAGAGGGGTAGCGGCAAGAATGGTATGCGTGGCTTACCCCTCTCCCCAGCCCTCCCCCGCAAGGGGGGAGGGAGCAGACCGTTCGTTTGGTGACTACAACACCTGATGCACGTCGATGACGACGCGGTCGGCGTGGCGGGCGGCGGAGCCGATGAAGAGGTTTTCCATCAGCCAGCGGTATTTCTCGCTACCGGTCTCGAATTTCGGCACGGTGCGGAAGTAGATCAGTTTCGGATCGACCGGTTCGCCGCGCTTGAGCTTCTGCAGCAGTTCGACCGGGCCGAAGCGCAGGCCCTTGTTCTCGACATAGACCACCGCGCCGTCGTCGGTCTCGAAGGCGTATTTGGCTTCCAGCTCGATCAGTTCGTTGGGCCGGATGACCTGGAAGTCCGCGCCGAAGGCGCAGACCTTGCCGTTGACCTTCTCACCTTTCACCTCGCCGCCCAGGATCGGAATGATCCGGCGGATGCCGGTGCCGATCTCGCCGGCCGAAGTCACCTCGCCGATTCGCGCGGTGATGGTGAAGACATATCTGGTCGAAAGCTGCGGGGTCGTCATCGGGCACCTCTGTCTTTTACTATGGCTCAAGCCCCTCATGGTGAGGAGCGCGAAGCGCGTCTCGAACCATGAGGCCCCATCTGTGGCCGCATCCTTCGAGACGCCCGCTCCGCGGGCTCCTCAGGATGAGGAGGCTGACCGGTCGTGAGGCAGCAACATTAGCCGGCCATGCGCTGCGGCAGCCACAGCGCCAGCATCGGAAATGCGATCAGGATCACCAGCCGGATCAGGTCCGTCACCACGAACGGGATCACGCCGCGAAAAATGGTCGAAAACGACACGTCCTTCACCACGCTCTTGATCACGAACACGTTCATGCCGACCGGCGGATGGATCAGGCCGAGTTCGACCGTCATCACGATGATGATGCCGAACCAGATCGGGTCGAAGCCGAGATGGACGATCACGGGGAAGATGATCGGCACGGTGAGGATGATCATCGCCATCGCATCCATCAGGCAGCCGAGCACCAGATACATGACCATGATGAGCGCGAGGATGCCGTAGGGCCCGAGGCCAAGGCCGGTGAGGAGTTCCGTGACCTTCTGCGGGGTCTGCGTTACCGTCAGGAAGTAGCCGAAGATCAGCGCGCCGATCAGCACGGTGAACACCGCCGCCGCGGTGCGGGTCGCCTGCAACAGCGAGTTGAGGATCTTTTCCTTGTCGAGCCGCCCGGTGAGCAGGCCGATCAGGAACGCGCCGGTGGCGCCAACGCCGCCGGCCTCGGTCGGCGTGAAGCGCGGCAGGAACGGCAGGCCGTAAAGCCCGCCGATCACGAAGATGAACAGCAGCACCGGCGCCCAGATATTCTTCAGCCCGGCAAAACGCTCGCGCCAGGTGGTTTGCGGACCGGTCGGCAGAAAGCCGGGACGGAACCAGCCGATCAGCGCGATCGTCAGCATGTACATGGTCATCGCCAGCAGGCCGGGAATAATGCCGGCGATGAACAGCTTGCCGATGTCCTGCTCGGTGATGATGCCGTAGACCGCAAGCACGGTCGACGGCGGCAGCATGGCGCCCAGCGTGCCGCCGGCCGCGATCACGCCGGTGGCGAAGGATTGCGGGTAGCCGAAGCGGCGCATCTCCGGATAGGCCACCGCGGAAAAGGTCGCGGCCGTCGCCACCGACGAGCCGCAGATCGCGGCAAAGCCGCCGCAGGCGGCAACCGTGGCAATGCCGAGCCCGCCGCGCAGATGGCCGACGAAGCCGTTGGCCGCGCGAAACAGTTCGCGACTCATGCCGGAATTGCTGACGAACGTTCCCATCAGGAGGAACATCGGAATCACGCCGAAAGTGTAGTCGGTCACCGTGCGCATCGAGGTCTGGCCGACCAGCTTCAGCGCCGGGCCAAAGCCGACCAGGTAACCAAAGCCGCAGACGCCGACGAGGCCCATCGCCATGCCGACCGGCACGCGCAGCAGCATCAGCGCGAACAGCGCGACAAATCCGAGGACGGCGACGGCGTCGGTACCCATGCGCCCTACTCCACCGTCTTCACTTTGGCATCATGGATATCCTCCGGATGGAAGATCAGCCGATAGGTGCGGATCGCGATCAGCAGCACCGCGGCGCCATCGCCGGCCCAGGCGACCGCGAAGAACGGCCAGGTCGGCATGTGCATGTCGAAGGTGAGGACGTTGTCGTTGTAGGTGGTGCGCACCTTGTCGAACAGCGTCCAGGTCTGCACCGACACCACGAACAGCAGCACCAGCGTCGCGAACACGTCGATCATGCGCTGGTATCTCGGGCCGACATTGGCCCAGATCAGGTCGACGGTAATGTGGCCGCCGCGATAGCTGGTGGCGGCGATGCCCCAGAAGATCAGGATGCCGAGCAGCATGCGGCCGATGTCGAAGGAGTCGGGGATCGCATAGTTGAGGGTGTTGCGCAGCAGCACGCCGACGAAGATGTTGAGCGCGACGATGCCGACGAAGCCGGCAGCGATCCATTCGATGGTGTCGATGAAGCGATCCATCCACGCGCGATTCATGTCCGCTCCGAACGGGTGGTAATGGCAAGGGAGATGCGGCGGCAGGAGGCTTCCCGCCGCCGGCGACGGCGCTCGGGCCGTTACTGCGCGAGCGCGTTGTACTTGGTGAGCGAGGCCTTGAGTTCGGTCAGCGCCGTATCCGGATCGCCGCCGGCCTTCTTGACGCCATCGCCCCAGGTCTTGACCAGCGGCTCGGACGCCTTCTTCCACTGCGCGGTCTGCTCCGGCGTCAGCGCGTAGACTTCATGGCCGGCCTCCGCCTTGATCTTAGCGATGCCAGCGTCCTCGAACTTGCCCCAGGGCTCGCCGACGCGGCCGGCGGCTTCCGTGCTGCAATTATTGTCGATCGCCTTCTTCTGCTTTTCGGACATCTGGTTGTATTTGTCCTTGTTCATCACGAAGGCGAAGGTCGTGACGTAGAGCGGGGCGTCCATGTGGTACTTGGTCACCTTGTCGATGCCGAACAGCACCACCGATCCCCACGGGAAGGTGACGGCGTCGGCGACGCCGCGCTCGATGATGTCGCGGACTTCAGGGGCCGACGACTGCACGTTGGTGCCGCCGAGCTGGGTCACGAAGTTCGCCATGGTGGCGTGAGCGGGGCGGATCTTCATGCCCTTGATGTCTTCGGGCACGACGATCTTCTTGGTGCGCGAATGGAACGAGGAGGGCGAATGGATGAAGGCGAGGCAGAACTTGACGTCCTTCATCTCCTTCTCGGCATACTTTCGGTACCAGGCGTCGAGCGCCATCGAGCCGCCCTTGGCGTCCGACATCAGGAACGGCAGTTCGCCGGCGCCGATGATCGGGAAACGGCCGGGCTGGTAGCCGGGATTGACATAGGTGACGTCGGCGATGCCGTCGCGCGCCATGTCGTAGTGGTCGAACGCCTTGCCGAGCTGCTGTGCCGGGAACACCTTGGACTTGATGGTACCGCCGGATTCCCTTTCCACCGCAGCACCCCACTCTTCGAGGGCCTTCTGCAGCGGATGCGACGCCGGAACCCAGTGCGACAGCTTCAGTTCGAAGGTTTTCTCTTGCGCGAACGCGGGCGTCACGCTGGCGGCCATCAGCAACGCCAAAAGTGCTTTTCTCATGGACCTTTTCTCCCTTGCATGAACGCGGGCTGTTTGGTCGCCCGATCTTATTAATTAACATGTTATCTAGACCGCCCGCCTTTTCAAGGCGAACGTTTCGCGCGGCGAACTTGTCCTGCACTCGTTTTCGGCTCGTCGCGTCTTGCAGTGCGACAAGGCCGGGAGCGTCGCTTTCGCCGGCGGGCTTTGCCAAAACTGTTATATGATATAACTACCATTGCAAGCGTGACGGCAAACAGGCGCAAAACCGAAATACCGGGAGGAGCGGAGTGAGGACAAAAGTAGCGATCATCGGCGCAGGTCCGGCGGGATTGTTGCTTGGGCAACTACTTCACCTCTACGGCATCGACAACGTCATCCTGGAGCGCCAGACGCCCGAATATGTGCTCGGCCGCATCCGCGCCGGCCTGCTCGAGGAAGGCACCGTGGCGCTGCTCGACGAAGCCGGCGCCGGCGCGCGCGCCCATCGCGAGGGGCTGGTCCATCACGGCGTGGAACTGGCCTTCAGCGGCGCGCGCCACCGCATCGACATGCATGCCGCCACCGGCAAGACCGTGATGATCTACGGCCAGACCGAGGTGACGCTCGACCTGATGAACGCGCGCAAGGCCGCCGGGCTGACCACAATCTACCAGGCCGCCGATGTCCAGCCGCATGATTTCGACACCGACCGCCCCCGCGTCAGTTATGTGCAGGATGGCGCCGGCCACGAGATCGAATGCGACTTCATCGCCGGCTGCGACGGCTTCCATGGCGTCAGCCGCGCCAGCGTAAAGCCGTCGGCGATCCAGACCTTCGAACGCGTCTATCCGTTCGGCTGGCTCGGCATCCTCTCCGAGACGCCGCCGGTCAGCCCCGAGCTGATCTATTCCAACCATGCGCGCGGATTTGCCCTGTGCACCATGCGCTCGACCCGCCGCAGCCGCTATTACCTGCAATGCCCGCTCGACGACGATATCGCGCAATGGCCGGACGAGCGCTTCTGGGATGAGCTGAAGCGGCGGCTCGACCAGAAGGCGGTCGACGAACTCGTCACCGGGCCGTCGATCGAGAAGAGCATCGCGCCGCTGCGCAGCTTCGTCGCCGAGCCGATGCGATTCGGCCGGATGTTCCTCGCCGGCGACGCCTCCCACATCGTGCCGCCGACCGGGGCGAAGGGGCTGAACCTCGCCGCCAGCGACGTGCATTACCTCTCGCAGGCTTTGCGCGAATTCTACGACGAGAAGTCCTCGGCCGGTATCGACGATTATTCGGGACGCGCGCTGGCGCGGGTGTGGAAGGCGGTGCGCTTCTCGTGGTGGATGACCTCGATGCTGCATAAATTCCCCGACGAGGGCGAATTCGGCGCGCGCATCCAGCTTGCGGAACTGGACTATGTCGTCAACTCCAAGGCGGCCTCGGCGGCGCTGTCGGAGAATTATGTGGGGTTGCCGTTTTAGAGGATGCCGTAGGGTGGGTCTCTCCCGTTTCAAGCACCTTGCAGAATCCCGTTTAAAACTTTGTAGGCAGTGACTTCGCCCGCGCGTTGCGTTCAATGGCGGCAATGTCGTCAACACGCGAGCCTGACATGACCACACCGGACATTCCCGAAGGTTTTGAACGCCACGCCCGGAAAAGCCCGCTTACCGATCCCTGGGAACCGCTGTATTCGAAGCGGACCGAGAAGGCGGTCATCATCGGCCTGCGGCTGGCGAAGCCGCATACCAACGGCCGCGGCCTGATCCATGGCGGGCTGATCGCCGCACTCGCCGACAATGCGATGGGCCATAGCTGCGCCCATGCGATGGGCGGGGCGTCGTCGCTGGTGACGGTGGGTCTCGCGGTCGATTTCGTCGGCACCGCCGAGGTCGGGCAATGGCTTGCGGTCGAGAGCGAGGTGATCAAGACCGGCCGCACGATCTGCTTTGCGCAGAGCCTGATCAAGGCGGACGACGTCGTGATCGCGCGGGCCAACGCGACCTTCCGCGTGGTGCCGAAGAAGGAGCCGGTTTCCTAGCCAAAATGCCAGGCGGCCGTCTCGGTCACCAGATCGATGAAGGTGCGCACCTTGGCCGACAGCAGCCGCGACGTCGGATAGACGATGTGGATCGGCATCGCCGGCTGTTCGAACGGCGCGAGCACGATGCGCAGCCGCTGAGCCTTGAGCGATTGGGCGGCCTGATAGGCCATCAGCCGGGTCAGCCCGCCGCCCGCTTCGGCATACTGGACCGCGGCGTCGGCGCTGTTGGTCGAAAAGCGCGGGCTGGTGGCGATGCGAATCTCGCGGCCGTCTTCCACGAAACGCCAGTCGGGCGCGGCGGTCGCGGCACCGAACTGGATGGTATCGTGCGCGGCGATATCCGCCGGCGCCTTCGGTTCGCCACGCCGCCTGAGATAATCCTTCGAGGCCACCACGATCCGCCGCATCTCGCCGACATGGCGGGCGACCAGCGTCGAATCCGGCAGATGGCCGATCCGCACGGCGAGATCGACGCCCTCCTCCACCAGATTGACCATGCGGTCGGACAGCCGCAGTTCGGCCGAGACCTCCCGGTAGCGCTTCAGATAGGCCGACATGACCGGGCTGACGTGCAGGCGGCCAAAACCATCGGGGGCCGAGACCACCAGCCGGCCGCCCGGCCGGGTGCGCTCGCCCTCGACCGCGATCTCGGCTTCCTCGACGTCGGCGAGGATGCGGCGGGCGCGTTCCAGGTAGCGCGCCCCGGCATCGGTCAGCGCGACCTGCCGCGTGGTCCGCTGCAGCAGCCGCGCGCCGAGCCGATCCTCCAGCGCCGCGATCAGCCGCGTCACGTTCGACGGCGACAGGCCGAGCTTGCGCGCCGCGGGCGCAAACCCGTGCTGGTCGGCGACGGCGACGAACGCCTGCATGGCATCGATCCGGTCCATGGCATTATTGCATATATTGCAATAGTACAGTGTCAATCCCGCCAATTGTTTAAATTCGCGGATGAACCATTTTAGGGGTCGAGGGCCACACGAACGGTCCGAACCCCGGAGTCCCACATGTCCGACATTCACACCTTTTCCAGCGATGTCGCCTTCACGCCGGCGGTGAAGGCCGTGCAGGCCCGCAAGGGCTCGCGCGAGGCCTATGCCCGTGTCGAGCAGAACGGCGGCTGGCGCACCGAGATCGACGAAAACCTCGCGGGGTTCCTGGCTGAAACCAACAGCTTCTATCTCGCCACCGCCTCGGCGGCAGGCCAGCCCTACATCCAGCATCGCGGCGGTCCGAAGGGCTTCGTCAATATCCTCGACAAGAACACGATCGCGTTCGCCGACTACAGCGGCAACCGGCAGTACATCACCCAGGGAAACCTCGCCGAGAATCCACAGGCGCATATCTTCGTGATGGATTACGCCCATCGCCGGCGTGTGAAGATCTGGGGTGAGGCGCGCGTGGTCGAGGACGATCCCGCACTGACGCAATCGCTGATGCCGAAAGGCTACAAGGCCCGGCCCGAGCAGGTTATCCTGTTCCGAATTCACGGCGTGGGACACCAACTGCCCGCAACACATCCCGCACAAGTTTGACGCCGCCGATGTGGCGCACGCGCTGGCGCTGCGCGACGAGCGCATCGCCGAACTCGAGGCGGAACTGGCCGCGCTGAAGGGCAAGCCCGTCGAGGGCCAATAGATTGAGATCAGGCCGCCTGCTGCAGCGGCGTCCAGACGAACTCGGGATAATAGGCCAGCATCATGCGATCGACATAGGCGGTGAGGTTGGCGAACTGCTCGGAGCGCTGGCGCAGCGGCGAATCGAAGAACGGCGTTAGTATGCCTGACAGCGCGCCGAAGGCGGTGGCGT
This sequence comes from uncultured Alphaproteobacteria bacterium, assembly GCA_963823485.1. Classification (GTDB taxonomy): domain Bacteria; phylum Pseudomonadota; class Alphaproteobacteria; order Rhizobiales; family Xanthobacteraceae; genus Bradyrhizobium. The sequence goes on from CAWGLP010000002.1 coordinate 81,258, forward strand.
CGGTGCCGCACGGCGTATCGCCCATCAGATACGGCTTGTCGCCGAGCTGGACCGAGAGCGCAAACAGCGAGCGCACGGCGAGATCGACGTCCTCCTCCGGCGCATGGCGGCCGAGGCCGGAGAGCAGATAGTTCTCGGCGACACGAAACTGCGCATCCTCGCGCATCTTCTCGCGCAGATGCGCAGGCGCCGCGTCGAAGAAGTGCGAGGGCCCCTTGGCGAAATTGTCGCCGTCGACCCAGCGCGCGCCGATCAGCGCCCAGTACACGTGATGCTCGATCATCCGCTCGAAGGCCCAGGCCTGCGCGCGGGCCTGCAGGCTCAGCGGGGCATCGAAGTCGAAACCGTATTTGGCCTCGATATGCGCGCGGATGAAGGTGGAATCAGCGATGGTCTCGGCGGCGTCGACGATGTAGGGCAACTGCCCCTTGGGAGATGCCGGCGGCTTGGCCCTTTCCTTGCGATAGTCAAGACCGGCCATCTTCAACTGGACCTCGGTCTTGGTCACAAAAGGGCTGATCTCCGGCAGGCCGAAGCCGGCGCCGAAGCCATAGAGCGTAATCATGCTTGATCTCCCGATCTCCTGAAACCTTGTTCTTAAATCCCTGGCCGACCCTAGCGGCCCCCTGCTGCCACCATGGTGTCAGCAGTGGTGAAACCTGGCCCCCCGCAGCTTCGTCCCCGGCGTATGATCCGGCGAATCCGAACGGCCGACCGCGCATACGCGAATGCGCACACGGCCGTGATGGAACGCAACGCCAGTTCGACCAGCGCCCAGCGCAGGTCGATGGTCACGGTGTGGATGCAAACCAGCTCGGCCAGCACACGCTGCCGGGCTTTGAAGAAAGGACGGCCGCTTCCCTGCGCGCCGAAATCGCTGAAAATCGTCATGGACAAATTCCCTTCAGTTGAGGTGTTGTCCATATACAGAACGCCTGCTGCCAACATGCTGTCAGCATCGGTCAGCGAGTTGTCAGGAAGAGAGCAGAACCATGCGACGGGCCGACCGGCTTTTTCAGATCATTCAGGTGCTCCGGCGCACCAGAAAGCCGCTGACGGCGGATGCGATCGCCGCCGAACTGGAGACCTCGAAGCGGACGATCTATCGCGACATCACCACGCTGATCGAGCAGCGCGTGCCGATCCGTGGCGAAGCCGGCGTGGGCTACATCCTGGAAAAGGGATTCGACCTGCCGCCGCTGATGCTGACGCCCGACGAGATCGAGGCCTGCGTGCTCGGCGCGCAATGGGTCGTGGGCCACGCCGATCCGGCGCTGGCGCGCGCCGCGCAGGACCTGATGGCCAAAGTCGCTGAAACCGTGCCGGAACGTCTGCGGCCCTTCGTGCTGGAGCCCGCCAGCCGCGCCCGGCGGGCCTGGAACCGGGAACCCGACCGCATCGACATGGTGCGGACGCGAACCCAGATCCATGAGGGCAGGAAGATCACGCTGAACTATCGCGACGAGCAGGGCCGCGACAGCCAGCGCACGATCTGGCCGATCGCGGTCGGCTATCACGAGGCGGTGCGGATCCTCGCGGCGTGGTGCGAGCTGCGCAAGGATTTCCGCAGCTTCCGCACCGATCGCGTCATCGACGCCGTCTACCACGACGAGAAATATCCGGAACGGCGCGACCTGTTGCGGGCGAAATGGCGGCGAAGCCTGGTTTGGGAGGCACCCAAGGATACGTGATGCCTCAGCCCTCGCGGCGGGCCGCGTTCCGCGCTAAACGGAGCGCATGGATAACGCAATCCCTGCCATCGAAAGCCCGTGCCAGGCCTGCGGCGCGTGCTGCCATTACTCGGAAAACTGGCCGCGCTTCACCACCGAGGACGACGCCGAACTCGACCTGATTCCAGAGCAGTTCGTCAACGAGCGGCTGTCGGGCATGCGCTGCGCGGAGAACCGCTGCTCGGCGCTCTCGGGGAAGGTCGGCGTAGCGACGTCGTGCATGATCTACACCGTGCGGCCCGAAGTGTGCCGCGCCTGCATGCCGGGCGATCCCGAATGCGCGATGGCGCGAAAGCGGCACGGGTTGCCGGTGCTGGTATAATATCAACCGTCGTCGCTGCATTCGCCGAGACGACAGGAAAATCAGGCAGGGCCTTACGCCGTAACCGCCTCGGCAAAATCCTCGTCGTCGATCTCGTCCTCGATCGGCTTGAACGCGGACAACGGCTTGGTCGAGAGCGTGATCGGCTTGCGGTTGCCGTAGGACGAGGACGGCGTCGCGCGCGCGGCCGGTTCGCGCGACAGCGCGTAAAGGGTGGAACCAACCCGACCACCGAAATGGATCAGCTCGCGCTCGGTGCAGCTCGCCGCAACCGCAAGGGCCAGCGAATGCAGGTGGCTGCGGCGGTAACAGAACAGCGCCAGCATGGCGCGCACCTCGGAGGAAACGTTCTCCACCAGCAGCGGCAGGCCATTGGCATTGGCGCGGTACATGTCGCCAAGCAATTCATCCCGAACCGGGCAGGCATCGTTCTCGAAGGCATCGCGGCTTGAAAACATTGCGGTTCTCCTCATCCGCAAGATGCCGTGCAATTCTCTAATGAAGGGTTAACCAAGCGCACCGGGAAAATGTTGGAACCGCTTGCCAGACGGCGCCGAATCGGAACGTCGCAACCTGGAGCCTTGCGCAAAACGCCGGCTCCCGTGCTGCGACGCGGCACGAAGCCCGTGCCGGATCAGTTCGCCGCCATGAAGATCGACAGGCCGAAGCCGGTGAGGTGGTGCAACGCCTGATCGACGCCGATCAGCGTCCAGAACCACGGATGCGCCTGCTCCAGCGTCACGCCGAACGACGAGGCGATGATCCCCTTGATGCGGTCGATGGTGATGTGAATCGCGAAGTCGATCAGGGCGACGAACCAGAACCGCGGCGCGACGATCAGGATGAACGTCATGCACACCGCGAGATGGACGAGGCAATGCGCCAGCAGCGGCAGCGCCCAGCCGGTCTTCTGATCCTTGCCGATCGCCATCCAGGAATTCTGCAGTATGAAGTCGGCGATGACGTGCTTCACCGTCAGAAGCAACATCCATCCCACCAGCGCTCCAACCGGGACCGACGACGACATCGAAGGAAATAACAAAGCTGACGCCCTTTGCTGGGACTGACGAGATGGCAATAAACCGGGGCCTAGGCTGTCAGCGCAATGTTCTTGTCAAACCCGGACTATTCAAACGTTGCCGTTATTTATGGCATCCCCCGGGCAGGATTGCACCTGTGGGTAGCTTGAAAATCGCACGGTGTGGCTGAACTGCGATACTGCGGGCGTCCTATTCGCAGGTAAGGTTACCCCGCCAAGCCGGATTGCAATCCGCCCGGGGCGGGATATCATCGTCCCGCGGGCAAAATTCTCTTTTTTTCTAGGTATTTACGAACTCATTCGGAGCGCCCGCAGCGCCGGTCTGGCGGCGATATGTCCCTGACCCCGGGTACGAACCATGAGTGCTGAAGACGCAACGCCGCATCCGGAAATGCCGCGTCGACGTTCGCGGGTCGTCAAGAGCAATGGCGCGCAGATCCTGCTGTTTTCGATCCTGACCCTGTTCCTGACCGCCGCCTCCGTATGGGCCGGCCGGACCCTGCTGCACAATTCGGAGACGCTGGTGTTTGCCGTCGGTGACGCCAACGGCCCGGAAGCACGCTTCGCGGCCCGGCTCGCGACGGTACTGAAGAATAATTCATCCCGGCTGCGGCTCAAGATCGTGCCCAATGGCGACAATGCGAAAGCGCTCTCGCAGTTCGACCGCCGCGAAGCCAACCTCGCGATATTGCGCACCGACGCCAGGATCCCGCCCCGCGCCCGTGCGGTCGCGATCCTCGAACACGACGTGTTCCTGCTGATCAGCCCGAGCGGCAAGAAGATCAAGAGCGTTGCCGACCTGAAGAAAAGGAAGATCGCGGTCGTCGCTGACAGCGAAAGCAGCGCGGCGCTGGTCCGCACCATTCTCGAATTGCCGGACAGCCCGGACGCGGCGACGAGGGTGCAACTGGCGCCGCCGGGTACAACCGTCGACAAACTGTTCGCGTCGGGTTTCGGCGCCGTGGTGAAGATCGCGCATGCCTCGCAGATCGTGAAGGACAAGGGCTACGCGCAAATCGCCAAGCGCGGCGGCTTCACGCTGAATCCGATCAATTCGGCAAAGGCGATCGCCAGGAAATACCCGGCGATCTCGGAGGAAACGGTGGCAACCGGAATGCTGTCCGCCTCTCCGGTCCTGCCCGAGGAAGACGTCGATACGATCGGGCTGGAATGGCTGCTGGTCGCCCAATCCAAGCTGTCGACGACGACGGTCGGCGACCTCGCGCGGCTCATCTATGAGAACAAGGCCGAGCTCGGACTGGAGAACGGCTTCGCAACCAGGATCGAACCGGCCGCGACCGACAAGGACGCCTTCATCGTGGCGCATCCTGGAGCAGCCGAATACATCAACGACGAGCAGAAGTCATTCGTGGAGCGCTACAGCGACCTGATGTACTTCGCGCTGGCAGCACTCAGCATCATCGGCACGATCTGCGCCGCCATCTACACCAAGATCACGCGCATCGCGCCGGAAAAGGCCGGGGAACTCGCGACCGCCATTCTCGATATCGGCGAGCGCATGGAATACGCCAACTCGCTCGACGCGCTCGACGAACTCCAGGACGAGCTGGAGCGGGTGTTGCGGAGCGTGGTGATCGGCTTGCGCGACGGCACCATCTCGAGCGACGGACTGGACACGTTCAAGCTCGGCTATGAATTCGTCCGCGACGAGATCAGCTTGCGCCGCGACCACCTCAAGCGCCATGCAGCGCAGGACGCCGCCACCAAGGAGGATAATGTGGTGGTGGTGAAGACCGCGCAGAGCGCCTGAGGCTCAGGCCGCATCTGATCCTGCTGGCGCCCGCGCGCGGATCTCGGCGATCTTGCGCTTCAGCGCCGCCTGCCGCGGATCCGGCATCACGGCCGTGCGCGCTTCCGTAACGGCACCGGCGAGATCGGTGAGCGCCAGCACGCCGTCGAAGGTCGGCTTGACCAGCCCGTCGATGATCGCATTCCAGTCCGCCATGCCCTGGCGATAGACGTCGCCATAGCCGCGGATCATGGTGGCGGTCTGCACGATTGCGAACGCCGCCGCGGGCTGCTTGGTCAGGCTGCGGTCGATCATGTGCAGCCAGCGCTCGACCCAGACCCGCTCCTTGGCGTAGCGCACCGAGTAGCGCCGCCACCGGCGCAATCCTGCTCCGATCTTCAGGCGGAAGATGCCGAACCAGTTCGCCGTGCTGAAGCGAAGCTTGACATTCCTGTGCGTCCAGCCGGCCCATTCCAGCGCATCGATCAGATATTCGGCGATCACGGCGGGAAGCACGCCGACCAGTTCATCGAGCCGGAATTTCCTGACGTCGACCGACCTCGGCTGCGTGCGGGAGCGATCGGCCAGGCCGGTAAGTTTCAACTGCGCAATCCGGATCAGATCTTCGTAGCTCATGCGCGCCGCCATCAGTTGCGCGATCTCGGTCAGCATGGCGTCGTCGACGCCGTTCTTGCCGACGAAGCGCCGCAGCCGGTCAACATAGAGCTGGGCATAGCCCGTGCCTTGATAATCGATCAGCAGATGGATGGCATCGCTCGCCACCGCCATCACGAACTCCGGCAAGCCCTCGGGCAGGAACGGCGGCGTGTCGTCGTCCTCGCCGATGAAATCGGCGAACAGATAACGCAGCGACGACAGGATACCGCGGTCTGACACTCCCCTGGGCTCCCGGCCTCTATGCAGGCTTCGGCGCAGCCGCGGACGCCGTTTGCTGGTTCAACTGCTGTTGCAGCGTCTCGAGGTTCTGGAACAGCCGGGCGCTGGCCAGACGCAGGAAGTAGAAGCCGAAGGCGGGGTTCTGCACGTAGAGCTCCTCGACCTTGCTGTAGCTGACGCTGAGCACGAGGCCGGCCTCGACGCATTCCAGCGTCTGGGTCCGCATGTTCGATGGCGACAGCATGCCGAGTTCGCCGACGATCGCGCCGACCGGCAGCACGATGCCGAACTCGACCAGCTTGAACTTGCCGCTGACGATATAGAGCATGTCCTCGGCCTTCTCGTCCTTGTAGAACAGTATCTCGCCGGCGGCGCAATCGCGCTCGGTCATGAACGGCTTCAGCCATTCCATCGAGAGGTCGCTGTTGACGGATTTCTTCACGTCGCGGACGAGCTGCAGCATCTGGTGCAGGCGATAGGAATTGACGAACAGCATGATGCCCTGCAGCCCGATGACGAGGTAGTTGTGGGCGGGAATCGCGGTCACGATCAGGACCACGTTGGCCAGAATGCCGAACACCCGCAACGGGATCATGGTCTTCATCGTGGTGGTGGCGACCACGAAAATCGACGCAAACAGCGCGCCGGCCGTTCCCGCGTGTTGTGCCAGATGAGACGTATCCATGGGAGGCCAACCAGTTTCTTCAGGGAGTGAACGTTTTCGCGATTCTTGTCTGCAGTGCCGCGATCGTAGTGTCCGCGAGACTGCTTTGGTATACGAAGAAAAGGTGAGATTTTGTCTGGATTTTCACCCTTTCCGGGGAAAATTCCGGGTTACCCCTGCGCCCGTCCCACCCTGAGGCGGGCGTCGCCGGCACGCTTCCGGGGATAGGCAGCCTCCGTGCCAGGAGCATTCCGGGTTTGCGGCAGTGCTTGACCTCGCGGAGTTTCGCCTGTTGATGGCCCGGCATCCCGATCCGGCCCGGACCATCGACACCGAGGCGCGACACCGCGCGCAGGAAAACGCATAACGCCACAAGCAAGAACAATGGAGAACAGCATGTCCGATGCAGCCAGTGCGCCGGTACTCGAAATCAGCGGCGCGCGCGCCACCATCCGCCTCAACCGGCCGAAGCACCTGAACCGGCTGCAGAGCGAGGATCTCGGCGACCTCACTGAAGCTGTTCGACCGGATCGAGGCTGATCCCGCGATCCGCGTGCTGGTGCTGACCGGCACCGGACGCGCCTTCAGCGCCGGCTACGATCTCAATTCGGTGGCCGACCGCGCCAGCAGCGCGACCGAACAGCAAAGCGCCGGCTCGGCATTCGAGGTCGTCGTCAACCGGCTGGAAGATCTCGGCGTGCCGACGATCTGCCGGCTCAATGGCGGGGTCTATGGCGGCTCGACCGACCTGGCGCTGGCCTGCGACTTCCGCATCGGCGTCGACACCGCCGAAATGTTCATGCCGGCGGCGCGGCTCGGGCTGCATTATTACAAGAGCGGCATCGAACGCTACGTGTCGCGGCTCGGCGTCGACAATGCCAAGATGCTGTTCCTGACCGCGCAGAAGATCGCGCGCCGGAAATGCTGCGGATCGGCTACCTCACCGCCATGGTGCCGGCCGATCAACTGGACGCCGAAGTCGACCGTCTCGCCGACGATCCTCGCCGGCAACGCGCCGCTGGCGATGCGCGGCATGAAGCGCGCCATCAACGAATTTTCCCGCGGCAAGCTCGACGAAGGCGCCGCAGACCTCCGCCACCGCGAAAGCATGCGCAGCACCGAGATCAAGGAAGGCATCAAGGCTTTTGCCGAGAAGCGCCCGCCGAAATTCTAATTCTTCCCCTATCTCCTTGCGGCCGCCGCTCGACCTGTTACGACGCAGATTGACCGTCGCACCGGCCGCCCATATTCTGTCCGTTGCGGTGCAAGCCGCACCCGGGCCCGCGGGAAGGGTTGAACCCACTTGCAGCTTTCGAGCGACACCTAGAGCCTTTGTGCAGCCGGTATTGCGGGCCTTCGGCGCAGTCAGGCACGGAGGTATCTGATGAACCGGTCTCCCGATCGATTGAACCTCGATCACCTGAAGAAACAAGCCAAGGAACTGATCCGCCGCTATCGAAGCGGCGAGCCGGCGACGATGGCACGGTTTCGCAGCGCGCTGCCGGCTGCGGCCGGACGCAACGATCACGATATATTGTCGCTGGGATTGCGACTGCACGATGCACAGTCCTGCATCGCCCGCGAACACGGGTTCGTTTCCTGGGCCGACCTGAAGCGTTACGTGGAAGTTCAGGCGGAAGCGCGCAAAGAGCGCGGCGCACGCACCCTGCACTGGTGTCAGTTGGTCTATTCCGGCGATGTCAGCGGCACGTCCCATCGCGCAAATCCACGCGTCGCGTTGCGGATCCTGGCCGACGATCCCGAATTGCTTGCCGGCGATCCGTACCTCGCCTGCGCCATCGGCGACGAAAACGCGCTGCGGCAGGCCACGCAGGCCGATCCGTCATGGCTCAATCGGCCCGGCGGTCCGCTGCAACTACCGCCGCTTCTTGCGATCGCGCATTCGAGCCTGCTGCGGGTAGCTGAGTTCCGCGAGCGCCTGCACCGGAGCGCGCAGTTCTTGATCGCGGCCGGTGCCGACGTCAACCAGCACATCCATAGCCGCTGGCCGCCCGCGTCGCTGAGCCAGCCGGACCAGCGCTATCCGCTCTCGACGCTCTACGGCTCCGCCGAAGTCAACCACGACCTCCCCTTGACGAGACTGCTCCTCGACGCCGGCGCAGATCCCAATGACGGCGAGTCGCTCTATCACTCCCTGGAGAGCTTCCAGGATGCACAAGCCTGCTGCTGAAGCACGGCGCACGCATCGCCGAGAGCAATGCGATCTACCGCTCGATCGATCTTGAGAACGATACGGCGCTGAAATTGCTCATGGAGCACGGCGGCGACCCCAACGAGCCGGCGCGAAATGTGCCGCTGAGCGATTGGGGTTCGCCACTGCTGTGGGCGATCTACCGCCGGCGGCCCCGTCACGCCGAGGCCCTGCTGGCCGCGGGCGCGGACCCGTCGCGCGACAATCCGGATGGCGTCAGCGCGTACCGGCTGGCGTTGCGGTTCGGGCTCACGGATGTCGCCGCGCTGCTGCGTGCGCGGAGCGCCGTGCCTGAACTATCGGACGACGAACGTTTCGTCGCCGCATGCGCGCGGGGTGACGAGGCCGAGGCGCGATCGATCGGGGCACGGCGGCCGGACCTGCCGGCCTCACTGTCACCGGCGCAGTTGCGATTGCTGCCCGACATGGCGGCCGCTGGCGCCGATGAGATCGTGCGGTTGATGATCAGGCTCTGCTGGCCGATCGCGGTGCGCGGCGGCGACTGGGAGGCGTCTGCGCTCAATCTCGCGGTATTTGCCGGCAATGCCGCATTGACGCGCTTCCTGCTCGAACACGGCGCGCAATGGAGCGAACAGCACGGCCATGGCGACAACGCCTGCGGCACGCTGTCATGGGCATCCTGCAACCAGCCGGTAGAAGGCGGCGACTGGCCTGGCTGTGCGCGGGCCCTGCTCGATCACGGCATGCCCGGCGCGACGGCGATTCCCGGCGATGCCGAATGGGTCATGATCGACGGTGTCAGGAAGCGATTTTCCGACGAGGTCACTGAAGAGCTGCTGGATCGCGCGTCGTGATCACTCCACCCTCTCCCCTTGTGGGAGAGGGTGGATTGACAAGGGGAGAAGGGAAACTATTCGTCCACGAAGGTCACGGTATCGGCGACGCTCGCCCTTGACGTCCGGTAGCTGTTGACCTTGTGGGCGTTGTCGGCGAAGCCGAATGAGATGCCGCAGACGACCTTGCGGTCGTCGGTCAGCTTGAAATGCCGCCGGATCAGCCCGGAGTGCCGCGCCAGCGCGGCCTGCGGGATCGTGCCGAGGCCGAGCGCCTGCGCCGCCAGCATGAAATTGCCGACATAGGCGCCGCAATCGACCGCACCATAGATGCCGAGCGGCTCGTCGGTGTGGATGATCGCGACATGCGGCGCGCCGAAGAAATTGTAGTTCTCCAGCGCCTGCTTGGCATAGGCCATCTTGTCGCCGCGCGCGATGCCGAGCGTGTTGTAGAGCTGAAAACCGCTCTCGCGGCGGCGGTCGAGATAGACACCGAGATATTCGCGCGGCGGCGTGAAGTCGTGATCGTCTTTCGCGCCGGAAGCGGCCTCCGCGTAGATCGCCTTGCGAAAACGCTCCTTGGCCTCACCGCTGGCGATCAGCACCTGCCAGGGCTGGCTGTTGCACCAGGACGCCGTGCGCTGCGCGACCTTGAGAATGTGCTCGATGGTCTCGCGCGGCACTTCCTGCGGCAGGAACGCGCGGACGGAGTAGCGCTCGTTCAGGAGCTCTTCGAGCACGCCGATGCGATCGGCCGTCCCGTAGCGTGCGTTTGGTGCAACATCCATTTTCAGCGCCCCTTGGTCGGGATCTTGTTGAACGGCACGTCCTTGTCGACGCGGATATCGCCGGGCAGGCCCAGCACGCGCTCGGCGATGATGTTGCGCAGGATTTCGTCGGTGCCGCCGGCGATACGCATCGACGGCGAGGACAGCAGCATCTGCTGGAACTGGCCGTGCACCGTTTCCTCGTCGGCGCCGGTGAGTTCACCGGCCGCGCCCTGCAGATCCATCGCATAGGTCGCGATGTCCTGCAGCATCGAGCCCGACACCAGCTTGCCGATGGAGTTTTCCGGACCCGGCCGCTCGCCCTTCGACAGCGACGAGATCGCGCGGTAGCTGGTGTATTTCAGGCCGCTGGCCTTCACCGCCCAGTTGGCGAGCTTCGAGCGCGTCGCCGGATCGTCGATCGCCAGCCCGTCGTCCGTCATCAGGTTGGAGCAGAACTCGAACATTTCGGGGAAACCGGTCGCAAGCCGCGAACCGATCGACATGCGCTCGTTCATCAGCGTGGTCAGCGACACGTTCCAGCCGTCGCCGACCGCGCCCAGGCGCTGATGATCCGGAATCACCACGTCGGTGAAATAGACCTCGTTGAACTCCTGCATGCCGTTGGCCTGCTTGATCGGCCGCACCTCGACGCCCTTGCTCTTCATGTCGAGGAAGAACATCGTCAGGCCCTTGTGCTTGGGCACGTTGGGATCGGTGCGCGTGATCAGAAGGCCGTAGTCGGAGTAGTGCGCGCCCGAGGTCCAGATCTTCTGGCCGTTGACGATCCAGTTGTCGCCCTTCTTCTCCGCGCGCGTGCGCAGCCCTGCGACGTCGGAACCGCCGGCCGGCTCGGAGAACAGCTGGCACCAGATATGTTCGCCGGAGGCGAGCTTCGGCAGGTAGTGGCGCTTGTGCTCCTCGCTGCCGAACGCCATCACGGTCGGGCCGCACATGCCCTCGCCGATCTGGAACGGCTGCGTCAGCTTGCCGTAGACGCCTTCTTCCTGCTGCCAGATCACCTTCTCGATCGGGGTGGCGCCGCGGCCGCCATATTCCTTCGGCCAGTGCAGGCAGGCCCAGCCGCCTTCGGCCTTCTTCTTCTGCCAGGCCTTGCCGACATCGACGATCTCTTCCTTCTCGAGCTGGATGCGGCCGAGCGAGGATTTCGACAGCTCCGCCTCGTATTTCTTCGGCGCGTTGGCCTCGATCCATTTGCGGGCGGTGGCGCGAAACTCGGCTTCCTGCGGGGTATCGTCGAAATTCATGGCGGATTCCTTTTTTTGCTTGTCATTCCGGGGCGCGCACCGCGCGAACCCGGAATTCTAGAGGTTATATTGCTCGAGGTTCCGGGTTCGCCGCTGCGCGCCGCCCCGGAACGACACCTATGCTCTTCCCTTGGTCGGGATCTTGTTGAACGGCACGTCCTTGTCGACCCTGATATCGCCGGGCAGGCCGAGCACGCGCTCGGCGATGATGTTGCGCATGATCTCGTCGGTGCCGCCCTCGACGCGGGTGCCCGGCGCACGCAGCAGCATCGCCTGGAATTTTCCGGCGACTTCGGCATCCTCCGGACCGCTCAGCACACCGGCGGCGCCCTGCAGGTCCAGCGCGTACATCGCGACCTCCTGGATCATCGAGCCCGCCACCAGCTTGCCGATGGAGTTCTCCGGGCCCGGACGATCGCCCTTCGACAGCGCCGAGATCGCGCGCATGCTGGTGTATTTCAGGCCACTGGCCTTCACCGCATAGTTCGCAAGCCTTGAGCGCACGCTGCGGTCCTCGATCGCGGGACCATCGTCCAGCATCAGGCTGTTGCAGAAATCGAACAATTCGGGGAAGCCGGTCGAGACGCCGGCGCCGATCGACATGCGCTCGTTCATCAGCGTGGTCAGCGACACGTTCCAGCCGTCGTTGACCGCGCCGAGCCGCTGCGAGTCCGGGATCTTCACGTCGGTGAAATAGACTTCGTTGAAGTCGGAGTGTCCGCTGGCCTGCTTGATCGGCCGCACCTCGACGCCCGGGCTCTTCATGTCCAGGAAGAACATGGTGAGGCCCTTGTGCTTGGCGACGTTCGGATCGGTCCGGGTGAGCAGGATACCGTAATCCGAATAGTGCGCGCCCGAGGTCCAGATCTTCTGGCCGTTGATGATCCAGTCGTCACCCTTCTTCTCGGCGCGCGTGCGCAGACCCGCGACATCGGAGCCGCCGGCAGGTTCGGAGAACAACTGACACCAGACCTTTTCGCCCGACGCCAGCGGCGGCAGATATTTGCGCTTCTGCTCTTCGCCCGCGAACGCCATCATGGTCGGCCCGCACATGCCGTGGCCGATGATGAACATGCCGCTGAGCTTGCCGAACGGGCCCTCTTCCTGCTGCCAGATCACGCGCTCGATCGGCGACGATCCACGGCCGCCATATTCCTTCGGCCAGTGCAGGCAGGCCCAGCCGGCATCGGCCTTCTTCTTCTGCCAGGCTTTTGCGACTTCGAGCATGTTGGCGTTCTTCAGGCCGGCGCGGCCAAGCGAGGATTTGCGCAGCTCGTCCTCATACTGCTTCGGCGCGTTGGCTGAAATCCACGCCTTGGCCTCGGCGCGGAACGCGGCTTCCTGCGGGGTGTCGTCGAAGTTCATTCGCGTGGTCCTTCAATATTCCGGACGCCACCGGCTCGAATCCCTGCGAACCGCATCGGGACGCACGCACGCAGTGACGAATTCCTCAAGCCGCGTTCTTCTTGCGCATGCGGTCGATCAACTGGTCTTCCCAATAGGACAGGCTGCCGAGCGTCAGCGCGGTGGCGTTGGCGCGGCGGTAGTACATGTGGCAGTCGAACTCCCAGGTGAAGCCCATGCCGCCGTGAACCTGGATGTTGTTCTTGGAGCAGTGCTGGAACGCCTGCGTCGCGCTGATGCGCGCAGCGGCGGCGGCTTCGGGCAGTTCTCCGGCGTTGGTCGAGAGCGCCCAGGCGCCGTAGTAGCAGTTCGAGCGCGCCAGCGTCGCCGAGACATACATGTCGGCGAGGATGTGCTTCACCGCCTGGAACGAGCCGATCGGACGGCCGAAGGCGATACGATCCAGCGCATAGTCGCGGCCCATTTCGAGCGCGCGGTCGGAGCCGCCGACCTGCTCGAACGCGAGCAGCACGGCGGCACGGTCGAGCACCTGGGTCAGGATGCTCCAGCCTTCGCCGGAAGCGCCGAGCGGCTCGGCCTTGGCATTCTTGAAGGTCAGTTCGGCCTGTCCGCGGGTCGGATCGACATTGGTCAGCGACCTCGCCTCGACACCGCCGGCCTTCAGATCGACCAGGAACAGCGAGATATCGGAATCGCGCCCGGTGGAGCCGGTACGCGCGGCGACAACGGCGAAATCGGCAATCGCGCCATCCGGCACCGGCTTCTTCACGCCGGTCAGCGTACCGCCGGAGGCCTGCAGCTTGATCGCCTTCGGCGATGGATTGCCCTTGCCTTCGAACAGCGCCAGCGTGCCGATCGCTTCGCCGCTCGCGATCTTCGGCAGCCACTTCTGCTTCTGCGCGTCGGAGCCGGCGAGCAGCAGCGCTTCGGCGGCGAGATAGACGGTGGACGAGAACGGCACCGGCGCATTGGCGCGGCCCATTTCTTCCGCGATCACGCAGAGTTCGAGGTGGCCGGCCCCGGCGCCGCCGAACGCCTCGGGGATAGCGACGCCGAGAAAGCCCATCTCGGCGAGTCCCTTCCAGAGCTCCTTGTCGTAGGTCGCCTTGCCGTCGAGCACCTCGCGCACGGCCTTCGGCGGGCACTTCTCGGCGAGAAATTTCCTCGCCTCGTCGCGCATCTGCTTTTGTTCGTCGGAGAAATCGAAATTCATGGCGTGTTACTCAGTTGCGTTCGTGTTGTTTATTCGCCGTCATTCCGGGGCGATGCGCAGCATCGAACCCGGAATCTCGAGATTCCGGGTTCGCGCTTCGCGCGCCCTGGAATGACGGGTGGTGAGAGCATTGTTTCATTGCAGCACAATCACGTCTTCGCCGGGCTTGTCGGCGTAGAGCTTCTCCACCAGCGCGGCGCGGCGCTCGAGGCCGGCGCGCTGGTTGATGTAGCCCTTGTCGGTGAGTTCGTTGCCGTCGATCGAGGGCGGCTCGGCCATCAGCATGGCCCGCGCGATCCGCATGCTGCTGCCGGTGCTGGACGCATTGTGCGCCTCCAGGCCGCGCTTCAGGCAGGCGATAACCTCGGGATGCCTGGCCACGTCCTCGAACGTCGCATCGGCATTGCCGACGACCTGCCGGCAGGCGTGCAGATTGGGCCACGCCAGGAGGCCGATGAAGGCGCGGTCCTGACCGGCCACCAGCGCATCATGCACCACAGGCGTTGCGGCCGCGATCGCATCCGTACGCAGCGAGCCGACATGGACGAAGGTGCCGGTGGTGAGCTTGAAGTCCTCGACCACGCGGCCGGCAAAGATGATGCCCTGCAGCGGATCCTTGTCGTCGACGAATACGCCGGCATCGCCGATGCAGTAGAACCCTTCCTCGTCGAACATCTTCTTCGTCAGGTCGGGCTGGCCGAAATAGCCCGGCGTGACGTTGATGCCGCGCAGGCGCAATTCGTATTTCGAGCCGCACGGCACCAGCTTCAGTTCGACGCCGGGGAACGGCAGGCCGATCAGGCCGACGCGCTCGGTGTCCCAATAGGTGCCGGTCGAGGTCGGCGCGGTCTCGGTCGAGCCCCAACCCGTATAGAACACGATGCGCTCGCCGGTGGTCTTCACCGCCAGCGCCTGCATGCGGTCGTAGAGATCGTCCGGCAGCCGCGCGCCGCCATAGGCCATGACGGTCAGATTCTTGAAGAAGCTGCGGCACAGCGCGTCGTCCTTCTCCATCGCCGCCGCCAGCGCCGCGTAGCCGGCGGGCACGTTGGCATAATAGGTCGGCGACACCTCGCGGAGATTGCGGATGGTCTCTTCGAGCTGGCCGGGCATCGGCCGGCCGTCGTCGATATAGAGCGTGCCGCCATCGACCAGGATCGGATTGAACGCGGCGTTGCCGCCCATGGTGTGATTCCACGGCATCCAGTCCAGCACGGTCGCGATCGGCCCGTTCGGATCGCGCGGGCGCACCTGCATCATCATCGCCGCATTGGCGCACATCATCTCCTGCGTGTTGATGACGGCCTTCGGCATGCCGGTCGAGCCCGAGGTGAACAGCAGCTTGCCGACGGTATCGGGCGTGATCTGCGCAATCGATTCCTCGACCGCTTTCGTCACCGGCGTGGCGGCGAGATCGGCCAAGGACACGCTCTTGATGCCGTCGCAGGGCCGCAGCACATGCACGACGGTGACGCCGGTGAGATCGAGCGCCTTCAACGCCTTCTCGAAGGTCGGCCCGTCCTGCACCATCACGACAGCAGGCTTGATCAGGTTGAACAAATATTTGAGCTTGAGGTGATCCTGGCTCATCAGCGAATAGGCCGGCGACACCGGCGCGGCCGGCAGGCGGGCCTGCATCGCAGCCTGCGTCATCAGTGCGTGCTCGATCGAATTGCCGGACAGGATCGCGACGGGACGGCTTTCGGTGAGGCCGAGGTTGAGCAGACCCTGCGTCAGCCCGTCGACGATGCGCTTGGCCTCGCCGTAGGAAACCTTCCGCCATTGCCGGTCCGCACCGCCCCGTTGCGCCAGCCAGATGCGCTCGGGAGCCTGCTTCGCCCATTTCGAAAGCGACGCCGGGATGTGCTTCTCGTAGGCCTGCAGCGGAATCCGCGACTGCAGGACGATAACGCCGTCGGGCCGGCGCTCGACCGCGATGTCGCGCGGCAGCCACTCGATCTTGCGAAAGGCCGGCTTGGTCAGCACCGCGGCTGCACTCCCACTCATATTGCGTCTCCCGGAATTCGGTCCTTTGCGGATCTTCAAGTCTTTTCGGTTCTAGCGCCTGATATAGACCGGCTTTCGTTTTTCGAGAAAGGCCCTGATGCCCTCGTTGAAATCTTCCGAGCGGCTGCACAGCACCTGGTTGCGGTCTTCCATCGCGATCACGGCTTCGATTGAGCCGGCATCGACGCTCATATTGAGGCATTCCTTGGACAGCCTTAAGCCCACCGGCGAGGCCGTCATCATCGCATCGATGTAAGGCTCGGCCGCCGCATCGAGGCCGCCTTCCTCGACTACCTCGGAAACGAGCCCGACCGCGAGCGCACGTTCGGCGCCGATGAAGCGGCCGGTCAGGATCAGTTCGGAGGCGACGGAGACGCCGACCAGGCGCGGCAGGAAGTAGGAGCTGCCGATGTCGCAGCCCCCTAGGCCGAGCTTGATGAAGGCGCAGTTCATCCGCGCCGACTTGGTGGCGATGCGGATATCGGCGGCGAGCGCCAGAGCGAAGCCGCCGCCGGCGGCCGCGCCCTGGATCAGCGCGATGATCGGCTGCGGGCAGCGCCGCATCAGCATCACGATGTCGGCGATGCGGCGTTGTGAGTCCAGCGACTCCGTCACCCCGGGCGGCTCCTGCTGACCGGCACGGCGCTTCATCGCATGCTTGAGATCGAGGCCGGCGCAGAACGACGCGCCTGCGCCCTTGAGCACCACGACGCGGGTCGAGCGGTTGCGCTGCAGGCCTTCGAAATAGGCGTTGAGCGCATCGATCATGTCGGGGTTGAGCGCGTTGAGGCTGTCGGGGCGATTGAGCGTGACCCAATCGACCCCGTCATGATGTTCGATCAGCAGCGGTTGAGTCACGCGATGGCTCCCTGCTTTCGGCGATGCGGTGCTCGTTACTGCGCCCTCTCCCCTTGTGGGAGAGGGCTACACCGGCGTGGCCCTGCATTCGATTCGGTGAGGGGTTGCCAGCCGGAGAGAACCCCTCACCCGTCGTCTCACTTCGTGAGCCGCCACCCTCTCCCACAAGGGGAGAGGGTAAGAGCAGCTACCGAGGCGCCATGCGGATGGCGCCGTCGAGACGGATGGTCTCGCCGTTGAGCATCGGATTCTCGACGATATGAACCGCCAGCGCACCGTATTCCGAGGCATCGCCGAGGCGGGCCGGGTGCGGCACCTGGGCGCCGAGGCTCTTGCGGGCCTCTTCGTTCAGGCCCATCAAGAGCGGCGTCAGGAACAGGCCGGGCGCGATGGTGTTGACGCGGATCTTCAGGCTGGCGAGGTCGCGTGCGGCGGGCAGCGTAAGGCCGACGACGCCGCCCTTCGATGCCGAATAGGCGATCTGGCCGATCTGGCCTTCATAGGCCGCGACGGAAGCGGTGTTGATGGCGACCCCGCGCTCCTCGCCAACCGGCGGCGCGGTCGCGAGGCGCTCGGCGAACAGGCGCAGCACGTTGAAGGTGCCGATCAGGTTGACGTTGATGATGCGGACGAACTTCGCCAGCGGATAGACGCCGTCCTTGCCGACGGTGCGCTGCGATCCGCCGATGCCGGCGCAGTTCATCAGGACGCGCGCGATGCCGTGCGCGGCCTCGGCCTTGGCGATCGCCGCCTTGATCGCGTCCTCGTCGGTGACGTCGGCGTGCAGGGCGATGCCCTTCACTTCGGCGGCGACCGCCTCGGCGTTTTCCTTGTTCTGGTCGATGACGCCGATTTTCGCGCCCTTGGCGGCCATGGCGCGGGCGGTGGCGGCGCCGAGGCCGGAGCCACCGCCGGTGATGAGAACGGCTACGTCTTTCAACTGCATTTTTTACTACCTTTCCTTGGAGCGTTTCTTCTCTGGACTAGACTACGGAAATAACGCGACCGTCATCCGGCGGCCGCGGCACCTGTTTCCTTCGCGTTCAGCATACCGCCGCAGATCAGCGCTTCCATATGCTTGATGTATTCGCGGCAGACTTCGTCGGTGACGGGTCCGACCCCGGTCGCGCGCGACATCGCGTGACGGCCAAAGAACAGGTGATCGCAGGCCCCGATCAGGCTGGTGTAGAACAGCACCGGATCGATATTGCGGAACTCGCCGGTCTTGACCCCTTCGGCAAGCAGCCGGCGATGAAATTCCAGCAGCGGCGCGACGAAGAATTTCGAGACCTCGTCGGCGGCCTCCGCGCTGCTTTCATGCAGCAGATAGTGGATCAGCCGGTTCATATAGGGAAACTGGTGGTAGGCGCGGATGATTCCGCCGATATGCAGGCGCAGCTTCGCGGTCGGCGAGATCGGCTGGCTGATAAGGTATTCAAGCTGCGACATTTCGGTGGCGGCATCGCGCGCCAGCAGCGCCAGCAACAGCCCGTCCTTGTTGCCGAAATGATATTTCACCAGCGCCGCGTTGACGCCGGACTTCTGCGCGATGTCGGAAAGCGACACCTCGATCGCGGCACGCTCGATCATCAATTCGCTGGCCGCAACAAGCAGCTTCTCGGCGGTGGAGTTTCTGCCGGTCGGAAGCCTGGTCGGTACGCTGGTATTCAACTGTGATCCCATCACTGCGCGGGGCCGGGAAATCCGGCCGCACATAAGCGCATGCCGCGGCTGCACTCAAGAGTTAATTGATTGATTGACTAAATCCCGCAGCGTCCCTTAAATCCGGCCCATCTTTCAAATCCATCCAGAACAATCAGGGAGAACAGACATGGCCGAGGCCTATATCGTCGCCGCCGCACGCACCGCCGGTGGCCGCAAGGGGGGACGTCTCGCAGGCTGGCATCCGGCCGATCTCGCCGCTTCCGTGCTGGACACGCTGGTCGACCGTACCAAGGTCGATCCCGCCCAGATCGAGGACGTGATCATGGGCTGCGTGATGCAGGCCGGCGAGCAGTCCAACAACATCGCCCGCAACGCGGTGATGGCTTCCAAGCTGCCGGAGAGCGTGCCCGCCACCTCGGTCGACCGCCAGTGCGGCTCGTCGCAGCAGGCGCTGCATTTCGCGGCCCAGGCCGTGATGGCCGGCTCGATGGATATCGTGATCGCCGCGGGCGTGGAATCGATGACGCGCGTGCCGATGGGCCTCGCCTCGTCGCTGCCGGCCAAGAACGGCTTCGGTCATTACAAGAGCCCGGGCATCGAGAAGAAGTATCCGAACATCATGTTCAGCCAGTTCACCGGCGCGGAAATGATGGCGGAGAAGTACGGCCTCTCCAAGGACGAACTCGACACCTATTCCTACAACAGCCACCAGCGCGCGATTGCCGCGACCCAGGCCGGCAAGTTCAAGGATGAGATCGTCCCGCTGCAGATCACCCGCGCCGACAACTCGACCGACACCCACCATATCGATGAAGGCATCCGCTTCGACGCCAGCCTCGACGGCATCAAGGGCGTCAAGCTGATCGCCGAGAACGGCAAGCACACCGCCGCCAGCGCCAGCCAGATCTGCGATGGCGCGTCGGGCGTCATGGTCGTCAACGAGCGCGGCCTGAAGTCGCTCGGCGTCAAGCCGCTGGCGCGCATCCACCACCTGACCATGATGGGTGGCGATCCCGTGATCATGCTGGATGCGCCGCTGCACGCCACCAAGCGAGCACTGGAGAAGGCCGGGCATGAAGATCGACGACATCGACCTGTTCGAGGTCAACGAAGCCTTCGCAGCGGTGCCCGTGGCGTGGCTGAAGACCACCGGCGCCGATCCTGCAAGGCTCAACGTCAATGGCGGCGCCATCGCGCTCGGCCATCCGCTCGGCGGCTCCGGCACCAAGCTGATGACCACTCTGCTCAACGCACTGAAGCAGAACAACAAGCGCTACGGCCTGCAGACCATGTGCGAAGGCGGCGGCATGGCCAACGTCACGATCGTCGAACGGCTCTAAGAAACAAGAAAAGCGATTCGCGACTGGCGAGCAGGGAGTGCGCTTCCTGCTCGCCATTTTCATATTGAGGAAACACCCATGACCCATCCGTCCATCTACGCCCGCACCCAGCCGAACAAGATCGCCTACCAGATGGCGACGACCGGCAAGGCGATCACCTATCGCGAGCTCGACGAACTCTCGAACCAGGGCGCCCATCTGTTCCGCAAGCTCGGCCTGAAAGCCGGCGACCACATCGCGTTCCTGATGGAAAACCGCCTCGCGTTCATGGAAATCTGCTGGGCCGCGCAGCGCTCGGGGCTCTATTACACCGCGATCAGCCGCTACCTCACCGAGGAAGAGATCGCCTACATCGTGAGGGATTGCGGCGCCAAGGTCTTCATCACCACGCCGCAATGCGCCGACAAGGTCAACGGGCTGGTCAAGGGCGAGCCCGGCGAGCCGCTGTTCTTCATGGTCGACGAGCCCGCGCCCGGCTTCCGCTCCTGGGACAAGGAGGCGATCGCCATGCCGGTGACGCCGATTGCGGACGAGGTCGCCGGCTACGACATGCTGTACTCGTCCGGCACCACCGGCCGCCCCAAGGGCATCAAGAAGGCATTCGAGAACGGCCCGATCGACGTGCCGAATGCGTTCCTGAAGATTCTCTGCGCCGACATGTGCGGCATGTCGTCCGACAGCATCTACCTCTCGCCGGCGCCGCTCTATCACGCCGCTCCGCTGCGCTTCAACATGATGGCGATCTCGCTCGGCGGCACCTCCATCATCATGGAGCATTTCGACGCCGAGGAATTTTTGAAGCTGGTCGAGAAGTACAAGATCACGCAGTCGCAACTGGTGCCGACGATGTTCGTGCGCATGCTGAAGCTGCCGGAAGAGGTTCGCGCGCGCTACGACGTCTCGACGCTGAAGGGCGCGATCCACGCCGCCGCGCCCTGCCCGGTCGACGTCAAGGCCAAGATGATCGAGTGGTGGGGGCCGATCCTGATCGAGTATTACGCCGGCTCCGAAGGCAACGGCGTCACGGTTTCGACTTCGCAGCAATGGCTGACACACCGCGGCACCGTCGGCCGCGCCGTGGTCGGCAAGGTGAAGATTCTCGACGAGAACGACGAGGAACGCCCCGTCGGCGAGATCGGCACGGTCTATTTCGCCGACGCGCCCGTGTTCACCTATCACAACGATCCCGACAAGACGAAGAAGGCCTACAACGACAAGGGGTGGTCGACGCTCGGCGACGTCGGCTATCTCGACAAGGAAGGCTTCCTCTACCTCACCGACCGCAAGTCCTACATGATCATCTCCGGCGGCGTGAACATCTATCCGCAGGAGACCGAGGACGTGCTGATCACCCACCCCGCCGTCTCCGACGTCGCCGTGTTCGGCGTGCCGAACGAGGAAATGGGCGAGGAGGTCAAGGCCGTGGTGCAGCCGCACGACATGTCAAAGGCCGGCAAGGAACTCGCGGCCGAACTGATCGTATTCTGCCGCAAGCATTTGTCGCCGATCAAGTGCCCGAAGAGCATCGACTTCGAGGCTGAACTGCCGCGCACGCCGACCGGCAAACTGGTGAAGCGGCATCTGCGCGACAAGTATTGGCCGAAGCCGGCGGCCAAGGGCTAGAGGCCTTTCCTTTACCCTCCCCTGGAGGGGAGGGTGGCAAAAAACCGGAAGCATTGCTTTCGTCATGCTGCCGGACGTGTCTTTCTTTCGCACTTTCTTCCCTTCTCCCCTTGTGGGAGAAGGTGCCTTCCCGAAAGGGAAGGCGGATGAGGGTCTGTCTCCGCGGAAACAACCCCTCACCCGTCTCGAATGAGCTGACGCTCATTCGATCCACCCTCTCCCACAAGGGGAGAGGTGAAGAAAGGCGTGAACAATGCCCACCCTCCCCGACATCCTCCTTCCTCCGACTATCCGCTCCCGCACCGTCGAGAACATCAACGGACTCTCCATGCATGTGCTCGAAGCCGGCTTCGAGACCAGCGGCCGGCCCTGCGTGCTGTTGCTGCACGGCTTTCCCGAACTGGCCTATAGCTGGCGCAAGGTGATGCCCGTGCTCGCGGAAGCCGGATATCACGTGCTCGCGCCGGACCAGCGCGGTTATGGCCGCACCACCGGGTGGGACGCGGACTACGACGGCGATCTCGCCTCGTTCCGGATGACCAACCTGGTGCGCGACGCGCTCGGACTGGTGGCAGCGTTCGGCTATCGCGAAGTCGATGCCGTCATCGGGCACGATTTCGGCTCTTCGGTCGCGGCCTGGTGCGCGCTGATCCGGCCCGACGTGTTTCGCTCGGTCGTCATGATGAGCGCACCGTTCGGCGGCCCGCCCTCGCTGCCCTTCGACACGGTGAACGCACCGGCCAAGCCGACATCGGAGGATGCCATCCACCGCGACCTGGCGGCACTGCCGCGGCCGCGCAAGCATTACCAGTGGTACTACTCGACGCGCGAGGCCAACAACGACATGCACCGCGCGCCGCAGGGCGTGCACGATTTCCTCCGCGCCTATTACCACCACAAGAGCGCCGACTGGAAAGCCAACGCGCCCTACCCGCTCAAATCCTGGTCGGCGGGTGAGATCGCGAAACTGCCGACCTATTACGTCATGGATCTGGCCAGCGACATGGCTGCGACGGTGGCAGAAGAAATGCCATCGGCGGCCGAGATCGCCGCCAATAAATGGCTGCCGGACAGCGAACTTGCCTTCTATGCCGCCGAGTATGCGCGCAACGGCTTCCAGGGCGGCCTGCAATGGTATCGCTGCGGCACCTCGGGCGCGTTCACGCCGGAACTGCAGACCTGGTCCGGCCGCACCATCGACATTCCCTCAGCCTTCATCTCGGGCAAGCAGGACTGGGGCACCTATCAGCGGCCCGGCGTCTACGAGGCGATGCAGTCGAGGGCCTGCAGCAACATGATCGGCTGCCATCTCGTCGATGGCGCCGGGCATTGGGTGCAGCAGGAGCAGCCCGCGGAAGTCAGCCGGTTGCTGCTGCAGTTCCTGCATGAGGCGAAAGCACGCCGCTGATCGTGGCATCGGCCGGCGCGTTCGCCTTGCGGGGCCGTCGCAATCTGCGCATCATCCGCCCGCATCTCAAAAAGCGGGAGTACGCCTTGGCCAAGTCGGAATGGAGTTTCAGGACCGCCGTCGAACTGTCGGCAGCCCTCGCCGCCAGAAAGGTCTCCGCCGTCGAACTGGCGCAGGACGTGATCGACCGGATCGAGCGGTACGACGCCAAGGTCAATGCGATCTGCGTTCGCGATTTCGAGCGCGGACTTGCCGCGGCCCGCGCCGCCGACGCCGAACTCGCCCGCGGCGTGAAGAAGCCATTGCTCGGCCTGCCCCTGACCGTGAAAGAATCCTACAACGTCGCCGGCCTGCCGACGACCTGGGGCATTCCGGCGCAGAAGGACTTCACGCCGACGGAAGACGCCCTGCCGATCTCGCGCGTCAAGGACGCCGGCGGCGTCATTCTCGGCAAGACCAATGTGCCGCTCAGCCTCGGCGACTGGCAGAGCTACAACGACATCTACGGCACCACCAACAACCCGTTCGATCTCGGCCGCACGCCGGGCGGTTCCTCCGGTGGTTCATCGGCTGCGCTCGCGGCGGGGTATGGCGCGCTGTCGCTCGGCTCCGACATCGGCGGCTCGCTGCGCGTGCCGGCGTTCCACTGCGGCGTCTATGCGCACAAGCCGACCTTCGACCTGGTGGCGATGCGCGGCCACACGCCGCCGCCCTTGCCGCCGCTGCCGTCCACGCGCGACCTCAGCGTGATCGGGCCGATGGCGCGCGGCGCCGCCGACCTGTCGCTGCTGCTCGACGTGATCGCGGGGCCCGATCCGCTCGATGCCGGCAAGGCCTACCACCTCGCACTGCCGCCAGCGCGTCACACCGAGATGAAGAATTTTCGCGTGCTGCTGATCGACACCGATCCGGTCATGCCGACCGACAGCGTGGTACGCGGCACGATCGAACAGCTCGCCGACAAATCTCGGCAAGGCCGGCGTCAGGATCGATCGCAGCAGTCCCCTGTTGCCGGACTTCGCTGCCTCGAGCCGGCTCTATATGCGGATGCTGATGTCGTTCCTGGCGGCGTCCTTTGCGCCGGAGGTCTATGCCGGCGCGCAGGCGGCCGCGGCCACGCTGCCGGCCAGCGACACCAGCCTCGCCGCCGAGCGCCTGCGCGGCATCGCGCTCAGCCACCGCGACTGGCTGATGGCCGACGGCGGACGCTCCCGCCTGCGCGCGCAATGGCGCGAACTGTTCAAGACCTATGACGTGGTGATCTGTCCGATCATGCCGACACCGGCCTATCCGCACGATCACTCCGACGATCAGGAGCAGCGCCGCATCCGGATCGACGGCAAGGATTACGTCTATCCCGACCAGCTCGCCTGGCCCGGCATCGCAACCTTGCCCGGCCTGCCCTCGACCGCGATCCCGACCGGCTTTTCGCCGGATGGACTGCCGGTCGGCGTGCAGATCGTCGGCCCGTGGCTGGAGGACCGCACGCCGTTGAAGCTGGCGGAATTGATCGAGCGCGAGTTCGGCGGTTTCAAGCCGCCGCCGATGTTTGATGATTAAGAAGGATTCCTCATCCTGAGGAGCGGCATCTTTGCCGCGTCTCGAAGGATGAGACATCAGGGCCTCGTGGTTCGAGACGGCGCTGACGCGCCTCCTCGCCATGAGGGTCGGAAAGCGAGGAAAACCAATGAGCAACGACATCGACGAACTCACCGCACTCAACCGCGACTACGTCGCCTCGGTGCAGAACTCCGACGTCAAGCGCTTCGATGAAATCCTGGCCGCCGACTTCTATTGCTCGAACCCGGACAAGACGCTGGTCGACCGCGCGGCGTTCCTGAAGCAGACGGCAATTCCGGTGACGATCAAGAATCTCGCCGCGCATGACGTGAAAATCCGCATCCTCGGCGACTTCGCCATCATCCACGCCGCCACCAGCTACACCACCGCCGACGGCCAGCAGGCCCATGGCCGCTATACCGATTGCTGGGCGAAGCAGAACGGAAAATGGCTCGCGGTGTCGGCGCATGTGTCGCGGTAGAAATGCACACGCCTGACCGTCATTGCCGGGCTTGACCCGGCAATCCATCTTCCTCGAGAAGAAGCTTGTTGCGAACAGCGATGGATGCCCGGGTCAAGCCCGGGCATGACGAGGAATAGGCGCCTCAGCTATCGAACATGATCACGCTGCGCAGCGTCTTGCCGGCCTTCATGTTGGCAAAGCCCTCGTTGATCTCGGAGAGCTTCAGCTTGGCCGAGATCCAGTCCTCCAGATGCAGCTTGCCGCGCATGTAGAATTCGACGAGGCGGGGCATGTCGACGCGGAAATGGTTGGAGCCCATCGACGAGCCCTGGATCCGGCGTTCGCGCAGGAAGTCGAAGCCGTGCAGCTCGATCTTCTGGCCGAACGGGATCATGCCGACGATGGTGGCGGTGCCGCCGGCCGCCAGCATGGCGAACGACTGTTCCGCGGTGTCCTTGCGGCCCAGCACCTCGAAGGCGTGATGCACGCCGCCACCGGTGAGTTCGCGCACCTGCTGCACCACGTCGCCCTTGGCGGGATCGACGATGTCGGTGGCGCCGAGCTTGGTGGCGAGCTGCAGCTTGGCCGGGTTGGTGTCGATCGCGATGATGCGGCCGGCGCCGGCGATCGCAGCGCCGTTGATCGCCGCCATGCCGACGCCGCCGCAGCCGATCACCGCGACCGTCTCGCCGGCCCTGACGCCTGGCCGTGTTCACGACCGCGCCGTAGCCGGTGATGACGCCGCAGCCGATCAGCGCCGCCAGCTCCAGCGGCATGTCCTTGCGGATTTTGACGATGGCGTTCTCGTGCACCAGCATCTGCTCGGCAAAGGACGACAGGTTGAGGAACTGATTGAGCTTCTCCGAGCGCGCCCAGGACAGCCGGTTCGACTGGCCGGGCAGCATCTTCACCGTGGTGTCGGTGCACAGCACCGTGCGGCCGGTGGTGCAGTTGTCGCAGGTGCCGCAGAACACCGACAGGCACGTCACGACGTGATCGCCGGGCTTCACATAGGTGACGTCGGAGCCGACCTTCTCGACCACGCCGGCGGATTCATGGCCGAGCACGGCCGGCAGCGGATGCGGATACAGCCCTTCCATGAAATGCAGGTCGGAATGACAGAGGCCGGCGACCCGGGTGCGGATCAGGACTTCGCGCGGGCCGGGATTCGGCACGCTGACTTCCTCGATCACCAGCGGCTTGTTGACTTCGAACAGGACGGCGGCCTTCATCGGGTACTCCCTCTATATGTTTCTGTTATTTTTGAACCGGAACTGCAGCCGCAGCCTACGCTGCGGCGAGCAATTCGCCAACCTCGGCCATCCCGACGCTGCGTTCGCCGAGCAGATGGTCCGTGATGGCGCGCTGGGTGGCATTTTCCGCCAGCCGGAACGGATCGCCCGGCAACACGCGATGGTCGATCACCATCCGCGACAGCAACAGCCGCCGTGCGTCGCCGCGCATCTCGTGGATGCGTCCGCCCTCCCAGGCCAGCGCGACCGCGCTGGCGACATGGTACAGCAGGCTGGTGGCACGCCGCGCGTCGCCCTCATTGTCGATGCGGCCGGCGACCTCGCGGGCGAAGCCGATGGCGCGGTCGGTCAGTTCGCGCAGGCGATTGCGCCAGGCCTGCGGCACGTTGGCGCTGTCGTCGAGACGGGCATGCAGATCGGCGGCGAGCGCGGCGTCGGCGCCGTGACGGCCGACCGCGCGCTTCAGCGCATCGATGGCGACGATATTGCCGGTGCCTTCCCAGATCGAGCCGAGATGGGCGTCGCGCAGCAGCCGTGCGGTTGCGAATTCCTCGATGTAGCCGATGCCGCCGCGCATCTCCGAGCGCGTCGCCGCAGACCTTGCGGGCGTCGCGGGTGGCGCGGAATTTCAGGGTCGGCGTCAGGATGCGCAGCAGCGCCGCGGCGTCCTGGCTGCCGGCCTCGGCGCGGTCGAGCGCGTCGGCGGTGAGGAAGCTCATCGACAGCGCCTGCTCGGTCGGCAGCATGATCTTCATCAACTGCCGCCGCGCCAGCGGCAGGTCGATGATGCGCTGGCCGAACACGACGCGATTTTTCGCCACCGTCATCGCGTCGTGATACGCGCGCCGCATCAGCGCGGTGGATTTGACGCCGTTGGAAAGCCGCGACGAATTGACCATCTCGGCCATCTGCACGAAGCCGCGGTCGAGCTTGCCGACGGCATAGGCAATCGCGCCTTCGAGCTTGATCTCGCCCGACGCCATCGAGCGGGTGCCGAGCTTGTCCTTCAGACGCACGATCCGGTAGTGGTTCTGCGAGCCGTCGTCGAGTCGCCGCGGCATCAGGAACAGCCCGACGCCGCGCGTGCCCGGACCTGCGCCCTCGGGGCGCGCCAGCAGCATCACCACTTCGGCGTCGGCATTGGAGCAGAACCACTTCTCGCCATGGAGCCGCCAGTGGTCGCCTTCCTGCACGGCGGTCGTGGTCAGCGTGCCGACGTCGGAGCCGCCCTCCTTCTCGGTCATGAACTGGCCGCCCTGCGTCAGCTTGCTCATGTCGGTCTGGGTCAGGCCGTCGAGATATCTTCGCCTTGAGCGCGTCGCTGCCGAAATTGTTGAGCAGCTTGGCGCAGCCGTCGGTGACGTTGATCGGACAGCCGAGGCCGAACTCGGCCTGGTTGAACAGGAACGTGAAGGCGTGCTTGGCGACGACGGGATATTTGTCCGGCCAGCCCATGATGCCCTTGCGGATCGACATCGCGTGAATGCCGAACTCGCCGAACGCGGCCTTCTCCAGTTCGCGATAGGCCGGGTGATACTCGATCTACTGCGTATCGCGGCCGAACTTGTCGCGCTGGTGCAGCACCGGCGTGTGGCGGTCGGCCAGCCGCGCGCATTCGTCGAGATGGCCGCCGGCCAAGTCCGCCGAGCCGGTCGAGATGCGGCTCGATGTGGCGAAACAGCGCATCGGGCAGATGCAGGCGCAGCAGATCCGTCAGCGCCGGATCGGCGCGATAGAAATTCATCCCGGTCGTATCAGGCGCGAGCAATCCCGGCTGGTTGGCCGGGCCGTCATGCGATCCTGCTTGAGTGGCTGCATTTTTAGCCCTTGTTCGTTCCGCCCGATCTTGATCATCTACCGATAACGCAGGCGGTCACGCCGTCAACAAGCATAATTGGAGGACCACCCCATGGCGGACGGATACCGCATCATCGGCGCCGAGATGTCGCCCTACTCGGTCAAGGTCCGCTCCTATTTCCGCTACAAGGCAATTCCGCACCAGATGGATCCTGCGCAACGCGGCGAGCCAGGCGGAATTCGAGAAGTACGCCAGGATGCCGATCATCCCGCTGGTGGTGACGCCCGGAGGGTACTGGCATCCAGGATTCCACCCCGATCATCGACCAGCATCGAGAAGCTTCACCCCGAGCCGTCGGTCCATCCCGACGATCCGGTGACGAATTTCATGTCGACGCTGATCGAGGAATTCGGCGACGAATGGGGCAACAAATGGATGTTTCACTACCGCTGGGCGCGCGAGATCGACCAGCGCTGCTCTGCCGGGCGCATCGCTCGCATGCGCGCGCCCAAGGCAAGCGAGGAGGAGCACGCCGCGCTTGCCGAGCAGGTTCGCATCCGCATGGTGGAGCGGGTCTGGTTCGTCGGCTCGAATGAGCTGACCGCGTCGCAGATCGAAATCGGCTTCCAGGATATGCTGGGCATGCTCGACGATCACCTCTCGACACGTCCCTATCTGTTCGGCGGCCGGCCGGCTTTCGGCGATTTCGGCCTGTGGGGACAACTTTACGAACTCTGGACCGATCCGACCGCCGGTGCCCTGATCGAAGGCAACGCGCCGCATGTGCTGGACTGGATCCACCGCATGCTGTGGCCGCGGGCCGAAGGCGTGTTCGAAGTCATGGAAGGCGCTGGCGCCGACGATGATGCCGATCCTGACCAGGCAGGTCGGACGGCAGTTCTGGACCTGGACGCTTGCCAACGAGAAGGCGCTGGCGGAGGCCAGGGAGGAATTCAGCGTCACGCTCGGCGACAAGGTCTGGATCCAGAAGCCGCAGAAATATCACGCCCGCTCGCTCGGCATGCTGCGCGCCAAATATGCGGCAGTCGCCGACAAGGGCGATCTCGACATGATCCTCGCGGCCGCGGGTTGCCTTGCGGGTTTGCGCGCCTAGATACCAGGTCCCGACCATTCCGAGGATCGCGCCCATGGAACATCCGAAATACAACACCGCCCTGATCGTCGGCGCCGGCGAGGGATTGAGCGCATCGCTGGCGCGGCTGTTCGCGCGCGAAGGCATCAAGGTCGCGCTTGCCGCGCGCAAGATCGAGAAGCTCGGCGCACTCTGCACCGAGACCGGCGCCCGCGCCTTTGCCTGCAACGCCACCGAGGCCGAGGAGGTCGAGCGGCTGTTCGGCATGGTCGAGCGCGAGATCGGCACGCCCGATATCGTCGTCTACAACGCCAGCGGACGGGCGCGCGGCGCCTTCGTCGATCTGGTGCCGGCGGACGTCGCGCAACGCGATCGCGGTTTCGGCCTTCGGCGGCTTTCTGGTGGCGCAGCAGGCGGCACACGCGCATGCTGCCGAACAAGCACGGCGCGATCCTGTTCACCGGCGCCTCGGCCAGCGTCAAGGGCTATCCGCAGTCGGCGCCGTTCGCGATGGGCAAGTTCGCGCTGCGCGGCCTCGCCCAGAGCATGGCGCGCGAATTGTCGCCGCAAGGCATTCATGTCGCGCATTTCGTCATCGACGGCGGCATCCGCAGCGCGGCGCGCACCGAGCCTGCCGACAGGCCGGACTCGATGCTCGACCCCGACGCGATCGCGTTGAGCTACTGGAACGTGCTGCAGCAGCCGCGCAGCGCCTGGACCTGGGAAGTCGAATTGCGGCCGTGGGTGGAGAAGTTTTGAGATAAGTCCGTCATTCCGGGCGCATGCGCAGCACCGAGCCCGCGAGATCTCGAGATTCCGGGTTTGCCGCGCCTGACGGCGCCATCCCGGAATGACGGCGCATAACAACAACAGAGGGAGCAACATGACCACCGAAACCAAAATCGACACCGGCACCGACGAACTGCTCTGCGTGATCCGCGACCGCGTCGCCATCATCACGCTGAACCGGCCCGAGGTCCGCAACGCGATGTCGGACACGCTGACGCCGGCGCTTCGCACGATGATCAAGACCTGCGGCGAGAACCCCGACGTCGGCGTGCTGCTGCTCACCGGCGCGGGCACGGCGTTCTGCGCCGGCGGCAACGTCAAGGGCATGGGCGCCCATCGCGACCAGAAGAAGCTCGAAATGTCCTACGACGAGAAGGTCGCCGACCTGCAGGAGCGGCAGCGCCTGCTGACCGGCGCGCTGGCCTCGGTGCGCAAGCCGACGATTGCCGCGCTGCCCGGCCCCGCGGTCGGCGCCGGGCTCGCGCTCGCCATGGCCTGCGACATCCGCATCGCGGCGCAATCGGCGTTCGTTTCCACCGGCTATCTCCGCGTCGCGCTGTCCGGCGACTACGGCATCGCCTGGCTGCTGACGCGGCTGGTCGGCACCTCGCGGGCGCGCGAACTGATGTTCACCGCCGAGAAGGTCGATGCGGCGAGGTGCGAAGCGATCGGCCTCGTCAACCGCGTGGTGCCCGACGACAAGCTGCAGGCCGAGGCCTTTGCGCTCGCCAAGTCCATGGCCGAAGGGCCGACGCTGGCGCTGCGCTACATGAAGGACAATCTCGACGAGGCGCTGCTGTTCGATTTCGCCACCGCGCGCGACCACGAGGCCGAGCGCCTGGTCCGCCTGACCACGACCGCCGATCACAAGGAGGCCGTGCAGGCCTTCATCGACAAGCGCAAGCCGGTGTTTTCAGGCAAATGAAGCCTCGTTTCCGGCAAATGCGGAAAATAGCCCGGTTCCGGTAGACCAGAACCGGGCTCAGTCTGTCAGACCGCAAGCGAGGACATTGCGCCGGGAGAGAGAGCGGCGAGCCGCCAACTGGCGCAAGGGATGTCTTGCGGTTCGACATGGATCTGTTTCTGGAAGCGCGTCAGCCGCCAGTCGCCGGGCGTGTTGGTGAAGGCGTAGCCGGACGTGCGGGCGAGCGCGATCATGGCTTCGTTCGAGCGCAGCGTGTCGCCGAAGATGCGCCCGGCGCCGAACGAGGCCGCGCGGCATTCGAGATTCTTCAACAGCGCCTTGCCGATGCCGTGGCCCTGCCAGCGATCGTCGATCGACAGGCCGAACTCGATCGAGGCCGTTTCGCTGTCAAAGGCATAGCGCGCTTCACCGACGATGGTCTCGACGCCATCGACCAGCATGGTTGCGACCACGCTGAAGCGGTCGGCTTCGCCGACATGGATGAAATGCTCCAGCTCCGACGGCGGCAGTTCGCTGGCCGCGCCGAGGAAACGGCTGTAGCGGGAGCGCGTCGAGAGCGAGCGGAAATAGTCCTGCAGCGCCTCGGCATCGCGCGGCTCGACGAAGCGCACCGTCACCGAATGGCCGTGCCGGGCATGCAGCACGTCGGAATATTGCCTGAGATCGTCGAGACGCAGGGTGGTCATCGCCCGCTCCCATGGAAAGAAGTCGGAGCCCGAAGAAAATCGCCGGCGTCCCCCTGACGAGGCGACGCCGGCGCGGCTGCCATCTAGGCCCGCCAGAACGGCTTGTCGGCCTCGTAGGCGACATCGCTCCAGGAAATGCCGACGTCGTGCAGCTCCCGGTCCGACCAGGTCGCCAGTTCACGGCGGGTCTGGTAGCGCTGCCGCCAGATGTGGAGGGTCTCGGTCACCTGGGACCAAAACCCATGACCATGATGATTTATCATCGATTCATGTGTGAAAGTGGACATTTTCAGCTCCTTTGCTAATCTGTTGGCGCCAATATCTGCCTCATCCGTCCCTTTCACAAACGACACTTTGTACCGTTTCGCATGATATAAACTCATGTATTTGGGATCAGTGAATGACCTCCAGGCTGCCATCGCTGAATGGATTGCGCGCGTTCGAGGCCGCGGCCCGGCATTTGAGCTTCACCCAGGCGGCATCCGAGCTGAACGTGACGCAGACCGCGATCAGCCATCAGATCAAGCGGCTGGAGGAAGAACTCGGCGTGCGCCTGTTCGTGCGCCAGAACCGCTCGCTAACGCTGACGCCGCAGGCGCAGGACTACCTTCCGGGCATCCGCGCCGCATTCAACGATCTCAGGCTTGCAACCGACCGGCTGCTGCGCCGGGACGACGACCATGTGCTGACGGTCTCGACGCTGGCCTCGCTCGCCGCCAAATGGCTGCTGCCGCGGCTGACCGCCTTTCAGGAGGCCCATCCCGGCATCGACGTTCGCATCACCACCTCGACCAACCTCGTCGACTTCCAGCGCGACAATGTCGATGCCGCGATCCGCTACGGTCGCGGCCAGTGGCCGGGGCTGCGCGCCGACTGGCTGATGGCGGACGAACTCTTCCCGGTGTGCAGCCCAGCGCTGCTCGAAGGGCAACAAGCCGCTAAAATGCCCCGAAGACCTCAGGGATCACGTGCTGCTGCACACCAGCAACGCCAACAGCGACGACTGGCGGCTGTGGCTGTGGGCGGCCGGACTGCCGGCCGATTTTTCCAGACAGCCCGGCGTCACCTTCGACCTGATCTTCATGACGGTGCAGGCGGCGATCGACGGGGTCGGTGTCGCCATGGGACGCACCGCCTATGTGCAGGAAGACATCGCCAAGGGACGCCTGGTGGTTCCCTTCAAGATCACGCTGCCGGTGGATGCCGGGTTCTATCTGGTCTCGCCCGCGGGAAGGACCGATCCGCCAAAGCTGTCGGCGTTCCGGCAGTGGCTGCTCGCGTCCGTGCACAATTCGCCCTGACGCAACAGACATTCCGTGCGACGACATGCATGCGACATCGTCGCACGGTTCGGCAATTCCGAGCCGAAGAGAGGCGTGACGCGGTCGCTTCGTCAGGCTAGAAACCGACGGGGACGGATGGATTTGCCAGGCCGAGCGCCGGTTTGATTTCCATGCCAACAACGATAACAAGAGTGCATGGTCGATCTCTCCAGGAAATTCGATGTGCTTGTGATCGGCGGCGGCAATGCCGCGCTGTGCGCTGCCATCAGCGCCCGCCGCGCCGGGCGCGTCCGTGCTGGTGCTGGAAGGCGCGCCGAAATTCTATCGCGGCGGCAATACCCGCCACACCCGCAACATGCGCTGCGCCCATGACGCGGCGACCGAGATTCTCACCGGTCCCTACACCGAAGAGGAGTTCTGGGACGATCTGCTGCGCGTGACCGGCGGGCAGACCGACGAGGAACTGGCGAAGTTCATGATCGCCGAGTCCAAGGACATCCTGAACTGGATCGTCGAACAGGGCGTGCGCTGGCAGCCCTCGCTCGGCGGCACGCTCAGCCTCGGCCGCACCAATTCGTTCTTCCTCGGCGGCGGCCGGGCGATGCTGAACGCGCTCTACCTCACCGCCGAAAAACTCGGCGTCGAGATCCTCTACGACGCCGAAGTCGTCGACCTCGAGATCGAGGACGGCATGTTCCTGTCGGCCACGCTGAAGCAGCCGGTCAACGGCGCAAGCGAAATCCGCGCCGCGGCGCTGGTCGCGGCCGCCGGCGGATTCGAGGCCAACATCGAATGGCTGAAGGAATATTGGGGCGAGGCCGCCGACAATTTCCTGATCCGCGGCACGCCCTATAATCGCGGCTCCGTTCTGAAGCTGCTGCTCGACAAGGGCGTGCAGGAGATCGGCGATCCCACCCAGTGCCATGCGGTGGCGATCGACGCCCGCGCGCCGAAATTCGACGGCGGCATCATCACGCGCCACGACTCGGTCGTGTTCGGCATCGTCGTCAACAAGCACGCCCAGCGCTTCTACGACGAGGGCGAGGACATCTGGCCGAAGCGCTACGCGATCTGGGGCCGCCTGGTGGCGGCACAGCCGGACCAGATCGCCTACATCATCTTCGATTCGAGCGTCGTCACCAGCTTCATGCCGACGCTGTTTCCGCCGATCGGCGGCGCCGACGCATCGCGGAACTCGCCGGCAAGCTCGAACTCGATCCGGCGGCGCTGGAGAAGACCGTCACCGATTTCAACGCCGCGGTGCGGCCCGGCACCTTCGATCACACCATTCTCGACGATTGCCGCACCGAAGGCCTCACGCCGCCGAAGACGCATTGGGCGCGGAGAATCGAGAACGCGCCCTATCTACGCCTATCCGGTGCGGCCCGGCATCACCTTCACCTATCTCGGCACGCGCGTGAACAAGCAGGCGCGCATGCTGATGAAGGACGGCAAGCCGTCCGCCAACATGTTCGCGGCCGGCGAGATCATGGCCGGCAACGTGCTCGGCAAGGGCTACGCCGCCGGCATCGGCATGACCATCGGCAGCGTGTTCGGACGGGTGGCCGGACGGGAAGCGGCGCGAAATGCGGAACTGAGACGCCGGACGGGAAACGGCATAGCGATGCACGGAACGAGGATCCTGGACGAAGCCGACCGTCTGATGACGGTCTGCAATTCCTGCCGCTATTGCGAGGGCCTGTGCGCGGTGTTCCCGGCGATGGAGATGCGCCGCGCGTTCTCCGACGGCGACCTCAACTATCTCGCCAATCTCTGCCACGCCTGCGGCGCCTGCTACACCGACTGCCAGTTCTCGCCGCCGCATGAATTCAACGTCAATGTGCCGAAGACGCTCGCCATTGCGCGCGCCGAGTCCTATGCGCCTATGCCTGGCCGCGCGCCTTCTGCCGGCGCTGTTCGCGCGCAACGGCCTCGTCATCAGCCTGGTCGCAGCGTTCAGCGTGGCCGTCTTCATCTTCGGCTTTGCCGCCTGGCACGACCGGCAGGTGCTGTTCGGCGTCCACACCGGGCCGGGCGCGTTCTACAAACTGATGCCGCACAACGCGATGGCCGCGCTGTTCGGCGCGGCGTTCCTCTATGCGATCGTGGCGCTCGTCATGGGCGTGCGCGCGTTCTGGCGCGACATCGGCGAGCCCGTCGGCATGAAGACCGATGCGGGCTCGCTCTGGCAGGCGATCCGCGACGCCGGCGAGCTGCGCTATCTCGATGGCGGCGGCGTCGGCTGCTTCAACGAGGACGATCGCCCGACCGACCGCCGCAAGCTCTATCACCACCTCACCTTCTACGGCTTCCTGCTGTGCTTCGCGTCGACCTGCGTCGCGACGCTCTATCACTATCTGCTGGCGCGCGCAGGCGCCGTATCCGTGGTGGGATGCTGCCCGTCGTGCTCGGCACGCTCGGCGGCATCGGGCTGTTGATCGGGCCGGTCGGCCTGCTGGCCGAAAAATGGAAGCGCGATCCCGTGCTGATGGATGAACGCGCGTACGGGATGGACGTCGCCTTCATCGTCATGCTGTTCCTCACCAGCCTGACCGGCCTTGCGCTGCTGGTGCTGCGCGAGACGGCCGCGATGGGCCCGCTGCTGGCGCTGCATCTCGGCGTGGTGTTCTCGCTGTTCATCACCATGCCCTACGGCAAGTTCGTGCACGGCATCTATCGCTTCGTGGCGCTGGTGCGCTATGCGCGGGAGCGCAAGGCGATGGCGCACGGAGCGCCGGCGTCAGACCGGAAGAATCCGGCCAGACCGTCGCGAAGGAACCCGCTGGAAGATGCACGGCCTCGTGGTTCGAACGCGCGGCGCTGCCGCGCTCCTCACCATAAGGGTCTGACATTCGCCGCTTGCCTCAGTAGCGCTCGACGATCTGCTCGAGCTTCTTGCTGAGGAGCCACGACAGGCCAAGGAACGCGATCAGCATCACGATGCCCAGGCCGGACGAGGCGTCGTTGATCGACTTCTCCGAGAACTGACCGAAGGCATAGCCGGCCGAGACGACAGCGCCGGACCAGACGCCCGCCGCGACGAAGTTGAGCACCAGGAAGGTCGACCAGGGCAGCCGTGACATCCCGTAGGCAAAGCCCGCGAGCCCGCGGATGCCGTGCGGGAAACGATGAAACAGGATCATCCAGACATAGTGACGGTCGGCCAGCCGGACCACGGTCTGGACGATGCGCTCGAACCGCGGAAAACGCTCGAGCAGGCGGGCGCCATAGCGCCGCCCGATCCAGAAGCGGATGACGTCGCCGGCGAAACTGCCGAACCAGCAGACCACGATGAGCGTGCCGAAATTCAGCGCGCCCGAATGCGCCGCATAGCCCGCGAACAGCGCCAGCAGCAGGCTATGCGAGGCCGCATAGGCAAACATGAGACTGTAGGCCACATCGCCGTGCTGGCGGATGAGGTCGAGGAACGAGGTCAGGTCCGACGGAAACAGCAATGTTAACCCGCTGAGGCTTTCATCATATCCGCCAGATCAGCGGGTTCGGCCGAAACGCTATCATTCTGCGGCAGCACAAAGAAGCCGACAGGCAGGCCGATGGCCGCGACAAATCCGCCGGCACATATTGCGTCGGCCACGCTTTCAGACGGCGTGAAGTTGCGGACGGGGGCTCAGGCTGGAACCCGCCAATTCCTTGCGCGAGTGATAGGCCTTCAGCACATTCTTCGAGGTCTCGACGTCGAGCCGAGCGAATTCCGCCTTCATGGCGTCGAGGTCTTTCGCGGAGATCTGATGGTCGGGCGCACCCAGAAACAGACAACGCCATGGTCGTTCCCCATGACAGGTCGAGCGCCTTCGCCAAAATCAGCAACGCTTCCTTGTCTGACGCGAGCATCGACCGTTCCACGGCGTCGACCGGCAGCGCGCACAACAGGGACAGCGCGACGATCGTCTCATCGAGCTTGCGGGCCTGCGCATATTCGAGAAATCTCGGCTTCGCCCAATTCGCCGAGATGGTGGCGCGCGCCCACTGTCTTTCTGGCGGCAAAGTAGCTTTTCGACGCCGGGCCGAACATCGCATGCATCAATCCCGCGACATTGGCGACCGCAGTCCCGGCCTCGGGCCGCTCGAACTCGAGTTTCTTTCTCACATCGTCGGATGCCTTCGCGATCAATTGCTGGAACAGGTGCCTCGGGATGTCCTGCCGTCGTCCCAGATGCTCGGCCAAAATCAAGTCGTTCTCGGAACGCTTGATCAGGTGCAGAAAGCCCGAAATCCGAGAAGCGCGCGCCGGTATTGACCGCGACCGAGTTCACGACCGTCTGGTCGCCCCGCGCCACCAGCACGTCGGTGACCGGTTCATCGATCTTCTTCCGCCGGGAGATTGCGAAAAGATGCCTCTGGCTCTTGCAGCGCGCGTTTGCCACCAGCACCTGGTTTCCGAGCCGTTCGGAATAGCGAAGGACGGGACCGGCGACATCGATCGAATCGTCGGAAGCGAGCTTGTTGATCATGTAGATCGGCGCCTTGTCGCTTCGCGCCAGCCGCTTCGCGAGCTGCGAGCGGGCAGCCAGCTCGATCTCCTCCGAGAGGCGTCCGATCACTTCGCCGAAGATCCAGATCTCGCTCTCGGTGTAGCGGCCCATCAGCAGCATGTCGGTCGCATGCCACAAAGCCTTCAAACGGCTTTCGGGCGTTCCCTTGGAGATGGCGTCATTCAACTCCCGAAGAATCGACATCGGCGACCCGAACTGCTTTCCGCTGCTTACCTCGTCAGACAATTCCAACCGCGTAACAAGCAGGACCTGGCCGTATCCTTCCGAGCCAATACGATGCGCCGTGCCGGGCCAACTCCAGCCGTGCGATCGCGTCGTAGCCGGCGCTGATCCAGTCCTGAAGTTTCTTCGTTCCCGGCAGAAACTCTGCGACTCAATCGTTAACGGAGCTTGTGCATCCGGAGCGGATCAACACCGCAATACCTGCTGCGGCTTCAAATAAAATAACCAGTATCGGAAATCGGCAAGGATCAGGAATTCGCGAGACCTTCGATCCAGTCCAGGGTGCGAAGGACGTCGGGATAGCTCCTGAAATCGCCTTCACCCGAGGGTATTCCGAAGATGTGGCGGCCGTTCTCGTCCCGGATGGCGCGCCTGACCCGCTTTGCAAAAAGCGACAGCTGCTCTTTCGAAGGCTGGTCGCCCGCCATGCCGGTTCGCCTCTCGATGGACGCGCGGCGTTCGCCGGTCAGCAGCTTTTCCTCGTCCGATCGCGTGTCCGCTCCCGACCGTCTTTCAATTCTGTTTCTTCTATCCGCACCCAATTTGGTCTCGTTATCAGCCATGACAAATCCCGCCAGTTCCTGAACATGAATGATGTCGAACGTCGTGCACCGCGGAAGCCTGATCGGCACCGCTGTGGCAAATCAGGCAACTTCGTGCAGCCTGCTCGCAGCTTCCGGGCTGGCGCAAAGCAGGCGCCGGCGGATGGCATCCTCGACCAGCGCCAGGGCCTGTTTCGCCTCGCGCGCTTCCGCCTCGGCGACCTGCGCGCGAATTTCCGCCGCGGTCGCCTTGTCTTCCGTCGCCGCGATACGCAACTCAATCTGCGTCAGGGCCATGGAAGCATCGGAGAGCTTGCGATCCGCTTCAGCGATGATTTCTCGCAGCGAGTTCTCCGCGGATTCGCTCCGTTGCTCGGCGAGCCGCAGGCGTTCCGCAGCACTCCTGCACATTGATTGCGCGCGAGCTTCGATCTCTCGCGCATTATTCTCGATAGTGCCGAAAATTTCCGCCGCCTGATACACCAGGTCGAGAGCGCTGGCGCCGGTAATTGGCGCCTGGGGACGAACAAAACTGACTACGTTCTCATGTCTGCGAACGGCGGGCCTTCCTTCTTGGTGAACCATGAAAGGACCTCTGCTTGCGTAAGAGTCACATTATGAACATCTATGGTAAAGGGATGATTAAGGCTGGTGCACGAACGGACGTGCATACAACGCACATTACAGTCCCAGCGTCACCTCGGCCCAGCGAATGACGGTCTCGCTGTTCAGGAAAGCGACCACGCTGGGCTCAAGTGACGTTGGACGGGGATGCGCAACCAGGGCTGTTGCGACGACGGCATCGCAACGATCATTGAACGCAATCGCAAGCGCCGAGCTTTGCGGACGCTGCGTAGCGTAGGCGCGGCTGCGTCCCTTCATCCACGCAACAGTGATTGCGCTGCCGGCAGCCAGGGCGGGAGGTCTCTCGCCGATCAGCCTCAGGTCAGCCACCCGATCAAGTTCATCGTCATCTGCAACGCCGGTCGTGCAGTTGCAGAACCCGATCTTGGCCCGAACGTAGACGTTGACCTCAACGCCACAATCGGCAGCCAGGCAACGATACGCCTTGCCTTTGCCCCACTCGTCCATCGGAAACGGCCATTGAACCTCCGTCCATGCGGGATGGCGCGGTGTCTCCGCCTCGCCGTCCCGCACATGTGGGGGCCATTGCTGCCAGGCAAGCGCGGCCAACCCGCCCAGGAAAAAACCTGCGATCACCGCAATGGCAAATGTCCGTTTCATCGCATGCCTGCCAAAATCGACGACACGATTCCGATTGCTCGACGGGTTACATGCCGCTTTGCCTAGTTGCTGGCGACAAATGAGCGGGCCGCCGCCAGGGTAGGCCGTTCGGAATTTGACTCGGCTGCGAGCGCGATCAGCTTCCCGTAGGATGCCTTGGCCCCGGCCGCATCCCCTGCGGCCTGTGCGGCCATGGCCGCACCGACATAGCCGTTATAGCGGTTGGGCTCCTTCGCCATCGTGGCTTCGAACACCGCAAGCGCCTCCCTGGCCATGCCGCGATCGAGCAGCATGGCTCCATACAATTCACGCGCCGGCGCCAGCGGGCCGGGTGTGACCGGCGACTTTTCGGTATTGTCCTCGGCGTCAACCGCGGCGGTCATGGCCTTGAGGGCCTCATCGTGACTACCGCTGGCATAAAGCACCCAAGCGGTCGCAACCCGCTCCTGAACGTCGACCTGCCCGGCCCAATAGCCGTTCTTTGCGTCCCGAAGCTTGTCGCGCAATTCAGCGAGCTTGGCGGTGTCAACCCTGGCCGCATCGATCTTGCCCATGCGAGCCGCGCCAATCGCCCTGGCAAAATGGGTGATCGCCGTGGCATGCGGGAATTTACTTGGCCTGATCTCCAGGTTCGCCGCACCGTTCCAATCGCCACGCTCCACCATGTAACGCGCCGGCGCAGCGGCCTGTGCAAACGCGGCCGGGAAGCCCTCTGGATCGGGCCGCAATGCCTCGATCTCGCTGACCACGCCGAGCGCATCCTTGTCCTGACCAAGCTGCAGATAGGCGTAGACCAGATAATCCTGGCCGTGCATCTGATCGCCCAGTTCCTTGCTTCCCTTTGCGGCTTGAACGGATGCCAGATTTGCGGCGATTGAATCCTTCCAATAGCCGACCCGCGTAAAGATGTGAGACGGCATATGCTGTGCGTGCGGCGCGTTGGGTGCGATCTTTGCATAGCGCAGTGCAGGCGGCAGCCCCTTGGCGGCGATCGGCGGGTAATCGTACAGGTGGATCAGGTAATGCGCGACGCCCGGATGCTGAGGTTGGCGCTCCATGATCGGTCCGAGAATCGCCGCGCCTTTCAGTTGATTGGCGTAGGTCTTGTCCGACGCCGAGGCCGCAACGTTGAGCGTGATCGCATAGAAAATCTGCGCCTCGTCGTCGGAGGGATAACGGCCGACAAGAGTTTCCATCGCTTTCAGGTAGGATTGAACCCGTGCCTGATGCGGGATCTTGTCGTGATCGACGTACATGACCGATAGCGCGTCGATGTAGTCGCGCTCGCGTTGGGTCTTGGCACCAGTTGCCTTTGCCTTTTCAATGGCGGCTAGCCCAAGCGGAAGATTGGAAGCTGGAATCGGGAGGTGGGGATTATTCAGATACGCCAGCGCAATGCCCCAATATGCAATGGCGCATGCCGGATCGGCCTTAAGCGCTTCTTCGTAAATTTCCTTCGATGCGGTGTACCAGAACGAATGCTGGTATCGCATGGCGCGGTCGAACCGTCGTTGCGCCGTTTCGTTGCAGGACGTCTCGAAGTGAACGGTCCCCAACTTCTGATCGGCATTTTCCTGTGCGACACCCGGGCTGGCAAATCCGAAAGCGGTGACGCCTGCTACAGCAATTGCAATTAGCGATGCACGCATGATTTTCTCCCTTGTCGTCTGGGCTCAGCTTCTCCTTGTTTGATCGAACCAGCATAGGCCTCGCGAACACCGGTCTCAAGCACGGCAATTCAGCCATCGTGTGAAGTAAATCATATGTGAGATGGTAGAAGCTCGCGTCTTGCTTCGCACGCTCAACGTGCTCAAGAGCGAAAGGATCCGCAGACCGGGCAGGCGGAATTATCGAGCGGCGTTCCTACAGGTCCACCACGACGTATTCGCTCTCGACCGATACGGCGATGGTCTCGGCGACATACGGCCCCTTCACCACGCTCGATCCCGGTTCGACGTTGACCGGATAGGCGCGCACGCGAAAGCGTTTGGGGTCGCAATAGGATTGCCCGGTGCGGACGTCGAATTCCCAGCCGTGCCAGGGGCAGCGGATGATTTCGCCGAGCCTGGTGTATTCGATCTCGCCGGGGTCGGAGGATTGCGCGAGCCCGATCAGCGGGCCTTCGCATAGTGCCGCGCCCTGATGCGGGCAGCGGTTCAACAGGCCGAAGAACTCGCCCTTGATGTTGAAGATCGCAATCGGCCGCTCGTCGATGGTGAGGAATTTTCGCGTCCCCGGCGGCAGCTCGCTCACCGGAGCAATGACGTGCCGGGTCATATCAAGTCCGCATGATCTCGTTCGAAAAACCGACTTCCACTTTTTCGGATCATGCTAGGCAATCCCGTACAGCTTCTTGGCGTTGCCGAGATAGAACGCCTCGCGGTTGGCGTCGCTGACGCCGGCGGGCAGCACGCGCGACGGCTCGTCGAAATCCCAATGCGGATAGTCGGTGGCGAACAGCAGCTTGTCCCAGCCGATCCATTCGATCACCTGGAACAGATGCTCGCGCCGCTCCGGGTCCTCCATCGGCTGCGTGGTCCACCAGATGTGGTCACGGATATATTCCGACGGCTTGCGCCTGAGATGCGGCACCTCGCTGTGCAGGCGCTCGAAATTCTTGTCCAGCCGCCACGCCAGCGACGGCGCCCAGCCGAAACCGGCCTCGATCATCACCATCTTCAGCTTTGGAAAGCGCTCGAACACGCCTTCGAGCACCAGGCTCGCCAGCGCGGTCTGCTGGCACTGCGAATGGCCGACCATTTCCTCGATGTAGTAGCTCGGCCAGCCCGATGCGGTGATCGGATTGCCGCCGAAGCCGAAGGCATGGACGCCGACCGGCAGCCCGATCTCCTGCGCCGCCTCGTAGATCGGCCAGTAGCGGCGCTGGCCGAGCGGCTCGACGTTGCGGCTGAGCAGCAGCACCTGCACGAAATTCGTGTCGCCAGCGCGCTTGCGGATTTCGGCGGCGGCCGCCGGGCCGTCCTCATTGGCGACCACGATGGAGGCCTTCAGGCGCTGGTCCTTGCTGGTCCACTTCTCGATCTGCCAGTCGTTGATCGCGGTCGCCAGCGCGGCGCTGAGATCATGGTTGCGCAGGCCCTGCCCGGTGTTGAGCGGGTTGAGAACGCCGAGCGCGACGTTGTAGGGGTCGAGAAGCTGCTTCTGCATGAAGGACAGCGACGAACCCTGCGGCCCGCCTTCCGGCGGCCAGGCGTCGCGGCGCGAGGCATTCGGCTGCGCCTT
This sequence comes from uncultured Alphaproteobacteria bacterium, assembly GCA_963823485.1. GTDB lineage: Bacteria > Pseudomonadota > Alphaproteobacteria > Rhizobiales > Xanthobacteraceae > Bradyrhizobium. Next base: position 123,796 of record CAWGLP010000002.1, read on the forward strand.
CGGATAGGGCGGGCCTTCCATCATGCCCTGATAGGCGTGCTTGCCGTAGGTCTCCAGGTGCGAATGCCAGCGCTTGGCCAGGAACGGATAGAGCTCGGTCGCGGTCGCCCGCGCCGGATGGATGTCGCAATCGGCGATCGCGGTCTTGATGCTGACGGACGCTGACGGCTCGGGGCGAAACTGCACGTTCATGGCGTCGTCTCCTTCGCTGCCTGCAACCGGCCGTAGGTCTTGAGCGGATTCTCGATCATGATCTTGCGGACCAGATCGGGCGATATGCCCGGCGGCAGCACCTCGTCGCCGTCGAATTGCCAGTGCGGATAATCGGTCGAGAATAAGAGCAATTCGTCGGACTGCATATGGTCAAACAGGCGATTCAGCACATCCGGTTCCGGCGGCGCATCGACCGGCTGCAGCGAAAAGCGAATGTTGCTGCGCACAATTTCCAGCGGCGCGCGATCGACCCACGGCGTCTCCATCCGTACGCCGCGCCAGAACTTGTGCAGCCGCCACAGATAGGCCGGCAGCCAGGTGAAGCCGGATTCCAGCATCACCATCTTCAGGTTCGGGTGCCGGGCGAATACGCCCTCGACGATCAGGCTGGTCAACTGGGTCTGGAACGCGGTCGCCTGCGCGACGTAGTCCTCGATGTGGTAGGAACCCCAGCCGACCGAGGTCGGCGGGTTGTGATAGGCGCTGCCGGCGTGGATGCCGATGGCGAGGCCCAGCCGTTCAGCGGCGGCGTAGATCGGCCAGTAGGCGCGCTTGCCGAGCGGCATGTCGCCCATGACCAGCATCAGCACCTGGACGAAGCGCTTGTCCCTGGCGCAGCGCTCGATCTCGGCGACGGATTTTTCCACGCTTTGGGTCGGGATGACGATCGAGCCGCGCAGCCGCTCGTCCTTGTCGAGCCAGTGCTCGACCAGCCAGTCGTTGAGCGCGCGGCAGAACGCATCCTGCATGTCCTCTGAGAACACCATCTGCACGCCATAGAGCGGATTGCAGATGCCATAGCTGACCTGAAACCGATCCAGCGCCTGCTTCTGCATGTCGGCGAGTTGCGAGCCGGGCTTGCCCTGCCCCGGCCGCCAGTCCGGCCGCGCCGAGATCGGCGAATTGGCCGGATAGGATTGCGAGACCAGGTCGGTCATGCCGCGCGTCGTCACCTGGTCGCGCCAGTAGTCGTTCATGTAGGGCAACAGGCTGGTCAGGTGCGGGACGGCGGGATGCAGATCGCAATCCACCCCGCCGGCGATCGGCGACGTCATGGTGTTTCCTCTACCGCCGCGTCGGCACGGCTGTTTGTGGTATTCAATCAGGGCAGCGTGCGCCCCGCAACTCGGCAAACGTGACCCTCCTGTGCTAGGAGGGCATGACTGGCAGGATTTGTGTCGAGTAGAATAGCGGTCAAGCCGCAGGAGTTGAGATGAAAGAGTTGATTGCCACGGCCGAAAAGGTCGCCGCCCACCTGATCACTCGCAAGCAGACCATTGCGGTTGCGGAATCCTCGACCGGCGGCCTGATCTCGGCGGCGCTGCTGTCGGTGCCCGGCGCCTCGGCTTATTTCCTCGGCGGCGCGGTGGTCTACACCCGCGACGCGCGGCGGCTGTTGATGGACATTCCGGACGAGGCGATGAAGGGCATCCGCTCGGCGTCCGAGCCGTATGCAAAGCTGCTCGCGAGCCAGGTCAGCCAGCGCTTCGCGACCGACTGGGGACTGTCGGAAACCGGCGCCACCGGACCGACCGGCAACCGCTACGGCGACGCCGCCGGCCATAGCTGCATGGCGGTGGCGGGCCCGCACCACGATGTGTTCACGCTAGAGACCGGCAGCAATGACCGGCAAGCCAACATGCAGGCATTTGCGAGTACAGCGCTGAACTTGCTGCTGCAGAATCTGGAGAAGTAGATTTGTAGGGTGGGCAAAGGTGCGAAGCGCCGTGCCCACCATCTGAGCCGCAGAAAGAACGGTTGGCACGCTTCGCTTTGCCCACCCTACAAGAGCAGGCCCATCGAGGATCGCATCGATGCAACAGTCATTCGACCGCACCGCGGAAGATCTCGGCAACTCGATCCATTTCGAGCACGTCAACGTCACCATCCCCGACCAGCGCCTGGCGACGCTGTTCTACATCGCCGGCCTCGGACTGACGCGCGATCCCTATCTGATGGTGTCGGACACCAACATGTGGGTCAATGTCGGCCGGAGTCAGTTTCACCTTCCGAACGGCGCGCCGCAGGTGCTGCGCGGCCATACCGCCATCGTCATCGCCGGCCGCGCGGCGCTGCTCGAACGGCTGGCGTCGGTCGCAAGAAAGCTCGAAGGCTCCGCGTTCGCGTTCAGCGAGCGCAACGACCATGTCGAGGCGATCTGTCCCTGGGGCAACCGCCTGCGCTGCTACGAGCCTGATGCCGCACGGTTCGGGCGCATCACGCTCGGCATACCCTATGTCGAGTTCGACGTGCCGGCCGGCACCGCGAAAGCGATCTCGACCTTCTATCCCGAGATCATGGGGATGCAATCCGAGTTCGTGAACGGCGACGCCGCCGTGGCGCGGGTCAAGGTCGGCAAGGATCAGTATCTGCAATTCCGCGAGACCGATCGCGCGCTGCCGGATTTCGACGGCCACCACGTGCAGATCTACATCACCGACTTCTCCGGTCCGTACCGCCGCCTGAAGGAGCGCGGCCTGGTCTCGCAGGAGGACAATCAGTACCAGTACCGCTTTCGCGACATCGTCGACCTCGACGGCGGCAGGCATCTGTTCACCGTCGAGCACGAGGTCCGCAGCGCGACGCATCCGATGTTCATGCGACCGCTGGTCAACCGCAACCCGGCCGAAACCAACCGCACCTACGCCCCCGGCCATGAACAATGGGCCTGGGCGATGGGGCCGGACGAGTACGACAGGCGGTAGGGCGACCGTGTTACGTTGCCGGCGGCGTCGATTTCATCAATGAAGCGTCTCGGCCGCGGCTTCGTCGATGGCCGCCATCAAGTCACCCGTGGCGGACTGTTGCACCATGTGGCCCGCGCCTGCGATCCGGTGCATCCTGCTCTGCTTGACTTCGTCATGCAGCCGAGCTGACTGCTGGTCGATATCGATCAAGCGGTCGTCTTCGCCAGCAACAATGATGACAGGCATCGTTAGTGCGTCATAGGTTTTTGCAGACGAGAACGCCGCGGGTATCATCATGGCGGTCTCCGCGGCGCTGGCGCGAATCTGCGATGGACGAACTGCCATTTCCTTGGGGAAGCCAGCGAATTTTTGCGGCACTGGCCGTGGCCCGAACATCTTGCGTAGCATGGCGGGCCACATCAACCGGCTGAGCACCGGCGAGATGGTCAAGCTGACGATATCGCCCACCCCAGGTATCGCTGGTCCTGACAACGCCAGGACATCGGCCCGAACGGTTGGGAAATAGTATCCTGACGCCAGAACCAGCGCCTCGACCAAAGCAGGGCGTTTCGTTGCCAAGGCGACGGCGACCGCCGCTCCCCACGAATGGCCGAGCACGATTGCTTGCCGGACGTTCAACCGCTCCAGGGCATTCGCGAAAAGTTCAGCCTGGGCGTCGGGCGTCCACGCAACATTGCGAGGGCGTGAGCTATGACCAAAGCCGGGACGGTCAAACACGATGACCCTGTAGTTCTTCGCCGCGAGGTCGATCAGGCCGCTCGATTCGAAATCCTGGATCATGCTGCCATTGCCGTGAAACAGAACCAATGGGCGACCCGTCCCACGCTCCACGTAGTGCAGGCGCACGCCATCGACTTCGATGAACCGCCCCTTCGGAGGATTGTCGCGCTGTGCCTTCTGCGCGAGTTGCCGGTTTACGACCGCCGTCGCCGCTAGAAGCGCGGCAGCCGCTGCAACCGCTGTTATTACGGGAGAGGCTCGCAAGGCGGCAGCGCAGCTCGATAGCAACGAGGTGGACCGTGCACGCGGAAACGTCATCTGCAGTGTCCTTGTTGATCTGCACGATGACTTAAGACTTCAATGAGAAATGTTGCAGCGCAAAGAGCGAACACCGAGGCACGGCATTCGTTCCTCTTTTTCCGTGGGGCCTCGTGATCCCTTCCGGGACAAAGATCCGGCAGCAACGTGGAACGATTGCCTATCCGGCACATTAGCGCGCCATCAGGGGTGGAACTTCATCCTTCAAACGCCATCGTTCAAGTGAGGGAGTTCATGACCAAATCCTCTTCCAAGCGCGGCGAAAAATCGGCTGCGGCCGGCTCAGCGGCTATTCATGACCAGAAACTCCATCGCGGCGACGGCGGCGAGCTGCACCAGATAGCTACCGGCAAGACTCCAGTGCTGACGACAGCTCAAGGCGGGCCCGTCTCGGACGATCAGAATTCCCTGAAAATCGGGCCGCGCGGGCCGACGCTGATCGAGGACTTTCATTTCCGCGAGAAGATATTCCATTTCGACCATGAGCGGATTCCGGAACGCGTCGTTCACGCCCGCGGCTATGGCGCGCATGGCTTCTTCGAAAACTACAAGCCGCTCACGAAATACACCCGCGCCGACCTGTTTCGGAAGGCGGGCCAGCGCACGCCGGCCTTTGTGCGATTTTCCACTGTCGCAGGCAGCAAAGGTTCTTTTGATCTTGCCCGCGACGTGCGCGGCTTTGCGGTAAAACTCTACACCCAGGAAGGTAACTGGGACATCGTCGGCAACAACATTCCGGTGTTCTTCATCCAGGACGCGATCAAGTTTCCCGACATCATTCACGCCGTCAAGGAAGAGCCCGACAGCGCGTTTCCGCAGGCACAGTCCGCGCACGACAATTTTTGGGACTTCATCAGCCTGACGCCCGAAAGCATGCACATGATCATGTGGGTGATGTCGGATCGGGCGATCCCGCGATCATTCCGGTTCATGGAAGGGTTCGGCGTGCATACGTTCCGACTGGTCAACGCAAAGAACGAATCCACCTTCGTCAAATTCCACTGGAAGCCGAAACTCGGTTTGCAGTCGGTGTTGTGGAACGAGGCCGTCAAGATCAACGGCGCCGATCCCGACTTTCACCGCCGTGACCTTTGGACCGCGATCCAGACCGGCAACTTTCCCGAATGGGAATTGCAGCTTCAGTTGTTCGACCAGAAGTTCGCCGACAGCTTCGATTTCGACGTTCTCGATCCGACCAAGCTGATTCCGGAGGAACTCCTGCCCCCGGTCGCGGTCGGCCGGCTTGTACTGGACCGGATGCCCGACAACTTCTTTGCCGAGACCGAGCAGGTCGCCTTCATGACCCAGAACGTCCCGCCCGGCATCGATTTCTCCAACGACCCACTGCTGCAGGGACGGAATTTTTCGTATCTCGACACGCAACTGAAGCGGCTCGGAAGCCCTAACTTTACCCATATTCCGATCAACGCGCCGAAATGCCCGTTCCATCATTTCCAGCAGGACGGCCACATGGCGATGCGCAATCCCGTCGGTCATGTGAACTATCAGCCGAACTCGTTTGGTGAGGGGCCGCGGGAATCGCCCACGCAGGGCTTCGTGCCGTTTGCGGAAGTCGAGCAGGGTGCCAAGCGCCGGCTGCGGGCCGAAAGCTTCGCCGACCACTACAGCCAGGCCAGGCAGTTTTTCATCAGCCAGACGCCGGGCGAACAAAAGCACATCGCCGCCGCACTGACGTTCGAACTGAGCAAGGTGAAAACCGCCGTCATTCGCGAGCGAATGGTCGCCCATCTGCTGAATATCAGCCCGGAATTGGCGAGCGAGGTCCGCCAGGGGCTGGGCCTCAAGGCCATGCCGAAGCCGGCGGATGCCGCGATGCCGACCCGCCAGGATCTCGACGCCTCATCTGCCCTGAGCATTGTTGCGAACGGGCCTGAACGTTTCGAGGGCCGCAAGCTCGGTATCCTTGTCACAGACGGGACCGATGCCGCGCTGTTGAAGGCGTTAAAGGCGTCGCTGAGCAAGGAGGGCGCCACGTTCGAAATCATCGCACCGAAAATCGGCGGCGCCAAGGCCAGCGACGGCAGTTGGATCGAGGCGGATCAGATGATCGATGGCGGACCATCCGTGCTCTATGATGCGATCGCATTACTGCCTTCAACGGCGGCAATGGCTGATCTCGTGCAGGAATCGACGGCTCGGGACTTCGTCGCCGATGCGTTCGCTCATTGCAAGTTCATCGGCTATGTCGAGGCCGCAGCCCCGCTGTTTGCCAAGGCCGGAATAGTCGAGGATGACCTTGACGAAGGCATCATCAAGCTGACATCGGCAAAGGATGCGGCGGGATTTGTCGGAGAACTCGGCAAGCTCCGGATTTGGGCGCGCGAGCCGAACGTCAAAATGAAATAGTGATGGCCAGACGAGGCAAGAAGTGAGGCGGACCACCGCCTCTCTTCTTGCGCACGGTTCTTTATGCGTTGCCGGCCGGCAACGTAGCGCATCGCTAGAGTGCGCGCCGACGCCCTGCAACAAAGCTGTAGATCAACAGGACGATGATGGCGCCCACCACGGCGCCGATCAGGCCGGCGCCTTCGCCGGGCGTGTACCAGCCGAGCGACTGCCCGAGAAAGGTCGCAACAAACGCGCCGACGATACCCAGTATCGTCGTGAGAATGAAGCCGCTCGGTTCGTTGTCCCCGGGCATGATGAACTTCGCAATCACGCCAGCCACGAAACCAATAATGATCGTCCAGATAATACCCATGTCGAATCCTCGGTGTGAGTTAGAGGTCAGCTCGGAAGACGTCCGTCGGGCGTGTACTGATCGACCGCAGCAGGAAGCTCCCGCGAGAGCCGTGCCAGCAGTTCCTCCTGCGACAGCCCGGTCTGCTGCTCCAACGCGGCCAGCACATCGGCCCCGATGGCCTGTTTGAGCTGCGGCGGCGCAAGTTCCTTGTTCGCGCCCTTGCCTACCCAGGACTCGGCGGCGTCTCCCTGGCCGTTCTGCTGGAAGCGCTCGAGCAGTTCGCCGAGCCCTCCGCCCAGCAGGCCACCGACCCCGCCGCCTGCGAGGCTCCCGCCGAGACTGCCGAGCAGGCCGCCCAGTGGTCCCTGCTGGTCGCCGGCGCCGGGCTGGCCGGTGCTGCTGCCCACGCCTTTCAGAAGCTCCCCGAGTTTGTCCCTGTTCTGGTATCCCGCCAAGGCGAGCAAGCCCAGCAACGCCGTCATCGATGGCATCCCGCGCGACATGTCCGTCTCCCATGTTGGATCGAGTGCCGCAGCAACGATCTATCGCGGGTAGAGTTCCATGCTTGGAACAAATGTATCTTTATGGGGCAGGATTGGCGCCAAGCAGTTCCCAAGGCGCCGCCGACCGGCTCCCGCCACCTCAACAGTGCCCGGATTCCTCGTCGTCGACGAAACAGAGGATGCACGTAAGCTTGTCGAAGCAGAGGTAGCCGGCTTTGCGTTCCCGCTTGCCGGATTCGTTTTCGGCATGCCAGTGAGTCAGGAAGATATAGCCGTCCACGGCCGCGAAGGACGTCCTGCAAACCGGGCATCCAATCTTCGAGTCCAGCGGCTGCTGCGCCCCTCTGAGATGCGGGATCGGATCCAGGCCACTCATCAAAGGCCTCCTTGCGGTACGAAGAAGCAAAGCTCCACGCCCGTGTGCCTGTTGATGAACAGCACGGGGGTGTGATCGGGCGTATCACCTTCCTTGATGATGTCGGGCGGAATGATCTTCCACTCGCCATCTTTCAGGTATTGCCACTGATCCGAGCGATCTTCGCCAACCCTGAAGCGGGTCTTGAATACATCGCCGTTGTCGCAGCAGGATTTCCAGGGAACCCCGAGCCGCTGCCGGGCAGCGGGATTCATTTCCTGCCGGTTGAACCATTCGTGGTTCGGCATCGATGAATCGTGAGCCTCAGCTCCAACGAAAAGCAGAACAAACATACCTGATGTCGTCAGTATGCGACCGAACGCTTTCATGGCAGCCTCCGTTATGGACTGTCACCAATTTTAGCATTCCGCGAATCACGCGAACTTGTCCGGCAATCAATCAGGCCACATCCTGAAAAAAATGGAATGCCATTTTCTGGGCAACCTTCTCATTTCAGCGGAACTGTTGTTTTTCTGCTCATTCTCCAATGGGCTCGGCGAGCTATTCAGCTTCCGCTCCTCCGGTAGTTTTACGGGCTGAATTGTGGAGAGCGCATCTGGAAATGCGGATCGAACTTTCTCACATTGGAGTTGGAGCTCGAACTGGGCTTGGCCGATGTCCGCAAAGGCCCAATATGGACATTGACGCGCCACGCGACTGGTCTAGGCTCCGGGCGACGGCCCCCTGACGGAACGCTCCGTGAAGAAAGCCGCTTTCATTGTCCCGCCATCTGGTTCATTCATCCGGTTCCCGGACGTAGTTCCAAACTACTTCTGGAGAAGAAGCGGCAGATTTTCGAGGTAGACACATGTCATATGCCTACAAGCTGAATGAAGACGTTCACCACAAAGCCCAGGGGCCGCAAGGCCGCGCCACAACTGACCTGCCGCTCGTCTACACCATCGTTCAACGTATGCCCATTGAGGCAGACGGACGTCTTCGATACCGGATCAAGAGCAAGTCGGAGAATATCGAGCGCGTTGTTACGGAAGATCAGCTTTCATATCCGCAATGAAGCATGGCGTGTTCGAGCGATTGGGCACTGGTTTGCGTGACGCTTTGCGTGACGCGATGTTCGACTTGAGTCCGCAAATGTACACCTCTGCGGATCTGCGGACGACCGGTCCGTCTACGCTGCACCTCACCGTTCCCGGAACGACCGCATCAGCTGATCGCTGAACGGCTTCATCAGATACGAGAACATGGTGCGGTCGCCGGTCTGCACGAAGGCTTCGACCGGCATGCCGGGGATGATCTTGACCTCGCCGAGCCGGGCAATCTCGCCCGCCGGCAGCGAAACGCGGATAGTGTAGTAGCTCTGCCCGGTGCGCTGGTCGGAGGTCACGTCGGCGGAGACGCGCGTCACGACACCGTTCAGTTCCGGCGTGGTGCGCTGGTTGAAGGCCGACAGCCGCAGCAGCGTCTTCTGGCCTATCTGCAGCTTGTCGATGTCCTGCGGATTGACCTTGGCCTCGACCGAGAGATCGTCCGCCCTCGGCACAATCATCATGATGGCATCGCCGGCGGTGATGACGCCGCCCACGGTATGGACCGTCGACTGCAGCACGACGCCGTCCTGCGGCGCGCGAATGTCGATGCGGCGAAGCTGGTCCTCAGCGGTGACCTTGCGCTCGACGAACTCGCCGATCTTGTCGTTGGCCTCGCGCAGATCCTTGGAGACCTCGCTGACCACGTCCTTGTCGATCTGGATGATCTGCAGCTCGGTTTCGGTGATCTTGCCCTTGGCCTGGGCGCGTGCGGCGATGTATTGCGCGCGCTCGCCGGACAGGCGCGCCATGTCGCGCTCCAGCGTGGTCAGGCGCGAGATCTGGATCAGCCGCTGATCGTAGAGCTGGCGTACGCCGACCAGTTCCTTCTCGACCAGCGCGATTTCCTTGTCCTTGGCCTGCTCCTGGGCGGTGAGGCCCGCGATTTCCTCGTTGAGCTGCGAAACCCGTTCGCGCAATTGCGACTTCTGCCCGGCGCGACCGAATACGCGGACCTCGAACAGCTTGGTTTCGCTCGCCATCACGTCGCGGACGTCAGGATCGTCGGCGCGATCGGTCAGCATCGTCGGGAATTTGATCTGGTCGAGGCCGCGCTGCTCGGCTTCCAGCCGCGCGGCGCGCGCCCACAGCCCGTTCAGCGTCTTGACGACGATGGCAAGACCGGCCTTGACCACGGTCTCGTCGAGACGCACCACGATATCGCCGGCCTTGACCATGTCGCCGTCGCGCACGCGTACCTCGCCGACCACGCCGCCGGTCGGATGCTGCACTTTCTTGACGTTGGATTCCACCACCACCGAGCCCGGCGCGATCAGCGCGCCCGAAATCTGCACCGTCGATGCCCAGCCGCCGAACCCGCCGGCGACCACCAGCATCAGCGCCAGGCCGGCGATGAGATGCATGCGAATCGAACGCCGTGCGCCGTTCAGCTCCCCGGTCATGATTTCTTTGCAACTCCCGCTTCGGAAACGATCTTGATCGGCGGCCCGGGCACGCGCTGCAGCACCTGGCCAAGCACGGTCTCCTTCGGGCCGAACGCCTGCATGCGGCCTTCCTTCAGCACCAGGAGCTGGTCGACCGCCTCGATGCCGATCGGCCGGTGCGCCACCACGACGACGATGGCGCCGCGCTCACGCGCGCTGCGCACGGCGCGGGTCAGCGCCTCGTCGCCCTCGCTGTCGAGATTGGAGTTCGGCTCGTCGAGCACGATCAGGAACGGATTGCCGTAAAGCGCACGCGCCAGCGCCACGCGCTGCGCCTGCCCGGCCGAAAGCGCCGCGCCGTGCTCGCCGATCTGGGTGTCGTAGCCCTCGCGCATCTTGATGATCAGATCATGCACGCCCGCCTCCTTGGCGGCGGCGATGATGGCGTCCGACGTCGCGTCGGGATCGAACCGGCTGATGTTCTGCGCCACCGTTCCGGCGAACAATTCAACGTCCTGCGGCAGGTAGCCGATGTGGCGGCCGATCACGTCCGACGACCACTGGTCGAGCGCCGCGCCGTCGAGTCGCACCTTGCCGCGGAACGGCATCCAGACGCCGACCAGCGCGCGCACCAGCGAGGATTTTCCCGAACCGCTCGGGCCGATGACGCCGACGCCGGTGCCGGCCTCGACGGCGAAGGTGATGTCCTGCACGATCACCCGCTGCTCGCCGGGGGGCACGATGCTGACGGCCTCGACCGACAGCCGCTGCGACGGACTCTGCAGCAGCGTCTGCGCACTCGCCGGCGGCATCTGCGCCAGCAGATTGTTGAGGCGATGCCAGCTCTGGCGCGCAGCGACGAAGCCTTTCCAGTGCGCGATGGCGAGATCGACCGGCGCCAGCGCCCGCGCGCTGAGGATCGAGCCCGCGATGATGATGCCGGCGGTGGCTTCCTGGTGGATCACCAGATAGGCGCCGACCCCGAGCACCGCCGATTGCAGCATCATGCGCAAAACCTTGGCGATGGCGCCGAGGCCGCCGGCAATGTCGCTGGCGCGCTGGTTGCCCGCGATATAGGTCTCGTTGGTCGCGCTCCAGCGCCGGGTCAGGCGTCCGGCCATGCCCATCGCGACCAGCACCTCGGCGTTGCGGCGGCTGGTGGCGGCGAGGTCGTTGCGTCGCGCCGCCAGCGTCATGGCCTCCTTCGCCGGCACGCGCGACATGAACTCGGTGATCAGGGTCAGGCTGACGAGGATAACGGCGCCGACCAAAGCGGTAACGCCGATCAGCCAGTGGAACGCGAAGCAGATCGCCAGATAGAACGGCAGCCACGGCAGGTCGAAGAACGCGCCCGGCCCCATGCTGCCGAGAAACGACCGCACATTGTCCAGATCGCGCAACGGCTGCAGGCCCTCGTTGCGGCCGCCGGCCATCAGCGGCAGGCGCACCACGGTCTCGAACACGCGCGCATTGATGGCCTCGTCCAGCGCGGTCCCGATGCGGCCGAGAATGCGGCCCCGGATCAGGTCGAGCCCGCCCTGGGCGATGTAGAGGCCGGCGGCGAGGATGACGAGGCCGACCAGGGTCGGCACGCTGCGGCTCGGCAGCACGCGGTCGTAGACCTCCAGCATGAAGATCGAGCCGGTGAGGTACAGCAGGTTGATCATGAAACTCATGACGCCAACGCCGAGGAAGGCGTGGCGGCACGCGCGCAACGCCTCACCGAGCTCGGATCGCCGGACGCCGGGAGCGGCTGCCATAAATGCGTGTCTCTTCAAAAGGATCAGGTAACATCGCGATTCTACCGATGTTTTCGGGCATCGTCTATTTAAGACACGTTAACCTGAATCCTGTTCACAGCCGTGACGTCAGGAGTGGACATCCGCCAGCGGCATTTCAGGCCGTCAGTTCGAGGCGGGCACCGGATTCAAGGCAAATTCGGCCCTCGTTTCGGCTTTCGGAAACGGCACCAGGATCACCGACATCGAAACCCGGCCGATCTCGCCCAGCACGTCGAGCAGGATGCCGCCTCCGGCGCCCAGCCCGCCGGCCGGCCGCCATCGGGCTTCTGCGCGCACGCCGGTCCATTCGCCGACCGGCTGCCGGAACAGTTGGACCGTGAGATTCGGGTTTGGATCGGCCACGACATTCTGGACCGGTCGAGCGATGCCGTGGGTCCAGTCCGCCGGGCCGAGCACCGAGGCCAGCGGACCGGCACCGTCGATGACGGCATGGTTCATGCGAAACCAGGCGACGCCATCACCTTGCCGCGCTTCCATGGCGTCCATGAACCATGGCCGGCCGTGCGCGGCCTTCAGCGCGCGCGCGGGAAAGCGCGCGGGATCAACCACCATACCGGCGGGATCGGCAAAGCCGGCAATATCGACAGCACGCTCGCGCGACAGCGTCACCCGCACGGTGGCGCAGGGCTGATCCTCATTGGCCGGAAACAGCGTGTTGTCGATCACGCTGACGCGGCCGCCTTCGCTGACGACGGAAAGTTCGGTTCGCAACTCCGCCAGCGGCGTCGGACGCAGAAACCACGCCGAGGCCGAAATCGCCGTGCCCCAGTTTCGCCTGCCCGCCAGCGCCTCGACCTCCGCCGTCAGCAGGCTGGCGACCGCCCCGCCCTGCAAGCCCGCGAACGGACCGGCGGCCAGCGCCGTGGGCTGCCAGTGATTGGGAGTATTGGAGGCTTCGAAGATGGCCAATGGGAAAATCCTTTAGATGAACCAAATTGGACGTTGAGCTAGTCTGATCGGCAACAAGGGCTTTTACAAAAGGCATCTCGTCACTTCAGATGAATGATACTCACCCTCCCGAAGCATCGGCGCCGCTGCGCGCGATCCCGCCCTTGGCCGCGCTGCTGGCGTTCGAGCGCGCTGCGGCGCAATCAAGCTTCCGCCGTGCCGCGCGCGACCTGGCGCTCAGCCCCTCGGCGATCAGCCATCAGATCCGCGGGCTGGAACAGCAATTCGGGGTCAAGCTGTTCGTGCGCGGTGCGCGTTCGGTGCGACTGACAGCAGATGGCGAGCGTTACTTCGCCAGGGTTTCGGCCGCGCTGGCGGCGCTGCAGGACGCCAGCCGCGACATGCTGCGCCATCGCCGCAATACTGATGGCGAACTCTGGATCAGTTCGCTGCCGTTCTTCACCCAGGCCGTGCTGATTCCGGCGCTGCCGGAATTCAAGCGGCGCAATCCCGGCCTGACGCTCCGCATCGAAGCCACGCACCAATACGCCGACTTCAACGCCTCGCGCGTCGACGTCGCGATCCGCTACGGTCGCGAACAGTCGGCCGGACTGAAGTTCGAACCGCTGGTGACGGTGAAGTTATCGCCGGTCTGCGCCCCTATGATCATCAAGGCTGGACTCAAGACGCCCGAAGACCTGTCGCACCATGTGCTGATTCATCTGACGACACAACCGCGGGCGTGGCCGATCTGGCTCCGGGAAGCCGGCGTGGCAGACCTTGTCCCGCGCGGCCATCTCTGGCTCGACAGCGTGCCGGCGATGCTGGAGGCGGCCGAACAGGGGCTTGGCGTCACGCTCGCGATGTCGCCCCTGATCAGGGCGCGGCCGGGATTCGGCCGGAAGCTGGTCGCGCCCTTTGCATTCGAACCCACCCACAGCGAGACGATCTATCTCGTCTCCCGTACCGAACAGGCGCGCGACCGCCGCATTGGCCTCGTCCGGCGCTGGATCGCGGAAGCGGTCCGGCGCGCGAAGGGGGAATGACGCAGGAATGGAACTTTACTCCGCCGTAGGCGTTAGGTCGGAATGAAGCACGGCGATATCTGGTACGTCACTTTTGGTCCGCACAAGACGGACGAGAGCGGGGAAAGCAAGGCCCGCTCGACCCGCACTTTCAAATCCGAGGTCGACGCCAAGCTATTTGCGATGCAGATCCTGGCCAAGGGCTGGACGGCAAGCGCAGGCACCCTCAATCCCCATCAGCCGAAACAGGTCGTCGGCCCGTCCCAGATCGAGGCTTGGGCAGATCCCGGAATCGGTGGATAGACTTCCGTCATGGCCGGGCTCGTCCCGGCATGACGACTAGCTACGTCTGCCCATCACGTCTCAAGTCGCTACAGCAGCGACACCTTGCTCCGCCAGCACACAGCGCGCCATCCTGTCCGGCGACACCTGCACATTTGGCGGCAGTTGTTCGGTGCAACGCGGCTGCGCAAAACTGCAACGCGGCGCGAACGAGCAGCTCACCGGCGCCTTGTCGAGCGAAGGCGGCGTTCCCGGGATGGTCTCCAGCCGCTGGCCGCGTTTGGCGCCGTGGACGGTGGAAGCCAGCAGGCCCTTGGCGTAGGGATGCACAGGCGTGCGCACGATGTCGCGCAAGCGGCCCTGCTCCACGATCTGGCCGGCATACATGACCGCGACACGGTCGCAGATTTCGATGGCGACGCCGATGTCGTGAGTCACGAAAATCACCGACATGCCGAATTCGCGCTGCAGCTCGCGCAACAGCAGCAGGATCTGGATCTGGACGGTGGCGTCCAGCGCCGTGGTCGGCTCGTCGGCCAGCAGTATCTTCGGCTTGCAGGCCAGCGCCAGCGCGATCATCGCGCGCTGCCGCATGCCGCCGCTCATCTCGTGCGGATAGGCTTCGAGCCGGCGCTTGGCGGAGGGGATGCGCACCACCTCCAGCATTTCCAGCGCGCGCGCCATCCCGTCCTTCTGGCTCTTGCCCTCGTGGCGCATCACGCTTTCCGCGATCTGGTGGCCGATCGTATAGACCGGATCGAGCGCCAGCGCGGGCTCCTGGAAGATCATCGAGACCGTCTGGCCGCGGAACGCCGAAAGCTCGTCGTCGTTCATCGCCAGCACGTCGCGGCCGAGCACCTTCACGGTGCCCGAAATCTGCGTCCGCTTCTTCGGCAACAACCGCATCAGCGCGCGCAAGGTCACGCTCTTGCCCGAGCCGGATTCGCCGAGCAGGCCGAGCACCTCGCCTTCGCCGAGCGAAAGCGAGATGTCGTTGACGGCGTGAACCGTGCGCTCGCCGGTAAAGCGGATGTTCAGATCGCGGATTTCGACGAGGTTGCTCATGCCGCCTTTGGAACCCTTTGGTGATAGTCGGTGGCGCGCTGGAACGCCGCGCCGATACGCACCAGCCCGGCCTCATCGAAGGCGCGGCCGACCAGTTGCATGCCGACCGGCAGGCCGGTGCCGGTGAAGCCAGCGGGAATAGAAAGCGACGGCAGGCCGAGATAGTTGATCGGGCGGGTGAACTTGGTGATCCGCTGGATCACGGCTTCCGCGTTGAGGCTGTTGCCGACATCGCTTTCGGCAATGGTAACCGCAGGCATCGGCGCCACCGGGGCGATGACCGCATCGGTGCCGGCGACCGCGGCGAGGTACGCGGCCAGTGCCGGTCCGCGCCAGCGCATCGCTTCCAGATAGGTCACGGCCGGAATCGCGAGCCCGTTCTGCAGCCGCATCAGCACCTGCGCGCCGTAGTCCTGCGGCCGTTCGATCATCCAGCGCTTGTGGAAAGCGGCCGCCTCGGTGGCGAGCACGATCTGGCAGGCGGCGGTGAGCTGGCGCTGGTCCGGCAACTCGACCTTGACGATCTCGGCACCCTCTTTCCTGAGGACGGCGATGGTCTCGTCGAGCACCCGCGCCACTTCGGGATCGAGATCGTCGACATAAAACGCAGTCGGCACACCAATCCTCGTGCCCTTCATCGAGGCTTTTGCGGCCGCCATGTAGTCCGGCACCGGCCGGGACGACGTGGTGGGGTCTTCAGGATCGGCACCCGCCATCAGCCCGACCAGCAGCGCGCAGTCTTCGACCGTCTGCGCCAGCGGTCCGACCGTGTCGAGCGATTGCGACAGCGGCATCGCGCCGGCGCGGCTGATCAGGCCGACCGTGGTCTTGAAACCGGTGACGCCGCAGAAATGCGCGGGCATCCGGATCGAGCCACCGGTGTCGGAGCCGAGCGCCGCGAAGGTCAGCCGCGCGCCGACCGCGGAGCCGGAGCCGGACGACGAGCCGCCGGTGATATAATCGACGTTCCAGGGATTGCGCACCGCGCCGTAGTGAGGGTTATGGCCGGTCGGCCCGTAGGCGAACTCGACCATCTGCAACGAGCCAAGCCGGATCGTGCCCGCGTCCTTGAGACGCTGCAGCGCGGTTGAGGTCGTCGTCGCCACGAAATCGCGGCGGATCTTCGAGCCGCAGGTCACGACCTTGCCGGCGTCGTAATACATGTCCTTGTGCGCCAGCGGCACGCCGTGCAGCGGGCCTGCGCTGTTGCCCTTGGCAAGTGCGGCATCGGCGGCATCGGCGGCGGCGAGCACCGCATCCGCCTCGATCGCCATGAAGGCATTGACGCGCGGCTGCCATTGCGCGATCCGGTCGAGGCAGGACTGCGTCACCTCGCGCGAGGACAATTTCTTGTCGGCGATCGCTTTTGCGACCGACACCAGCGACATCAGGGCCGGTTCACCGCTCATTTCGACACCTTCGCGTTCTGGACGAGAAGATAACTCGCGGGCTCCAGATCGAACGGCAGCGTACCGGCGACGGCCGCAAAGCCGTCGAACGCCGGGCCGATCGAATTGGCGATGCGCGCGGAAACTTCCGCATCCTGCGGCACGCCCGCGATCTCGGTGAGAACCTTGACCTCCTTGGGACCCGGTTTGGTCATGCGGCGTGTACTCCCGTGTTGCTTTTGTTGGCCGGTGCGCGGCTGTGCCCCGAGCCCGGAATGGCCATATAGCACGCCGCCTGATGGCCCATTGTATCGACATCGCTGAGTTTTGGCGTGGCATCCGCGCAGAGCGGCTCCGCAAACGGACAGCGGGTGTGAAACCGACAGCCGGGCGGCGGGTCGATCGGATTGGGTGGATCGCCTGATATCGGCGGCGTCTCGGTGCGGTTGTCAGGATCGGACGACGGCATCGCGGCCAGGAGCGCGCGCGTATAGGGATGCGAAGGCTGATCCCAGACCTTGTCGACCGGGCCGAGTTCGACCACCTCGCCGAGATACATCACCAGCACGCGGTCCGAGATGTAGCGCACGACATTGAGGTCGTGGCTGATGAACAGATAGGTCAGGCCGAATTCGCGCTTCAGGTCCGCCAGCAGATTCAGCACCTGCGCCTCGACCGACTTGTCCAGCGCCGAGACGGCTTCATCGAGGATCACGAGCCGCGGCGACAATGCCAGCGCGCGCGCAATGTTGACGCGCTGGCGCTGGCCACCGGAAATCTCGTGGGGATAGCGGTTGGCGAAGGTTTCGGGCCTCAAGCCCACCTTGCCGAGCAGCTCGCGCGCCAGCGTACGCGCGGCCGTGTCCGCCATGCCGTGAACCTTCGGCCCGAACGCGATCGATTCCTCGATCGTGAGGCGCGGGTTGAGTGAAGCATAGCTGTCCTGGAACACCATCTGCATGCCGCGGCGCAGCTCGCGCAAGGAGAGCGCGCGGCCGACCTGCATGCCGTCGTAGATGATGTCACCGGCATCGCGCTTCATCAGGTGCATCAACAGCCGCGCGGTGGTCGACTTGCCGCAACCGGACTCGCCGACGATCCCGACCGTTTCGCCCTTGGCGATGGAAAAGGAGACATCATCGACCGCGCGCACGGTCTTGCGGGCGCTGAACAGGTCGCCGCGCACCGGAAAATGCTTGGTGAGGCCGGAAACCTGCAGCAGCGGCTGCGCCGCGCCGCCGATGTCCTCGACCTGCTCCAGTAGCTCGACGGACGGGCTGATCTCGTTCATCGCGTCAGTTCCTGATGTCCATGGCGCTGCGCATGCCGTCGCTGAGCAGGTTGAAGCAGATCGACACCGCAAAGATCATGACGCCGGGCAGCGCCGCCACCCACGGATTGACGTAGATCGCGGTGCGCAGCGTGTTCAGCATCAATCCCCATTCCGGTTCCGGCGGCTTGGTGCCGAGACCAAGGAACGACAGGCCGGCGGCGAGGATCATCGACACCGAAATCAAACCCGTCGCGTAGACGAAGATCGGCCCCAGCACATTGCCGAGCATATGTACGCGCATGATGGTGAAGGGCCCGGCGCCGGAGGCGCGCGCGGCTTCGACGAAATCCATGTTGCGTACGCCCGTGGTGACGCTCTCGGCGACGCGGGTGATCTGCGGCACGAACACGATGGTCAGCGAGACGATGGAGTTGACGATGCCCGCGCCGAGCGCGCCGGAGATCGCGATCGCCAGCAGCACCGACGGAAAGGCATAGAACACGTCGATCGTGCGCATGATCGCGGTGTTGAGCTTGCCACCGACATAGCCGGCGACGAGCCCGAGCGAGGTACCGATGATGAACGCCAGGATCACGGGCAGGATGCCGATGATCAGCGACAGCCGGCCGCCATAGATCAGCCGCGCCAGCATGTCGCGGCCGAGTTCGTCGGTGCCGAGCGGATAGTTCGGCGTACCGATGTGACGAAGCCTGCGGATCATCGATCCCTGATAGGGATCGGCGAGACCGAGCCATGGCGCGAACAGCGCGGAAAGGAAGATCAGCGCCAGCACCAAGGCGCAAGCCATGGCGACCTTGTCGCGCGCGATGCGTCGGCCGACGGTCGCCCAATAGCCGCGCGCCTTGGTCGCCGGCGCGGCCTGCAGGGCGGTATCCGACATCACGGTCATGGACGGGCTCTCATGGATATCAGCCCCGCTTGATGCGCGGATCGATCGATGCTTGCGCGATATCGACCAGCAGGTTGAGGCCTACGAAGAACAGTGCCAGCACCAGGATCGTGCCCTGCAGCAGCGGCAGGTCGCGCTGGAAGATCGCCGAATTGAGCAGCAGGCCGGAGCCCGGCCAGGAAAACACGGTCTCGATCAGGATCGATCCGCCGAGCATATAGCCGAGTTGCAGCCCCATTACCGCGAGCGCCGTCGGCGCGGCATTCTTGATGACATGCTTGAACACATCGAGTTCACGCAGGCCCTTGGCGCGCAGCGCCTCGACGAAATCCTGCGAGAGGATGTCGCCGGTCAGCGCACGCACCGTGCGCGTGACGATGCCCATCGGAATCACCGATGTCGTGATCGCGGGCAGGATCAGGTACTTCATGTGCTCCCAATCCCAGCCCCACGCGCCGGAGCCGCCGGGGCCAGCGCCGACCGCGGGCAGCCAGTTGAGCTGCACCGAGAAGATGATGACCATCACCATGCCGAGCCAGTAGTGCGGCACCGAGACGCCGGCAATCGCGATCGAGGTCGCGACCTTGTCGATCCAGGTGTCGCGGAAATAGCCGGCGATCAGGCCGAACAGCAGCCCGAGCGTGAAGCCGATCAGCGCCGCAGCAATCGCAAGCGTCACCGTGTTGCCGACCGCGCGCAAGACTTCGGTCAGCACCGGGCGGCCGGTGGCGATGGAATTGCCGAGATCGCCATGCAATGCCCGCCACAGCCAGAGGCCGAACTGAACCGGCAGCGGGCGGTCGAAACCGTAGGCCGTGCGCAGTTGCGCCGCGAGTTCCTGCGACGCATCCGCCGGCAGCACCGCGACGAGCGGATCGCCCGGCGTGATGTGCACCAGCAGGAAGCACACCAGCGCGACGCTGATCACGATCGGAATGACATAGACGAAGCGTCGAAGGGCGTAGACGAGCACGGGCTTACTTTCTCTTCTTCTCTCCTGTGTGGGAGAAGGTGACATTTGCGAAGCAAACCCTCGGTCGTCATGGCCGGGCTTGACCCGGCCATCCACGTCTTGGCCACGAGCAGAGAAGTAAGCCGTGGATGCCCGGGTCAAGCCCCTCACAAGGGGCAGGACGAATAAAGGGTAAGCGCGTACGGCGCCATCGACACCGGCGAGAAGTCGACGAACCAGCTCTTCGGCTGCACGAAGCCCTTGACCTTCGGGCTCATGGCGCGTGGCGAGACGTCGTGGGCGACGTAGAGGAACGCCGCATCGTCCACCGAGGCCGCATGCAGTTCGGCCAGCGCCGCGTCACGCGCCGCAGGGTCGAAGGTCTGGCGCGCCTTGGTCACCAGTTCGTCGAACTTGGGATTGTTGATGAAACCCCAATTGTTCGAGACGGGAGGCGCCATCGAGGACTGCAGGAAGCGCACCAGCGCGAAGAATGGGTCCATCGCCGCATAGGTGACGTTGGTGGCATTGGCGCCGTTGGCGGTCGGATCCTTGGCGCCGCGGCGCCAGTTGGTGAACAGCGTATTCCATTCGATGACGTCGAGCTGGACATCGAAATAGCATTCGCCCAACGCCTGCTGCAGATATTCGTTCATCGGCAGCGGCTGCATCTGGCCTGATCCCGAGGCCGAGGTCTGGGTCTTGACCGTCAGCTTCTTGCCCGGTCCGTAGCCGGCTTCCTGCATCAGCTTCTGAGCGGCCTTCAGGTCATACTTGATCTCGAAGGTCGGCTTGCCGCGCCAGGGGTGGCCGGGCTCGAAGGTGCCGGTGGCCGGCACCATCAGGCCGGCGAGCAGGCCATCCTTGAGGCCTTCGCGATCGATGCAGAGATTGGCGGCCTTGCGCACGCGGATGTCATTCCACGGCGAACCTTCGATGCGCGAGAACTGCCACGGCCAGACGTGCGGCGATTTATTGGCCTGGAGCTGGAAGCCGCGCTGCTTGATTTCCTTGACCGCGTCAGGCGCCGGCGCCTCGACCCAGTCCACCTGTCCGGAAAGCAAGGCCGCGGTGCGGGCATTGGCTTCCGGCATCGGCAGCAGCACCATCCTGTCGATCTTCGGCACGCGGGCCTTGTCCCAATAGCCGTCGTTCTTGACCAGTTCGAGCCGCTCGCGCGGCGTGAACTTCGACATCTTCCATGGGCCGGTGCCCGAGGCTTCCTTGGCGAACGCTGCCCAGGCCGCCTGCGATTTCGCCTTGGCGTCCGCGCCGTCAGCCTTCTCAAAGAACGCCTGCCACTTCGTGGGGCTGGCCATGAACAGATTGGTCAGGTTGATCGGCAGGAAGCTGTCGGGCTCCTTGGTGGTCAGTTCCACCGTCATGTCGTCGATCTTCTTGGCCGAGGCCAGCGTCGGCATGCGCGAGGCGGTGACGCCGACCTGACTGGCGTCGAATTGCGGCGCATCCTGCTTCAGCACCTTCTCGACGTTCCAGACCACGGCATCGGCATTGAACGGCGAGCCGTCGTGGAAGGTGACGCCGGGACGAAGCTTGAAGGTCCATTTCTTCTTGTCGGCATCGTCAACCTTCCATTCGGTCGCGAGCCCCGGAATCATCACGCTCGG
This sequence comes from uncultured Alphaproteobacteria bacterium, assembly GCA_963823485.1. Lineage (GTDB taxonomy): Bacteria > Pseudomonadota > Alphaproteobacteria > Rhizobiales > Xanthobacteraceae > Bradyrhizobium. The sequence continues at coordinate 145,021 of CAWGLP010000002.1, forward strand.
CTTGGTAGCCGACGACAGGTCCCACGCCGTCAGCCCGTCATACATGGTGAGGCCGGTGAAGCGGTTGCCCTCGAAGCCCTGGTCGGGCTGACCGAGGGTGCGCGGAATATCGGCAGCGGTCATGCCGATCCGCAGCACCGTTTCGGCGCTCGCAAGTTGCGGCAGCCCGACCACCAGCGCCGTTGCCAGCAGCCACGCGGTCGCTGTCTTCTTCGATTTATCGGTACGCATATGCAGCAATCCCTTCTCGACTTTGGGTGACTAATTCTTATGCAAAGGTATGCAACGCCTGTGCCAAGGAAGACGTTCTTTTGGGGGCGATTAGCCGCACAACTCCCTGTGAACACGTATGCAAGCGCAGTTTTCATGCTCTATCTGGCACCAAGCTTGCATTTTTCAGCTCTAATCCTCGCCCGATGGAGCTTAATTCATGCGCACCCGAAATTCGATGCTTCTTGCTGCCACAGCACTTGCCCTCGGGATTTCCCTTGGCTTGCCTACAATTTCGGCGCGGGCGGAGACTGTTGTGCGCTACGGCATCTCGATGGCGGACATTCCGCAGACCACCGGCCAGCCCGACCGCGGCGCCGGCGCCTACCAGTTTTCCGGCCTACACGATCTACGATCCGCTGGTGGCGTGGGAGATGGACGTCGCCGACCGGCCCGGCAAGCTGATGCCGGGTCTTGCCACCGAGTGGAAAGTCGACGATGCCGACAAGAAGAAATGGCGTCTTCACCCTGCGCCAAGGCGTCAAGTTCCACGACGGCAGCGACTTCAACGCCGACGCGGTGATCTGGAACTTCGACAAGGTGCTGAACGACAAGGCGCCGCATTTCGACAAGCGCCAGAGCGCGCAGGTGAAGCCCCGCCTGCCCTCCGTCGCGAGCTACGCGCAAGATCGACGACGATGACGGTCGAGGTCACGACCAAGGCGGTCGACAGCTTCTTCCCCTACCAGATGCTGTGGTTCCTGATCTCCACCCCGACGCAGTACGAGAAGCTCGGCAAGGATTGGGACAAGTTCGCCAGCGAGCCCTCCGGCACCGGACCGTTCCGGCTGGCCCGGCTGGTGCCGCGCGAACGCGCCGAACTCGCCAAGAACGCCGACTATTGGGACCCGAAGCGGATGCCGAAGGTGGACCGCATCGTGCTGGTCGTCGATGCCGGAAGCACTGACGCGCACCAACGCGCTATCTGGCCGGCCAGGTCGACCTGATCGAAACGCCGGCGCCCGACTGCGGTGCCGCAGCTCAAATCCGCCGGCATGAAGATCGTCGAGAACGTCACGCCGCATGTCTGGAACTATCATCTGAGCGTGCTGCCAGGACTCGCCCTGGCGCGACATCCGCCTGCGCAAGGCGCTCAACCTCGCAATCGACCGCGACGAGGTGGTCGGCCTGATGAACGGCCTCGCCAAGCCCGCCAACGGCCAGGTCGACCCGTCGAGCCCTTGGTTCGGCAAACCAGGCTTTGAGCTGAAGTACGACGTCGCTGCGGCGAAGAAGCTTGTTCAGGAGGCCGGCTATTCCAAGGACAAGCCGCTGAAGACGACCTTCATCGTCGCGCAGGGCGGCACCGGACAGATGCTGTCGCTGCCGATGAACGAATTCCTGCAGCAGAGCTTCAAGGAAATCGGCATCGAGGTCGACTTCAAGGTGGTCGAGCTCGAGATACTCTATACGGCCTGGCGCAAGGGCGCGGCCGACGAGATGAACGCCGGCATCACGTCCAACAACATCGCCTATGTCACCTCCGATCCGCTGTACGCCATCGTCCGCTTCTTCCACTCCGGCCAGGTTGCACCGGTCGGCGTGAACTGGGGCGACTACAAGAATCCGAAGGTCGATGCACTGATCGACGAAGCCAAGCAGACTTTCGACGTCGCCAAGCAGGACGAATTGCTGGCGCAGGCGCACGCCCAGATCGTCGACGACGCCACGCTGGTGTGGGTGGTGCACGACACCAACCCGCATGCGCTGTCGCCCAAGGTAAAGAAGTTCGTGCAGGCGCAGCACTGGTTCCAGGACCTGACGCAGATCGGGCTGGAGTGAGAGCGTATACCTGATGCATGCCGGGCTCGCGACCTGGCAATCGTCATACTCCGCGAAAGCGGAGTATCCAGTACGCCGCGGCCTTTCGATGAGATGGTGAGGTCTCTGGAATAATGGATCACCCGCCTTCGCGGGTGATGACGATTGCCGAGTGAACTACTTCGTCAGCAACGCGAATGCGCCGTTCCAGTCCTGCGGCGGCGGATCTTCGAGGTAGCCGCGGATCCGCGCCTCGTACAATCTGTACAGCAGCTCAAGCGAATTGCGCCTCGTCGGTCTTGCGGCCGCGCTCGATCGCGGCCAGCGCGCCGTCCCAGTCGCGGCTGCGGTAGCAGGCCAGCATTTCGATGGTCAGGTTGCGCAGCCGCTGGAAACGGCCGGACTGCGCGGTATCCTGGCGGCCGGCAATGGCATAGATCACCTCGGGCTCCTTCTTGCCCTTCACCATGATGAAGTCGAGTTCGAGGATCGCGAACCTGTCCTTGACCGCGAGCGCCGTCTTCGAGCCGACGATGATCGGAAAGCCGTATTCCTTCGACTGCCCTTCGAGGCGCGAGGCGAGGTTGACGCTGTCGCCGAACACCGAATAGTCGAAGCGCTGGTCGGACCCCATGTTGCCGACCACGCATGTGCCGGTATTGAGGCCGATGCCGACATTGAGCGGAATGAACGGCCGCCCCTCGTCCTCGGCCTCCTGCTCGCGCGCCTGGTTGAGCTCGTCGACGCGCTCCAGCATGTCGAGCGCCGCCTCGCAGGCGTTGAGCTGATGGTCCTTGTCGTCGAGCGGCGCGTTCCAGAACGCCATGATGGCGTCGCCCATGTACTTGTCGATCGTGCCCTTGCGGTTGAGGATGGCGTTGGTGAGCGGCGTCAGGAACCGGTTCATCAGCGCCGTCAGGCCCTGCGGATCGCTCTTGTAGGTCTCCGAGATCGAGGTGAAGCCGCGCATGTCGGAGAACATGATGGTCATCTCGCGCTCCTCGCCGCCGAGCACGAGCTTCTCCGGCGACTGCGCGAGCTGCTCGACCAGCGCCGGCGAAAGGTACTGGCCGAAGGCCGAGCGAATCTGCCGGCGCTGCGCCTGCTCGCGCACGAAGCTCGAAAAGATCAGCGTCAGATAGATCGACGTGGTCGACATCAGGGGATAGGTGAAATCGATCAGCAGCCGGTGCTGAACGTAGAAATATACCGACGTTCCGATCAGCCCGGTCGCGAAAGGCAGCGCCGAGGGCGACCAGCGTGATCGGGCCGAACAGCGGCGCGAACGCGATCACCAGCAGCCCGAACACCAGCGCGGTGGTGAACTCGAGCGCGATGCCGTAGATCGGCTGCGAGATCACCGCACCGGTCAGCGCGCTCTCCAGCACCTGGGCATGGATCTCCACGCCGGGCATGGCGCGACGAGACCGGCGTCGTCTTGATGTCGTTGAGGCCGACCGCCGAGGTCCCGATCAGCATCAGCTTGCCGTTCGATCATGTCGGGTGCGACGTTCTTCTCGAGCACGTCGACGACAGAGACGTAGATCGAGGCGTCGTTGCGGGCGATAGTGGACCCAGAGCTGGCCGTTATGGTCGGTCGGGATCTGGATGCCCTTGATGCCGACGCTCTTGATGCCCGCCGCGTCGGCCTTGATCAGGATGGTGCCCGAGCCGGTGGCGACGCGCAGCATCTCGAACGTCAGCGACGGCATGATCTGGCCCTGCGCCAGCATGATCATCGGCACGCGTCGCACGATGCCGTCGCGCTCGGGGCGGATCGTGAACAGGCCGCGCCCGGCGGCCGCGTGCTCCAGCACCGGCGACGTTGCGCAGCAGGCCGGGGAATTCGAACATGAAACGTTGCGGCTCCTCGCCGAGCATCGCCAGCCCGGTGACCGGCAGCGTCTTGTCGAGGGCGGCGATTTCCTCCGGCAGGCCGGATTCACCGAGCACCACCCGCGACTTCCGGATCGCGTCGGCGATGATCTGGTCATTGCTCGGCAGCGCCCGCAGCTTGTCGCGGGTTTCCTCGTCGAGGTTGCGGAAGGTGTCGGCCGCAACAGCGGGATTGAGCCGGTCGGGTTCGGAGAACACCGCGTCGAACGCGATCACCACGGCGCCGAGGCGCGTCAGCTCGGTAACTAGTTCGGCGATCCGGGTACGCGGCCACGGCCACTGCCCGAGCTTTTCCAGGCTCTTCTCGTCGATGTCGACGATGGTAACCGGCCTGATGGTCTTCTTGCGCGGATCGATACGCTGGAAGGCATCGAAGGTCCTGAGACGAATTTCCTCGATCGGAGCCGGATCGGCGATGCGGAGCGCAGCGAACCCAACCAGCAGCGCAAGGCAAATCAAGCGCGCATAGCCGAAGCGCCGCTTGAACCATCTTCGCAATACCGAAAATCGCTTCATGGTATTCGATTGTTCGCCCAACTGGCGGCGGCAGGCAAGCCAGAAGGCGCCATCGATATCACGGAGCCGGCGCGAACTCGCCAGCCGTTACACTACACGGCGTGATGCGGCGATACGATGAAGTCGCTGGCATGCAGGTCGGCGACGTGGACGTTCTTGAGGATAAGGGTGTCGTTGCCGAGCGTGATCAGGACGTCATCGGGGTTCGTCGAACTCTGCGCCGCATGGCCGGCGAGCCAGCCATCGATGCCGTCGATATTGCCGGAATCCACGACCGCGGAGAACAATCGGATATCGATATGGTCTTCGCCCGGCTTGAAATCGGTAATCGTGTCGCTGCTGGGGCTCTGCTCCGGGGCAAAAACGAACTGATCGGCGCTGGCGCCGCCCGTCAGCGTATCGTCTGAACCGGACGCGAAAATGACATCCTTGCCGGACGTGCCAATCAGGCTGCCAGCGCCATCGGCATTCTTGAAGATGAAATGGACCGTGTCGCTGTGGCCGAAGCCGTCGGAGACCTCCAGCGTGACCGTGTCGGATTGCGGCGGCTGGCCGCCGGGATGATAGGTGATGCCGTCATCCAGCGCGGCGTTGACGAGCGCCAGCGAGCCCTCGCTTGCCGGCGGAGTCACGCTGCCGCCAGCCGCTTCCGCGCCGACGGTGAAGACATCGGTGGATGCGTTGGCGTCGGTGTCGGCGACGTGCAGCCCTGAAATTGTCGTCGTCCCGTCCGCGTTCTCGGTGACGGTGAACGCGTCGGTTTCGATCACGGGGCCGGCCGCGCCGACGGCCAAAGCATTTGTCGCTGTGTCCGCACCCACGAGGGTGATGGTCAGCGGCTGACTTGCGGTATGGCCATGGCCGTCGCTGACCTCCGCGGCGAAGGTGATCTTCAACTCGTCGCCGGCCTGCAGGAAGTTGAGATTCACGCCGCTCGGATCATAGGTCCAGTGCAGGACAGCCGTTCCGCCGTTGCTCAGCACGCTGTCGAACGTCACGCCGCCGGCATCCAGCAGCGCCGATAGGTCGATGCCGCCCGGCAACGTCGTCGATCCATTGTAAAGAATGGTGGCGTTGCCGGTCACGAATGCCGTCAATGTGTCGCCAATGTCAGCGTCATGAACGCTGAGCGTCCCCGTGACCGGCGCAAGGTCGGTCAGAACCGGCGGTATGTATCCGGCGGAAATGTTGTCGATCTCGAATGCGTTCGAAGAACTGGCGAGCACGACCTTGTTGAAGGACAGGCCGGTGAATTCGACATACCCGTTCGAGTTGAACGAACCCTGGTTGCCGTCCGAAAACAGCGGGCTGATATCGGCGCCGGTATAGGTCGCGACCAGCGTGTTGCCGTCGTAGAACTTGATCGAGTTGTAGGAATCGAGCGAACCCCAATAGAGGCCGAAGGCGTTCTGCTCCGAGACAAAGGTGATGGTCTCGGTGCCGTTGCCACCGATGCTCAAATAGTTGGTTGCGTCCTGGTGTCCGGGCGTCGGCCCCATGAACGGGGGGGCCGTGGCTGATGAGGAGCCATGAACGACGCCGGCATGTCCGGACCCCGAGAACGTGGCGTCGAGCGCATCGCTGTGGAAATCGCCAAAATTGGCGCCGTTGTTCGATGCCTGACCCGGCGACTGGCCATCGAACGTCTCCGTGGCCAGGCCGAGCGCGTTGTCGTTTACACCCGCAGCCAGCACGAGCGGCGAGGTCACCGGCGCGGCCACGATGACGGTCTGCGTGGCGGGATCAGTCTCACCCACGATCGAGGGCGCATCGTTGGTTCCGGTGACGGTGATGACGAAGGTCTGCGACGTCACGCCGCCATCATGGTCGTCGATCGCAACCGTGTAGGTCAGCTTCAACTGCTCGCCCGCGGCCAGATAATCAAACGCGGTTGAAGCCGCCGAGAAATGGAGATCGACCGAGCCCGACGACGCGCCGGACTCTTTGCTCACCGTGCCGGACGACACCAGCGCGATCAGCGCGGCCTCGTCGAGCGCAAGGCCCGTCGTCGTGCCCGTCGCCACCGCATGGGTGACGGCTGCGCTATGGCCGACGTCCGACAGGTCGACATCGGTGAACGTCACCGGGATCGTGGTCGTCAGCGGCGCGGTGTCGGTCTGCTCGGCCAGGTTCTGTTGCGCGACGGCGGCAATGACCGGCGCGTCGTTGGCGCCGTTGACGGTGATCACGACGTCCTGCGAGACGAGGCCGCCGTGGTTATCGTCGACCTCAACCGTATAGGTCAGCGTGACCGACTCGCCATGGGCGAGGTAATCGAAATAGTGATCGGGCGCCGAAAACGACCAGGCTTGCGACCCGGTGACGCGGTCGGTGGAATTGATCAGGTTGCCCAGCGTCAGCCAACCGAACTGGGAATAGTTGTTGTCGAGGCCGGCGGTCACGCCGGATGCCGTCACGCCGGTGATCGTGACCTCGTGCGTATCGGTCAGATCGACGTCGGCGAACTCGATCGAGCCGTTTGCCGTATCCGCCACGTTCGAACCATGGACGCCGGCGATCTCGGTGATTGCTGCCACCTGCTCGCCGCTGGTGATATCGACCGCATCGTTGCTGCCGGTTACCGCAATCGTGAACGGCTTGGCGATGACGCCACCATGGCCGTCATCGACGGTCGCGGTGTAGGTCAGGGTCAGGACTTCGCCGTCGGCCAGGAAATCGAACGCGCCGTCGGGGGAGCTGTAGCTCCAGGTCGCCGAGCCGTTGTTGGTGTTGGTATTGCCGGCTGCCGGCGTCACCGTCAGCGGACCATGCACGGCGGCGATTGCCGCAAGCTGTGCTGCCGTGAGCTGGCTCGATACATTATTCACGGCGGGCTGGTAGGTGAACGAGGTGAAGGCCGCGCTCGCCACCGGGCGATCCGTCAAGTCGACGTCGGTGAAGGTAATGGTGCCGGACGCCGTATGGGGCGTGGACGACCCGGTATCGTTCGGCAGTTCGGCGAAGGCAGCGCTCGTCACAGCGACGGTCGGAACGTCATTGGTGCCGACAACCACGACATCCCCGCCACGGATAGACACGGTGATCGGCGTCGAGATGACGCCGCCGTGGCCGTCATCGACCTGCGCGACGTAGTTGAGGTTCAGCGTTTCGCCGTCGGCGATGAAGTCGAATTCGCTGTCGGCAATGCTGTAGGTCCAGGTCGCCGAGCCGTTATGCGAGTTGCCCGCCCCCTGCACCACCGTCAGCGGCACCTGCACGGCCAGGATCGCCTCCAGTTGCTGCGGCGTCAGGGAGTTGGTGATGTCATTGTCTTCCGCATCGTAATAGCGGAACGGATCGGTGGCCGAAATGGCGGCGGTGACGACCGGACGGTCCGTCAAGTCGGGATCCGTGAATACGACCGTGCCGGTGACGGTGTCGATCTCCGTATTGCCGGTGCCGATCATCTCGGTGATTTCGCCACCACTCGCGGTGATGGTCGGCTTGTCGTTGGTGCCGGTGATGATGATCGTGAACGGCACGAACGCCGTTTCGTTGTTCGGCGCGTAGTTGTTGTCGACCCGCGCCATATAGGTCAGTTGCAGCGTTTCGCCTGCAGCAAGGAAGTCGAAAGAGCCGTCCGGCACGGTATAGACCCAGGTCGCCGTACCGGTGTTCCGGCCGGCGGGATCCTGCACCACCGTCAGTGGAACGTCGACCGCCTGGATCGCGGTCCGTTGCTCGGCCGTCAGCGTCGCGGTGACGTCGGCATGCTGTGCGTTCTGGTAGGTAAAGGATGAAAACTGCGCGCTGACACTCGGTACGTCACCGGCGTTGAGGTCGACATAATTGACCGAACCGGACACGCTGTTGAGATCGGGACTGGCGGTGAGATCGATGCGTTCGACGAAGGCGCTGCCAAACGCCGCCGCCTGCGGCGGCCCGGGAATGTGCTCGAGCTTGTCGGTCGGCCCCTGACCGGGACCGGCAGCAGGCTTTTCCGTAAGGTTGAGCGTCTGCAACGTCACGGGAACGATGTCCCCGCCCGCGAGCTTGACGAAAAAAGTTTCCGGAACGATCGAATCGGTGAAGTTCGTCGTGACCTTGGTATTGGGATTGTTGAGGTCGCTGAACTTGAGCGAGAATACGTCGGTGATGATCTTCTGCGCGTCGGGCGACAATTGCACCGACGACACGAAGCTGACCCCGCCCTGGCCGTTGATGATCGTCTGCGTTCCGGCCTGGTTGACGGTCGCAATCGGCGTCAGCGTGGTCTTGTCGAACAGGATGTAGGAGCCGGTGGTGCCATCGGGCTCGACCAGCACCTGGAATTTCGCCGGCGGCGCGCCGCCCTGGGCCGGCACTTCGAAATCGATCTCGACCAGCACCGCGGTGCCGCGAATGCCCATGGTCGCGACCGGCGTATCGACCTTCATGTCACCCTTCTTGGCGGTGGCGCCGGCGACAAATGAGATCGTGCCCTGCACCAGGCTGAGCAGGGACTTGTTGTCCGACCCGTTCGGGTCGTAGATCATTTCGTTCAGCACCATCTTGGCGTTCGAGGCGAGGCCGAACACGGTGCCGTCAATGAAGGTGATGCCGAGCGTCGAATCCGATCCGGACTGGACCACGTCGCCTTTATGGACGGTGTCGCCCTGGTTCAGGATGATCGAAACGCCGTTGCGGATCGCAGTTGCGTTGCCCGCCAGCTTGGTGACATGGCCGATCATCTGCGGCGCGACGCTCGCGCTGCCATCGGCCTGCGCAAACTGGGTATATCCGGCCAGTGCGTTGACGAGATCGCCGGTGAGGTGGGCGCCATCGGGCGATGCCAGCGCGGCGCGCTTCTCACCCTTGAAGTAATCCTGCAGGACCAGTTCCCGGTCCTGGGCGGACAGGATCAGGTCGACCCCCGACCGCTTGAAATCGCCGGTGAACAGGAGATGGGCATCCGGAACAATGATGGCGTCAGACGGCGCATGCGTCGAAACGCTGCCGATCTGCACATTTCCAAGGGATTGAGTACCGAGGCCGTCAGACAGCAGATCGGTAAATTTGCCGGCCAAGCTCAAAGGGGCACCATCGCCGCTAAGGTTAATAGAAATACAATATTGAAACGTCTAAGCTTGCATATCATCGGAAAGTCCCTGGCGGAACCATCCATTGCTTGTGAAAGTATTGGAGCAGACGCCGCTGCGGGCGATTTTTATGAAAACTCTTCAATACACTGTAAGTATAGATTTATGAATGTGAAACAACATACTCTCCATTCTAAATACAAAATAGGATTACTACTGATATCCAAAGTATAGATCGAGATAGTTCTACTATGATTTACTTTTGCGAACGTCCCAACCGGGTATGAGTTCGCTTTATAGGGTGGGACTATAGGTTCCGAAAGTAAGCCAACCGGCGAATCACGCAATTTTGGCAAATTAGTCACGTTAACCAGAAATCAAGGATAAGGCGCCGTCAAGACGCCCGCCAGCCCAAAGCGGCCCGGCCGCTGGCCCGTCGATAAAATTTTCGACATTTCAGCAAGGCCAGCTTTGCGCTGTTCCGCGCTTTCCGGCCGAAAACGGCCCGCTTTAAGCCGTTCAAAAGCTCCCCCGCCCATCCTGTCCCTGCGATATGATCCGGTCACGAGCAGGCACGAACCGCCCGCCGATGCCCGGACAGGGGGCGTCAGATGGGTTTGTCAGTGTACTCGCGCACATTGTGCGCGGGCATCCTTGCTTGGGGCCTGGCTATGCTTGGGCCGGTCGTCGAGCTCAGGGCTGAAACGCCGGATCCGTCTGCATCGGCCGGCCTGCCCCGGCGCTCGGCCGAACCGTTCGGACTTCCCGCCGCCTCTCTCATCTCAGGCGGACTGCGCGACAAATGGCTGGGCGTGCTGCGCCGCCTCGACGACGAAATGGTGCAGCTTGCGCTGTGCGAGGGAGACCGCGACGGCTGCGTGTCTCCGGCCGCGCTCAAATTCCTCGACATCGTCGACGCCGGCAAGCTTCGCCATGGTCGCGCCCGGCTCGGCGAGATCAATCGCGCGATCAATCTCGCCATCCGGCCGATGGACGATCTCGGCCACCACGGCCAGGTCGACGTCTGGAGCTCGCCGCTCGCAACGTTCACACGCGGCGGAGGCGACTGCGAGGACTACGCCATCGCGAAATTCGTCGCCCTGCGTTTGGCCGGCCTTTCGCCAGACGATGTCAGGATCGTCGTGCTGCACGACACCATCCATGGCGACAACCATGCGGTTGTCGCCGCACGGCTCGATGGACGCTGGCTGACGCTGGACAACCGCCGCATGACGATGGTGGAAGATTCAAACCTCAGAAACTACCGGCCGACATTCGTGATCGACCAGCATGATGTGATGCGATATGGCGACGGCCTGCTCGCCGATGCGTCGGTCCCTGGCCTTGCCGATTCCCGCATTGCCGCATCGTTCGCTGCAAATTCCCTGGTCGATCCTGCGCTCGCGCTCTTCAACTGACGAAGGCGCTGACGCACGGCACGCTTCGCATTCGCGTGCTGGACTCAATTCAGAACCAAGCCAATGGTGCGGTGCAGTCGAACGGCACGCCAAATTTCGTTTGGCGAAAACATGACGATAGAAATTTTCTCTTTTCGTTTTCACAACCACCTTTGATTGACGACGTCGTTCTCACCGGCATACCATTCCGGCAGATCCGCTAGAGATCACTGGGAGGGATGAGATGACACGTTTGCCGCGCGTTGATTCCGCTTGCCGTTTTTTTCCTGAAATCGCCATCACTCGCTATCGACCGTTAGGTCTTGCACGGACCGCGATGGCGATCGGGCTTGGCCTGACGCTAAGTTCGGGCGCTGCACTCGCACAGAATGCCGCCAAGGGATCGCCCGAACACATCAAGAGCGTCACCGCCGCCGTCGACGGCGCATCGATCAAGGCCAACACCGCGACGTCGAACGACTGGCCGACCACCGGTCTCGACTATGCCGAAACCCGCTTCAGCAAGCTCAACAAGATCAACACCGACAACGTCAAGAATCTGGGACTGGTGTGGAGCTATCCGCTCGAATCCTCGCGCGGCGTCGAGGCGACGCCGGTCGTGGTGGACGGCATCATGTACCAGACCGCGTCGTGGAGCGTGGTGCACGCCATCGACGCGCGAACCGGCAAGCGGCTGTGGACGTATGATCCGAAGATCGACCGCGAGAAGGGCTACAAGGGATGCTGCGACGTCGTCAATCGCGGCGTGGCGCTTTGGAAGGGCAAGGTCTTCGTCGGCGCTTATGACGGACGGCTGATCGCACTCGACGCGGTCACCGGCAAGGTCGTCTGGGAAAAGGACACCATCGTCAGCAAGGAGCATTCCTACACCATCACCGGCGCGCCGCGCGTGTTCAATGGCAAGGTGGTGATCGGCAATGGCGGTGCGGAATTCGGCGCACGCGGCTATGTCACTGCCTATGACGCCGAGACCGGCAACCAGGCCTGGCGCTGGTTCACGGTGCCCGGCGATCCGTCCAAGCCGTTCGAGGATGGATCGATGGCGGCCGCGGCCAAGACCTGGGACCCCGCGGGCAAGTACTGGGTCAACGGCGGCGGTGGAACGGCCTGGGATACCATCACCTTCGATCCCGACCTGAACATGGTCTATATCGGCACCGGCAACGGTTCGCCCTGGAACCAGAAGATCCGCAGTCCCGCTGGCGGCGACAACCTCTATCTGTCATCGCTGGTCGCCCTGAACGCCGACACCGGCAAATATGTCTGGCACTACCAGGAAACGCCAGGCGATCACTGGGATTACACCGCCACCCAGCCGATGATCCTGGCCGACATCACGATCGACGGCACGCCGCGCAAGGTGATCCTGCACGCGCCGAAGAACGGCTTCTTCTTCGTCGTCGACCGGACCAACGGCAAGTTCATCTCGGCGAAGAACTTCGTCGATGTGAACTGGGCCACCGGCTACGACGCCAATGGCCGGCCGATCGAGGTGAAGGAAGCGCGCGGAGATGAGGCCTATGACAGCATCCCCGGCCCCGCCGGCGCCCACAATTGGCATCCGATGTCGTTCAATCCGCAGACCGGCCTTGTCTATCTGCCGGCACAGGGCGTGCCGATCAACCTGACGCCGGAAAAGGCCCTCAAGCACAATGCCGTCGAGCCCGGCAAGTTCGCCAGCGCGACGGGTTGGAATCTCGGCTTCCTTCTGAATGCCACGCCACCGAAAAACCCGGCATTCGGACGCCTGCTGGCCTGGGACCCCGTCAAGCAAAAGGAAGCCTGGCGCGTTGAGCACGTGGCGCCGTGGAACGGCGGCACCCTCACCACTGCGGGCAACCTGGTGTTCCAGGGCACGGCCGACGGGCGCTTCGTCGCCTACAATGCCACGACCGGAGAGAAGCTTTGGGAAAGTCCGACCGGCTCCGGCGTGGTCGCGGCGGCCTCGACCTACATGATAGACGACCAGCAATATGTGTCGATCGCGGTCGGTTGGGGCGGTGTGATCGGTCAGTGGATCCGGGCTACCGAGTTGTCGAGCCCCGGCACGGTTTACACCTTTGCGGTCGGCGGCAAGGCGCCGCTGCCGGCCTTCGTGAAGTACCAGACCGAGGGCCTGTTGAAGGGCGTGAAGTATGACCCGAAGGACATCCCTGAAGGTACCGCCATCTATGTCACCGCCTGCGCCGCTTGCCACAGCGTGCCCGGCGTCGACAACGGCGGCAATATCAGGAATCTCGGCTACGTTCCCCCCGAAACCATCACCAACCTGAAGGACATCGTGTTCAAGGGACCATTCCGCGACCGGGGCATGCCGGACTTCACTGGCAAGCTGAAGGAAGAGGACATTCCCAAGCTGCAGGCCTTCATCCAGGGTACTGCGGACGCGATCCGGCCGAAGTGACGAATCCAACCGGAGCAACACGGTAGCAGCGACCGTCATTGCGAGCGAAGCAAAGCAATCCATAGGCCAACAAAGGAAGAATGGATTGCTTCGTCGCTTCGCTCCTCGCAATGACGGAGACGGACGCGGGGAGCGCGGTTGGCAAGCACAAAATGAAGGGCTGCGCGATCGTCTCGCGCAGCCCTTCGTCGTTTGGTCTCTACCGTCAAGTTGCTTCGCGAGAGGCGAAGCGCCCCGTCAGAACATCAGGCCTTCCTTGACCAGCACCCAGCGGCCATTCTTGACCTGCTGGACCTGGGTGATGGTGTTGGCCAGGTGGTCGGTCTTGGAGAACTTGGTCGGCGGCGAGTTGAAGATGTCGAGGAACTTCTCGCCCGACTCCAGCGAGTCCATCAACTTCTGCCCGGTCAGGTCCTTGCCGGCCTTCTCGGCATAGAACGCAAAGGTCATCATGGCATTGTAACCGATGATCGCCTGCGTGTTCGCATCGGTGCCGAACATCTTCTTGTAGTTGGCCAGCCAGTCCTTGACCTTGCCCTTGGCGGTGTCTTCGTAGGGAATTTCGAAGCCGGAAGCCGCATAGAGACCTTCGACCGCTTCCTTGCCGAGCGCCGGCACTTCAAGCACGTTGGTGGGGGTCGCACCGAGGAAGGTGACGTCCCAGCCGAGCTTCTTGGCTTCACCCATCGCGCCGATGGTTTCGCGGATGACCGTGCCGAGCACGACGACATCGCAGCCGTCGGACTTCATCTTGGCGATCTGCGCGCTGAAGTCGGAAGCGCCACGCTTGTAGCTCGTCACCGACGCCGGCGTCAGCTTCATCGCGGTGACCTGCTGCGTGAAGCCGTCGAGCACGTTCTTTCCGTACTCGTCGTCCTGATGCATGATGCAGGGCTTCTTGAATCCCTTGGCTTCAAGCATGTACTTGACGGCGGCGCGGGTGCTCTCGACGTAGGGCAGCAAATTGTTGAACTTCAACCGTTCCTGCGGCTTCGCCGGGTCGAACTTGAAGGTGAACTCGGCGGCCGTCAGCGGGAACAACTGCATCACGCCGGCATCGAACAGGATGTCCTGCGCGGCCAGCACGGTGGGCGATCCCATCGGACCGACCATGGCGAAGATCTTGTCGCGCTCGACCATCTTCTGCGACGCCAGCACGGCCCGTTTCGGATCGTAGCCGCTGTCCTCCAGGATCAGCTTGATCTTGCGGCCGTGGATACCACCGGCGGCGTTGATCTCCTCGGTCGCCATCTTCATGCCGTTGGAAACCGGCACGCCCCAGACCTTGATCGGGCCGGACAGGTCCTGGTGGGTACCAATGACGATCTCGTTCGCCGAGATGCCTTCATTGGTGACCTTGGTCTGGGCTGCGGCCGGCAATTGGGTCAGCGCAAGGGCGCCCACCGCAAGGCCCAGCGCCCTGAACGATTTCGACATTGCAGTCTCCTCTTCGTTGGCCCGTGTTGAGCGAAGGTTGGGGCCTTCTCGATCCTTCGCCGCTTGGGATGAACTTACGCCTCGATCCGCCTGATTTACGCCACCGCCCGGTCGCCATACATGGCGTCGATTTCGGCGGCATAACGCTTGTTCACGAAACTCCGCTTCAGCTTCATGGTCGGCGTCAACTCCTCGTCCTCGGGCGTGAGCTGACGTTCGATCAGGTAGAACTTCTTGATGGTTTCGACGCGCGCGAAGTTGACGTTGACCGCCTCGATCTCGCGCTGGATCAGATGCTGGATTTCGGCCGCACGGCACAGGCTCGCGTAGTTGGTGAACGGGATGTCGTTGTCCTGGGCGTATTTTTCGACATTCTCCTGGTCGATCATCAACAGGCACGTGAGGTACGGCCGCTTGTCGCCGATCACGACGGCGTCGGAGACGTAGGGCGAGAACTTGAGCTGGTTCTCGATTTCCGACGGCGTGATGTTCTTGCCGCCCGAGGTGATGATGATGTCCTTCATGCGGTCGGTGATCTTGACGAAGCCTTCGTTGTCGATCGAGCCGACGTCGCCGGTGTGCAGCCACCCCTTGGCGTCGATGGTCTCGGCGGTCCTCTCCGGCTGATTCAGGTAGCCCATGAACAGGAAATCACCCTTGATCAGGATTTCGCCCTGCGGCGAGATCATGACCTCGCCCCACGGCGCGGCCTTTCCGACCGAACCGAGCTTGATGCGATCGGGCGGCATGACGGTGGCAACGCCGCAATTCTCGGTCTGGCCGTAGACCTCGCGCATGTCGAGGCCGAGCGCGAGATACCAGCGGATCAGGTCCGGCGCGATCGGCGCCGCACCCGTAAACGCCAGCCGGCAACGGTCGAGCCCGAGCATGCGGCGGATGTTGCGGAACACCAGCCAGTAGGCGGCTTGATTGGCGAGCCGCAGCGACAATGGCGGCGTGTCGCCCTGCAGCCGGTACTCGGTCATGCGATTGCCGATGGCGAGCGCGTTGCGGTACATCCAGTTCTGGAATCCGGTCGCGTCCTTCAACGCGATGGTGATTCCGGAATAGAATTTTTCCCAGATTCGCGGCACCGCCAGGAAGGCGGTCGGCTGCACCTCGCGCAGATTGTCCGGCACGGTCTCCGGGCTTTCGGCGAAATTCATCACCGAGCCCAGCGCCAGCGAGAGATAATAGCCGCCGATCCGCTCGGCGACGTGGCACAGCGGCAGGAACACCAGCCGTTCCTCAGCGTCGGTCGACGGAAACAGGTCGTTGGCGTGACGCATCTGGTGCGTGACGCTGCGGTTGGAATGCATCGCCCCCTTGGGCGGGCCGGTCGTGCCCGAAGTATAAACGAGGATGGCGAGATCGCCTGCCCTGCGGCTGCCGATCATCTCGTCCCACAGCGCGTCATTGCCCTGTGCATGGTTACGCCCGAGCGCCATGAACTCGGCCAGCGACAGCACCATCGGATCGATGAAGCCGTTCAGGCCTTCCATGTCGAACACGACGATCTTCTGCAGCGTCGGGCAGCGCGCGCGGCACGACAGGATCTTGTCGAGCTGCTCCTCGTCCTCCGCAAAGATCACTTTGGTCGCGGAATCGTTGATCAGATATTCAACCTGAACCGACGAATCGGTCGGGTAGATGCCGGACGACACGCCGCCGGCGCACAGGACGCCCATGTCGGCATAGACCCATTCCGGCACCGCGTTGGCGATGATCGAGGCGACGTCGCCCGGCTGGAAACCGCTGGCATGCAGGCCATAGGCGATGTCCTTGGATATCTGCAGCCATTCGCGCCAACTGGTCGGGTGCCAGATGCCGAACTTCTTTTCACGGATCGCCGGCCTGTCGCCGCGCTTCTCCACGGAAAGCAGAAAACTCCTCGCGATCGTGTCGGCGACCGTCAGCACTGCCGGTCTGGCCATGCGTCTTCCTCCCTCTCTCACCTGCTTCGGATGCCGGTCTTGTCCGCCGGTCTTGTTGTTCGAAGCAGAGTTCGAATTTAGCTCAAAATCGTCAGGAATGCCAAGGTCTTAACTGCGTCGTTTAGCGCCAGGTCTTCTTCTTTTTCCAGCGCCGTTCGCCGCGGGCGCTCTCCTCCTTGGCGCCGAGATAGAATTCCTGGATGTCCTTTGAATTCATCAGCCGCTCGCAGGTGTCGTTCATGACCACCCGGCCGATTTCCAGAACATAGCCGTAATGCGCGGTCTCCAGCGCAACCTTGGCATTCTGTTCGACCAGCAGGATCGACATGCCCTGCTCCTCGTTGACGCGCTTGATGATGGTGAAGATCTCCTTCACCAGGATCGGCGACAGCCCGAGCGAGGGTTCGTCCAGCAGCAGCAGCGTCGGACGGTTCATCAGCGCCCGCCCGATTGCCAACATCTGCTGCTCGCCGCCGGAAAGCTGCCCGGCCGGCTGGTTGATGCGCTCCCTCAACCGCGGAAAATAGCCGTAGACGCGCTCGAGATCCTGGGCGACGCCGTCGCGGTCGCTGCGCGGATAGGCGCCCATCATCAGGTTTTCGCGCACGGTCAGAAACGGGAACACCTCACGCCCCTCGGGCACGTGGCTCAGCCCAAGCCGCACGATCTTGTCGGCTTCCACGCGCTGGATCGACTTGCCCAGGAATTCGATCGAGCCCTTCTGGGGATCGAGAATGCCGGAGATGGTCTTGAGCACCGTGGTCTTGCCGGCGCCGTTGGCGCCGAGCAACGTGACGATCTGGCCGCGCGGCACTTCCAGGCTGATGCCCCTGATGGCCTGAATCGGCCCGTAATAGCTCTCGATATTGCTGAGCTTGAGAATGATGTCGGAAGCGCTCATGGCATCGTCCTCATGCGCCGAGATACGCGGCGACAACGTCGGGATGGCGCTGCACCTCGGAAGGGGATCCCATCGCGATCACCCTGCCGTAGTTGAGCGCGATCACGCGATCGGAGACGCGGTTTACCAGCGACATGTCGTGCTCAACCATCAGCACGGTAATGCCGAGGTCGGTCTTGAGGTCGCGGATCCAGAACGACATGTCCCCGGTCTCCTCGACGTTCAATCCGGAAGACGGTTCGTCGAGCAGGATCAGCTTCGGCTCCGAGCAAAGCGCGCGCGCGAGTTCGATCACCTTGCGGACGCCGTAGGGCAGCCCCGAAATCAGCTTGTCGCGATAGACTTCGAGATCGAGGAACTCGATCACCTGTTCAACGCTGCGGCGATGCGCCTTTTCGCGGGCGCGCACGCTCGGCAGGAACAGCAATTCCTGCCACAGCTGCGTGGTGGAATGCCTGTGACGACCGACCAGGAGGTTGCTCAGCATGGTCGCGTTCTCGAACAGTTCAATGTTCTGGAAAGTGCGGGCGATGCCGAGGCCGGCAATGTCGTAGGCTGGCTGCTCCGTGATGTCCTGGTCCTCGAAGAAGATCTTGCCCGAGGTCGGCGGGTAGATGCGCGAGATCAGGTTGAAGATCGAGCTCTTGCCGGCGCCGTTGGGACCGATGATCGAGAGGATCTCGCCCTTCTCCACCGCGAAGCTGACCGAATCGACTGCCTTCAGGCCGCCGAAGTGCAGAGAGAGATTATCCGCACGGAAGTATGTCATCGGTTCCGCTCCGATTTGACGTAGATCTTCTGGCGCTTGAAGGTGGCTCGCTTGTAGAGCGGGAACAGCTGGAAGAAGAGCTTGATCTTCAGCCAGCGCCCGTAGAGGCCGAGCGGCTCGAACAGCACGAACAGCACGATGATGATGCCGTAGATGGCGCCCTTGAGGCCGTTGGCGGATGCGATGGCGGCGACGTTGCTCTGGATGTTCGCAACGGTTGCCTTGCCCGCGCCGAAGGCCGCGGCGATGCCGGCGATGATGCCCGGCAGATCGTCCTTCAGATAGGTCAGGAAGGGATCGATCATGACCAGGAAGATCGCGCCCAGCACCGCGCCGTGCAGGCTGAAGGTGCCGCCGATCAGGATCACGATGATGAACTCGATCGAGAGCTGCAGCGTGAACATTTCCGGGCTGATGAAGGAGAGCTTGTGCGCGAACAGCACGCCGGCAAACCCCGTGATCGCCGCGCTGATCGCGAACGACTTCACCTTGTAGAGCGACACGTTGACGCCCATGCTGCGCGCCGCCGTCTCGCTGTCGCGGATCGCGACGAAGGCGCGTCCGGTCGGCGAGCGCAACAGGTTGAGCGTGCCGACGATGGTCAGGATCAGCACGCCAAGGCACAGGAAATAGAAGGTCGGCCCGTCGCGGGGCACCGCCATGCCGAACAAGGACAGCGTCTTGACCCGCATGCCCTCATTGCCGTGGGTCACGCTCTCCCAGCGAGCCAGCACCTCCTCGACAATGAAGGCAAAGGAGATCGTGGCGATGACGAGATAGATGCCCTGCAGCCGCAGCGCCGGAAATCCGACGAGTGCGCCGACCGCGCCGGTCAGGAGGCCGCCGGCCAGGAAGTAGACCAGGAACGGCACGTTGTATTGCTGCAGATAGGCTGCCGTGTAGGCGCCGATCGCGAGAAAGGCGGCATGGCCGAGCGAGGCCTGTCCAGTGAAGCCGGTGAGAATCATCAGCCCGACACCGACGGTGGCGTAGATGCAGACGAACACGAGCTGGCTGACCAGATAGCTGGACAGCACGAAGGGCGCAATCGCCAGAACCGCCAGCAGGATACCGTAGGAGACGATGTAGCCGCTGTGCGGAAACAGTTTGATGTCGTCTTCGTAATCGGTCTTGAAGAGGAACCGCATTAGACCTTCTTCCGCGTATGAATACCGAACAGGCCTTCGGGTTTGAGCAGCAGCACCACCAGAAGCACGATGTAGGGCGCGACGTCCTTCCAGCCCTGCGGCAGATAGAATCCGGCCATGCTCTCGATCACGCCGATCAGCACACCGCCGACGACGGCGCCGGGTATCGATCCGAAGCCGCCGAGCACGGCGGCCGGAAACGCCTTCAGGCCCAGCACGAGGCCGACATTGGAGTGAATGAAGGTGATCGGCGCCAGCAGCACGCCGGCGGCGGTCGCGACCGCCGCGCTGATCGCCCAGACGATCGACACCACGCGCTTGACCGGGATGCCCATGTAATAGGCAGCGAGCATGTTCTCCGAACTGGCGCGCATCGCGGTGCCGAGCGTGGTGCGATTGAAGAACAGGTACAGCAGCGCGCAAAGGATGATGGTCGCGGCGATCACCGACAGCTTGTCATAGGCCAGCACCAGCGAGCCGATCCGCAGCACGCCCTGGCTGAACGGTGTCTCGATCTTGAAATCGTCGGTGCCCCAGATCATGCCGACGACGGAACGGAGAAAATATCCAAGCCCGATCGTCGCCATGATGATGGAAAACTGGGGATAGCCAAGGATCGGGCGTACCACGACGCGTTCGGCCAGCATGCCAAACGCCGCCATGGCGATGATCGCACCGGCAAATCCCAGCCAGTAATTGAGACCGATCATACCAATGAAGGTGAAGGCGAAGAATCCGCCCAGCATCATCAAATCGCCCTGGGCGAAATTGACGACCTCGGTAGCCTTGTAGACCAGCACGAAGCCCAGCGCGATCAGCCCATAGACGCAGCCGAGCGCGATGCCACTCACAAGCTGCTGAACAAAGTCCAGCATCATTCCCTCCCCGATGCCGGGCGGTTCTGTCGACCGCCTCTTTCGCATCTTGTGTCTACAAGCTATCTGGCATGCAACGCGCCGACAGCCCGCATATGTCCCTGCTGCATTGAGCCCAAAGCGTTGACGCCTGTCAACAAAGCGCTGCGTGCGGCGCTGTTAAGAATTTGCGCAGAAATGCCGCAGCCCCGGAATCGTTCAGTTCGGCGCGATTTGGGCCGCGCAATTCACCGCGCCGAAAGTTCTTCGGTCCATGTTGCACCAACGACAGACGAAACCGGATCGTCCCGCGTCATGCAGTCATATTTATCGGCGCTCGAGGTGCGAGGGTTAACGAAGCGTTTTGACCGCCCCGCGGTCGACGCGCTCGACCTTACCGTTCGATCAGGCGAATTCTATGCGCTGCTCGGGCCAAACGGCGCCGGCAAGACCACGACGCTACGTATGGTGGCCGGATTGCTGCGGCCCGACGCCGGCACTGTCTCTATATTGGGCGTCGATGCGCTCGCCGATCCCGTCGCCGCCAAGCAGATCATGGCCTGGGTATCCGACGAGCCGATGATCTACGACAAGCTGACGCCACTGGAATATCTCGAATTCGTCGCCGGCCTCTGGGGCATCGATCCCGCGATTTCGGAGCCCTCGGCGCACGCGCTGCTGCGTGTCACTCGGCCTCGAGCCGCATCTGCATGAACGCTGCGAGGGATTTTCCAAGGGCATGCGCCAGAAAGTGGCGCTGGCAGGCGCGCTGGTCCACGACCCGCGACTGATCATCCTGGATGAGCCGCTCACCGGCCTCGACGCGCTGTCGGCCCGTCATGTCAAGGGATTGCTGCAGGAACGCGTCCGTGCCGGATGCACCGTGATCATGACGACGCATATTCTCGAGGTCGCCGAGCGGATGGCTGATCGCATTGGCGTCATTGCCGCCGGCCGGCTGGTGGCCGAAGGCACGCTTGGCGAACTGCGCCGGCAGAACGGCCGCAACGATACCAGCCTCGAAGACATGTTCATCGCACTGGTCGACGCCGGAGCGGCGGCGGCATGAGTTCGGCTGCAGCGCTGACGTGGTTTGCAAGGCACGAGATCCGGCTCGCCTGGCGCGAATGGCTGGCGATGATGACCGGCAGCCGCGGCAAGCGAAAGCGAGCCATCATCGCGCTCATCATATTTGCTGCCGTCATGCACCTGCCGGCCTATGCAGTGATCGGCCGCTTCGCCGATTTGCAGACCCCGCTCGACAAGCCTGAACTGATCGTCATCACGGCCACCATCTTCCTCGCCTGGGCATTGATGCTGTCGCAGGCGATCGAATCCGTAACAAGGGTATTCTACGCCCGCGCCGACCTCGATCTCATCATGTCGTCGCCGGCCCGGCTCGCCAACGTGTTCTCGGTACGGATCGCGGCAATCGCGCTTTCCGTCACCGCAATGGCGCTGCTGCTTTCGACACCGTTCATCGACGTTCTCGTGTTCGGCGGCGGCCCTCGCTGGCTCTCGGCGATCGGCGTCGTGATCGCCATCGGCCTCACGGCCGCGGCCGCGGCAATCGCGATCACGGTGATCCTGTTTCGCCTGATCGGCCCGAGCCGCACCCGCCTCGTTGCGCAAATTCTGGCTGCCATTATCGGCGCCGGCTTTGTCATTGCGCTGCAGATCGCCGCGATCCTGTCCTACGGAACGCTTTCGCGCTTCGCCGTGCTGACGTCCGACGCCGCTGCAACCTATGCGCCAGCACTCGACAGCCCGCTGTGGTGGCCGGCGCGCGCGGCGATCGGCGATGGCGAGGTGCTCGCGCTTTTGCTTGCCGGCGGGTTCCTCATGCTCGGCGGCGTAATGGCGATCTTCTCGCCGAGATTTGCCGACACCGTCGTCCGCGTCGCCGCCACTGCACGCTCGGTCCGCCGCGCTCCCCGCACAGCCGCGTTTCGCGGCGGTTCGCGGCAGGCGGCATTGCGCGCCAAGGAATTTCTGCTGCTGCGGCGCGATCCGTGGCTGGTGTCGCAGAGCCTGATGCAATTGCTCTATCTGGTGCCGCCGGCCCTGATGCTGTGGCGAAGTTTCTCGGAAAGCTCGGACGCGATCGTGCTGATCACGCCTGTGATCGTGATGGCCGCCGGTCAGCTCGCCGGCGGTCTCGCCTGGCTGACAATCTCGGGCGAAGACGCCGCGGATCTGGTCGCCACCGCGCCGCTGCCGCCGTCGCGCGTGATCCGCGCCAAGGTCGAGGTCGTGCTGATCGTGATCGGTGCGATCTTCGCGCCGCTAATCGCCGCATTGGCCTTTGCTTCCCTGACCCAGGCCGCCGTCACCGCACTCTTTATTGTCCTTGCGACCGTCTCCGCCGCCGCGATCCAGCTCTGGTTCCGCGTGCAGGCCAGACGCAGCCAGTTCCGCCGCCGCCAGACTTCGTCCCGGCTGGCGACATTCTCGGAAGCCTTCTGCTCGATCGGCTGGGCCGCCACCGCAGCACTCGCCCTGACGATTCCGGTCGCCGCCGTCATCAGCGGCGCGATCACGGCAGCCATTCTCGCGGCAACGTGGAAGATCAGCCCGCGGCGGGACTGAGATCGCGAGCCGGGATCCACGTCGCTCGAAAACGCCATAAGCTACTGCTTCTCCAGCCCTGCCCGTTCGATCACATCGCCCCAGCGCTTGATCTCCTTCTCGATGAACGGGATCATTTCGGCCTTCTGCTGCATCTCGGGCGGTGCCGAATTTCTCGAAATGCGTGCGCACGCGCTCCGATGTCAGCGCGGCATGGGCGCCGCCGCCAGCCGGTCGACGACGGGCGCGGGCGTTCCCGCCGGCACCATGATGGAAGACCAGCTCTGCGTGGTCATGTCCTTCATGCCGAGTTCGGCCATGGTAGGCACGTTCGGATAGGCGCGCAGGCGATCCGGCGCCGTGGTCGCCAGCACCTTGAGCTTGCCGGCCTCGACATGCGGGCCAACCGAGACCGGATAGTCGAACATGACATCGACGCGTCCGGCGATCATGTCGTTCAGAGCCGGCGCGCTGCCCCTGTAGGGCACATGCTGCATCTCGATGCCGGCGACCGTCTTGAACAGTTCGGCGACCAGATGCGTCGCGGTGCCGACGCCGGACGAGCTGAAGGTCACCTTGCCCGGATTCTGCTTGGCGTAGGCGATGAACTCCGGGACTGAACTGTACGGCGCGCCCTCATAGGCCACGAACAGGTTCGGGCTTTCGCCGACGAGATGCACCGGCAGGAAACTCGTCAGCGGATCGTAAGGCAGGCTCTTCCGCAGCGAGACATAGGCCGCCATCGTGCCCTGGGTGCCGTAGATCATCGTGTAGCCGTCGGGCTTGGCGCGCGCCACCTGTTCGGTGCCGACCGTGCCGCCGCCGCCGCCGCGGTTGTCGATCAGGACCGATTGACCCAGCGCCTTCGACATTTCCTCGGCGACGATGCGCGACGTCGTGTCGGTGATGCCGCCCGGCGCGAACGGCACGACCCAGGTGATCGGGCGGTTGGGAAAGTCTTCGGCCGAGGCCGGCGCGATGAAGATGATCGATGTGAGGAACAGAATCGCGCACGAGAAATGACGCTTCGCCATGGAGTTTCGCCCCGTAAAACTTTTTTGTGATTCTGGGAGAGGACTTGCGCCGGAAAGGATGACGCTTTCGGAACGGCAGGCCATGCGGCAAAGTCGACCTGCGCTTTGATCGATTAGGCCTTGATCAATTCCATCACTGCGGCGGCGAACGCTTCGGGCGCTTCCTGCGGCAGGTTATGCCCCGCACCCGGTATCACCCGGTGAATACGTCGCGCGGTGAATTTGGTTGCGCTCGCGCGGCCGTCGCTCGCCGGCAGCACGCCATCGGCGTCGCCGTCGAGCGTCACTGACGGCACCGTGATCGGTGGAAGCGACGCCAGGCGCCGTTGCACCTCGGCATAGGCGGGATCGCCTGAGGCAAGCCCGAAGCGGTGGCGATAGCTGTGGATCACCACATCGACATAGTCGGGATTGTCATGCGCTGCGGCGGTGCGCTCGAAGGTGGTGTCGTCGAAATCCCAGGCCGGTGACCATTGCTTCCACAGGATCCGCGCGATCTCGCGCCGGTTGACAGCAAGCCCGGCCCGCCCACGCTCGGTCTGAAAGTAATACTCGTACCAGAGCGCAATCTCAAATATCGGGCTGATCGGCGTCATGGCCCGGCGGAGATCCTGGATCAGGTAGCTGTTCACCGTCACCAGGCCGCTGCAACGCTCCGGCCATAGCGCGGCGGCAACGCAGGCGGCGCGGCCACCCCAGTTGTGCCCGGCGAGAACGGCGCGCCTGATGTTCAGCGCATCCATCAGCGCGATGACGTCGGCGCCGATCGCTGCCTGCTCGCCCGAACGCGGCGTCGAACCATCGCGAAAACGCGTCGCACCGAAGCCACGCAGACAGGGCACGATGACGCGACAGCCACGAGCGGCCAGTTGCGGGGCCACGTCGACATAGGAATGAATATCGTAGGGAAAGCCATGCAGGAGGATCGCGACCGGACCATCCGCGGGACCTTCTTCATGATAGGCAATGTTAAGGACGCCAGCATCGACTTGCCGCAATGGCGCCATCCGCCGCGACGACGGCGCACGTGCCGGGCGCGCGGGGGCTATGCTTTGCGCAAACGCCCTGCCCGCGACGCCCGAAAGGGCCGCGCCGAGAACGAGGCGACGCCCGCGGTCGATGGAATCCGGCATCGCCTACGCCTTGACCATTTCCATCACCGCCGCCACGAACGCTTCGGGCTCCTCCTGTGGTAAATTATGCCCGGCCCGCGGGATTACGCGATGGCTGCGGCGAGCGGTAAATTTCGGCGCGCTGGCCGCGCCGTCAGTCGCCGCGCTGACGCCATCGCCTGCACCATCAAGCGTGGTCGCCGGCACGGTGATGGGAGGCAAAGCCGCCAGCCGACGCTGGATATCCGCATATTGCGGGTCGCCCTCGGCCAGACCGAAGCGATGGCGATAGCTGTGGATCACGACATCGACGTAATCGGGATTGTCGTGGGCAGCCGCGGTGCGCGCAAAGCAGGCATCGTCGAATTGCCAGTGCGGCGACCATTGCGCCCATAATATCCGCGCGATCTCGCGCCGGTTGGCGGCTAGCCCGGTGCGGCCACGCTCGATCTGGAAATAATACTGATACCACAGCGCCACCTCACGCTCCGGCCGCTGCGGCACCATGGCATTGGCAATATCCTGGATCAGGTAGCCGTTGACGCAGACGAGCCCGATGCAGCGCTCCGGCCACAGCGCGGCGCCGACGCAGGCCGCGCGACCACCCCAATCATAGCCTGCGAACACCGCACGCTTGATCTGCAGCGCATCCAGCAGCGCCATCATGTCGGCGCCCATTGCGGCCTGCTCGCCCGAGCGTGGCGTCGCCTTCTCGCGAAAGCGGGTCGGACCATAACCGCGCAGGTAGGGAACGATCACCCGGCAGCCCTGAGCGGCGAGCTGCGGCGCGACGTCGACATAGGAATGGATGTCGTAGGGAAAGCCGTGCATCAGCATCACGGCCGGCCCATCCGCAGGCCCTGCCTCGTAATAGGCAATGGTGAGAGCGCCGGCGTCGATCTGGCGCAGCGGTTCCAGCCGTTTCGACGAAAGTGCACGCGCGGCGGGTGCAGTTGCGGGCTTCTCGGTCAAGGTGGGCTCCCTGTTCATTTTCCACAGTATGGCATGAACGACTGCCCGCAGATGAAGCAATTCCGGCGAGCGGCTGTGCGCGAATGTCCTCATGACGGTCGTGAAATTCGGCGATACAGTGCTAGCAGCGGCCGTTGCCGCAGACGGGTCATATCATGTTGCGATCCCTTGCCGTCGCCGTTGCCTTCCTCGGTTCGCTGATCCTGCCGGCGGCCGCGCAGCAGCCGTTGCGCAGCGAATGCCTCGCGATGGCGAACGCGCCGCCGCGCGCCGTCCCGGTCAGTTTCCGGCGCATCGCCGCCAAGCCGGAGGAGGTCGCGATCACCTACGTCGGGCACTCCACCTATTATATCGACACACCGGCCGGCGTACGGATCGGGACCGATTTCAACGGCGCCTACCGCACCGGCCGCCTGCCCGACGTTGTCACCATGAACCGGGCGCACTCGACCCACTACACGCTGTTTCCGGACCCGAAGATTACGCACGTGCTGCACGGCTGGGGCGAGAACGGACAGCCCGCCCTGGTCGGGACCCGCGTCGAAGACGTCTACATTCGCAATGTGACCACCGACATCCGCCGCTACTATGGCGATGGCTCCGGCGGCGAGATGATCAAGGACGGCAATTCGATCTTCATCTTCGAGGTCGCCGGCCTCTGCATCGGACATCTCGGCCATTTGCATCACAAGCTCGACGAGTCGCATTTCGCAGCCATCGGACGGATCGATATCTTGATGGTGCCGATCGACGGCACCTACACCATGTCGCTCGACGGCGTCTCGGACATCACCAGGCGGCTGCGCGCCTCCGTGATCCTCCCGATGCACCGCTTCGCCACCCCGCTCGACGAGTTCATGCGCCTGATCGGCCAGCAGTTCGTCATCGACCAGCGGAGCGAGCGAACGCTGAAGATTTCACGGGAGACGCTGCCGACAACGCCGACCGTGATTATTCTCGACGGGGTGTGAGGCGGGGTACAACTGCCTGCCGCCGTCATTGCGAGGAGCAACGCGACGAAGCAATCCATTCTACTGCCTGCGGCGCAATGGATTGCTTCGCTACGCTCGCAACGACGAAAAATAACAATAATCAAGGGGAGCGAAACTCATGGCCAGCACTGCACCCGTCTCGAAGAGCGGGCTCTATGCCGATCCGCGCGAAGACTGGCTGGCGCAATATACCGAGGAGATCATCGATCCCGGCCGTCCGATCGTCGACCCGCACCACCATCTCTGGGAGCGCGGCGGGCTGCGCTACATGATCGAGGAAATGGCGGCCGATATCGCCTCCGGACACAACATCATCGCGACCGTCTATGTCGACTGCCGCTCGATGTACCGCGCGCACGGGCCGGAAGCGTTCCGTCCGGTCGGCGAGGTCGAGTTCGCCAACGGCGTCGCCGCGATGGCCGCAAGCGGCGGCTATGGCAAGGCCGCGATCTGCGCCGGCATCGTCAGCCACGTCAACCTGCTGCTCGGCGACGGCGCCAAGCCGGTATTGGAAGCCGAAATCGTCGCCGGCAATGGCCGCTTTCGCGGCATAAGGCACTCGTCGGCCTGGGATGCCGATCCTGACGTCGCCGGCATGTATGCGACGCGACCCAGGGGACTGCTGCTGGACAGCACCTTCCGCAAGGGCTTTGCCTGTCTTGCCCCACTCGGCCTCAGCTTCGACGCCTGGCTGTTTCACCCGCAGATCGGCGAGCTTACCGATCTCGCCCGTGCCTTTCCGGATACCAAAATCGTGCTCGATCATTGCGGCGGCCCCATCGGGATCGGCAGCTATGCCGGCCGGCGTGAGGAGATATTCCCCGTCTGGAAGGCCTCGATCCACGAGATCGCCAAATGTCCGAACGTCGTCGTCAAGCTCGGCGGGCTGGCCATGTGCCTGCTCGGCTACGATTTCCATCTGCGGCCGAAGCCGCCATCGTCAGAGGAAGCCGCCGCAGCGTGGCGGCCCTACATCGAAACCTGCATCGAGGCGTTCGGGCCTGATCGCTGCATGTTCGAGAGTAACTTCCCGCCGGACAAGGGCCAGTGCAGCTATCAGGTGATCTTCAACGCCTTCAAGCGGCTGGCCGCGCAGTACAGCGAGGCCGAGAAGACCGCACTGTTCTCGAAGACGGCGACAGATTTCTACAAGCTCAGGCTGGATTGACCAAGGGCGGCGTGAGGAACGGCCTCAGGCCCACTCGCCCTTGCGGAACACCGGCACGCTACGGCCATCGGCGTGGATGCCGTCGATGTCGGTCTCGGCCGAACCGATCATCCAGTCGATGTGGATCAGGCTCTTGTTGCCGCCCTGCTCGGCGATCTGCTGCGGCGTCAGCTTGTCGCCGCCAACGAAACATTTCGAATAGCATTGGCCGAGCGCGATGTGGGAGGCGGCGTTCTCGTCGAACAGCGTGTTGAAAAACAGCAGCCCGCTTTTCGAGATCGGCGAGGAATGCGGCACCAGCGCCACTTCGCCCAGTCGGGCCGCGCCTTCATCCGTATCGAGCACCTTTTTCAGGACTTCCTCGCCGCGCGAGGCTTTGGCCTCCACGATGCGGCCTTCCTCGAACCGGACCGCGATGTTGTCGATCAGGGTGCCCTGATAGGACAGCGGCTTGGAGGAGACGACATGGCCGCTCACCCGCCGGCAATGCGGCGTGGTGAAGACTTCCTCGGTCGGAATGTTGGCGTTGCAGGTGATGCCATTCTTGGCGGTCGAAGCGCCGCCTTCCCATTCATGGCCGTCGGCAAGACCGATCGTGAGGTCGGTGCCGGGGCCGGAATATTTCAGCGCGTGAAAACGCTGACCGTTGAGCCAGTCGGTCCGCTCGCGCAGCACCGCGTTGTGCTTCTCCCAGGCGGCGACGGCGCCATCCTGGTCGACACGGGACGCCGCGAAGATTGCATCCGCAAGTTTCGCCACCGCAACATCTTCGGGGACGTCGGGGAAGACCTGCTTCGCCCAGGCCGGACTTGGATAGGCGATGATGTTCCAGTTGGTTTCGAAATTGACGATCTTCTCCAGCGCCGGCTGGTAGGCAATCGAATTGGCCTTGCTGGCGCGCGCGACTTTCGCCGGGTCTTCGCCCGACAGCAACATCGGGTTGTCGCCGACGATGGCGAGCCGCGCGGTGTTGGCGGCGAATGCCTTCGCCATGCCCTCATAGAGCCAGCCGGCGGCACGATCGAAGCTCTCGTTGTGGCCGTAGCGATAGCGCGCCAGCGTGATCTCCTCGTCCGACAGGAACGGCGTGACGAGCCCGGCCCCGGCCTTGTAGGCATGTTCGGCGATCCGCCGCACCAGCGGCAGCGCGACCGAGGGCGCGGTGAGAAGCAAATCCTGGCCGGGCTGCAGCCGCAGGCCCACCTTGATGGCGACTTCGGCAAGGCGGTCGAGTTTCACGGGATCGATCGAGGCGGAGACGTTGCGCTGATGTGCGGTCATGATTTTTTCGGTCAAACGCAGCTGGATGATGTAGCCTCGCAGCCTCTGGCTCCAATCGCAGAATCAGGCCAAGGCGAGCGCGGCGCCTGGCAACCACAATAGCACAAGATTGACCCGACGAAACCGGCCTGCCCGCAGCGCCGGAAGGACAGCTCACGCGAACTGAGTTTCGTTGTCCCGGGGTTTTCGATTGCTTTTGTCGCTGTTCGGGAACTCCAGCGGAGCCTCCGCACCCGCATCTTCGACGATGAAATGGTGGTAATGCCGGAACTCGCGTTTCGCCGCCCGGTTCCGCGAATGATAGAGCGCTTCCAGGATTCGAATGAAGACGCCTCTTTGCTTCCGGTGCTGCCGCGGTTCGATCTCAAAATGATCTCGCATCGCTGATACTCCTGCATGTCAGTATTCACGCGGAAAATGTCAGCGATTGCGGACGAGACTTGTGAAATGCTTCACAAAGGGTGGTCGCGGCCGGACAAATGGGCGTGAACCGACTGGTGACAATTCGCAGGCGATCAACGCTTCGAGGCGCCGAGCACGCGGTCAACCATCTGGGGAGCCAGGCCGAGATAGTTCTTCGGCGACGTCAGGCGATCGATGGTTGCGCGGTCGATGCGCGCGGAGACCCGCGGATCCGCCGACAACGCATCCGCCAGCGTCATGCGCTTGTCGTTGGCGACGCGGCAGGCGTCATAAACCACGTCATGCGCCTCCTGGCGGCCGAGATCGGGCGCGAGCCCCATCATCACGGCTTCGGCCACGATCAGCCCGCGGCTGATATCGAGATTCTCCGCCATCTTCGCCTCGTCGACGATCAGACCGCCGAGCGCGAACTTCGCCTGATGCAGGCTGCCTGCCGTCAGCACGAAACTTTCCGGGGTCGCCATCCATTCGGCATGCCACGGCCCGGTGGCGCGCTCGAAATCCTGCACCATCGCATCCAGCATCAGCCCGGCATGCTGGCGCACGCCCTTGGCCGCCGCCAGCATCAGTTCCGACGAAATCGGATTACGCTTCTGCGGCATCGTCGAGGACGCGCCGCGGCCCTTGACGAAGGGCTCGTAGACCTCGCCGAACTCGGTCGAGGCCATCATCATGATGTCAAGCGCGACCTTGCCAAGCGAGCCCGTAACGAGCGCGAGGAAATTCATCACCTCGGCAAGGCCGTCGCGGGCGACATGCCAGGTCGAGACCGGCACGCCAAGGCCTAGTTCCTCACACAGCGCCTTCTGAACCTCGAACCCCTTGTCGCCCAGCGACGCCAGCGTGCCGGCCGCGCCGGCGAACTGACCGACCAGCACGCGCGGCTTCAATTGAACAAGCCGCTCGGCGTGGCGGTCGAACATCGCGAGCCAGATCGCACATTTGTAGCCGAACGTCACCGGTAGCGCCTGCTGCAGGTGGGTGCGGCCCGCCATCGGCGTATCGCGATAGCGTGTCGCGAGACCGGCAAGGATGCCGCGCAACGCCGCAATGTCGTCTTCGACGATCTTCAGGCCCGCGCGGACCTGCAGGACCACGCCGGTATCCATGATGTCCTGCGTGGTCGCGCCCCAGTGCACGTAGCGCCCGGCGTCACCACACTGCTTCGCCATCTGGTGCACCAGCGGCAGGATCGGATAGCCGACGATGTCGGTCTCCTGCCGGAGCAGGTCGAAATCGAACGCGGAAACATTCGTCCGCTTCGCGATCTCCTCCGCGGCCTGCGCCGGAAT
Organism: uncultured Alphaproteobacteria bacterium; assembly: GCA_963823485.1. GTDB lineage: Bacteria > Pseudomonadota > Alphaproteobacteria > Rhizobiales > Xanthobacteraceae > Bradyrhizobium. Next base: position 176,189 of record CAWGLP010000002.1, read on the forward strand.
CACGCCACATCGCGCCTCGGCTTTGGCCAGCGCGATTTCCACCTCGGCATAGCGGGAGATCAGGGCGAAGTCCGAGAACACCTCGCGCATGGCCGGCGTTCCGAACGCGTCGCGGAACAGGATGGAATCGAGGACGGTGGTCGAGGTCGGGAAAGTAGCCATGTCACAAACCTCTTACCGTCAGGCGGCGCCCAAGTCGTGGACCCGGCCGGTCAACCGCGAAACTTCTTCTTTTTCTTCTTTCCGAAGTCGGCCTTTGCAGGCGCTGCACTTTCGTGCCGCGGCTTTCCGGCGTGAGCCGGTCTGTCCCGATGCGGTTTCTTGGTATCGTAACGCGCCTTCTTGTCAAACCCTGCCCTGTCAGAACTCTCAGCCTTTTTCCCGTGCGGCTTCGGCGTCCACTCCGGCTTGCGAGCCTCTTCGCGCCGCGGCGCATCGCCGAGCGCCTCGATACGGATATTGTCTTCCTTGTCGGGCCGGCGGATCTTGACGGCAAAGGATCCCGCGGCGCGAGCGGAAATCTCGAATTCGGTGGTGGTGTCCATGATGCGGATGGCGCCGATGTCAGACTTGTCGATGCCGCCGCGGCGACAGATCATCGGCAACAGCCAGCGCGCCTCCGCATTCTTCCGGCTGCCGATAGAAGCGCTGAACCAGACGCTGCCGTCGCCCATGGCGTGACGCGGCGACGACTTCCCCTTCTTTGATCGCGGCCCGGCGCTGCGATCGTCGCCGCGCGGCGGACGGGCTTCCCTTTCCCGGCCGCGATCCTCGCGGGACCGGCCACTGCCCTGCCCGGGATCGATTATATCCTCGGGCGAGGGCAACCGCGCGCGATAAAGCCGCGCCAGCGCCGCGGCGATATCCTCCGCCGACCGCTCGGCGAGCAAGGCCTGCGCCAGCGCCAGATCCTCTGACGTCGTCTCCTCCGAAAACAGCGCATCTTTCAGCATGCGCTCCTGATCGAGCTTGCGAATTTCATCCGGCTGCGGCGCCGTGCCCCACACCGTATCGATGCCGGCCAGGTTCAGCAGCACCTCGGCGCGGCGCTTGCGTGCCGGCGGCACCAAAATGATGCTGACGCCCTTGCGGCCCGCGCGGCCGGTACGGCCTGAGCGATGCTGCATCACCTCCGGATCGTTCGGGATATCGGCATGAATGACGAGATCGAGGTTCGGCAAATCGATGCCGCGCGCCGCCACGTCGGTGGCGACGCAAACGCGGGCTCGGCCATCGCGCAACGCCTGCAGGGCCTGGGTTCGCTCGTTCTGCGTCAATTCACCTGACAGCGCGACCACGGAGAAGCCGCGCTCCAGCAGCGTCGCCTGCAAATGCCGAACGGCTTCCCGCGTGTTGCAAAACACCAGCGCGCTCGGCGATTCGTAGAATCGCAAAATGTTGACGACGGCGTGTTCGACATCGCCGGCGGCGATCCTGATCGCGTGATACTCGATATCGGCATGGCCGCCTTCATCGCCCGCGACCTCGACGCGAAAAGCCTGCTGCTGATATTCCTTCGCCAGCGCGACGATGCCGCGCGGCAATGTCGCCGAAAACAGAAGCGTGCGGCGATCGTCCGGCGTGGCCTGCAGGATGAACTCCATGTCCTCGCGAAAGCCGAGGTCGAGCATCTCGTCGGCCTCGTCGAGCACGATCGCCTTCAATTGCGAAACGTCGAGACGACCGCGCCGCAGATGGTCGCAGAGCCGCCCCGGCGTGCCGACCACGATATGCGCGCCCTGGGCCAATTCGCGCTGCTCGCGGCGCGGGTCCATGCCGCCGACGCAGGAGACCACCCGCGCATCGGCGTATTGATAGAGCCAGGCAAGTTCGCGGTGGACCTGAAGCGCCAGTTCGCGGGTCGGCGCCACGATCAGCGCCAGCGGCGCTGCGGCCTGCCCGAACCGCCCGGCGCCATCCAGCAGGTTCGCTGCGATCGCAAGGCCATAGGCGACGGTCTTGCCCGAGCCGGTCTGCGCCGAAACCAGCAGGTCGCGGCCTGCGGCGTCATCGGCCAGCACCGCCGTCTGCACCGGCGTCAGCCGATCGAAGTTACGTTCCGCCAAGGCTCGGGCGAGCGGCGGCTGGTCGGGCAGAAGTGTCACGAAATGAACCTTGGTTGGGCCTGGCGCCGAAGCGGCGGACAGGCGCGGAGCGCGGCGGCTCGAAGCGCCGGAGCACGATGCATGAACTGGGGTGTGAGATAGGCGCTCTCTAGGCCGAAACCAGCCGGAGCGCCACCTTTCTTTGCGGTTCTGCCGGCCGTACGCTTCGAGTAATTTCGGCTCATTCCACCGATGGCACCTCCATTAACCGCATTCAGGAGGGAATTGCACCGTGACCCCGTTCAGGACCATCCGCGCCCGTGCCGAGAAGCGCAAGGGCGGCCCCAAGGCACTGGCGCGGCTGCTGCCCGCGAAGCCCGACCCCAAGGCGCTCGCCAAGCTCGGCGATGACCGCATCCTGGCGGAAATGTCCAGGCGGGTATTTTCGGCGGGCTTTGCCTGGAGCGTGATCGAGAATAAATGGCCCGGTTTCGAGCAGGCGTTTCTCGGCTTCAAGCCCGGCCCGCTGACGCTGCAGCCGGATGATTTCTGGGACAGCCTGATGAAGGACACCCGCATCGTCCGCAACGGCGCCAAGATCATGTCGGTGCGCGCCAATGCCGGCTTCGTGCAGGAGATCGCCAAGGAGCATGGCAGTTTCGGCAAGTTCCTGGCGAAGTGGCCGTCGTCCGACGAGACCGGGCTGCTCGAACTCCTGGCCAGGCGCGGCAGCCGGCTCGGCGGCAACACCGGCCAGATGATGCTGCGCTTCATCGGCTGGGACGGATTCGTCACGTCGAGGGATGTCGTGTTGTGCCTGCGCGACGCCGGGCTCGATATCGCGGAGAGCCGTCACCTCCAAGCGCGATCTCGCCAAGGTGCAGGCGCAGTTCAACGCCTGGGCCGAGGAAAGCGGCCTGCCCTATGTGCAGATCTCGCGAATCTGCGCGATGTCGATCGGCGAGAATTATGCGGCCGAGAAGCTGGCGAGCATGGTCGGCGCCGACGAATAACCTCGGCGACAGGTCGTCAGATCACGAAGAATCCATGGGTGCCGTCGCGGCGGAGCTGTTCGACGAGGCCGTATTCCCAATCGAGATAGGCCTGCATCGCGCTCGCCTGCACGTCGGTGCCTTCGTAGGGACGCCGATAGCGATGGGACGGATCGGGCTTCGGGATCGCCGGCGGCGGTCCGACTTCCAGCGCGCCGTGATAGCCACCATCGAGCACGTAGGTTTCCCATCCCATCTGCGCCAGCCAGGATGCGGTCATGTCGGCACGGACATTCCTGTCATCGGTCAGCACGATGCGCGCGCCGCGCACCGGGGCTGCCATGTCGACCTCCTGGACCAGTTGGCCGCCGGCATAATGGCGAAAGCCAGCGATGTGGCCGGCGGCGTATTCCTCCTCGGCGCGAACATCGAAGCGGTACAACGTGCGGCCGGCCTGCGCCTCTAGCGTCGTCATTTCTTCCGGGCCGATATGGCGGACACCGGCGCGATAGGCGACGTCGCGCGCCTTGGCTTCCGCTGCCCTCCAAGGCGCCGATCTCGCCGCGCCTGTCCGAGCCGTGATCGAGCGCTTGCCGGGCCAGCGTCCAGCCGATGGTCCCGTTGCGCAGCGCCACCACGCGGTTGGCGACGCCGGCGTTGATCAGCGACTGGGTGCCGATGATCGATCGGGTGCGCCCGGCGCAGTTGACGATGATGGTGGTTTCGGGATTTGGCGCGGCGCGGCCGGCGCGCAGCACCAGTTCGGCGCCGGGCACGCTGATCGAACCCGGAATGTTCATGGTGGCATATTCGTCGAACCGTCGGACGTCGAGAATCGCGGATGTTCGCCTGGCTCGAAATCAGCGCCGCGACCTCTTCCGCCGGCAGCGACGGCGTGTGGCGGCGATGCTCGACCAGTTCGCCGAAGGCCTTGGCGTAGGAATTGACGTCCTGGAACAGCTCATAGCCAGCAGCTCTCCAACCCTGCAGCCCGCCGTCGAGCTGGCGGACGTTGCCGTAGCCCAGCGCCGCCAGCCGTTCCGCCGCCATCGACACCAGCCCCTCGCCGGCGTCGTACAGCACGATCGGCACGTCCTTGCGCGGCAGCCGCACCTCCGCTTCGAGGGCGATGCGGCCGGCCGCCATGTTGGCGGCGAACAGGGGATGGCCGGTGGCAAAGGCGGCCTCATGCCTGACGTCGAGCAGTGCGATCTCGTCGCGCAGCAGCAACGCGGTGCGGACCTGTGCGGGAGTGACGGGAGGTACGGTCATGGACGGAGAATCCGAAAACGGCATATGATCGCTTCCATAGTGGGCGCTCTGGGTACCCGATGGATCTCAAACAATTGCGGACTTTCCGGGCCGTAGCGGAACTCGGAAGCCTGAGCAAGGCGGCTGACCGGCTGCGCGCGGCCCAGCCGGCGCTGAGCCGGCACATCAAGCTGCTCGAACATGAGCTCCGCGTCGAGCTGTTCGTCCGCAACGGGCGTGGCATGCTGCTGACCAGCGCCGGCCGGATGCTGCTCGACCGGACCACCGGCCTGATCCGCCAGATCGAGCAGGTCAGCGACGATCTCAAATCGGCCAACGGCAGCCCCTCGGGGCGCGTCATCCTCGGGATGGTGCCGACGGTGAGCGCCGTGCTGTCCGGACGATTTGCGCGCCGCGTCTTCGACGAGTTTCCGGACGTCTCGCTGCGCATCGTGGAGAGCTATGGCGGGCATCTGGTCGAGTGGCTGCACCGGGCCGAAATGGATCTCGCCATCATCTACGGCCCGGCCGTCGACCTGCATCTTTCGGTCCAGTCCATCGGCCGCGAGGATATCGCCGTGGTGGGGCCGCCGGGATCGGGGCTGAGCAAGCGAAAGCAGGTCGATCTCAAATGGCTGGTGAAGCAGAAGCTGATCCTGCCGAGCATCTCGCACGGCCTGCGCGCGCTGCTGGAGAAGGCGGCGGCGCGCGAGCGGTTGAAGCTCACGCCCCTGATCGAGGCCGATTCCTATCGCGCCCAGATCAGCCTGATGGAGCAGGGGCTCGGCTATACGCTGCTGCCGCCATCGGCGATCCGCGCCGAAGTCGCCGCGAAGCGACTGGAAATGGCGGCGCTCGTCAGCCCGTCGGTGTCGCGCGAACTGATCCTGGCCGCGCCGATCGCGCATCCCTCCTCGATCGCGACGACGACGATCGCGACCCTCATCATGTCCGAGATCCAGCAGCTTTCGAAGGAGGGGCTCTGGAAGATCGACATGACGGCTGTGACGCGCCTACTGCACCGTCGCGCCCGATATCTCCACCAGCTTGCGCCATTTGACGAGTTCGCTTTCGATGAAGGCCTTGAACTCGGCCGGCGTGTTGCCGACGGGCTCGCTGCCCTGTTCGGCGAGTTTCGCCTTCACCTCCGGCGAGCGCAGCGCGTCGATGGTGGCGCGGTTGATCCGGTCGATGATCTCGGGCGGCGTCTTCGCCGGGGCCAGCAGGCCGTTCCACAGCGCGACCTCATAGCCCGGCAGCGCCTCCATGATCGTGGGCACTTCAGGCAACAGCGGCGATCGCTTCGCCGTGGTGATGCCGAGCGCCTTGAGCTTCTCCGCGCGCACCTGCTGGATCACCTCGACCAGCGGCGCGAAGATGACCTGTACCTGTCCGCCGAGCAGATCGCTGACCGCGGGCGCGCCGCCGCGATAGGCGATGTGCGTCATCCGCACGCCGGCGAGCGAATTGAACAGTTCGCCGGAGAGATGCTGCGAGGTGCCGTTGCCGGCCGACGCGAAGTTCAGCTTTTCCGGATTGGCCTTCAGATAGGCGATGAAGTCCGCGACGTTGTTCGCGGGCACGGACGGGTTGACGACCAGCAGGTTCGGAATGAAGGCCGTCACCGTGATCGGCGCGAAATCATTTCGCACGTCGAACGGCAGGCTCTTGTAGAGGTTCGGGTTGGCCGCGAACGTGCTGCTGGTCGCCATCAGCAGCGTGTAGCCGTCGGGGTCGGCCTTTGCGACGGCATCCGCGCCGATATTGCCGCCGGCGCCGCCGCGGTTCTCGACCACCACCGGCTGGCCGAGGCGTTCAGTGAGCGATTGCGCGATAATCCGGGCGGTGACGTCGGTGCTTCCTCCGGCGGCGAAGCCAACGATCATCTTGATCGGCTTTGCCGGCCAGGCGGTCTGCGCATGCGCCTGACCGAACAGCATCAACGCCAGCGCCAACGCGAGCGAAATCGAACGCCGCATCACCAATCCTCCCTTTAGCGCCGGGCGTCTTGCGCGCCTCGGCGAACCCATGGCCGCGAGGGCCTTCTAGTTAAACAGCGCTTCGTCGCCGAGTACCGATTGCCGGAAGCGCGACGTCAGGATGACGCCGTCGGCCGGCGGCATCACGAACACCAGCGCCTCCGGACTGATCTTGATCTGCGCGAACGCCGTTCCGCGTCCCTCATGCGCGAGGTCGCGGAGTTCGCTGACTTCGGCCATGGTGCGGACGATGCGCGAGGTGCGAATGCCGCAGGCGGTGGCGATGGCGGCAAGGTCGACGCCGGAAGCGGTCGGCGTCTTCTGCATCCCGGTTTCGCCGAAGCGCTCATTGTCGAGCACAGCGATGGTGAGATTCTTCGGCGCCTCCACCGCGATGGTCGCCAGCGAGCCGACATTCATCAGCATCTCGCCGTCGCCGGTGATGACGAGCACCTTGCGCTTCGGCTGCGCGATTGCGAGCCCAAGCCCCATCATCGATGCGCCGCCCATGGCGCCCCAGAGCGGGAAATTGTTGGCATGGTCGCCGGCGGCCGAGACATCCCAGTTCGGCGCGCCGAGGCCGGCGATGACGAGGAGATCGGCACGGTCGCGCAGCAGTTCGTTGACGACGTCGCGGCGGTGCAGCAGTGCGTTCGGATTGGTCATTTGCGGGCAAGCTCCTTGAAGTTCTTGGCGCCGAGCACGCGCTGTCCGATCAGAACCGCCACCGGCTTCCAGGTATTGAAGGCAAGGTGCGCCGCGCCCTGCACGGCCGATGCGACGAGATGCGGCTCATCTACCTTGTTGACGATCACGCCCATGGCCTCCAGCGAAGGCCGCGTGCCCTGCCCCATCGGGATCTGCCATGGATTGAACTCGCCCCAATCGCCGCGCATGGTGACGATCATCAATAGTGGCATGTGGCAGATCACCGGCAGCGACAGCATGTTGATGCAGTTGCCGACGCCACTTGACTGCAGCAGCAGCACGCCGCGCTCGCCGCCGAGCCAGGCACCGGCCAGCATCGCCACGCCTTCCTCTTCCGTCGTCAGCGTCACGACGCGGGTTTCCGGATCGGCTTCGAAGGAACGGATCAGCCGGCTATGGCCTGCATCCGGCACGATCGCGACCTGGCGAACGCCGGCGTCCTTGAGGACACGATAGATCTCGTCCGGCCACGTCGGCAGCGCCGCCGGCGCCTCGCCCCGTGATTTCGCTGCTTCCGCCATCGGACTCACTCTCCTCCACGATTTCTGACCTGATTTGCGCCGACAATAGAGCGTGGCGGGATATCAAGGAATTTGAATGTGGACATGGCTTCTATCGCAAAATTGAAAGGCTGGGTGGGGTAGGGTCGGGCTTCGCCCCTCGCGGCAGCCGGCTCGCGGGCTCCTTTGGGGGTAAAGGCATCGAGGTCGTTCCCTCTTCCCGCGTCATTGCGATACAGCTTCGCGATCTCGCGACGCAGTGCGTCCGAGGTTTGCATCTTCAATGTCCCTCCCGAGAATGAGAGGGTGCAGGGAAGACCGGGTGCGCGCTGCACCCGCGGTCCCGTGTGCCAAGTGCACAAAAGAAAACGCACACGAGCATACAGGTTCAGCGGAGAGCATCCGGCCTTCCCTGCGCAGTGGCTTTACGGCTTATATCGCGCTCTCCTCGGTGAGACGGGCTCTGTTGCCACCGTCGCCCCCAAGAAGCTTGCTTCTCGAGAACTTGACGCCAGCTTCGGGCGTCAGGACCACACGACTTTGCCGTACGTTTGAGCCGCGCTCGTCAGTCGCAGCCCTCGCGTCCACCGCATCCCACCGCACGTTCGTGACGATCGCGAGCCGCCCCTCTTGCCGGGTGGGATGTCGCAGGTTGTAGCGATGATTTGGGGCCGACGAGAAGAACAATATCTTTGCGCGCAAGACTGGACGGGGCAAATCAACTTGAAATCACACGCTCAAATTCGCGCCAACGCGCACGCCTGGGGCTGGGCTCCGGACCGGTCAAACAGATGCGGGACGGACGAGGTGCACTCGAGCGTGAAAGCAAGTCGCTGCGTCAGTGCGGCATCACTTCGGCTTGGAATCCGGCGGACAGTCCGGGCTGACCTTCAGCGGCTTGCCGCCGCTCTGCACCGTCGGCGCGGCCGAGTTCGAACCGCCGGCGTCCGGCAGGATCGCGCTCTTTTCAATGGCCATGGAATTTGCCGTCTTTTCCTCGCCGCTTCCCGTTGTCGCCGCCGGCGACGTCGTGCACGCCGTCTCCGGCTTTTCGCTCGACGCTGCGGTGGACTGCGCGGCAGCAACGCTCACGCTCAACACGCTTGCAATAATCGCTGCCGCGACGCGGATCATGCTGGTCTCCGATGGCTCGAGAATGTGTTTATCCTGAGAAAAACGTCCCGGCCCGGCGATGGTTCCCGCGACCGCAGCGTTGCGGCCGCGGCCGATCAGACCGTATGCTGAGCCAAGCGTTGGCCCGAATCCCTCGCCGCCAATCGGCGCGGGAATTGCTTCGCAGAGGCGCTCATCAAGGAACTCTCACCATGACCATCGACCTGACGCGCCGCACGCTGCTTCACTTGGCGGGCGCTTCTTCGCTGGGTGCTGCGGCAATCGGGGCGGCGCGGGCCGAAGGAGGCGGCGGACCGACCTTTGCCAACCGGACGCCGATGCGGATCGGCATGGTGACCTTGCGCGTGCGCGACCTCGACAAGGTCGCCGACTATTATCGCGACGCGATCGGGCTGGCCGTCATGACGCGTACAGCAACCGGCGCGCGCCTAGGTGCAGGCGGCGTGCCGCTACTCGACCTTGAACGGCGCGAGGGCGCGGCGCGCGAGGCGCGCAACGCGGCGGGCCTGTATCACACTGCGTTCCTGATGCCGACGCGCAAGGATCTGGCGCGCTGGCTGGTGCATGCGGCGAAGAACAGAATTCCGCTGTCCGGCTTCGCCGATCACCTTGTCAGCGAATCCGTCTATCTCGACGATCCCGAAGGCAACGGCATCGAAATCTATGCCGACCGAGCGCCCGAACTCTGGCAGTGGAACGCAGGCACGGTCGCGATGGCGACCGACCAGCTCGATATTGACGGCCTGCTGGCGCTGACCGGTACGGCCACGACCGACTACGCCACGGCGCCGGAGGGACTACGGATCGGCCATATGCATTTGCGCGTCGGCGATCTCGACCAGGCGGATCGCTTTTATGGCGGCACCCTCGGTTTCGATCCGACCCGCAAGCGCAGCGGCGCTGCGTTCCTGTCGTCGGGGCGCTATCATCACCACCTCGGCATCAACGTCTGGCAAAGCCAGGGCGCCGGCCAGCGCGATGACACCGCCACGGGTCTCGCCTGGTTCTCGCTGGAGATCGCGACGCCGGAAATCCTGCAGGCCCAGGAGCAGCGTCTGCGCCAGGCGGGCGCGACGGCCACGGCAGTCCCTGACGGCTTCGAGACCGCCGATCCGTGGGGGACAAGGATAAGGCTGGTGAAAGTGTAAGACCGGCCGGTCCGCATGCGGGCCAGGATTGAACAGGGGATGAATTGATGAATTTGCCGATGAGCTGGGACGAGTGGGCCAACCATGACGGCGTTGCGCTCGCCGCGCGTGTCAGCAAGGGCGAACTGACCGCGGCCGAACTGGCGGCACAGGCAGCCGCCGGCATCGCCAGGGTCGATCCCGCGCTGTCCGGCGTCGTCGAATTGTTCGAGGACGCCGTCGCCGATCCCGCTACCGACGGCACCAATCTCGATGGGCCGTTTGCCGGCTTGCCGTTCCTGATGAAGGATCTCGGCCCGACGCTGAAAGGCCGGCTGCAGGAAATGGGCTCGCTGATGATGCGCGGCAACCGCGCCACGGCCGACACGTTCATGACCGGCAAGATGCGCGGCGCCGGCCTCAATTTGATCGGGCGCACCACCACGCCGGAATTCGGGGTCTGCAGCTCGGCGGAAAATCCCGCTGTCTACATCACGCGCAATCCCTGGAATACCGACTACACCACCTGCGGATCGTCCGCCGGAAGCGCCGCGATGGTCGCCGCCGGCGCCGTGCCGATCGCGCATGCGACCGACGGCGGCGGTTCGATCCGCATTCCCGCCGGGGTCAACGGCAATATCGGGCTGAAAGTGTCGCGCGGCGTGTTCTCGCTGTCACCGCACCTGTCCGACCTCAGCGGGCTGGTTTCGATTCAAGGCTGCCAGTCGCGCACGGTGCGCGACACCGCAGCCTTCGTCGATGCCTGCCGCGGGCCTGCACCCGGCGAGTTCATGCCGTTCTGGAGTCCGCCGGAGCCCTATACGCGGTTGATCACGCGCGATCCCTCCAGGCTCAAAATCGCGATGTCGCACCGCTGGGGCGACTACCAGGCGACACCGCATATCGCCGCCGAACTGGACAAGGCCGGCCGCTTCCTCGAAAGCCTCGGCCATCACGTCGACTACGCGCTTCCCGATCTCGACTATCGCGAGGCGTTCGCGGCGCAGACCACCTGCTACATCAGCAATTTCGCCATCGTGATTTCCAACATGCTCGCCGCGCGCGGGTTGACGCAGCCGCCGGAAGACCTGATCGAGCCGATCAACATCCGGATATGGGAGCACGGCCGGCACACCAGCTTCGCCGAGCGCGCACGCATGCAGGCGGTGTTCAACACGACGTCGCGCGGCTTCGGCGCTTTCTTCGAGGATTGGGACATCATCCTGACGCCGATCACGGCGCTGCCGACGCCAAAGGTCGGCACCACGGAATACCTGACCATCAGCGACAATCCCGACGTGCTGGACTGGTTCGGCAATCTCTGGCGCAATTTCGCGTTTACGCCGCTCGCCAATCTCTGCGGCATCCCCGCGATCTCCCTGCCGCTCGCGAGCCACGACAACGAATTGCCGCTCGGCATCCAGGCGATCGCGCGGCAGGCCAATGACGGCCTGCTGCTGCAACTGGCGGCGCAGATTGAACGGGCGATCGGGGGCAAATGGAATGCGGGGCGAAAGCCCGGCGTGCACGTGACCAGCGCCACATGATTGGCGGCGCGCAAAGCGCAGTAGACTAGAACGGCAACTGCGCCTGGTCTTCCGACCAGTCGATGATCTCGAAGAACATGCCGCGGCGGAGCATCTCGCTTTCCAGATTGGCGGCGTGGTTTCGCCAGTCGGGCGTTTCCCGCACCTGAAACCGGGGCGGGTCGCCCGCCGCCTTCTGCGCGTCGTCCGAGGCGAGCGCGCCACGGACGCTCTCATACATCATGGTGAGACTGTCGTTGGAGAAGGCCTGATAATTCATCGGTTCAAACGCCATCGGAAAACCACCAGCCTATCATGCTGCCGTCAGGCGGTTAACGCCCCGCTTTTGACCGGGCGCGAAGACGCCGCGAAATGCCGCGGGCCCAGCATGACGGCATCGACGATGGGGACCAGTCATGTGGCAGATCATTAACATGTTCTATCGGGAGTATTGCCGGGCCCGCCTGCAGGAAATCCGATGGTAGCAACGGGCGCCGCGACCGGCGGCCGACGCGGCCACATTGCGGCAGCGGAACATTCAAGGCCCGATCGCGTTCATCCTCGGCAAGGCTCTTCGTCCGTCCCGCAGAAGCGGCAACGGCACACCGGAGTTGAAGCCGATGAGCACCTCGAGATGGACGCCCGGGACCGTACCCTATGGCGCAGACCAGACCGCCTATCTGATCGTCGATCGCCGCGGCCGTACCGGCAACATCCGGGAAATCGAAATCGAGTGTGCGGATATCGAAGCCGTCATTGACGAACTGATGTCGGGCCGTCTCGACGCCCCGCAACGGGCGGTCGCCTTCAACACCCTCGAGCACTGGTCCGCGGATATCTCCTGCGAGATCGCGCAGGAGATCCAGATCCGCTGCGACATGGCGGGCGAACCCATTCCCGAACACATCAGCGATTTCGTCGACGGCTTGACCCTGCCGACGCCGCTCAAGACAAGGTTAGGAACGACAGCCGGCTTTGCGGCCCCCGCCGGTTAAGAAAACGTGATCGAACCCTGGCACACTGATTGCTGACATATACGTGCTGGGGGATTTCAGGGCCCAGTGCATTCCCAACGCCGCCCAGCGATCATATTCCGCTGGTGCGGCGTTGTGCTTTTCCGGGAATGGCCGGATCAAACCGAGACACCCGCGACATCATCTATCGATGACCCGGGCTCTCCTGCCGGGCGCCGGCCAGCGCCACGGCGTCGGCGCCTGCCGGAAAACGAAGCTGGCCGGAAGCATCGTTGGCGGCGCGCCACACCGCCTCGGCCACGTCGGTCTCCCTGGTCACCATGGCCGGCTTCGCGAACGCGGCAAAGATCGGCTGTGCGAACGACGCATAGGCCTCGGGGATCAGGTCCTCGATGCGCACGTCGGTGTTGTGCGCAAAGCGCGTGGTCGGCGCATAGCCGGGCTCGACCAGCTTGACGCGCACGTCGAACGCCTGCAAGCTCATGGGCCAGCGACCCGGTGAACCCCTCGATCGCCATCTTGCTGGCGGTGTAGGCCGCCACCAGCGGCATCGGCGCCAGCGTCACGCTGGAGGTCACGTTGACCACCACGCCGGATCGCCGCGCGCGGAATTGCGGGATCACGGCCTGCGTCATCGCCATGACGCCGAACGTGTTGGTCTCGAAGACCTTGCGCACGTGCGACATCGGCGTCGCCTCGAAAGCGCCGACCACGCCGATGCCGGCATTGTTGACGAGCACGTCGATGGGCCCGCTCGCGTCGAGCGCCGCCGCGATGCTTTCGGGCTGGTCACGTCGAGCGGCAGCACGCGCAGGCGCTCGGAGCGCGGCAGGACGTCCTCGCGCGGCGTGCGCATGGTGGCGACCACGTTCCAGCCCTGCGCATGGAAGTGGCGGGCGGTTTCGAGGCCGTAGCCGGACGAGCAGCCGGTGATGAGGACGGTCTTCATGGCGATGATCTCCTTGCTGGTTCTGATCACCCCAGGTACCTCGCCCAATTCGGACTATCTACAATTGAAAGTCCATATTTTATTTGCTATCGTCCAGATATGGTTGATCCACTCTCGGAAGTCATCATCCTGCTGCGGCCACGGGCCGTATTCACGAAGGGCATCAGCGGCGCCGGCCGCTGGGGCGTCCGCTATTCGGATTTTGGCCATCCGAGCTTCTGCACGGTGATCGAGGGCGACTGCCGTCTTGCGGTGGACGGGCAGGACGCGCTGACGCTCGACCGCCGGCGACTTCGTGCTGCTGCCGACGACGCCCGGCTTCACCTTGTCAGGCTTCGAGCCGGTCCAGCCCGCGATCGTCGACCCCCGGCTCACGCCGCTCGCCGGAAGGCGAGATTCGCCACGGCACGCCCGACGGCGCGCCGAGCGTGCGCCTGCTCGGCGGTTACTTCGTGTTCGATTCGCGACGACGCGGGATTGCTGGTGTCGCTGCTGCCGACGCCAGTTGCATGTGCGCGGGGTCGAACGGCTTTCGACCCTGGTGCGCTTTCTCAGCGAGGAAACGCAGCGAGCAGCGTCCGGGGCGCGACCTGGTGCTCGGCCGCCTGGTCGAGATCCTGCTGGTCGAGGCGCTGCGGGTGAACCAGACGACCGGACGCGCCCGCGGGACTGCTGCGCGGGTTGGCCGATGCGCGGCTGGCGGAAGCGATCCGGCACATGCACGACGATCCCGCGCGGCCATGGACCGTGGCTGAGCTGGCAAGCAAGGCCGCGCTTTCCCGCTCGGCGTTCTTCGACCGCTTCACGCGCAACGTGGGATTGCCGCCGATGGAATACCTGCTGGCCTGGCGCATGGCGATCGCAAAGGATCTGCTTCGTCACCACGACGTGGACATCGCCGAAATTGCCGAGCGCGACAGGCTATGGATCGGCAAGCACCTTCAGCACGGCTTTCAGCCGTCATGTCGGCCAGCCGCCCGGTCGCTACGCACGCGCCGCCACGGGCAGGCCTCCGATGCCGGCCCGCCCTGGTTCTTAAGAGATTTTCAAGGAGCGACGCTGTGTCCGTTCGCCGAGCGGCCACCGTCAACCGTCCGGAAACCACCCGAACGCTCTTCCCCGCGCGATAACGAATTCGAAAATTTTTCTCGCGCAATTTCGCCCGCGGGAAAGAAGAAATGGGGAGATCAACAATGAACAGCCTTGCCATCATGGAAAACGTCCGCCGCTACCGCACCATCGCGTCGCTGTATCGGCAGACCGCAGCCTTCCGTCCGACGCATAGTTGCTCGCTGCTGGCGCAGGCCAGCGAATGGGAACATCGCGCGGTCGCCGAGTTGGAAGCCTATTTCCAGGGTATCCACTAAGCGAAAGACCATGGCGGGCGCTCGCAACGGGCGCCCCCTGATTGCCGAATGGTTAAAGTGCTCCGCGCCCGGTAACCCGGTATCTCGGCGTCACGCCCGCCGAGTTGCACGATGGCGCAAGAAAAGTCGGTTCGCCGCACAGCCACCTGCCACCATCCATCTCGAGATATTTCCCGGACAGGAATCAGCGACGATAGGGCTCGCCGAGGGTGGCCGGTGCCATCTGGCGCCCGACCAGTCCACCTACCGCCAGGAGAGCCAGGAGGTAGGGCAGCATGATCAGCAAGGCGTTCGGAACCGCGATCCCGAGCGCCGGAAGCTGAAACTGCAGCGCAGTGGCCGCGCCGAACAACAGGCAGGCGAGTGTCGTCCCGCCGATCCGCCATTTTCCGAATATGACGGAAGCGATGGCGAGATAGCCGGCGCCACGCGTCATGCCTTCGGTAAAGGTGTGAATGTCGCCGATCGAGAGGAACGCACCGGCCAGCGACGCCATGAAGCCCGCAAACAGCACGCAGCCGTAGCGGATACGCGTTACCGACAGACCGGACTTGTCGACGGCCTTCGGCTCCGCGCCCGCGGCATGGATCGCAAGCCCGATCGAGGTGTAGCGAAGCACGAGCGCGGTGATCACGATCAGTGCGATCCCGACATAGAGCAGCCAGACCTGCTGAAACACCGCATTCCCGATCACCGGAATGTCGCCGAGCAGCGGCGGCTTCACCTTGGCAAGACCGGGAATTTCGGCGCGCGACCGGGCGCCAAAGATCTCGCGATAGGCAAGCGTGGTGGCGCCGAGCACCAGGATATTGATGCCGATGCCGGAGACGATCTGGTTGGCGCGCAGCGTGTTGCTGAGGAACGCCTGCAGCAGCGAAACCGGGACCACGGAGACGATGCCGATCAGGAGGCCGACCAGCGGATCGCCGGTGGCCCAGGCACCGACGGCGGCGGCAAAGGCCGACATCAGCATCATGCCCTCGATGCTCATGTTCAGCACGCCGGCGCGTTCCGACACCATCTCGCCGATGCCGGCAAGCAGGAGCGGCGTCGCCAGCCGGATCGATGAGCCCAGGAAGACAGCGAACAGTTCCCAGGTCATGGCCGCTCCCATTTCTCGATGAACAGCGCGGCTCCCGCCAGCGTGATGACGATCAGCCCCTGGATGACGGCGACCAGCGCGGTCGGCACGGCCGCCACCATCTCCATGTTGATGCCGCCGGAGCGCATGAAACCGAACAACAGCGAGGCGGCGATCACGCCGGGGATCGAACCGCGTGACAGCAGGCCGGCGACGAGGCCATCAAAGCCGTAGCCGGAGGAGAAGCCGTCCTTCAGCGTGTACTGCTCGCCGAGCAGCATCAGCGCGCCGGCGAGACCGCCGAATGCGCCTGCGGTCGAGAGCGCGAAGACCACCGTTCTCGCGTAGGAAATGCCGGCGCGATGGGCCGCGACGGGATTGAGGCCGACCACGCGAAGCCGAAATCCCAGTATCGTTCGCGAGAGGATCACGCCGACGACGATGGCGAGAATCAACATCAGCGGAAGCCCGATGTGGAGCGGGAAGGAATAGTCGCCGGTCAGCAGCGGGAGCT
Organism: uncultured Alphaproteobacteria bacterium; assembly: GCA_963823485.1. Lineage (GTDB taxonomy): Bacteria > Pseudomonadota > Alphaproteobacteria > Rhizobiales > Xanthobacteraceae > Bradyrhizobium. The sequence goes on from CAWGLP010000002.1 coordinate 192,336, forward strand.
GGGTCGGTTCCGGAATTTCGAGAGATTTCAGGGAGTGTCGCCGAACTCGTCATCGGCTTGCGCAACAGCGAAGGCGACTGCACGGACCAGTAGAGCAGCCAGACGCCGATGAAGGACAGCAACAGCGTCGAGATCACCTCGTTGGTGCCGGACTTCACTTTCAGCACGGCGGCGACGCCGCCCCACAACGCACCGGCGATAACTGCCGCGAGCGTCGGCAGGATGAAGGCCAGTCCCAGCGGGAGGCCACTGACGTGGCCGTACAGCGCCACCGCGGTGGCCGCGATGCCGCCGACCGCAATCTGCCCCTCGCCGCCGACATTGGTCAGGTTGGCGCGGTTGGCGAGCACGAAGCCGAAGCCGACCAGTGCGAACACCGTGCTGCGGTTGAGCGACGCCGCGAGCGCAAAGGGCGAGCCGAAGGCGCCTTCGACGAACGCCGCGATCGCCTTCGGCACGGAGACGCCGATCATCGCGATCAGCAGCAACCCTACGCCGGCGGCAAACGCGACCGCGAGCACCGGCACCAGCAGTGCCGGGCGCAGCGAAAATCGCGGGACAGCTGAAAGCAAGCGCCCCTGGTTCACGGCTGTCATTGCGGCTGCCCCGCCATCATGGCGCCGATCGCCTCCTTGCGCGCGGGGTCGGCCGGGCATGATCCCATGATCCGGCCCCGGTACAGCACGACGATACGGTCGGCGACCGTCAGAAGTTCATCGAGTTCGGACGAGACCAGCAGAACCGCGATGCCGCGGCTGCAGGCCTCGCGGATGTGGCTGTAGACCGCGGCCACCGCGCCGACATCGAGGCCGCGGGTCGGCTGCGCCGCGACCAGGCACGACAGGTTCGGCAAGGTGATCTCGCGCGCGAGAACCGCCTTCTGCTGGTTGCCGCCGGAGAGGGAGGAGAACGGCGAGCCGGGACCGCGGGCGCGCACGTCGAAACGGCGCATCAGCGCGGATGCCTCGCGCTCCAGCGCGGCGCGATTGAGGAAGCCGAAACGGGTGAATTCGTGGAGTCGGTTGAGGTAGATGTTCTCAGCCAGGCTGACGCCGAGCACGCAGCCGACCGCATGGCGATCCTCGGGCACAATGCCGACGCCGGCGGCCGTGATCTCCTTGGGCGAGCGTCCGGTGAGATTGGTCGCCCCGAGATGGATGCGTCCTTCGGTCGCCGCCATCATGCCTGATAGCACGGCCGTGAGCTCGCTCTGGCCGTTGCCTTCGACGCCGGCGACACCGACGATCTCGCCGCGGTCCACCGTGAGCGTGAAGTTGTCGAGACGCATGACGCCTTGATGGTCCTTCACCGTGAGGCCGTCGATCTGCAGGGCCTCGACCCTGGCCGTTGCGGCCGGCGCGTGACCGACATGCGTGACGGGTTCGAGGCCGAGGATCGACGCCGCCGAGGTGTCGAGCGCCTCGACATTGCCCTAAATCATCGCGCGGACCAGCGCGTCGATGTCGCCTGCGGGATCGTTCGAACTTGCCACCGTGCGGCCGCCACGCAGCACGGTGACGCGATCGGCGACCTTCTTGATCTCGGCAAGCTTGTGCGTCACCAGCACCACCGCGCGCCCGCTCGCCGCCACGCGGCGGCAGACGTCGAGCAGCGCCGAGATTTCATCCGGCAACAGCACGGCCGTCGGTTCGTCCAGCACGAAGAGCTGGGGATCCCGGATCAGGCACTTGACGATCTCGACCCGCTGGCGTTCGCCGACCGAGAGATCCTCGATCCTGGCGAAGGGATCGAGCGGCAGGCCGTAGTCATCCGCGATCTTCTCGAGCTGCCGTGCACATTCCTTGCGATTGAGAATGCCGCGCTGGCGCCCGAGCAGCACGTTGTCGACGACGCTCATGTCGCCGACCAGACTGAAATGCTGGTGCACCATGGCGATGCCTTGCGCCAGGGCATCCGCAGGGCCTGACGGCCGGAACGGCGCGCCGCGGTAACGCATGACGCCGCCGTCCGGCTGGTGCACGCCAAAGATCAGATTGCACAGCGTCGACTTGCCGGCGCCGTTCTCGCCGAGGATGCAGTGAACCTCGCCGGGACGGAGATCGAGCGAGACCTCCGACAAGGCCGCGAAGCTGCCGAACCGCTTCGTCACCTGCGACAGCGACAGTAGCGGCTCGGCCGCAGATGCAGCCAGACCGGGCGAGATGCCGCTCATCAGGCCTCAGCCTTTCAGCACGGTGATCTTGCCGTCGAGAAGGTCCTTCATGATCTGCTGGAGTTTCGCCTTCTGCTCGGCGCGTGCCGCCGCAGATCACCATGCTGGAGGCCTCGGGCCCCATCTTCAGGCCGAACTCCTTGTAGCCCGGCTTCCACGAGCCCTTGACCGCCTCGTCGATTGCGTACTGCACCTGGAAGCCGGTGCCGGTGATCGAATAGGCGACGTAGAGTGGATCGGTGCCGCAACGATCGGTGTAGCTGCCGATGATGTGCGTGCCCTTCTCCTTCGCCGCCTGCTCCATGCCGCGCAGGCCGAGATTGAGGATGTGGTAGTGGATGTCGGCGCCTTGCGCGATCGCGGCAAGCGTCGCTTCCTTGGACTTGGCAACGTCGTCGAAATCGCCAGTATAGTTCTCGGTGTATTTGATGTTCGGGTTGACCGATTTCGCGCCGTTGCCGAATTCCTTGCCGGCATTGACGATCGAGGGGATTTCGAGGCCGCCGACATAGCTGAGGGCGCCGGTCTTCGACAGCATCGCCGCTGCCGCCCCCGCGACATAGGCGATTTCGGCCTGCTTGACGTCGTAGCCCGCGACGTTCGGCGCGCTCTCGCCTTCGTTGCCTCCGACGATCGAGAACTGCACCTTCGGGAACCGCTTTGCGATCTTGTAGACGGAAGCCTGGGTCTGGCCACCGACGCCGATCACGAGCGTGTTCTTGCTCGCGAGATTGGTCAGCGCCTGATCCATATCGGCGTAGTTGATGTTCTCGATCATCTGCACCTGGATCTTGTCGCCATACTTCTTCTGGGCGGCTGTCAGCCCATCGAAGGATGACTTCCATCCATCCCTTGTCGGACTTCGATCCCGGAATCAGGATGCCGACCTTGAGCGGATCGGCGTGAGCGGCATTGGCGGAAAGCGCCAGCGCGCCAGTGAGCAGCGCGGCCTGCAGAACGAAACGGCGTAACCTCATGAGACCCCTCGCACAGTACTGAAAATCATCCGGCGACTTCCATCGAGCAAGCGCCATGCCAAGCGCAAATGTCGTTGAAAATATTGGATTTTTTCTGTGTCTCATCCGCTCTAAACAAACAAATGCTTACTTTTTATCCAGAGCGATTGGGCGTTTGTCGGATTCATGGGCAGCGCCATCGCTCAGCCTGTGCGGGCGCGTTGAATCTCCTCGCAAATTGCCTCTGGCAGCGAACTTGCAAACCACGAAGCCATATCTCGACGCAGCGGGCGATCCGCGTTGCACGTACCGGACGGGCCGAGGGGAGGCGATCATGAAGACAAATGAACAGCGCGCGCAGCAGATGCCGGGCGGGCAGCTCGGCCCCGGACGTCAGTTTGCGTGGTGGGCCACCGAAGGCGAAGTCAACATGGCGATGCCGCAGCCAACGCCCGCGCCGGTGACGATTGCCTGCACGCCGCAGAACGTGACCGTCGATCTCCTGCGCACCGCGATCATCGTCATCGACATGCAGAACGACTTCTGCACCGCCGGGCGGCTGGCTGGATCACATCGGCGGCGATTATCGTCCGGATCGCAAGCCGATCGCACCGCTGCAGCGCCTGCTGCCGGCGCTGCGCAAGGCCGGCGTGCCGGTGATCTGGGTGAACTGGGGCAACCGGCCTGATCTGGCCAACCTGCCGCCCGAACCAGATTCATCGTCTACAAGCCGAGCGGCACCGGCGTCGGGCTCGGCGATCCGCTGCCCGGCAACGGCTCGCATGTGCTGGAGAAGGACTCCTGGGCTGCGGCCGTGGTCGACGAACTCGCCGCCGGAAGCCTGCGACATCAAGGTCGACAAGTATCGCATCAGCGGCTTCTGGGACACGCCGCTCGACAGCATCCTGCGCAATCTCGGTGTGAAGTCGGTGCTGTTCACCGGCGTCAACACCGACCAGTGCGTCCTGCACTCGCTGACTGATGCGAACTTCCTCGGCTACGGCTGCATCCTGGTCGAGGATTGCTGCGCCACCTCATCACCGGATTTCTGCACGGAAGCGACGATCTGGAATGTGAAGAAGTGTTTTGGCTTCGTCACCGATTCCGGTGCGGTGATTGCAGCACTCGGCAAGCGGGCAGGAGCATAGATTGATTGCCGCCGAACCAACCTCGATCGCAGGCTCTGCGGCCCCTGACTTCGGCGCCTTCGTGCCGGGTCCGCGCGTGACCATGGCTCCGACCGCCGCGGGACTGCTGAGCGGATTGACGTTCGCCGTCAAGGACCTGATCGACGTGGCTGGCGCGCGAACGGGCGGCGGCAATCCGGACTGGTTGAAGGCACGACAACCCGCCGCGACGTCTGCGCCAACCGTGGCAGCGTTGCTGGCTGCCGGCGCCACGCTGAATGGCAAGACCATCACCGACGAACTCGCGTTCGGCCTCGAAGGCACGAACGTGCATTACGGCATGCCGGTCAATCCTGCCTGCCCGGACCGGCTTCCCGGCGGATCTTCGAGCGGATCTGGTGTCGCGGTCGCCGGGCACCTGGTCGACTTCGCCCTGGGGACCGATACCGGCGGCTCAGTGCGCGTGCCGTCGAGTTTTGTCGGCGTGTTCGGTTTCCGGCCGACCCACGGCGCGGTATCGCTCGAGGGCGTTGTACCGTTCTCGCCGTCCTACGACACGGTTGGCTGGTTCGCGCGCGATATCACGACACAGAGCCGCGTCGGCGACGTGCTGTTGCCGAAGGCGGATGTCACACCTATTCGGAAGTTCCGGCTCGTGCGCGATGCATTCGCATTGGCTGATCCCGACGTGGCGGCGATGCTGCGATCGCGCTGCGAGGCGCTGGGCATTTCCGACGAGATCACGCTGTTTGACGGCGCAGCGGATGAGTGGCTGGAGTGCTATCGCGTGGTGCAATGCGCCGGGATCTGGCAAGCGCTCGGACCATGGATAAGCTCGGCGCAACCCCGGTTCGGCGAGGCGGTCGCACAGCGGTTTGCCGAGGCGTCATCGATCACGCCGGCCGAAATCGCCCGCTGGACACCGATCCGCGCATCCCTTGCCGCGCGCGTTCGTGCCGCGCTTGGCGACGGTGTTGGGTTGGTGGTGCCGACGGCACCCCGCGTGGCACTTAAAAGGAATGCCGCACCATCGGAGTTTGCCGATTTCTATCCCCGGGCACTCACGCTAACGTCGATCGCAGGCCACGCCGGCCTCCCGCAGATCAACGTCCCCGTGGGCCGCGTGGATGGATGCCCGGTCGGCCTGTCCATTGTGGCGTCGCCGGGTCATGATCGGGCACTGCTCGAGATCGGAAGCCCTTGGGCAAGCCTCGCCAATTGCAAAGACCAGACATGACTTATCGGGACTCCGCACCCGACGCCGCCGCGGGCAAGCGTCAAGCGCCGCCGCGACGCCGTCCACGCCGTTCCGCGGAGCAAAACCGCCAGGAGATTCTGCGCGCCGCCACGATCGAGTTCGCGACCCATGGGCTCGCCGGTGGGCGCATCAGCCGCATCGTCCGGAAGGCGGGGACAAATCCCCGGATGTTATACGAGTGTTTCGGAAGCAAGACGGCCCTGTATGTCGCGACGCTGGAAAGTGCGCTGGCTGCGCTGCGCGCCGAAGAACTCACGCTCGACGTCGAACATCTGGATCCGCTGGAGGGCCTGCTTCAGCTATTCGATTTCATGAATGGGCACTTCGAACGGGATGGCCACCTGGTCAGCCTTCTGCGCGCCGAAAACGGCATGAAGGCGCGCTACATGAAAAAGTCGCCTCGCATCCATGAAATGTCTTCGCCGGTGCTGGCGATGACGGAGCGATTGCTCGATCGCGGGATCGCGGAAGGAAAGCTTCAACCCGATATCGATCCGCTGCGCCTGTATGTGATGATCGCCGCGCTGAGTCAGTTCCATCTGACCAACGTGCATACCCTGTCGTCGATGTTTGAGCATGATCTGTCGGATCGGGATTGGCGTGCGAAACGCCGGGCTGACGCCAGGCGCATGCTGGCGGCCTATCTTTCAAAAAAATAACCGTGGAGTGATCCAGGACGCCTGCACCAACGTGCGGCGGTCAGCGACGGATTGTGTCCGTAGAGAATTCTGGAGCGTCCGCCTTTGGACGGAATGCGAGCCACATCGATCGGACTGGAATGTCAGCCCTTGCCTGACAGCGCAAAAACTCCGCTCGCTCCCCGCACCTACGTCGTGGTCGGTGAGGCGTTGCAGCGCCGCTCGTTCCTGTGCCCACACCATACGGGGCGGCTGACGGGAGGCCGCGAACGTCACATCATCCCCGCTTTATCCGGCTCCAAAATTGTTGTTGACTAGGAAACTTCCTTGAGTTAGTTTCCTAGTCAACAAGAGTGCCTCATGACCTCAGCCTCGGAACTGACCGATCACACCGGGTACTGGATGCGGATGGTGTCAAACGCCGTGTCGCAGGAGTTCGCGCGCAAGGTATCGGGCGAAGATGTCACCGTCGCGGAGTGGTCGTTCATGCGGGCGCTCTACGATTTGGAGCCGACACCTCCGTCGGTTCTGGCCGAGAGGATGGGCATGACGAAGGGGGCTATCAGCAAACTTGCGGAAAGGCTGGTCGCCAAAGGATTGGTCGAGCGGGCGGAAAGCCAGCAGGACAAGCGCGCTCACAGCCTGTCCCTGACGACAGAGGGCCGGGCCAAGATCCCGGTCCTGGCATCGCTTGCCGACGAGAATGACGCTGAATTCTTCGGCGTGTTGACGAAGGAAGAGCACGAAACGCTCGACCGTATCCTGAGGGTTCTCGCCGAACGGCGCGAGCTGAAAGCAACCCCGGTGGACTGAACCCGCCGGCCAAACTCAATATTGAAATGAAAGGAAGCCGCCATGGACGCGGAACGGATTTCTATTGCCGAAACTTGCCTGCATGCCGCTCACGATGGAAGCCTGAGCTTTCCGGAGATTGTCGGCAAGCTGATCGCCGCCGGCTTCGAGGGCTACACGGTCGACTATCGCCGCAACAGCCAGACCTTCTATCTGCCGGACGGCGACAGCGTAACGATGGATATGCAGCCCTCCGCCGGCAATGTCGCCGCTGCCTTCGATGCCACCGAGGTCGAGCGTCTGGTGCGATGGGCGCAGGCGAACCCCGCCGACTACAGCTACGTCGCTTTCTGCGAGAAGGCGAAAGCCGCCGGTTGCGCGGGATACCTCGTCTCGTTCCTGGGCCGCCGCGTCGTCTATTTCGGCCGTACCGCCGAGACCCATGTCGAGCACTTCCCAAAGTGACGGGGTACCGGTCATGACGCTTTCCGGATTTCTGATCGGCGGGGCCATTCCCGCCATCTGCCTCGGGCTCGGGCTCGGGCTCGGGCTCGGCACAATCTCAATCTCTCGCTCGTCGCCATTGGTACTTTGTTGATCTGCGCCGGGCTACGGTCATTTCCCTCTCACGTTGAAGGATATTTCCACGATGCTGGCTGATCTGATCAAAGCGACCATCACATTCGTGATGTCGAACTATTCGCTGAGCTTCTTCGTGCTCGGGCTGATCGTCTCCCTCATTGCGATTGCACGATCGGGGACTTCCATCGACCGGCCGCTTGTCGTCGAAAAGCTCCTCGCCTGGTACGTCTTCTTCAGCATCGGCATCGACAACTTCTATAACTTTGTCATGCACGTCTTCTTCGGCAAGCTGTCCGCCAGCTTCATCGGCTGGGCCGATAGTCCGTTCCAGTTCGAGGTCGGAACCGCGAGCCTGGGCTTCGCCGCGGTCGGATTGCTCGCGGCTTTCCGGAGTTATGATCTGCGCCTCGCGGCCGTGCTCGGCCCCAGCATCTTCACGCTGGGGGCGGCGGTCGGCCATCTCTATCAGATGGTGACCGCGCATAACTTCGCACCGGGCAATGCCGGCATCATCTTCTGGACCGATATCTTCATCCCGCTGTTCGGATTTGCGCTGCTGCGGCTGAGCCGTCGCAATGCGAGTTCAAGAGCAGTGCTGATCGAGGCCTAACCGACCAGAAAACACCTTGAAAGACCGGAGAACGATGATTGACGGCATCACAAGGCGAGGCTTCCACCAATTCCTGGCGGCCGGCGCGGCGCAGCGGGGGTTCTGGGACCGCGCATCGAGCCGCGATGCTTAGTTGCCCAGTTTTGTTGCCTCGACGCTGTCAGTCATGTCAATTCTCCTGCCTTGCCAACTCAAGACGACGGCCAGCGTTACTTTCCGGTGAAACGCGGCGGACGCTTTTCCATGAAGGCCAAGGTGCCTTCGCGCAGATCCGCCGTAACAAACGCGCGGGATTGGGCTGATGCCTCGTTGTCGAGCGTGGTCTTCAAATCCGCGCTCCAGGCCGCTTCGAGCTGATCCTTGATCAGCCCGATGCTGACTGGCGGGCCGTCGGCCAGTTTCTGTGCGACCGCGAGCGCCTCGCTCATGAGCTGCTCGTCATCGACGCACTTCCAGATCAATCCCCACTGCGCCGCGGTCTCCGCGGAAAGCGGCTCGCCGAGCAGCGCCAGCGCGCGGGCACGCGCCGCGCCGATTGCCCGTTGCAGAAACAGCGATGTTCCGGCATCAAGCGCCGCGCCCAGCCGGACGAAGCTCAGGATGAAGCGCGCGGAACGTCCCGCGATCACGATATCGCCCGCCAGGGCGATGCCGACACCGGCGCCGGCCGCAGCCCCGTTCACCGCAACCACAACCGGCATCGGCAAGGACCGCAATTTCTCGATCAATGGATTGATCGTATGGCGCATCATTTCGCCGATGCCGTTGCCGCGATCGAAGGCATCGCCGCCAAACTGGGCGCCGGAACAGAAACCCTTGCCCGCGCCGGTCAGGACGATTGCCCGCACGCCGGATTCCACCAACGTTGCATCCAGCGCCTGGTCCAGATCGGGCATAATCGTTCCGCCGAGCGCGTTGTATTGCTGCGGATTGTTGAGCGTCAGGATTACGATCGATCCCCGGCGCTCGGTGAGTACCATTGTCATACGGTTCATCCTTCCAGCTGTCCACGCGAAGCGTCGCGGAACGGCTCTAGCAGTTCATGCGGGCGGCTTGATCGGCAATTCCGGTATCAGGACCCGCCTGTCAACGTGCCGAGATCATATCGCCGATCAATTGCCAGGAGCTGCCATCGAAGCGCATCATCTGCAGGCCCTTGATCGGGCCATGGTCGTCCTTCGAGATGGCGACGGTGATACCCGGCAGCAGCATCGGGACCTCCATATCCTTGATGCTCTCGATCGCAGCCATCAGCGACGCGCGGCTGAGGTTCGGGCCGGCCCTCTCCAGCGCCTGATGCATCGCATAGGCCATTCCGTAGCCGTAGGGGTTCAGCCAGTCGCTCTTGGCGCCGGACGGATAGTATTTGTCCATGAAGGCCGACCAGGCCTTGAAATCGGCCGCCTCGCGCCAGCGCGGGTCGCTTGGCTGCTTCACGTAGGAAGTCGAAATGATGCCGACGGCTTTTTCCAGACCGACCGAAGTAAGCACCGGATCGACCGAATTCACGACGCTCGTCAGAATGAACAGCGGCTTCCATCCGAGCGCGTCAACGGCCCGGATCGATTGCGCCGCAAAGCGCGGCGTGGTCGCGCTGATGAAGACGTTGGCGCCGCTGCTCTTCAATTTCGAAACGGCAGAGTCGATGGTCGGCTCTGTCAGTTCGTAGCTGGCGGCTTCGATGTCCTTGGCGCGGTCTCCGAGGCCTTCCTTCAGGCCCGCCAGGAGTTCCTTGCCGTAGTCGTCGTTCTGATAGAGAATCGCAATCTTCGGATCCTTGACGGTTGCGAGGATGTATTTCGCGTAGATGCGGCCCTCGGTCGAGTAATCGACGTTCCACCCGACGGTCCATGGAAATTTCTGGGGCTGATTCCACTTCGAGGCGCCCGACGACACGAAGAGCTGGGGTACCTTCTTGTTGTTGAGGTAGGTCTGTGTCGCGGAGGAAGTCGGCGTTCCAATCGGCAGGAATATGGCAAGAACCTCTTCGCTCTCGACCAGCTTGCGGGTTTGCTCGACGGTCTTCGGTGGCGAGAAGGCGTCATCCAGGCTGATGATTTCGACCTTTCGGCCGTGTATGCCGCCCTTCGCGTTGACCATCTCGAAATAGGCCAGCGCGGATTTCGCAATCGTGCCGTAGGCTGATGCCGGCCCGCTATAGGGCGCCGTGTTGCCGAGCTTGATGAGGTTGGCGCTCACGCCCGGCTCCTCCGCCGCCACTGGCGTCACCAGCATCAACGCGATGCCGGTTGCGAGCATACCTAGTCTGGCTGACATCCTGATCTCCCCTGGAGTTGGTTTGTTTGTCTCGTGACCACTGGTTCACGGAATGCCCGTCCCCGGCATTTCTGTGATCGCTCAGAGATGGCGAGCGATAATTTCCTTCATAATTTCGTTGGTCCCGGCATAGATGCGTTGACCACGTAAATCGGCGAAAGCGCGGGCGACGGGATAATCGCGCATGTAGCCGTAGCCGCCGTGCATCTGAACGCATTGGTCGATCACCCGGCCTTCGACCTCGGTGAGCCAGTATTTGCACATCGCCGCCTGATCGACCGGCAGCGCGCCGGCGAGGAAGCGGGCGATGCATTGATCGAGGAACGAGCGCGCCACCACGATCTCGGTCTTGAGCTCCGACAGGCGAAAACGCAGGTGCTGAAACTGGGAGATCGGCTGACCAAACGCTTGACGCTGATTGGTGTAGGCCAGCGTTTCGTCGAACACCGCCTCGGCACTCGCGACTGCGGCCATGCCCACCATCAGGCGCTCTCGCGGCAACTGCGCCATCAGATAGTGCAGCCCTTGGCCTTCGCGGCCGAGCAGGTTCTCCTGCGGGACGCGCACCTCATCGAAGAACAGCTCGACGGTATCCTGGGCCTTTTGGCCGATCTTTTCGAGCAAACGGCCGCGTGAAAAACCCGGACGGTCCGTCTCGACCAACAGCAGCGACTTCCTGCCGGGCTCCTGAGGATCGGTGGTCACCAGCACAATAATGAGGTCGGCGTGCAGACCGTTGGTGATGAAGGTCTTCTGACCGCCGATCACGAAGTGCTCGCCATCGCGTCGCGCCGATGTCCTCGTGGCCTTGAGGTCACTTCCGGCGCCGGGTTCAGTCATGGCGATCGACAGAACGGTTCTGCCGTCGATGCAGCGCGGTAGCCAGTGCTGCTTTTGCGCTTCCGTGCCGTAGTGTTGGATATAGGGCGCGATGATCTCGGAGTGGGTGTAGAAGCCAGGCAGGGCCACAAACGCCCTGGCGAATTCTTCAATGATGATCAGGGAGTGTCCGAGGTCGCCACCCGGGCCACCGCAGCTTTCCGGTATCGACGTGCAGAGCAAGCCGGCTCGACCCATTTTGCGCCAGAGGTCGCGGGGAGCCGAGCCCGCAGATTCCCAATCGCGATAGTAAGGCGCTATTTCACGCTGGATGAATCGCTTGGTGGTCTCGCGCAGGGCGGCGTGTTCGGCGCTTGCGTCGGCGGCACTTGAAATCGACATCGTTTTCTCCTCATGGGCCGCCATAGGCGCACCATCCGCCGTCCACCGGCAGCGTCGCGCCGGTGATGTAGGACGCGGCATCGGAGCTCAGGAACGCGACCGCATTGGCGATTTCGTCGGGCGAACCCAGCCGCCGCATCGGCAGGCGCCGCTCGATCCGCGTCCGATCGACTCGTCCGTCGCCAAACATTTCCAGCGCCATCGGCGCTTCGATAAAGCCCGGCGCCACGCAATTGACGCGGATGCCCTTGGCGCCCCACTCGCTCGCCATGGTCTTGGTGAGATGGATGATGGCCGCCTTGGATACCCCATAGCCGTTCGAACCGGGGATCGCTCCGATGCCGGCAACGGACGCAATGTTGACGATAGCGCCGCTTTTCTTTTCGCCCAGAATGTGCCGGGCGATCGCGCGGCTCATGAGATAGGTGCCCCGCAGGTTGACATCGATGACCTGCTGCCAGTGTTCCAGCTGCTGATCGATCGTGCGTGCGATCGGTTCGTCGATCCCGGCATTGTTGACCAGAATGTCGATCGTCCCCGCGGCCTCGATGGCCTGGCTGACTAGGTTATCGGCGCCGTGCTCGCTGCTGACGTCGCCGGCCACTGCCCGCACCAGGCTTCCGAACTCGGCTGCGGCCTTCGCCAGGCAATCGCTGTTGCGATCGGCGATCACCACGCGCGCGCCGAGGGCCGCGAGGCGGCTGGCGATCGCGAGACCGATTCCGCGCGCGGCGCCGGTGACCAGCGCGGAGCGGCCTTCCAGCGTGACGAGCGGCGTGGTCATGATTGTCCCTGCGGACGCCTGGATTTCTGCCGGAACTCGTCAACAAGGGCGCGATGGTCGGCACTGACATTGGTCAGCGCCTCATAAGCGAGACCGACATCCATCATGCTCGCGGCAAGCTGCTTGAGCGCGATGTTGGCGGTGACCTTGGTCCAGCGGATCGCCTTGGTGGCGCCATTGGCGAGGCGATCGGCAAAGGCGTCGACCACCGCATCGAGTTGATCGGACGGGACCGCCTGATTGATCAGGCCGATCTCCGCCGCCTTGCGCGCGTCGATACGATCGCCGGTAAACAGAAACTGTTTGGCGCGTGCAAAGCCGATGAGTTGGGGCCAGATCACCGCGCCGCCGTCACCCGCAACCATACCGATCGATACATGCGGGTCGGCGATATAGCTCGTCTCGGCGGCGAAGCTGACGTCACAGAACAGCGCCAGCGTGGCGCCAAGTCCGACGGCCGGGCCGTTGATCCTCGCAATCGTGGGTTTTTCGCAATCGAGCAGCGAAAATATGATCGCCTTGGCCTCGGCTATCGTGGTCTCGAAACTGTCCGGATTGTCGATCGCATCCTGCATCCAGTCGACATCGCCGCCGGCGCAGAAGGCGCGGCCTGCACCGGTCAGGATCACCACATCGGAACCGGGATCCCGGGCGGCGTCGACGAAAGCGCGGGACAGTTCCTCGTGCAACTGGGCGTCGACCGCATTGAGCCGGCCGGCGCGGTTCATCGCCAGGGTGAGGACACGACCGCGCCGGTCGATCCTGATCGCCTCGTAGTCGTTCTGACTGATGGCGCGCTGTTCTTGTTTGGTCATCCGGAGATTGCCTGCTTGCGGAGTTCGTTCTTGAGGACCTTGCCCATCGGGCCGCGGGGCAAGGTGTCGGTGAAGGTGATGCGACGGGGGATTTTGTAGTCGGCCAGCTTGTCGGCAAAGAAGGCGCGCAATTCCTCCACCGTGGTCGAGCGGCCCTGTCGCAGGACCACAAAGGCGTGGATATCCTCGCCGAGCTTGGGGTGGGGGATGGCGACGACAGCGGCCTCCTGCACCGCCGGATGCAGAAAGAAATTTTCCTCGACCTCAAGCGAGCCGATATTGTGGCCGCCCCGGATGATCATGTCCTTCTTGCGGTCGACGTGAAAAAGGTAGCCATCCGCGTCGAGATATCCGATATCGCCGGTTAGCAACCAGCCGTCACGAAGCGTTGCCTTCGTCAATTCTGGCTCGTCAAAATATTCCCGCATCACGCTCGGACTGCGGATCGCGATCTCGCCCGGTGTGCCCGATGGCAACGAATTGCAGTTGTCGTCGACGATGAGCACTTCCGTCAGCGGCCAAGGCCTTCCAACCGAACCGAGCTTGGACCAGGCATCGCTGCCGGTTGCGACCGTGCCGGCAGGACCGCTCTCGGTCATGCCGTAGGTCTGCCGCAATTCGACATTCGGGAAGGTTGCAGCGAGACGCTTGATGACCTCGACGGACATCGAGGCGCCGCCATAGTCGAACATTTTCATTCGCGACAGATCGTTTACTTCGGGCCGGTAAGCTTCAAGCAGGAAGATGTAGAACGAGGGCGCGCCGATGTATTTCGTGGTGCGCTCACGCTCCATGCGTCGCATGACATCCTGGATATCGAGCCCGGGATCCAGCACTGCCGCGGCACCGGCCCACCATGCCGGCAACAGCACGCAATGCAGCGAAGCCGTGGTGAAGAACGGAAAGAAGCTCTGATAGACGTCATCCGGCGCGAGCGAGAGAGCCGACGCGAAGCCATACGCCGCTACCAGACTACGGGCGTGCGTCATCACCGCGCCTTTTGGATGCGCCGTGGTGCCGGAGGTGAAGAGGATTTCGGAGATCGCATCGGAGGAAATCTCGGGCCAGTCCCCGGCAGATCCGCGACCGGCCCCGAGCAATTCTTGCCAATCATGAGCTTGTTCGGCGGGATCGCCGCCAATGGCTACGATCTCGCGCACGCTTTGCATGCGCGGGCGCACTCCGGTCACGAGCGGAAGCAGATGCGCCATCACGAACAGTGTCCGGCAGCGCGCCTTGCCGACGACGTACACGACTTCCTCGGCCGCGAATCGCACGTTGATCGGCACCACAACGACGCCGAGCCGATGCAGGGCGAGCATGGTGATCGCCGCCTCAAACCCGGCCTCGTTGCTGATCATGAGGCCGGCATGATCGCCTGGTTTCAGCGTCAGGCTCCGCAGTCCGTCGGCCAGTTTCGCCGCGTACCAGCGCAACTGCTCGTAACTCAATCGCTGCTCGCCGTGACCCGCGGATGTCGCCGTGAGCGCATGCGCATTGGGCCGACAGGCCGCCTGCTCCTCCACAAGGTCGAAGATTGTTTTGCCGGCGAGACCTTCCGGCAGCGCGACAGCCTGCATTTCACACCCTTGGCTAGCGGCTACTGGAAGGCCGACCGCTGCATGTTCCACCCGAATCCGCGCCTTGTAGGCGGCGCGATAGATTTTCGACTTTCGATTCATTAGTCATTTTTGTTGACGGCGGCAAGCCCCTAATTTAAAGGCCGCTCGAACCGGTGCGTCTGAATGCCCGGCAGAAGGGGAGAATCGCTATGAAGCTGTCTGGATTTGTGACGGGACTATTGATGAGCTTGCTCGCGGCGACACCGGGCCGCGCGCAGTCGGATCCCTCGCTCAAGATTGGTGTGCTCACGGACATGTCGGGCATTCTGGCGTCCGCCCTGGGGCCCGGATCGGTCGACGGCGCGCGGATGGCGGTGGAAGATTTCGGCGGCACCATGTTTGGCAAGCGGATCGAGCTGATCTTTGCGGACCACCAGAACAAGCCGGACATCGGCTCGGGGATCGCGCGCCGCTGGTTCGATCAGGAGGGCGTTGACGTCATCGCGGACGTGGGCAATTCAGCCGTAGCCTTGGCCATTCGTGAACTCGTCCAAAGCAAGGGCAAGGTGGCGCTGTTTGTCGGCACGGCGAGCGCTGACCTCACCGGCAAGGCATGCTCGCCCAATACCGCGCAATGGAGTCACGACACCTATCTGTTTACCAACGCCCTGCCGGCGCAGATGGTACGTGAAGGCAAGAAGAAGTGGTTCCTGATCGTTCAGGACTGGGCCTTCGGACATGCGCTCGACCACGATATTTCGCGCGTGATTGCAGCAGGCGGCGGCCAGGTCGTGGGTCGCGTGCGCCATCCGCCGGGCACCTCCGACTTCTCGTCGGTGCTGCTGCAGGCCCAGAATTCGGGCGCCGAAGTCGTTGCGTTCCTAAGCGCAGTCCAGGATCTTTCCACCTCAATCAAGCAGGCGCAGGAGTTTGGCGTCGGGGCCGACGGCAAGCAACAGCTGTTCGCTCCCGCTTTCCTGCTGACCGACGCGCACGGCCTCGGCCCGGCGGCTGCGAAGGGCATCACCTTCTCGACGGTGTGGTACTGGAATCTCAACCCGGAAACTCGTGGCTGGTCCGAGCGGTTCTTCGCGCGCAACAAGGTGATGCCCGCGGAAGCCCATGCCGGAACCTATAGCGCGGTCATGCACTATCTCAAGGCGGTGCAGGCCGCGGGCACCACCAAGGCCGAAACGGTCATGGCCAAAATGCGAGAGCTTCCGGTGACCGATTTCTACACCGACCGTGCGAAGCTGCGGGAAGACGGCCGATTGATGCGGAAGGCCTATGTGGCGCGCATGAAGTCGCCCGAGCAGTCGAAAAAGCCGTGGGACTATTACGAAATTCTTTCCGAGATCGCGCCGGAACAGGCTTTCCGTCCGGCCAGCGAGAAAGCATGTCCGTTGTTGAATTAAGCGCCTATCGTGCCGAGGGCGATTGCCTCACCTGCAACCGTGCGGCAGTTTCCCGAGGCCGGGGGCATCATGCCCGTCCAGCTACGGAGCTTGGAAAATTGGAACGTAAGTCGATGACCAGGCGGCCAGCCTCCGCACGATTGGACATCGGTCGCGAGGCGGCCGCAAAGGCCAAATCCGCGACGGCGCCGCGTGAAACCGCCGCGCCGAAGCGCAAGCCCAAACTGACGCGAGACGCGAGGTCCGAGCTCAAACGGCAGGCCATCCTGCAGGCGGCCGCGGAAATCATCGGCGAATACGGCTATCAGGAGGCTTCGATCTCTCGAATCATGGAGCGGGCCGGTCTCGGACACGGGACGTTCTATGCCTATTTCGAAAGCCGGACCGACCTGTTCGATCAGTTGTTGCCGATCAAGGGGCTCGAGGTGCTGGATTTGCTTCACGACCAGGTCAAGGGTGCCGTTGACCTCGTTGACATGGAGTATCGCGGCTTCCTCGGCTTCCTGGAATTTGCCAACGAGCATCCGTGGTTCTTTCGGCTCTTGCACGAGGCCGAAGTGGCGGCGCCCGCAGCGCATCGCAAGCACATCGACAACATCATGTCGCGGTTTCGCAAGGCGTTGCGGCGAAGCTGGGATCGCGGCGAATTGCCAGGTTACGAGGAAAAAGAACTCGATACGCTGGCCTATCTACTGATCTCGGCCCGCGACTACGTTTATTCGCAGCATGTTGGTCGCAGCACGGATGTGCCGGCAGCGCTGCGCGACGCCGTGCAGACCTATCGAAAATTCATTTCATTTGGATTGCGCGGCAAGGCCGCTGATCCATAGGCCCAGGTCGCCGTCTGGAACGCGCCAAATCGCGGTCATCAGAAACCGCTGGATCGACCCCGCGCTGCTCGAGCAATTCGACCGCAACATGCGCGAGAAATCTACCTCGGGATCGATTCCCTTCCGCAAGGCCCATCTGCACTCCCTCATCGACGTGATTGACGTCAACCATACCAAACCGCATCAAAGGCAATGAAGACCTGCTCGAAATGGCGGTCCTGGCCAGAATGGGGCCCTTCCGGATTCCGAGATGAGTACCGAGTGGCGCGCCCGAAGAGATTTCGAACTCCTGACCCCCAGATTCGTAGTCTGGTGCTCTATCCAGCTGAGCTACGGGCGCGTTTTTCGCTTGCGCATTGGGCTGCAGGGCCCGGATGCATCCGATGATGGTTCGGATGGCCGCGAAAGAGCGCTTTAGCTACCCGCTCCGGCCCCGCTTGGCAAGGTCCGCCAGGTGCGATCTGGGGGGTCGATCGAGAGGCGTTATTCCCCACCGTTCCGCGGCTTGCGTCAGCAAGACGTCGGGAATATTTCTGGAATTACAATGGATTCCGGGGTCATCGTACCGCGATGCCCCGGAATGACGGAAGGTGGCAGGGTCAGGCGCGCGCCCGCTCCTTGCGGACGGTCTGCAGTTCCACCGGGCGGTCGGGGATCGAAATCCGGAAGGTGGCGCCGATGGTGCCTTCGACCAGATGGATGTCGCCGCCATGGGCGCGGACCAGTTCGGCCGCGATCGCCAGGCCCAGCCCGCTGCCGCCGGGTCGCCCTGAGGTCTGGAACGCCTCGAACAGGTGCTCGCGCGCCCTCGCCGGCACGCCGGGGCCGGTGTCGGACACCTCGATGATGGCGACCGAGCCTTCGCGGCGACCGGTGATGCGGATCTGCAGCGGAGAACCGTCACCCTTGGGGCGGCTTTCCAGCGCCTGCGCGGCGTTGCGCACCAGGTTGAGCAGCACGCGGAACAACTGGTCCGGATCGGCATCGATCGACAGCGAGCGTTCGATCGCGCTGATCCACGTGATCGAGGCGTCGGCGGCGAGGCCGGCGGATTCGCGCACCTCGGCCACCACGGGTTCGACCAGCACCATGCGGCGGTCGGGGGCAGCTTCCTGCGCCCGGCCATAGGAAAGGGTCGACTGGCAGAAATCGATGGCGCGCTCCAGCGAGCGCATCAGCTTCGGCGCAAAGCGCTGCACCCGCGGATCGGGCACGCTGGCGAGCTGGTCGGACAGCAATTGCGACGACGCCAGCAGGTTGCGCAAATCGTGGTTGATCTTCGACACTGCAAGCCCGAGCGCGGCCAGCCGGCTCTTCTGATGCAGCATCGAGACGAGGTCGCGCTGCATGTCGGACAATTCGCGCTCGGCCACGCCGATCTCGTCGCCGCGATGACTGGGCACGATGATGCGCGCCGCGCTCTCGGGATTTTCGTGGAAGCCGACGAGATTGGCCGTCAGCCGCCGCATCGGCCGCACGAACAAATAATGCAGCGCCAGATAGACCAACCCCGCGGTGAGCACCCCGATCAGGAGCGCAACCAGCAGCAGGTTGCGCGAAAACCGGTACATCGCCTGGCGCAGCGGCGCCTCGTCGATCACGACCTCGATGAACTGCGCGCCGCCGGGCGCCGGCCCCACCACGCGGATGGACTGGTTGCCGCGCTCCAGCATGGTCTCGAAGGATTCGACGATCGCGGACCCCACGGTGAGCGTTCGCATGTCGATGTCGTGGTCGATCTTCGCCGGCGGGTCGGCGCTGGCGAGCAGCCGGCGCTGCTGCCCCATCTTGATGGCGACGGCGCGCGCACCGACGCTCTGCAGTATCTGCCTCGCCAGCGAATCCGGAACCATGCCCAGCGGCGCGGCATCGAGCACCAGCGCCGCGGTGTTGGCCGCAGCGAGACGGTCGTTGAGCCGGTTCATCCAGAAATTCGCGATCGCGGGCACGTAGATCATCAGCCCCGCAATCATCACTAGGGGGATGGTGAGCAGCAGCAGCTTGCCGGACAGGCCAAGGCGGCGCGGGGCCAGAGGCCGCGGCGCATCGGGAGTCGGCTGGTCGGTTGCTGACACGGATCTCTGCCCTGATGCCCTGTTCTCGGTGCCGCCCGGCGGAAATCCGGCCCGACCCCAATTGGAGGTACGCTGATTCCAAGGATGCGTTTCGCATCGGGACCGGTCAAATTACCGATCGCTAATGTCGGTCGGTTCCGATGGCCGGGCGCGCCACGCTCTCGCCCGTAAAAACACCGCGAAAACAGATATATTCGCCCCAATTGCGACGTTTCAAAGATCGGCGGTTGCGGCACGCCGTGACATTGACGAAAACAGGTCGCTCCCGTATAAGCCGCGCCAATTGTCCGCGATGGCCCGGCACTCCCCGGGGGCGGCTCGTTTGGGGCCGTAACTGGCTCATTTGGGCCGGCCCGCATCATCGGACGCACCTCAATTCAACAGGCAACTTGCCCGGTCAGCGGAGAACTACCCGTGAAGCGGACTTATCAACCCAGCAAACTGGTGCGCAAGCGCCGTCACGGCTTCCGCGCCCGTCTCGCCACGACCGGCGGCCGCAAGGTTCTCGCCGCGCGTCGCGCGCGCGGCCGCAAGCGTCTGAGCGCCTGAGCCGGATCCTTCCGGAGATTTCATTATGGATCGGCTGAGGCAGCGGGCGGACTTTCTCGCCGTTGCCAATGGCGCGCGGGCCAACAGCGCTGCCTTCGTGCTGCAGGGCCGCCCGCGCGACGATGATGGCCCGATCCGGATCGGCTTCACCGTCACCAGGAAGAACGGGACCGCGACCGAGCGCAATCGTATCCGGCGCCGGCTTCGCGAAGTGGTGAAGCGGCTGGACGTCATATCGATGCGACCGCACCATGATTATGTGCTGGTCGGCCGCCGCGCGGCGCTCACCCGTGACTTCGCGACCATGATCGACGATCTCCGCTCGGCGCTGCATCGGCTCGACCCGCACCCGGGCAAACCCAAGATTTGAATGGCGAGACCCTGAACCGATGACCGACAATCGCAACACCATCCTCGCCGTCATTCTGTCCGGCCTCGTGCTGATCGCCTGGCAGTATTTCTACAACGTTCCGCAGATGGAGCGGCAGCGCGCGCAGACCCAGAGCCAGACCGAACTCGCCAAGCCGGCGACCCCGGGTTCGGCGACGCCGGGCGCGACCACCCCCCAGCCGGGCTCGACTCCTTCCGCCACGACCCCGGGCCAGCCAGCCGCGACCGCGCCCGTGGTCAGCCGCGACACCGCGATCACCACGACGCCCCGCATCAAGATCGAAACGCCGCGCGTGACCGGCAGCATTTCACTGAGGGGTGCGCGCATCGATGACCTGGCGCTGGTGCAATACCGCGACACCGTCGATCCCAAGTCACCCGCCATCGTCCTGTTCTCGCCGTCGAATACGGCTCATCCCTATTACGCGGAGTTCGGCTGGGTGCCGGCGAGCGGCTCGACCGCGCGCATTCCCGACCAGACCACCGTGTGGCAGCAGGAAGGCTCCGGCACGCTGTCCCCCGGCAACCCGGTGACGCTGAAATACGACAATGGCGAAGGCCTCACCTTCCGCCGCACCATCGCGATCGACGACCGCTATCTCTTCACCATCAAGGACGACGTCACCAATGTCGGCTCGGCGCCGGTGACGCTGTATCCGTTCGCGCTGATCTCGCGCCACGGCAAGCCGGAAGTCTCGGGCTACTACATCCTGCATGAGGGCCTGATCGGCTATCTCGGCGAGCAGGGCCTGCAGGAATACGGCTACTCCAAGATCGACGACGCCAAGTCAGTCGCCTTCAACGTCACCAATGGCTGGCTCGGCATCACGGACAAATACTGGGCGTCGGCGCTGCTGCCCGACACCACCGCCAAGCTGCAGGCACGCTTCTCCTCCAACCTCGTCAACGCCAAGCGCACCTACCAGACCGACTACCTGCTGGACCCGCAGACGATCGCGATCGGCGGCACCGGCAGCGCCAATGCGCGGCTGTTCGCCGGCGCCAAGGAAGCCGGCGTCGTCGGCATCAACTTCCCGTTGGCCGGCCATGGCGGCTACAACAAGCAGCTCGGGCTCAACCATTTCGACCTGCTGATCGACTGGGGCTGGTTCTACTTCATCACCAAGCCGATGTTCCTGGCGCTCGACTATTTCTATCACCTGGTCGGCAATTTCGGCGTCTCGATTCTGCTGGTGACGGTGCTGGTGAAGCTGCTGTTCTTCCCGCTCGCCAACAAGTCCTACGCCTCGATGGCGAAGATGAAGTCGGTGCAGCCGCAACTGGCCGCGCTGAAGGAGCGCTATCCGGACGATCGCCAGAAACAGCAGCAGGAGATGATGGAGATCTACCGCAAGGAGAAGATCAACCCGATTGCGGGCTGTCTTCCCATCGCGCTGCAGATCCCGGTGTTCTTCTCGCTCTACAAGGTGCTGTTCGTCACCATCGAAATGCGCCACGCGCCGTTCTACGGCTGGATCAAGGATCTCTCGGCGCCCGATCCGACCAATCTCTTCAATCTGTTCGGTCTGCTGCCGTTCGACCCGACGCATCTGCCGGTCATCGGATATTACCTCGCGCTCGGCGTTTGGCCGATCATCATGGGCATCACGATGTGGTTCCAGATGAAGCTCAACCCGACGCCGCCGGATCCGACCCAGAAGATGATCTTCGACTGGATGCCGCTGATCTTCACCTTCATGCTTGCCGGCTTCCCGGCGGGTCTGGTGATCTACTGGGCCTGGAACAACCTGCTCTCGGTGCTGCAGCAGAGCTACATCATGCACAAGAACGGCGTGAAGGTGGAACTGTTCGACAACGTCAAGGCGACGTTCGCCAAGAAGGCCGTCGAAAAGACGTGATCAACTCCCTCCTCGTCATTGCGAGGAGCGAAGCGACGAAGCAATCCATGTCTCCGCGCGCTGAGCAATGGATTGCTTCGCTTCGCTCGCAATGACGGACGGAAGACCCTTCGCATGAACGCTGACATCGATGCGGAGCTGATCGAGGAAGGGCGAAAGCTCTTCGCCGGCGACTGGAAGTTCGTCTGGGCCTCGCCCTCGATCGAGACGCTGCCGCCGATGGCGGGCATGGAGGTGGCGTTCGCCGGCCGCTCCAATGTCGGCAAATCGAGCCTCATCAACGCCCTCACCGGCCGCAATGCGCTGGCGCGTACCTCGCATACGCCGGGCCGCACCCAGGAGCTGATCTTCTTCGAGGGTCCGGACGGAGCGGGGCTGCGGCTGGTCGACATGCCCGGCTACGGCTACGCCTCGGCGCCGAAGACCAAGGTCGCGTCCTGGACCAAGCTGATCCATCAGTTCCTGCAGGGACGCGCCACGCTGGCGCGGGTCTATGTGCTGATCGACGCCCGCCATGGCATCAAGGACGTCGACCAGGACGTGCTGAAGACGCTGGACAAATCCGCCGTGAGCTATCAGGTGGTGCTGACCAAGGCGGACCAGGTGAAGAAGACCGAACTGGAAAAGCACATCGCCGAAACCACGGCCGCGCTCGCAAAACATCCCGCGGCGTTCCCCGACGTGCTGGTGACCTCGTCCCGGGACGGCGCCGGGATGCCGGAACTGCGCGCCGCGATGGTGCGCCTGTTGCACGAGCGCGCCTGATGAGCCGCACCGGACAAATCCTCGTCGTGCTCGCCGCCGTGATGGGCGCCGACGGCGTCATGCTGGCGGCGGCGGCCGCGCATGGAGCCGACGCGGCGCGGCTGGCCTCTGCCTCGTCGATGCTGCTGTTTCATGCCTCGGCGGTACTGGGCGCCGTCGCACTGGCCGAGCGCGGGATCCTTCATGCTAAAATCGGCGGCGTCGCCGCTTTCGGCTTCATCCTCGCCGCAAGCCTGTTCGCCGGCGATCTGACGCTGCGGCAGTATCTCGGGCGCGGGCTGTTTCCGATGGCCGCACCCACGGGCGGGACATTGCTGATCGCAAGCTGGCTGGCGCTGGCAGTCGCAGCCGCCTGGCCGAAGCGGGGGTGAGGAGCGGAGCTCTTCCCTCTCCCCCTGTGGGAGAGGGTGGATCGACGACGCGAAGCGGCGGCGAGACGGGTGAGGGTTCTGTCTCCGCGGATAGAAACCCCTCATCCGCCCTCGCTCTCGCGAGGGCACCTTCTCCCACAAGGGGAGAAGGAAAGCAACTTTGCGCGCTGGCCGCCAATCAGATAGAACCCGGCCCGGCATCCGGAATGGCGAGACCCGCTTCATGACCTCATCGCAGAACATCAGCCCGCTCGATCAGGCCCGCATCCTGTCCGAGGCGCTGCCGCACATGCAACAGTATGACGAGGAAACCATCGTCATCAAATATGGCGGCCATGCCATGGGCGACGAGGAAACCGCCAAGGCATTCGCACGCGACATCGTGCTGCTGGAGCAGACCGCCATCAATCCGGTGGTGGTGCATGGCGGCGGGCCGCAGATCGCGACCATGCTCAAGCGGCTCGGCATCCAGTCGGAATTCGCCGCGGGCCTGCGCATCACCGACGCCGCCACCATCGAGATCGTCGAGATGGTGCTGGCCGGCTCCGTCAACAAGCAACTGGTCGGCTACATCAACGAGGCCGGCGGCAAGGCCGTGGGCCTTTCCGGCAAGGACGGCAACATGGTGAAGGCGTCGAAGACGACGCGCACCATGGTGGACCCGGATTCGAACATCGAAAAGGCGATCGATCTCGGCTTCGTCGGCGACCCCGACAAGGTCGATCTCACGCTGCTCAACCAGTTGATCGGCCACGAGCTGATCCCGGTGCTGGCGCCGCTGGCGACCTCGCATGACGGCCAGACGCTCAACGTCAACGCCGATACCTTTGCCGGCGCGGTCGCCGGCGCGCTGAAGGCCAAACGGCTGCTGCTGCTGACCGACGTGCCCGGCGTGCTCGACAAGTCGAAGAAGCTGATTCCGGAACTGTCGGTCAAGGATGCGCGCAAGCTGATCGCCGACGGCACCATTTCCGGCGGCATGATCCCGAAGGTCGAGACCTGCATCTACGCGCTGGAGCAGGGCGTGCAGGGCGTCGTCATCATCGATGGCAAGATGCAGCACGCGGTGCTGCTCGAATTGTTCACCAACCAGGGTACCGGCACGCTGATCCACAAGTGATGCACGCGCGGCCAAAGAATGTCGTCATGGCCGGGTTTATCCCGGCCATCCACGCCTTTGCCGGCCGTACAAAGGACGTGGATGCCCGGGTCAAGCCCGGGCATGACAGGTTGAGAGCATCGCGCCAGCCGCGCTCCCCGCTGACACGTTTCCTGATGGCGCTGCCGGCAGCAGTGATCTCGCTGTTCGTTTCCTCGCTGCCCGCGTTTGCCGATTTGAAACTCTGCAACCGCATGAGCTATGTGGTCGAGGCCGCGATCGGCATCGACGAGAAATCGGCGACCGCCACCCGCGGCTGGTTCCGGATCGACCCCGCCGCCTGTCGTGTGGTGCTGCAGGGCGCGCTGACCGCCGACCGCATCCTGCTCAACGCCCGCGCGCTCGGGGTCTACGGCGCTTCGCCGATTCCGCAGAACGGCAGCGACACGCTATGCATCGCGCCGGAGAATTTCGTCATCGCCGCCGCCCGCCAGTGCCGCGGCAACCAGACGCCCGCGCCCTTCACCCATATCACGCCGACCAAGACCGACGACGGTCACCTGGTCGCTTACCTCGCCGAGGATTCCGAATATGATGACGAGCAGGCGCGGCTCGCCGGCATCCAGCGGCTGCTGGTGATCGCCGGCTACGACGCCGCGCCGATCGACGGCGTCGACGGGCCGAAGACGCAGGCCGCGCTGATCGGCGTTCCTCAGGAGCCGGGGGCTTTCCGCCGATGTCGTGCAGTCGCGAAGCTTTTTCACCACCATGATCGACGCCGTGCAGAAGCCGTCCTCGACCGGACTGACCTGGTGCAACGACACGCCGCACAAGGTGATGGCGGCGGTCGCCACCGACGACGGCAAGGCCGTGACCAGCCGTGGCTGGTACCGGATCGATCCCGGCAAATGCCTGCATCCCGATGTGACCGGCCAGCCGAAGCAGGTGTTCAGCTTTGCCGAAGCCGTCGACGCCGAGAACCGCGCCATCAAGCACAGGGACAAGCCGCTGAACTGGGGCGGCCCGAAGGAATTGTGCACGCGCGAGAGCAAGTTCGAAATCTCCGAGCAGGGCGATTGCGGCAGCCGCGGGCTCGCCGCAGCCGGCTTTGCGCCGGTTGACATGTCGAGCGGCGGCAAGACAGTGCGATTTGCGGTGCCGTGATGGCCAGGGGCATCCGCATCAAACGCTTCCCGTCATCACCCGCGCAGGCGGGTGATCCAGTATTCCGTGACGCCTGTTGCTTATCTCGACGGCCGAGGCGTACTGGATGCCCCGCCGGAGCCTGTCATCGGGCTCGCCGGAGGCGAGACCCGGTGGCGGGGCATGACAGCGAGGATGCATGATGAGTACTCCCCGCCCCTTCGATCATGTCGACACCTGGGTGTTCGATCTCGACAACACGCTGTACCCGCATCACGTCAATCTGTGGCAGCAGGTCGATGCGCGGATCGGCGAGTTCATCAGCGCGTTCCTCAAGATTTCCGCGGCAGAAGCCCGCGTGATCCAGAAGGACTATTACCTCCGCTACGGCACCAGCATGCGCGGCATGATGACCGAGCACGGCGTGCACGCCGACGACTATCTGGCCTATGTGCACCGGATCGATCATTCGCCGCTGGAGCCGAACCCGGCGATGGGAGCGGCGATCGCAAAGCTCCCCGGGCGCAAGCTGATCCTGACCAACGGCTCGACCGACCATGCCGGCGCGGTGCTCGAACGGCTCGGCATCGGCGAGCATTTCGAGGCGGTGTTCGACATCATCGCCGCCGAACTGGAGCCGAAGCCGGCGCCGCAGACCTACCAGAAATTCCTGCGCGTCCACGGCGTCGATCCGGCGCGGTCGGCGATGTTCGAGGATCTCGCCCGCAACCTCGTGGTGCCGCACGGGCTCGGCATGACCACGGTGCTGGTGGTGCCCGACGGCGCCAGAGAAGTGGTGCGCGAGGATTGGGAGCTGGAAGGCCGCGACGCGGCCTATGTCGATCACGTCACGGATGATCTGACGGGGTTTTTGCAGGCGGGGGTTTGAGCGGCAAGGCTACGCCTGCCCGGACGAGCGTCGCGCGGCTCGCAGGTGACGACAGGGTAAGCCTTGACTCTCCCTCCCCAAATCCCGAAAAAGCCCACCAACTTCGTCCATCCCGCCCGAGGAAATCCCGATGTCCCTTTCCGCGCTCGAATCCACCGTCAACTCCGCCTTCGATGCCCGCGACGGCATTTCGACGGCGACGAAGGGCGAGGTTCGCGAGGCCGTCGATCACGCGCTCGAACTGCTCGACAAGGGCGAGGCGCGCGTCGCCGAGCGCGAGGCCGGCGGCAAGTGGAAGGTCAATCAGTGGCTGAAGAAGGCGGTGCTGCTGTCGTTCCGCCTCAACGACATGAGCGTCATTCCCGGCGGCCCGGGCAAGGCGGCGTGGTGGGACAAGGTGCCGTCGAAGTTCGAGGGCTGGGGCGAGAACCGCTTTCGCGATGCGGGCTTTCGCGCCGTGCCCGGCGCGATCGTGCGCCGCTCGGCCTTCATCGCGCGCAACGTCGTGCTGATGCCGTCCTTCGTCAATCTCGGCGCCTATGTCGATGAGAGCGACGATGATCGACACCTGGTCGACGGTCGGCTCCTGCGCGCAGATCGGCAAGCGCGTGCACATCTCCGGCGGCGTCGGCATCGGCGGCGTGCTGGAGCCGCTGCAGGCCGAGCCCGGTGATCATCGAGGACGATTGCTTCATCGGCGCGCGCTCGCGAGGTCGCCGAAGGCGTCATCGTGCGCAAGGGCGCGGTGCTGGCGATGGGCGTGTTCCTCGGCGCCTCGACCAAGATCGTCGACCGCGCCACCGGCGAGATCTTCATCGGCGAGGTTCCGGCCTATTCCGTCGTGGTGCCCGGCGCGCTGCCCGGCAAGCCGCTGAAGAACGGCCAGCCCGGCCCGTCCATCGCCTGCGCCGTGATCGTCAAGCGCGTCGACGAGCACACCCGCTCCAAGACCAGCATCAACGAACTGCTGCGGGACTAGACGCCGCGGCCGCCGTCGAACCTGCAATCGCGTGACAGCGACCAATCACCGGACCGCGGGCTTTCGCCGCCGTCCGGAGCTTTGGCATGGACTGGACCTGGTACCTGTTCCGCTTTGACGGCCGCATCAACCGCGCCAGGCTGTGGCTCGCGCTGCTGGTCATCCTGGGCTGGATGATGATCCTGGTCGCGCTGACCGTCGCGGTCGGCAGCCTGTTCGGCGATCCCGGTCCATCGAGCTTCAGCACGACGGACATTTTCAAGCTGATGGATCCCGACACCTATCGGTCGCTGACAACAGCCGATCTCCCGCCACTCGCTCATCAAGCTGGTCGGCACGCCCGTGGTTCTGTGGATATACTTCGCCACCTCGATCAAGCGGCTGCATGATCGCGACAGGAGCGGCTGGTGGATGGTGCCGTTTTTCGTCATCCCCGGCCTCTACAACCAGTTCGCCGACCGGCTTCCGGATTCCTACGCCGACCTGCCGCTCGCCGTTGCCGCGTTCGCTCTGGGCATCTGGGGCTTCATCGAGATGTATTGCCTCAAGGGTTCGCGCAAGACCAACCGGTTCGGCGCCGACCCGCTGGCACCGCCGCCGCCACGCGATACGCGGCCCCGCTGGGAGCAGCAGAGCGAGATCGAAATGGTGCCGCACACGGCTGGCCCGCCGCCGGTTTGGCGTGTTAAGTCGGAGGCCATGAATGACGCCGTTTCCATCACCCGCGACCTCGTCCGCTGCCCTTCCGTCACCCCCGCCGATGCCGGCGCGCTCGGCGTCCTCGAGCGCCTGCTGAAAGACGCCGGCTTCGAGGTGCATCGCGTCACCTTCGGCGAACCGGGCACCGCCGACATCGACAATCTCTACGCCCGCATCGGCACCGAAGCGCCGCACATCACCTTCGCCGGCCACACCGACGTGGTGCCGCCCGGCGACGAGACCGCCTGGACGCTCGGCGCGTTCTCCGGCGAGGTCAAGGACGGCTTCCTGTATGGCCGCGGCGCGGTCGACATGAAGGGCGGCATCGCCTGCATGCGTCGCCGCCGTGCTGCAATATCTCGCCGACAATGGCGGCAAGCCGAAAGGCTCGATCTCGTTCCTGATCACCGGCGACGAGGAAGACATCTCCGTCAACGGCACCATCAAGCTGTTGAAGTGGGCGGCCGAGCGCGGCGAGAAGTTCGACCATTGCGTGCTCGGCGAGCCCACCAATGTCGAGGTGCTGGGCGACTGCATCAAGGTCGGCCGCCGCGGCTCGCAATCCGGCACGCTCTATGTCGACGGCGTGCAGGGCCACGTCGCCTATCCGCACCGCGCCGCCAATCCGGTGCCGGACATTTCGCGGCTGATCGTGGCGCTCTCGGACGAGCCGCTCGATCACGGCAGCGCGCAGTTCCAGGCCTCCAACCTCGAATTCACCTCGGTCGATGTCGGCAACACCGCGAGCAACGTCATCCCGGCGCAGGCGCGGGCGCAAGTTCAACATCCGCTTCAACGACAACCACACGCAGGAAACGCTGCGCGCGCTGGTCGAGGCGCGGCTGGCAAAGGCCTGCGGCAACCGCATCCGCGCCCGCATCGTCTGGGAGCCGTCCAACTCCAACGTGTTCGTGACCAAGCCCGGCGCCTTCACCGACCTCGCCGTCAGCGCGATCGAGGAGGTCACCGGCCGCAAGCCGGAGCTGTCGACCTCCGGCGGCACCTCCGACGCGCGCTTCATCTCGAGCTATTGCCCGGTGATCGAGTTCGGCCTGGTCGGCCAGACCATGCACCAGGTCGACGAGCGCACGCCGGTGTCCGACCTGGAGAAGCTGACGAGGGTCTATCGCGGGGTGCTGGATCGGTATTTTGCGTAGCCTAAGCTCGGCGTCATCGTCCGCGCAGGCGGACGATCCAGTACGCCGGGACATCTCGATCGATCACTGCGGCCGCGGCGTACTGGATACCCCGCCTTCGCGGGGTATGACGGCCGGTGCGCCAGTTTCAATACTCCACCCGCACCAGATACAGACCCTCCGGCGGCGCGACCGGGCCGCAGGCTGCGCGGTTGCGGGCGGCCAAGCGCGCCTGCGAGATCGTCGGCGCTCCAGCGGCCTTCGCCGACCCAGACCAGCGAGCCCACCATCGAGCGCACCTGGCTGTGCAGGAACGAGCGCGCGGATGTCGAGGATCGACACCGCGTCGCCGTCCTTGTCACATCGAGCTGATCGAGCGTCTTCTCCGGCGATTTCGCCTGGCACTCGGTGTCGCGAAACGTCGTGAAATCGTGCTTGCCGAGCAGCCGCTGCGCGGCCACGTGCATCGCGTCGGTGTCGAGATGGCGCGGCACGCGCCAGCGCGCGCTCGATATCGAGCGCGAGATTGGCGCGGTGGTTGATGATGCGGTAGCGGTAGTGGCGCTTCTTCGCCGAGAAGCGCGCCTCGAAATCATCAGGCACGATGTCGGCCGAAAGCACGCCGATCGGATGCGGGCGCAGATGCGCGTTCAGCCCGTCGCGCAGGCGGCCGGGCGGAAACGGCTTGTCGATATCGCAATGCGCCACCTGCCCCAGCGCATGCACGCCGGCATCGGTGCGGCCCGCGCCATGCACCCGCACAGTCTCGCCGCAGATCGCCTTCACCGCGGCTTCGAGCGCACCCTGCACGGTCGGTGCGTTGTCCTGGATCTGCCAGCCGCGAAAACGGCGCGCCGTCATATTCGATGATGAGCTTGTAGCGGGGCATCAATGACCATGGCTGTCATTGCCGGGCTTGACCCGGCAATCCATCCTCTTCGCAAGAACTCTTGTGAAGATAGATGGATACGCGGGTCAAGCCCGCGTATGACGATTTGAGTGTGCGGCCGGGCTCAGGCAAACCGCGCGCCTGACTTCAGCGGTGTGCCGCGCAGGAAATCCGCGGCCTTCATCGGAGCCTTGCCGGCGCGCTGCAGTTCCAGAATCCGGATTGCGCCGTCGCCGCAGGCGATCGTCAGGTGGCCGTCGAGTACCTCGCCGGGTGAGCCGGATCCCTGCGCCGGTTCGCAGCGCAGGACCTTGATGCGGGCCGGCTCGCCGTCGGCTGCGATCTCACACCAGGCACCGGGAAACGGCGACAGCCCATGAATGTGCCGCAGCACCTCGCGCGCGGGCCTGCTCCAGTCGATCCGTGACTTCGGCCTTTTCGATCTTGGCGGCGTAGGTCACGCCGTCCTCGCTCTGCTTGCGAAGCTGCAGCCCACCGCGCTCCAGCGCGCCGATCGCGCGCACCATCAGGTCGGCCCCAAGCGGCGCCAGCGCGTCATGAAGGTCGGCGGCGGTCATGGTGTCCGTGATTGCCAGCCGCTCGGCCATTGCGACGTCGCCGGTGTCGAGCCCGACGTCCATCTTCATCACCATCACGCCGGTCTCGGCGTCGCCGGCCATGATGGCGCGGTTGATCGGGGCGGCGCCGCGCCAGCGCGGCAGCAATGAGGCGTGCAGGTTGAAACAGCCAAGTGGCGGCGCATCGAGAATGGCCTGCGGCAGGATCATGCCGTAGGCCACCACCACAGCCACATCGGCCCCGTGCGCGCGAAATTCGTCGAGCGCTTCCGGGGTCTTCAATGTGCTCGGCGTCAGCACGGGAATGCCGAGCCGCCGTGCTTCCTGCTCGACCGGTGTCGGCTGCAGCTTCATGCCGCGGCCGGCCGGCTTCGGCGCGCGGGTGTAGACAGCGACGATCTCATGGCCCCCGCCATGAAGCGCGAGCAGCGTCGGCACCGCGAAGTCGGGCGTGCCCATGAAGATCAAGCGGAGCGGCATGAGGCGGGTATCCGGTACGACTTGTTTACTCCGTCATGGCCGGGCTTGTCCCGACATGACGGCTGAGGTAGCCGCAGACCTACTCAGCCGCGCGCTTGGCGGCCTTGGTGAACTTCTTCATCACGCGGTCGCGCTTCAGCTTCGACAGGTAATCGACGAACAGCACGCCGTTGAGGTGGTCGATCTCGTGCTGGATACAGGTCGCGAACAGGCCTTCGGCGTCTTCCTCGTGCACCTTGCCGTCGAGATCGGTGAAGCGGATGCGCACCCGCGCCGGCCGCTCGACCTCCTCGTAATATTCGGGGATCGAGAGGCAGCCCTCCTCGTAGACCGACAATTCCTCGGACGAGGAGATGATTTCCGGGTTGATGAAGACGCGCGGCTTCGGCTTGGTCTCGCCGTTCTCGTCCTTCTTGGCGAGGTCCATGGTGATCAGCCGCAGCGGCTGCGCGATCTGGATCGCCGCCAGCCCGATGCCGGGGGCGTCGTACATGGTTTCGAACATGTCGTCGGCGAGCTTGCGGATCTCGGTCGTCACCTTGTCGACGGGCTTCGAGACCAGCCGCAACTGCTTGTCCGGCAGAATGATGATTTCTCTTAAGGCCATAGCGCGCGATTTAAGCTGCTGACTTGCCGGGGTCAATGCGCGGTGGAACGCATTAACCAAGCCTTAACCACGTTTTTTAAGGCTTCGTTAACCACGAAAATTTACCCGGCGTTTACCATAAATGTTCCCTCTTCGTTCGCGAAAGGCGGCGAATTCGGGCTACAAGTCGGACATGAACGAGATTCTTTTCATCGTCGGCGACCTGCCGATCCACCTCGCGCGAACTGCTGATCGGCGTTCGGCGGCGCTCGCGCTGGTGCTGCTGCTGGTCATCGCCATCGTCATCGCGCGCGCGTCCGGCCGCCGCGGCGCGGAACGGCGATGGCGCAGGCGATCCGCGCCGACGAACTGGAAGAACGCCTCAGCGAAATGCTGCGCGCGCAGAGCGAATCGACCGGCCGCGTCGACGCCATGGGCGAGGCGCTGGTCGGCCGTCAGTCCGAGATGACGCGCGCGGTCAATGAACGGCTGGATGCGGTGACGCATCGCGTCGGCCAGTCGATGGAAGCCACCACGCGCCACACCATGGACTCGCCTGCGCCAGCTGCACGAGCGGCTCGGCAGTCATCGACAACGCGCACAAGAACCTCACCGACCTGACGACCCAGGTGACGACGCTGCGCGACGTGCTCGCCAACAAGCAGACGCGCGGCGCCTTCGGCCAGGCGCGGATGGAAGCGATCGTGCAGGACGGCATGCCGCAGGGCTCCTACGAATTCCAGCACACGCTGTCCAACAGCAAGCGCCCGGACTGCGTGGTGTTCCTGCCCGACCAGCGCCCGCTCTGCATCGACGCCAAGTTTCCGCTGGAAGCGATGACCGCGCTGCACGACGCCGCGCAGCGACGACGAGCGCAAGTTCGCCGACGCAGCGCGCTGCGCAACGACGTGATGAAGCACGTCAACGACATCGCCGAGAAATACCTGATCACCGGCGAGACGCAGGATATGGCGCTGATGTTCGTGCCGTCGGAATCCGTCTACGCCGAAATCCACGACGGGTTCGACGACGTGATCCAGAAGGCCTATCGCGCCCGCGTCGTGCTGGTGTCGCCGTCGCTGCTGATGCTGGCGATCCAGGTGATGCAGCAGATCCTGAAGGACGCGCGGATGCGCGAGGCCGCCGACCAGATCCGCACCGAGGTGCTGCAATCTACGGCGACGATCTCGGCGCGTTTGCGCGACCGCGTGCTGAAGCTGCAGAAGCATTTCGGCCAGGCCAACGAGGACGTGCGGCAGATCCTGATTTCCGCCGACAAGATCGAAAAGCGCGCCGCGCGGATCGAGGAGCTGGATTTCAGCAAGCCGGATGCGCCGGTCGAGGCCCCGCGCGCGGTGAAGAGCGCGACGCCGAACTGTTCCCCGTGCCGCGCAAGCTGCAGGCGGGGAGTAGTATCTTTCCTTCTTCCCTTGCGGGCGAAGGTGCCTTCGCGGAGCGAAGGCGGACGAGCGGTTTCCATCCGCGGAGACAGACCCGACCGTCTCGAATGAGCTTCGCTCATCGATCCACCTCCCACAGGGAGAGGGAAGGTACCGAATTTGCTAACAGCCTTCATGACCGCACCTGACACCACGCCCCCGACTTCGACCACGCCCGCCCCCGCGCCCACCTGGCGCGAGGCGCTGGCCGTCTATCTGCAGCCGCGCGTGCTGATCGTGCTGATGCTCGGCTTTTCGTCCGGGCTGCCGCTGGCGCTGTCGGGATCGACGCTCCTGGTGTGGATGCGCGAATCCGGCGTCGATCTCGGCACCATCGGGCTGTTCGCGCTGGTCGGCACGCCCTACACGCTGAAGTTCCTCTGGGCGCCGTTGGTCGACGCGCTGCATGTGCCGTTCTTCACGCGGGCCTTCGGCCGCCGGCGCGGCTGGCTGGTGTTCTCGCAACTGCTTTTGATCGGCGCGATCCTGCTGCTGGCGCTGACCGATCCGGCGCGCTCGCCGCTGTTCGTCGCGCTCGGCGCGCTGCTGGTCGCGACGATGTCGTCGACGCAGGACATCGTGGTCGATGCGTTCCGCGTCGAGAGCCTGCCCGAGAGCGAGCAGGCCGCCGGCATGGCCTCCTACGTCGCGGCGTATCGCATCGGCATGCTGATATCGACCGCCGGCGTGCTGTTCCTGGTGAGCGCGTTCGAAGACACCGGCATCGGACGCAGCTCAGCGTGGATGTGGGGCTACGTCGCCATGGCCGGCCTGGTGCTGGTCGGCACCGTCACGGCGCTGGCCGCCACCGAGCCCGAGGCGTCACGGCGCGCGGAAGCCGAGACCCGCGGCGAGGCCGCATTCGCACGCGTCATGCATGCGGCGGTCGGCGCGTTCTCCGAATTCCTGGCCCGCAAATATGCCTGGATCGCGCTGGCCTTCGTGGTGCTGTTCAAGTTCACCGACGCGTTTTCCGGCACGATGACCGCGCCCTTCGTGATCGACCTCGGTTTCACCCGCAACGACTACGCCGCCATCGTCAAGGGCGTCGGCCTGGTCGCGACCCTGATCGGCGGTTTTGCCGGCGGCTATCTGGCGCGGCGCTATTCGCTGGTCGCGAGCCTGTGGATCGGCGGCTTCTTGCAGGCCGTCTCCAATCTGGCGTTCGCGTGGCTCGCCTATGTCGGCGTCAATCAATGGGCGCTGGCGGTCGCCATTTCGGCGGAAAACTTCACCGGCGCGATCGGCACCGTGATCTTCGTCGCGTACCTGTCGGCGCTGTGCCAGAACCCGCTGCACACCGCGACCCAGTACGCGCTGCTCACCGCGCTGGCGGCCGTCGGGCGCACCTATCTTTCCTCCGGCGCCGGTTATGTGGCGGCGGCAACCGGCTGGCCGCTGTTCTTCGGGATCTCCGTCGTGGTCGCGATCCCGAGCCTGATCCTGCTGGCGTGGCTGCAGCAGCGCGGACATTTCGACGAGCTGGGCCCGGTGAAGGTTTAGCTGCGTCAGGTGCAGGCGGAGCGCAGCGATGACCCATCACCACTGGACCAGGTTAGCGAGGGTCTGCAGCTTCCAGCTTGCTGCGAACCAGGCTATCTGTGGTACTAGCTCAATGCTTCGTCACCACGCTCCACTTCGTGACGACGGCTTCGCTCATCTGCCCGGCATCCTGCGCGCAGGCGACCTCGTCGACCTTCACGGAAATTTCCTTGCCGATGAAATTCTTCAACTGCGCAGCCTGGGCGTCGCTCGAGGTGACGAGCTGGAACGTCTCAGGGCCGGTTTCGAGATTGCAGAGCCCGCTCGGCGCCGGCAGCCGGCGTGGCTCGCTGGTGATCTGGTAGGTCGGAACGCGCTTGCCCTTCTTGCCGCCGCGAACCTTCATGGCGTTGAGTTCCCCCGAAAGGACGTCGCCGGCATTGATCGGCTTGCCGGGCTTCGCCGCCGGCTCGGCTTGCTGCGCCCACGCGGAAGGCGCAACCAAAGCCACGGCCAGGATGGCCGCAAAGCGGGAGCGTATGCCGAATCGTCGTTTCGTCATGGGTCAGTTCCGTTTCTTGCTGGCTAGAACAGCGTTCGCTGCCGCATGGCAGCCGATAGCGTACCTTCGTCGAGATAATCGAGTTCGCCGCCGACCGGCACGCCATGCGCGAGCCGCGTGACCTTGACGTTGGCGTCCTGCAGCAGATCGGTGATGTAATGCGCGGTGGTCTGGCCATCGACCGTCGCGTTCAGCGCCAGCACGATCTCGCTGACCTGTGAATCGTGCGCCCGCGCCACCAGCGCGTCGATGGTGAGATCCTGCGGGCCGACGCCGTCGAGCGGCGATAGCGTGGCGCCGAGCACGTGGTAGCGGCCGCTGGTCGCATTGGCGCGCTCCAGCGCCCAGAGATCGGCGACGTCGGCGACCACGACGATGGTCGTAGGGTCGCGCCGGGGATCAGTGCACACCGTGCAGGGATTTTGCGTATCGATGTTGCCGCAGGTCTTGCAGACCTGGATCTTGTCGATCGCCACCTGCAGCGCGCCGGCGAGCGGCGTCATCAGCGCCTCGCGCTTCTTGATCAGATGCAGCGCCGCACGCCGCGCCGAGCGCGGGCCAAGCCCCGGCAGCCGCGCCAGCAACTGGATCAGGCGTTCGATTTCGGGGCCGGCAACACTGGCTGCCATTTCAGCCGAGACCAAGCCCAGGCGGCAGGCCGAGCCCGCCGGTCAGTGCCTGCATCTTTTCCATCGCCGCGGTCTCCGCCTTGCGCCGCGCGTCGTTATGCGCGGTCACCAGCAGGTCTTCGAGCACTTCGCGCTCTTCGGCCTTCATCAGCGACGGGTCGATCCTGACGCCCTTCACTTCCATCTTCGCCGTCATGCGCACGGCCACCAGCCCGCCGCCGGAAATGCCCTCGACCTCGAGACTGCCGAGTTCTTCCTGCATCGCCTGCATTTTCGATTGCAGCTGCGCCGCCTGCTTCATCATGCCGAGAAAATCAGCCATTCATCATTCCTTTCGGAAAACCGCCCTAGTCGTCGTCGCCGTCGGCGTTCTCGGCGGGGTCCTGATCGATAATATCGGATTCCGGCGGCTCGGCGGCAAGGCGGCGCACCTCGACGACCTTGGCGCCGGGAAAACGCGCCAGCACTTCCTGAACACGCGGATCGGCCTCGGCGGCACGCGCGTGCTCGTTCTTCGCCTGCTCGTTCTGCGAGCGCAGCGTCGGCTGGCCGGCCTCGTTGGAGACGATCACGGTCCAGCGCCGCCCGGTCCACAGTTCCAGCTTGCGCGAGAGGTCGTTGACCAGACCGCGCGCGGCGTTGCGTTCCAGCGCCACTTCCAGACGGCCGTCCTCGATGCGGACCAGCCGCATATCGGATTCCATCGCCGTCTTGGTCAGGATATCGCGTTTCTCGCCGGCGATGGCGACGAGCTGGGTAAAGCTGGTGATGCGCAGCGCGGGTGCGGATTGTGTCTCGGCGGACGGCGCGGCCATTTGCGGGCGCGCCGATGCTTCTGCGCCGGAACGCGGCGACGTGGGCGCGCGCATCGGTGACGCTGATAGGGAAGACGAACCCGGCATTGAAGACACGGAGGGCGCCGACGCGGGCCGTGAGGGCGCCGCGCTGGTCGAGGCGACCTGCGAACCGCCGCCATTCTGGTCGATCATCCTGATCGCTTCATCCGGCGTCGGCAGGTCGGCGACATAGGCGATCCGCACCAGCACCATTTCGGCTGCCGCCGCCGGCCGCGTCGCGGTCTGAACTTCTGCGATGCCCTTGAGCAGCATCTGCCACATCCGCGACAGCACCCGCATCGACAGTTTTGCGGCGAATTCGCGGGCGCGGACGCGCTCGGTCTCGCCGAACGCGACATTGTCGGCGGTCGCCGGCACGATCTTCACGCGGGTGACGAAATTGACGAACTCGGCGAGGTCCGACAGCACCACGACCGGATCGGCGCCGACATCGTATTGCGCGCGGAATTCGCCGAAGGCGCTGGCGATGTCGCCGCGCGCCAGATGCTCGAACAGATCGATGACGCGCGTTCGATCGGCAAGTCCCAGCATCTGCCGTACCGCGTCGGCGCGCACGAGGCCCGCCGCATGCGCGATCGCCTGGTCGAACAGCGACAGCGAATCGCGCACCGAGCCTTCGGCGGCGCGAGCGATGATGCCAAGCGCCTCCGGCTCGACCTCGACGCCTTCCTTGGCCGCGATGTTGCCGAGATGGCGCATCAGCACATCGGCCTCGACCCGGCGCAGATCGAAACGCTGGCAGCGCGACAGCACCGTGATCGGCACTTTGCGGATCTCGGTGGTGGCGAAGACGAACTTGGCGTGCTCCGGCGGTTCTTCCAGCGTCTTCAGGAACGCGTTGAAGGCCGCCGTCGACAGCATGTGGACTTCGTCGATGATGTAGACCTTGTAGCGGGCGCTGGCTGGCGCATAGCGCACGCTGTCATTGATCTGGCGGACGTCGTCGACGCCGGTATGGGACGCGGCGTCCATTTCCAGCACGTCCATGTGCCGGCTTTCCATGATCGCCTGGCAGTGCACGCCGAGGTCGGGCATGTGGATGGTCGGTCCGGTCACCGAACCGTCGGCCTTTTCGTAGTTCAGCGCACGGGCGAGAATCCGCGCCGTGGTGGTTTTGCCCACGCCGCGGACGCCGGTCAGGATCCAGGCCTGCGGAATCCGGCCCGTCTCGAACGCGTTCGACACGGTGCGGACCATGGCCTCCTGGCCGATCAGGTCGTCGAAATTGGAGGGGCGGTATTTGCGCGCCAGCACCCGATAGGGTTTGCCGGCCGCCGGCTGACCGCCGAGATCAAAGCCGCCCTGCCCGGCGCCTGCTGTCGTGTCGGGGGGATCGCCAGCATCACTCATTTGTCGATCCGCAAATCAATTGTCTCTCGGGGCCGGCTTGCGGAACGGAAGGAAATCAAGCGCGGGTTGCGAGCCCAGCCGCTTCCAGCGCGATTTCGTTCAAAAACAGGTAGGAGACTGACGAGCGACCCGATCCGGACCTCGTTAGGGCTGCTTCCTTCCGGACCTGACCCGGTTGGCGAGTGGCTCGTCCACCGCCAATCTCCCGGTCCTTATTTGGGGCCAAAAGGCCCGGAAAGCAAGCGGGGTCGGTACGGGTTTGCGGGCTTGTACAGTGGCGCGGAATGGCTTTACTTGCCGTCATGCCCGGCCTCGTGCCGGGCATCCACGTCCTCCCCGGTTCCCTGGCAAAGAAAGACGTGGATGGCCGGGACAAGCCCGGCCATGACGAGGAAACATGAATGCCCTCTGACGCCTCCGACTGGTCGCTGCACTCCCAGCTCAAAAAGGACACGATCGACATCGGCGACCTGCCGCTGTGCCGGGTGCTGGTCATCAAGGATGCCCATTACCCGTGGCTGCTGCTGGTGCCGCGCCGGGAAGGTGCGGTAGAGATCATCGACCTCGACGAGGTCGCGCAGGCGCAGTTGATGACCGAAATCTCGCGGGTCTCGCGGGCGCTGAAGGAAGTCACCAAATGCGACAAGCTCAATGTCGCCGCGCTGGGCAATCTGGTGCCGCAGCTCCATGTTCACGTCATCGCGCGCCGCACCAGCGACGCGGCCTGGCCGCGCCCGGTCTGGGGCGTGATGCCGCCACTGGCGCATGACGCCGAGGAAGTTCAGAATTTCATCAGCGCGCTTCGCCGCAAAATCTGGTTGGGTTGAAAGATGTCCGCATTCGACAAATATCCATTAGGCAAGCCCGCCTTCGTTACCCATACCCTCGATCGGGCCGCCCATTTTCGCACCAATGACGACAAGCTGTTTGCGCTGGAAGGCCAGAGCAATGCGCGGGCCTACGTGGTCTACCGCGACTCGCTGGTCATGAAGCAGGAAGAGAGCGGCCCCCGCGCGTTGCTCTCGATCAAGGAAGCGCTGGACTATGGCGCCAATCCCGGCACGATCTTCCTGGGACTACGTGACGGCGCGCCGATCTTCGGCATGGGCATCTCGCCGGCCGCCAGCGAGAAATTGATCGGCCGCAACGACGTCGCGGTAACGGAACTACGCGGCATGGCGATGCAGGGCGTGCTGCCGCCTGAACAATTGTCGGCCATCGCGGTGGCGAAATCGCTGGTGAACTGGCATCAGCGCCACGGATTTTGCGCCAATTGCGGCGCGCGCACCTCCATGAGGGAAGGCGGCTGGAAGCGCGAATGCGGTAGCTGCAAGGCCGAGCATTTCCCGCGCACCGATCCGGTCGTGATCATGTTCGTGAGCCTGGGCGACAAGGCGCTGCTGGGCCGCCAGAAGCAGTTCATGCCCGGCATGTATTCCTGCCTTGCCGGCTTTGTCGAAGCCGCCGAGACCATCGAAGACGCCGTACGCCGCGAGATTCTCGAGGAATCCGGCATCCGCGTCACCGACGTGAATTACTACATGACTCAACCCTGGCCCTATCCGTCGTCGCTGATGATCGGCTGCACGGCGCGCGCGATCAGCGAAGACATCGTCGTCGATCGCGTCGAGCTCGAGGATGCGCGCTGGTTCGACCGGGCCGAACTCACCCTCATGCACAAGCGGCAGCATCCCGACGGCCTGTTTGCCGCGCATCCCTTTGCCATCGCACACCATTTGATCGGCCAATGGTTGCATGGCGGCAATAACGGCGCATAGCCGCCGGAACCCGATGCCTGCTTGCTCGATTGACTGGAGACTTGAACGGACATGACGGGTCCAGGCATGAATTTTCAGGACAAGGCGCCGAAAATGCCTCCGCGCATCCTGTGCATCGGCATGCCGGTGCGCGACCTCACCTTTCACACGCCGGGTGTTCCCGGCCGCGGCTCCAAGGAAAACGCCACCGCGTTCGACGAAATCTGTGGCGGCAATGCCCTCAACGCCGCAATCGGCATCGTCCGCCTCGGCGGTCGCGCCTCGATCTGCGGCCCGATGGGCGACGCCAGGGAAACATCGAGCAGGTTCATCTTCGACCAGATGGCGCATGAGGGCATCGAGACGAAACATCTCATCCACATGCCAGGGCTGGTGACGCCGATCTCGGCGGTGATGATCGATCCCAGCGGCGAGCGCACCATTGTGACTTTCCGCGACCCGGCGCTATGGAAGGTCAAACTGCCGCCCACCGAGACGTTGCTGGACGACTGCGCCGCCATCCTCACCGAAAGCCGCTGCGCCGAATTCTGCACCGATCTTTGCGCCGAAGCGGTCCGGCGCGGCATTCCCGTCATCGTCGACGTCGACCGCGCGATGTCGCTGCGCGAGGGCTTGCTCAACGCCTCCACGCATCTGGTGTTTTCCAGCGAGCCGCTGCAGGAAACCGCCGACATCTCCGACGACGCAAAGGCGCTGACGAAGATCGCCAGGCTGACCCCGTCGTTTCTGGCCGGCACCCGCGGCCCGCGCGGCACGATCTGGCTCGACGAGAACGGGGCAATCCAGGAAACGCCGGCGTTCCCGGTCCACACCGTGGACACCCTCGGCGCGGGCGACGTGTTCCATGGCGCGTTCGCGCTGGCCATCACCGAGAAACAGGAACTGCGGCAGGCGCTCCGCTTCGCCTCCGCCGCCGCAGCGCTGAAATGCACCCGTTTCGGGGGCGCCTTTGCTGCCCCACAACGTATTGAAGTTGAACAGCTTTTAAACCAAGGCCAAATTGCTGACCATGCCCCGGGCGGTCAATAAGCAGGCTTGATCTAGAAGATTTTTCTATATATGAGGGAATGGTAGCTTCCGTATGGAACATTATTCTCATGACCGACCTCGCCGTCCAGCTTCCTGAAGCCAACCGCCGCCTTGACGCCATCGATCGCAAGATCCTGACGGTCCTGCAGGAGGATGCGTCCCTGTCGGTCGCCGAGATCGGGGACAGGGTCGGGTTGTCGTCGACACCGTGCTGGAAGCGCATCCAGCGGCTGGAGGCGGACGGGGTGATCCTGCGCCGGGTTGCGCTGGTCGATCAGAACAAGATCGGGCTCGGCATTTCGGTGTTCGTCTCGGTCGAGAGCGCCGATCATTCCGAGGCCTGGCTGAAAACCTTTGCCGGCGCGGTCAGCGCCATGCCGGAAGTGATGGAATTCTACCGCATGGCCGGCGACGTCGACTACATGCTGCGTGTCGTGGTCGCCGACATGGCGAGCTATGACGTGTTCTACAAGAAGCTGATCAGCGCCGTGCCGCTGAAGAACGTCACCTCGCGCTTCGCGATGGAGAAGATCAAGTCGGTCACCGCGCTGCCGGTGCCTGCGGCATAAGCCCGCGCGCCGGCCCTCCCTTACGTTTCATTAACCAGCGCATTTACGCCGGGTTAGCTTCGTCACGCTAATGTCGCGGGATGGAGCGGGACAAGCACATCCCAACGATGCGATGGCCCGCCTGGCTCAACGCGGCCGCGTTGCTGAGCGCGAGTTTCCTCGCGGTCGCGGCGCTGGCGCTGCAGGCCCGTCCCGGCGCCGAAATCGTTGCCGTCGCTTTCCCGCCTTGGTGGAGCGCGCATCAGGTCCTGCTGGCGGCCGCATCCGCGGATGCGGCCATCGTGAGGATCACGGCGATGCCCACGCTCCTGGTGGTGAAGCCCGACGGCCGCGAAGGATTGAGCCGCCTGCATCAGGCCGGCGCATGGCTCGCCCTCGATCCGCAGGCGATCGCCGCCTGCTTCACGAAATCGAACGCGCCTTGAGCGAATTGCATATTGGGGGACCGGAAATGACCATCGAAAGCGATGATCTCGCGAAACTGCGCGATACCACCAGCAAGGCCCTGCTCGGGCTGCTCTGGCTTCATGTTCCGATCGCGCTCGTCATCGGCTTGATGCGCGACAATGGCTGGATGGCGCCGACCGCGCTGATGGCGGCGATGGCGATCGCGGCGACGCTGTCGTGGGCGAGTTCGGGCAACGGCCTCTCCACCCGCCTGATCTTCGCCGTTGCGCTGATGGGCGGCGTGTCGGTGTTCGCCTATCAGCTTGCCGGACACGCCTGGCAGATCGACATGCACATGTATTTCTTCGCCGCGCTGGCGTGCCTGGTCGCCTATTGCGACTACCGCCCGATCCTCGCCGGCACCATCGCGGTCGCGCTGCATCACCTGGCGCTGAACTTCCTGCTGCCGGCGGCGATCTATCCCGGCGGCGCCGATCTCGGCCGCGTCATTCTCCATGCCGTTATCCTGCTGATGGAGGCCGGTGTCCTGAGCTGGCTGTCGCTCAAGCTCTCGCATCTGTTCGAAGCCACGGCTCAGAAGACCGCCGAAGCAGAGGCCGCGGGCGCCGCCGAGGCGCGCGCCAACCAGGAACGCGTCGGGATCGAACGGCAGGCCAAGCAGGATCGCGACGCCGCGCGGCGCGAACTCGCCGCCGGGTTCGAACGCAAGGTCGGAAGCATCGTCGAGGCGGTTTCGGTCGCTGCGCACCAGATGCAAGGCCTGGCGTCGTCGATGAGCGACAGCAACGCCGAAACGTCGCGGAAGACCGCCGCTGCGGCCGCAGCATCCAACCAGGCTTCCGCCAACGTGGAAACGGTGGCCTCCGCAACCGAAGAGCTCACGGCCTCGATCAACAGCATTGCCCAGCAGGTGACGCGCTCGGCGGAGATCGCCGCCAAGGCCGCCGACGAAGCCCGCCGCACCAACACCGTGGTCGAGGGGCTTGCCGCCGGCACGCAGAAGATCGGCGAGGTGGTGACGCTGATCCAGAGCATCGCTAGCCAGACCAACCTGCTCGCACTCAACGCCACCATCGAGGCCGCCCGCGCGGGCGAACACGGCCGAGGCTTTGCCGTCGTGGCGAGCGAGGTCAAGGCGCTGGCCAACCAGACCGCCAAGGCGACGGAAGAAATCTCCGCACAGATCCAGGACATCCAGAACGCCACGGGAGACGCCGTCAGCGCCATTCAGGTGATCGGCGGCACCATCGCCGAGATCGACGAAATCTCGAGCCAGATCGCAGCCGCGGTTGAACAGCAGGGCGCAGCGACGCGCGAGATCGCCGGCAACGTGCTGCAGGCGGCAGACGGCACCAAGGACGTCAACGCCAACATCCTCAGCGTCAGCCACGCCTCGGAGGAATCCGGCAGGGCGGCGGCAAGTCTGCAGGAAGCCGCAAACGGATTGTCGTCGCAATCCGAGCGCCTGAAATCCGAGGTCGACGGCTTCCTCGGCTCGCTGCGCGTCGCGTAGGCATCAAAGAGGCACGGTCAACGCCCGCGAAGGCGGGCGATCCAGTACGCCGCGGCTTCTCGGCGAGATCACTGACGTCTCTGGAGTACTGGATCTCCGCCTGCGCGGGATGACGGCGCGTCGTACAAACGTCGCTCGATCAGATCTTCTGATTGTACTCGCCGACTTCGGGGTGGGTGCGCAGCACCGAATCCATCGCCTCGAACATGTCGCGCATGCGCTGTTCGCTGACCGGGCTCTCGACCACCACCACCAG
Organism: uncultured Alphaproteobacteria bacterium; assembly: GCA_963823485.1. GTDB lineage: Bacteria > Pseudomonadota > Alphaproteobacteria > Rhizobiales > Xanthobacteraceae > Bradyrhizobium. Next base: position 235,735 of record CAWGLP010000002.1, read on the forward strand.
TTCGGGCTTGTTCGATGAGGCCCGCACCAGGCCCCAGCTTCCGTCCTCGACCGTGACGCGCACGCCGTTGACGGTGACGAGATCGCGGATGCTCTGGCCGGCGACCTTGCCCCCCCTGGCCTGCAGCTCCTCGAAATGCTTCACCACGGCGCCGGCGACACCGTATTTTGTTTCGTCGGCGCAATGCGGCGACATCGTCGGCGACGACCAGGTTTTCGGCAGCGCATTCTTCAGGTCCGCCATCGACTTGTCAGGCGCGCGATCGAGCATCTCACAGATCGCAATCGCGGAAACCAGCCCGTCGTCATAGCCGCGGCCGAACGGCTTGTTGAAGAAGAAATGGCCTGATTTCTCGAAGCCTGCCAGCGCGCCCATCTCGTTGGTGCGACGCTTCATGTAGGAATGGCCGGTCTTCCAGTAGGCTGTCTTCGCGCCCTGCTTCTGCAGAACCGGATCCGTCACGAACAATCCGGTCGATTTGACGTCGACGACGAATTGCGCGTCCTTGTGGATCGCCGACATGTCCCGCGCCAGCATCACGCCGACCTTGTCGGCGAAGATTTCCTCGCCGGTATTGTCGACCACGCCGCAGCGATCACCGTCGCCGTCGAAGCCCAGGCCGACATCGGCCTTGTGCTTGAGCACGGCGTCGCGGATCGCGTGCAGCATCTCCATGTCTTCGGGGTTGGGATTGTATTTAGGAAAGGTGTAATCGAGCTCGGTATCGAGCGGAATGACCTCGCAGCCGATCGCCTCCATCACCTGTGGAGCGAACGCGCCGGCGGTGCCGTTGCCGCAGGCGACCACGACCTTGAGCTTGCGCTTCAGCTTCGGACGGCTGGTGAGATCGGCGATGTAGCGGGCCGGATAATTCTCGTGGAATTGATAGGAGCCGCCGGCCTTGTTTTTGAAATCGGCGTTGAGCACGATTTCCTTCAGCCGCGTCATCTCGTCGGGCCCGAAGGTGAGCGGCCGGTTGGCGCCCATCTTGACGCCGGTCCAGCCATTGTCGTTATGCGACGCCGTCACCATCGCGACGCAGGGCACGTCGAGGTCGAACTGCGCGAAATAGGCCATCGGCGTCACCGCGAGCCCGATGTCGTGCACCTTGCAACCCGCCGCCATCAGCCCGGAGATCAGCGCGTATTTGATCGATGCCGAATAACCGCGGAAGTCGTGGCCGGTGACGATCTCCTGTTTGACGCCGAGTTCCTCGATCAGCGCGCCGAGCCCCATGCCCAGCGCCTGAATGCCCATCAGGTTGATTTCCTTCTCGAACAGCCATCGCGCGTCGTATTCGCGGAAGCCGGTCGCCTTCACCATCGGCCCGGATTCGTAGGCATAGGTGTTTGGAACCAGCACGGATTTGGGCTTCGGGAACATGAGGCGGCCTTATCGTAAAAAATGCGAAAACAATCCCGCAGCCTTAGCGAATGCGCGGGCATAGCGGAAGGCGGGAACGGCGACTTGCAGGGTTAATTGCGGCGGATTGGTAACCGGTAAACCTTACTGTTCCAAGACAAGCCTGCCGTTGGCGTATTCGAAACGCTTCAGCTTGGACAGGAAAGACAGGCCGAGCAGGTTTTCCGACAATGCCTCATCCGGCAGCACCACCGCATCGACGTCGCGGACCACGAGCCCGCCAAGTTCGATCATCGCAAGCCGCGTGCGCGCCGCCTTGATGGTGCCGTTGGCAGTGGACACGGTCGCATTATAATCGCTGCGCGAGGGACGCAGGCCGAAGCGGGCCGCGGACTTCTCGTTCAGCGCCACCAGCGAGGCGCCGGTGTCGATCATGAAATTGACACGCTGTCCCTCGATGCGGCCATCGGTCTGGAAATGGCCGCGGGCGTCGCGGGGAATATTGAGGCTGCGGCCGCTGGCTTGCGCTACCGTTTCAAGCGAAGCCAGCTTCGGCGTAGCGCCGGCGGAAGCAGCGGCGGGCGACATCCTGTCCGCCACCTGCGCCATGTAGGTGCCCAGGCCCACCAGGACCGCGGCCAGGATCATCAGGTTACGCATACGCACCACTCATTTACCAGACGGCCGATTTCACCACGCCAGCCGCCAAGCCGCGACTAACGGATGCGGCCAAGGCTCCCATTTTGGCGAAAAGGATGAGTGAAGCGTTAACGGCGGCCCGTTTATGTCCCGCGCGGCTTGACGCGTCGGGTCGGGACTGCGTTGGCCGGGTCTTCCGGCCAGGGATGGCGGGGGTAGCGGCCGCGCAGGTCGGAGCGTACGGCCGCGTAGCTGCCGCGCCAGAAACCCGGCAGATCGCGCGTCACCTGCACCGGGCGCTGCGCCGGCGACAGCAGTTCGAGCACCAGCGGTACCGCGCCCTTGGCGACGGACGGGTGGGTATTGAGGCCGAACAGTTCCTGCAGCCGGACGGCGATGGTCGGCCCCTGCTCGGCTTCATAGTCGATCGCCAGCATGGTGCCGGTCGGCGCTTCGAAATGCGTCGGCGCCTCTCGTTCCAGCCGCGCGCGCAATTCCCATGGCAGCAGCATCATCACCGCGTCGGCGAGATCGCCCGGCGAAAGCTCCTTCAGCGCAGTCTTGTCGTAGAGAGCCGGCACCAGCCAGCTTTCGCAATCCGCCGCGAGCGCCGCATCCGACAAGTCAGGCCAGCCATCGCCTTCCGCCTTGCGCAGGAACATCACCCGGTCGCGCCATTGCTTCGACGCCTTCGACCACGGCAGCCGCTCGAGCCCGGCGGCGACCAGCCCGGCGGCGAAGATGCGCGCGGTCTCTGCCGACGGCTGCAGCGCGATCGGCGCCTCCGACAGCGTGATCGCATGCAGCGTCCGCTTGCGCCGCCCGCGCAGCGCCATCGCGCTGCGATCGAACGAAATGTCCTCGGTCGTGTCGATCTGGTCGGCAAAGCGCTGCTCGATATCGGCCTGCGCGATCGGCGCCGCCAGCAGAATTCGCCCCTGCGCCGCGGTGCCGGTCAATTCGCCGACCGCGATATAGGGCGCCCGCGCCAGCGACGAAGTCTGCTCGACCGCGGCGCCACGGCCATTGGCGAGCACGAAACTGCCATTGCCACGGTTGCGCGCGACCCGGTCGGGGAAGGCCAACGCCAGCATGATGCCGGTGGATGGCGAGATGTCTTCGCCCGATGGTCCTTCGGTCGAAGCCACCTGTTGCGCCCAGCGCTGCGCCAGGCTGCGCGCGCTGCCGGCGCGGGGCGAGCGGTCGCGGCGGAATTGGTCGAGCCTGACATCGAGATCGACGCTATCGCCACCGAGGCCGCGTTCGGTGAGGATGGCGGCGATTTCGGCGGCCTCTTCGCCGGCGCCGAGCCGATGCGAGTCCACGATCATGCGCGCCAAACGCGGCGGCAGCGCCAGCGCGCGCAAGCTCTCGCCTTCAGCGGTAATCCGGCCATCGGGGTCCAGCGCGCCGAGTTCACGGAGCAGGTTGTTTGCTTCCTTCAACGCCGGCGCCGGCGGTGGATCGAGAAACGCGAGGGTGGCCGGATCGCGCACGCCCCATTGCGCGAGGTCGAGCACCAGCGAGGAGAGATCGGCAGAGAGGATTTCAGGCTGGGTGTAGGCGGCAAGCGAGGCCGTCTGCGGCTCGTCCCACAGCCGGTAGCACACGCCGGGCTCGGTGCGGCCGGCGCGGCCGCGGCGCTGGTCGACCGCGGCGCGCGAGGCGCGCACGGTTTCCAGCCGGGTCAGGCCGATATCAGGCTCGTAGCGCGGCACCCGCGCCATGCCGGAATCGACGACGATGCGGACGCCCTCGATGGTCAGCGAGGTCTCGGCAATCGAGGTCGCCAAGACGACCTTGCGTTGGCCCTTCGGCGCCGGCGCGATGGCGCGGTCCTGCACACTTGCATCGAGCGCGCCGAACAGCGGCACGATTTCGACACTCGGATCGTGCACCCGCTCGGCGAGAAAATTCTGCGTGCGGCGGATTTCGGCGGCGCCCGGCAGGAACGCCAGCACCGAGCCGGGATCGGCGCGCAACGCGGTCGCGATCGCATCCGCCATCTGCCGCTCCAGCGGCGCATCGGCCTTGCGGCCGAGATAGCGCGTTTCCACCGGAAAGGCGCGGCCCTCGCTGGCGACAACAGGCGCGTCACCCAGCAATTTGCCGACCCGCGCGCCGTCGAGCGTCGCCGACATCACCAGAATGCGAAGATCCTCGCGCAGGCCGGTCTGTGCATCACGCGCGAGCGCAAGCCCCATATCGGCATCGAGCGAACGTTCGTGGAATTCGTCGAACAGCACGGCGGCAACGCCTGACAGTTCGGGATCGTCGAGAATCTGCCGGGAGAAAATTCCTTCGGTGACGACCTCGATCCGGGTCGCGCGCGAGATCTTGGAGCCGAAACGGACGCGATAGCCGACGGTCTCGCCGGCGCGCTCGCCGAGCGTCCGCGCCATGCGCTCGGCACTGGCCCGCGCCGCGATCCGCCGCGGCTCCAGCATGATGATCTTCCTGCCCTTCAGCCAGGGCGCATCGAGCAGCGCCAGCGGCACCCGCGTCGTCTTGCCGGCGCCGGGAGGCGCCACCAGCACCGCGGCGTTGCTGGCCGCGAGCGTGCGGTCGAGTTCGTCGAGCACCGCGTCGATCGGCAGAGGTGTATCGAAGGTACGGGGCAATTGTGGCTCGCATTGTTGGCATTCTTCCCCTCTCCCCTTGTGGGAGAGGGTGGCTCGCATCGCAAGATGCGAGACGGGTGAGGGGTCTGTCTCCGCGGATAGAGACCCCTCATCCGGCACGGACTTCGTCCGCGCCACCTTCTCCCACAAGGGGAGAAGGGAAGAAAGTTCAAGTCTGCGCCCGGCCCACGCTCTCATACGTAAAGCCGTGCGCGGCCATGTCTTCGGGGCGATAGATGTTGCGCAGGTCGACCACGACGGGCTGCTTCATCTCGCTCCTGACGCGCGCCAGATCGAGCGTGCGGTACTGCACCCATTCGGTCACGACCACCATGGCGTCCGCCCCCTTCAAGCATTCATAGGGGTCGTCGCAATATTCGATGTCGGGCAATTCCTTGCGCGCCTGCTCCATGCCGACCGGATCGTGCGCGCGCACTTTTGCGCCCATGTCGAGCAGACCGGTAACCAGCGGAATCGACGGCGCCTCGCGCATGTCGTCGGTATCGGGCTTGAAGGTGAGCCCCAGCACCGCCACGGTCTTGCCGCGCAGGCTGCCGCCCGCCGCGTTGGCAACCTTACGGGCCATCGCGCGCTTGCGGTTGTCGTTGACGCCGAGCACGGCTTCGACGATCCGCAGTTGCACATCGTGATCGAGCGCGATCTTGACCAGCGCGCGGGTATCCTTCGGGAAGCAGGAGCCGCCGAAGCCCGGCCCGGCATGAAGGAATTTGGAGCCGATGCGGTTGTCGAGCCCGATGCCGCGCGCGACCTCCTGCACATCGGCGCCGACCTTCTCCGACAGATCGGCGATCTCGTTGATGAAGGTGATCTTGGTGGCGAGGAACGCGTTCGCCGCGTATTTGATCAACTCCGCCGTGCGCCGCGCCGTGAACATCAGCGGCGCCTGGTTGAGCGACAATGGCCGGTAGATGTCGCCAAGCACCTTTCGGCCGCGCTCGTCCGCGGTGCCGACCACGATGCGATCGGGGAATTTGAAGTCGCGGATCGCGGCGCCCTCGCGCAGGAATTCCGGATTGGAGGCGACCACCACGTCGGCCGCCGGATTGGCCTCGCGGATCAGCCGCTCGACCTCGTCGCCGGTGCCGACAGGCACGGTCGATTTGGTGACGACAACGGTGAAACCGGACAAGGCCGCGGCGATCTCGCGCGCGGCGCTGTAGACGTAGGTGAGGTCGGCGTGGCCGTCGCCACGCCGCGACGGCGTGCCGACCGCGATGAACACCGCGTCGGCTTCGGCGACGGGCGCCTTCAGATCGGTCGTGAAGCTCAGCCGCTTCGCCTTGACGTTGGCGGCCACCAGCGCATCGAGCCCGGGCTCGAAAATCGGGATCTCGCCCTTGAGCAGGGCTTCGATCTTGCCGGCGTCCTTGTCCACGCAGGTGACCTGGTGGCCGAAATCGGCAAAGCACGCGCCCGATACCAGCCCCACATAACCCGTGCCGATCATGGCAATTCGCATGGAAACTACCCGCCCCTGAGGCCCGGTCTCGCGACCAGCACCCAGCCTTCGCTGATGGTTAACGCCGACTGATTTCGCGGCGGTCTTAGAGCATTTTTCAGCAAAGGGGAAACCGGAAAAACACCGAAAGCCGGCATGTCATTTGTATGAATAAAGGAGAAAGCAACGGTTCGGGCCGAAGATGCGGCCCACGCCGCGCCGAAAAGGAACACCGATGATCGTAAACGGCACATCCACGCTGCCTGAGCGTTCCACCCGCATCGACTGGGTGGACTACGCCAAGGGCATCTGCATCGTCATGGTGGTGATGATGCATTCGGTGCTGGGCGTGGAAAAGGCGGCCGGCGAGACCGGCTTCATGCATGCCTTCGTCATGTTCGCCCAGCCGTTCCGGATGCCGGATTTCTTCCTGATTTCGGGCCTTTTCCTCGCCGTCGTGATCGACCGTGACTGGCGTACCTATCTCGACCGCAAGGTCGTGCACTTCGCCTATTTCTACGTGCTGTGGATGACGATCCAGTTCGGCTTCAAGGCGCCGTCGTTCGCGGCCGAAGGCGGATGGAGTCATGTCGGCGTCATGTATCTGGAATCCTTCATCGAGCCGTTCGGAACGTTGTGGTTCATTTATCTGTTGCCGATTTTCTTCGTCGTCACAAAGCTGTCACGCAACGTCCCCGCCATGGCGGTCTGGCTCGTCGCCGCGGCGCTGGAGATGGCGCATGTCGTGACCGGCTGGACGGTGATCGACGAATTCTGCGCGCGCTTCGTCTATTTCTATTCCGGCTACCTGTTCGCAGCTTACGTCTTCGCGCTTGCGGACCGTTCGCGCGACAAGCCCGCACTGGCGCTGATCGGCCTGGCGCTATGGACGCTCGTCAACGGCGGCCTCGTGATGTCGGGCTTCAGCGATTGGCCGCTGGTCTCGCTGGCGCTCGGCTTCGCCGGCGCCTGCGCCATCATCGTGATGGGCACGCTGCTGGCGCGCATGCAGTGGCTGAACTTCCTGCGCTATTGCGGCGAGCATTCCATCGTCATCTATCTCGCGTTCTTCCTGCCGATGGCGGTGACGCGAACCGTGCTGCTCAAGACCGGCCTGATCACGGACATCGGAACGATCTCCCTGATCGTTACGGTTGCCGGCGTCGCCGGCGCGATCGTGATCTGGCGGCTGGCGCTGGCGCTGCGCGCCGACTTCCTGTTCGAACGCCCCGAAGCGTTCTGGATCGCGCCGAAAAAGGCCGCTCCGGTGTTGCAGCCGGCGGAGTAACCGTCCCGATATCACCGCACAGCCGTCATGCCCGGACTTGATCCGGGCATCCATCCCCTTTTTTCTCGAGAAGATGGATGGCCGGGTCAGGCCCGGCCATGACGAGAATTCGTGGTCGATTCGGCTCCCAAGGCTGTCAATCCGCGCAAAAATCCCTAGATTTCGGCCATGCCGAAATCAGCCCCCAAAGCCGCCGAGAAACCCGCCACCTCCAAAGCCCCCGCCAAGGCGCCAGCCAAACAATCCGGCAAGGGCGACCACGTGTTCCTGGTCGACGGTTCCTCGTACATCTTTCGCGCCTATCACGCGCTGCCGCCGCTGAACCGCAAATCCGACGGCCTGCAGGTCAACGCCGTGCTCGGCTTCTGCAACATGCTGTGGAAGCTGTTGCGCGACATGCCCGCCGACAACCGGCCGACGCATCTGGCGATCGTGTTCGACAAGTCGGAAATCACCTTCCGCAACAAGCTCTATCCCGACTACAAGGCGCACCGGCCGCCGGCGCCTGACGACCTGATCCCGCAATTCGCTCTGATCCGCGAGGCGGTGCGCGCGTTCGACCTGCCCTGCCTGGAACAGGGCGGCTTCGAGGCCGACGACCTGATCGCGACCTATGCGCGGCAGGCGGGAGAGCGCGGCTCGACCACCACGATCGTGTCGTCGGACAAGGACCTGATGCAGCTCGTGACCGACAAGGTCGTGATGTACGACACCATGAAGGACCGCCGCATCGGCATACCGGAGGTGATCGAGAAATTCGGCGTGCCGCCGGAGAAGGTGGTCGAGGTGCAGGCGCTGGCCGGCGATTCCACCGACAACGTGCCCGGCGTGCCCGGCATCGGCGTCAAGACCGCGGCGCAGCTCATCTTCCGAGTACGGCGACCTCGAAACGCTGCTCGCGCGCGCCGGCGAGATCAAGCAGCCGAAGCGACGCGAGGCGCTGATCGAGAACGCCGAGAAGGCGCGGATCTCGCGCCAACTGGTGCTGCTGGACGACAAGGTCGAGCTCGAAGTGCCGCTCGACGACCTCGCGGTGCATGAGCCCGATGCGCGCAAGCTGATCGCGTTCCTGAAGGCGATGGAATTTTCCACCCTCACCCGCCGCGTCGCCGACTATTCGCAGATCGATCCGTCCGACGTCGAAGCGGACGCCGGCAACAAGAGTGCTGCCAGCGGCGCCTCGGGCGCGCCTGCCAGGACCGCGCCCGGAGGCACCACCGGCGATCTCTTCGCGAGCCCGCCCACCACAGCCAGGCCCGGGGCCGACAAGCAGGACAAGGCCGCAAGCCTCAAGGGCAATCCGGTTTCGCTCGCCGCCGCGCGGGCGGAAGCGGCGCGAAAGGTGCCCGTCGATCGCAGCAAGTACCAGACGATCCGCAGCCTCGATGCGCTCAAGGCATGGATCGCACGCGCCACCGATACCGGCTATTTTGCCATCGAAGCACAGGCCAGTTCTATCGATCCGATGCAGGCCGATCTCTGCGGCATCGCGCTGGCGCTCGGGGCCAACGACGCCTGCTACGTGCCGCTCGCCCACAAGCAGTCCGGCGGCGGCGCCGGGCTGTTCGATGCCGGTCTCGCGCCGGACCAGATCAAGGCCGGCGACGCGCTGGCGGCGCTGAAGCCGCTGCTGGAATCACCGGGCATTCTCAAGATCGGCTTCAACATCAAGTTCAACGCGGTGATGCTGGCGCAACACGGCGTCACCATGCGCAACCTCGAAGACGCGCAGTTGATGTCCTATGCGCTCGATGCCGGCCGCAATGCGCACAAACTCGACGGGCTGGCCGAGCGATGGTTCGGCCACGCCGTCATCAGCCATGGCGACCTCATCGGCAGCGGCAAGAACAAACTCACCTTCGACCAGGTCGAGATCGACAAGGCGACCGCCTATTCGGCCGAATACGCCGACGTGATCCTGCGGCTGTGGAACGTGCTGAAGCCGCGCCTGATCGCCGAGCGCCTGAACGTGGTCTACGAGACCCTGGAACGGCCGCTGGTGAGCGTGCTGGCGCGGATGGAGCGGCGCGGCATCTCGATCGACCGGCAGGTGCTGTCGCGGCTGTCGGGCGATTTCGCCCAGACCGCCGCACGTGTCGAAGCCGAAATTCAGGAGATCGCCGGCGAGCCGATCAATGTCGGCAGCCCGAAGCAGCTCGGCGACATCATCTTCGGCAAGATGGGACTGCCCGGCGGCAGCAAGACCAAGACCGGCGCGTGGTCGACCTCGGCGCAGGTGCTCGACGAGCTTGCCGAACAGGGCCACGAATTCCCGAAGAAGATCCTGGAATGGCGGCAGGTGTCGAAGCTGAAATCGACCTATACCGACGCGCTGCCGGAATATGTCCACCCGCAGACGCATCGCGTGCATACGACCTACGCGCTGGCCGCGACCACCACGGGGCGGCTGTCGTCCAACGAGCCGAACCTGCAGAACATCCCGGTGCGCACCGAGGACGGCCGCAAGATCCGCCGCGCCTTCATCGCCACGCCCGGCCACAAGCTGGTGTCGGCGGATTACTCGCAGATCGAATTGCGATTGCTCGCCGAGATCGCCGACATCGCGGTGCTCAAGCAGGCGTTCCGCGACGGGCTCGACATTCACGCCATGACGGCGTCCGAAATGTTCGGCGTGCCGATCAAGGACATGCCGAGCGAGGTAAGACGGCGGGCGAAAGCGATCAATTTCGGCATCATCTACGGCATCTCGGCGTTCGGCCTCGCCAACCAGCTCGGCATCGCCCGCGAGGAAGCCTCCGCCTACATCAAGAAGTATTTCGAGCGTTTTCCCGGCATCCGCGCCTACATGGACGAGACGCGGGATTTCTGCCGCGCCAACGGCTATGTCACGACGCTGTTCGGACGGAAGTGCCATTACCCCGAGATCAAGGCCTCCAACGCCTCGGTCCGCGCCTTCAACGAGCGCGCCGCGATCAACGCGCGGCTGCAGGGCTCCGCCGCCGACATCATCCGCCGCGCCATGGTCCGGATGGAGGACGCGCTGGCGGAGAAGAAGCTTTCGGCGCAGATGCTGCTGCAGGTTCACGACGAACTGATCTTCGAGGTGCCTGACGACGAGGTGGCGGCGACGCTGCCGATCGTGCAGCACGTCATGCAGGACGCGCCGTTCCCCGCGGTGCTGCTCTCGGTGCCGCTGCAGGTCGACGCGCGCGCGGCGAATAACTGGGACGAGGCGCATTGATTGTTCGGTCATTGCCCGGCTTGACCGGGCGAGGGAGCGCCACCGTGCGCCCCTCACGCAAATGTCCTCGGAGCAATATACGAAATGACATCGCGGTTCGGCGCGCGCTAGAAGCGCGTGTATTCCTTCCGCGGGTCTTCCATGCCTCACCTCCCCACGCTGCTCGGTTTCGCGCTGGTCTCGCTCGGCATGGTGCTGACGCCGGGGCCGAACATGATCTACCTGATCTCGCGCTCGATCACGCAGGGGCCGGCGGCGGGGATCGTATCGCTCGGCGGCGTCGCGCTCGGCTTCGTGTTCTACATGCTGTGCGCCGCGTTCGGCATTACGGCGCTGCTGTTCGCGGTGCCCTATGCCTATGACGCGCTGCGGTTCGCCGGCGCGGCCTATCTGCTGTGGCTGGCATGGCAGGCGCTCAGGCCGAACGGGCGCTCGCCGTTTCAGGTGAAGCAGTTGAAAGTCGACGGCCCACGCAAGCTGTTCGCGATGGGCTTCGTCACCAACCTGCTCAATCCGAAGATCGCGATGCTGTATCTGGCGCTGCTGCCGCAGTTCATCGATCCCGCGGTCGGCAGCGTGCTGACGCAATCGCTGGCGCTGGGCGCGATCCAGATCGTCATCAGCGTCAGCGTGAACGCGATGATCGCGCTCGCCGCCGGATCGATCGCGCGTTTTCTCGGCACGCGGCCGAGTTGGCTGCTGGTGCAGCGCTGGCTGATGGGCACGGTGCTGGCGGGGCTTGCGGTGAAGATGGCGTTCGAGGCGAAAAGAGCGTGAACCGCCCTCGTCATGCGCGGGCTCGACCCGCGCATCCATCGTCTGCGGCAGCAGACGGAAGATATCTGCGAAGGAGATGGATTGCCGGGTCAAGCCCGGCAATGACGATGGGTCAGTCCAGCTTGGCTTCCATGCCGCGCCTGGTCGCCGGGCGGGCCATCAGGGCGTTGTACCAGCGCTCGACATTGGGAAAATCCTTCAACTCGACCTTGTGGCGCGGGTGGCGCCAGGCCCAGCCGAGGATGGCGAAGTCCGCGACCGACAGGGCGTCGGCGACGAATTCGCGGTTCTCCAGCCGCCGGTCCAGTACGCCGTAGAGCCTTCGGGTCTCGGCCATGTAGCGTTTCAGGCCGTAGGCGCGGTCGGTCTCGTTCTCCAGCGCGATGAAATGGTGCACCTGGCCCGGCATCGGCCCGAAACCACCCATCTGCCACATCAGCCATTCATAGACCGGGATGCGCTCGGCCAGCGGCTTCGGCAGGAACTTGCCGGTCTTCTCGCCGAGATAGAGCAGGATCGCACCGGATTCGAAAATGCTCACCGGCTTGCCGCCGGGACCGTCGGGATCGACGATCGCGGGAATCTTGTTGTTCGGGCTGATCTTGAGGAACGCAGGCGCCATCTGCTCGCCCTTGCTGATGTTCACCGGGATCACCTTGTACGGCAGCCCCATTTCCTCCAGCGCGACCGAGATCTTGCGGCCGTTCGGCGTGTTCCAGGTATGCAGTTCGATCGTCATCTACGGTTTTCCCCACGAGAGCCTTCGGCAGAAGCTTTGATCCTCCCGTAGCGCGGAACCGAAGGGCCTTACAACCGGCCTTTCCGAATGTCGTCCCTGCATTGTCAGAGGCAGCCCACGGGACATCGTGCCCTGTTGACGGCGCCGGATCGGCGCTGGAATGTGGCCCAAAGCGCCGATAGATTGCGGCCCGCCTGACACCCCCGGGGAAACCGCCTTGTCCAAATCAGCCTCCCGCGCCCGCCTCGCCGAGATCATCCGCAAGCGTTCGTTCGGCCGCGGCGAGATCACGCTGGCCTCGGGCCGCAAGAGCGACTTCTACTTCAACCTCAAGCCGACCATGCTCGACCCCGAAGGCGCGTCGCTGCTGGCGGAACTGACCTACGAGACACTGAAGGACGACAATCTCGACTTCGTCGGCGGGCTGGAAATGGGCGCGGTCCCGCTGGCGGGCGCGATCGCGCAGCTTTCCTGGATCAAGGGCCACCCGATCGCGGCGTTCTTCGTTCGCAAGAAGCCGAAGGAGCACGGCGCCCGCCTCGCCGTCGAGGGTCTCGCCAAGGGCGAGAGCCTGCAGGGCAAGCGCATCGTGATCGTCGAGGACGTCACGACGACCGGCGGCTCGGCGCTGAAGGCGGTCGAGGCCGTGCGCGACGCCGGCGGCGAGATCGTGCTGGTGCTCACCATGGTGGACCGCGAGGAAGGCGCCACCGAAACCTTTGCCGAGGCCGGGCTCGAGTTTCGCTCGCTCTACAAGGCCAGCGAATTCTTGAAGGGCTGATTGCATTTCTTGTTAGGCGCGTGCGCCTCCGCATACCACTCGTTTACCATCCGGCATTAAGGTTACCGAACTGAAGCCTGTCGCGCTTCAGTGCGTTTGTTGCGTTGGGTGGAGTTGGCGTTGCGTACAGAGTTGACGTTTTTGCGCGTGCGGCGCCGCACGATGCTTGTTGCCGCAGCCTTGCTTGCGGGCTCGGTCACGCTTACGCCCGGCAGCGTCTCCGCCGAAGGCCTGTTCGATTTCTTCTTCGGCGGCATAGCCAAGCAGCAGGCGCGGCAGGCTCGTCGCAGACCAGTTTCTTCGCCGATCCGTTCGGCACCAATCCACAGCCCCAGGCCGCACCGGCGCCGCGCGTGGCGGGCTCCGGACCCGCGTTCTGCGTGCGAAGCTGCGACGGCAAGTATTTTCCGTTGACGATGCGCGGCAATGCCTCGCCGGTCCAGACCTGCCAGGCGTTCTGCCCGGCCAGCGTCACCAAGGTGTTCTTCGGCAGCACCATCGACGGCGCGACCGCAGGCCATGGCGAGCGCTACGCGGACAGCGAGAACGCCTATGCCTATCGCAAGGCGCTGCGCGCCGATTGCACCTGCAACGGCAAGAGCCCGACCGGACTGGCGCCGGTCGATCTCACGCTCGACACCTCGCTCCGCACCGGCGACATCGTCGCCACCACCGACGGCCTGGTGGCCTATACCGGCGTTCGACTTGGCGCAGGCCAGGCCGCCGAATTCACGCCGGTTGCCTCCTATCCTGGCCTCACCGCCGATGTCCGGGCCCGGCTCGGCGAAATGAAGGTGGCGCCCGTGACCGCGGAAATGGTCGGTGAGATCGTGCCGCCCGAAGCGCGCGACGTGACGTCGAGCGTACCGAAGACATCGGCGAAGGCGGCGAAGCGGGCGGAAGTGAATTAAGACGGCTTCGACGTCGTCATTGCGAGCGAAGCGAAGCAATCCATGGCGCCGCAGTAGGATAGATGGATTGCTTCGTCGCTTGCGCTCCTCGCAATGACGGAGATCCGCCTTACCGCCCGACGATGACGCCGATCACGTTCGGCGCAGACAGGTATTTTTCCTCGATCGCCGCGCGCGCCGCGGCGCGGTTTTCCGGCGTCAGCAGTCCGCGCTTCTCGGCCAGGATCATCCAGCAATAGCCCCACCAGTCCGTCAGCATGCCCTGGTCATCGACCAGGTCATAGCCCTGCTCGGCGGCGAAGATCCGCGCATGCGCTTCATCCAGCGTCATCGAGAAAGGCGTGATCCTCGGTTGCGAACAGATCGTCGCTGAAATCGTCGGTGGTGTAGCCCCACACCGACATGCAGACGGCGTTGAATTCGCGGTCGATGGCGTCGTCGTCGACGGGCTGACGGCGCGAGGTCTGATGCAGGCGCGACAGCGACCGCGCGAAATCGGCAATGCGGGTGAGAGCGAACTGATCGAAGGCGATGGTGGACATGTAGTCCTCACAAACTCGGATAGACCATAGATGTTGTGTCGGCACAGCGCCGAATCACAATGATATATCAAAGACTTGCTAAAGTGTTCTTAATTTGTTCCAGTAGCGGGGCGTGACCATGACGATTCGTTGGTTGTTTCGCACGCCGGGGAATCAGAACGATGGATCAGGTACAAGCCACCCAGATACGAACGCTGTTGCTCGATGCGGCGGATGCGATCGATCGGGCCAACGCCCTTGTCGCCACGCTCGACCTTGAAGACCGGGAAGCGCTTTCCGCATCCCTCGACGAGATATCGTCTGCGCTGCACTTCGAGGTCCTGCAGAAGCTCTATCTGCGCTACCCCGGCCTTGCGGAGGAGGCTCAGAACGGGTTCTTCATTCCCGGCCCTGGCCGACACGACAGGAAATGAAGGACTAGCCCGTCACATCGCCGACAGCAGTTTGTCGCCGCAATAATTGGCGTAGAACTTTCCGCCGCATTGCCGCTTGATTGCGGTGCAGCGCGCTGCAGGCGAAGCTCCCTGGGCGACACTGAACGAGCAACTCAATCCGTCGGCGCTCTTGCCGGCCTTGCCCGCGGCAAAGGCTGCGCTGGTGGCGCTGATGCAGAACACCAGAAGCGTCGCGGCGGCGATCTCGATCGTCAATCTCATCGCAGGCCTCCCGTCTCCAAGGGCGTCACGTCATTTCTCGCTTGCGAGAACCCGCATTCGTCCGCAAGTTCCTGCGATCTCGGCTTAGCCTATCACCAAAACCTGGTCGCGCCGAGGCCGCGAAATCGGCCCGGTCCTTGCATAAAATCATACCAGCGTCGTGCACAATATCGTCTCAAGCGGTTTCGGCAGGGCAGCAAGGCGCGTATCTTGGATTGTGTCGTGGAATTGAGTCTCAACTTCAGGGATTGATGTGTTGCAGGAACAGATCCCATCGAATTATCCGACGCTCGGCCAGCCGATCGACGAACTGGCACTGACCGAGATCAAGGGCGCGATCCTCGCCAAGCTGCGGCTGGCGATCGGCAAGGATGCCGGCATGGCGACCCGGCGCGACTGGTACAAGGCAGCCGCGCTGGCGCTGCGCGATCGCATCGTGCACCGCTGGCTGATGGCCGAGAAACAGAGCTACGACGCCGGCAGCAAGCGGGTCTATTACCTCTCGCTCGAATTCCTGATCGGCCGGCTGTTCACCGACGCGCTGAACAATATGGGCCTGCTGCCATTGTTCGAGGCGGCGCTGGGCGACCTCGGCGTCGACCTGTCCGACCTGCGCAAATGCGAGCCGGATGCGGCGCTGGGCAATGGCGGCCTCGGCCGGCTTGCCGCCTGCTTCATGGAAAGCCTGGCCACACTCGCCGTTCCCGCCATCGGCTACGGCATCCGCTATGATTTCGGCCTGTTCCGCCAGATCATCGCCCAGGGCTGGCAGCAGGAATATCCGGACGAGTGGCTGAGCTTCGGCAACCCCTGGGAATTCCAGCGGCCGGAAGTGGTCTATCACGTTCATTTCGGCGGCCATGTCGACCACATCGACGACCGCGGGCGCGACCGCGCGACGTGGCGTCCGGCGGAAACCGTGCAGGCCGTCGCCTACGACACCCCGATCGTCGGCTGGCGCGGCCAGCACGTCAACGCGCTGCGGCTGTGGTCGGCGCGTTCGCCCGACCCGCTGCGGCTCGACGTCTTCAACACCGGCGACTACCTCGGCGCCGTCGCCGAGGAGGCGCGCGCGGAATCGATCTGCAAGTTTCTCTATCCGAATGACGAAAGCCCGGCAGGGCGCGAACTGCGGCTGCGGCAGGAATATTTCTTCGTCTCGGCTTCGCTGCAGGATCTGGTCAAGCGGCACCTCGGCTCCGACGGCCAGTTGCGCAACCTGGCCTTGAAGGTCGCGGTCCAGCTCAACGACACCCATCCGAGCCTCGCCGTCACCGAACTGATGCGCATCCTCGTCGACCTGCATAATTTCCGCTGGGACGAAGCGTGGAAGATCACGGTCGCGACGCTGTCCTACACCAACCACACGCTGCTGCCGGAAGCGCTCGAGACCTGGCCGGTCGAATTGTTCGAACGGCTGCTGCCGCGGCATCTGGAGATCATCTACCGCATCAACGTGCAGCATCTCGCGCTTGCCGACGAGCGCTGTCCGGGCGACGTCGATTTCCGCGCCTCGGTCTCGCTGATCGACGAGAGGAGCGGCCGCCGGGTGCGGATGGGCCAGCTCGCCTTCGTCGGCTCCCACCGCATCAACGGCGTGTCGGCAATGCATTCCGACCTGATGAAGGAGACCGTGTTCCACGATCTCAATCATCTCTATCCCGGCCGCATCACCAACAAGACCAACGGCATCACCTTCCGCCGCTGGCTGATGCTCGCCAACCCGCGGCTGACCGACCTGCTGCGCGAGGTCTGCGGCGACGCCGTGCTCGACGACTTCTCGCTCTTCGACCGCCTCGAAGCCCGCGCCAGCGACCAGGCGTTCCAGCAGCGCTTCCGCGACGTCAAGCACCACAACAAGCTGGCGCTGGCGCGGCTGATCGGCGAACGGCTCAACGTCAAGGTCGATCCGTCGGCGCTGTTCGACGTGCAGATCAAGCGCATCCACGAATACAAGCGGCAATTGCTCAACATCGTCGAGACGGTCGCGCTGTACCAGGCCATCAAGGACGAACCGCAGCGGGACTGGGTGCCGCGGGTCAAGATCTTCGCCGGCAAGGCGGCTGCGAGCTATCGCTACGCCAAGCTGATCATCAAGCTGATCAACGACGTCGCCGAGGTCGTCAACAACGATCCCGAGATCGGCGGCAGGCTGAAGGTGGTGTTCCTGGCGGACTACAATGTCAGCCTCGCCGAAGTGATCATCCCGGCGGCCGATCTCTCCGAGCAGATTTCGACCGCCGGCATGGAAGCTTCCGGCACCGGCAACATGAAACTGGCGCTCAACGGCGCGCTGACCATCGGCACGCTCGACGGCGCCAATATCGAGATCCGCGACCATGTCGGCGCGGAGAACATCGCGATCTTCGGCATGGAGGCCGGCGACGTCATGATCCGGCGCAAGCAGGGGCTCGACGCAACCGACGTGATCCGCCGCTCGCCGCGCCTGGCGCGGGCGATCGGCGCGATCGAGGACGGCGCGTTTTCCCCCGACGATCCCGGCCGCTTCGTCTCGATCGGGCACGCGCTGCGCCATCTCGACCACTACATGGTGAGCGCCGATTTCGACGCCTATTACGACGCCCAGCGCGGCATCGACGCCCGCTGGCAGGTGGTGCCGGCCTGGACCCGGGCCTCGATCCTCAACGTCGCGCGGATGCCATGGTTCTCTTCCGACCGCACCATCCGCGAATATGCCGAGGAGATCTGGAACGTGCCGGTGCGCGCCTCGGCGCCGCTGCCGGAGGCCGGCACGCAGCGCGGCGCGACGCGATAATCCCGGCGGGCGGAAATCCGTTACCTCGGGCGTTATTGTATTCGGCGGGATAGTCGCGATACTGCCGTGGCGCCCATCGCGTCATTGCGAGCGCAAGCGACGGAGCAATCCATTCCTCCGCATAGGGAACGATGGATTGCTTCGTCGCTAATGACGCACTCGCAATGACGGGTAGTCCGAAGAACTCCATGCTGACCAAGGCCCCTCACCTTTTCGACGACGCCACCCAGGTCACCGCCGGCGATAGCTGCTGGCAGGGCAGGACCAGCCCGGACTACTGGGCCTTTGTCGGCCCGTTCGGCGGCTGTACGGCCGCCACCATCCTGCGCGCGCTGATCGATCATCCGCAGCGGGCCGGCGATCCGCTCGCGCTGACCGTGAATTTCTGCGCGCCGGTGGCGGAAGGCGGCTTCGACCTCGACGTACGGCTGGTCAAGGCCAACCGCTCCAGCCAGCATTGGTGCGTGGAGATGACGCAGGGCGGCGGCGAGGTCGCGACGCTGGCAACCGCGGTGTTCGCCGAGCGCCGCCCGTCCTGGTCGCATCAGCAGGCGGCCTTTCCAGACGCCGCGCCGTTCGAACAGGCGCGATCCTTTCCGCGCACGCCGATGACCTGGACGCACCAGTATGATTTCCGGTTCGTCGAGGGCGAGCCGAGTTTCTACGGCTCGCCCGCCACCACGCCGCTCGACGCGTTCTCCAAGCAGTGGATCGGCGACCACGTCCCCCGAAAGATCGACATGCTGTCGCTGATGTCGATGTCGGATGCCTTCTTCGGCCGGGTGTTTCTGGCGCGGCGCGAGCTGATCCCGTTCGGCACGGTTTCGATCACGACATACTTCCACACCGCGGCGGAAGAACTGGCGGCCGAGGACATCAGCCATGTGCTGGCGGTGGCGGACGCCAGGATCTTCCACCGCAGTTACGGCGACCAGCATGGGGAATTGTGGTCACCGTCGGGGCGCCTCTTGGCGACCACGACGCAAATCGCGTATTTCAAGGCATAGCGGATCGTCGGAATCCCGCCTGCTCGGCCACGCGATTTATGGAAGGCTGCTGCCATGTCCAAGCCCGGTGACGGCCGACCGAAGATCGCCCTGCTCGGCATCCCCATCGAGATCGGCGCCTCGCAGCCCGGCACGCTGATGGGCCCGGCGGCGCTGCGCACCGCGGGCATCGGCCGCATCCTCGACCAGCTCGGTTTCGCCGTCGAGGACCATGGCGACATGTCGTCGTCAGGCGCAGGTCCCGCCGAGGGAACGCCGCCGGCAAACGCCAAATATTATGAAGAGATCAAGGGCTGGATCCGCGCGCTGAGCAAGCGCTCCTTCCTGCTGGCGCGCACCGGCGCCCTGCCGATCTTCATGGGCGGCGATCACTCGCTGTCGATGGGTTCGGTGAACGGCGTCGCACGCTACTGGCGCGAACAGGGCCGGCCGCTGTTCGTGCTGTGGCTCGACGCCCATGCCGACTACAACACGCCGCAGACGACGGAGACCGGCAACATGCACGGCATGTCGGCGGCTTTCCTGTGCGGCGAGTTCGGCCTCGACCGGCTGCTCGGCAAGGAGCCGCGCGCCTCGATCGGCCCCGAAAGGCTCGACCTGTTCGGCATCCGCTCGATCGATCCGGAGGAGAAGAAGCTGGTGTTCGAACGCCGCGTCGCGATCGCCGACATGCGCGCGATCGACGAGTTCGGCGTCGCCGTGCTGATCCGCAAGGTCATCGAACGCGTGCGGGCGCAGAACGGCGTCCTGCATTTGAGCTTCGACGTCGATTTCCTCGACCCCTCGGTGGCACCCGGCGTCGGCACCACGGTGCCGGGCGGCGCCACCTACCGCGAAGCGCATCTGATCATGGAGCTGCTGCACGATTCCGGCCTGGTACGGTCGGTCGATATCGTCGAGCTCAATCCGTTCCTCGACGAACGCGGCCGCACCGCGCGCGTCGCCGTCGAACTGGTCGGCAGCCTGTTCGGCCTGCAGATCACCGATCGCCGCACGCCCAGCAACGCGGTCCTGCCGGGCAACGGTTAGTCGAGATTCTGATAACGCTATGGCTTACGAGACGATGGCCGCCTCGGCCCCGGTTCGGGCGCGAACCGGCAGCATCAAGTAGTGTACGCCGTTACTCTCTGCCTTGGGGAAACGGCCCGGCACGGATGTTCACCTGGATCGACGGCAGCAGCAGCGTGGGCGCGGACAAGGTCGCGTCGCGCGCCTGCCGCATCGCCACGAACGCTTCCTCGGTGACGCCACCGCGGAGATGGACGTTGTTTTCGCGCTGCTGCGCGGACCGTGGTTTCCCAGGCGTAGTCGTCGCGGCCCGGAGCCTTGTAGTCGTGGCACATGAACAGCCGCGTGTCGTCGGGAAGGCGCAACAGCCGCTGGATCGAACGGTAGAGCTGGTGTGCATCGCCTCCCGGGAAATCGGCGCGCGCGGTGCCGTAGTCCGGCATGAACAGCGTGTCGCCGACGAACACCGCGTCCCCGATCTTGTAGGCACATATCCGCCGGCGTATGGCCCGGGGTGTGCAGAACCTCGACGTCGAGTTCGCCGATGCTGAAGGTTTCGCCATCCGCGAACAGCCAGTCGAAATCGCTGCCGTCGGTCTGCAAATCGTCGGCATTGAACACGGGGCGGAAGATTCGCTGCACGTCCTTGATGTGCTCGCCGATGCCGATTTTCGCCCCGGTCCGGGCCTTGATGTAGGGCGCACCCGACAGATGGTCCGCATGCGCGTGCGTCTCCAGTACCCACTCGACCGTCAATTTCTCTTCGTTCGCCGCCGCCAGGATGGCGTTCGACCGAGCGCACGTCGACGGTGCCGTCGCGCGGATCGAAGTCCAGCACCGGGTCGATCACTGCAGCGCGACGCGTCAGCGGATCGGCCACAAGGTAGCTGATGGTGTTGGTGGCCTGATCGAAGAAGGCCCTGATCTGTGGAACTGCACCTGACGTCGTCATGTCGTATCCCTATCCATCTGCCTGTTGCGTCGGCCCCTGGTCATCCCGAAGGGCAATATAGATCGCCGGAATCACCAGCACGGTAAGCAAGGTCGATGAGGCAAGCCCGAACAGCAGCGAGATGGCGAGGCCCTGAAAGATCGGATCGGGCAGAATCGTGGCGGCCCCGATCATCGCGGCCAGCGCCGTCAGGATGATCGGCTTGAAGCGCATCGCGCCGGCTTCCAGCAGCCGTTCGCGCAGGCTGTTGCCGACGGCGGCGTGACGGATGAAGTCCACCAGCAGGATCGAATTGCGCACGATGATGCCCGCGAGCGCGATGAAACCGATCATCGAGGTTGCGGTGAATGGCGCGGCAAACAGCCAGTGGCCGATCACGAATGCCGATCAGGGTCAGCGGAATCGGCGTCAGGATGACGAGCGGCAGCTTGAAACTGCCGAACTGCGCGACGACCAGAATGTAGATGCCGACGATCGCGATCGCGAATGCCGCCCCCATGTCGCGGAAGGTGACATAGGTGATCTCCCACTCGCCGTCCCACAGCAGGGTCGGTTTGGTTTCGTCCGTCGGGCTGGCCGTGCAGGCTGACGACGGGCTTCGGCAGATCGCCCCATGGGTGCGCGTCGATACGACGGGCGACCTCCAGCATGCCGTAGATCGGCGCTTCATAGCTTCCCGCCAGTTCGGCCATCACCATGTCGGCGAAACGGCCGTCGCGGCGAAAGACGACGGGAGACCCCGCCTCGGTCGACGCCCGCACCACCTCGCCGAGTTCGACCACGGTCTTGCCGCCCGGCACCGTGTTGGCTGGAACCGGCGTCGACTCGAGCGCTTCCGTCCAGGCCAGGTCACTCTTGGGCAGCCTTACCGTGATCGCGATTGGATTGCGGTCCTCGCCGCGGTGGGAATAGCCGACCGTCAATCCGCCGAACAGCATCTCGATGGTGTCGTAGACGTCCTTCTGCTCGACGCCGAAGAATTCCAGCCGGTCCTGGTCGATCGACAGTCGCAGCCGCGGCCGCGGTTGCCCGACCGAATCGTCGATATCGACGATGAAGGGCACCGATGCGAATATCTTCTTGGTTTCGTTCATGACGGCGCGGCGGGTCGCCGAATCAGGACCGTAGATCTCGGCGAGCAGCGTCGCCATGACGGGCGGGCCGGGCGGCACCTCCACCACCTTGATGGAGGTCCCCTCGGGCACGGCGAGCGACTTCAACTTCTCTCGCAGTTCGAGCGCAATGACGTGGCTGGCGCGCTTGCGGTCGCCGCGCGCGGCAAGGTTGACCTGGAGTTCGCCGAGTTCCGGCGCCGCACGCAGATAATAGTGCCGCACCAGGCCGTTGAAGTTGAACGGCGCGGCGGTCCCGGCATAGACCTGCACCGACGTCACTTCCGGCAACTGCCGGGCAATCTCGCTTGCGGCCAGCAGCACCCGCTCGGTGTCCTCCAGCGTCGCGCCTTCCGGCAGATCGGCGACGACCTGCAATCTCCGACTTGTTGTCGAACGGCAGCAGCTTCACCGTGACGCTCCTGGTGTAGAACAGCCCCATCACCAGCAGCGTTGCGACACCGACGGAAATCAGAAATGTCCAGGACGAGCGGCGGGTACGAATGACAGGCGCGGCGACCTTGCGATAGAGCCGGCCGAGCCAGCCTTCGTCATGCGCCGCCGCCATGCGGCTGCGAGCCATCGCCGCCGCGATGCAGCTTCAGCATCAGCCATGGCGCGATCACCATCGCAACGAAGAACGAGAACAGCATGGCGGCGGAGGCGTTGGCCGGGATCGGCGCCATGTAGGGCCCCATCAGGCCGGAGACGAACAGCATCGGCAGCAGCGCCGCGATGACGGTCAGCGTCGCGACGAATCGTCGGATTGCCGACTTCGGCGACGGCCTCGATCGCGGCCTGCAGCCGCGGACGGCCGTCCCGCATCGCCCAATGGCGCGCGATGTTCTCCACCACGACGATCGCATCGTCGACCAGAATGCCGATCGAGAAGATCAGCGCGAACAGGCTGACGCGGTTGATGGTGTAGCCCATGATGTTGGCCGCAAACAGCGTCAGCAGGATCGTGGTCGGAATGACCACGAGCGTCACCACGGCCTCGCGCCAGCCGATCGCGAGCGCAATCAGGACCACGATGGAGACGGTGGCGAGGCCGAGATGGAACAGGAGTTCGTTGGCCTTCTCGTTGGCGGTCTCGCCGTAGTCGCGCGTGATGATGGCGGCGACATCGGCCGGGATCAGCCGGCCCTCGAGCGCCGATATCCGCGCGCGCAGATCTGTCCGACACCACGACCGCGTTGGCGCCGGCGCGCTTGGCAATCGCGACGCTGATCGCCGGGCGCGGTTGTCCACGAGCCCTTGTCGTGCTCGGATACGTTCCAGACCCGGTGCTTCGACCGGCGACGGACCAAGGACGACCCTGGCGACGTCGCGCACATAGACCGGACGATCGTCGCGGGTTGTCACCAGCAGCAGCCCGATGTCGGGAACGCCCGACAGCGTCTGCCCCGCGGCGACCGTGCGCGCCAGCCCCGCGTCGCGGACCCGACCGGCCTGGAACGAGCGGTTGGCGTCGCGTACCTTGGCCAGCAATTGCTGCAGCGTGACGCCATAGAGCGCGAGCTTCTCCGGATCGGGCTCGACGCGGATCTGCTGCGCGATCGCCGCCGACGATGAAGGTCAGGCCGACATCGTCCACCTTGCTCAGCTCGGAGCGAAGCTTTTCCGCGAGGTCGATACAGATCGCTTGTCCGAATAGCGCTCGGCGGCCGCCGGTTTCGGCGACAGCGTCACGACCATGATCGCGACGTCGTTGATGCCGCGGCCGACGATCAGCGGCTCGGGGATGCCGACGGGAATCCGATCGATGTTGGCGCGGATCTTCTCGTGGACGCGCAGGATGGCTTCGTCGGCCCTGGTGCCGACGAGGAAGCGCGCCGTCACCATGACGCGGTCATCCTGGGTCTGGCTGTAGACGTGCTCGACGCCGTCGATCGCCTTGACGATCGTCTCGAGCGGCTTGGTCACCAGTTCGACGGCGTCCGGCGCCTTCAGGCCGTCGGCGCGCACCGTGATGTCCACCATCGGCACGCTGATCTGCGGCTCTTCCTCGCGCGGGATCGTCATCAGGGCGACGAGCCCGCGCCGCCAGCGCCGCCATCAGGAACAGCGGCGTCAGCGGCGACCGGATGGTCGCCTTGGTCAGCCAACCGGAAAATCCGAGCTTCACGGCCGCACCAGCCGGTCGGAGTTCTGCAGTCCGGAAAGGATTTCCACGCCGTCGGGCATGTTCGGCCGCGGCGCCGGACGGCCGCGCTGAACCGGGACGTCGACGTCCACATTACCGGCCGTGCGTATCCTGACATAGTCGAGACCGAAGCGGGTCGTGATGAACCGCGCCGGTATGACGTAGGCAGGACGGTCGCCGGCAGCGATCCAGACCCGGACGCGCTCATTGACGAAGTAATCGCGCGAGCCCCTCGACAGCGGCATCGGCGATGACGCGCCCGTCCTCGATCTGTCGGATAGACCAGGCTGATCTTGCCGAAGCGCGGCGCTGCCGTTCCCAGGTCGTCGCCGTCGATACGGACCGGATCGCCGACCTTCATCAGCCGGGCATGACGTTCGGGCACCTTCAGGCGGACCACGAAATTCTGTTCGGCGATCAGGGCGACGGGATCACCCGGCATCACGACGGTCCCGGCGGTGAGCGGGACCTTGAGCACACGGCCCGCGGCCGGCGCCAACACGTTGCCCTCGGTGAGTTGCTGCTGGATCACCGAACGCTCCGCGGTGCGCGCGCGCATCGCATTGGTGGCGACGTTGGACGCCGTTCGCGCCTCGTCCAGCCGTGTCTTCGGCGCGATTCCCTTCTGGAACAGGTCCTCCGCGCGCGTCAGATCGGTTTGCGCCTGCGCGACCTGGGCTTCGAGCCCGGCGATCTGTGCATCGAGCGACTTCATCTGCAGCGCGAGCTTGTCGTCGCCGACCGTGGCGATCGACCTGGCCGAGCTCGACGTGGTCGCCTTCCCTGACCACGATCGCGGCCACGGTGCCGCCGATCCGGCTGCGGCCCGGGACCACGCGCCGGCTTTCGATCGTCGCGAACACCGCCTTCTGGTCGGGCACCGCCGACGACGTCACGACGAAGGTCTCTTCTGCCGCGTAGAGCGGCGCCGACGACGTGCCGACCATCGCGAGCAGGACCGCGCCGAACGCCGGCGACAACCTCATTCTACGCTGGGAACTCATGGAAATGCTCCGATCCAATGCAATCATAAAGCCGCGGAAGCTTCGCTTCACTTGATCTCGCTCAACGTTGACGGCCCCGGACGCCGATAGACTTTTTTGGTCGACATTCGGCTGTGGGTGCGCAGAACGAGCGATAGAGCACACCGACCAGATCGCGCGCCGGCGCACTGCTGATCGAGTACCAGATGGTCTGACCATCCCTTCGCGAGTCGACCAGATCATCGCGGCGAAGGATCGCAAGATGCTGCGATACGGTGGAGTCCCTGACGCCAAGGAATGCGGCGAGTTCGCCGACCGAGCGCTCGCCGTCGATCAATTGACAGAGAATCAACAGCCGGTGGCGATTGGCCAGGGCCTTGAGCAACTCGCTCGCGGCGTCGGCCGCAGACTGCATCTCTTCGATCTGTATTTTCATACTTGCGTATATACGCAAGTTCGAATATATGTCAACCACACAGGGTGGCCGGCAGGCTGCCAATCAACGGCAAACGGGGCGCTGATCTCGGGTCAAAGCAGGCAATCAAACAACCAGAGGAAATGTCATGGCGGAACTCGTCGTACTTGGTGCAGGCCTCAGTGGAACATTGATGGCTTATGAACTGCTGCCGAAGCTGCGGAAGGATCAGGACCGCATAACGGTGATCGGCCAGGGGCCGCGATACCACTTCGTTCCCTCCAACCCGTGGGTTGCGATCGGCTGGCGAGAGAAGCAGGATATCGAAGTCGATATCGAGGACGTGATGCAGCGCAAGGGCATCCGCTACTTCGCGCAGGGTGCACGCCGCCTTTTTCCCCACGAAAACCGGATCGAGCTGGAAGACGGCACCTCGGTCGCATACGACTACCTCGTCGTCGCCACCGGACCGGACCTCGCCTTCGATGAAATTCCCGGACTTGGCCCCGACGGGCAGACCCAGTCGATCTGTCATGTCGATCACGCCACCCGCGCAAAGGAAGCGTTCGAACGGTTCGTGGAGAAGCCCGGCCCGATCGTCGTCGGTGCGGTCCAGGGCGCATCGTGCTTCGGCCCGGCCTATGAGTTCGCCTTCATCCTCGATACCGAGTTGCGAAAGCGCCGGATCCGCGACCGCGTTCCGATGACCTTCGTGACGTCGGAGCCCTATATTGGTCACCTTGGTCTCGACGGCGTCGGCGATACCAAAGGCCTGCTGGAAAGCGAGATGCGCGACCGCCACATCAAATGGATCACGAATGCGCGTGTCACTGCGGTCGAACCCGGCAAGATGCGGGTCGAGGAAGTATCGGAATCCGGCGACGTTGCCAAAACCCACGAACTGCCCTTCAACTATTCGATGATGCTGCCGGCCTTCCGGGGCGTCGCCGCCGTGCGCGGTATCGAGGGGCTGACCAATCCGCGTGGCTTCATCCTCATCGACAAGAAGCAGCGCAATCCAGCATTCCCGAATATCTTTGGCGTCGGCGTCGGCGTAGCGATCGCGCCGATCGCAGTGACACCTGTTCCAACCGGCGTGCCGAAGACCGGATTCATGATCGAGTCGATGGTCACGGCGACCGCCCTCAACATCGGCGACCTGCTGAAAGGCGCCGAGCCGAAAGCCGAGGCGACATGGAACGCCGTCTGCCTCGCCGATTTTGGCGATGGCGGCGTCGCCTTCATTGCACAGCCGGAAATGCCGCCACGAAACGTCAACTGGTCTGCCAAGGGGCGCTGGGTCCACTACGCGAAGGTGGCGTTCGAAAAATTCTTCCTGCGCAAGATCAGGCTCGGAGACAGCGAGCCGTTCTATGAACGGTTCGTGCTCGAACAGCTCGGGATCCGGAAGATCAAGGCCGGTTGAATCGACGAGACAACGAACCATGGGCTCGACACGCAACATCGTCTGTCCGCATTGCAGCGCGGTCAATCGCGTCCCGGCAAGCAAGCCGGCGACCGAGGCCCGATGCGGCGCATGCCACAGGCAACTGTTCGACGGCCATCCCGTCGCAGTCGACGGTGTGCGCTTCGACAAGCATCGCCGCGCCAATGACATCGCGGTCCTGGTCGATGTCTGGGCGGCGTGGTGCGGTCCGTGCCGCGCCATGGCGCCGATGTTCGAGCGAGCGGCGTCGGAGCTGGAGCCCGAGGTCCGGCTGCTCAAGCTCAACGCCGACGAGGAGCAGCGCACCAGCGCCGAATTTGGCGTATCCGGCATTCCGGCCCTGCTGTTGTTTCGCGGCGGCAGGCTGGTGGCAAAAACGGCCGGCGCGATGGATACCGGAAAGATCGTCGCATGGACCCGCGATCAGCTCGCCGCAAGCGGCTGAGGAACTACGAAGCAACTGCAAAATGGAGAAGTGAGATGAATGTAGACCGTGCCGTCATGGCTTTCGCCGGAATGATGATCCTCGCCAGCATTGTGCTCGCCTTGTATGTCAGTCCCTACTGGCTGGCGCTGACCGGCTTCGTCGGCCTGAACTTGTTGCAGGCATCGATCACCGGATTCTGTCCGGCGGCGATGATCTTCAGCAAGCTCGGATTGAAGTCCGGCTGCGCATTCTCGTGACGACACGCGAGGGGCGGCCTGTTTGAAGGCCGTCAGAAGGGCGCACACGAAAAAGGGCGGCTCAAAGAGCCGCCCTTTTCAACTATTCGTTCGCGATCAATCTCATTCGGCCGCGAGCTTCAGGTCGGGCGCGGCGGCGCGGACCTCGGCGTCGACCTGGGCTTCGAACTTGGCAAAGTTCTTCTGGAACATGCCGACCAGCGCACGCGCGGTCTTGTCGAACTCGGCCTTGTCGTTCCAGGTGTTGACGGGATCGAGGATCTCGCTCGGCACGCCCGGCAGTGCTGTCGGCACCGCGAAGCCGAAATACTTGTCGGTGCGGAATTCGACGTTGCGCAAGGAACCGTCGAGCGCGGCGGTGAGCAGCGCGCGCGTTACCTTGATCGGCATCCGGCTGCCGGTGCCGTACTTGCCGCCGGTCCAGCCGGTGTTGACCAGCCAGCAATCGACATTGTGCTTGGCGATCAGCTCGCGCAGCATGTTGCCGTAGACCGAAGGATCGAGCGGCAGGAACGGCGAGCCGAAGCAGGTGGAGAATTCCGGCTGCGGCTCATTGCCGAGACCGCGCTCGGTGCCGGCGACCTTCGCGGTATAGCCGGACAGGAAGTGATACATCGCCTGCGCCGGCGAGAGCTTGGCGATCGGCGGCAGCACGCCGAAGGCATCGGCGGCCAGCATCACGACGTTCTTCGGCTGGCCGGCGCGGCCGGTGCGCGAAGCGTTCGGGATGAAATCGAGCGGATAGGCCGATCGGGTATTCTCGGTTTTCGAACCGTCGTCGAAATCCGGAACGCGGGTGTCCTCGTCGAGCACGACGTTTTCCAGCACTGCGCCGAAGCGGTTGCTGGCGGCGAAGATCTGCGGCTCGGCTTCCGCCGAGAGCTTGATGCACTTGGCGTAGCAGCCGCCTTCGAAGTTGAAGACGCCTTCATTGCCCCAGCCATGCTCGTCGTCGCCGATCAGCGTGCGGTTGGGATCGGCCGACAGCGTGGTCTTGCCGGTGCCGGACAGGCCGAAGAACACCGCGGTGTCGCCCTTCGGCCCGACATTGGCCGAGCAGTGCATCGGCAGCACGCCCTTCGCAGGCAGATAATAGTTCAGCGTCGTGAACACCGACTTCTTCATCTCGCCGGCATAATAAGACCCGCCGATCAGGACGATCTTGCGGGCGAAATCGATCGCGACGACGTTCTCCGAGCGCACGCCGTGACGTTTCGGATCGGCGCGGAAGCTCGGCAGATCGATGATGGTGAGTTCCGGCACGAAGTCGCGAAGCGTCGCGGTTTCGGGACGGATCAAAAGCGTGCGGATGAACAGCGAGTGCCAGGCCAGTTCGGTGAAGACGCGGGTCTTGATCTGGAACGTCGGATCGGCGCCGCCGTAGAGGTCCTGCGCATACAGCGTCATGCCTTCGGCGTGCTTGAGGAAGTCGGCATGGAGCGCGGAAAACTGCTCCGAGGTGATCGACTGGTTGCCCGCCCACCACATGTTCTTGTCGGTGCTGGCGTCACGAACGGTGAACTTGTCCTTCGGGCTGCGGCCGGTGAACTCACCGGTATCCGCGCACAAGGCGCCCTCTGCCGACAGCACCGCCTCACCCGCCGCCAGCGAGTATTGATAGAGCTGCGGCGCACCGAGATTCCAATGCACCGTCTTGAGATTCTTTAAGCCGAATTTGTCGGCGCCGAAGGCACCGTTGCGTAGACCCGTCTCTTGCACAAGAATCCTCCTCGAACCCGCGTTACTCGAAGCGCGCACATGTCGCTTGACGCGCTCTGTCGCGGTGACCCCGGAATATAACCTTCCGGCTTCGGTCCGGCGACCTAATACTGATGAACGCCGCATTTGCCAAGCCGATCCACACGATTTGGTTTATTGCCGTGTGTCCCTGATCTGGATCAACCACTTGCTGCGGCGCTTTTCGTTCCATTGCCGTCGTGGTTGCGCGACCATCTGCCGCGACGGGTCCACCCTATCGATTGTGCGCCGCACAATCAGGGTTAATTCAGCGCGCCGCCCCCTCGCCGACCAGTGCAAAGGGCGCCCAAAAGGCCGGATAGGCGTTGCGGGGCGCGGAGCCGTCATTGAGATAGGCCAGCATGGCCCGGCGCAGCGCCTCGGCGCGGCCGAGTCTTCGGATCGGCCTTGAGGCGATCGAAGGTCGAGATCGCAAGCCGCGTCGCGGCTTCGGAATTGACCGCCCAGTGCGAGACCAGCAGCGCCCGCGCGCCGGCATAGAAGAACGAACGCGCGAGGCCGGACAGCGCTTCGGCACCCGGCTTGTCACCGGCGATGGTGTTGCAGGCCGACAGCACCACCCAGTCGGCATTGAGCTTGAGTTGCGCGACTTCGCTTGCGGTGAGCAGGCCATCGTCGAGATTGGTCGGCTGCCTTGGAATGCTGAGCACCAGCGACGGCTCGGCGAGGCCTTTGACGTCGCCGGCGACGAGGCCATGGGTCGCAAAATAGACGATGCGGTAGTCGGCGAGCGGCGTGCGCTTGACCGTGGTTTCGCTGGCGTCCTCGCCGAGATGAATATCGGACGCGGCAACGCCGAGGTTTTTGGCGATCGCATTGAGTTCGTCGGCGGTGTCGGGCAACTGCGCCAGCGCTTCGGATAGCCGCGTGCGATCGACGCCGGCGCCCTTCCAGAAGTCGGTATAGGCGCGCGGTTGCGAGCTGCGCGCCGCGGTCCGGGCAGTGCGGCGGTCCTCGCCGGATCGAAGTGCCGGATTGAACAGCGGATCGCCGAAGCCCGTCATCGGCCTTGTGCCTTGCTCCTTGCGCGCAAACACGCCGTAGCGCCTTCAGGCTCGCCGACCGACGGCAGCACCGATCACCGCCTGACGTTTCAGCAGCCAGGCGGCATCGCGATAGCCCGCGAATGTTTCGGGAATCGCAGCCGGCGGCTTCTCGGTCACCAGCAGATGAAACGGCAGCGCGGTCAGCGCACCCGACGCCACCACCAGCAGCTGACGGCTTGTCCTTCACCAGCGCTTCGACCGGCGCCAGCAACGTTCCGTAGAGTTCATGGGCAAGCGCCAGGTCAAACAATCCCGCCTTGCCGCGACGCGTCATTGGCCTTGCCGATATCAAGCCCGTGGCGGAACGCAGCGATGTTCTGCGACAGGGCTTCCGCACCACGCGGGATCGGTTTCCACTCGAACCCTTCGCGCGTGATCGCGACGACATAGCTCTGCTTCTCGGTGACCGCGAACATCACCATCGCCTCGTTGCCCGCCAGCAGCGACTGGATTTCTTTCACCGTCGTCGGCAGCGGGTTCGACAATGCGGCGTAGTCCGGAAACTCGGCGGCGAGGATCTTCTGCAACGTCAAGCGTTCGGCGGCGATCGCCGCGAGCCTGGTCCGGGCGCGCTGCTCGGCCGCCGCATCGCGTTTGGAGCGGTCTTTCGAAACGGCGGCGACGATCGCCTTGTCCAGCGTCTCCGCTTCGGCGGCGAGATCCTGGTCCTTGCGCACCAGTTCCGCGAGACGATCGGAGCCGGCGGCGAGCCGGACCGCGAGCTTGTTCACGGCTGAAGCGGCCGACGACTGGTTGCCGCGCTGCATAACGTTGAGCGCATCGTCGAGTGCCTGCTCCGCCGGCACCAATTGCTGCCGCTGCGCATCGGCAAGCACGGGAAGTGCGGCGCGTGCTTGCGCGCGACCGCTCGCGACCAGCCGCTGCACCAGCGGCAGCGCATCGGCAGGGCGGCCAGCGGCCTGATAGAACGACGCCAGATTGTTGATCGATATCGCGGTGTCGGGATGATCGGGGCCGACCGCGCTTGTACGAATTGCCAGCGCCCGCTCGAACAGCGGTCCCGCCTCGGCATAACGGCCCTGCCGTTCATGGAGATCAGCCAGATTGTTCAGCGAGCGCGCGACATCGGGATGGTCGCGGCCCAGCACCTTTTCGCGGATCGCCAGCGAGCGCCTGACCAGCGGCTCTGCCTCGGCGTAGCGGCCGCGGACCTTGGCGACCTGGCCGAGATTGTTCAGCAGCGTCGCGACCGCGGGATGATCGGGACCCGCGGCCTTTTCGTAGATCGCCAGTGCCCGCCTGAACAGCGGCTCGGAATCGCCGTGGCGGCCGAGCTTGTCGTACAGCGTCGCCAGATTGTTGATGGATTGTCCAAGGTCGGGATGACCGGCACCCAGCGACCTCTCGCGTACCGCTAGCGCGCGCTTGAACAGGGGCTCGGCATCCGCATAGCGCTCCTGACGCTGATAGAGCGCCGCGAGATTATTCAATGTTGCGGCGATGTCAGGCGATTCGGGGCCTGCCGTTTTCTCCAGGATCGCGATCGATCGCTTGAATATCGGCTCGGCCTCCGCATCCCTGCCCTGGCTGCCATAGAGCTGTGCCAGATTGTTCAGCGCTGCGCCGACGTCGCGATGGCTGGGGCCATGCTTCTTCTCGAGTCTGTCGACCTGCTCCTGCGCCAGCGCGACCGCTTCGGCATATTTTCCGGCGCGGCTGAGCTCGTTGATTTTGGCGCTGAGTGCGGCGGTGTCGCCCTTTTGCGCCGATGACGGCGCGCTGAGGCAGGTGCCCGACAGCAGCGCGAGGCAGAGCGAGAACAGCAATCGGTTGCAGGATTTCATGATGCGGGCTTGCGTGGCGG
The DNA here is from genome assembly GCA_963823485.1 of uncultured Alphaproteobacteria bacterium. Classification (GTDB taxonomy): domain Bacteria; phylum Pseudomonadota; class Alphaproteobacteria; order Rhizobiales; family Xanthobacteraceae; genus Bradyrhizobium. The sequence continues at coordinate 267,871 of CAWGLP010000002.1, forward strand.
GCGTTGGGTACGGCTCGCCTTTGGTCGCGGAAACATCCGCGCCCGTTCAAATCCGCAACCAGCGCCGTCGTTAACCCTTGGCCCGCGCCTCGCCCACCAGCCGCACCAGCATTTTGCGCAATGCCATGCCGCTGGTGACCCGCTCCGGGAAATCCAGCCGCAAGGTCGCCGCACCGGACTGCATGTCGATGCCGTCGGGATCGCAGCCGGTACAGGTCCAGTCGGCGGTTTCGGCGCCCAGCAACCGGGTCGCGTAGAGGTTCATCGCGTCGCGATGATCCTCGTTCATATGCTCGACGGCGCCCTGCTCGGCTTCCAGCAGCTCGGCGGCATCGTCGATGGCGGTCATGAACTGCCCGGGCTCAAGGTCGATGATACGGCCGAAGCCGGCGACCAGGTGGAGGCCGGTCGGAGCAATCCGGAAGAACGAAAAATCCTTGAAATCCACGAAAGCTTCCGCGGACGGATGGGCATTGAGGTAGCGCCGGCGCAGGATGTTCGTCGCCTCACCGGTTGTCTCCTCGGCCCGGCCCGCCAGCATGATCCGCGCGCCCTCCAGCGGATCGCCGGCGGCGCGCTCGTCCAGCATCAGCGACACCCTGCTGTCGGCCAGCAGATTGCGCGTATGCAGCGCCAGACGGGAGATCAGCAGGATCGGCGAGGCGTCGGCGTGGCTGGCGACGTTGACCAGCGAGCAATAGGGATCGCCGCTGCCGGCCATCAGGGTCGCCAGCGCACCCTGCCGGCTCCGCCGCAGCAGCGAGCGGGCCAGCCTGGAAGCATCAAAATCTGCGGTCGGTTGCATGGATTTCCTCTAGCCATCTTATTGCAAAAAGGGCCTTTTCTCGGCCGAAGGGGGTGCTATATGGGATGCAGCTTATATCCGCAGGGAGCGTTTTGCGGAACTTCGGTCACACTTCAGCCCAGCTTGCATTGCTCGTTGACCGCGTAGGAAGCCCATTTATGCGGCGTATGGCTGGATTGCCCGCCGTTTAAGCCACTCTCTTATTCGAAAGCAGGCTCATGCCCACAATCGCCCTGGTCGACGACGACCGCAACATTCTCACTTCCGTCTCGATCGCGCTCGAAGCCGAAGGCTATCGCATCATGACCTACACGGATGGTGCATCGGCGCTCGACGGCTTCCGCACATCGCCCCCGGATCTCGCGATCCTCGACATCAAGATGCCGCGCATGGACGGCATGGAAACGTTGCGCCGGCTGCGGCAGAAGTCCGACCTGCCGGTGATCTTCCTGACCTCCAAGGACGAAGAAATCGACGAATTGTTCGGCCTCAAGATGGGCGCCGACGATTTCATCCGCAAGCCGTTCTCGCAGCGGCTGCTGGTCGAGCGCGTCAAGGCGGTGCTGCGCCGGGGCCAGCCCAAGGACCCGACCGCGGTACCGAAGGAGCCGGACGCCCGCGCGCTGGACCGCGGCCTGTTGCGGATGGACCCGGAACGTCACACCTGCACCTGGAAGAACGAGCCGGTGACGCTGACGGTGACGGAATTTTTGATCCTGCAGGCGCTGGCGACCCGCCCCGGCGTGGTCAAGAGCCGCAACGCGCTGATGGACGCCGCCTATGACGACCAGGTCTATGTCGACGACCGCACCATCGACAGCCACATCAAGCGTCTGCGCAAGAAGTTCAAGGTGGTGGACGACGATTTCGAGATGATCGAGACGCTGTACGGCGTCGGTTATCGCTTCAAGGAAGCCTGACCTGCGCTTTCGCACGGGTCTGCCGGCTGGCAGATCCGCACGTTCCGCGTAGAGTACGCATTGCAGGACAAGTCGAGACAACCGGCGGCCTTAGCCATTGCTAGATCGAACGCAGCCCCCTCCAGCCGTGAACGACGAGGATGCTTCGGAGCTCCTCGATCGGGATCGCGTTGCCGAGGTTGATCCCGGCGAGAAGGGCTGGCGGCGACCGCTCGGCTGGCTGCGCCGGGCCGGGCAGTTCTTCTTCGCGCTCTCCTTCTCCAGCCTCACGCGCCGCATCGTCTCGCTCAATCTGGCGGGCCTCGTGGCGCTGGTGGCGAGCATCCTCTACCTCTCGCAATTCCGCGCCGGCCTGATCGACGCCCGCGCGCAGAGCCTGCTGGTGCAGGCCGAGATCATCGCCGGCGCGATTGCCGCCTCCGCCACCGTCGAAACCAACACCATCACCATCGATCCGGACCGCCTGCTCGATCTCAAGCCCGGCGAAAGCTACGGCGCGCCGGATGAATCTTCCGGGCTGGATTTTCCGATCAATCCTGAGCGCGTCGCGCCGGTGCTGCGGCGGCTGATCTCGCCGACCAAGACGCGCGCCCGCATCTATGGCGGCGACGGCGGCATGATCCTCGACAGCCGCAGCCTCTATGGCCGCGGTGACGTGCTGCGGTTCGAATTGCCGCCGCCGACGACGGAGAAGCCCGGCTTCGTCGAGCGCGCCATGATCTCGGTGCGCACCTGGCTCAATCGCGGCGACCTGCCGCTCTATCGCGAACTCGGCCCGGAGAACGGCAAGGGTTACCAGGAGGTCGTGCAGGCACTCGACGGCATCAAGAGCAGCGTGGTGCGCGTCAACGACCGCGGCGAGGTGATCGTCTCGGTGGCGGTGCCGGTGCAGCGCTTCCGCGCCGTGCACGGCGCGTTGATGCTGTCCACGCAGGGCGACGACATCGACCAGATGGTGACGGCCGAGCGGCTCGCGATCCTAAAGGTCGGCGGCGTCGCGTCGGCGGTCATGATCATGCTGTCGCTATTGCTGGCCAGCACGATCGCAGGCCCGGTGCGGCGGCTCGCCGACGGTGCCGAGCGCGTTCGCCGCCGCATCCAGACTCGCGTCGAAATTCCCGACTTCACCCGCCGCCGCGACGAGATCGGCCATCTCTCCGGCGCGCTGCGCGACATGACCAACGCGCTCTACAGCCGCATCGAAGCGATCGAGATGTTCGCCGCCGACGTCGCCCATGAACTTAAGAACCCGCTGACCTCGTTGCGGTCGGCCGTGGAAACCCTGCCGCTGGCGCGCAACGAAACCAGCCGCGCGCGCCTGCTCGAGGTGATCGAGCACGACGTCAAACGGCTGGACCGGCTGATCTCGGATATTTCCGACGCCAGCCGGCTCGATGCCGAATTGCAGCGCCAGGACATGGCGCCCGTCGATCTGCGCCGGCTGCTGACGACGCTCACCTCGGTCGCCAACGAAACCCGGCTCGGCCATGACGTCGCCGTCGAGACGCGGTTCGAAGGCCGTGGGGCTGGCGACACCTTCTCGGTGCCCGGCCATGATTCCAGGCTCGGGCAGGTGGTCTCCAACCTGTTGTCCAACGCGCAGTCGTTCTCCAATCCCGGCGACAAGGTGCGCGTCACCTGCCGCCGCGCCCGCACGGAAATCGAAATCGTGGTCGACGACGACGGACCTGGTATCGGCGAGGATGCGCTGGAGCGCATCTTCGAGCGCTTTTACACCGACCGGCCGCACCAGGGCTTCGGGCAAAATTCCGGGCTCGGCCTGTCGATCTCCAAGCAGATCATCGAAGCGCATAACGGGCGGATCTGGGCGGAAAACCGCCACGGACCCGCCGACGCCGACGGCAATCCGACGGTGGCCGGCGCCCGCTTCGTGGTCCGGCTGCCGGCACCGTGACGCGCGGCGCCAGCGTGCATGCGTCTGCCGTATGCATCGGCGACCGCGCCGTGCTGATCCGCGGGCCGTCAGGGGCCGGCAAATCCCGCCTCGCCTTCGACCTGATGCTCGCCGGACGCGCAGGGCAGCTTCCGCCCGCCGTCCTGGTTGGCGACGACCGTGTTCATCTCGACACAGTCGGCGAACAATTGTGGGTTCGCCCAGTTCCCGAATTGGCCGGGCTGATCGAGATCAGGGGGCTCGGCATCCGCCGCTGCGACTTCATGTCCGAGGCGGTCGTCGGGCTCGTCGTCGATCTGGCCGCCAGCGATGCCGAACGCCTGCCGCCGCCGGAAGCGCTCTCGATCGAGCTAAATGGTGTCAAATTACCGCGAATTCCCGTGGGAATCGGCTGTGCACCGCTCCCCATGATTGCAGCCGCCCTGACGACAACCGCCGGTTCCAGTTCACTCCAACCTTCGGATGATTGCTTGAAGGGAATTGGTAACCATATAAGCCCCACTATCGCCACCGAATAAACCGGTACAGGCCTCACTCTCTACCGCCAAATTCCGGGACAATAGCCAAGATGCCCTCTTGCGCGGGGCCTCTGGATGGTCAAAGTGGCGCGTTCGTGCGGTGCACCAAAAGCACCCGCGAGGAGTTTCCGATGATTGGTCTAGTGCTTGTGACCCATGGGCGCCTTGCCGACGAGTTCAGGGCGGCGCTTGAACATGTCATGGGTCCGCAAAAACAAATTGAAGCCATCACGATTGGAGCCGAGGACGACTCCGATTTGTGTCGAAGCGATATCATCGAGGCGGTGAATCGCGTCGACAGTGGCGATGGTGTCGCCATCCTTACCGACATGTTCGGCGGCACGCCTTCCAACCTTGCAATTTCCTGCATGAGCCGTCCGAAGGTGGAAGTGCTCGCAGGCATCAATCTTCCCATGCTGGTCAAGCTGGCCAAGGTACGCGAGGAACGACCGCTCCCCGAAGCCATCGCCATGGCGCAGGAAGCCGGGCGCAAATACGTCACCATTGCCAGCCGTGTGCTCGCCGGAAAATGAGCGACGAGCCTGCGCCTGAGAAGGAACTCGGGCCGAGCGTGCCGGCGGGCGCCATTTCCCGCGAACTTCTCATCATCAACAAGCGCGGCCTGCATGCGCGGGCTTCGGCGAAGTTCGTCCAGATGGTCGAGAAGTTCAACGCCGAGGTCTGGGTGACACGCGGGAACGAAACCGTCGGCGGAACCTCGATCATGGGACTGATGATGCTGGCGGCGGGACCGGGAACCTCGGTCGTGGTCTCGGCAAAAGGCCCCGAAGCCGAGGCCGCGGTCGATGCCATCGCCGGGCTCATCGCCGACAAGTTCAACGAAGAAGGCGTGTGAGTTCCCGGCGCGCCTTCACCCTTCATGGTGCGGTCTGAAACCTCAGAACGGGTTGGTCACGATGCCGCCGTCGACGCGGAGCGCGGCGCCGTTGGTGGCGCTGGAGGCTTTGGAGCAAAGGTAGCAGATCAGGTTGGCGACCTCCTCCGGCATGGCGTAGCGCTGCAGCAGCGAGGCCGGACGTCGCTCGGTGAAGGTGCGCTTGACCAGGTCGTCGACGGTGGTCCCGGCCGCCTCGGCGCGCGCCGCCAGCCGCACCGGCGCCATCTCGACCCAGGTAGGACCAGGCATCACCGCGTTGACGGTGACATTGGTTCCCTTGGTCTGTTCGGCCGCGCCGCGCGCGATGACGAGTTGCGCCGACTTCGAGAAGCCGTAATGCACCATCTCCTTCGGGATGTAGACGCCGGATTCGCTGGAGACGAACACGACGCGGCCCCAGTCCTTGTCGTCGAGCATACGCTTCAGGTAGTGCCGCGTCAGCCGGACGCCGCTCATCACGTTGACCTCGAACATTTTCGTCCAGTCGGCATCCTCGATGTCGAAAAAGCCCTTGGGCTCGTAGATTCCGAGATTGTTGACGAGGATGTCGACGTCGGGGAATTGCGCCACCAGCGCGGCGCAGCCCGCGGCGTTGCCAAGATCGAACACGGCCGCGTGCACGCTGGCTGACGATGCCGCCTGCCGCACCTTTGCAACGGCCGCATCGACGCCAGCCTGCTCGCGCCCGTTGACGATGACGGCCGCGCCCATCTGCGCAAGCCCGATTGCCGCTGCGAGCCCGATGCCGCGGGTGGAGCCGGTAACGAGCGCGGTCTTGCCTGAGAGATCGAGATTCATGAAGTCCCCCGAATTATTGGTCCGCAAATCTATTTGGCCGGCGGCACGATGATGATGTTCCAGACTGTCGTCGGTCCTGGCAATCCCAGAAAGAAGCGGCGGCTGGTAACCACCATGCGCTCGCCATTGGCGGCATGGGCTTTCATCCACGCCTCGCATTTCTCCAGCTTCCAGTCGCCGGTCTCGCAAATTCCGATGAAGCCCGACCGTTTCGCTTCCTCAAGCGAGGTCAGGCCCGACGACCACGGCTCATCCGGCGTCAGCGGCGCCGGATGGTCGGGACTGTAGAAGGTAACGGGCTGACCGGTATCGGTATAGGCCGCAACGACCGGCCAGCGCGATTTAAAGCGCGCACGCCACAATTCGGTCAGTTCGCGAGCGAGTTCGGAGCGCGCCCGGTAGGTCGCGCCAGCGGTGCGCTTCCCATCCAGTTCGTGGGCGACGATCCTGGGCGAAGCTGCCAGCGCCACGAGCGAAATCACCAGCCAGGTCGCCGTCAGGTTCGCCAGCGAGATCCCCCGAACCCGTATCGCGGGAATGGCGATCAGCGCGAGCGGCGCCAGGAAGAACAGCGGGATGCCCCAGTCGGTCTTGATGTAGACATCAAACAGCAAGGCGCCGAGCGGCGGCCCGATCGCCACCACCGCCTGGATGATCCAGACATTGAGCGCCTGCGACACGTTCACGCCGGGATTTGGGCCGCTTGACCAGAATGAAAACAATCTCCAGCGCAGCGGCAGCCACGCCAGCGCGGTCACCGCGAGCACGACCGGCAACGCCAGCAGCGCGAAATTGTGTCCGACATAACCCAGCACGAGACCGACGAGCATGGCGCGGTCGGTGAGCGAATAGGTATCGCCGGCATAGGTAAGCGGAACGAAGTTGACCTGATTCAGCCACATCAAATGCGGGAGCATCGCAACGACGAGCGTGGCGATCGCGACCCACGGCGCCGGCGAGCGCAGGAATTGCAGGCGGTCGGGGTGAATCAGGGCGGCAAGGCCGACGGCGCCGATCATGGTCAGCGCCCAGTATTTGGTCATCAGCGCCAGCGCGCCGGCGAGCCCGAGCCACACGCCGGATCTGACGCTGCGCTTCTCGAACGCATCCAGATAGGCCAGCACCAGAAGCGGCATCGTCACCAGTTGCAGGATGTCCGGATTGTACTTGAAGCCCTTGAAGTTGAAGATCGGATAGAGCGCCAGCATCACCACGACCAGGAACGCGCGGCGACGATCGACCACGCGCAGCGCCAGCAACCAGCAGATTACCAGGCCGCATCCGAGCGTCGCCATCGCCAGCGCATAGGTCGACCAGTTCGTCGCCGGAAAGATCATGAACCAGACGCCGGCAACCCAGCCGGACAGCGGCGGGTGCTTGCCATAGCCGAGCAGGAATTTCTGGCCCCAGGCAAAGGCCTCCGCGACGTCCATATGGACGTCCTGCCCGGTCTTCAGTTTGACCAGGATCAGCGTCCACAGCACGGCATGGACCAGGGCAAGGCCGATCACCAGCCACAGGCTGGCTTTGGGATCGATCGCGCGCGAGACCAGCCATGCCGCGACGCGCCGGATGGACGGAATGCGCTTCGAGCGCGCAGGCGCGGGCAAAATGGATGCAGTCGGCATGGCGCTCCGTGCGTAGCGCGTTTTTGCCGCGAGTGAAATCGACTTGGAAGAAAACCCCTTTAGAATACAGCAATATGGTTGCCGCACGGGGGTGCGAATGCTATCCCGCGCCCATGACAACCGCCCCCATTTCCAACATCCGCAACTTCTCCATCGTCGCCCATATCGACCATGGCAAATCGACGCTGGCCGACCGCCTGATCCAGATGACCGGCGGCCTGTCCGATCGCGAGATGGCGGGCAAGGAGCAGGTGCTCGACTCCATGGATATCGAGCGCGAGCGCGGCATCACCATCAAGGCGCAGACGGTGCGGCTGAACTACCGCGCCAAGGACGGCAAGGATTACATCTTCAATCTGATGGACACGCCGGGCCATGTCGACTTCGCCTACGAAGTCTCGCGGTCGCTGGCGGCCTGCGAGGGATCGCTGCTGGTGGTCGACGCCAGCCAGGGCGTCGAAGCCCAGACGCTCGCCAACGTCTACCACGCGCTCGATGCGGGGCATGAGATCGTGCCCTGTTCTCAACAAGGTCGACCTGCCCGCGGCCGAACCCGACAAGGTGAGGCAGCAGATCGAGGACGTGATCGGCATCGATGCTTCCGACGCCGTGATGATCTCGGCCAAGACCGGCCTTGGCGTGCCCGACGTGCTGGAAGCCATCGTCACCCGCCTGCCGCCGCCGAAGGGCGACCGCGACGCGACGCTGAAGGCGCTGCTGGTCGATAGCTGGTACGACGTCTATCTCGGCGTCGTGGTGCTGATCCGCGTCGTCGACGGCACGATGAAGAAGGGCAGCCGCATCCGCATGATGGGCACCGGCGCGGCCTATGATGTCGAGCGGGTCGGCTTCTTCACCCCGAAGATGACGCAAGTCGACGAACTCGGCCCCGGCGAGATCGGCTTCATCACCGCGGCGATCAAGGAAGTCGCCGATACGCGCGTCGGCGACACCATCACCGACGACCGCAAGCCGGTCACCGAGATGCTGCCGGGGTTCAAGCCGGCGATCCCGGTGGTGTTCTGCGGCCTGTTTCCGGTCGATGCCGACGACTTCGAAACGCTGCGTGCTGCGATGGGCAAACTACGACTCAACGACGCCAGCTTCTCGTTCGAGATGGAAACCTCGGCTGCCCTGGGTTTCGGCTTCCGCTGCGGCTTCCTTGGGCTGCTGCATCTGGAGATCATCCAGGAGCGGCTGTCGCGCGAGTTCGACCTCAACCTGATCGCGACCGCGCCGAGCGTGATCTACAAGATGCACCTGACCGACGGCCAGGAGATCGAGATCCACAATCCGGTCGACATGCCTGACGTGGTCAAGATCGCCGATATCGAGGAACCGTGGATCGAGGCGACGATCCTGACGCCGGACGAATATCTCGGCAGCGTGCTGAAGCTGTGCCAGGACCGCCGCGGCTCGCAAAAGGAGCTGACTTACGTCGGCTCGCGCGCGATGGTGAAATACGACCTGCCGCTCAACGAAGTGGTGTTCGACTTCTACGACCGCCTGAAATCGGTCTCCAAGGGCTACGCCTCGTTCGACTATCACCTCACCGACTACAAGGTGGCCGACCTCGTCAAGATGCAGATCCTCGTCAACAACGAGCCGGTCGACGCGCTGTCGATGCTGGTGCACCGGACCCGCGCCGAGGGCCGCGGCCGCGCCATGGTCGAGAAGATGAAGGAACTGATCCCGCCGCACATGTTCCAGATCCCGATCCAGGCGGCGATCGGCGGCAAGGTGATCGCCCGCGAGACCGTCCGCGCGCTGCGCAAGGACGTCACCGCGAAATGCTACGGCGGCGACATCACGCGCAAACGCAAGCTTCTGGAGAAGCAGAAGGAAGGCAAGAAGAAGATGCGGCAGTTCGGCAAGGTCGACATCCCGCAGGAAGCCTTCATCGCCGCGTTGAAGGTGGATAGCTGAGACGGGCTTGGGCCGATCCAAGCGTGACCGGCCACCTCCCCTCCGGGACGTGCGGAAGCCGAAAACAAAAATCTCGAAAACAACCCCATGCACAGTAGCCGGGGGCTGTTGGCATTGCGGCTTTCGATTTTCTGAAACCCATTTGACCCGTCGGGCAAATCACGGGCATGATGTCATCGTGACAGCGGGTCCGGTCCGTCTGTAGATTTTTAGGGTGGACAAAGGCGCATAGCGCCGCGGCCACCATCTCTCAGGGAATTGTTGGCTAGAATGTTGGGCAAGCGGAGCCTGTCATCGGGCGCGCGTCCGCGCGACCCGTTGGCTTTGCCCCCCACGCTTCGCCCTACGAAACTCTCAAAACATAGAATTTCGAATCGACGGCCATGATCGGGAACGCCTTGGGCAGTTCGGCTTTCTGCAGCTCACTGAAGCCCTTCTTTTCGTAGAACCGATGCGCCGCCAGAAATTTTTCGGTGGTGCCGAGAAAGATCTCGGCGATACCCTGCGCACGGGCGTGCGTCAGCAAGGCATCGAGAAGCTTTCCCGCCACGCCGAACTCGCGGCCGCGAAACGGAGCGGCGACGAACATCTTCCGCAGCGCAGCCTGCCGTCGGCCGATGTCTTTCAATCCGACGGTGCCGACAATCTCGTCGTTTGATCGAGCTACCCAGAAGGCGCCCGTTCCCGATTGATAGAACCCGGGAATGTTCGTGAGATCGGGCTGATCCGCTTCCGTGATCGGGATACCGAACTCGCATTGCTGGATCGGCAGGATGACATCAAGAACTCCCTGCTGATCGGCACCGGAAAAGTCAGCGACAATAATTTTCTGCATCGGCGTTCCGCTCGTTCCGGCCAACCGTAGCACTGTCCCGAGAGACAGACTTGGGCGCGGCTGACTAGCACGAGGGGACATGAAGGACAATCAAAGCGATCGTCGGCTTGATCGCGGCACGACGGAAGCGAAACCGCTGCTCCGCCACTTGAACCCCATCTTGCCCTGTCGCTCTGAATGGGCCACCATCCCCCAGCTCAAATTACAAATACAAAATGGCGAGGAAACGCATGAGCAAGGCCGCCGGGTTTTCCTACGGCTGGGTTGTCGTCGGCGCGGGCGCGCTGATGACCTGCGTCGGCTTCGGCTCGATGCTGTCGCTGGCGGTGTTCCTGCAGCCGATCTCGGAGGCGATGGGCTGGTCGCGCAGCGGCGTCTCGGCGGCGGCGACGATCAACTTTCTCTGCATGGGGTTCGCGGCGTTCTTCTGGGGCGCGATGTCCGACCGGTTCGGCACCCGCATCGTGGTGCTGGCCGGCAGCGTGCTGCTCGGCATCGGCCTGATCGCAGCGAGCCAGGCCACGAGCCTGTGGCAGTTCCAGCTGACATTCGGCGTGCTGATCGGGATTGCGGCCGGCAGCTTCTATGCGCCGATGATGGCGGTCGCGAGCGCCTGGATCGAAGAGCATCGCAGCCTCGCGGTCGCGCTGGTGTCGGCCGGCATGGGCGTGGCGCCGCTGACGATCGCGCCGTTCGCGAGCTGGCTGATCACCGCCTATGACTGGCGAACTGCGATGCTGGTGATCGGCATCGTGGCCACGGCGCTGCTGATTCCAGCCTCGCTGCTGGTGCGTCCCGCGCCGCAGGGCGATGCACCCGCGACGGCAGGCGGAGCCGGCGCGGCTGAAGCGCAATGGACGGCCGCACAGGCATTGCGGACGCCGCAGTTCATCACGCTGGCGCTGGCGCATTTCGCCTGCTGCGCGGCGCATTCGGGGCCGATCTTCCACATGGTGAGCTACGCCATGATCTGCGGCATCGCGCCGCTCACCGCCGTCACCGTCTACAGCCTTGCCGGGTTCTCCGGCCTCGGCGGACGCCTGCTGCTCGGCGCGCTGGCCGATCGTCTCGGCGCCAAGCTGGTCCTGGTCGGCGGCCTGTTCGTGCAGGCGATGTCGATTGCGATCTATCTCGCCGTCGGCCAGCTCGGCGAGTTCTACGCGCTGTCGGTGGTATTCGGCCTCGCCTATGGCGGCGTCATGCCGCTCTATGCCGTGCTGGTGCGCGAGTATTTCGGCGCCCGCATCATGGGCACCGTGTTCGGCGCGGTGTCGGCGTTTGCCAGCCTCGGCATGGCGCTCGGCCCGCTGGCCGGCGGGTGGGTGTTCGACACTTTCAGCGCCTATCGCTGGCTCTATGTCGGCTCGTTCGCCATCGGCATGGCGGCGGTCGCCGTGGCGCTGAGTTTTCCGTCGGCGAAGCGGCCACCGCGGCCATCGCTCGATCTCGGCCGCGCGCCCGCGTGAGGTAGCAGCCGGAGGCACCAGAGAATGCGAGGCAACGCATGAACAGGAATCCCGGCATCGACCTCGTCGCGCGCGCCAGGGCGCTGGCTCCTCTGATCATGAGCGAAGCCGACGAAATCGAGCGGACGCGGCGGCTGACACCGGCGGTGACACAGGCCCTGATCGAGAACGGACTTTATCGCGCGCTGCTGCCGCAAAGCCTCGGTGGCGCCGAGCTGCCACTCGAAACCTTCATGCAGATGCAGGAGGAAGTCGCCAAGGCCGACGCCTCGACGGCGTGGTGCCTCGGCCAATGCAGCGTCTGCGCCATGACGGCGGCCTATCTCGATCCCGACACGGCCAACGAGATCTTCAACGTCGCGCCCGGCATCCTGGCCTGGGGCGCGATCAATCACGAGGTGCAGGCGGTTGCCGGCGGTTACATCGCCAGCGCGCGCTGGGATTTTGCGTCCGGCTCACGGCAGGCGAGCTGGCTCGGCGCCCACGTCCGCATCGTCGAGGCCGACGGCACCCCGCGGCGCAGGGAGGACGGCTCACCGGAAATCCGCACCATCCTGTTTCCGGTGACCAGCGCCACGATGTACGACGTCTGGGACGTGATCGGCCTCAAGGGTACCGGCACCGATTCCTACTCGGTCGACAATCTCTTCATTCCCGGAACGCTTTGCCGCGCTTCGCGACGAAGCGGCGGCACGGCGCGAGAACAAGGCCCGCTCTACCAGCTCTCCACCAACATGGTGTTCAGCATGGGCTTTGCCGCGACATCGCTCGGCGTCGCGCGCGCCACCCTTGATGCGGCCATCGAACTCTCCCGGGGCAAGACCCCGCAGGCGCTGAAGGCGATGCGCGACAACAACGCCGTGCAGGGATTGATCGGCCGGACCGAAGCGACGTTGCGCGCCGCGCGCGCCTATCTCTACGCGACCGCCGCCGAGGTCTGGCGCGATCTGGTGCGCGGCGAGACGGCCACCGAAGCGCACCGCGTGGCGATGCGGATCGCCGCCACCTGGACCATCCACCAGTCGGCCGCCGTGGTCGACACCGCCTATCACATGGCGGGCGCCACGGCCGTATTCAGCGCCAACAAGTTCGAACGCCGCTTTCGCGACATGCACGCCATCGCGCAGCAGATCCAGGCCCGCGATGCCCATTACGAGGATGCCGGCAGGGCGATCCTCTCCGGCAACCTCGAAGCCCCGCCGACGATGCGGTGACGGGTTCCGCACCGTAATTATACGGACCGGCCGATAACCTCTGTTGTTAAACAATTCATGAAATCTCTTGCGGAACCTCGCTTCTTGTTTGTCTCCCGGAGCTTCCGCAGGTCTCATGTTCAGATTCGCTCGATTGCAGTTCGCCTGATCCTCGCCATTTCGCTGACGGTGGCCGTCGCCTGCGGCATTCTGGGAACCTTCTCGATCGTCCAGCAGCGCGCGCTGACACAGCTCGCGCTCGATCAGCAGCTCAAGCTGCAATATGACAGCGTGATCGCAGCCATCGACTATGAGGGCCGCGCCGCGCTTGCGGTCAGTTCGGTGGTCGCAGCCCTGCCGCCGGTTGCGGACGCGATTGCCAGGGAAGACCGGGATGGACTGGCAGCGCTGCTCGGCGGCGCCATGAAGGCGCTGACGGCTCAGGGCATTCCTCTGATCACCTTCCAGAAGGCTCCGGCTCAGGTCGTCTATCGCGTCCACGCACCCAAGGTGTTCGGCGACGACATCTCGTCCCGCCGCAGCACCGTGGTCGAGGCGATCAAGACCGGCAAGCAGATCGTCGGCGTCGAACCCGGCCGCGAAGCGCTGAGCATTTTCGGCATGACGCCGATCATGCGCGACGGCAAGAGCCTGGCCAATGCCGATGTCGGCGCCGCCTTCGGCAAGGAATTCGTCGACCGCGCCAAGAAGCGCTTCGGCATCGACCTTGCGGTCTATTCCTACGACGGCAAGGATTTCAAGAAACTCTCCTCGACCTTCGGCGACGAGATGGTTGCAACACCAGGCGAACTGAAGGGCGTGTTCGACGGCCAGCCCCTGCGCCGTGACGCCACCGTCAACGGCCGCTCCGCCGCGCTCTATCTCGGGCAGATCAGGAATTACGCCGGCCAGCCGGTCGGCATTCTCGAGGTCATCAAGGATACCACCGAATACGAAGCGGCCGCGGCGAGTTCGCAGCGCAATCTGATCCTCGGCACCATCGCCATCCTGGCCGGCGCGATCGCGCTGGCGTTCCTGCTCGGCCGCGGCCTGTCACGGCCGCTGACTGCAATTACGGCGGTGATGAATCGCCTGTCGAGCGGCGAAGTCGACGTCACGATCCCGGGCCGCGACCGCCGCGACGAACTCGGCACCATGGCGAGCGCGGTCGACGTGTTCCGCCGCAGCATGATCGAGTCGCGCGACATGCGCGATGCGCAGGAGGCCACCAAGCAGCAGAGCGAGTTGGAGAAGAAGGCCCTGCAGCGCCAGATGGCCGATCGTTTCGAGACCGACGTCAAGAGTGTCGTCGCCGCGGTCGCACAGGCAACCACCGACATGCAGCGCGTCGCGGGCGAGATCGCGACCAGCGTCAGCGGGACTTCGCAGCGCGCTGCCGCCGCGGCGGCCGCGTCCGACGAAGCATCCGCCAGCGTCAACGCGGTGGCCGCCGCAACCGAGCAACTGGCTTCCTCGGTCACCGAGATTGGCCGGCAGGTCACCCATTCCAGCCAGGTCGCCGACAACGCCGTGGTCAAGGCCGGGCAAACCACCGAGATGGTGGGCAGCCTGGCCTCGGCAGCCGAAAAGATCGGAGACGTGCTTCGCCTGATCGGCGCGATCGCCAGCCAGACCAACCTGCTGGCGCTGAACGCGACCATCGAGGCCGCGCGCGCCGGCGAGGCCGGCCGCGGGTTCGCCGTGGTCGCTTCCGAAGTCAAGGAGCTGGCGAGCCAGACCGCGAAGGCGACCGAGGAAATCGCCGGCCAGGTCGCGGCGATCCAGGCCGCCACCGGCGACTGCGTGACCGCAATCGGCAGCATCAGCGACACCATCCGTGAGATCAGCGGTATCGCCACCACCATTGCCGCGGCTGTGGAGGAACAGGATTCGGCAACGCGGGAAATCGCCCGCAGCGTCCAGCAAGCCGCCACCGGAACCGGCGAAGTCTCGCTCAACGTGACCGGCGCCTCCCAGGCCGCCGACCAGTCGCGCGCGCTGGCCGACAACGTCGCGGCTGCGACCGGCCAGCTCGGCAAGCAGGCCGACGCACTGTACAAGAGCGTCGATACGTTCCTGGCCGGCTTGCGTGACGCCGCGTAGGCGTTGATCGATGACACGGCCCGGCTTTCGCCGGGCGTGCGCCTGCCCTAGAGCATTATCGGTTCTGATTGAATCAGAACCGAATCTTAGAATTCTTGTTTTGACGCGTTTTCTTCCCGCGAACCGGTATCCACTTCGCTCGAAAACGCTCTAGTCTGTCCAAGCCACTTCAATGCTCGGACAGTCCATCATGAAGAAGCCGGTCAGGAAACACGCTGCAACCAGCGCGGCGAAGCAACGCGCCGGCAAGTCGGATGCCGCGGTGGATGCCGTGTTCAGCGCCTATCCGAAGCCCGTGAGGGCACGGCTGCTGGCGCTGCGCCGGCTGATCCTCGACACCGCCAGAACCACCGCAGGCGTCGGCGCGCTGCAGGAAACGCTGAAGTGGGGACAGCCGAGCTATCTGACGTCAGAGACCAAAAGCGGCAGCACCATCCGGATCGACCGGGTGAAGGCGGCGGCCGGGCAGTACGCGGTCTATTTCCACTGCCAGACCGATCTGGTCGAGACGTTTCGCGAGCTCTATCCGGAACTCAGCTATTCAGGCAACCGCGCGATCCTGCTCGACGCCGGCGAGGCGCTCCCGGAAGCCGCGCTGCGTCACTGCGTCGGGCTGGCGCTGACCTATCATCTGAAAAAGCGGAAGCCCGCACGGGCGAAATAGCCGCCGTCAGGCCACCATTACCGCGTCCGCCGCCGGATCGTCGCCACGCTGGGCGTTCAGAAGGCTGACGATCTCCGATTGCGGCCGGGCGCGACTGAACAGGAAGCCCTGCCCCTCGTGGCAGCCTTCGCTGCGCAGGCAGCTCAACTCGGCCTCGGTCTCGACGCCTTCCGCGGTTATCGTGACGCCCAGGCCCTTGCCGAGGCTGATGATCGATCGCACGATCGCCTGCGCGTCGGGATTGGATGCGAGATCGCGCACGAAAGACTGGTCGATCTTGATCTTGTCGAACGGAAAGCTGCGCAGATAGCTCAGGCTGGAATAGCCGGTGCCGAAATCGTCCATCGAGATGCGGACGCCGAGCGAGCGCAGCGCATGCAGTGTCGCCAGCACTTCGCTGCTCTTCTCCAGAAGCAGCGTCTCGGTAATCTCGAGTTCCAGCCGCCGCGCCGGCAGGCCGGTTTGCTTCAGCGTCTCCATCACCAGCGACAGCAGGTTGCCGACGCGAAACTGCAGCGGCGAGAGATTCACCGCGACGCGAACATCGTCGGGCCATTGCGCCGCATCGGCGCAGGCCCGGCGCAGCATCAGGCCGCCGACGGCGCTGATCAGGCCGGTCTCCTCCGCAACCGGAATGAACTCGGCAGGCGAGATCATGCCACGCTCGGGATGCGGCCAGCGAACCAGCGCTTCGAATCCGGTGATGCGTCCGGTCGAGAGATCGACCAGAGGCTGGTAATACGGCAGCAGCGCATCGTTGTGGATGGCCTCGCGCAGTTCGGTCTCGATCTTGCGGCGCGCCTGGGCGCGCGCGTCCATCCCGGCCTCGAAGAAGGAGAACGTGCCGCGCGAATCATTCTTGGCGCGCGACAATGCCAGGTCGGCGTTCTTCAGCAATTTCTCCGACTCCTCGCCGTCGCCGGGCGACATCGCGATGCCGATCGAGGCGCCGATCACGACGGAATGCTCATCCAGCAGGAAGGGATCGCTGATCGCCTCCAGCAGCCGCCTTGCCAGGAACACCGCATCCTCGGGGCGCGTCACCCCGCTCTGGACGATGGCGAACTCGTCGGAGTTGAGCCGCGCCAGCGTATCCTCCTCGCGCAGCATGGAGCGCAGACGCTTGCCGACGCCACGCAGCAGCTTGTCGCCGATGCCGTGGCCGAGCGTATCGTTGACCGCCTTGAAATTGTCCAGGCCGAGCACCAGCACCGCCACCTTTTCGGCGCTGCGCCGCGTGCGCAGCAGGACGTCGTCCATCTGCTGCCGAAGCAAATTGCAATTCGGCAAGCCGGTGAGATCGTCATGCTGGGCCATGAAGGCCAGCCGCGCCTCGGCGCGCGTGCGCTCGGTGATGTCCATCAGCGCCAGCAGCGCCGCCGGCCTGCCGCCATGAACGAGCTGACGGGAATAGATCGCCAGATCGATCAGCGTGCCGTCGGCCCTGATATGCTTCCAGGTTCGCGCCGCGTGTTCGTCACCGGCGCATGTCCACGGCAGTTCGGCGTCGAAGGCCTGCAGGCTGCGGATCGTCAGTTTCTCGAACTCGCTGCGGCTGTAGCCATAGTGCTGGATCGCCGCGTCGTTGACGCCGAGGATGCGTTCGTCGTCGAGCGCGCAGACGATCATCGGAACCGGATTGCTGTCGAACAGCAGCCGGAACGACGCCTCGCGCTGCTTCAGTTCGGTGATGTCGACGCGCAGACCGATGATGCCGCCGTCTTCGGTCAAGCGCTCGTCGATCAGGATGACGCGGCCGTCGGCCAGCGTCTGCTCATGCTGCTCACCGGGCTGGTACAGCTTGTTCAGCCGTTCGGCGATCCATTCCTCTTCGCGGCCGACCGCTTCCGGATAACCGCCGCGCGCCACGCCGACGCGGATGGTATCTTCCAGCCGCGCGCCCGGCCTGAACAGGTCGGAGCTGCGGTTATAGATCTCCGCATATTTCTTGTTCCAGAGAATGTAGCGGCCTTCGCCATCGAGGAACACGATGCCCTGCGGCAGGATGTCGAGCGCCTCGCGCAGGCGCTCGTGCGACTTGCGCGCCTCCGCAACTGCGGCTTCAGCCCGCCGGCGTGCGATCTCGGCAACCGTCTGGCGCCGGTGGGCAGACTTCGGACGCAGCTTTGCCGGCCCGCCGCGAAAGCGGACTGCCGGCCGGGGCTTCGCGGCCCGCTTTGACTTGGTCGTTCCAGTCTTCTTCGGCATCGCTTCGTCTCACACGCCTTCGGCGCGCATGTTCTCCGATAAGTATCTGAAAAAATGGTATCTCTTGCCGATTCCACGGACCTCCAACCGGCTCCTGCTCTGCCTGTTTCAACGGCGGACGCACGTCTTGCGTGTACTGCTGCCGGCACCCATTGGAGCAGGCCGCCGATACACAGGGGAAAATCGAAGTCCTCGCTCTACGGCGCAGCAGGATGCATGCGAACCGCACAAGGAATGCGCGCAATGCCCTGCGAACGCGTGGACATTCCGCTATTGATCGGCAGGGTTATTGCGCGGTTAAGATCGGGTGTGCCAAACGTCGCGTTCCGCGCGAGGCCGCGGCCACCGTCTTCGGCCAACGCGTGCGGTCGATCACAATCCGGGTTTCGCGGGCGCTACCTGCCGATCAAGAAATCGCGTTTGTCTGGCCCGTCCCAATCCGCCGGTTCCGTGCTAGGCTCGGCGGAACAGAGTGATCCGATGATTCCTCGCCTGATTCTGATTCCGCTCCTGACCCTGATAGCCGTCGTCCACGCGGCAAACGCATGGGCGCAGGACAAGGGCAGCGTCAATCCAAAGCCCTTGCCGCCGCTCGCCAACCCCAACGATCCCAGGATCGGAGCCAAGGAGTTGTTCGGCCGCAAGGTGCTGCCTGCGGCGATGCCGACGCGCGTGCTTGGATTCTACGCCCATGGCTGCATCGCGGGCGCCGAAGGCCTGCCGATCAATGGCGACACCTGGCAGGTGATGCGGCTGTCGCGCAACCGCAACTGGGGCCACCCCGATCTGGTCGCACTGGTGAAGCGGCTTTCCGCGAAGGCGCGCAGGGATGCCGGCTGGCCGGGGATACTGGTCGGCGACATGTCTCAGCCGCGCGGCGGACCGATGTTCACCGGGCACGCCAGCCATCAGGTCGGGCTGGATGCCGATATCTGGCTGACGCCGATGCCGAACCGGCAATTGTCGCGCAACGAGCGCGAAGAAATGTCGGCCGTGATGATGGTGCGCGAGGACCGGCTCGACATCGATACCCGTGTATTCACGCCGGGCCATCTGGCGGTGATCCGCGCCGCCGCGCTGGAGCCCAGCGTGCAGCGCATCTTCGTCAATGCCGCCATCAAGAAGGCGCTGTGCCGCGAAGCCAGAGGCGATCGCCACTGGCTCTCCAAGGTGCGGCCGATGTACGGCCACGACTATCATTTCCATATCCGCATCAAGTGCCCGCCCGGCAGCAGCGAGTGCGATAGTCAGCCTGACCCGACCGAAGGCGAAGGCTGCAGTGCCGGCGACCTCGCCTACTGGTTCAGTGACTCGGTACTGCACCCGAAGCCGCCCGCGGTGCCGCCGAAGCCGAAGCCGCCGATGACCATGGCCGCGCTGCCGCCGGCCTGCAAGGCGGTGCTGAACGCACCGGACGCGAAGCACTAGCCAATCATCACCCAAACTGCGCTGGAGAGGACAATGAAGATCTGGCCCCTGATTGCGTCCATTGCCTTCGTCACCAGCGTGCACGCGCAAACGCCCTATGGGGGAATGCAGGCCCGCTCGATCAAGGCGCTGTCCGATCAGCAGATCGCAGACCTCGGCGATGGCCGCGGAATGGGCTTGGCGCTGGCCGCGGAGCTGAACGGCTATCCGGGCCCGTCGCACGTTCTCGAACTCGCTGACACGCTCGATCTTTCAGCCGAGCAGCGGGCAGAGATGCGACGCCTGTTCGATTCCATGAAGGCCGAGGCGAGGCTGCTGGGCGCGAAGCTGATCGAGCAGGAAGCCGATCTGGACCGGCAGTTCGCAAGCCGCATCATCACGCCGGAAAGCCTGAAGGCGTCAACCGCGGCGGTTGCTGCGACCCAGGGCATGCTGCGCGAAACCCATCTGAAGTATCATCTGTCGACCGGAAACATTCTCACGGCCTCGCAGCTGAAGAAGTACGCTGAGTTGCGCGGTTACGGCGGCGGCCACAAGCACAGGCATCATCACTGACCGGCCCTGCCGGGCCGAACTGCCTCTACTTTCGCCAGATTGTTGCGTCGAGCCGACTTTACCTCGACCGCCATCCTGATATTGTCAGCCCCGCGATATCCCGATCGACCGCAAGTCCTCAGGGAATGCCGGAACGGCGCTTCCGCCTGTCGCCCCATCGATCAACCAACGCTTGCCTCATGCGCGCTCCCGCGGCCCGCAGGCATGCACGGAGCGCCACATGAACCGTTTCGCCGGAGTCCTTACTGCTTTTGTGTTCCTTCTCGGGGCCATCCATTCCCCTGCTGCCGCGCAGGACAAGACACTCACCGTGTTCGCCGCGGCGTCGATGAAGAACGCGCTCGACGACATCAACGCCGCCTATACCGCCAGGACCGGCGTCAAGGTCACGGTGAGCTATGCCGCAAGCTCCGCGCTGGCCAAGCAGATCGAACAGGGCGCACCGGCGGACGTCTTCATCTCTGCCGACACCGACTGGATGGACTACGCTACGGCCAGGAAGAACATCAACGAGCCGAGCCGGGTCAATCTGCTCGGCAACAGCATCGTGCTGATCGCGCCGAAGGATTCCAGGATCGACAATGTCGGCATCGCACCCGGCTTCGATCTCGCCAGGCTCGCCGGCGACGGCAGGATCGCGACCGGCGACGTCAAGTCGGTTCCGGTCGGCAAATACGCCAAGGCGGCATTGGAGAAACTCGGCTCATGGCAGGCTGCCGAACCGAAATTCGCGATGGCCGAGAGCGTGCGCGCCGCGCTGACGCTGGTGGCGCGCGGTGAAGCGCCGCTCGGCATCGTCTATTCCACCGACGCCAAGGTCGAACCGGGCGTCAAGGTCGTCGGCACCTTCCCGGCCGCTTCGCATCCGGCCATCATCTACCCGGTCGCGGCGACGACGACGGCGAGGCCGGGGACGACGGACTATCTCGCCTTCCTGCGCTCGACCGCAGCGAAGAACATCGTCGAAAAATACGGCTTCAAGTTCCTCGTCAGCCCCTCGACCTGATGTTCGATATCTCGCCGGCCGAGTGGACCGCCATCCTGTTGTCGCTTCGCGTCGCGATCATCGCGACGCTGGTGGCGACGCCGTTCGGCATCGCGCTGGCATGGCTGCTGGCGCGGCGTGAATTCTGGGGCAAATCCATCCTCGATGCGGCGGTGCATCTGCCGCTGGTGCTGCCGCCGGTCGTCACCGGCTATCTGCTGCTGCTGACGTTCGGACGCCGCGGGATGGTCGGCGCGTGGCTCGCCGATAATTTCGGCATCGTGTTCGCGTTCCGCTGGACCGGCGCCGCGCTTGCCTGCGGCGTGATGTCGTTTCCGCTGCTGGTGCGACCGATCCGCCTCTCGATCGAGGCGATCGACCGCCGGCTGGAACAGGCGGCGGGCACGCTCGGCGCAGCCCCCTGGCGGGTGTTCGCCACCGTGACCTTGCCGCTGGCGCTGCCAGGCGTGCTGGCCGGCATGGTGCTCGGCTTCGCCAAGGCGATCGGCGAATTCGGCGCCACCATCACCTTCGTCTCCAACATTCCCGGCGAGACCCAGACGATATCGTCGGCGATCTATTCGCTGATCCAGACGCCCGACGGCGACCGCGCCGCGGCGCAACTGGTGCTGATCTCGATCGTGATCGCGATGGGCGCGCTGATCGCCTCGGAATGGTTCGCGCGGCGAGCCACGCGACGGCTGCACGGAAACTGACCATGCTGCACGTCGACGTCACCAAGCAACTCGGCGAATTCTCGCTTGAGGCCTCGTTCGAGAGCCAGGGCCGCGTCACCGGCCTGTTCGGCGCATCCGGCGCCGGCAAGACCTCGCTGATCAACATGATCGCCGGCCTGCTGCGGCCCGACCGCGGCGTCATCGCGCTCGATGGCGAAACGCTGGATGACACCTCTGCCGGCGTGCATGTGCCACCGCACCGGCGCCGTATCGGATACGTGTTTCAGGATGCACGGCTGTTTCCGCATCTCAACGTGCGGCAGAACCTCGATTACGGGCGGCGCATGAATGGCCTTCCGTTCGATCCGGCCCAGCATGCACGCATCACCGGCCTGCTCGACATCGGCCATCTGCTCGACCGCCGCCCCGGCCAGCTCTCCGGCGGCGAACGCCAGCGCGTCGCACTTGGCCGCGCGCTGCTGTCTAAACCGCGCCTGCTGCTGCTGGATGAACCGCTGGGTTCGCTCGACGAGGGCCGCAAGGAGGAGATCCTGCCCTATCTGGTGCGGCTGCGCGACGAGGGCATCCCGATGGTCTATGTCAGCCACGACGCCGCCGAATTGCGTCAACTGGCGACGCAGATCGTGATGCTGAAGAACGGCCGGGTCACCGAGTTCGGCGGCGTCAAGGTGCTGACGTAGAGCAGAGTTGCAATTCGATCCAAAGCGGACGTCCAGTTGGCCCTTGGTCCAATTCAGGTCGATTCTGGGATGATGCAGGATTTGGTGATATACGTGCCTCGCGTGCCATATTAGCCGAACACTTTAGCCCAACACTTCATTTTTTGTCGATAACTCCAGGAGTGCGTAAATGCCTTGGAGCAGGGTAGCCACCTTTACCGACCCGTTTCCCTATCAGGCGGCCATTCGCGCTGCGGATATTGATCTCTATCCCACGGCGCGTGGACAATTCCGCGCCGAGTTGACGCAAATCAATCTGAACCAACTCTGGATGCAGCGTTTCAACGAAAACCTGCCGCTCATATACGCCAGCAAGCTACGACCAGGCCGCCGGGCAATCGGCTTTCTCACCTCGGATCACCAGCCGGGAAAGCAGCATTGCGGTGTGGAGGTTTCGCCTCGCGACATCGTCATCAGCAAATGCGACGCGATGCACCACCGAACCCACGGGGATAGCCGCTATGGAACGATGTCCCTGACAACAGAGGATTTCGATGCTGCGTGCAAAGCCATCGTCGGCCGGGAACTTTCGGAGTTACCGCTCAAGCATATCGTTCGGCCAGCGCCTGATCTGATGTCCCGGCTGGTCAAGCTCCACGAGGCCGTGGACCTGATCGCCAGGAGCACGCCGGACCTTCTCGAACGAACCGAGGTAGCACGGTCCCTCGAGCAGAATTTGGTGCACTTGATGGTCAGGTGCCTGGCCGATGGCGAGGACCTGGGAATGACCCCCGGCGGCCGACGCCACGATGTGATCGTCGCACGCTTCGAGGAATTCCTCGAAGCTCACCCCGATACGCCGTTGTATTTGACGGAAATTTGCGCGGCGATTGCAGTATCGGAGCGGACGCTTCGCACCGCCTGCGAGGAGCATCTGGGAATGGGCCCGATCCGCTATCTCGCCCTGCGAAGGATGCACCTCGTCCGCCGTGCGCTCTTGCGGGCAGACCTCGCCAAAGCGACCGTTACGCAACTGGCGACCGACCATGGCTTCTGGGAATTGGGGCGCTTCGCGGTCACCTATAAAGCCTTGTTTGGCGAGTCCCCCTCGGAAACCTTAAGGCGACCTGCAGAGCACCGCCCGGCATTCCCGAATCGCCCGTCGTCACTTGCGAATCCGACCTTGCAGAGCTGACGATCGCGCCGATGGCGCCATGCGTCCCCGGTCATCCCCTTCGGAACGGTCTGTAACGATTGGCGTGACATCGGCCTGGACTTCTCCAATCAGCGGCGTTGAGTGTCACATAATACTTGCCAGCTTCCGAAGTTGCATAGCGGGGCCTGAGCCAATCCTCCATCCTTTGTGTTCAGCGGTTGCGGTTCGCATGTCCGATGGGATGGAGCGGATGGCAGAGAACGGTACAGCCACCTTTGCTAGCCCGGACGACTATCAGGCCGGTATTGGCCGTGTAAGCAGCAAGGGCGCCAGCGTAAATTTCATCGTCACCGGCGGCGGCGACTTCAAGGCGCGCCTGACCTGGCTCAATCTTCTCTGCCTTCGCGTGCTTCGCGGCTCCGAAAACTTGCCGAGCATTGCCTATGTCTCGCTGCCGCCGGAACGGGTCGTGGTTTTGTTCCCCACCAGCGCGGCGACGTTGATATGGGGAGGACTTGAGCTGCGGTTGGGCGATATCGTTCTGCATGGACGCGGTGAGCGTATGCACCAACGGACCCCCGGAGAAGGTAACTGGGGTCTGATCTCACTGCCGCCCGAACAGCTCTCCGCCTGCGCATTGTCCCTGACCGGATCGAAAATTGTCGCGCCATCCTTCCGTCGGGTACTGCGTCCGCCGCGACGTGCCTCATCGCGCCTGCTGCGGCTTCATTCAAAGGCCTGCCGTCTTGCCGAAACGCGACGTGAGTTGATAGCGAATTCCGCAAGTCGTGCGATCGGTCGAGCAGGAATTGCTGCATGCGCTGGTCAATTGCCTGACGGCCGAGGATATCGACGATGGTCCAGCGCGGCGGCATCATACTGACATCATGGTCCGGTTCGAAGAGACATTGGCGGCGCATACAGGCCGGCAACCGAGCATGCCCGAGCTTTGCGCCGCCATCGGCGTGCCGGAGCGGACATTGCGGCTATGTTGCGCTGAGTTCCTGGGCACGAGTCCGACCCGGTATCTCCTGCTGCGGCGGTTGAACCTGGTGCGTTCTGCGTTGAGGGCAGCCGATCCGGCACGCGCGAGCGTAGCCGACATTGCACGAAGCTTTCAATTCCACGAGCCGGGGCGTTTCGCCGTAGCCTATCGCCGCGTCTTCGGCGAAATGCCCTCTTCCACCTTGCAGCGTTCGGCGATCAATAAACAACCTGATCAGGATGCTGCTGCCGAAAGTGCATAGCGCGCCCGGAGCAACGAGAGGAAAATCGAGACGCACGTCAAGCAGACGGACAGCCTCGGCGATCCGCAGACGAAGAACGACAATATTGCTGTCCAATCGTCGATTACAGTTCGCAACGGAGGATATGAAATGAAGCTTAGCAAGCGGCTAGGAAACCTGCTGGTTTCGAGTGTTGCGTTGGCAGCGATCAGCCTGCCCGCATTGAATCCCCCCGCATCTGCCCAGACGCCACCCGCGGGAAAGCCCAATATTTTGTTCATCATGGGCGACGATATCGGCCTCTACCAGCCGAGCATCTACCATCGCGGGCTGATGGTCGGCGAGACGCCGAACATCGATCGCATCGGCAATGAAGGCGCGATGTTCACGCATTACTACGCCGAGCAGAGCTGCACGGCAGGCCGTAACGCCTTCTTCACCGGCATGCATCCGCTGCGCACCGGCATGTTCCTGCCGCAACTGCCCGGCAGCCCATCCTATCTGCGGCCCGGCACGCCGGCGCTCGCCAAGTTCCTGCTTGATCTCGGCTACAACACCGGCGAGTTCGGCAAGAACCATCTCGGCGATCACACCGACGCTGCTGCCGACCGCGCACGGTTTCCAGGAATTCTGGGGCTACCTCTATCACCTCGACGCGATGCAGGGCGTGAGCTTCCCGGACATCAACAAGTCTCCAACCCTGCAGACGGCTTGCTCCGCCATGCAAGAATACGCCCATCCCGGGCCTTACGGAGGTACCTGGCGCCGTGGATCCGAAAACGCACCGGTCTGCCTGACGCCACCGCGTCCAGTGCTCGCGTGCACGTCGGCCGACGGCTCGGCGCCAAGAACAAATCTGCAAGGACGAGGGTCCGCTGACCCTCGAGCGATCGAAGACCGTTGACGAGGAAATCTCGGCCAAGGTCGTCGATTTCCTCGATCGCAACGACCCGAAGAAGACCAACAAGCCGTTCTTCGCCTGGTACAACCCGGCGCGCATGCATGTCACGACCGTGTTGTCGAATAAGTACGCAGAACATGATCGGCGAGCCCGGCGGCAAGGACTGGGGCGCTCAACGAAGCCGGCATGAAGCAGATGGACGACAATATCGGCGTGGTGCTGAAGAAGCTCGAGGACATGGGCCAGCTCAACAACACGATCGTCGTGTTCACCACCGACAACGGCGCCGAGACCATCACCTTCCCGGACGGCGGCACCACGCCGTTCAAGGGCGGCAAGCTGAGCACCTGGGAAGGCGGCATGCGCGCCCCGGCGGTTATTCGCTGGCCGGGCGTCATCAAGCCAGGGACGGTCAAGAACGACATGTTCGCGTCGCTCGACTGGCTGCCCGACTTTCGTCGAGATCGCCGGCGGACCCAAAGGCGACGCGACTGAAGCAAGCGTGTCGAGGCCGGTCAGTATCCCGGTATCGTGAAGACCACGCTCGATGGCGTCAACCAGATCGACTACCTCTCAGCGGCAAGTCCGAGAAGTCGGCACGCGACACACTTCTTGTATTGGTCCGGCAAGGACGCCGTCGGCCGTCCGCTACAAGAACTGGAAGATGTACTTCGCGATGGTGTCCGACAACCCGGCGGGCTTCATTGCCGGAGCGCTTCCCTACTCACTGGGCCCAGGTCGTCAACATCAAGCGCGATCCGTTCGAGACCTCGATCGGCTCGCAGTAAAAGACGCTGTTCGGTATGGCGGGAGCAATCGGCTTCCGCCTCGACCGCCTACGTCTACGACTGGAACATGCTGCCCATCGGCCAGGCGCTATGGCTGAAGGAACTCGAGACCTACGCTGCAAGTATCCCGCCGCTGCAGGACCCGGCCAGCTACAACCTGGAGCAGGTCATGCAGCAAGATCAAGAACATGAAGGCCGGTCGACAGCGACTAAGGGCCAATGCCACCCGGCGGGCGCCTCTTCGGCGCCCGCCGGTCAATTTGCCAGCGGCTCGCGGTAAGTTGCGAAAATTCCGGGTGCTTCCCGCGAACGGCTCACCCGAACTGTCTGTAAAATTCAAAGGAGCCGATCATGAAACTGATTGATCGATTTCCCAACGTCGATCGCCGCGTTCTGGTTTCCGCGCTGGCGTTGCTTCCGGTGCTGTCTGCCTCGCTGCGTTCCACCGCCGCAGTGGCACAGACACAACGCGATCCACTCCCGTCCTGGAACGAGGGGACAACCAAGGCCGCCATCCTCGATTTTGTGGCGCGGGTCACGACACAGAATGGGCCCCACTTCGTCCCGGTCGACGAGCGCATCGCGACCTTCGACAATGACGGCACGCTATGGGTCGAGCAGCCAATGTACGTCCAATTGGCCTTCGCACTCGACCGCGTGAAGATCATGGCGCCCATGCATCCTGAATGGAAAACCAGGCAACCGTTCGCGGCGGTGCTGGATGGCGATCTGAAGGCACTGGCGGCTTCCGGCGAAAAGGGATTGGTCGAACTGATCGCGGTGACGCATGCCGGCATGACCACGGCAGAGTTCGAGAAGATCACCTCGGACTGGCTCGCGACCGCGCGAGATCACCGCTTCAAGCGGCCGTATACAGATCTGGTCTACCAGCCGATGCTGGAACTGCTCGCCTATCTCCGGGCCAATGGCTTCAGGACCTTCATCGCGTCAGGCGGAGGCATTGAATTCATGCGGCCGTGGACAGAGCGGATCTACGGGGTACCGCCCGAGCAGGTCATCGGCTCCTCGATCAAGACCCGATTTGAGATCAAAGACGGTTCGCCAACGCTCTTCCGGCTGCCCGACATCAACTTCATCGACGACAAGGCGGGAAAGCCGATCGGCATCAACGAACACATCGGACGCCGTCCGATCGCAGCCTTCGGCAACTCCGACGGCGATCTTGAAATGCTGCAATGGACGACGCTCGGCGCCAGTGGCGCGCGGTTCGGCCTCATCGTCCACCACACTGACGCGGAACGCGAATATGCCTACGACCGCCAATCTCATTTCGGCAAGCTCGACGTGGCGCTGGACGCCGCAGTGGTGAACAAGTGGACCGTGGTCGACATGAAGAAGGACTGGAAGCGCGTCTTTGCATTCGACTAGAACATTATCGGTTCTGTTTGAATCAGAACCGAAGCTCTAGATTCTTGTTTTGACGCGTTTTCTTCACGCGAACTTCGCTCGAAAACGCTCTAGCTCGCCCGTGCACGGCGGCCATAACCAGTCCCGACCCAGGAGCTACTGTGATGAAAACCACAGCCTTAAAGCGCCTGGCTTCAAGCATGACGCTACTTGCTTTGATGGGTTCGGCGACGGCTGTTGCGCAACAAAGCAATAAGCCCAACGTCGTTGTCATTCTCGCCGATAATGTCGGCTACGGCGACCTTGGGTCATATGGCGGCGGCGAGTTGCGCGGAGCTCCGACCCCACGCCTCGATGCACTGGCCCGAGAGGGATTGCGTCTCACGCAATTCCTCGTGGAACCAGCCTGCACCCCCTCACGAGCGGCACTCATGACCGGGCAATACTCGATACGCAACGGTCTTTCCCTGATCGCCATCGAGGGCAGCCCCTACACACTTCCCGCTAACGCGTTCACTATGGGCGAGTTGTTCAAGAGCGTCGGCTATGCCACCGCGATCTTCGGGAAATGGCACCTCGGAAGTGCTCCCCAAAGCTTGCCTACCGCGCACGGCTTTGACGAGTTCTACGGTATCCCTCCGAATATCAGCTGGGATGCGGCAACATATACGGCGACAATCGCCCTCACGCACTCGATCAATGAGCCCTACGAAGCGCTGCTTAAAGCAGGGCCGCAGATCGTTGAGGCGAAGGCCGGCGGAGCGCTGCAGACGGTCAAACCATTTACCGAGGACGTGCGCGCCAATATCGATAATGAGTTGGTGGATAAATCAATCGATTTCATGAGGCGTCAAAAAGCCGGCGGCAGACCA
This sequence comes from uncultured Alphaproteobacteria bacterium, assembly GCA_963823485.1. Classification (GTDB taxonomy): domain Bacteria; phylum Pseudomonadota; class Alphaproteobacteria; order Rhizobiales; family Xanthobacteraceae; genus Bradyrhizobium. The sequence continues at coordinate 296,384 of CAWGLP010000002.1, forward strand.
TTCTTCCTCTACCTCCCGTTTTCCATGGGGCATTTTCCGAACCTTCCTTCCCAGCAATTCAAGGGCAAATCGCGAATCGGCAATTACGGCGACAAGCTGATGGAAGGAGATTACCACGTTGGCCGAATCCTCGACACGCTGAAGCAACTTGGCATCGACGACAACACCCTCGTCGTCTTTGCCTCTGACAACGGCCCGCAGGGCCAAACCGCGCGCGAACACGGCAACCAGGGGACGCCAGACATGGGTAATTCCGGTCCGTTCCGCGGAGAGTTAGGCGAGGCGACCGAAGGAGCGATACGGACGGCAGCGATCATCCGTTGGCACGGCAAGATCAAGCCGAGCACAACGACATACGCCATGTTCTCGATCATGGATTTCCTGCCGACTTTCGCCCACATTGTCGGTGGCCAGATGCCAACAGACCGAGCGATTGACGGCGTCAATCAAGCCGACGTATTGCTCGGCAACTCAGCCGTTGGGCATCGCGAGAGCATGTTGAGCTTCATCGGTGGAGACCTGGTCGCCGCGCGTTGGAAGCAATGGCGCATTTACTTCACCGACGTTCATCCAACCGGCATCGGACCGCAGCGGCAGCCCGGCATGTTCTCCGCCAGCGCTCCGATGGCCGGCTACCCGAAGATCTACAACATCGAAATGGACCCACACGAGGACCTCATCGTTGCAGCCATGTTTGGCTGGGTATCGGGCCCAGCGCTCAAAACTGTCGATGAGTACATGGCAACGCTCAAGAGGTATCCAAATCCACCTCCGCCGAATATCACGCAATTCCGCAACGGTGGCTAACTAATATACCCTTGCTCTGCCATAGCGAGATGTCTGCTTGCGGGGTTAGACCGCAGGTGAGTTGCACTCCGGCAAAGCGCCGCGATTGGCCCAAAGCGGAAGTTTGCTGGACTGGGTGGATGATCTCACCCAGTCCAGCACTCTCGACTTTACTGACAGTTATACATGATGCCGTCGGCACCCTTGATCGCAGTGCCGGGCGTGCAGCCGATGCCGTTGCGCGCGGCATAGTCGCTCCAGCCTGCGTAGCTAAATCCGCGCCCGCTCCACGGCCCATCATAATAATAGGCCCTCACGGCGTACCAAGGCAGGCCGGTCGCGGTGTAGTAGCCGCTCCCGAGGTAACCTGTCCTGATGTAGACGCGGGCCCGTGCCTCCGCCTGACTGACTGTCAGCGACAGGCCATCTTGCTCAGTCCAGCCCGGCGAAAGCAGCGTCGCAGAAGCTAGGCTTGCCGCAGCAATAACCATTGTTCGCAGAGTCGTCCTCATGCCTGTTTCCTCCGTTGCTCGTCCCCCATCTTCAACCCTGAATTTTGCGGCAGGGATTACGTTGACCTAGATCAAGCGATTCTTCCGGGTGAGGAATGTGCTTCAGCATGGGGCAGCAGTGATGGAGAAACCCATGAAACAGGTAAATCTGACCAAGGCTGCCATTGCGACCGCGACCTTCGCGTGTGCGGCCCTGTTCTCATTCGGCTGGTCTGAGCAACGCGGCGTATCGCTCTCGGTCGAAAGCGCCGAGGCGAGGGTTGGCCGGCCACTGACGCCCGTAAGCGTCGCCGGAGTTGCGCGTCGACAAGACCGGCGGGCGGCGTACGGATATGGCGGAGGTGTTGTCGGCACCGGCGTCGGTGTTGCCGCCGTTGGCACAGCAGCAGCTGTTGCCGCCACTCAGCCCTGGGGATGGGGCCGCAGTCCTTACGTGGGCACTGGATATTACGGTGGTCCTCTCTCTGCCCGGGCGGCTTACCAGGATAGCTATGCCAGCGGTCCTTACTGTACCCCCGGCGCCCTCTATGTTGCGTCGGATGGCTTAGTGCAGATGTGCCGGTAAGCTCGACTGAGAAACGGCGGCTCTCAGCCGCCGTTTCTCGTGCGCCCCGACAGGTGGTTGCGGCTGAACGGAATTGCGAAACTCTTTCAAAAAAAGTGTTCATGCGATTTCGATGTCGGCCTCTGGCCCATTTGAGACATGCCGACGCGCGATGACGATGTCAGTTTACAGGGCGAAGCGGAATTCGTCGGTCGACGGCAGAACCGAAGCGAATGCCCCGATCGGACTTCGGTGGGCTTCCACGCGGCGCAAACGCCCGGGGGGATCACGGCCTCAACGGCGCTCCATAACGGCCGAAATATGGCGCCTGCCGGGCCCGTTCGCCTATTTCTTTCCCTTTCTCCGCCCCGCTTAGCGCACCTTTCAAATCCACGATTGCCGCAAATGAGAGACCGGCACGCCCCTGGTGCTGCAAGGGAGGTCCGTTGCATCAGATGGATCAAGCGTTGCGAACCGAACTGTCCCTTCAGCGGAAGCTGCGCCGCATGCTTGTTGCTGCCGCCATCGCCGGCCCCGTGGCGCTGACGCCGGAAATCAGTTCGGCCGAAAACCTGCTCGATTTCTTTTTCGGCGGCGGCCAGAAGCAACAGAACCAGACCTCGCCTTTCGGCAACCTTTTCAACAATAATCCGCAACCAGCGCCGGCCCGGCCGGTCACCGCAGGCACGGGGCCTGCCTTCTGCGTGCGCAGTTGCGACGGCAAATATTTCCCGCTGATGCGCGGCGCGGCCTCGCCGGTGCAGTTGTGCCAGGCCTTCTGTCCGGCGAGCCCGACCAAGATTTTCTTCGGCTCCAGCATCGACAACGCCTATGCCGCCACCGGCGAACGCTACGCCGATAGCGAAAACGCCTTTGCCTATCGGAAGGCGCTGCGCGCCGAGTGCACCTGCAACGGCCACAATCCCGCCGGCCTGGCGCAGGTCGATCTCGCGATGGACGGCTCGTTGCGCTCGGGCGACGTGCTCGCCACCGCTGACGGGCAAGCCGCGTATTCCGGCATACGGGTAGGCAATGACCATGCCCCGGATCTCACGCCGGTAGCGCCTGTCCCGGGCCGGACGCCGGAGGTGCGCGCCCGGGCGCAGCCTCGCCAGACGGAAGGGAGCCGACCGTTCGCGCCGAGCCAGCAGTAAGCGCCGCGGCGCTTATTCTTTCTGCACGGTGCGCGCCGCGGGCCGCTGCCGGTAATCGCCGGTCTGCGTCGCTGGAATCAGGATCGTACCGAGGCGTTTTTTTCCGTCGATTTGGTCACTGCGTCGCGGAAGGCCCGGACTTCGCGATTGAGGTCAGTCAAGCGCTTCGGCGACATACGGGCCGCGGCAAACAGGGTCTCGCCCAGGCAGCGTGCCTTTTCGCGCAGCGCCGTCCCCTTGACCGTAAGGCTCACGACGACCTGCCGCTCGTCTTCGGGATTCCGCTTCCGCACGACAAAGTCGGCCTGTTCGAGCCGTTTCACGAGCGGTGTGATCGTGCTCGATTCCAGCGCCAGCCGATCGGCGATAGCCCCGACGCTTTGCGCGCCGCGTTCCCACAGGGTGCTCAGGACAAGATATTGCGGGTAGGTGATTTCCAGGGCGTCGAGCAGCGGCTTGTAAGCACGCCCGATCGCCATGCTGGCGCCGTACAGCGCAAAGCAGAGCTGCTGATCCAGGGTGATTTCATCCACGGCCAAATTCCAATCTGATCACAATAACGTATATCACGATAATTAATTGTGGACGGGTCGCCGAGCAACCCTCATATAGATGTCACGATAATAATTATCGCGATATCTTATGGAGCGTGAAATGACAACAGCGACAGGCGGCCTGATCAATGCCGGCGCGCAAGCAGACCTGACCGGAAACCTCGCCCGCTATTATCTCGTTCGGGCCATCGTTGCGGCGGCGTGGGTGGCGGCCGCAATTGCCATCAGCCGTTCGAGTGGCGCAGCCGCGGCGCTGCTACTGGTCTGCTATCCAGCCTGGGACGCGCTGGCGAACTGGTTTGACGCTCGCGGCAGCGGAGGCCTCCGAGCGAACTCAACGCAGGCGCTCAATGTCGCAGTCAGCCTCGTCGCCGCAATCGCAGTGGGCGTCGCCCTGCAGTCGAGCATGAATGCAGTGCTCGCGGTCTTTGGGATCTGGGCAATCGCGGCGGGATTGGCCCAACTAATCACCGGCGTTCGTCGCTGGCGCGCGTTCGGTGCGCAGTGGGCGATGATCCTGAGCGGAGCCCAGTCGATGCTCGCCGGCGTGTTCTTTGTCGCGCAAGCGGGTCACGCCAGGATTCCGACGATCCTGGATGTGGCGCCCTATGCGGCTTTCGGTGCGTTTTACTTCCTGGTCTCCGCCGCGTGGCTGATGTTCGCAAATCGCCGGCGGGCCGCCTGACCGCAGCCCCCTTCCAGTCTCGCGCGACGGAAGGGAACCATCATGAAACCGCCGCGGCGCTTACTCCGGGACGACACGCACCGCGCCGCGGGCGGCGCTCGTCGTCAACGCCGCATAGGCCTTCAGCGCCATCGTCACTTTCCGGCTGCGCTTCTTGGCGGGCTTCCATGCGTCCGCGCCGCGGGCCAGCATGGCTTCGCGGCGTTTGGCGAGCGTGGCGTCATCGACCACGAGGCTGATCGAACGCGAGGGGATGTCGATCCTGATCAGATCGCCCTCCTCCACCAGGCCGATCAGCCCGCCTTCGGCGGCTTCCGGCGAGAGATGCCCGATCGACAGGCCTGACGAGCCGCCGGAGAAGCGGCCATCGGTCACCAGCGCGCAGACTTTTCCGAGGCCCTTCGATTTGAGATAGCTGGTCGGATAGAGCATCTCCTGCATGCCGGGGCCGCCGCGCGGACCTTCATAGCGGACCACGACGACATCGCCGGGCTTTATCTTGTTGCCGAGGATGCCCTCGACCGCGGCGTCCTGGCTTTCGAACACCCGTGCCGGCCCCTCGAACTTCAAAATGCTCTCGTCGACGCCTGCGGTCTTCACGATGCAGCCGTCGAGCGCGATGTTGCCTGACAGCACGGCAAGGCCGCCGTCCTTCGAATAGGCGTGCGCCAGGTCGCGAACGCAGCCGGTGGCGCGATCGGTATCGAGTTCCTCGAACCGGCGCTCCTGGCTGAACGCCACCTGCGTCGGCACATTGCCCGGCGCGGCCATGAAGAATTTGCGGACGCTCTCGCTCCTGGTGCGGACGATGTCCCAGCGATCGAGCGCGTCTTCCAGCGTCTTGCTGTGAACCATCGGCAGGCCACGGTTGAGCAGGCCGGCGCGGTCAAGCTCGCCGAGGATCGCCATCACGCCGCCGGCGCGATGCACGTCTTCCAGATGCACGTCCGCGACCGACGGCGCCACCTTGCAGAGCACCGGCACCCGGCGCGACAGGCGGTCGATGTCCTGCATCGTGAACGGCACCTGGCCTTCATAGGCTGCCGCCAGCAGATGCAGCACGGTGTTGGTCGATCCGCCCATGGCGATGTCGAGCGTCATGGCGTTCTCGAACGCCTTGAAGCTGGCAATCTTGCGCGGCAGCGCGGTTTCGTCGTCCTGCTCGTAATAACGCCGCGCCAGATCGACGATCAGATGGCCGGCTTCGACGAACAGGCCCTTGCGGTCGGCGTGCGTCGCCAGCACCGAGCCGTTGCCCGGCAGCGCCAGTCCCAGCGCCTCGGTCAGGCAGTTCATCGAATTGGCCGTGAACATGCCCGAGCACGAGCCGCAGGTCGGGCACGCCGAACGCTCGATCACTTCGACCTCGGCGTCGCTGACATTGCTGTCGGCGGCCGCGACCATGGCGTCGATCAAATCGACCGCGCGAAGCTTGCCCTTGATGTTGACCTTGCCGGACTCCATCGGCCCGCCCGAGACGAACACGGTCGGGATGTTGATCCGCAGCGCCGCCATCAGCATGCCGGGCGTGATCTTGTCGCAGTTCGAGATGCAGACCATGGCGTCGGCGCAATGCGCGTTGACCATGTACTCGACGCTGTCGGCGATGATCTCGCGCGACGGCAGGCTGTAGAGCATGCCGTCATGGCCCATGGCGATGCCGTCATCGACCGCGATGGTGTTGAACTCCTTGGCGACGCCGCCTGCCTTCTCGATCTCCCGCGCGACGAGCTGGCCGAGATCCTTCAGGTGCACGTGGCCGGGCACGAACTGGGTGAACGAATTGACCACGGCGATGATCGGCTTGCCGAAGTCCTCGTTCTTCATGCCGGTGGCGCGCCAGAGGCCGCGGGCGCCCGCCATGTTGCGGCCGTGGGTCGTGGTTCGGGAGCGGTAGGCGGGCATGATCTGTCCTATTTCGGGAAAAGCAGGTTCTGGAAATACGGGGTTTCAAGCGGTCTTTTAGACGGTGAGCTCTCCCGGTCAAAGCGGCTTCGTGCAGGGTCGCCATGCGCCCGGCCTTCCGATACCGCCGCCCCTCGTCAGACGATCTCCTGCGCGCGGAGTTCCGCGATCGCGCGCGTGTCATAGCCGAGCGAGGCCAGCACCTCCTCGGTATGGGCGCTGAGCGCTGGCGCCATGCGGTCGAGCCGGCCGCCGCCATGGGCGAGCTGGAAGCCGCTGCCGGCGAAGCGCAGACGCCCATAGGGCGTATCGAGCTCCTGGATGGCGCCGCGCGCCGCGATCTGCGGATGATCGATCACTTCCTCGACCTTCCAGATGCTGGCGCAGGGGGCGCCCGCCGCCTCCAGCATGGTTTCCCACTCGCGCGGGTCCTTTTTCGAAAGCGCCTCCTCGATGATGGCCCGCAAGGCCGGCTCGTTTTCCTGCCGCGCAAACCAGTCGGCGAAGCGCGGATCGTCCAGCACATCGGCCCGGCCAAGCGCCGTCATCAGCGCGATGTATTGCTTCTCGCTGTTGACGGCCAGCAGCAGGTAGCCCTCGCCCGCCCTGAACAGATTGGCCGTCGGCCGGCGGCTGACCGCCTGGTTGCCGGAAAGCTGCTGGCGATGGCCGGCGACCGAATAGTCCGCCACCTGCCCGGACAGGAACGCCAGCGTCGCCTCGAGCATGGAGACGTCGACCAACTGCCCCTTGCCGGTGTGGGTGCGCTGGAACAGCGCGCTCGACACGCCGAACGCCGCGGTGGCCCCGGACAGAACGTCGCAGACCGCAAAGCCGGCGCCGGGTCGGCCCGGTCTCGGCATGCCCCGTGATCGACATGATGCCGGACAGCGCCTGGATCTTGCCGTCATAGCCGGCGGCCGAGCGCTGCGGACCGGTCTGGCCGAAGCCCGAAATGGCGCAATAGATCAGCCGCGGATTGATCGCCGACAACGCCGCGTAGCCGATGCCGAGCTTGTCCATCACGCCGGGCCGGAAATTCTCCATCACCACGTCGGCCTCTGCAGCAAGCTGCTTGACGATCTTGATCGCCTCCGGCCGCGCCAGATCCAGCGTCAGGCTGCGCTTGTTGCCGTTGATCGCCTGCCAGACCGGCGCAAGTCCGCGCTCGGCCCATTCGCGGCTGAGCGGCGTGCGCCGCATGTCCTCGCCTTCGCGCCGTTCCACCTTGATGACGTCGGCGCCGAGCAAGGCGAGCTGAAAGCTTGCGTAGGGACCAGCCAGCACCTGCGTGAAGTCGAGAATCTTCACGCCTTCGAACGGTCGGGTCAAATGGACGTCCTCCTGCTTTTCTTTTCCCTTCTCCCCTTGTGGGAGAAGGTGGCGCGAAGCGCCGGATGAGGGGTTCTCTCCGCGCATTCGGTGTTCGCGGAGAGAACCCCTCACCCGTCGCCTCACTTCGTGAGGCGCCACCCTCTCCCACAAGGGGAGAGGGAAGAACGATCACGCCGCCCGGTTGCCGCGCGCGATCTCTTTCTGCTTGTCGAATTCGGCACGGCGGCGCGCCAGTTCTTCCGGGCTCATTTGCGCGACGTTGTTGTAGTCGAGCTTCCAGGTGGCGTCCTCGCTCCAGCGCAGCGGCGACTGCATCGTGGTGCGCGCGCCGGGCGCGGATTCGAGCAGCCGCAACGCCAGTTCGAGCGTCAGCGCCTGCGACTGCACGTCATGCGGCTTGCCGGCGGAGTTGCCGAGCGGAAAATCCGAAAACAAAAAGCGCGGCACGGCGGCGTGCTCGACGATATCCTTGGCGCAGCCCATCACCACGGTCGCGATGCCGTTAGCTTCGAGGTGACGCGCCACCAGCGCCGAGGTCTGGTGACAGACCGGGCAGTTCGGCACGATCACGGCGACGTCGACCTTGTCGGCCCGGCAACGCGCCAGAATCTCGGGCGCGTCGGTGTCGATGGTGACGCGATGGCTGCGGTTGGTCGGCGCACCGAAGAAGCGCGGCGCGACCTCACCGACGCGGCCTGCGGTTGCTGCCTTCAGGAGCTGCGGCAACGGAAACCATGTACCGCTGTCGGTCGCGGTAGTGTGCTTGCGGTCGTAGCCGATATGGGAAATGCGGAGATCGTGCTGCTTCGACGTGTCGCCGTCATAGACCTGATAGAACTTGGCGCCGCCGTTGTACGCAGCGCCCGGGCCCTGATCGCCCTTGGCCGGATCGTACTGCGCGGCTGTCGTGACGATGGTCACGCGCGACTGCGCCAGCGGCTTCTTCAGCGGCTGGAACGGCGCATCGACATAGTGCGCCCAGCGGTAGGGCGTCGTGTAGCCGATCGCGGTGTAGTAGTCGCGGGTCCGCTGCATGTAGGGGACAGGAGCATCATAGTCGGGCGCAAAGCCGAGCTGATCGTCAGAGGGGCCGGACATTGTTGGATCTCCTGCATTTCCACCGGGGCGGCCGTCACGCGGCCTTTTCCTCAAGCTAGTGACAGTCCGCCTATTCCTCAACAGCGGATATGGCATCAGGCCTGCGCGGGGTGCAGCCCTACACCCCCGCCACCGATGACCAGACATCGGTGAGCTTGCGCTTGAAGGCCTGCCGGCGCGTCAGCGGCGCGATTGCCTCCTCCTCGTCCTCGGGCAGGCGAAGGCCGACCACGTTGACCCGGCCGCCGCTGATGCTGCGCGCGACGAGAACGATCGGATCGAGCACCAGCTCGGCGCCTTCCTTCGGCGCATGATCGAGATGGATGTCGAAATAATCCGCCAGCGTGAGCGTCGCCTGCTCTTCGCTGGCCGATACGCCGTAGATCTGGGCCAGTTCGCCCAGCGTGTGCTCGCCCGACACCACGAACTCGCCAAGCAGATGCGGGTCGGGCGCCGAACTCGGCGGCATGTCGACGAAGAAGCGGTCCAGCGCCTCGGCCTTTTCCGGCGGCGCCAGCAGATAGATGTAATCGCCGGCGGCGATCGGGTCGGCCTCGGCGGGCGAGAGGATCCGCTCGTCGCGGATCACCAGCGTCGGCTTCGACCACGACGGAATCAGGCCGCGGCGGAAGTAGAGACTCTTCGGCCGGACCGGATAGCCGACCAGTTGCTGTTCGAGCTGGCCGGGCAGATCGAGTTCGACGCGGCGTGGACCGCGGTCCGCGCGCGGCAGCGCTACATGCAGCCACCGCGCCGCCGGCGCCAGCGTCCAGCCCTGCAGCAGCAGCGAGATGATGACCACGACAAAGGCGACGTCGAAATAAAGATAGGCCTTCGGCAACCCGACCAGCATCGGGATCGAGGCGAGGAAGATCGCGACCGCCCCGCGCAAGCCGGTCCATGCGATGAAGATCTTTTCCCGCCAGTTGAACCGGAACGGCGCCAGGCACAGCAACACCGCGAGCGGCCGCGCCACCAGCATCAGCACCAGCGCCACGATCACGGCTGGCCCGACGCTGCCCAGTAGCCGCTGCGGCGACACCAGCAGTCCGAGCAGGACGAACATCACGATCTGCGCCAGCCAGGTCGCGGCATCGAGGAACGTCACGACCGAATTGTGCGCGCGCGTCGGCCGGTTGCCGACGATGATGCCGGCGAGATAGACCGCGAGGAAGCCCGATGCATGCGCCATCTGCGCCGCACCGAAGATCACCAGCGCCGCCGTGGTGACGAACGGGGCATGCAGGCCCTGCGGCAGCGCCATGCGATTGAGCGCCACCACCACCAGATGGCCGCCGATCACGCCCACGATGGCGCCGAGCACACCCTCGCGCAAAAGCTCGCCTGCGACATGCGCAGCCGAGCTTTCGCCGATCGTGATGAACTTGACCAGCATCAGCGTGAGGAAGATCGCGAACGGATCGTTGGTGCCGGATTCCACCTCCAGCGTGGCGCCGACGCGGGGACGAAGCCGCAGGCCCTGGGTGTGAACCAGCAGGAACACCGCCGCGGCATCCGTGGACGCCACCACGGCGCCGACCAGCAGCGATTCCGTCCAGTTCAGGTCGAGCACATATCTGGCGACCGGCGCCGTGACCAGCGCGGTGACGAGCACGCCGATGGTCGCCAGCACCATGGAAGGCGCCAGCACCGTGCGGATGCTTTGAAACTTGGTTCGCAGGCCGCCGTCGAACAGGATCAGCGCCAGCGCCACCGATCCCACCAGATAGGTGGTGCGCACGTCATCGAAGGAGACCTGGCCCGGCCCGGAATCGCCGGCGAGCATGCCGATCGCCAGAAACGCCAGCAGCAGCGGGGCGCCGAAACGCAGCGCGAGCAGGCTGGACAGGATCCCGGCCATAACCAGAACCGCGCCGAGCAGGATGGCTATGCTGACCTGGTCGAGAGAAGCCATGTCGGAGGGGCCTGGCGCTTTCGCAAATGAGGGCAAATACTTGCAATTGCATCCTTATCGTTGCCACAGTTGAACGCCAACCCATTTCTGCGATGGCGGCAATGTGCCCGATTTACGGGGCTTTCTCACTTCGCCGGCCCATGTATCGATGGTCCGCCCGCCTCGTTTGTGGAAATCTGCCCACCATTCGAATCGATTTGTCTGAGCTGCGCCTGACGAGATTTGCCGATGGATATGGCCCCGAAAGAGATCATGGAGTTTCTGCAATCGACCGCGCGATCGGTCGGCGCGGAGGTTGCCTCGCCATGGTTCTATCTGCAGCTCGGGCTGATCCTGGCCGCCGCCGGCATCGCCTATGCGGCGGATGCAGCGATCCGCGCGCGGGTCGACATGACGTCGCTGGCAATGCGCTGGCCGCTGCCGCTGCGGCATTTCGCCCGCGTGCTGGTCGGCAGCGCGTCGACCGCGGTGTTTGCGGTGCTCGTGATCGCGGAGCGCATCGCGATGTACCACATGACGTGGCCAAGCCGCAGTTACCTGCTGATGGTCGCCGCCAAGCTGGCGCTGGCGTGGCTCGTGATCCGGCTGGTGACCTCGGTCATCCGCAATACCTTCATCGTCAAGCTGGTGTCGGTAACGGCATGGTTCATCGCCGCGCTGAGCATCCTCGGCCAGCTCGATCCGGCGGCGGAGACGCTCGACTTGTTTGCGATCGAGATCGGAGGCTTGCGGCTGACGCCGTTGCTTCTGATCAAGGCCGGCGCGCTGCTGATCGCCGCCCTGTGGCTGACCAATATCGCCAGCAACTTCATCGAGAGCCGGATCACCCGCGCCGCCGATCTCACGCCGTCGGTCCAGGTGCTGCTGGTCAAGATTATCCGCATCGGCCTGATGGTGGTCGCGATCGCGATCGCGCTCGGTGCCGTCGGCATCAACCTTTCGGCGCTCGCGGTCTTTACCGGCGCGGCCGGCGTCGGCATCGGTCTCGGCCTGCAGAAGATCGTCGCCAATTTCATCTCGGGCATCATCCTGCTGGCGGACAAGTCCGTGAAGCCCGGCGACCTCGTCACCATCGGTGACAGTTCGGGCCGGATCAGCGCCATGAAGACGCGCTACATCTCGGTCGCCGCCGGCGACGGCCGCGAGTTTCTGATTCCGAACGAGGACCTGGTGACGCAGAAGGTCGTCAACTGGACCTACACCGACAAGAACACGCTGGTGAAGGTGCTGTTCTCCACCAATTACGACGCCGACCCGCGGGCGGTGTGCAAGCTGGCCATCGACATTGCCGCCGCCGTGCCGCGCGCCATCAAGAGCAAGCCGCCGAACTGCATCCTGACCGAATTCGCCGAGGCGGGAATGAAATTCGCCCTCACCTTCTGGGTGCCCGATCCCGATGGCCTGGACAACGTCAAGAGCGAGGTGATGCTGGCGCTGTGGGAAGCGTTCAAGCGCGACGGCATCCGTGTTCCCTATCCGGTCCGCGAAATCCGTGTCCGCGGCGGCGCGCTGCCGGTGGAATCCGTGGTCGAGGTTTCCGGGTAGATCAAGCCTTTTTAAGGCTTCCAAGTCCCCAACCCCGGCTTGCCGCTGATCGCTCCGATCACTAGATTGGTGGCAAATCAGCCATTCCACTCCTTTCGAAGCACCGCCCGCCCATGAGCTATATCGAAGCGACCGACCACTCCTTGAGAAAGACCGGCCAGATCAAGTTGCACGGCGCCAGCGGATTCGCGGGCATGCGCAAGGCGGGCGCGCTGGTCTCCAAATGCCTCGACGACCTCACCGACATCGTCAAGGCCGGCGTCCCTACCGCCGACATCGACACCTTCGTCCGCGACTTCGCCTTCGGACATGGCGCCTATCCGGCGACGCTGATGTATCGCGGCTACCGCTATTCGACCTGCACCTCGATCAACCATGTTGTCTGCCACGGCATGCCGGGCGACCGCGCGCTGAAAGAGGGCGACATCGTCAACATCGACGTCACCTTCATCGTCGATGGCTGGTACGGCGATTCCAGCCGGATGTATGTGATCGGCCCGATACCCCGCAAAGCCGAACGGCTGATCGAGGTGACCTACGAAGCCATGATGCGCGGCATCGCTGCGGTGAAGCCCGGCGCCACCACCGGCGACATCGGCCACGCCATCCAGAGTTTCGTCGAACCGCAGGGCATGAGCGTGGTGCGCGATTTCTGCGGCCATGGCCTGGGCCGAATGTTCCACGACGAGCCGAACATCATCCATGTCGGCCGGCCCGGCGAAGGCGTCGCGCTGAAGCCCGGCATGTTCTTCACGATCGAACCGATGATCAATCTCGGCAAGCCGCATGTGAAGATCCTCTCCGACGGCTGGACCGCAGTGACCCGCGACCGCTCGCTGTCGGCGCAGTTCGAGCATTCGGTCGGCGTGACCGCTGGTGGCGTCGAGATCTTCACGCTGTCGCAGCGCAACGCCGAGAAGCCGCTGGCGGCATGATAACCGGGACGGCTTCGGGTAATCGGCTTCCCGTCCGACAATTCCGAGTTGCAAAAGCTGGCCGGCACGGCATGGTTGGCGCCGATGTCCGGCAAGACCAGCAAACCCCAGGATGACGGCGCCGCAACGCCGCATTATCACGGCCACCGCGAACGGCTGCGCGAACGCTTCCATGTCGCCGGGCCGGAAGCCCTGAGCGACTATGAGCTGCTTGAGCTGGCGCTGTTCGCCGCCTTGCCCCGGCGCGACACCAAGCCGCTCGCCAAGGCGCTGTTGAACAAGTTCGGCTCGTTCGCCGAAGTCGTGCACGCGCCCGTCGCACGGCTGCGCGAGGTCGAAGGCGTCGGAGATGCCTCGATCAACCAGATCAAGCTGCTCGCCGCGGCGGCGAGCCGGGTGGCGAAGGGCGAGATCAGGCGCAAGATCGCGTTGTCGTCCTGGAACGATGTCATCGACTATTGCCGCACCGGCATGGCGTTCGCCGAGAAGGAGCAATTTCGGCTGCTGTTCCTCGACAAGCGCAACCAGCTCATCGCCGACGAGGTGCAGCAGACCGGCACCGTCGACCACACGCCGGTCTATCCGCGCGAGGTGATCAAGCGCGCACTGGAATTGTCGGCGACCGCGCTGATCCTGGTGCACAACCATCCGTCCGGCGATCCGACGCCCTCGCAGGCCGACATCCAGATGACGAAGGCGATCGTCGACATCGCCACCCCGCTCGGCATTTCCGTCCACGACCACATCATCGTCGGCAAGAACGGCCATGCGAGTTTGAAGGGGATGCGGCTGATCTAGATTGCGCTCGTGCGGGATCAACCCGCGGCCTGATCCGCAGCGGCCATCGCGCGCCGCTTCAACAGTTCACGTTCGCGATTGTTGCCGGCGAGGCCGGCTGCGGTCTCGAATGCGGCTCGCGCCTCCGCAGGGCGGCCGAGCTTGCACAGCAGATCGCCGCGGACGCTTTCCAGCAGATGGTAGTTCTGCAGCGCGGGCTCGTGCGCCAGTCCTTCCACGATCGCGAGCGCCGCCGCCGGCCCTTCGGCCATGCCGACCGCGACCGCGCGGTTGAGCTCGATGACCGGCGAGCGCACCAGCGCGGCCAGTTCGGCATAGAGCGCCGCAATCCGCGGCCACTCGGTCTCCTCAGGCGTGCCGGCCCTGGCGTGACAGGCGACGATCGCTGCCTGCAGCGCGTAGAAGCCGCCCTCGCCGCCGAGTTCGTGCGCACGCGCCAAGGCCCGCAAGCCGCGGCGGATCTGCAGCCGGTCCCATTGGGCGCGGTTCTGCTCCATCAGCAGAATCGGATCGCCGGCCGCATCGGTGCGCGCTGCGATCCGCGAGGCGTTCAGTTCCATCAGCGCCAGCAGGCCGTGGGCTTCCGCCTCCAGCGACGCGACCAGCGTCAGCACGCGGCCCATGCGCAGCGCATCGCGGCAGAGCTGCGGGCGCAGCCATTCGTCGCCGCGGGCGGCCGCATAGCCCTCGTTGAAGATCAGGTAGACCACCTCCAGCACCGAGGCGAGCCGCTCCGACAACGCCTCGCCACGCGGCGTCTCGTAGGCGAGCCCGGATTCCGAGAGCGTCCGCTTGGCCCGCACGATGCGCTGGGCGATGGTCGGCTCCGGGACCAGGAAGGCGCGGGCGATTTCCTCGGTCGTCAGGCCGCAGATCATCTTCAGCGCCAGCGCCGCGCGGGATTCCTGCGAAAGTATCGGATGGCAGGCGGTGAAGATCAGCCGCAGCAATTCGTCGCCGATATCATCGTCCAGCGCGGCGTCCGTATCGGGCATCGCCTGCTGCTCCTGCTCCAGGTCGCGGACCAGCATCTCGTGCTTGCGCGCGAGCATGCCGCGGCGGCGCAGGTGATCCAGCGCCCGGCGCTTGGCCGACGCCATCAGCCACGCGCCGGGCTTGTCCGGCACGCCGCTGACGGGCCAGTGCTCGAGCGCCGCCAGCAGCGCTTCCTGGGTCAGGTCCTCGGCCAGCGGCACGTCGCGCAGCATGCGCGACAGGCCCGTGATCAGGCGCGGCTGCTCGATGCGCCAGACGGCGAGGATGGTCTGGTTGATGTCGGCGGCGGTCATCGCCGCCGGCTGTGCCTGGCGCAGGCCTGCATCACGCGTGGGCGCGGACGCCGGCGTCGCAGGCGCCTTCCATCCCCGGCGTCGCCATCACGCGAACCTCGCAGGTGCCTTCCCAGCCCGGCATGTGGTCGAGGTGAAGCTGCATGAACTCCCTCGCCGCAGCCATCGCCTCGTCCATGTTCCGATGTTCGAAGATCGCGTAGCCGCCGATCAGCTCCTTGGTCTCGACGAACGGTCCGTCGACGACACCGATCTTGCCGTTGGTGATCCTGACCTGGGCGCCGGCCATGGCGATCGGCAGCAGACCTCCGGTGTCCAGCATGCGGCCGGCCTTGATTTCCCGGTCGGCGAGCTTGCCCATCGCTTCCATCAGGGCCGGGGTTGGACCTTTGTCGGGCTGGGACGAGGTAACGATATACATGAAGCGCATCGGAAAACTCCCGTTGAGGCGAGTTGCGACGGTAATCGCCGCAAAACTGTCTCGCTATGGGAATCGACGAACGACGGTCAGCCGGATCGACAACCGATCCAAAAAATATTTCCAGCCCGCCGGCGGTCCGGCAGGCCTACTGCCCCCGGAGCATGATCAGCGGATCGACGGTATCCGGGACCCGCCGCCATTGCGCATTGTCGTCGGCTTCGAATTGCCAGGTATCGCCGCCCTTCGACATCAGGATCATCTGCCCGCGTTCCAGCCGCCACTGGTTCGGCGCAAAGGCCGCAACCGCCGGATCGCATTTCGGCTTCAGGAACACCTGAAAATTGTCGCCGGTCGCCTCGGTATTGGTCAGCGTCAGGCCGCAGATCGTCTGGCCGTTGCCGCGCACCATCGACCAGTCGCCGATCATCTGGTCCATCGACTTGGCGAGCGAGCGGGCGGCAGCGAGGTTTTGCAGGATGTAGACGCCCTCGCCGGTCCGCAGGCCCTCGAAAATGCCGCTCTCGACTTCGGTGAAGTCGATCACCGCCTGACCGGCCGCGTCCTGCAGCCGCACGATATCCAGCCCCTTGATATTCCAGGCCGCGATGTCCTTCGTGAACGGCAGCGCCTTGGCACAGCCGGGCTCAAGTTCGAGCTTGAGCCCTTGCGGCGTCGCATCCGCCTTCATCGTGATGACGCAGGTCTTGCCGCGTTCGGTGGTCGCGAGCTCCCACTGCCCGATCATCTCTTTTTTCAGGTTCGCAGCGTCCTGCGCCCAGGCGGATGGGGCAAGCGCGAGCAGCGCCGTCAGCGCAGCCGTTACCGGGCGCAGGCGTCCACGCAACATCAGCGCCCCTTCACCGGCGTTTCCGCCACAGGCGTGAGCGGCGCCTTGCCGGCAAACCAGGTCTTCAGATTGTCGACGACGAGCTGATCCATGGCATTGCGCGTTACCACCGAAGCGGAGCCGATATGTGGCAACAGCACGACATTTTGCATGGACTTCAGCTCATCGGGCACGCTGGGTTCGTTGGCGAAGACGTCGAGGCCGGCCGCCAGGATGGTTCCGGATTTGAGGGCGGCCACCAGCGCCGGCTCGTCGACCACCGAGCCGCGCGCAACGTTGATCAACACGCCGCGCGGCCCGAGCGCCTTGAGCACGTCGGCATTGATCATCTTGGCGCGTGGCGGCGCCGCCCGGCACGATGACGATCAGGGTATCGACCGCCTTCGCCATCTCCATCAGGTCGGGATAGTGGGTATAGGAAACCGCGGAGGATGGATTGCGCGAATGATAGGACACCGGAACGCGGGAAGCCTCGAGCCGGCGACCGATCGCCTGCCCGATGCGGCCCATGCCGACGATCCCGATCTTGCGGTCGCGCAGCGAGCCGGCGCTCAACGGATAGTTCTGCGTCTGCCACAGGCCGGAGCGCAGATAGCGGTCGGCCTTGACGAACTCGCGCAACGTCGCGATCAGAAGCCCCATCGCGACGTCGGCGACCTCTTCGGTCAGCACGTCGGGCGTGTTGGTGACGACGATGCCGTGTTCGCGCGCATAGGCTGAATCGACGTGGTCGTAGCCGACGCCGAAGCTCGCGACGATTTCGAGCTTGGGGAAATGCGACAGCGCTTTCCCGTCGGCTGGCACCGTGTGATAGGTGACCGCCATGCCGCGCGTCTTCGCCAGTACCTCGGGCGTCAGCCGTTCGAGGTCGGCGCGGGTTTCCGCCATGTGCAGGACGAACTGGTCGGAAAAGCCGTTCTGCAGGATCGGCCTGATCGGCCCATAGACCAGCAGGTCGACCTTTTCGGACGAAACATTGGCAGCCATCAGCTTTCCTTTCCAAGCGCGCTCTCGTGCCAGCGCCGAAGAACCAGATGCGAAACTAGCGCCAGCAGCCCGTAGATGACAATCCCGGCCACCGACAGCAGCAGCAGCGCCGCGAACATTCGGGGAATGTTGAGGCGATAGCCGGACTCGGCGATCCGAAACGCCAGCCCGGAACCGGCGCCCGCGGTACCGGCGGCGATTTCGGCAACCACGGCGCCGATCAGCGACAGGCCGCCCGCGATCCGCAACCCGCCGAGAATATACGGCAGCGCGGCCGGCAGCTTCAGGTATCGCAGCGTCTGCAGCCGCGAGGCGCCATAGAGCTGGAACAAGCCGGCCAGATTGCGGTCGACCGAATTCAGCCCGAGCGTCGTATTGGAGAGCACCGGAAAGAAAGCGACGATCCAGGCGCAGACGATCACCGCCGTCTGCTGCGGCAGGTAGATCAGCAACAGCGGCGCGATCGCGATAACAGGCGTGACCTGCAGGATCACCGCATAGGGAAACAGCGAATATTCAAGCCATTTCGACTGGTTGAACAGCAGCGCCAGCGCGACGCCGCCAACCGCCGCAGCGATGAACCCCTGCAGCGTGGTGAGCAGGGTGACGCCGAGGGATTCCGACAATATCGGCCAGTCGCTGACCAGCGTCTGAAGCACCGCAAGCGGGCTCGGCAGCACGTAGGGCTGGATGTCGTTGACGCGGACCA
Organism: uncultured Alphaproteobacteria bacterium; assembly: GCA_963823485.1. Taxonomy (GTDB): domain Bacteria; phylum Pseudomonadota; class Alphaproteobacteria; order Rhizobiales; family Xanthobacteraceae; genus Bradyrhizobium. The sequence goes on from CAWGLP010000002.1 coordinate 314,403, forward strand.
CGAGTTCCCAAGCTGCAAGGCCCACCGCGAGCACAAGCACGGGCAGCAGCATCCGGCCGATGTTCTGGAAGGCGCTCATGCGTTACGCGGCCCGGAATAGGAGGGTGCGAGCGCGCCGGAGACTTCGCGGCAAATGGCAGCATACCCGGCCGACGTACGAAAGTCCTCGCCACGCGGCTCGGGCGCGTCGATGCGAAATTCGGCGCTGATGCGGCCCGGCCGCGCCGTCATCACGATGACGCGCTGCGACAGATAGACCGACTCGAACACCGAATGGGTGACGAAGATGATGGTCTTGCCGAGATTGCGCCACAGCGCGAGCAGGTCGTTGTTGAGGCGGAACCGCGTGATCTCGTCGAGTGCGGCGAACGGCTCGTCCATCAGCAGAATGTCCGGATCGGTGACGAGCGCCCGGGCCAGCGAAACCCGCATCTTCATGCCGCCGGAAAGTTCGCGCGGAAAAGCGCCCGTGAATTCCGACAGCCCGACCTGCGCCAGCGCCGCGCTGACGCGATGGTCCGCCTCGGCCGCGGCGACGTTTGCAAGCTTCAGCGGCAGCCGCACATTGTCATGCACGGTTGCCCACGGCATCAGGGTCGGTTCCTGAAAGACGAAACCGATGGGATAGCGCCCATTCGCCATGCCCTGGGGATGGGAAACATCCACCGTGCCTGCGCTCGGCGCGGCGAGCCCCGCGATCAACCGCAGCGCGGTCGATTTGCCGCAGCCGGAGGGACCAAGCAGCGAAACGAATTCACCGCGCGCGACGTCGAGATCGAGCGGGCCGAGCGCGGTCACGCCGTTGTCGTAGGCCTTGACGGCATCGCGCAGCCGCACGGCCGGGGCGGCGCGGATGTCGGTCTCGGACAGAGCAGGCCCAGCCATTGCGCGTCAGTTCTTCGGCCTGAGATCGACACCGACGCCCTTGTTGACGAAGCGAAGCGTGTAGGCCTGGCGGTAATCGATGTCACCGCGAACGACGCCCGCCCGCACCATCTTGTCGAAGAAGCTCGCGACCCGCGCGTCGGTCATCGCGCCGATGCCGTCGCGCAGCGTGTCGCCGGAATCGACGATGCCGTATTCCTTCATCTTGCCGATGGAATAGCCGAGCAGTTCGTCGGTCATTTCCGGGTTCATCTTCTTGATCATGGCGTTGCCGGCGGAATTGTCGCCATAGAGATAATTGTACCAGCCGATGATCGAGGCATCGACGAAGCGCTGCACCAGATCGGGCTTCCTGTCGACGATATCGCGGCGCGTCTCGATCAGCGTCGAATAGCTGTTGAAGCCATAATCGGCCAGCAGGATTACCCCGGGCTTGAAACCTGCCGCCTTCTGCACCGCGTACGGCTCCGACGTCACGTAGCCCTGCATCGCGCTCTGCTTGTTGACGATGAAGGGTTGCGGATTGAAGGTGTAGGGCTTCACCTTGCTCTCGCTAAAACCATATTCGGATTTCAACCACTGGAAATAGCTCGCAACCCCTTCCTTGGAGATCAGCAGCGTCAGCGGCTTGAGCTCCTCGAGCTTGGAAATCTTCGACTCCGGATGGGTCAGGAAGACCTGCGGATCGCGCTGGAAAATCGCCGCGACGGCGACCAGCGGCACCTTGTTGGTGATGGCGTCGAACGATTGCAGCGTGTTGGCGCTCATGAAGAAGTCGAGCTTGCCGGCGACCAGCAGCATACGGTTGTTGGTGTTGGGGCCGCCCGGCACGATGGTGACGTCGAGACCATATTTCCTGTAGGTACCGTCGGCGACCGCCTGGAAGAAGCCGCCATGCTCGGCCTCGGCAACCCAGTTGGTTCCGAACGAAATCTTGTCGAGCGTCTCGGCGCGCGCAGGCATCAGGGCAGCCATCAGCGCCAGGAGACCGGCGGTTAACGCTCGCGGCAAAAAGGCCGGGTTCATGGTTGGACTCCGTCGATCGTTCTGGCCCATGATAGGAGGCTGCGGACGCAAATAACGTCCCTAAGGGGTCTGTCCGGGGATCAATCCCCCGGAATGACTGACAAACTACCCTGCAAATTCATTCAAAGAAACGCTTCGCTCGATGGCATCAACCGTTCCGCCCCGCGACTGGACAAGCATCCACTGGACAGACATCGCACCGGGCGATGCGGCGGGCTGGATCGCGGTGCTGCCGCTGGCGGCGACGGAGCAGCATGGCCCGCATTTGCCGCTCGAAACCGATGTCCTGATCGGCGAAGCCTACCTGGCGCGGGTGCGTGATTTGCTGCCCGCCACGCTGCCCGTGACGTTCCTGCCGCTGCAGCCGATCGGCATCTCCACCGAGCACATCGACTATCCGGGCACGCTGACGCTGCCGACCGACGTCGCCCTGAAGGAATGGATGGCGATCGGCGAGAGCGTGGCGCAAGCCGGCCTCCGAAAGCTCGTGATCGTGACCAGCCATGGCGGCAACAGCGCGGCGATGTCGCTGGTCGCGCAGGATTTGCGCGCACAGCATGGGCTTCTCGTCGTCACCACGAGCTGGTCGCGCTTCGGCGCGCCGGAGGGATTGTTTTCCGCAGAAGAAATGCGTCACGGCATCCATGGCGGCGCGGTCGAGACCTCGATCATGCTGGCGCGATATCCGCACACCGTGCGCAAGCAGGCGATCGCTGATTTTCGGTCCAACAGCATCGCCATGGAAAAGAAATTTCGCTGGCTCTCGGCGCATCGCCCCGTGCCCTTCGCCTGGCAGGCGCAGGACCTGCACGAAAGCGGCGCGGTCGGTAACGCCACCCAGGCTTCCGCGGAGAAAGGCGAACAACTGCTCGATCATGGTGCGCGCGCATTCTGCGAATTGCTCGACGACGTCGACAAATTTGACCCTGAAATGTTTCGTGGGCGGGCACGGAACCGGGATTTTTCCAGATAACTATCTGTAATATATAAGAAATAATCCACGAAACCATATTTCCGGCCGCCGTTTCGAACCGCTTCCGGGCACGCTCCGTCCAACTGGGCATGCGGACCACAATGGCCGCTCAACACAGGATGGAGTTTACGATGTCGATCAAGACCAAGTTCGCCGCTCTCGCTCTCGCGACCCTTGCCGTCACCGGCGGCATGGCTTCCACGCAGGCCCAGGCCAAGCCGCTCCACTGGGGCTATGGCGCCGGTCTGGTTGGCGCCGCCATTGTCGGCACCGCGATCGCCGCTTCAGGCCCCGGCTACTACTATGACGGCTATCGCCGCTGCGGCTGGGTTCGCCAGTTCGACGCTTTCGGCAATTACATCGGCCGCGTCCGGACCTGCGCTTACTGATTTTTTCGGCTGACCTGGTCTCTGTTTGGGAAGCGACTTCTTCAAGCAAGCCATTTCAAGACGACGCTTCTCTCAAGTTTGACGCGTTTTCTTCATGCGAGGCGGAAAACTACTTCGCTCGAAAACGCTTCTGTCGTGGATTCTGCGTCCGGCACGGGCGCCTCATCCACCTCCGTGCCGAACCCGACCCGCCCGGTTGTCCCCCCGGGCGGGTCATCTTTTTGAACCGCATGACCCCATCCTCGGCGTGTCGCTCCTGTGAAGCGTCAACCGATGTAACAGCCGCGTCACATAACGATGCCATCCAGTTGAGTTTGCGGGAGGCGGCTGCGGGATTGCGAATTGCTCGCAAATGACCGAGGTATTCGAGCGTTCGCCCCTGTTTCTGCGGCGCTGGCGGGCGAAGCCGTCGAAGCACGATCGGGGACGACAGGGGTTGATGACTTCATTTCTTGACTGGCGGTGCGTCTGCAAATTTGCAGTGATTACGGGCGACTGCGGCGCGCTTCGCACCGGAACTTGCGTACCATGACGAGCAACCGCCGATCTCTGGAACGTGCACTGGCAGGCGTGGCGCTTGGCGCAATGACGCTTGGCAAGCCGGCGTTTGCGGCCGATCTTGCCGTCAAGGCTCCTCATTATCGGCCAGCATTTGACTGGAGCGGGTTCTACATCGGCGCGCATACCGGTTATCACCACGGCTCGTCCCGCGCGACGCTCGCCGACCCCGACATCGCGACGTCAAGCAACGTGGTGAGCGGCCTCGTCGGCGGTGTGCAGGCCGGCTACAATTATCGCCTGCCCTCAGGCCTGCTGCTCGGCGTCGAGGCCGATTTTTCTTTCCCGAACTATCTGCCGACCAACCACGTCGTATCCGGCATCGCGACCGCGCGCTCGAACGCGGAAGAACGATGGGATTATGTCGGTACCGCCCGCGGTCGCATCGGCTACACGAACGGGCCCTGGCTTGCTTACGCCACCGGCGGCTTCGCCTGGGCGGGTGAACGCTTCCTCAATACGCCCGCCGCCGCAGGCATCGAGGAAAAGCACATCAACGTCCGGCCGGGCTGGGCGGCCGGCGCCGGGCTTGAATATGCCTTCGCGCCGCATTGGTCGGTCAGGCTCGAATATCTCTACGCCGCGTTCGGAAGAGCCGATGTCCGTTTCCCGTCGGGAACGCAATACAGTTCGACGCTCGACTACCAGACGTTGCGCATCGGCCTCAATCGCAAGGTGGACTGGCCGGGCTCGGCGAACTGGACGCCGAAGACCGACATAACCGATCCCGAATCCGATCGCTGGGAAATCCACGGCCAGTCGACCTATCTTCCGCAAGGTTATCCGGCGTTTCGCGCCCCCTACAGCGGCCCAAACAGCCTTACGCCCGCACGACAGGCGCAGGCGACCTGGAGCAACAGCCTGTTCCTGAATGCCCGGCTGTGGGACGGCGGCGAGATCTACTACAATCCCGAGCTGCTGCAGGGCTTCGGCCTGAGCGATACGGTCGGCGTCGCCGGATTTCCGAACGGCGAGGCGCAGAAGTCGAATTTTCCCTATCCGCACTACAACACTTCGCGGCTCTATGTGCGCCAGACATTCGGGTTTGGCGGCGAGCAGGAGCAGCTTGCCAGCGGCCAGCAACAGCTCGCCAGCAAGGTCGACGTATCGCGGCTGACCTTGCAAGCCGGCAAGTTCTCGGTCGTCGATGTCTTTGACGGCAACGCCTACGCCAAGGACACCCGCAAGGACTTCATGAACTGGTCGATCTGGGCACCCGGCGCGTTCGACTATGCCGCCGACAAGCTCGGCCTCACCTACGGCATGACCGCCGAACTCAACCAGAAGCAATGGGCCCTGCGCGGCGGCTATTTCCTGATCGACGCCGAGTCCAATTCGAACAATTTCGACACGCAGGTTTTCCGCCGTGGCCAGTATGTGGCCGAACTCGAGACGCGCTACTCGCTGTTCTCGCAGCCGGGCAAGCTGCGCACCATCGCCTGGCTGACCAGCGCCTATTCAGGCAGCTACCGCGAGACGCTGAACAATCCCGCGCTCAACCTCGACATTTCGCAGACCCGCACCGGTCGCATCAAATATGGCTACGTCATCAACGTCGAGCAGGCATTGGCCGATGATATCGGATTGTTCGGCCGCTGGAGCTGGAACAACGGCAAGACCGAGATCATGGCTTTCACCGATATCGACGCCTCGCTGTCGCTCGGCACCTCGATCAAGGGAACGCGATGGGGTCGCCCCGACGACGTGATCGGGATCGGCGGCGCCGTCAACGCCCTGTCGCGCGACCATCGCGACTTCCTCGCCGCCGGCGGACTTGGTCCGCTGATCGGCGACGGGCAGCTCAATTACCGCAAGGAACGCATCCTCGAGACCTACTACGCCTATGCCCTGACCAGGCAGATCACGCTGACCGCGGACTACCAGTTCGTCACCAATCCCGCCTACAATGCCGACCGCGGCCCGGTTCACGTATTCTCCGGCAGGCTGCACGGCGAATTCTAGGCCTTATCGGTTCTGATAACAGAACCAGTTTTGTTTTGACGCGTTTTCTTTATGCGAACCGGTATCCACTTCGCTCGAAAACGCTCGGATCACTCACCACGGGCTGGAACGAATCCGCGCGCGCCATGGCCCAGTCGTCGCGGAAGCGCGGATCCTGGGTGCCTTCGATCAACTCGCCCGGACGCAGCGACGGATAGAGTTTCGCGAACGTCAATGTGTCGTTCGTGGAGGATCGCTGCGAGAAGTGGATCGGCCGCAGTTGCTGCGGATGGTCGAGCCCGGCGGCGGCGAGCAGTTCGGACAGGGCGTGCAGGGTGGCGTGGTGGTAGCTGTAGACCCGCTCGACCTTGAGCGGCACCACCAGCGCGCGGGCGCGGAGCGGATCCTGCGTGGTGACGCCGGTCGGGCATCGATCGGTATGGCAGCTCAAGCGACTGGATGCAGCCGAGCGCGAACATGAAGCCGCGCGCCGAATTGCACCAGTCGGCGCCGATCGCCATCGCACGCGCCATGTCGAAGGCGGTGGCAATCTTGCCGGCGGCGCCGATCTTGATGCGGTCGCGCGCATTGATGCCGATCAGCGCGTTATGGACGAAATTGACGCCCTCGCGCATCGGCATGCCCAGATGGTCCATGAATTCCAGCGGCGCAGCCCCGGTGCCGCCTTCGTTGCCGTCGACCACGATGAAATCGGGATATATCCCGGTCTGCAGCATCGCCTTGCAGATCGCCAGGAATTCCCAGGGGTGGCCGACGCACAGCTTGAATCCGGCGGGCTTGCCGCCGGACAGTCGCCGCATCTCGCCGATGAAGGCCATCATTTCCAGCGGCGTCGAGAACGCGCGGTGCGAGGCCGGCGAAATGCAATCCTCGCCCATGGGGACACCGCGAATTTTGGATATCTCTTCGGAGACCTTGGCTGCCGGAAGCACTCCGCCATGTCCGGGCTTGGCGCCCTGGCTGACCTTGAGTTCGACCATCTTGATCTGATCGTCGCTGGCGATGCGGGCAAATTCCTCCGGATTGAACGAGCCGTCGCGGTTGCGGCAGCCGAAATAGCCCGAGCCGATTTCCCAGATGATATCTCCGCCGTGTTCGCGATGGTAAGGGCTGACGCCGCCCTCGCCGGTGTCATGCGCGAAGCCGCCCTTCTTCGCACCGGCATTCAGCGCGCGCACCGCGTTGGGGCTGAGCGCGCCAAAACTCATCGCCGAGATGTTGAAGACCGAAGCCGAGTAAGGCCTGGTGCAATCGGGACCGCCGACGGTGACGCGAAACTGCTCCACGGCACGGGCCTTCGGCGCCATCGAATGGTGCATCCATTCGTAGCCGTCGCGATAGACGTCCTCCTGGGTGCCGAACGGCCGCTTGTCGAGCACCATCTTGGCGCGCTGATAGACGAGCGCGCGGGTGTCGCGGGAAAACGGCATGCCGTCCTTCTCGCTCTCGAAGAAATACTGCCGCATCTCGGGGCGTATCTCTTCGAGCAGGAAACGGATATGCGCCGAGATCGGATAGTTGCGCAGAACCGCGTGGTTCTTCTGCAGGAGATCACGAATGCCGAGGAACGTGAGGGCGCCGAAGATCACGATCGGCAGCAGCAGGATCTCCCACACCTTGACGTTATGGTCGAAAATCCCGATGCCGATCAGCAACGCGGTGACGACGGCGCAGATCGTCAGCACGATGTAGCGTGGCGAGAACGGAAGCAGCAGCGTTTCCATGGCACCCCTCAGCCGAATGGTCGGGTCGGCGCCAGCTTAGTCCAACCGGCAGAACCAGCACCATACGATATACGGCACGACACTTACGGAAGTGACAGCGGCTCGCAAAAATATTCCGCAGCGGTTCACTCGACCGTCATCGATCGGGCGGAACCTTTCGCAGTGCAGCGCAACGTCACGCCGTTCAGTGGCTATGCGGGCGCATCTCGTCGGGAATCCTGCCTTGCTGCAGCCCGTGCTGGGCGAGCCAGGCGTCGGTGGTCAGGATCGCGCGGTCGATGTGATCGGCCGTTCGGGAGAAATCATAGGGTGAGCCCACCAGCGGGCACAACGGGGGCACGACGAAATACGCGATGTCCGGCCCCAGGGTTTCGAGTTCACTGACCAGTTGCCGCGCGATCAGCAATGTCAGCGCATGCAACGCATTCGCAACCGCACCGACCGGCGGAGCCTGTGACGCGCAGGCATGACCGGTCGGCAGAATGATCAGCCGCCTCGCACCCTTCTTCACGGCGACCTGGATCGGCGTATTGCTCGAGATCGCGCCGTCAGCGAGATAGAAGTCCTTGTAGCGAATCGGCGCGAACGCGCCGGGGATGGCGGTAGAGGCGACGATCGCTTCCGCCGTCGAACCTTCCGATAGCACGACGCAGTCGCCGGAGATGATGTCGGTGGTGACGATGTGCACCGGAAGCTTCGCATCCTGCAGGTTGCGATACGGAATGTGATCCTCGATCAGCTTGCGGATGCCGTCATGGGGAATCAGGAAGTCGCGGTGCCGCAGAAGACCCAGAACCGTTCGCCAGTTGATCGGGAAGACGTCGTGCCGCCGCAGCCCCCGCCAGATTTCGGCCAGCCGCTGCACGCCATCGAGTGTCGGATCCGCCGCATAAAAAGCGCCGTTCAGCGCGCCGACGCTGGAGCCGACCACCATGTCGGCGCTGACGCCATGGGCCGCGAGCGAATGCAGCATGCCGACCTGAACGGCGCCGAAGCTGCCGCCGCCGGCGAAAACAAAGGCTGTCTTCGCCGCACCGATCTCGTCGCGTACCGCCACGCGCGCACTCCCCTATCGCTGCGTCGGCGATATGCCGTCCAGCGTTCGGGAGTGGTTATAGCAGCGGGGGAATGGGGTGGGCTACTGGCGCCCGTCATTCCGGGGCGATGCGAAGCATCGAACCACGGCGCGCAATTGCGCACCTGAGAATCTCGAGATTCCGGGTTCGCGTCTTGACGCGCCCCGGAATGACAACCTGCCCGTTGCCCGGAATGACGCGCTACGCAATCACTCAGCGTTCGACGAACGCCTTTTCGATCACGAAATGGCCGGGCTTGTTGCCGCTGCCTTCGACGAAGCCGCCGGACTCGAACATCTGCTTCAGCTCTTCCAGCATCGCCGGGCTGCCGCACATCATGATGCGGTCGGTCGCGATGTCGAGCGGCGGCTGATGGATGTCGTTGAACAACTGCTCGGACGAAATCAGGTCGGTGATACGGCCGCGGTTGCGGAACGGCTCGCGGGTCACGGTCGGGTAGTACAGCAGCTTCTCCGACAATAGCGGCCCGAACAGTTCGTCATCGCGCAGCTTCGCGACCAGTTCCTCGCCATAGGCGAGTTCGGAAACCTGGCGGCAACCATGAACGAGCACGATGGTCTCGAACCGCTCGTAGACATCGGGGTCCTTGATCAGGCTCGCGAACGGCGCCAGGCCCGTTCCGGTCGACAGCAGCAGCAGGCGCTTGCCCGGAATCAGATTGTCGGTGATCAGCGTGCCGGTGGCCTTGCGGCCGACCAGGATCTCGTCCCCCTCGCGGATCTTCTGCAGCTTCGAGGTCAACGGACCGTCGGCGACCTTGATGGAGAAGAATTCGAGCTCTTCCTCGTGATTGGCGCTCGCCATGCTGTAGGCGCGCACCAGCGGGCGGCCCTCGACCTCGAGGCCCATCATCGCAAACTGGCCGTTCTGAAAACGGAAACCGGAATCGCGGGTAGCGGTGAAGCTGAAAAGCGTATCGGTCCAGTGGCGGACAGAAAGAACTTTCTCTCGATAGAACGCGCTCATGTGTTTTCGTTTTCCTGACGTCGTAAACGTAGAACGTTTTCGGTTCTCGGAGACCGAGGTGCCAAAAACCTGCGAAATCATCGGCGATTTGGCGCTCTCATTTGCGCCGGACACAGACATAGTCAATATGACCTGCAGCACAATTGAGAACTCGGAATGGCAGTCGGTCTATTTTGCAAAAAGGTTCGAATGGTTGGGTTAATGCCAGATAGAGCGCAATTAACTTGCTGAATTCCGCACTGATCTGGCAATAAATTGCTAAGCCGCTTTTAAGAACATTTCAAAAAGAGATCGCATGCGACCGCTCAGCGAGTTTCGAACGGGCAAGCCGGGCTTCTATCCGGACCAGACGATCTACGCCGCATTTGCCTGCGCCGAATTCGGGCTGGCCTTTCGCGATCTCGATGCGGGGTCGGGACTGCTGTTCAGCGTCGGTTCGCACGACCGGCTGATTCACTTTGGCGCCGGCCGAAGCTCCTGGTATCCGCAGAACAACGCCACCGCTTCGACGCTGGCGTCGGACAAATATTTCACGAGCCGCATTCTGCGCGAGGCCGGCGTACCGACGCTCGGCGGGGAATATTTCTTCCTGCACGCGCGTCATCGCGCGCATCGCCCTGCCGGGCGTGAACGAGCCGACGCGGTCGCCTGTTTCAAGGCGTCGGACGAACACGCCTTCCTCAAGCCGCTCACCGGATCGCGCGGCGATTTCGCGCAAGCCTTGCATGGCGAGGCCGCGCTCGTTCGCTATCTCGACGAGGTGGCGAAGTATTACGACGCGGTGCTGATCCAGCCGATCGTCGAAGGGACCGAGTATCGCGTCTTTGTGATCGACGATGCTGCGCTGTATTGCGCAAGGAAGCATCCGCCGTTCGTGACGGGGGACGGCACGCATAGCCTGCGCGATCTGCTGACCTCCCACAACGATGCGCTGCGCGCCCGCGGATTGTCACCCGCCGCGATGCCGGAAGCTGACCCGTCGCTCGACGCGGTCCCGGCAAAGGGTGAACGGCGGGAGATTCCCGGGCGGATGAACCTGAGCGCGGGCGGCACGATGATCTTGTCTGAGCCGCCGTCCGCTCTCGTTGTCGATCGGGCGCGGCGAGCCGTCCGGGCACTCGGGCTTCGCGTCGCCGCGGTCGATCTGTTCACGGACATCGACGGTAAACCGGATGCCGTCGCCGTCATCGAGGTCAATGCCAATCCGTCGATCCGGATGCTGGAGGATGCCGGCCGCAGCGACCTGATCCTGAAGGTCTGGCACCACACTTTTTCGGCGACGGGATTGCTGTAGTGTTCAACCTCCCGAAATACGGCGACGGCATCTGCCTCGCGCGCCTGGCAGAATTGCTGAGCAGGCTTGGAATCGATCGCGATCGGTTGCAGCGCATATCGGTCGTGGTAACGGGCTCGAACGGCAAGGGCAGCACGGCGGCGATGTGCGCCGGCATCGGGCGCGCCTACGGCCTGCGGACCGGCCTGTTCACGTCGCCGCATCTGCTGCGCTTCAACGAGCGCATCCAGGTCGACGGCGTCGAGATCGACGATGACGCGGCGGCTCGTCTCAAGCGCCGGGTCGAGGCGTCCATTGCCGACGTCTCCAGACATCTCGGCCAGACATTCGGCGCGTTCGAAGCACTGTTCGCGCTCGCCTGCCTGCACTTCCAGGAAAGCGGTTGCGAGTTTGCCGTGTTCGAGGCCGGTATCGGCGGCCGCTACGATCCGGTCCGGCTGATCGGCGCGCGCGAGACCTGCGTCACCTCGATCGACCTTGAACACGTCGCACTACTCGGCCATTCGCTGGAACTGATCGCATCCGACAAGAGCGACGCCTGCGCCGCTGGCGGCACCATCGTCTATGGCGAGAACTGCCGGCCGCTGCGGGCACATCTGGTCGAATATAATCGCGGGCGCGGCTGCACGCCGCTGTTCGTTCGCGACGAAATCGAGATCGGCAACGAGAGCGCAGTCAGCGGCTAGGCCAGCATTTCGATCTCAAGTTCGGCAGCATGATCTCCGCCGCCTCGAACCGAATCTCCCCGGCGCATTCCAGTTCAACAACGCGGCCATCGCGGCCACGCTTTTCCTGCTCTGGCGGCAACGCGAGCAGCCGCGCAGGTCTCCCGATCGGATCGAAGCCGCGATACGCGCCGGCTTGCGCGATGTGCGATGGCCCGGACGGCTGGAGGTCATCGGGCAAGATCCGCTCACGGTGATCGACGTCGGCCACACCCCCGACGGCATCCGGCAATCGCTTGCAAGCCTCATGGCGATCCACGGCCCGGAAGACTGGATCCTCGTCACCGGAGCGTCCCGCGACAAGAAGGCGGACGAGATCGTCGGCGCGCTGGCGCCGGCCTTCGATACCATCATCTGCACGGCGGCCCGCCACAAGGGCGCGGACGCGCCGGATATCGCCGCGGCGGCGCGGCTCGCCAATCCCGGCGCAAGCGTTCATGTCGCCGCGACGATGGCGGATGCGGTAGGGATGTCGCAGGAGATCGCCAAAGCACAACAGCGAAAGATCTATGTGGCGGGCGGGCTGTTCCTCGCCATCGAGTACAGGACGGTTGCGCAAGGCGGCCGCATTGAGGATCTGGCTTTTTTCTGAACGTGGCCCACAATCACCATGGCTGGCGGCCTCTCCGGGCTCGAAACATCGGAGCCGCCCAAACAACACAGTGCGAGGGAGGAAACACCATGAGCGACACCGTCAACCGTCAGATCCTGCTGGTCGAGAAGCCGACCGGCAAGCTCGGGCCGGAGCATTTCAAGATGGTCAAGGGCATCGTCCCCGCGCCAAAGGATCAAGAGGTGCTGGTGCGTGCGCGCTACATCTCGCTCGACGCCGCCAACCGCGCCTGGATGCATGGCGCGACCTATCGCGCCGCAGTCGAGGCCAACACGGTGATGGCCGGCGGCAGCATCGCCGAGGTCGTTTCGTCGAAAGCGCCGGGCTTTGCGCCGGGCGATATCGTGTTCGGCGATACCGGCTGGCAGGACTACGCCGCGGTGCCCGCCAGGCATCTCACCAAAATGCCGAAGCTGGAGCCGATGACGCATCTGCTCAGCGTCTACGGCATCGCCGGCCTCACCGCCTATTTCGGCCTGCTGCATGTCGGCAAGCCCAAGGCGGGTGAAACGGTGGTGGTGTCGGCCGCGGCCGGCTCGGTCGGCTCGATCGTCGGCCAGATCGCCAAGATCAAGGGCTGCCATGTGGTCGGCATCGCCGGCGGCAAGGACAAGTGCCAGTGGCTCACCTCCGAACTCGGCTTCGACGCCGCCGTCGACTACAAGGACGGCGCGACCTTCAAGGCCCTGCGCGCTGCCGCGCCCAAGGGGATCGACGTCTATTTCGACAATGTCGGCGGCGACATCCTCGAAGCCTGCATCGCGCAGATGAACAACCGCGGCCGCATCGCCTGCTGCGGCGCCATCTCGCAATATGACGGCGTGCCGTCGGCCCATGGCCCGCGCGGCGTGCCCGGCCTGATCGTGGTGAAGCGCCTCATCATGCAGGGCTTCATCGTGATGGACTATATGGACCAGAGCGCTGCCGCGCTGGCCGACCTGCAATCCTGGGTCGCCTCGGGAAAGTTGAAAGTGCAGGAAGACGTGATCGATGGAATCGAGAACACGCCGAAAGCGCTGATCGGCCTGCTCGCCGGCGAGAACCGCGGCAAGCGGATGGTGCGGGTGTGATAGCGCAGGACCCTCATGGTGAGGAGGCGCGCAGCGCCGTCTCGAACCACGAGGCCCCGCTAGTGCCATTCATCCTTCGAGACGCCGCTAACGCGGCTCCTCAGGATGAGGTCTGACAGGTACACTCTACGACCTAATGCACCGTGGGCGCCTGCGGCGCGACTGGCGCCGCGGCCTTCTTCTGCTTGCGGTCGGTCAGCCAGTTCTCGAACCGCTGCACCACGACGAAGAACGTCGGCACGAACAGCACGGCGAGGCAGGTCGACGCCAGCATGCCCGAGAACACCGTGATGCCGATCGACTTCCGGGCATTGGCGCCGGCGCCGGTGGCGAGCACCAGCGGGACGACGCCGAGAATGAAGGCGAACGACGTCATCAGGATCGGCCGGAACCGCGCCCGCGCCGCATTGACCGCGGATTCCAGCAGCGGCTTGCGGTCGCGCACGTGAAGTTCGAGCGCCACCTCGACGATCAGGATGGCGTTCTTGGCCGACAGCGCGATCAACAGGATGATGCCGATCTGGGTATAGAGATTGTTCTCGATCCGCAGCCCGGTCAGCACCGCCATCGGCCCGAGCAGTGACAGCGGCACCGCAAGGATCACCGAGATCGGCGCCAACCAGCTTTCATATTGTCCGGCCAGTACGAGATAGACCAGCAGCAGGGCAAGGCCGAACGCCCAGTAGATCTGACCGCCGACGACCTTCTCCTGGTATGACATCGCCGTCCATTCGAAGCCGGCGCCCGGCGGCAGCGTCTTCGCGGCGATCTCTTCCATCAAATTCATCGACTGGCCGGAACTGTAGCCGGAGGCCGGCAGGCCGATGATCGATGCGGACGGATAGAGGTTGTACAGGCTGATCAACGACGGACCGACCGAGGGCGTGATCTTGGTCACCGTGCCGAGCGGGATCATGTCGCCCTGGCTGTTGCGCACCATCATGTTCTCGATGTCGCGCTGCGTCAGCCGGAACTGTGCGTCCGCCTGCGCATAGACCTGGAAGGTGCGGCCGAACTTGTTGAACTGGTTGACGAAGGTCGAGCCCATGTAGGACGACAGCGTCGAGAAAATCTGATCCGTCGTCACATGCAAGGTCTGGGTCTTGATCCGGTCCACTTCGATATCGAACTGCGGCACCATCGAGCGGAAAGGCGAACTGACGCGCTGCAGCGCGCTTTGCGTCGTTGCATTTGCGACGACCGCGCCGGTGATCGCCTGCAACTTGTTGAAATCGGAACTGCCGTCGCGGAGTTGAACCTGCATCGCAAAGCCGGCGGCGTTGCCGATGCCCTGGATCGGCGGCGGCGGTATCACCAAGATCCGAGCTTCCTCGATGACCGACAGCTTCTCGTTCAAGCCGACGAACAGCGATAGCAGATCCTCGCCCTTCCCGCGCGCGCTCCACTCCTTCAGGATCAGATAGGCCACTCCGCCATTGGCGAGGCTGGACGAACCGTCCAGCGCCGAGATACCGGCGATGGTGATCACCTGATCGACCCCGGGCGTCTTGCCGCTGATGTCGCTGACCCGTGTCAGCACCTGCTGGGTACGATCGAGCGCCGCACCGTCAGGCAACTGCACGGCCACCAGCAGATAGCCCTGGTCCTCGATCGGAATGAAGCCGGTCGGCACCCGCGACAGGCCGTAGCCGGCGATGCCGATCAGGATCAGCGCACAGATCACCGATACGCCGCTGTGCGCGACGAGCCGCCCGATCAGGCGGGCGTAGGCCGCCTCCAGCCGGTCATAGACCGCATTGAATCCGCGGTAGAAGAAGTTGCGCTGCTCCGGCGGCGCCGGCCGTCGCAGCCACAGCGCGCACTGCGTCGGTTTCAGGGTTGCCGCGTTGATGGCGCTGAGCAGCGCCGTCGCGGCGATGACGAGCGCGAACTGCGCGTACATGCGTCCCGTCAATCCCGGCAGGAAGGCCGACGGCAGGAACACCGAGATCAGCACCAGGGTGATGCCGACGATCGGCGCGAACAGCGCGTCCATGGCGCTGATCGCGGCGTCATGGCCGGACATGCCCTTCTCGATATTGTGCGCGGCGCCTTCGACCACGACGATCGCGTCGTCGACCACGATGCCGATCGCCAGCACGATCGCAAACAGCGTCGAGATGTTGACGGTGAAGCCGAGCGCGGCCATCGCCGCGAAGGCGCCGATGATCGTCACCGGCACCGTGGTCGCGGGCACCAGCATCGCGCGCCAGTCCTGCAGGAAGATCAGGATCACGACAAGCACGAGCAGGCCCGCCTCGATCAGCGTCTTGTAGACCTCGCTGATCGATTCCGAGACGAACTTGGTGGTATCGAACGGCGTATCGTAGGTCACGTCCTGCGGAAACGCCTTCGCCAGCTGTTCCATCTTCTGCTTGACGGCCTGTTCGACCTCGAGCGCGTTGGCGCCGGGCGACTGGAACACGCCGATGCCGGTGGACGGCCTGTTGTTGAGCGAGAACACCTGGCTGTAGGTCTGGGCGCCGAGTTCGACCCAACCGACGTCGCGCACACGCGTGACGTCGCCGCTATTGCCGGTCTTGACGATCACGTTCTCGAACTCGCTGGTTTCGGCGAGCCGTCCGCTGACGTTGAGCGTATACTGGAACGCCTGACCCGCAGGCGTCGGCGGCGCGCCGACCTGACCCGCGGTGACCTGCTGGCTCTGTTGCTGGATCGCCGAGATGACGTCCTGCGGCATCAGGCCTCGCGCAGACAGCTTGTTGGGATCGAGCCAGACCCGCATCGAATACTGGCCGGCGCCGAACACGGTGACGTTGCCGACGCCGGGCAGGCGCGACAGCTCGTCGCGGATGTTGATGGTGGCATAGTTCGACAGGAACAGGCTGTCATAGGTCGATTTCGGCGACGTCAGCGTCACGAACAGCAGGATCGACGTCGACTTCTTCTGAACAGTGACGCCCTGGCTCTGCACCGATTGCGGCAGTTGCGACAGCGCGCTCGACACCCGGTTCTGCACCAGCACCTGCGCGAAGTTGAGGTCGGTGCCGATCTTGAAGGTGACCGTGAGCGAGTAGGTGCCGTCGGCGGCGCTGTAGGACTGCATATAGAGCATGTCCTCGACGCCGTTGACCTGCTGCTCGATCGGCAGCGCCACCGTGTCGATCACGGTTTTCGCGCTGGCGCCGGGATAGCGGGTGGTGACCTGCACCGTCGGCGGCACGATGTCGGGGTATTGCGCGACCGCGAGCCGGAACAGGCAGACGCCGCCGATCAGGATCATCAGGATCGCGATGACGTTGGAAAGGACGGGCCGCTCGATGAAGAACTTTGAAATCATGGCCGGCTCCTACTTGGCCGCAGCCGGCGGCGCTTCGAGCTTCTTCAGTTGCGGATCGACCTTCTGGCCGGGAATCGCGCGCAACAGCCCGGCGGTGACGACGCGATCGTCCGCCTTCAGGCCCTCCTCGATCACGCGCAGGCCGCCTTCCTGCAGCGGTCCGACCCGCACCTTGCGCTGTTCGACGACATTCTCGGCGTTCACGACCAGCAGATAGCGCCCGGCCTGGTCGGCGCCGAGAGCGACGTCCGGCACGAACAGCGCATTCCGCTCCTGATCGATCGGGACCCGGACGCGGACGAAGAAACCCGGCAGCAATGCACGGTCGGCATTGGGCAGTACGCCGCGCACCGGCAGCGTGCCGGTCGCCTGGTTGAGCGTCACCGCGACATAGTCGAGCCTGCCCTTGTGCGGAAAGCCGGTCTCGGTCTGCAGCCCGACCTCGATCGGCAATTGCCGGAGATCGTCCACCGTCATCCCGCGCCGGCGCGCTTCCGCACGGATCCGCTGCACGTCCTGTTCGTTGACATTGAAGTTCACCCAGATCGGGTCGAGCGCCACGATGGTCGCGAGTTGCGTCGGCGACGACGCGCCGACCAGCTCACCGACGGAAACCAGATGCGCGCTGACGACGCCGTCGAACGGCGCGGCCACATGGGTATATCCGTAATTGACCGCGGCGATTCTGGTGTTGACCTGCGCCTGCTGCAGGCTTGCCTGCGCGTTGTCGCGCGTTGCCGTGGAATTATCCAGCGTGGCCTGGGAAACGGCTTGCCGCTGCACCAGATCCTGCTGACGTTTGAAGTCCGCCTCTGCCTGCCTCAGCGTGGCCTGCGCGCCGGCTTCCGCCGCCTGCGCCTGTTCGAGCTTCAGCTTGTAGGTTTCGGGTTCGATCGTGAACAGCGGGGTGCCCTCCTTGACATAGGCGCCGTCCTGATAATCGATCGATTGCAGAAAGCCCTGAACACGCGCGACGAGATCGACGTTTTTGACGGGCGCCGTGTTGCCGGTCGCTTCCAGAAAACGCGTGAACGAGCCCTGAGCCGGCACCGCGACTTCCACCTTCGGCGGCGGCGGCGCAACAAAAGTATTTTGTTCGCAGGCACTTAGCGTAACGAACGCAGCCAGGACAAAGCCGGCGCGGCAAGCCGGGACAGCGTATTGCCGGGCGGTGCTGCGTCGTTTCGGTCGTGCTGGCGAACACGTCAACTTCATTTGTCTTGCCTCAATGGATTTTTGTTCAAGAGAAAACGTCTTATTTGGAAGCCGGCATTCCGCCATCCATAAAAGTAGCAACAATCCGCTTGCAGTGGAACCCGAAACCGAAAATGATGCGGGCCTTCTGAATTTTTTCCGCAAGCACATTCGAGATTTCAATTCGGTTGAAGCGGCTATTCCGTCAGCAACACAGGAATTACAAAAAATGATCGACACGTTTAAGCGTGCGACGAAGCTTGGGCCATGCGCCATTGTTGGCCATCGCCGTACTGTTCGCCGCGCCGGTGCGTGCGCAGGCGCCGAGCGAGGCGCAACGCGAAGCAATCAAGTCCGAATGCCGCTCCGATTACATGGCGCATTGCTCCAGCGTGCCGCCCGGCGGCGAGGCCTCGCTGCAATGCCTGCAGAAGAACATGTCGAGCCTCTCGTCGGGTTGTCAGGGCGCGGTGCGCGCCGTCGAAGCGCCGGCTGCACCGAAGGCTGAGGCAGCACCGGCAGCGACGACGGCCAAGCCCGCCGAAACCGCGACGCCCAAATCCGCGGCACCCGCTGCGGCTGCAGCGATCGAAATCCGCCGAGCCGAAGGCCGCAGCCGCACAGCCGAGCAGTGCGCAGATTTCAGCAGTCCGCAGTGCGTGCCGCTCGGACTATCCGAAAGTCTGCGCAGGCGTGCCGACCGGCGGTGCGCCGGCACTGCAGTGCCTGGAAAAGAACAAGGCGAAACTTTCGGCCGGTTGCGGGAAGGCGGTCGCCGCCGTCGGCGGCGGTGGTGCGGCTGCTCCAGCCGCCGCCACGGCGCCGGCCGCTTCCGGCGCAGCCCCTGCCGCCGCTGCCGCACCGGCAGTGATCGTGCTGCGGCCAATGCGGCCGCGCGAAGAGCTGTTCGTGCTGCGGTCGGCCTGCGGCGGCGATGTCCGCTCGATCTGCGGCGGTGTTGCGCCCGGCGGCGGGCGGATCGTGCAGTGCCTCGCCACCAACGCGGCTTCGCTGTCTCCGGCATGCAAGGATGTGCTGGCCCCGTTCGCCGCGCGGTAATCGCGCGCCGCATGCGATGGCGGCTGGATCGGCCGCTATTCCCCGCGAAAGGCGAGGATGAGCTGAACAAGTCGGACCGAGAGGGCGACGTAGAAAATCGTCATCAGGATCTGGTACGCGATATGCCAATTGAGCTTTGCGAGCTTGTAGAGGCCGTCGAGGAAATTCAGCACCAGCAGAATGACACCAAACAACATGACGCCGCGGCCGACGAGACCGTGGCGCAGATAGCCGAACAAAACGATGGCCGGCTCGGTGCTCGACACATGCGCGCCGGCCGACAAGATCAGTGTCCCGATGATCATCTTCTCGATATGAGAGAATATTTCCTTGGAGACCGGCTCGACACGTTCAGCATAGAACGCCAGCCATCTGGCCCTGAGCTCCGCCATGGATCCTCCCCTCGCAATGAATGGAGGGTTCAGTAGAGCGAGTCGCGAGACAGGAAGCAAGAAGGCAGCCTGCCTGGTCCGCGGATTGTCAACCTGACGATTGGCTACCACCACAAAGGAGACAAGCCGATGATCCGCACTATCCTTGCCGCACCATCCGGCTGCTTGTTTCGCAGACGGCGTCCGCGCAGGAATTGACCGCCGAGCAGCGCAGCGCCTGCATGGGCGACTACGAGAAGTTCTGCAAGGGTGTCACGCCGGGCGGCGGACGCATCATCGCCTGTCTCGCCAAGGAGACCGACAAGCTCACGCCGGCCTGCAAGAAGGTGCTGGCGGAAGCCGAGAAGAAATAGGCAGTCACGGCCGGAAGCACTGGCGGCAAGTTAGTACAATCCTGCGACCTGAAACCGCAGAACCTTACCCAGGCAACTTTCCAAGAAACTTTTCATGCCTCAATATCAACCAGTCATTGCCCGGGAGTTTAATATGCGTTCCCTTCTGATCATTGCGTCCGCCCTCTTTGCCTTTGGTGCGGCCTTGACCTTCGAGCCGACCGCGGCCCACGCGGTGGTATGCGCCGACGGCGTCGTGCGCGCCGGCTGCGCCGGACCAAACGGCGCGGTCGTCGTCCGCAAACCTGTCGTCAGGCCCGTCGTGGTCTGCAAGACCGTGTGGGTCAACGGCGTCAAGGTCCGCCGCTGCACGTAAGCCCGACGTCAATCACGCCCCCGGAACGGCGGCCGGGAGCACTCCGTGTTCCCGGTTTTTCCTGTGGCGTAAATTTTCGTCGGGCATTAGTCTCGGGCTCAACTTAGTAAGTATACTGTCGATTGGGGAGGAAGAGTGGCGCGATCGCCGTGATCGGCGGAGGCCCTGGCGGCCTCTACTTCGCCTATCTCTGGAAGCGGCGTCACCCGGACGCGCATATCGATTTGTTCGAGCAGAACCCCAAGGGCGCGACCTGGGGCTTCGGCGTCGTGTTCTCCGAGCAGGCGCTGGAATTTCTGCGCGCCGACGACGCCGAGACGGTGGACGCCATCGCCCCTCGGATGGAAAGCTGGAAGAACATCACGCTCAACCTGCGCGGCGAGAGCGTCGAGATCGATGGCGTCGGATTTTCCTCGATCGGCCGGCTCGAGCTTGCTGACGATCCTGCAGCAGCGCCTGCGGGCGACAGGCGTCACGCCAAAATATGACACGACGATCGACGCGCTGGACCAACTCCGCGGCTACGAACTGATCGTCGCGGCCGACGGATTGAACTCGCTGGTGCGCCGCAGTTTTGAGAACGGCTTTCGGCGCCTCGGTTTCATACTCGACCAACAAGTTCGCCTGGTATGGCACGACCAAGCGCTTCGCCACGCTGTCGCAGACCTTCGTGAAGACCGATCTCGGAACGTTCAACGCGCATCACTATCGCTATTCGCCCGCGATGAGCACCTTCCTGGTCGAATGCGACGCGGCGACCTGGCAGGCCTATGGCTTCGCGGACAAGACGATCGAGCAGTCGCAGGCGGTCTGCGAGCAGGTATTCGCAGCCGACGCTGGACGGCCATCCGCTGATCTCCAACAAATCGGTGTGGCGCAATTTTCCCTGGATCTGGAACGAGAACTGGTCGCACGGCAACCTCGTGCTGATCGGCGACGCGCTGCACTCGGCGCATTTCTCGATCGGTTCCGGCACCCGGCTTGCGATCGAGGACGCCATTGCGCTGACCAAGGCGCTGGAGGCGGAGACGGATGTGTCCGCGGCGCTTGCCCGTTACCAGGCCGAACGCCAGCCGATCGTGAAGAAGCTGGTGACGGCGGCGCGCACCAGCGCCGACTGGTACGAGCACTTCCCCGAACACATGAAGCTCGACCTGATGGATTTCGCCTACGGCTACATCACGCGCTCGGGCGGATCGACGACGCGCGGCTGCGCGCGATGTCGCCCGCCTTCATGGCGCGCTACGAGGCGCGAAGCGCGCCGGGAGCCGATCTGACGACCACGGACGGTGGCGATCGTCCCGCGGGACAATCCCGGCACGCGCGAGATCGGATTTTCGCTTTGCCGGAGCGCTACAACGCCAGCCGCATCCTGTTCGACAACCTCGCTCTCGGCCGCGGCGACCGGCCGGCGCTGACCGGCCGGGCGGCACGCGCACCTACGCAGAACTCTGCGCCGAGGCCTCGCGATGGGGCAACGGCTTCCGGTCGCTCGGCTTGAAGCGCGGCGACCGCATCCTGATGTTCCTCGACGACACGCCGGCCTATCCGGCCGCGTTCTTCGGCGCGGTGCGCGCGGGCTTTGTCCCGCTCCTGATCAACACGCTGACGCCGCCGGACCTGCTGCAATTCTACCTCTCGGACGCCGGCGCCGACGGTGGCGGTCACCGACGCCGAGTTCGCGCCGCGATTAACGCCGAGGCCTGCAAGGACACGCCGCTGCAAACCCTGATCGTGGTCAACGGCACCGCAGGCGAACACGCCGTGCCGAACAGTTTCACGGGCGCCCAATGGCTGCAGGGATCCGCGACCGACCTGCCGGAAGCCGATACGGGCCGCGACGAGATGGCGTTCTGGATGTACTCCTCGGGCTCGACCGGGCGTCCCAAGGGCATCGTGCATCTGCAGCACGACATGGCCTACAGCGAGCAGGCGTTTGCGCGCAGCGTGCTCAAGCTCGGACCGGACGATATCTGCTTCTCGGTGCCGAAGATCTTCTTTCGCTTACGGCTTCGGCAACGCCATCACGTTTCCGTTCTCGGTCGGTGCGGCGACGGTGCTGTTGCCCGGGCAGCCCAGACCCGCGGCGATGTTCGAGGCGATCGAGCAGATATCGCCCGTCGGTATTCTTCGGGTTGCCGACGCTCTATACCGCGCTGACCATGGCCGAGGGCGCGTCTGCGGCGGACTTTTCGTCGCTGCGGATGGCGCTGTCGGCCGCCGAGGTGCTGTCGGCCGAGGTCTTCAACGGCTGGAAGGCGCTGACGGGCATCGAGATCGTCGAAGGGCTCGGCTCCACGGAAGTGCTGCACATCTATCTCTCCAACCGCCCGAGCGAGAAGAAGCTCGGCGCCGCGGGCCTGCGCGTTCCCGGCTACGAACTCCTGCTCAGGGACAAGGACGGCCGCGATGTCGGCGACGGCGAAGAGGGCATCCTGTGGGTGCGCGGCGATTCCAATACGCCGCTGTACTGGAACCGGCCCGACAAGTCGGCCGAGACCATTCGCGACGGCGGCTGGATCTACACCGGCGACCGCTTCCTGCGCGATGCCGACGGCTTTCATTTCTTCCGCGGCCGCGCCGACGACCTGATCAAGATCTCCGGCCAGTGGGTCTATCCGCTCGAGGTCGAGCTGTGCCTGGCCGAGCATCCCGATGTCAGGGAGTGCGCGGTGTTCGCCGCCGAACTGCCGGACCGGCGCATGACGCTGAAGGCCGTCGTGGTGATGAACAAGGGCGATTTCGATCCGGACAACGTCACGAAGGCGTTGCAGGATTTCGTCAAGGCAAAGCTGCTGCCGTACAAGTACCCGCGCGAGATCATCTTTATCGATGAACTGCCGAAAACGGGAACGGGGAAGATCGACCGCCAGACGTTGCTGAAGATGTAAGGGTAACCGTAGTAATTGCGGCAATGTCGAAGCAATCCCGCCCTCGATCCGAGACGATGGTGGCTTCGTCGGTTCGCTCCTCGCATGCGCTCTCATCCCGCCAAGCCCGGTGCCGCCATAGAGCCAGGCGAGCATCTCGTACCAATCCGCCTGACGACTTCGCGCGCATCACCGCGTTGCGCAGCGCGCGCATGCGCGCCGGCGGGGTGGTAGATGTGCTCGCCGATGG
The DNA here is from genome assembly GCA_963823485.1 of uncultured Alphaproteobacteria bacterium. Lineage (GTDB taxonomy): Bacteria > Pseudomonadota > Alphaproteobacteria > Rhizobiales > Xanthobacteraceae > Bradyrhizobium. The sequence continues at coordinate 337,459 of CAWGLP010000002.1, forward strand.
CGCGCGACTGCAACTGCACCCGCGCGGTGCGCAGCGACGCGCTGCGGCGCGGTAGGCCTCCAGCGCCGGCCGCGATCGCCCTGATGCGTGCGACAGCATGTGCGCCAGGCAGACCGCGTCCTCCATCGCCATGCAGGCGCCCTGCGCCATGTACTGCAGCATCGGATGCGCGGCGTCGCCGAGCAGCGCGACGCGGCCGTCGACCCAGCTCTCGACCGGCTCGCGGTCGCACAGCACCCACAGCCGCCAGTCGCTGCCGTGGCGGATGATGGCTTGCGCGCGCGGGATGCACATGCGCGAAGCCCGCATCACCTCGTCGTCGGCCACCGGCTTGCCGGCGACCGGCTCCGGCGCGTCGTTGTGGTAGGTGACGACGAGGTTGAAGACCTTCCAGCCCTGCAGCGGGTAATGGACGATGTGGCATTTCGGCCCGGCCCACAGCGTCGCCGCGTTCCAGCGCAGATCCTCCGGCATGTCGCTCGGTCGGGATCACGCTGCGATAGGTGGTGTGGCCGGAGACGCGCGGCGCGCCGTCGCCCACCACCTGCCGGCGGACATTCGACCACAGCCCGTCCGCGCCGATCAGCGCCGCGCCGCGCACGCGCTCGCCATTCGCCAGCAGGGCGGTGACGCCGCCGCCGTCCTGCTCGTAGCCGACCACCTCCGCGCTGGTGCGCAGCTCGATCAGCGCGTGGTCGCGGCAGGCGCGCAGGAACACGCCGTGCAGGTCGCCGCGATGGATCACCGCGTAGGGGTTGCCGAAGCGGCGCGCGGAAGCGCCTCGCCGAGGTCGATATGGCAGATCTCCTCGGCGGTCAGCGCATCCATCAGCCGCAGCTGGTCGATATAGATCGCCATGGCCGCGCGCGGTGTCGCCGACGCCGAGCGTAGTCGAAGGCATGGAAGGCGTTGGGGCCGAGCTGGATGCCGGCGCCGATCTCGCCGAGCGCCGGCGCCTTCTCCAGCACGCATGCGAGGCGATGCCCTTCTGCGCCAGGCCGAGCGCCGCGGCGAGGCCGCCGATGCCGCCGCCGGCGATCAGGACCGGTTTCTTGTTCCCGCCGTCCATCAGTTCGATTTCCCCAGATGTTCGAGCGCGTCTTCGGCGCGCAGCGGCACCCGCGAGGCCTCGTTGTTGAGATCGACCAGTTGCGTCAGCAGCGCCAGCAGCGTCTTGCGGTCGGCCGGCTTCAGCGGCTGCAGCATCCGTAGCCTGCGCGCGCTCGACCGACGGCATGATCTCGCGCAGCGTGGCCGCGCCGGATTTGGTCAGGTGAAGCAGTCTTGACGCGCTTGTCGTCGCGCGACGGCTTGCGCTCGATCAGCGTTTCGCCTGCAGCCGTTCGATGACGCTGCCGAGCGTGGAGCGGTCGAAGGCGATCACCGCCGACAGCCGCGTCGCGTCGATGCCGGGATGGGTATGGATGGCGACCAGCGCGGCATATTGCACCGGCGTCAGGTCGAACGCGCGGCATTCCTCGACGAAGATCGAGACCGCGATCTGCTGCATCCGCCGGAACAGATATCCGGGCGCGTGGTAGACCGCGTCCATCGTGATCGGTGATGGCTTACTCGGCATCGGGCTGCTTGTCCGGTGCGGCGTCGGTGAACGCCTTGATGGTCTTCGCCGCAGCTTCGGCCTTGAGCAGCCGCGGATAGGCCGAAACGTCGACGCCGAAGCGCCGCGCATTGAACAGCTGCGGCACCAGGCAGAGATCGGCGATGGTCGGCTGTCGCCGAAGCAGAAAGGTCCGGGCTCGCTGGCGATCAGGGTTTCGCAGGCGGCGAGCCCTTCGCGGTTGACCCAGGCCGCCCATTCCGTCACCTGTTCCTCCGGCAGGCCGAGTTCCCGCAGCCGGTTCAGTACTTTGAGATTTTGCACCGGGTGGATGTCGCAGGCCACGGCCATCGCGAAGGCACGCACTCTTGCCCGCCGCAGCGGGTCCTTTAGCAGCAACGGCGGGTTGGGATGGGTCTCATCCAGCCATTCGATGATGGCGAGCGATTGGGTGAAGATGGCCCCCGCATCGTCCTCCAGCGCGGGAACGAAGCCCTGAGGG
>CAWGLP010000003.1:0-33396 GCA_963823485.1 uncultured Alphaproteobacteria bacterium
AGTCAGGATCGCTCACGACAAACAGCTGCTAAAGCTGCACTACGTATGTACGAACAGGCGGCGAGCACCTTGATGCAAATCAATGCGCCGGAGGGTTGCGCGCTCTCGCCCCCAAGCAAAAGTAGAATTTTCAGGTCTCGTGCTTGATGGAAATCAAACCGGCACCCGTCACATGGCCGTATGGGAATGCGCTGGACTGCATCAACTGGCTTGCCGCGATGCTTCGCGTAGCGCGTCAGGTTGCATCTAGCGGGCAACGATGTTCTTCGAATCGTGGCCCCGCTCTGTTTTTTGTTCGGCATGATCTCCGCGCTAACACGTCGCATTTTGTCGCAAGAGAAGAGCCAGTACCCACTGTTTTGGATCGGGTCCTCGGAACTCCAATAAGAGAGCGCGGACTAGAACCGTGCCCGCACCAATGACGAAAAGATTTGCCTGCAGATAGCAGCGGCTATGGGAGGATTTTTGATGAACACGCGTGGTGCCAACCTCGTTGCACAAGGGAAGATCTACGACGTACCAGCCGATTGGCTCAAGCGCGCCTTTATCGACGACGCCAAGTACCGCGAGATGCATGCCCGCTCGGTCAGCGATCCCAACGGCTTCTGGGCCGAGCAGGCCAAGCGCGTCGACTGGATGAAGCCGTTCCACAAGGTCGAGAACGTCTCCTTCGCCCCCGGCAACGTTTCGATCAAATGGTTCGAGGATGGCGTCCTCAACGTCGCCTGGAACTGCATCGACCGCCATCTCGAAAAGCGCGGCGACCAGACTGCCATCATCTGGGAGGGGGATGATCCGAATACTGACAAGAAAATTACCTACAGACAGCTGCACGCCGAGGTGTGCAGATTCGCCAATGTATTGAAGGCGCGCGGCGTCAAGAAAGGCGACCGCGTCACCATCTACCTGCCGATGATCCCGGAAGCGGCCTACGCGATGCTGGCTTGCGCGCGGATCGGCGCGATCCATTCCGTCGTGTTCGGCGGCTTTTCGCCGGACTCGCTCGCCGGCCGGATCGATGGCGCCAAGTCGGCCGTCGTTGTTACTGCCGACGAAGGCCGACGCGGCGGCAGAAAGGTACCGCTGAAGGCCAACGCTGACGTTGCTGCCGAAAAGCTCGACTGTGTAGAGAGCATCATCGTGGTCCGCCATACGGGCGGAAATATTGCCATGAAAACCGGACGCGATGTCTATTACGACGATGCCGCGAAATCGGTTTCGACCGATTGCCCCTGCGAGGAAATGAACGCGGAGGATCCGTTGTTCATTCTTTATACCTCCGGCTCAACTGGTGCCCCAAAGGGTGTCGTCCACACTACCGGCGGTTATCTCGTGTTCGCGTCGATGACGCATCAATACGTGTTCGACTATCACGACGGCGACATCTACTGGTGCACCGCCGATGTCGGCTGGGTCACCGGCCACAGCTATATTCTCTATGGGCCGCTGGCGAACGGCGCCACCACGCTGATGTTCGAGGGTGTACCGAACTACCCGGATAATTCGCAGGTTCTGGAACGTCATCGACAAGCACAAGGTCAACATCTTCTACACTGCGCCGACCGCGATCCGCGCGCTGATGCAGTCAGGTGACGGTCCCGTGACGAAGACCTCGCGCAAGAGCCTGCGGCTGTTGGGTTCGGTCGGCGAGCCGATCAATCCGGAAGCGTGGGAGTGGTATCACCGCGTCGTCGGCGACGGCCGCTGCCCGATCGTCGATACCTGGTGGCAGACCGAAACCGGCGGCATCCTGATCACGCCGCTGCCCGGCGCGACCACGCTCAAGCCGGGTTCGGCGACGCGGCCGTTCTTCGGCGTCGTGCCCGCAACTCGTCGATGCCGAGGGCAAGGTGCTGGAAGGCGAACGCAGCCGGCAATCTCTGCCTCGCCAGATCCTGGCCGGGCCAGATGCGCACCGTCTATGGCGACCACGCCCGCTTCGTAGCAGACCTATTTCTCGACCTACAAGGGCAAGTACTTCACCGGCGACGGCTGCCGGCGCGACGCGGACGGCTATTACTGGATCACCGGCCGCGTCGACGACGTCATCAACGTCTCCGGCCATCGCCTCGGCACCGCCGAGGTCGAGAGCGCGCTGGTCGCACATGCCAAGGTGTCGGAAGCCGCCGTGGTCGGCTATCCGCATGACATCAAGGGCCAGGGCATCTACGCCTACGTCACGCTGATGGCCGGCGACCGAGCCGACCGAGGAACTGCGGAAGGAACTGGTAGCCTGGGTCCGCAAGGACATCGGTCCGATTGCCTCGCCCGACCAGATCCAGTTCGCGCCGGGCCTGCCCAAGACCCGTTCCGGCAAGATCATGCGCCGCATCCTGCGCAAGATCGCCGAGGACGAGCCTTCGAGCCTTGGCGACACCTCGACGCTGGCCGATCCGGCCGTGGTCGACGACCTCGTGCAAAACCGGCAGAACAAGAAGGGCGCGCGGCGTAGGCCGGCGGCGTGGTGCCGAAGATCAGAAATCCGAACGAGAGAGCAGACAATGAGGATCGTTCTATTGGGACCGCCCGGCTCCGGGAAGGGAACTCAAGCCACCCGATTGGCTCAACGGTTGGCCATTGTCCAACACTGGGTGGACGGAAAATCCCACAATGACAAGGATTTCTATCTGCCCGTCAATTTTCCGGCCTGCGGAAAGACACACTTGGTGAACCGGAGCACGTGCAAGCTGCTCGGGCATGAAAACGAACTTGCCCTTCAATGTTCAGCAAAAGACTAAGTCGCATTCCTGAAACAGTTCGACGCGGATGGAAAGAAGAAATAACCCCTTCGTCCGCCGCTGTAGCAGCCTTCCCAAGCACAATCGTGTCGAAAGCCTATAACAGCCAAGCAGCTATGGTAACCGCCACCGCTTCAAGGGGAGATCGAGTTCTGCAATTCCGAACCGGGGCGTACTCTGCACGATCGAGGCTAGCCTGCGGGGTCGTTCGGCCAAGAAGGCGCCGCCTAATTTTACCCGGTAAAAACAGGTGGTTCCATCAAGGCGAAACTAGCCGGTCGTCTAATCTAGCGCGAGATGAAATCGCCTGTGGACGTTAACTCATCGTGCGTCCTCGGGAGCACGAGCATCCCCTCGTCGTACGAGACGCGGCCCCTCTTGATCGTCTTGAACACGTAGTCGACCACGCGTTCATGGCCATCCACCACGGGGCGAACATCGATCTTGGAGATCGTCCCGTCCATTCCATATAGATGCGCGTAAGCTTGAAAATGATCTTGGAGTGGTTCGCGCAGTCGGGATCTATCGGGAATCAAGATCAATGCATGAAAGTGGAGTCCGCCGTTACATCGAACTAACGGCGCTGAGGACCGATCAAGTTTGTAGACGGGTAGATCGACTGCACCGATCAAGATCGGTAGTTCATCAGGAGAGGCAGTCCGAGGCTTGCGATGCACCCTCGTGATGAGGGTCGAATATACTCGTTGGACTTCTTGTTTCATCCGACTGATGATCGTCGGTTGTGAACCTGGAAGTTGTTGGAAGAGGATCGTTACCAGGTAGCATGACCAGCCTTGTTCGATCCTGTCCGTTACTGGCTGCGTGTATCCGTTCAGTGTTGATTGGAATTGGTTTGGTTTGTTTGGTCAGTATTGGACGTGGTTGACCATTTGCCACGGTGATAGCCGCGCAATCTGCCTCCATAAAGTAGCAGACGCGCTCAAGTGGCGATCCATCAAGATACGTAAGCCTGCCGGGTATTTACTATCCCGAAGGCCAATTTCGTTATGCGCGTGAAGCTATCCCTGGGTAGCTGCTCGGACGATCAGCCGGCGTCTTCCCGTCTCCAGAGTTTGGTCAGCTCCGTCGCCATACGGGGGTCGCGCATCCGTTTCTTGCCATAAAAGTCTTCCAGCATCTCGACCGACGTTCCCATGTTGGCAGCCAGCTGAAAGACGCTGACGCCCTCGGCGAGTCTCATGGTGGCGTAGGTATGTCGGAGCGAGTAGGGGACCCGCTTCTTCCCGTCCGAGGCAAACAAGACCCCGGCCTCCTTCAGGGCCCTCTGAAAGCCACCCTTGAAGGACCCCACCGGTGCCCCTGAGGCATGGCAGAAGACGTGTTCCTGGTCTGGAGGGGGATGTCCCAACTCCTGTCTCCGGAATGACCGAAGCTCATCCAGGTAGCTCTCAACCCCCTTGTTGCAGACTACCTCCCGTTCTCCAGTTTTGCCCCGGACCGACAGGATCGACCGAACCTCGTCTGTTAGGGTCCGGGTGGTCGAGACATCCCTCCACCTAAGCTTCCGGGCTTCCCCAATACGGATGCCGGTATTGCCCATGATTAGGATGTACAGGGCAAGATAGAACCTCTCCCGCCGTCGTCGTTTGTCTTGGGCAAGATCGACATACCCGGGCAGGAAGCGGATCAGTCGTTGCCATTCCGCTTCGGGGATGTCAGGCCGAGCGTTGATCCTCCCAGACTTGATCGCGAACTCGGGTACATCGCTGATGTAGCCACGACGTTTGGCAAACTTAAGCAGCTGCCGAATTGCTGTTCGCTCGTTCTTGAGGGTTACGATGGCAGGTCTTCTCGGCTGTGAGAGCCTCCAGTCCACGTAGTCGGCCAACTTGGCTTCGGTGACTTTGTCGATCGTGGTGTCGGCGAAGTACTGGAGAGCCCAAATCTCGACGCGCCTGACGTTGCCGTTCACGTACCTCGCTGTTCGAATCACCTGCTCAGCGACCGGCACCTTGGACCACTCAGCGAAAACCCTACGGAATGTGGGAGAGTTGATCGGCTCACCTCTCCGGGCTTTTCCTTCCAGCTGGTAGTACAGGTCCTCGGCAAATCGCCGGGCCTCAAAGTCGTCGGTCGTCTTCGTCGACTTGACGACGAACCCCTCGGTTTCGGGAATCTTGAGCCGGACTGTCCACTTTGGGTTTTGATGGTCGGCCCTCTTGTAGAGCACGACCCGGCCGTCACCCCTGAGGTCTAGGAAATTCCTTGTAGTGGGAATGGGACTTGGGCAAGTGGCCCGACCGGACTGGGTTCAAGTAAATCCGGAGTAAATTGTTTTTGTCAGGTCGGACAGGGCTAGGTCAGAAACCAATTTCTGAAGAATTGAGGCCTTTGAAAAGTGGAGGGGAGAGAAGGATGGCGCTTGCATTAACTCGCTTGAGTTCACCCCAGAGCAAGTGCAGCGGCTCATCGCGATACCAGACCAAAACTCGCAGGTGGGCTGGATCATAGACGATGGCGAGGTGGACGCCTTTTACAATAAGCTCTTTGATAAATACGCGTTGTCTCTGAAGGACGATGATTTTGAGGCATTGCTTGCGCTCGTGGAGAAGGGGAAGCCGAAGAAGGCGGATGATGACGGGATCTCCGTTCTGAGGCGCTCCGGCCGATTTCTTGGCTCGCTTCTTCCTCGGCTTCTTAAGCGGAGGCGCTATGAGAATTGCATCTGCTGCAATCGCAATGTCGGCTTGTCGCCTCACCCTGTGAAGCGATCGGCTTCATGCGGCAGGCTGCTTCGAGGCAGCCTACGACGAACGGTTAGTAGAGCCGGCGTCAGGTCGACGGTTCCTGCCGAGTTCGGAGGCCGAACTCGAAGGTTAACGGCCGATCCGGACCCAGCCCGATTTCGGCCCAAGTCCTGGGGCGCGACTATGAATAGGACAATGTCAGCAGTAAGTGAGCGAGGGCGGGTAGCCGTGGCGCTGCCTTGCCGATATCATCGTATTCACGGGGGGTCGCGGGGTGAGATTCCCGATATTTCGGACACTGGCGATTGTGCCAAGGCTCTGCTATGGACGGGCCAGACCCGCCCTGCCGGCGCGGGTTCTCGGTCCCGTAGCTCAGCCGGATAGAGCGACGGTTTCCTAAACCGTAGGTCGGAAGTTCGAGTTTTCCCGGGATCGCCAGCGCGTCGGTGTCACCAGCGCGGACTTATCCGTGGTTCGAACCAGCCGCATGACCGATATCGTCACCATCACGCTGAATCCGGCCGTGGATCTCTCGACCTCGGTCGACCGCATCCAGCCTGTGGCCAAGCTTCGCGGCAAATCGCAACGCCGCCACCCCGGCGGTGGCGGGATCAATGTCGCGCGGGTGATCCGGCGGCTCGGCGGCGACGCGCGCGCGATCTACCCGGTGGGTGGTGCGATCGGAACCCTGCTGCGGCAACTGCTCGATCAGGAGGGCGTTACCAGCCAGACCTGGCCGATTGCCGGCGAAACGCGCGAGGATTTCTTCGTCGACGAAATCGCAACGGGCAAGCAGTACCGGTTCATTCTGCCCGGTCCGCAACTCGGCGAGCGCGAGTGGCAGGAATGCCTGCGGCTGATCGGCGAGATCGAGCCGTTTCCGCGTTTCCTGGTGGCGAGCGGCAGCCTGCCCGAGGGCGTTCCGGATGATCTATATGCAAGGCTGGCGAAACTGGCGAGGCAGCGCGGCGCCAGCTTCGTTGTCGACACCTCGGGGCCGGCGCTCGCCGCCGCGGTCGCCGAAGGAGTCGATCTGATCAAGCCGAACCTGCGCGAGATGCACGAGTTGAGTGGCAGCGAGCCGTCGGATGCCTATGAGTGGGAAGCCGCGGCGAAGGCGCTCGTTGCCGGAGGCAAGGTTTCGACCGTGGCGCTGACCATGGGTCATCTCGGCGCGGCGCTGGTTACCCGCGACGAAATCCTGCGCGCGCCACCGATTCCGATCACGCCGCGGAGCGCAGTCGGCGCCGGCGACAGCTTTCTGGCGGCACTGATCTGGCAGCTTGGGTCAGGCGCATCGCGCGCCGAGGCCTTTCGTGTTGCCGTCGCTGCGGGGGCCGCTGCTCTCGTCAACCCCGGCACCGAACTGTGCCGGGTGGAGGATGTCAGGCGCCTCGCCGGCGAGGTGACGATCGAGACGGCGTGATGTCGCGAAACGGTGGATGGTGTGCTACGCGCCCTTGTCGAGCAGCGCCTTGAAATCCGCGCGGGCGCGCTGCGCTTCGCGTTTGGCGCTCTCGGAGGCTTCGCCGAGGCCGAAATAGCCGTGAATGAGGCCGAGGCCGTCGTGGTATCGGGTGGGAACGCCCGCGGCCTGCAGCGCATCGGCGTAGGCCTTGCCCTCGTCGCGCAGCGGATCGAACCACGCCGTCGTCACGACCGCCGGCGCCAGCCCTGCGAGAGTTTTGGCGCGGAGCGGCGACACGCGCCAGTCGGCGCCGTGGGCGGTGTCGGCGAGGTAATGACCGCAAAACCATTCCATCACGGCGCGTGACAGGAAATAGCCTTCGGCATTCTCGCTGCGGGAAGGAAAACGCGCGTTCTCTTTCGTATCGGCGAAATTCCCGGCGACGTCGGTGACGGGATAGACCAGCATCTGCGCCGACAGTCTGAGGCCCGCGTCACGGCACGCGATCGCGGTCGCCGCCGCCAGATTGCCGCCGGCGCTGTCGCCGGCCACGCCGATGCGCGCCTCGTCGCCGCCGAATTCGGCGATGCGGTCGATGACGTCGCGGATCGCGGCGAAGGCGTCCTCGAACGCGCCGGGAAAGCGCACCTCCGGCGGCCGACGATAATCCACCGAGACGACGACGGCGCCGGTCTCGATCGCGAGCAGGCGCGCCTGCCGGTCATGGGTGTCGAGGTCGCCCGCCACCCAGCCGCCGCCATGGAAGAAAACGACCGTCGGCGATCTTCTCGCCGGAGGTCCGATAGGCGCGCGCCGCAAGGAAGCCGGCCGCGCCCTTCACCTTGATGTCCTCGGCGCTCATGACCGGGGGCGGCGGCACGGCGGCGCGCGCGGCCGCCAGTGCACTGAGCGCGTCGCGCGCGCTCTGCGGCGTCATGTTGTCGGGATCGCGCAGGGGCAGCATCGGGATGATCTGGGCGATGACGGGATCGAGCGGCGTGGTCATGCGGTTCCTCGTTTCTGAACGGAGCGGCAGCATAGGTAACGCGCGCGCTGCCTGCAAATCCCGCGTTTACGCCTCGTTAGCCTTAAGCATCGTGCGCAGGGAACAGCCGGCGCGGCCGTTCATTGATCCCCACGTTCATTATTCCCCGAAGGAGTGGTGCGATGGGCGAGGTTACCAGGATGGGTCAGGCGCTCGACGAGATGCTGGTGCAACTCGGCGCCATGGTGCTCCGGCTTTCGAGCCCCGAGGTGACGCGGACACCTGAAGAGCGTCACGCGCTCGCGTGCTCCGTCAATCAGTACGCGGTGTGTGCCGCGCGCTCCGGCGATCCGCGCGTGCAGCGGCTCAAGGCCGAGCTCGAGGAAACGATCAAGCCGCGGCTGCGGCTCGTCGCCAGCCGGTAGCGGCAGCTTTCACACCACAGGCACGCGCCGCGCCGCGACCGCGGCGGGCGAGATCACCTCGATGTCGAGCGGCACGCGCCATCGTTCGGTGAGCCGCACGCGCGGCGCTGTCGTTGGTCGGCTGCTGCGCCGTCGATGACGAAGCCCTCGAAGCCGTTGCTCATGACCTCGTTGCATTTCTGGACGTAGACCGGGAAGCCGCCGATATAGGGCATGAACACGCGCGGACGTCCGGGGATGTTGGCGCCGACATACCAGGAGCTGCAGGTCGAGCGCAGCGAGACCTTCGAGACCTCGTTGACGTGCTCGACCCATTCGTCCTCGTCGGCCTGCGACCGGCTCGATGGTCGCAGCGCCGATGTCGCGCATGTGGGCCATGCAGTCCGCCATCCAGTCGACATGCTGCTCGATGGCCTGGATCATGCTCGCCAGCACCGACGGGCTGCCCGGCCCGGTGATGGTGAAGAGATTGGGAAAGCCCGCCGTCGCCACGCCGAGATAGGCGCGCGGGCCGGCCCGCCATTTCTCCGCCAGCGTCAGGCCGTTGCGGCCGGTGATCGTCATCCTGTCGAACGATCCCGTCATCGCGGCAAAGCCGGTCGCGCAGACGATGGCGTCGAGCGGGTATTCGGTGCCGTTCACCTCGATGCCGCCGGCCGTGAAGCGCTCGATCGGCGTCTTCGACACGTCGACCAGCTTCACATGCGGCAGATTGTAGGTCTCGAAGTATCCGGTATCGACGCACAGCCGCTTGCAGCCGAACACGTTGTGGGGACACAGCAGTTCGGCGGTCGCCGGATCCTTGACGATCGATCGGATCTTGTCGCGCGCGAAATCGGCGATGGTGTCGTTGGCGGCCTTCTCGAACAGCAGGTCGCCGTAGGCGCCGAGGAAAGGCAGTCCGCCGCGCTGCCAGGCTTCCTCGTATTGCCGGTCGCGTTCCTCCGGCGTCGCTTCGAGCGCGGGCTTCATGTTGAACGGGAAATAGAAGCCGGTCGGCCGCGCCCGGGCCTTGGCGCGCAGCGCCGGATAGTCGGCCTTGATCGACGTTGCGATATTCCGGCGTCAGCTTCTCGTTCCAGGCCGGCACGGTGTAGGTCGCGGTGCGCTGAAACACCGTCAGCGCGGCAGCCTGCCCGGCGATGATCGGGATCGACTGGATCGCCGACGAACCGGTGCCGATGACGCCGACACGAAGGCCGGTGAAATCCACCCCTTCATGCGGCCATTCGCCGGTGTGATAGATCGGCCCCTGAAAGTCCTCGCGGCCCTTGAAGGGGACATGGTTCGCCGCCGACAGGCAGCCGACCGCCATGATGCAGAATTTGGCCGACACGCGGTCGCCGCGGTCGGTCTCGATCCGCCAGCATTTGGCGGCCTCGTCGAAGCGTCGCCGCCGTGACGCGCGTGTCGAACAGGATGTCGCCGGCGCAGGTCGAAGCGGTCGGCGACGTGGTTGGCGTAGCTCAGGATCTCCGGCTGCGGCGCGTATTTCTCCGACCAGTCCCATTGCTGGTCGAGCTCTTCGCGAGAACGAGAAGGAATACTGCATGCTTTCGACGTCGCAGCGCGCGCCGGGATAGCGGTTCCAGTACCAGGTGCCGCCGACGCCGCCGCCGGCCTCGTAGACCCGCGCGGTGAAGCCGAGTTCGCGCAGCCGGTGCAGCATGTACATGCCGGCGAAGCCGGCGCCGACGATGACGGCGTCGAAGGTCGCGCCGACTTCAGGCGCACGGTGAGGCTGGTCTTGCTGGCGGCATGCGGGCTCCCGGATTGAAGCGTTTCCCGTCGCGAGCCGCGCCGCTCTTGCTGGCGGCGTCTTCATTGGTTCGCGATCATGCCTGACAGAACAGCGTAAAGCGCGCTGGCGGTCAATTGCGCAGGCGTGCTTCCGTCCCCGCAGCGATGCGGGCCTGACATGCGCGCGGGTCCAGTGATAGTTCCTACAGCGTCTTGAGGTATTCGATTAGCGCCTTGCGGTCATCGGGCGACAGCGCCGGCCCGATGACGCCCTTGAATCTCCTTGTCCTTGCGGAATTCCTTGCTGAACTCGTGGCCCTTGTTGGAATTTCCGCGGATCGAGGTGTCGAACTCGAAACCGTTGGCGAGCGGATCGATCCTGTAGCCGAGATTGACCGGATCGTATTCGCGGTTGCCGAGATAGAATTTCTTCGGCCGTTCCTCGACCGGAGACAGCAGCGAATAGACGTTCGGAACCGCGCCGTTGTGGAGATAGGGCGGCGTCGCCCAGACGCCGTTGAGCGGACGGACCTTGTAGGCCAGTTCGCCGCGGAGTTCGTTCGGCATGTAGCCGTCGATCCGCTTCCGTTCGGCCGGGCTGACCGGCGGCTTCTGCTGGTCGAAAACGTAGTTGACGGTTTTTTCGACCACGTCGCCGAGCGCAAAGGCGAAGCTGCTCTTGTCGATGCCGAGATTGGCGGGGAGCGCAACCGTGCGGGCGAGCATGTCGGCGGCCTGCGCGGGGTCGGTACCGATGTGCGAGATCGGAACGTTCTCGACCTTCAGGATCGGCTCGCCGGCCTCGTTCTTCGTCCACCAGTTCTTGTTGTTGAAGTCGTAGAACGCAGCACTCGTCACCGGCGGCCGGTGGCATTCCTGGCAATGGGTCTTGTAGAGTTCGCCGCCCAGCGCCGCCAGCTTCTGGTCGATCGGCGGCAGGATATCGCTCGGGCCATTTCGGCGATTGCAGGCCGGGGAATCCATCCTTCGCGTTCGGCACGCTGTCGCCCTTGATCATCTGCTCCATCGCAAACAGCGAGTCCACATTCACGCTGGATTTATAGAGCCCCTTCGATGGTTCGGTCAGGTTGAGCTCGGCCGATACGCCAAGCGATTCACCGGCGTTGCGCACCATCGGCTGCATGATCGAGCCGTTGTACTGCACCCAGTCGAACCACGGCGTGTTCCAGATCCGGGGGTAATGCACCGGCGCGGAGGAGCCGGCGTAGTTTTCCGGCTTCTTCAGGTCGATGGCGAACACCTGGTTGCCGATCCGGTTCAGCGCATCGAGGCGTCCGTAGCCTTCGAGGATGCTCTGGGAGGCGACACGCTCCTCCAGATCCTTGACCTGCTTGTACTGCTTCAGCACCAGGTCGATCTGGTATTTCAACGTCTCGCGGTCATCCAGCGAGGCGTCCGGTCCGAGGATACGATCGGCGAAGCGGCTGAACCGGCCGGGCCATACGCGCGTCAGCAACAGCGAGATCCCCATGCCCTGTTTCATCGCAAACAGGTTGGTGAGCGCCGGACCGCCGTCGATGACGACGGCGGTGTCCTTGTAGGTGAAGCGTCCGGTGTGACAGGCGGCGCAGGACAGGCCGATGCCGGTCATGTCCTGCTTGTTGCGCGGGTTGCGCCACGGCGCGCCCGTCGGGTCGAGCATCGGGGTGCCCTGCGCGAAGCCGATCGGCAGCGCCTTCTTGCCGGGGATGACGGTGTCCGGGATGAAGCCGTAGCGATCGAGATAGGCGGTGTCGCTGAACAGGCCCACTTCGGTGAACAGCAAAGGCGGAATCGTCGGCTGCTCCAGCGCCATGAACCATTCATAGGGGAAGCCGAAGGTCCGCGTGCCCTGATCGGCATGATAGAACCAGCTCAGCTTTTCCTTGCTGATGTTCTGGTCGAGCCAGACGGTCTTCTTCGGCGCGGGATATTCCGCGATCCTGACATGGAAATCTTCCCAGGTCTTGGCGATGTCGTCCTTGAAGGCGTAGCCAATGCCGATGACCAATACGCCGACAACAATTTTAACGATCGTCTTGCCACGCATGGCCTGCCCCTTCCAAAAACCGCGCTAGTCGCGCGCAAAATTCGTTTGTCATCAAAAACGCCGGGAAAACGACTCATCTTCGGCGTGCGAACCAGTATCATACCAGCCTGTAGTGGCGTCAAAGGACTATCGACGAATCCTGGGGATTCGCGTCGGAGCAGAGTGTTATGCCGATTGCGACATTTTACGGCGTGTCGAGAATCACATGCGAATAGTTTCACGGTGTTGACGGGAAATATGCCCAGAAAATCCGACGCTCCATCGAAACGAACTTCGCGGCCGCGGACTGTTTCGGCGGGCTGCTTCCAGTATAGTGTCACGGCGATGGCAGGCGATATCGACCAGATCACATGAACGACGTCGAGGCGCAAACGCTCCGGATGGAGGTCAAGCCGGGCGAGACCGTATCCGCGCGGCTGCTGCGGCCGCCGCAGGCGCGTGCGTGTTACATATTGGCGCACGGGGCGGGCGCGGGCATGACCCATGCTTCGATGGAGGCGATTGCCGCAGGCCTCGCCGGGCACGGCATAGCGACGCTGCGCTATCAGTTTCCCTACATGGAAAAGGGCGGCAAGCGGCCCGATCCGCCTGTTGTGGCGCATGCCGCCGTCCGCGCGGCCGTGGCGGAAGCCGCGCGATGCTGCCCATCGCTGCCGCTGATTGCGGGCGGCAAATCGTTCGGTGGGCGAATGACGTCGCAGGCACAGGCGCTGTCGCCTCTGCCCGGCGTTCGCGGACTGGCGTTCTTCGGCTTTCCGCTGCATCCGGCCGGCAAGCCCTCCAGCGACCGCGCCAGCCATCTCGCCGATGTCAAAATCCCGATGCTGTTCCTGCAGGGCACGCGCGATGCGCTCGCGGAACTGAGCCTGCTCGAACCTGTCGTCAAGGGCCTGGGATCGCGGGCGACGCTGCATCTGCTCCGAGGGCGCCGATCATTCCTTCCATGTGCTGAAAAGTTCGGGGCGGAATGATCGCGAGGTGATGGCCGAATTGCTGGACGCGTTTGCGGCGTGGGTCGAGCAGATCATTCGCTAGAGGATTGCGCTCCACGTCGTCGCAGGTACGATGCCGCCATGACAAAAATCCTGATCGTCAATCCGAACACGACCGCCTCGATGACCGCGACGATTGCTGCCGCTGCGCGCGCCGCCGCTGCGCCCGGCACTGAAATATCCGCCGTCACCTCGGCGATGGGGCCGGTCTCGATCGAGGGATATTACGACGAGGCGTTCGCCGTGCCCGGCCTGATCCAGGCGCTTGTGAACGCGCCCGATGCGGATGCCGCCATCGTCGCGTGTTTCGACGACACCGGCCTCGACGCCGCCCGCACCGCGGCGCGCTTTCCGGTGGTCGGGATTTGCGAGGCGGCGCTGGTGACCGCCGGGCAAATTGCAAAACGCATTGCGGTCGTCACCACGCTGCCGCGTTCGGTCGTGCCGCTGGAAGAACTGGTGCGCCGCTATGGCTTTGCCGAGCGGGTGCGCGTCACCGCCTGCGACGTCGCGGTGCTCGATCTCGAAAAGCCCGGCTCGGGTGCGGAAGCGAAACTGGAGGCCGAGATTGCCCGCGCGCTCGACAACGGCGCGGAGGCGATCGTGCTGGGCTGTGCGGGGATGGCCGATCTGCCGGAGAAACTGTCGCGGAAATTCGGCGTCCCCGTCGTCGACGGTGTGGCGGCCGCGGTGAAGCAGGCCGAGGCGCTGGCCGGCCTGAAACTCACGACATCCCGGCGCGGGTCCTACGCCTCGCCGGGCGCGAAGCCTTACACCGGGATGCTGGCGCCGTTCGCGCCAAAAGACTCAGGCTGATTGCGGCGCGCCATAGATCTTGTCGCGCAGCCGTCGCATGCCGGTGAGCCAGCGGTCGCGGTTGGAGGCCTTGCGCTGCATGTATTCGGCGACCTGCGGATGCGACAGGATAAGGAAGCGTTCGGCCTCCATCGCCTCGATCACCATGCGCGCCACTTCCGGCGGCTGCAGCACGCCATCCACCCTTGCGGCGCTGGGTCCGGGTGTCGTCATGCCGGTCTGTACCGATTGCGGGCACAGCACGGAGACGCGGATGCCGCGGTCGCCATATTGAATGGCGAGATGTTCGGCGAGTGCCACCGCGGCATTCTTCGTGACGCCGTAAGGCATCGAGTTCAGTGACGCCAGCAGTCCGGCTGCGGAAGCCGTATTGAGCAGATAGCCGGATCCCCGCGCGAGCATGCCGGGCACCAGCGCGCGCGCCGCGAATACATGGCTCATGACATGAACCCGCCAGCTCACGTCCCAGTCGGCGTCGGAAGCGGTCTCCTGGCCCTTGCGCGACAGGCCGGCGTTGGAAAAGAACACGTCGACCGGCCCGTATTTGTCTTCTGCCGCCGCGATCAGCGCCTTGACGTCTTCCTCGAGGCCGACATCGGCGGTGATCGGCAATCCGTCGATGTCGCCTGCGACCTTTGCCAGCCTGTCGCGGGTGGTCTTCAGGTCGGCGACGACGACGCCGCGTGCACCGGCTTGCGCATAGGCGCGCGCTACCGCCTCGCCAATGCCACCGGCGGCTCCCGTTACGACGCAGACCTTGCCTTTGACGTGCATGCCGCAATCTCCCGATCTTCTTCATTGGTTTGAAGCACATCTATGCGGCGCAGCGGGACACAGGCAACGGCCTTTTTGGATCGCCTGCCGGAACCGGCGGCGTGCCTTCGAGCTTGACTCGGCCAGAAAATATGATTTCATATATGGAATAAGATCAACATATATGAAATGAGGAAGCGATGGGAGGCCTTGCCGCTGCGGCCGCCGCGCACTACCGCGAACACGGCTACTACGCGCCGATCAGGGTGATGCCGGCCACCGAGGCCGAACAGCTTCGCCGCCGCCTCGAGGCGCACGAGGCCGCGCACGGCGTGCTGAAGGGTTCGATGCGCCACAAGAGCCATCTGCTGTTCACCTGGCTGGACGGCCTGATCCGGCATCCCGGCATCCTCGACGCGGTCGAAAGCGTGATCGGCCCGGACATTCTGTGCTGGAGCAGCACGTTCTTCATCAAGGAAGCCCGCGATCCCGGCTTCGTGTCGTGGCACCAGGATTCCACCTATTGGGGGCTGGATCCCGCCGACATCGTCACCGCCTGGGTGGCGCTCTCGGAGAGCACGGCCGAGAACGGCGCCATGCGCGTCATCCCGGGGACGCAGACGCTCGACCAGGTCGCGCACCGCGATACGTTCGCGGCGAACAATCTGCTGACGCGCGGCCAGGAGATCGCGGTCGACGTCGATGGCAGCACAGCGGTGACGCTGGCGCTCGAACCGGGCGAGATGTCGCTGCACCATGTCCGGCTGATCCACGGATCGGATCCGAATCCTTCGGCGAAGCGCCGGATCGGCTTTGCCATTCGCTATCTGCCGACCCATGTCCGGCAGGTCGTCGGAACGCGCGACAGCGCCACGCTGGTGCGCGGCGCCGACCGGTTCGGCAATTTCGAACCGGAATATGCGCCGGACCGTGATCTGTCTGAGGCGGCGGTGGCGTTCCACGCCCATGTCATGGGCGACCAGCAGAAAGTGTTGATGCGGAATGCGCAGGCGGGCGCGATGCGCTGACGCGCGCCGTGCACGAACCCGACATTCCACGGAGAAAGAACAGAAATGACCGACGTGAACGATCCGAAGCGCCGAATGTTCGGTGACTATCAGCTCAAGCCGAACAGCGGTGTCAATCCGCCGTACTCGCCGGCCTATCCGGTCGAGTGGGGATGCACGCTGCGCACGGTCGAGATCATGACGCGGGTGCAGCCGGCAAAGGTCGCGAGCCTGCTTTCGGATACGCCGTTCGAGATCGCCGGCGATCGCGTTGCCTTTCGCTACATGCTGTCGCCGGGCCATTCGATGGCGGTGCATGCCGGCCAGATGTTCGACCTGATGATCACCGTGCCGGTTCGCTACAAGGGGCTGTTCACCGAGACCCACATCTTCATGTATTGCAGCGATCCGATGGGCATCTGCGCCGGCCGGGAGGTCTTCGGCTACACCAAGAAGGATACGCACTACGCCTTCGATGAACGTCCTGACGGATCGATCTCGGGCTGGGTCAGGCGCCGCGGTATTCCGCTGGCGGATTTCAGCTTCACGCCGGACCCTGCCGCGCCGGTGGTTCGCATTGTCGATGGCGCGGAACTGCCCGGCGGTGAAATTCACGTGCGCCGCCTGCCGCATCCCGAGCGCCTGGAAACGGCCTATGCCGACATCGCCTATCGGCGCACGCCGCTGAAATATTCGGCGCCGGTGCCGGGACGCTGCACCATGACGCTGCACCCTTGCGAATACGATCCGATCGCGGATCTCGAGCCGGAGATACTGGGCGCGCAGTTCATGGTGTCCGATGTCTATGGCGGCGGCTTCGGCGTCGAGGACAGGCGGCTGATCGAACGGCTGATACCGTAACGCGAAGAATCCGCGCGCAGATGCGTGCGGGCGTAACAACCGGCACCGGGACAAAGGGCTCGGGCCAGACAAAGGGAGGCTTCGACCATGGACAGGCTGTTTCCGCGCCGCCGGATATTGGCCGGCATCACGACACTGGCGCTATCCGCGGGCGCGTTCGCAGGCGCGCGTGCCGACGATACCAAGCCGCTGCGCATCGGCGTGCTCTCGGACATGTCCAGCCTGTATGCGGACATCGGCGGGCCCGGCTCGCTCGCCGCCGCCAAAATGGCGGTCGAGGACTTCCTGGCGGGGCCGCACAAGATGAAACGCCAGATCGAGGTGCTGGGCGGTGATCACATGAACAAGGCCGATCTCGGGGCCAACATTGCCCGGGAGTGGATCGACCGCAACAATGTGGATGCGCTCATCGATGTCCCGAATTCATCCGTCGCGCTTGCCGTCCGCAACATCGTGCAGCAGTCCAACAAGGTTATCCTGGTGTCGGGGTCTTCGTCGTCCGACCTCACCGGGAAATCCTGCTCGCCGAATTTGATTCACTGGACTTACGATACCTATGCGCTTTCGTCGGGGACGACGCGGGCGGTTCTGGCGGGGGGCGGCAAGACCTGGTTCACGCTGACCGCGGACTACGCGTTCGGGCACGCGATGGAGGCCGAAGTCAAGAACGTGGTTCAGAAGCTCGGCGGCACCGTTGTCGGCGGCGTCCGCACGCCAATCAACAGCCAGGACTTTTCGTCGTTCCTGCTTCAGGCCCAGGCGTCGAAAGCGCAGGTCATCGCGTTGATCAATGCCGGCGGTGACACGATCAACTCGATCAAGCAGTCGGTCGAGTTCGGCATCCCGCAGGGCGGGCAGCGCGTCGTGGCGACCGTGCTGTATCTCAGCGACGTGCACTCCCTCGGACTGAAGGTCGCGCAGGGGCTGCAATTCACCGAGTCGTTCTACTGGGACCTGAATGAGGGAACGCGCGCCTTCGCGCAGCGTTTCGCCCCGCGCAACAACGGCCGCTATCCGACGGCGATCCAGGCCGGCGTCTACGCCGAGACACTGCATTATCTGAAGGCGGTGGACGAACTCGGTGCGTCCAGCGACGGCAAGGCGGTCGTGCAGCAGATGAAGAAGCTGCCGACGGACGATCCGCTGTTCGGCAAGGGAACGATTCGCGCCGACGGCCGCAAGCTCCACAACATGTATCTGTTCGAGGTGAAGAAGCCCGAGGAATCCAAGTACCCCTGGGACTACTACAAGGTGATCAAGACCATTCCGCCGAGCGAGGCCTGGCGGCCGCTGGAAGAGGGCGGTTGCGATTTCCTCAAGTCATGAACGTAACGCCTGATGCAGATCGCCCGGTGGCGCTTGTCACCGGGGGAGGCGGGGATATCGGCCGCGCCATCGCGATGCGGCTGGCGCGGAATTGCAGGGCGGTCGCGATCGTCGATATCGATCAGGAGGCGGCAGCGCAGACCGCGCAATTGGTGCAAGCGGCCGGCTGCGAGGCGCTGGCGATCCGCGCGGACGTGTCCGATCCGCATCAGACAGCGGGTTTCGTCGATGCGGTCGAAGCCGGGTTCGGGCCGATCGGCATATTTGCCAACAATGCCGGGATCGAAGGCGTCGTCGCGCCGCTGCATCATTATCCGGACGACGTGTTCGACCGCCTGCTGCAGGTCAATGTGAAGGGCGTGTTTCTCGGGCTGAAACACGTGCTGGCAAGGATGATACCCCGGGGCTACGGCGCCATCGTCAATACCGCATCGACCTCCGCGATCCGGGGGCGCGCCGGGTTGTCGGGATATGTCGCCTCCAAGCACGCGGTGCTCGGCCTGACGCGGACGGCGGCGCTGGAAGTGGCGGGGACGCGCGTCAGGGTCAACGCCGTCCTGCCGGGACCGATCGAATCCCGCATGATCCGCGAGCTGAATGAGCAGGCGAGCCGCAATGCGCAGGACTTCAAACGCGCCGGCACTGCCCGGTACGGCACGCCGGAGAACATCGCCGATGTCGTGGCCTTTCTGGCGTCGGAGGGCGCAGCCCATGTCAACGGCGCCGCCTGGGTGGTCGACGATGGCATCACGGCGGGATGATCCATAGCGTTTTCGAGCGAAGTGGATACCGGTTCGCGTAAAGAAGACGCGTCAAAAAAGTGAATCCGGCGCTTCGGTTCTGATTCAATCCGAACCGAAGCTAGCCGCTGGCGCCGATCTTTTCGGAGACAGCCTTGGCTGCGCTCCGAAGTTCGCTTGCGATCGCGGCGGCCTCCTGGGCCGGAATCTTGTCCTGCCGCACCAGCGGTACGGTCAGGGCCGCCACCGCGCGGCCCGAGGCTTCGACGATCGGGCAGCTATAGGCGAGAATGCGGGTGTAGCCGTCGTCCTTGGAGAAGTTGCCGCCCTCGGCGGAGATTCGGTCCAGCGCCGCCAGCGCCTTCTTGTTGCTGATGCCATCCTGCGCGGCGATGACGTCGGCGAGTTCCTGGCGGCGGCCTTCGAGCTGGAACGCCGCCAGCACCTTGGCCGACGCATATTGCTGGGTGAGCGGAAACACCGCGCCGACCTTGACCGACCAGCCCATCAGCCATTCCGGTTCGATCCGCGCGATCACCATGAACTGCTCGCCATGCAGCACGGTGAGATGGCAGGAAAGCTGGACGCGGCCGGCGAGCTGTTCCATGACGGGAAGTGCTGCTTTCAGCAGTCTTTCCGTCGGCGGGAACTGCGAGGCGATCCGGAACAGTTTCAGCGTCAGCGTGTATTCCGCCGTCACCGGATCGCGGGTGACGTAGCCCCGGCGCTCCAGCGCCACCAGCATCCGGAATATCTCGCCGACCGAGCGGCCCACGCGTTCCGCAAGCTGCTTCTGGCTCAGCCCGCGCGATTCCGCGGCCAGCGCTTCGATCAGGTCCAGCCCTTTCTCGAGCGCGGGGGCTCCCGGCTGGACTGGATTTTTCGGCTTCTTCATCTGCCAGGCCTTGCGCGACATCCGACGATCAGGCGTGGATGTAGCCGATCCCGCTGCCGGCGAACAGTTGTCCGCGCCGGATATCGCGTGGAAGCTGTCACGCGCGTCAGCCCTGATAAAGGCCCTTGTCGCGTGCCTGACGGATCGCCAGCGCCGCCATCAGGTCGAGCATCGGCGTCGAAAGTCCGGCGGCGCGGGCGAACGCGGCAGGGGCGCGCACCAGCACGTCGATCTCCATGGCGCGGCCGAGCTCGTAATCCTGCAGGATCGATGGCTTGTGATCCGGCGCCGGGCCGGAGCGGGTGACGCGCTTGACCTCGGGAAAGCAGCTCTGCGCGATGCTGTTGGCCTCGTCGAGCAAACGCGGCACGACGTCGGCCAAGGCGGGATCGTCGCGGACCGCGCGCGCGGTCTGGCCGGTCAGCAGGCACAGCACCGACATCGACATGTTGGTCAGGAGTTTCGACCAGACCGTCTCCCTGATCTGCGGGACCTCGGGGGATTCGATTCCCGCCTCGTTGAGCGCTGCGCGCAGCCGCGCCACCCGCTCGCTCGGATGGTCGTCGCATTCGCCGATCAGGAGCCGGTTGCGCTCGGGCGAAAGGTTGGCGGCCACGCCGGGGGCGACGACCTCGTTGGACGAGAACACCACGCCGCCGACGATCCGCGACTTCGGGATCGTCGCGCGCAGGCGCCCGCCGGGATCGAGAAAGGCGAGATCCGGCACCTTCGGGTGTTTCGGGGAGAGGCCGATATCGTACCACCAGGGAATGCCGTTCTGCGCGAATACCACGGCGGTGTCGTCGCCAAGCAGCGGTTGCAGCCCGGTGGCGAGGCTGGGCAGTCCGGTCGCCTTGAGCGTGGTGATGACGACATCCTGCGGACCCAGCGTCGCCGGGTCGCTGGAGGCGCTTGACGCTGGCCCTGAGCTCGGTGTCGCCGACCCGCAGCTTCAGGCCGTTGGCCTTGACCGCGTCGAGATGGGCGCCCCGCATCACGCAGGAGACGTCATGCCCTGCCAGCGCGAGCCGCACCGCGAAATGGCTGCCGACGGCGCCCGCACCGAAAATACAAATCCGCATGGAAAGTCCTGCCAGAGGGATCGCTCGAAGCATCAGTTTCCACAAGCAAACAACCAAGCGCAACCGATGATGCGGTTTGCATTACTGGCATGGCAAAAGATGATAGATCAGCCCCGCGCCGGCACATCGCCGGGCACGACAAACAACGAAAAGGGAACGCCGATGAGCGCCAAGCCGGTCTTGTGGAATTTCGACGAACGTGGCGTCGCGACGGTCACGCTGAACCGCCCGGAAGTGAACAATGCCTACGACGCCGGCCTCATCGGCGGCGTGCTGGCGGCGATGGATGATCTGGGCCGAAAGCCCGGCCTTCGCCTCGTGGTGCTGAAGGGCAACGGCAAGCATTTTCAGGCGGGCGCGGACCTGAAATGGATCAACGGTGTTCGGCCCAAATCGGCGCAGGAAAACGAAGAGGTGTCGCGCGCCACGTTCGAGGCGGTGCAGCGCCTGAACACGCTGCCGATCCCGACGGTGGCATTGGTGCAGGGCGGCTGTTTCGGCGGCGGCACCGGCGTGATTTCGGCCTGCGATGTCGTGATCGCCGCCGACAACGCGCTGTTCTCGATTACCGAAGTGCGGTGGGGCCTGACGGCCGCCATCATCATCCCGCAACTTTGCGACGCAATCGGCGTCCGCCAGGTGCGCCGCTACGCGCTGACCGGTGAGCGTTTTGGCGCCGATGACGCGCGGCGCATCGGCCTTGTCCACGAGGTCGTGCCGCTGGCTGAACTGGAATCCGCCGGCGCCAGGGTCGTCGAGCAACTGCTCGCCAATGGTCCGGAAGCGCTGGCCGAAACCAAGGCGCTGGCACTGGAAAGCTCGTTCGGCGGCATGAGCGTCGATGACGACGCCTACACGCGGCTGGTGAAGATGCACTCCGCCCGGCGGCAGACGAAGGAAGCCTCGGAGGGACTGGCCTCGTTTGCGGAGAAGCGGGCGGCGAAGTGGGGGAACCGATAGGCCTGGCGCCTGCCAAAGCCACGATCAGCCTGCGCACCAGCGGGCCCACGCGCCCTGCGGGGTTCTCGATGCTGGTCGAGAACGTCTCGTCGAAGTATCCGAGAACAGTTCGAACTCTCGCGTTCCCGGTGATCGCCGCGCTGCGCAGTTCACTTCCCAGCTTCGGATCGGGATCCGAATGTCATCCGCAACACAGGCTGGGACGACATGTCAGGTCAGCAGAGAAGGAACCTCTGGCCGCCGGGCAAACCCGATGCGGCCAGACTGCCTGGGATGGCTCAGGCAGAATGGCTGTCTTCGATCTTGAGCTTGAGCGCCTCGCAGGTCTTGCGAACCTGCTCGGTCAGCAATGCACAATCCTCGATGCGCTTGAAGATCCGCTTGGCATCCTCACGGTAGGCTGCTGCGGTCTCGTGCATGTAGGCGATGGCCTGATGCACTTCGGCAGTCATGGCCTCGCACTTCCGTGCCGCATCGATCAGCTCGGCGCCCATCGCCTCGATTTCCTTGGCGGCGGATTCATAATCGCGCACTACGGCCTCGGCACTGAGCGCGCCGACGCGCGAAACACCGTCCGCATGCTCGACGTAGTCAGGCATCGGCCCGGTCTGGACCGACGGAGCCTTGATCGACGGCAAGGGTGTACGCTCCGGCATGGCCGACGCGATATCCGACTCGAGCCTGGCGAGGTCTGCCAACCGACCGACATTTTGATCTTGCTTGATGTTAGTCATAGGTCGTTTCTCCTTCTACAAAACAAAAATTCGATCGGTTACTCGACGGCCGTTCTGGCCAGGAGCTGCGATTTGCGTGCCGCGTTGAACCGTCCCGGGATGGGAGGCGCAAATAATGGCCTTGCCGCTTCCTCGGTCGCTGCGACATCTTGTCGAGCCTGAAGCGTGGCGGATGGAATTCCATAGCGATCCGGCTCGCCTGCCTCGTCCAGGTCGCGCGGTGCGAATGTCAGAAGCGGACGTTCGGCCGCGTTTTCAAACGGCGGGAAGTATAGCGGATCCGGATACTCCGGTGTGGCAGAACGTGCGACCTGAAGCCTGCCGAGCAAGCCCACGAGCACGAGCAGGCCGCCGGCGGAGGCCAGCAGGACGGCCAGAATATCTACCGGCGACCGTCCCTCGGTAGCGAGATAATCGGTGGCTTCGGAGAACCGCGTGTGAAGGCTCGCGAGAGCCGGTGAAGGCTGACGGGCGTTCTGCGCCAGCGATCGTGAACCGGCGGGGCGAGCCGTATCGATGGGGTCGGCCCAGCGCGATCCGAAGGTGGATTTGAGAAGTTCCTCATAGGTGACTTCTCTGGCAACGCCCGCCTTGGACAACGCGATCTCGTTCCGCGCCGTGGCCTGGTTCACCGTGTCCTGAATGCTCGCCTGGGCATTGGCGATCGACGGCGGAAGCGGGACGGGCGAACGCATCAATCTTGCGGACGCAGATGATTGTGTCCGGAGCGGCTTGCGTGCGGCAGCGCGAACGGTCGATCGCTTCATGCCGAGATACCAGCACTTCTGCTGGGTCACACGATTTAGATGGTAGTACCAATGCTTCCCGCTCGGAGCCGCGCCGGCAGGATTGCCATGGCAATCGGCGGCGGCCCGTGCGGTGGTCGGCAACAGTGTTGCGGCGGCGAAAAAAACGCCAGCCATCACCGACATGAATTGCGTTCGACGAAGCATTCTCGAAAGTCTCTACAACTCGCCAATTCTCGACAAATAGTTGTCTTGCTTTAGGCCCGGACACTGGTCCACAGCCCTTTTAGCTGACAAGCCAAACACTTGCGCCATTAAATGACGCTTAACCTTAAAAGGGGCGTTTTTCTTGCATTCGTTAACCATGTTATGGTTAACGCGCGGTCCGGCGAGCAATGCGCCGTTATTCTGCTGTAACGCAGCATATGCGCCGCGTTTCGCGCATCAGACATCGCGTCCTGCTGCGCGTCATATCGGGACCGGTGCCGCGAGGCGATCCGTGGAGACTGCCAACATCTCCCGCCCGGGGCATGATCAAGCAATTGTTATCCGGTACCATAATCTGCCGATCAAATCCATCGAAGAACCCGCGCCGGATCGGGCGCGACGGCTTCCCCGGCGGCACGCTACCACGGCGGGCATGACGTATTTCATGGCGAGATGGCGGTGGGGAAGCTGATCAGCCTGCTGCAGCAAGGCTGCTGCACTGGCGGCCGAGAGGGCTCCATCCACGTCATTGCGAGGAGCGTCAGCGACGAAGCAATCCATCTGCACGTTATGTCGCAATATGGATTGCTTCGCTTCGCTCGCAATGACGGCGAGAGAATTGTTCGCAGGCCCTCACGCGTTGCCGCGGTCCTCGCGGAACAGGTCGAGCTTCTGCTGCACCGGACGGTCGGAGAACGAGAACAGCACCGCGTCGGTCTCGGCCTCGTGCGTGACCCAGTGCCAGCTCGGCACCACGAACAGGTCGCGCGCGCCCCATTCGAAGGTCTGTTCGCCGATCTTGGTGCGGCCCTTGCCTTCGATCGCGGCGAACACCGTGGCGTCGGTCGAGCGATAGCGTGCGGTCTTGAAGCCCTTCGGCAGCAACTGGATGAAGGTGCCGATCGTCGGCATCGCGAAATCGCCGGTCTCGGGATTGGAGAATTTCAGCTTCAGCCCGTGGCAGGCATCCCATTCGTCCCGCGTCCTGGCGCGCTCGAGCGCCTCGCGCGTGTAGCTGTAGGGATAGTTGAAGATCGGCGACGTCCTGGATTTGCGCTTCTCGTCCACCGGCAGCAGGTTGTGGCCGTAGCGGGCAAAGCTGTCGCCCGCCGGCTTGCTGATCTGTTGCTGGTCGTGCTTCGAGCCCTCGGCAAAGGAGGCGTCGAAGAACTGCACCATCGGAATGTCGAGCCCGTCGAGCCAGAACATCGGCTCGTTCGTCTCGTTGGAATGGTCGTGCCACGTCATCGACGGCGTGATGACGAAATCGCCGGGCTCCATCAGCGTGCGCTCGCCATCGACCGCGGTCGCAGCGCCCTTGCCCTCGAGCACGAAGCGGAGCGCCGACTGGCTGTGTCGGTGCGCCGGCGCGATATCGCCGGGCACCACCATCTGCACGCCGGCAAACAGCGAGGTCGTGATCTTGGACTGGCCGCGCAGGCCGGGATTTTCCAGCACCAGCACCCGCCGCTCGGCTTCCTTGGCGGTGATCAGCTTGCCGGCCTCCGTCATGTAATCGCGGATCTGGTCGAACTTCCACAGATGCGGGCGACAGGCGCTCCTGGGCTCCGGCGTGATCAGGTCGTTCATCACGTTCCAGAGCGCGGAGAGGTTTTCGCCGTCGATCTTTTTGTAGAACGCCTCGCGCTCCGGGGTCTTCTGCACGGCTTCCATGGCAAGCCTCCCATCGTTCTTGTCGGATTTATTGACAGTATACTTACAATATAGGTAGGGTCAACGCCACGCCAACGATAAAGGCCAGGGGAGGTTCCGATGAAGTTGCACGGCTATTTCCGCAGTGCTGCGGCGTACCGGGTCAGGATCGCGCTCAATCTCAAGGCGCTCTCCGCCGAGCACCTGCCGCATCATCTCCGCAAAGGCGAGCAATGCGCCCCGGCCTATCTCGCGGTCAACCCTCAGGGCTTCGTTCCCGCGCTGGAGGACGATGCCGGGGCCATCTTCACCCAATCGCTCGCCATCATCGAATGGCTGGATGAGACCCATCCCGAGCCGCCGTTGCTGCCAAAGGACCCGCTGCGGCGGGCAAGGGTGCGTGCCTTCGCGATGGCGCTCGCCTGCGACACCCACCCGGTGCAGAATTTGAAAGTGCTGAACCGCCTGCGGCAGCTCGGCCTGCCGGAGGAAAAGGTCACGGAGTGGGCGGCCTGGGTCAACCGCGAGGGCCTCGCCGCCTGTGAGATACTGATTGCCGGCGAGAAGGGACCGTTCTGCTTCGGCGACAGCCCGACCGTCGCCGATCTCTGCCTGGTGCCGCAGCTTGCGAATGCGCGGCGCTTCGGCGTCGACGTTTCGGCTTTTCCGCGGCTGCTCAAGGCCGAAGCCGCAGCCAGGGAAATGAAGGCGTTCGCGGACGCAGCACCGGACAAGCAGGCCGATGCCGAGTAAGCCCTCGCCGATCACCATGGATGCGGTCTATGCCGCGCCCGGATACCTGTTCCGGCGGATGCAGCAGATCGCGGTCTCGATCTTCGTCGAGGAATGCCGCGCGTTCGACCTGACGCCGGTGCAATATGCCGCGCTGGTCGCCATCCATACCCATCCCGGCATCGACGCGACGCGGCTGTCGGCGGTGATCGCCTTCGACCGTTCCACGCTCGGCAGCGTCATCGAACGGCTGCAGGCGAAAGCGCTGATCGAGCGCAAGCCGTCGCGCGACGACAAGCGCGTCAAGCTGCTCCACCTCACGAAATCCGGCGCGGCCACGCTGCGCGAGATCATGCCGTCGGTCGAGCGGGCGCAGCTAAGGATGCTGCAGCCGCTGAAGCCGGCGGACCGCAAGACGCTGCTGGCGCTGCTGACGCAACTGGTCGATCTCAACAACGAGGCGTCGCGGGTGCCGCTGCGCGCCGAAGATGCGCTCGAACATCTGGGGAAATCGAACTGATGGATTCGCGACCGGTTCTGATCGCAGGCGGTGGTATCGGCGGGCTCGCGGCAGCGCTCGGGCTGGCGCAGAAGGGCATCCGCTCGGTGCTGCTGGAAAAGGCTGCGGCGCTCGGCGAAATCGGCGCCGGCATCCAGCTCGGCCCGAACGCATTTCATGCGTTCGACTATCTCGGCGTCGGCGAAGCCGCGCGCGGCATGGCGGTCTATATCGACAAGCTCCGGCTGATGGATGCGCTGACCGCCGAGGAGATCACCCATGTCGATCTCGGCGAGGCGTTTCGCGCCCGTTTCGGCAACCCCTATGCGGTGGTGCATCGCGGCGACCTGCACGGCGTCTTCCTGCGCGCCTGCCAGGATCACGAATTGATCGAACTGCGCGTCAGCAGTGAGGTGGTCGGCTATGACCAGGACGGTTCGTCGGTCACCGCAACGCTTGCGAATGGCGAACGCATCACCGGCCGGCTGCTGATCGGTGCCGACGGGCTGTGGTCGAATGTGCGCAAGCAGGTGGTCGCCGACGGGGCGCCGCGCGTTTCCGGCCATACCACCTATCGATCGGTGATTCCGACCGAACAGATGCCGGAAGATCTGCGCTGGAATGCGGCGACGCTGTGGGCGGGGCCGAAATGCCACATCGTGCATTACCCGCTGTCGGGCTGGAAAGTGTTCAACCTCGTCGTGACCTATCACAACGACGCGCCGGAGCCGGTGGCGGGCAAGCCCGTAACTGACGACGAGGTGATACAGGGTTTTGGTCACGTCCATGAGCGCGCCAAGGCGATCATCCGCCACGGCACGAACTGGCGGCTGTGGGTGCTGTGCGACCGCGATCCGGTCGAGCGCTGGGTCGATGGCCGGGTCGTGCTGCTCGGCGACGCCGCGCATCCGATGCTGCAGTATTTCGCGCAAGGCGCCTGCCAGGCGATGGAAGACGCGGTCTGTCTTTCGCACATGTTGTCACAGCATGACGATCAGGCCGCCGCGCTGGAAGCCTACCGCACGCAGCGCTTCCTGCGCACCGCCAAGGTGCAGTTGATGTCGCGCGCCATCGGCGAACACATCTATCATCCGGCCGGCGGACACGCCCGGCTGCGCAATGCGATCATGAGCGCAAAGACGTCCGAGCAGTGGTACGCGGATCTGGCGTGGCTGTACGGCGGCACGGGGCTGGCGGGATAGAGCCAAAACCTCCGCCGTCGTCCCGGCTCCAGGCCGGGACGACACCGAATTTGTGGCTACCCTACATCTTCAGCAACGTTTGGCGGTCGATCTTCCCCGTTCCCGTTTTCGGCAGTTCATCGATAAAGATGATCTCGCGCGGGTATTTGTAGGGCAGCAGCTTTGCCTTGACGAAATCCTGCAACGCCTTCGTGACATTGTCTGGATCGAAATCGCCCCTGTTCATCACCACGACGGCCTTCAGCGTCATGCGCCGGTCCGGAAGCTCGGCGGCGAACACCGCGCATTCCCTGACATCGGGATGCTCGGCCAGGCACAGTTCGACCTCAAGCGGGTAGACCCACTGGCCGGAGATCTTGATCAGGTCATCGGCGCGGCCGCGGAAGAAATGGAAGCCGTCGGCATCGCGCAGGAAGCGGTCGCCGGTGTAGATCCAGCCGCCGTCGCGAATGGTCTCGGCCGATTTGTCGGGCCGGTTCCAGTACAACGGCGTATTGGAATCGCCGCGCACCCACAGGATGCCTTCTTCGCCGTCGCCGACGTCGCGGCCGTCCTTGTCCCTGAGCAGGAGTTCATAGCCGGGAACGCGCAGGCCCGCGGCGCCGAGCTTCTTCTTTTCAGGGCGGTTGGAGAGATAGATGTGCAACACTTCCGTGGAGCCGAGACCTTCGACGATTTCGATTCCCGTCAGCGCCTTCCAGCCATTGAAGACGTCCGCCGACAGCACCTCGGCGGCCGACAACGCCATCCGCAGCGACGAGAAGTCCGTCGCTAGACGCACCCTCGGCCTTGGTCAGCGCGGTATAGAGCGTCGGCAATCCGAAGAATACCGACGGGCGATACCTCTCGATCGCCTCGAAGATCGCGGCGGGCCTGGGCTGTCCGGGCAACAGCAGCGTCGCCGCGCCGACCGAGAACGGAAAGGTGATGGCGTTGCCGAAGCCATAGGCGAAGAAGATCTTCGGCACCGAGAAGCAGATATCGTCTGGCCCGAGCTTGAGCACGCTCTGCGCAAACGCCTGCTCGCTGTAGGCCATGTCGTGCTGCAGGTGCACGATGCCCTTGGGACGTCCGGTCGATCCCGAGGAGTACATCCAGAACGCCATCTCGTCTCGGCCCGTATCGGCTTCCGGCAGATCGTTCGGGAATCCCCGCAGCCATTGGGCGCTGGCGAAACTGTTTGGCACGGCATGTTCGCCGGCGGTGCCGTTGACCACGATCAGGGTTTGCAGCGGCGTGTCCTTGCAGGCCTCGGCGTTGAATTGCTGTGCGAATTCGGCCTCGGTGACCGCCACCGTCGCGCCGGCGTCCGAGAGGTAGAATTGCAGCAGGTCCGGCGGCGTCAGCGTGTTGATCAGAAGCGGGACAAAGCCCGCGCGCACCGCGCCGAAGAAGGCGGCAGGATAGGCCGGCGTGTCGTCGAGGAACATCAGGATGCGGTCGCCGCGCTTCAAGCCGAGCGACTGGAAGCCGTTTCCCCATCGCGAGGCCTCGGTGCAGAGTTCTGCGTAGGTGCGCGTGCCTCCCGGTCCGGTCAGCGCCGGCCGGTCACCCCGTCCGAGAGCGAGGTTGTCGAACAGGATGCGGCTGGCGTTGTAGCGCTCCGGCAAAGCAAATCCGATTTCGCGCGTGCCCGGATTGTCCCGCGGAACGCCATCCGTGATCGTCATGATCGGCTCCCGGCGCGCTTTGCCGCCTCGTAGCGCGCCATGAAGGCGGGTGACATCGCGCGCAGCCGCGAATTGTCGATCCGCCCCGAGCGCGTGATGTAGCCGTAGGCGAAATCCATCAGGTCGAGCTTCATGTGTTCGGGGAAGTGTTCGTACCAGTCGGCGCTGGTGCGCGCCGCCGTCACCAGCTTCTTCACGATCGGCTGGCGTTCGGCCTGGTAACGGGCGAGCGCCGCGGACACATCCGTCTCCGCCTCCAGTGCCTTTGTCAGCGCAATGGCGTCCTCGATCGCAAGCCGGGTGCCGGAACCGATCGAGAAATGCGCCGAGTGCAGCGCGTCGCCGATCAGCACGAGATTGCCGTGCGACCAGTTCTCGTTCCAGATCCAGGGAAAATTGCGCCACACCGATTTGTTGGAGATCAGCGAATGGCCGTCCAGCGTCGCTGCGAATACCTGCTCGCAGATCGCCTGCGACTGCTCGATCGTCTTGTCTTCGAAGCCATAGGCCTGCCAGGTCGCCGCGTCGCATTCGACCAGGAAGGTGCTCATCGCGGGTGAATAGCGATAGTGATGCGCGTTGAACGTTCCGAGATCGGTCTTCACGAAGGTCTGCGACAGCGTGGCGAAACGTTTGGTCGTGCCATACCAGGCGAACTTGTTGGTCGAGTATGAAACCGAGGCGCCGAAAGCGTTTTCAAAACTGCGGCGCACCAGCGAGTTCAATCCGTCGGCCGCGACGATCAGGTCGTAGCCGCGGAGTTGGTCCAGCGCGTCGATCGTCGTGTCATATCCTCGGCGTGACGCCTGTTGCCCGCAGGCGCTGCTGCAGGATCGTCAGCAGCTCGAGCCGGCCGATCGAGGAAAATCCGACGCCATCGATCTCGACGCTCTCGCCGCGCAGGTTGAGCGTGATGTTCTTCCAGCTTTCCATCCGAGGGGCGATGGCGTCCACCGTCTCGGCGTCGTCGGCCCGCAGAAATTCCAGCGCCTGTTCGGAGAACACGACGCCGAAGCCCCAGGTCGCGCCCTCGGGGTTCTGCTCGAACAGATCGATCTGCGCGTCCGGGTGACGCCGCTTCCAGAGATAGGCGAAGTAGAGGCCGCCAGGGCCTCCGCCGATCACGGCGATACGCACGTCTTCCTCCCAATCGACAGTATACTTACTAAGTTGAGCCCGAGACTAATGCCGGACGAAAATTTACGCCACAGGAAAAAGCGGGAACACGGAGTGTTCCCGGCCGCCATTTCGGGGGCGTGATTGACGTCGGGCTTACGTGCAGCGGCGGACCTTGGCGCCGTTGACCCACACGGTCTTGCATACCACGACGGGCCTGACCGGTTTGCGGACGACGACCGCGCCGTTTGGTCCGGCGCAGCCGGCGCGCACGACGCCGTCGGCGCATACCACCGCGTGGGCCGCGGTCGGCTCGAAGGTGATGGCCGCACCAAAGGCAAAGAGGGCGGACGCAATGATCAGAAGGGAACGCATGTTGGACTTCCGGAATATGACTGGTTGATATTGAGGCATTGAAAGTTTCTTGTGAAAGTTGCCTGGGTAAGGTTCTGCGGTTTCAGGTCGCAGGATTGTACTAACTTGCCGCCAGTGCTTCCGGCCGCGACTGAGCTATTTCTTCTCGGCTTCCGCCAGCACCTTCTTGCAGGCAGGCGTGAGCTTGTCGGTCTCCTTGGCGAGGCAGGCGATGATGCGTCCGCCGCCCGGCGTGACACCCTTGCAGTACTTTTCGTAGTCGCCCATGCAGGCGCTGCGCTGTTCGGAGGTCAACTCCTGCGCAGACGCAGCCTGCGAAGCGCAGAGCAGGACGGCTGCGGTGAGGATGGTGCGTATCATCGGTCGTCTCCTTGGTGGTGGTGGCCAATCGTGAGGTTGACAATCCGCGGACCGGGCAGGCTGCCTTCTTGCTTCCTGCCTGCGACCCGCTGTAGTGAAAATCCATTCATTGCGAGGGGAGGATCCATGGCGGAGCTCAGGGCCAGATGGCTGGCGTTCTATGCTGAACGTGTCGAGCCGGTCTCCAAGGAAATATTCTCTCATATCGAGAAGATGATCATCGGGACACTGATCTTGTCGGCCGGCGCGCATGTGTCGAGCACCGAGCCGGCCATCGTTTTGTTCGGCTATCTGCGCCACGGTCTCGTCGGCCGCGGCGTCATGTTGTTCGGTGTCATTCTGCTGGTGCTGAATTTCCTCGACGGCCTCTACAAGCTCGCAAAGC
The DNA here is from genome assembly GCA_963823485.1 of uncultured Alphaproteobacteria bacterium. Taxonomy (GTDB): domain Bacteria; phylum Pseudomonadota; class Alphaproteobacteria; order Rhizobiales; family Xanthobacteraceae; genus Bradyrhizobium. Next base: position 31,166 of record CAWGLP010000003.1, read on the forward strand.
TCAATTGGCATATCGCGTACCAAATCCTGATGACGATTTTCTACGTCGCCCTCTCGGTCCGACTTGTTCAGCTCATCCTCGCCTTTCGCGGGGAATAGCGGCCGATCCAGCCGACATCGCATGCGGCGCGCGATTACCGCGCGGCGAACGGGGCCAGCACATCCTTGCATGCGGGAGACAGCGAAGCCGCGTTGGTGGCGAGGCACTGCACGATCCGCCCGCCGCCGGGCGCAACACCGCCGCAGATCGAGCGGACATCGCCGCCGCAGGCCGACCGCAGCACGAACAGCTCTTCGCGCGGCCGCATTGGCCGCAGCACGATCACTGCCGGTGCGGCAGCGGCGGCAGGGGCTGCCGCCGGAAGCGGCCGGCGCCGTGGCGGCGGCTGGAGCAGCCGCACCACCGCCGCTGACGGCGGCGACCGCCTTCCCGCAACCGGCCGAAAGTTTCGCCTTGTTCTTTTCCAGGCACTGCACCGCCGGCGCACCGCCGGTCGGCACGCCCGCGCAGACTTTCGGATAGTCCGAGCGGCACGCACTGCGGATTGCTGAAATCTGCGCACTGCTCGGCTGTGCGGCTGCGGCCTTCGGCTCGGCGGGTTTCGACGCTGCAGCCGCAGCGGGTGCCGCGGATTTGGGCGTCGCGGTTTCGGCGGGCTTGGCCGTCGTCGCTGCCGGTGCGGACTTAGCCTTCGGTGCAGCCGGCGCTTCGACGGCGCGCACCGCGCCCTGGCAACCCGACGAGAGGCTCGACATGTTCTTCTGCAGGCATTGCAGCGAGGCCTCGCCGCCGGGCGGCACGCTGGAGCAATGCGCCATGTAATCGGAGCGGCATTCGGACTTGATTGCTTCGCGTTGCGCCTCGCTCGGCGCCTGCGCACGCACCGGCGTTGCGGCGAACAGTACGGCGATGGCCAACAATGGCGCAAGCTTCGTCGCACGCTTAAACGTGTCGATCATTTTTTGTAATTCCTTGTGTTGCTGACGGAATAGCCGCTTTAATCGAATTGAAATCTCGAATGTGCTTGCGGAAAAAATTCAGAAGGCCCGCATCATTTTCGGTTTCGGGTTCCACTGCAAGCGGATTGTTGCTACTTTTATGGGATGGCGGAATGCCGGCTTCCAAATAAGACGTTTTCTCTTGAACAAAAATCCATTGAGGCAAGACAAATGCAAGTTGACGTGTTCGCCAGCACGATCGACACGACGCAGCACCGCCGGACAACACGCCGTCCCGGCTTGCCGCGCGGGCTTTGTCCTGGCCGCGTTCGTTGCGCTAAGTGCCTGCGAACAAAATACTTTTGTTGCGCCGCCGCCGCCGAAGGTGGAAGTCGCGTTGCCGGCGCAGGGCTCGTTCACGCGCTTTCTGGAAGCGACCGGCAACACGGCGCCGATACGAAACGTCGATCTCGTCGCGCGTGTGCAGGGCGTTCTGCAATCGATCAACTACCAGGATGGCGCCTACGTCAAGGAAGGCACCTCGCTGTTCACGATCGAACCCGAAACCTACAAGCTGAAGCTCGAACAGGCGCAGGCCGCTGAAGCCGGCGCGCAGGCCACGCTGAGGCAGGCCGAGGCGGACTTCAAGCGCCAGCAGGACCTGGTGCAGCGGCAAGCGGTTTCGCAGGCGACGCTCGATATCTTCCACGGCAACGCGCGACAACGCGCAGGCAAGCCTGCAGCAGGCCCAGGTCAACACCCGGATCGCCGCGGTCAATTACGGCTACACCAATGTCGCCGCGCCGTTCGATGGCATCGTCAGCGCACATCTGGTTTCCGTCGGTGAACTGGTCGGCGCGTCGTCGCCGACGCAACTCGCGACCATCGTGGCGCTCGATCCGATCTGGGTGAATTTCAATGTCAACGAACAGGATGTGCTGCGAATCCGCGCCGAGGCCCGCCGGCGCGGGATGACGGTGGACGATCTCCGGCAATTGCCGATCGAGGTCGGGCTGCAGACCGAGCCGGCTTTCCGCACAAGGGCAGGCTCGACTATGCCGCGGTGACGCTCAACCAGTCGACGGGCACGCTGCCGGTGCGCGGCGTGTTGCCCAATGCCGATCGTGCATTGCTGCCGGGCTTCTTCGTCCGCGTCCGGGTTCCAATCGATCAGGTAGGCGAGACGCGCTGTTCGTACCGGATGTGGCGCTCGGCGCTGACCAGGCCGGGCGTTATTTGCTGGTCGTGAACGCCGAGAACGTCGTCGAGCAGCGCAAGGTGCGGGTCGGGCCG
>CAWGLP010000004.1:0-229792 GCA_963823485.1 uncultured Alphaproteobacteria bacterium
AAAGCCACTCCTATCCGGTGCTGCCGCTCCGCGACATCGTCGTTTTTCCGCACATGATCGTGCCGCTGTTCGTCGGCCGCGAGAAATCGATCCGCGCGCTCGAAGAAGTGATGAAGAACGACGCGTTGATCCTGTTGGCAACCCAGAAGAACGCCTCCGACGATGATCCGAGCCCGGATTCGATCTACGAGGTCGGGACGCTGGCCAGCGTGCTGCAACTGCTCAAGCTTCCCGACGGTACCGTCAAGGTGCTGGTCGAAGGGCTCGAGCGCGCGCGCGTCCAGAAATATTCCGATCGCTCCGAATACTACGAGGCGACCGCGGTCGCACTCGCCGATACCGACGCGACCTCGGTTGAAGCCGAAGCGCTGTCGCGCTCGGTCGTGTCCGATTTCGAAAGCTATGTGAAGCTGAACAAGAAGATCTCGGCAGAGGTCGTCGGCGTGGTTCAGGCCATCACTGATTTCGCCAAGCTGAGCGATCAGGTTGCCCAGCATCTCGCCGTCAAGATCGCCGATCGCCAGGGCATCCTGGAGACGTTGTCCGTCACGCAGCGCCTGGAGAAGGTGCTGGGCCTGATGGAGAGCGAGATCTCGGTGCTGCAGGTCGAGAAGCGCATCCGCTCGCGCGTCAAGCGCCAGATGGAGAAGACCCAGCGCGAGTATTACCTGAACGAGCAGATGAAGGCGATCCAGAAGGAACTCGGCGACGACGAAGGTCGCGACGAGCTGGCCGATCTGGAAGAGAAGATTGCCAAGACCAAGCTTTCCAAGGAAGCGCGGGAGAAGGCGCAGCATGAATTGAAGAAGCTGCGCCAGATGTCGCCGATGTCCGCGGAAGCGACCGTCGTGCGCAACTATCTCGACTGGCTGCTGTCGATCCCGTGGAACAAGAAGTCCAAGGTCAAGAAGGACCTCGAGGCGGCGCAGGCCGTGCTGGACAACGACCACTACGGGCTCGAGAAGGTCAAGGACCGCATCGTCGAGTATCTGGCGGTGCAGTCGCGCGCCAACAAACTGACCGGACCGATCCTGTGCCTCGTCGGCCCACCCGGCGTCGGCAAGACCTCGCTCGGCAAGTCGATCGCGAAGGCGACGGGCCGCGAGTTCGTGCGCGTGTCGCTCGGCGGCGTGCGTGACGAGGCCGAGATCCGCGGCCACCGCCGCACCTATATCGGCTCGATGCCCGGCAAGATCATCCAGTCGATGCGCAAGGCCAAGACCTCGAACCCGCTGTTCCTGCTGGACGAGATCGACAAGATGGGCGCCGATTTCCGCGGCGATCCGTCGTCGGCCTTGCTCGAGGTTCTCGACCCCGAGCAGAACGGCACGTTTGCCGACCACTATCTGGAGGTCGACTACGATCTGTCGAACGTCATGTTCATCACGACCGCGAATACGCTGAATATTCCGGGCCCGCTGATGGACCGCATGGAGATCATCCGGATCGCCGGCTATACCGAGAACGAGAAGGTCGAGATCGCGCGCAAGCATCTGATCCCGAACGCCATCTCCAAGCATGGCCTCGATTCCAAGGAATGGTCGATCGACGATGAAGCCCTGTTGCTGATGATCCGCCGCTACACCCGCGAAGCGGGCGTGCGTAACCTGGAGCGTGAGCTTTCGACACTCGCCCGCAAGGCGGTGAAGGAGCTGATGATCTCCAAGAAGAAGTCGGTCAAGGTCACCGAGAAGACCCTCGAAGACTTCCTCGGCGTGCCGAAGTACCGCTTCGGCGAGATCGAAAGCGAGCCGCAGGTCGGTATCGTCACCGGCCTTGCCTGGACCGATGTCGGCGGCGAACTGCTGACCATCGAAGGCGTCATGATGCCCGGCAAGGGCAAGATGACGGTCACGGGCAATCTGCGCGACGTGATGAAGGAGTCGATCTCGGCGGCGGCGTCCTACGTCCGCTCGCGGGCGATCAACTACGGCATCGAGCCGCCGCTGTTCGACCGGCGCGACATCCACGTCCACGTGCCTGAAGGGGCGACCCCGAAGGACGGACCGTCGGCCGGTGTCGCGATGGCTACCGCGATCATCTCGACCATGACCGGCATTCCGGTCAGGCACGATGTCGCCATGACGGGCGAGATCACGCTGCGCGGCAGGGTGCTGCCGATCGGCGGCCTGAAGGAGAAGCTGCTGGCTGCCGCGCGCGGCGGCATCAAGACGGTGCTGATCCCCGAGGACAACGCCAAGGATCTCACGGAGATTTCCGATGCGATCAAGGGCGGCATGGAGATCATTCCGGTCGCAAGGCTGGATGAGGTGCTCGCCAAGGCGCTGGTCCGCACCCCGGTGCCGATCGTCTGGGAAGAGGACACCAAGGTGGCCGTGAAGCCCGACGGCGGTGACGAAGCGGCCGGCGGTCTGACCGCTCACTGAGTTCGGCTCAAATCCAAAGTCACGAAACGGCGCCTTCGGGCGCCGTTTTTGTTTGATATCGCACACGCCGTCGTTCCGCCGCAGCGGGCACCCGCGGAAGCCGGCCCTTGCACCGACGGGGCGGGCAGGGCTAAACAGGCGACCCGAGACGTCAGTAGGGCGGTTAGCTCAGCTGGTAGAGCATTCCCTTTACACGGGACAGGTCGGCGGTTCGATCCCGTCACCGCCTACTGCGCCGGTCGGCGCCCGCGTCGAACGCGGCTCCGAGCCGTTCGGGTTCAGCCAACAGATCAGCCAGCTCAGGCCGGCGCCTTGGCGGTCGCGGTTTTCTTTCCCTGGCCCTGCTTGAGAAAGTTGACGCCGATCTGGTCGCCATTGACCCACGCCAATTGGCAACGTCGGTAGGCCAGGCCGGTGGACGAAAGCAGCAGGAAGAATTCCTTCAGGTGCAAACCCTCGACGGAGCCTCCGACGGTCAGCCTGGCGCCGCCTTCGGACACATCCTCCATCGTGCAACTGCGTCGCCAGGTTCCGTCGATCGCCATCATGTGCGCCGGATAACCGCGCTCGAACACGACCCGATGTGACTTTCTCTGCTCTCGACCTGGTTGCGGCATGACTTGATGGAACTCACTGAAGCGGGAACCGCTCTGCAGCCGTTGGATTCTCGTCCAGGATGCGCCTCAGCGGGTCAATTGACCCGCTGAGAGCGCCTTGGTCGATCCCCAGTCATGACTCCGAGGAATGATGACCGTAATCCAGATTGTTGAAGCGCTGACTAACGCCGTTATCGGTTTTAGGAATTGGCGACCCGGTGCAGGCGCCGCGCCGGTACGTCGGACCTTGTCACCTTGGGTTACCTCTGAATGGCTTGTTCGACCTGAAGGCGAGTATGCGCCCGCTCAAATTTCTGGATTTCATCGCCTGGATGCGGTGATCGCGCCAGAGCAGGACTGCCACGAGCAGAAGGCTCGGGACCCATGCCAGCATCATCCCCAAAATCAAGGCTTGAACGGTGGTCATGCATACCTCCCGTTAACGCCTGCGCATCGGGCCGCGTACTGGATATGTGTTCGGCCGAGCCTGCGGAAAAAACTGCAAGTACTGAAAAAAAGTGATGTCGATGCCGGAAATAGGATCATGGCTCCATCGTCCTGTGTTGGCCTCGCCATGGCGAGCACAGCGTCAACATGGCAGGCAGGGGAGGACAGGACTTTCAGAAACTGTCGATTTACTATCCACGTGAGCTTGAGATGTTTCTGCGGAGTGCCCGCAGATTTTCAGCCACATGAAAGTGATTGAACCTTTTGTTTCGGTAGTCTGCGATGACATCGACTTGATATGCTCTCCGGCCTTGCTGGCTGCTCCGCCCATCCCTAGGTGTGTCAGTGGGTGGAGACGCATCATCGGAGCCGACATGAGCCCGCGCACTGTCTTCGCGACTTTTCTGATTGCATTTGCCATCGCCTCGGTTTGTGCCGGCCTTACGACGGCAAGGCAGGTTTACGAGCAGGCATCGAACGCCCGCATTATCTCACGCGGGTAACCGGCTTGAACTGACACGACCGTCCGGCCGGGCTTGTTCCAAGCCGAAAGCCGCTGTATTTCAGCGGTGGCTCATCGCCATTTGCGCGATCGGCTGTGAAGCACAGCGACCTCGCATGTCGATGGGAGACTCATCGACGTCGAGAGGTCACGTGATCGAATGCGCTCGTCGCCTTTGCGCCGGAAATGGCGTGCCTTGAATCGAAAGCTGCCGCCCACATGAACATGCCCCAAGGCCACGATCAGAACGCCGACCAGGTCGCCTACTGGAACGGTCCGGCCGGCCAGCGCTGGGCCGATCGTCAGGCGGCGCAGGACATCCTGCTCAAGCCGGTCGCCGACGCCCTGATCGATCGTGCGAAGTTCATGCCGGGTGAGCGCGTCATCGACGTCGGTTGCGGCAGCGGCGCCACGGCGATTGCGTTCGCGCAAAAGGTCGCGCCGGCAGGCCATGTGTTCGGGATCGACGTCTCGGCCCCGATGCTGGAGCGGGCGCGGCAGAGTGCGCCGAAGGACTTGCCGATCGAGTTCGCACTGGCGGACGCCACCGTCTATCCGTTCAAGCCTGAAAGCTACGACGTGCTGGCCTCGCGCTTCGGCGTGATGTTCTTTGCCGATCCCGCGCTGTCGTTTGCCAACATGCGCAAGGCGCTGCGGCCATCGGGCCGGCTGGCATTCGCCTGCTGGCGCGAGCCGCGCGAAAATCCGTTCTTCATGGCGCCGCTGCAGGCCGCCTACAAGCACGTGCCAAAGCTGCCGCAGCAGGGACCGGAAGATCCCGGGCCGTTTGCGTTCGCCTCGGAGGCGCGGGTGCGCCGGATTCTCGATGCGGCGGGCTTTAGGGATATCCAGATGGAGCCGTGCCCGCTGTTGCTTGACGCTGCGATCGGTCGTGGCCTCGACGGCGCGGTGCAGGGTGCGCTCGAAATCGGCCCGGTGAGCCGCGCGCTCGACGGCCAGCCGGAACATCTGCGAACCGCCGCCGCCAATTCGATCCGCGAAGCGCTGACGCCGTTCGCCAAGGGCGATGCGGTGCTGCTGCCTGCGTCGGTCTGGATCGTGACGGCGAAAGCGTCGTAGGGCGCGCGTGACGCGTGTTCCGGACGCCCCGTCGCGCTATTTGATCGTGGCGTTCACGGTTATCACCGACGTGCCGGAAGTTGCTGGTCCCTGACCCGTTGCCTTGATGGCGAAACTGTCGTTTCCCTTGAACCTGGCCTTCGCCTTGTATTCGTAGGTCGTCGCGTTGATTTTTTTCAGCTTGCCGTGCGCCGGCTTGTTCAGAATTTCCGAACTGGTCACCGTGCCGCGCATCGTGATGGGAAACGAGCAACTCTGTCCCGACGCAACACTGATGTCGCCGGTCGGGTTCTCTCCCCAATCCGCCAGTTCCATCAGCTTTGGACAGTCGGGCGTGGCGAGCGCACGGGACGCCGACAGCGCGGCTGTAATTCCAACGACAAGCGCCAAGGCGACGATTTCAGATGATCGCATGGTGAACTCCCCGTTTTCATGTATCCCACACGGACGGCCGCGGCGGGAACAGCGCTGACAGTTGCTGGAGCATTATCGGTTCTGATTGAATCAGAACCGAAGCTCCAGATTCTTGTTTTGACGCGTTTTCTTTACGCGAACCGGTACCCACTTCGCTCGAAAACGCTTTAAGCTCCGCTCTTCCCAGATCATCGCCAGGTGAACGATGGTCTCCGCGGCCTTTTCCATGTCCTGCCGGCTGACCCACTCGAGCCGGGAATGGAAGGCGTGCTCGCCGGCGAAGATGTTGGGGCAGGGCAGGCCCATGAACGACAGCCGCGAGCCGTCGGTGCCGCCGCGGATCGAGCTTCGCACCGGCGTCAGCCCTGTGCGGCCGATCGCCTCGATGGCGTAATCGACCATCTCGGGGTGGCGGTCGATCACCTGCTTCATGTTGCGGTATTGCGGCTTGACCTCCATCCGCCAGGTCGAGCGCGGATAGTCCTTCATCACGTCCTTGACGATGTCTTCGAGCAGCGCCTCTTTTTCCGTCAGGCCCTCGTCGGTGAAGTCGCGAACGATGAAGCCGATGCGTGGCCTTCTCCAGCGCGCCGGAAATGCCGATCGGATGCAGGAAGCCTTCCTTGCCTTCGGTGGTTTCCGGCGAGCATGTATCCTTCGGCAGCCGGTCGATGATGGCGGCCGCGATCTTCATCGCGTGTTCCATCTTGCCCTTGGCAAAGCCCGGGATGGGTGGAGACGCCCTCGATGGTGATGGTGGCGCCGTCGGCCGAGAACGTTTCGTCCTCGATATTGCCCGCGGTCTCGCCGTCCATCGTGTAGGCGAAGTCGGCGCCGAGCTTTTTCAGATCGACCTTGTCGACACCGCGGCCGATCTCCTCGTCCGGCGTGAACAGGATCTTGATCGCGCCGTGCCTGACTTGCGGGTTCTCGATCAGGAACTGCGCCGCATCCATGATCTCGGCGAGGCCGGCCTTGTTGTCGGCGCCCAGCAGCGTGGTGCCGTCGGTCGTGATGATGTCGTGGCCGATCTGGCCGGCGAGGGCGGGATGGTCCGCCGCGCGGATCACCTGCGTGCGGGTCGGCCGGAAGCACGATGTCGCCGCCCTGATAGTTCTTCACGATCTGCGGCCTGACGTTGGCCCCGGAGCAGTCGGGCGAGGTGTCCATATGCGAGCAGAAGCAGATGACCGGGACCTTCTTGTCGGTGTTGGCCGGGATCGTGGCGTAGACATAGCCGTGCGCGTCGAGATGGGCATCGGCCAGTCCCATCGCCTGCAATTCGGAGGCGAGCAGGCGGCCGAGGATCTTCTGCTTCTCGGTGGAGGGGCAGGTCGGCGATTCGCGGATCGGACTGGGTGTCGATCACGGCATAGCGCAGGAAGCGCTCGGTGACGGTGTGTTTGAACGGGAGGGACGAAGCCAGCATGACCACCACAAGAGGACAGGGGATGAGGTGGCTCTATAACAGAAAAGCGCCATCCCGGGTGCTGGCCGGAATGGCGCTTCTGGTCGGATCGGGGAGCGTCGGATCAGACGGCTTCCTTGAGTTCCTTGGCGGCGCGGAACGCGACCTTCTTGCTGGCCTTGATCTGGATCGGCTCGCCCGTGGCGGGGTTGCGGCCGATGCGGGCTGCGCGCTTGCGGACCTGGAGGATGCCAAGGCCGACGATCCGGACCCGCTCGCCCTTCTTCAGGTGCTTGGCGATCTTGCCGACCATGTCGGTCAGAATCGCCTCGGCGGCCTTCTTGGACAGTTCGTGGTCGTCCGCGAGCGCCGCCGCCAGATGCTTGAGTGTGATGGTGGCCGGAGCCGCTGCTTTCTTTGCCATTTCTGGCCCTCCTCGTTGGTGAATGGCTTGGGAATGATCGTGGGATGCCCCGTTGCGCCGCGAGGACCCATCAAGTGACGCCTGAATTTCCAGGGTTCCGAAGCAGCCTGCGCGCAGGCGCATTCGAGAAACCCTGACGTTGCAGGGCTTAAACGATTCGGATGACGGCTGCCTACGATGTTCTCCCTGAAAACAGGCGGTTATTTGCATCGGCATCGCAAAAATGCCCATTTGGCAAGGGGATTTGCAACGTCCTTGACTAAGAGAGGGCAGGCCTTTATGCCCTCGGTTCTGCGCGGATCAGGATCTGATTACGGCATCCGCGGGAGTAGCTCAGTTGGTTAGAGCGCCGCCCTGTCACGGCGGAGGCCGCGGGTTCGAGTTCCCGTCTCTCGCGCCATTCAATGGCTGAACACTTGACCTTTCAAGACCATTAGCCAGCAAAAAGGCCGCCCGAAGGCGGCCGTTTTTATTCCAATGCGATCGAAATCGTTCAGCGAACCGTCGAAGTGTTCGAACTGGTGACGACGACGGCCTTGCCGGCTTTCACGACCTGCGCGGTCTGGGTGTAGTCCGAACCGGTGCGGGCCGAGATGCCCAGGGCCGCAACCGCGATGCCGGCGACGAGAGCGACGACCACGATCTTGAGGTGGGTGCTGCGATCTGCCGAGTGAATGGAGTGGTTCATGTAAGCCTCCCGGACGACTCTGCGTCCTCTGATGGCGTTAGACCTACGCCCCGTCTGTTTCAGAATGGTTTCGCCAATTCCGCGAAATGGTTTCATTCGCCACTTTTTGCTCGCCTTCGCAGTTTCTTCCGTGATGAATGTCACAGAGTAATGGGCCGAGCGCCGCATCCGGTGCCGCTGATCGGAAAAATCATAATAAATACAATGACAAAACGCTCGGTCTGGACCTGCCGGGTCAGGTGGCTCGCGCCAATCCGCTGCCGGTCGACCTGAAGCTGGATCGAGCCTCGTGATGGTCGTGACCGACGAGGATCGACTGCCGACAGCATCGCGCGGAGCAGCGCCAAGGTTTGCGCGATCGCAAAGACGGCTCCGATCAAAGTCGACCATATGACCGAGGTCGTCGCTGGTGCCGCGACCACAGCGGTGAACTCATATGCAGATGGCGAACGCCGGGCTCGCCACGCCCGATGCTGCTCGATCAGAGTCTCACCGACACGGCCGCACCACTGCTCGATGCTGCGAACCGCCCAAGCCGAAATTTGCGGCACCATTGATGCCGTCACGCGTTGCTTCGAGCGAGGCCGGAACGCAACACCTGTTCGGTTTTCCCCGGCGCTTCCGAGGCTGGAACAGGCGCGAGGCCCGCTTGTCTTGCGCCCCCTGTTGCGCTGCGCTAAGCCTCAAGAACAATTCCAATCAACGAATCTGCGGCAGTCCGAAACCGCAGGAAAAAGGCTTCGCCGATGACCGGCATCCTGCAGAATTACCTACCACTTGTCGTGTTCATCGGGGTGGCGAGCCTGATCGGTCTGGCGCTTCTGATTGCTCCGTTCCTGGTCGCGTTCCAGCAGCCGGATCCGGAAAAGCTCTCCGCCTATGAATGCGGATTCAACGCTTTTGACGACGCCCGCATGAAGTTCGACGTCCGGTTCTACCTGGTCGCGATCCTCTTCATCATCTTCGACCTCGAAGTGGCGTTCCTGTTTCCGTGGGCGGTCGCGTTCGGCAAGCTTGGCGCCACCGGCTTCTGGTCGATGATGGTGTTCCTCGCCGTTCTCACGGTCGGTTTTGCTTATGAGTGGAAGAAAGGCGCGCTCGAATGGGATTGAGCCCGACAGCAGCTCCGATGTCCTCGCCGGCGATCGCGCAGGCGCCGAAGGGCATTCTCGATCCCGCCACCGGCCGGCCGGTCGGCGCCAATGATCCGTATTTCCTCGAGGTCAACCACGAACTCTCCGACAAGGGCTTCTTCGTTGCCGCCGCCGACGACCTGATCACCTGGGCGCGGACGGGATCGCTGATGTGGATGACGTTCGGCCTGGCCTGCTGCGCGGTGGAGATGATGCAGGTGTCGATGCCGCGCTACGACGTCGAGCGGTTCGGCTTCGCGCCGCGCGCCTCGCCGCGGCAGTCCGACGTCATGATCGTGGCGGGCACGCTGACCAACAAGATGGCGCCGGCGCTGCGCAAGGTCTACGACCAGATGCCCGAGCCGCGCTACGTGATCTCGATGGGGTCGTGCGCCAATGGCGGCGGCTACTATCACTATTCCTACTCGGTCGTGCGCGGCTGCGATCGCATCGTGCCGGTCGACATCTACGTGCCCGGATGCCCGCCGACGGCGGAGGCGCTGCTCTACGGCGTGCTGCTGCTGCAGAAGAAGATCCGGCGCATCGGGACCATCGAACGCTAAGGTTTGGGTAATGGACGACGGCAAGCTCGACGCCCTTGGGCAGACGATTGTTAGCGCGCTTCCGGGTGCGGCGAGCGCCCATGCGGTCGCGTTCAACCAGCTCACCGTCACGGTGGATGCCGGCCGCATCGTCGAGGTCATGAAGTACCTGCGCGACGATCCCTCGCTGCGCTTCGTCAACTTCATCGACGTCACGGCGGTCGATTATCCCGGCCGCGAAAAGCGCTTCGACGTGGTCTATCATTTGCTGTCGCCGACGCTGAACGAGCGCATCCGCGTGCGTGCGGAGGCCGACGAGGCGACGCCAGGTGCCGTCGATCATCGACGTGTTTCCCGGCGCCGACTGGTTCGAGCGCGAAACCTACGACCTCTACGGCGTGATCTTCACCGGCCATCCCGACATGCGCCGGCTCCTGACCGACTACGGCTTCGACGGCCATCCGCTGCGCAAGGATTTCCCGCTCACCGGCTTCGTCGAGGTGCGTTACGACGACCAGGAGAAGCGGGTGCTCTACGAGCCGGTCCGCCTCAACCAGGAATTCCGCAAATTCGATTTCCTCTCGCCATGGGAAGGCGCGGACTATCCGCTGCCCGGCGACGAGAAGGCTGAGCCGAAGGCCTGACCATGAACGAACAGAATCTCCGCAACTTCACCATCAATTTCGGCCCGCAGCATCCGGCCGCGCACGGTGTGTTGCGCCTGGTGCTGGAGCTCGACGGCGAAGTGGTCGACCGCGTCGATCCGCATATCGGGCTGCTGCATCGCGGCACCGAGAAACTGATCGAGCAGAAGACCTACCTGCAGGCGATCCCTTATTTCGACCGGCTCGACTACGTCGCGCCGATGAACCAGGAGCACGCGTTCTGCCTCGCCGCGGAGAAGCTGCTCGGCATCACGGTGCCGCGCCGCGGCCAGTTGATCCGCGTGCTCTATTGCGAGATCGGCCGCATCCTGTCGCATCTGCTCAACGTCACCACGCAGGCGATGGACGTCGGCGCGCTGACCCCGCCGCTGTGGGGCTTCGAAGAGCGCGAAAAGCTGATGGTGTTCTACGAGCGCGCCTCCGGCTCGCGCATGCACGCGGCCTACTTCCGCCTCGGCGGCGTGCATCAGGACCTGCCGCCGAAGCTGATCGACGACATCGACGCCTGGTGCGATCCGTTCCTGCAGGTCGTCGCGGACCTGGAAACGCTCCTCACCGGCAACCGCATCTTCAAGCAGCGCAACGTCGATATCGGCGTGGTCTCGCTGAAGGAAGCCTGGGAGTGGGGCTTCTCCGGCGTGATGGTGCGCGGCTCGGGCGCGGCCTGGGACCTGCGCAAGTCGCAGCCCTACGAGTGCTACGCCGAGATGGATTTCGACATCCCGATCGGCAAGAACGGCGATTGCTACGACCGCTACTGCATCCGCATGGAAGAGATGCGCCAGTCGGTGCGCATCATGAAGCAGTGCATCGCCAAGCTGCGCGCGCCCGATGGCCAGGGCCCGGTCGTCGTCGAGGACAACAAGATCGCGCCGCCGCGCCGCGGCGAGATGAAGCGCTCGATGGAAGCGCTGATCCATCACTTCAAGCTCTACACCGAAGGCGTGCACGTGCCGGCCGGCGAGGTCTACGCCGCGGTCGAGGCGCCGAAGGGCGAGTTCGGCGTCTATCTCGTGGCCGACGGCACCAACAAGCCCTACAAGTGCAAGATCCGCGCGCCGGGCTTCGCTCATCTGCAGGCAATGGACTATCATCTGCCGCGGCCATCTGCTCGCCGACGTCTCGGCCATCCTCGGCTCGCTCGACATCGTGTTCGGAGAGGTCGATCGGTGATGGCGCAGGCGCCCATCCAGTTTGACCGGGCTTCGGGCGTGCTCGAGGGCGCCAACGCATGGGAGCGTCTGGCCGCGGTGGCGCTGACGCTGGGCTCCAAGGTGGCGTCCAACTTTTCGCATCGCGGCTACAACATGTGCGCCAACCTGTTGCGCACGACGCTGCCCGAACGCGGCCTCCAGGTGAAACTCAACCCCGACGCCCTGTTCGAGTTTCCCTATGGCGACGGCTACTGGAGCAAGCTGCTCAATCGGAGCTACAGCTACGAGGACGAACTCGAACTGCTGTTCAGGGACTCCGCCGACGTCGACTACACGCTGCTCGATTGCGGCGCCAATTACGGCTACTGGTCGGTGCTGGTGTCGAGCAAGCCGTTCGGATCGCACAAGGCGATTGCGATCGAACCATCGGGGCAGAATTTTCCGAAGCTCGCCAACAACGCCCGGATCAACGGCAATCGCTTCGAGGCGATGAAATGCGCGATCGGTGCGGCCCGCGGCACCGCGCGGCTGTCCGGCTCCAAGCACGAGGCCTTCAGCATCGCCGGCGACCAGTCGGCCGGCGAGGAGGTGCCCGTCATCGCGCTCGACAATCTGCTCGATGACGGCAAGATCGCCGCGGGCGGCAAATATCTGATCAAGCTCGACGTCGAAGGCGTCGAGATCGAGGCCATGAAGGGCGGCGCGCGGCTGATGCAGGCCGACAGCGTGTTCCTGTGCGAGGAGCATGGCAACGATCCCGCGCACACCGTGTCGCGCTACATCCTCGAACAGACCCCGCTGAAGCTGATCGTCTACGATCCGCGCAGCAATCGCCTTGAGACCGTGACCGACCTTTCGATTCTGGATCGCATCAAGGTCTCAACCCATGTCGGCTACAACGTGTTCGGCACCGCAAGCGCATTCTGGCTCGCCCGGATCGATGCGCTCAATGCGAAAGCCGCACGCCGCGTGCAATGAGAGACTGAACGATGTCCGTCCGCCGCCTCGCACCGAAGGAATTGCAGCCCGCGAGCTTCACGTTCTCGGAAGAGAATCTCGCCTGGGCGAAGGCGCAGATCGAGAAGTATCCGCCGGGACGCCAGGCCTCCGCGGTGATCGCGATCCTGTGGCGCGTGCAGGAACAGCATGAGGGATGGGTTTCGGAAGCCGCGATCCGCGCCGTCGCCGACCTCCTGGAGATGCCCTACATCCGCGTGCTGGAGGTCGCGACCTTCTACACGATGTTCCAGCTTCAGCCGGTCGGCAAGAAGGCCCATGTGCAGGTCTGCGGCACCACGCCGTGCCGCCTGCGCGGCGCCGGCGACCTGATCGAGGTGTGCCAGCAGCCGCATCCATCACGATCCCTTCCAGTCTGTCGAAGGACGGCAATTTCAGCTGGGAAGAGGTCGAGTGCCTCGGCGCCTGCGTGAATGCGCCGATGGTGCTGATCTGGAAGGACACCTACGAGGACCTGACCAAGGAAAGCTTCGGCAAGGTGCTGGACGGCTTTGCGTCCGGCAATCCGCCGAAGCCGGGACCGCAGATCGACCGTCAGTTCTCGGCGCCGGTGGGCGGGCCGACGACGCTGAAGGAATCCACATGACGCGTGACGGCACATTGCCCGTGAACGGGCCGGAGAGGGGCAGCGCGATGAAGAACTGGCGCTATATCGGCATGCACGCCGGCGGCGGCGGCGACCTTCATTTTCCTGCTGCAGCGCTACGGGCTGAGCGCGACGCTCGAATCCAGCCTGTTGTGGGCGCTGACCTTCGGCGGATGCGCCGCGGGCCTCGCTTACGCGCAGTCCAATCGTTGATCTGAGGAAGCTTCAAGTCATGCTCGACGACAAGGATCGCATCTTCAAGAACCTCTACGGCCTCCACGATTGGGGGCTGGAGGGCGCGCGCCGCCGCGGCGCGTGGGACGGCACCAAGGCGATCATCGACAAGGGCCGCGACTGGATCATCAACGAGATGAAGGCCTCCGGCCTGCGCGGGCGCGGCGGGGCGGGCTTTCCGACCGGCCTGAAATGGTCGTTCATGCCGAAGGAATCGACCGACGGCCGGCCGAGCTATCTCGTGGTCAACGCCGACGAGTCCGAGCCCGGCACCTGCAAGGACCGCGAGATCATGCGGCACGATCCGCATCTGCTGGTCGAGGGCTGCCTGCTCGCGAGCTTCGCGATGAACGCGCATGCCTGCTACATCTATGTGCGCGGCGAGTTCATCCGCGAGCGCGAGCATCTGCAGGCCGCGATCGATCAGGCCTATGAGGCCAAGCTGGTCGGCAAGGACAACGTCAATGGCTGGCCGTTCGACATCTATGTCGCGCACGGCGCCGGCGCCTATATCTGCGGCGAGGAAACCGCGCTGCTGGAAAGCCTCGAAGGCAAGAAGGGCCAGCCGCGGCTGAAGCCGCCGTTCCCGGCCAATGTCGGCCTCTATGGCTGCCCGACCACCGTCAACAACGTCGAATCCATCGCGGTCGCGCCCGACATCCTGCGGCGCGGCGCGGCGTGGTTCGCCGCCATCGGCCGGCCGAACAATGTCGGCACCAAGCTGTTTTGCATTTCCGGTCACGTCGAGCGGCCCTGCAACGTCGAAGAGGCGATGGGGATTCCGTTCCGCGAACTGATCGAGCGCCATTGCGGCGGCATTCGCGGCGGCTGGGACAATCTGAAGGCCGTGATCCCCGGCGGCTCGTCGGTGCGCATGGTGCCGGCCGAGCAGATCATCGACACGCCGATGGATTTCGACAGCCTCGGCAAGCTGCGCTCCGGCCTCGGCACCGCCGCCGTGATCGTGATGGACAAGTCGACCGACCTGATCCGGGCGATCGCGCGCATCTCCTATTTCTACAAGCACGAGAGCTGCGGCCAGTGCACGCCGTGCCGCGAAGGCACGGGCTGGATGTGGCGGGTGCTGACGCGCATGGCCGATGGCCGCGCCCACAAGCGCGAGATCGACATGCTGCTGGAAGTCACCAAGCAGGTCGAAGGCCACACCATCTGCGCGCTCGGCGACGCCGCGGCCTGGCCGATCCAGGGCCTGATCGCGCATTTCCGTCACGAGATCGAGGAGCGCATCGACCAGTATTCGCACAAGGCCGATATCGACGATATCGGCGTGCGCGATCCCGTGAACATGGTCGCGGCGGAGTAGGGATGACGATGTCGCAACCGAGCTTCTGGTGGCAGAGATACGGGACGCTGGCGCAGATGGCGCAGGCGACCGTGGCGCTGCTCGGCTTTGTTGCGATCCTGTTCCAGATCAACGAGATCCGCACCAGCAACCGCGCTACCAGCGCGCGGCAGGCGTTTCTCGGCTACACCGACCTGGCGTTCAAGAATCCGAAATTCGCGCAGCCGGACTACGAGAAGATCAAGGCCTCCGGCCGCGACGAGCAGGTCCAGTACGAGAGCTTCGTCACCTACTTCCTCTACGCCTGCGAGGAGGCGATCGGCGCGTTCGCGGGAAAGCGCGAGTGGCTGGCGTCCTGCGATTACGACCTGAAGCCGCATCTGCCGTTCCTGTGCGAGAAGAACGCGGCGCAGCCGGCCTATCTCGCCACCTATGGCGCCGAGACCCAGCAATGGATCAAGGCGTCGCTGAAGACCGCCAGCGTTACACCGCCAGACTGCAAGCTGGGAAAGACCTGAGACAGCAATGACCAAACTGATCATCGACGGCAAAGAGATCGATGTGCCCGCGGAGTACACGCTGCTGCAGGCGTGCGAGGCCGCCGGCGCCGAAATTCCGCGCTTCTGCTACCACGAGCGGCTGTCGATCGCCGGCAATTGCCGGATGTGCCTCGTCGAGGTGAAGGGCGGCCCGAAGCCGGTCGCAAGCTGCGCCTGGGGCGTGCGCGACTGCCGGCCCGGCCCGAAGGGCGAGCCGCCGGAAATCTCGACGCGTTCGCCGATGGTCAAGAAGGCGCGCGAAGGCGTGATGGAATTTCTGCTGATCAACCACCCGCTGGATTGCCCGATCTGCGACCAGGGCGGCGAGTGCGATCTGCAGGACCAGGCGATGGGCTACGGCGTCGACACCTCGCGCTTCGCCGAGAACAAGCGCGCGGTCGAGGACAAGTATCTCGGCGCGCTGGTCAAGACCTCGATGAACCGCTGCATCCAGTGCACGCGCTGCGTCCGCTTCTCCGCCGAAGTCGCCGGCGCCCCGGAGATGGGCGCGACCGGCCGCGGCGAGGACATGGAGATCACGACCTATCTGGAGCAGGCGCTGACCTCGGAGCTGCAGGGCAATCTCGTCGATATCTGCCCGGTCGGCGCGCTGACCTCGAAGCCCTACGCGTTCGCCGCGCGTCCGTGGGAGCTCGGCAAGACGCAGTCGGTCGACGTCATGGACGGCGTCGGCTCCGCGATCCGCGTCGATACCCGCGGCCGCGAGGTGATGCGGATCCTGCCGCGCATCAACGAGGCCGTGAACGAGGAATGGATTTCCGACAAGACCCGCCACGTCGTCGACGGCCTGCGCACGCAGCGGCTCGACCGGCCCTATATCCGCGAAAACGGCAAGCTTCGCGCCGCGTCCTGGCAGGAAGCCTTTGCAGCCATCGCCGCCAAGACCGGCCGCATCGACGGCAAGCGGATCGGCGCGATCGCCGGCGATCTCGCCGCGGTCGAAGAGATGTTCGCGCTGAAGGAGCTGCTGGCGAAATGCGGCTCGTCCAATCTGGCGGTGCAGGGCGGCGACGCCTTCGACGCCAAGGCCGGCCGGGCGACCTAGATCTTCAATCCGACCATTGCCGGCATCGAGCAGGCCGACGCGCTGCTGATCATCGGCGCCAACCCGCGCAAGGAAGCCGCCGTGCTCAACGCGCGCATCCGCAAGCGCTGGCGCACCGGCCAGCTCAAGGTCGGCGTGATCGGCGCCAAGGCCGATCTCACCTATGATTACGACTATCTCGGCGCGGGCACGGATACGCTCAGCGAACTCGCCAGCGGCAAGCATTCCTTCGCCGAGGTGCTGAAGGGCGCCAAGAACCCGATCGTGCTGGTCGGCGCCGGCGCGCTGGCGCGGCATGACGGCGCGGCGGTGCTGGCGCTGGCGGCCAAGGTCGCGGCAGGCGTCGGCGCGCTCAAGGACGGCTGGAACGGCTTTGCCGTGCTGCAGGATACCGCCTCGCGCGCGGGCGCGCTCGATATCGGCTTTGCGGCCGGCGCCGGTGGCCTCAGCCTGGCGCAGATGACGACCTTCGGCACGCTCGACGTGCTGTTCCTGCTCGGCGCCGATGAAGTGAAGGTGCCTGACGGCACGTTCGTGGTCTATATCGGCACCCATGGCGACCGCGGCGCGCACCGCGCCGACGTCATCCTGCCGGGCGCGGCCTATACCGAAAAATCCGGCCTCTACGTCAACACCGAGGGCCGGGTGCAGATCGCCAGCCGCGCGGCGTTCCCGCCCGGCGAGGCGCGCGAGGACTGGGCGATCGTCCGCGCGCTGTCGGATGTTCTGGGCAAGAAGCTGCCCTATGATTCCCTGCAGGCGTTGCGCCAGGCGCTGTTCAAGGCCGTGCCGCATCTGATGCGGATCGACCAGATCGAGCCCGGCAAGGCCGAGCGACGTCAAGGCGCTGGCGGGCGAAGGGCGGCAAGGTCGACAAGACCCCGTTCAAGAGTTCGGTCGAGGATTTCTATCTGACCAACCCGATCGCGCGGGCCTCGGCGGTGATGGCGGAATGTTCCCGGCTGGCGGCCGGGCGAATGCTGACGGCAGCGGAGTGAGCGTGACCTGATGGCTGATTTCTTCGCAAGCTCGTTCTGGACCGGCTTTCTCTGGCCGCTGATCGTGATGGTCGCGCAGAGCGTCCTGCTGCTCGTCGTGCTGCTGGTCGCGATCGCCTACATCCTGCTCGCCGACCGCAAGATCTGGGCGGCGGTGCAGATCCGCCGCGGTCCCAACGTCGTCGGCCCCTGGGGCCTGCTGCAATCCTTCGCGGACCTGCTGAAGTTCGTGCTGAAGGAGCCGATCATTCCCGTCCGGCTCCAACAAGGGCGTGTTCCTGCTGGCGCCGCTGGTGTCCTGCGTGCTGGCGCTCGCCGCCTGGGCCGTGATCCCGATGGATCTCGGCTGGGTGATCTCCGACATCAATGTCGGCGTGCTCTACATCTTCGCGATCTCGTCGCTGTCGATCTACGGCATCATCATGGCCGGCTGGTCGTCGAACTCGAAATACCCGTTCCTGGCCGCACTTCGCTCGGCGGCGCAGATGGTGTCCTACGAAGTCTCGATCGGCTTCGTCATCATCACGGTGCTGCTGTGCGCCGGCTCGCTCAATCTCTCGGCCGTGGTGGAAGCGCAGAATACACGAGGGCTCGCCAGCCTGATCGGCCTGCCGCAGCTCACCATCCTGAACTGGTATGTGTGGCCGCTGTTCCCGATGTTCGTGGTGTTCTACGTCTCGGCGCTGGCCGAGACCAACCGGCCGCCGTTCGATCTGGTGGAAGCGGAATCCGAACTGGTCGCGGGCTTCATGGTCGAATACGGCTCGACGCCGTATCTGCTGTTCATGCTCGGCGAATATGTCGCGATCACCACGATGTGCGCGCTGGCGACGATCCTGTTCCTCGGCGGCTGGCTGCCGCCGGTGGCGCTGCCGCCGTTCACCTGGATCCCGGGCGTGATCTGGTTCGCGCTGAAGGTGTTCTTCATGTTCTTCATGATCGCGATGGCGAAGGCGATCGTGCCGCGCTACCGCTACGATCAACTGATGCGGCTCGGCTGGAAGGTGTTCCTGCCGCTGTCGCTGGCGATGGTGGTGATTGTGGCCGGCGTGCTGCAATTCGCCGGCATCGCGCCGAAGTGAGGTCGCCATGAGTGTCAACATCAACGCAACCGCCCGCTCGCTTCTGCTGACCGAATTCGTATCGGCGTTCTTTCTCGCCATGCGCTATTTCTTCAAGCCGAAGCCGACGCTGAACTATCCGTTCGAGAAGGGGCCGATCTCGCCGCGCTTCCGCGGCGAGCATGCGCTGCGCCGCTATCCGAACGGCGAGGAGCGCTGCATCGCCTGCAAGCTGTGCGAGGCGATCTGCCCGGCGCAGGCGATCACGATCGAGGCCGGCCCGCGCCGCAACGACGGCACCCGCCGCACCGTGCGCTACGACATCGACATGGTGAAATGCATCTATTGCGGCCTGTGCCAGGAAGCCTGCCCGGTCGATGCCATCGTCGAGGGACCGAATTTCGAATTCGCGACCGAGACCCGCGAGGAACTCTATTATGACAAGGCGAAACTGCTCGCCAATGGCGACCGCTGGGAGCGCGAGATTGCGAAATCAATCGAACTCGACGCGCCGTACCGGTGAGGTGAGGGCATGATCCTTCCCGCGCTGTTCTTCTATCTGTTCGCCGGCGTCTGCGTGGCGTCGGCGGTGATGGTGATTGTGTCGCGCAATCCCGTGCACTCCGTGCTGTATCCTGATCCTGGCCTTCGTCAACGCCTCCGGCCTGTTCGTCCTGATGGGCGCCGAATTCCTCGGCGATGATGCTGATCGTGGTCTATGTCGGCGCGGTCGCGGTGCTGTTCCTGTTCGTGATCATGATGCTCGACGTCGATTTCGTCGAACTGCGCGAGGGCTTCCTGGAGTATCTGCCGATCGGCCTCGTGATCGGCGGCGATCTTCCTGGTCGAACTGCTGCTGGTCGCCGGCGGCTGGGTCATCAATCCCGGCACCGTCAAGCAGATCACGGCGGCGATCCCGACCAATGTCAGCAACACCGAGGCGCTCGGGCTGGTGCTCTATACGAAGTACATCCATTACTTCCAGATCGCCGGCATGGTGCTGCTGGTCGCCATGATCGGCGCCATCGTGCTGACGCTGCGCCACAAGGCGAAGGTCAAGCGGCAGGACATCAACGTGCAGAACGCGCGGACGCCGGAACTCGCGATGGCCGTGCGCAAGGTGGCGTCCGGGCAGGGGCTGCAGGATGCGGACGCGGCGGAGTGGGTGAAATGACGATCGGTCTCGGACACTATCTCGCGGTCGGCGCCATCCTGTTCACGCTCGGGATCCTCGGCATCTTCCTGAACCGCAAGAACATCATCGTCATCCTGATGTCGATCGAGCTGATCCTGCTCGCCGTCAACATCAACCTGGTGGCGTTCTCGACCTTCCTCGGCGACATCGTCGGCCAGGTGTTCGCGCTGCTGGTGCTGACGGTCGCCGCGGCCGAGGCGGCGATCGGTCTGGCCGTGCTGGTGGTGTATTTCCGCAACCGCGGTTCGATCGCGGTTGAAGACGTCAATCTGATGAAGGGCTAAGGCGCAGCTATGGTTCAGGCAATCGTCTTTCTGCCGCTGCTGGGCGCCATTCTGGCCGGCCTGATCGCGATCTTCGGGGCGCATGCGCGCAACCCGAGCGGCGATGCGGTCGAGCATCACGACCATGGGCATGGCGATCATGCCCATGCCGCGACGCCCATGACGATCACGGCCATGACGATCACGGCCATGACGACCATCACGTCTCCGAGCCGCCGGCGCAGGGATCGCGCGCGGCCGAACTGATCACGACCGGGCTGCTGTTCGTTTCCGCGGCACTGTCCTGGGTGGCGCTGGTCGATGTCGGCTTCATGCACCATGATGCGTACAGGATCGCGCTGCTTCCCTGGATCAATTCCGGCGATCTGCAGGTGGCGTGGGCGCTGCGCGTCGACACGCTGACCGCCGTGATGCTGGTCGTGGTCAACACCGTCTCCTCGCTCGTGCACCTCTATTCCATCGGCTACATGGACGAGGATCCGAACCGGCCGCGCTTCTTCGCCTATCTCAGCCTGTTCACCTTCGCGATGCTGATGCTGGTGACGGCGGACAATCTGGTCCAGCTGTTCTTCGGCTGGGAGGGCGTCGGTCTCGCCAGCTATCTCCTGATCGGCTTCTGGTACCAGAAGCCGTCGGCGAATGCGGCGGCGATCAAGGCCTTCGTGGTCAACCGCGTCGGCGATTTCGGCTTCGCGCTCGGCATCTTCGCCATCTACATGCTGCTCAAGACCACCGATTTCGAGACCATCTTCGCCGGCGCGCCGGGCCTGTCGGGCAAGACCATCAACTTCTTCGGCTGGCACGCCGACGCGCTGACGCTGATCTGCCTGTTGCTGTTCATGGGCGCGATGGGCAAGTCGGCCCAGTTCCTGCTGCACACCTGGTTGCCGGACGCGATGGAAGGCCCGACGCCGGTCTCGGCGCTGATCCACGCCGCGACCATGGTCACCGCCGGCGTGTTCATGGTGGCGCGGCTGTCGCCGCTGTTCGAACTGGCGCCGAACGCGCAGGCCGTCGTGATGTTCTTCGGCGCCACCACGGCGTTCTTTGCGGCCACCGTCGGCCTCGTGCAGAACGACATCAAGCGCATCGTCGCCTATTCGACCTGTTCGCAGCTCGGCTACATGTTCGTGGCGATGGGGGCGGGAGCCTATTCGGTCGGCATGTTCCATCTGTTCACGCACGCCTTCTTCAAGGCGCTGCTGTTCCTGGGTTCCGGCTCGGTGATCTACGCGATGCATCACGAGCAGGACATCCGCAACATGGGCGGGCTGAAGGACAAGATTCCCTACACCTACAGCCGTGATGGTGATCGGCACGCTGGCGCTGACCGGCTTCCCGCTGACCGCCGGCTATTTCTCCAAGGACGCGATCATCGAGTCCGCCTACGTCGCGCACAATCCGTTCGCGTTCTACGGCTTCCTGATGACGGTGGTCGCGGCCGGCCTGACCTCGTTCTATTCGTGGCGCCTGATCTTCAAGACGTTCCACGGCGAGCCGCACGACCGGCATCATTACGAGGCGGCCCATGAGGCGCCGATCTGGATGCTGATCCCGATCGGCGTTCTCGCCGCCGGCTCGATCCTGGCCGGCTTCCCGTTCAAGGAAGTGTTCGCGGGCCACGGCGTGGAGGAGTTCTTCCGCGAGTTCGCTGAAGATGCACCCGCACATCATCGACGAAATGCACCACATCCCGGCGGCGATCGCGTTCCTGCCGACGGTGATGATGGTGCGTGGGCTTCCTGGTGTCGTGGCTGTTCTACATCCGCCGGCCTTATATTCCGGTCGAACTCGCCAACCAGCACCAGATGCTCTACCAGTTCCTGCTCAACAAATGGTATTTCGACGAGCTCTATGACTTCATCTTCGTCCGGCCGGCGAAGTGGCTCGGCCGCTTCCTCTGGAAGAAGGGCGACGGCTACGTCATCGACGGCTTCGGGCCGGACGGCATCTCGGCGCGGGTGCTCGACGTCACCCGCAACGTCGTGAAGATCCAGACCGGCTATCTCTATCACTATGCCTTCGCGATGCTGATCGGGGTCGCCGGGCTGATCACCTGGTTCATGTTCGGCTTGGGAGGCCAGTGATGACAACCTGGCCCATTCTTTCGGTCGTCACCTTCCTGCCGGTGCTCGGCGCGCTGGTGATCTATCATCAGCCGCGGCGACGACGAGGCTGCGCGACGCAATTCGCGCTGGATCGCGCTGTGGACCACGCTCGTCACCTTCGCGGTGTCGCTGATCCTGGTCTGGCGCTTCGATGCCGCCAACCCCGACTTCCAGTTCGTCGAAAAGGCGAACTGGCTCGCCAGCGGCATCACCTATCACATGGGTGTCGACGGCATTTCGCTGCCGTTCGTGATCCTGACCACCGCGCTGATGCCGTTCTGCATCGTCGCGAGCTGGAAATCGATCACGATGCGCGTGCGCGAATACATGATGGCGTTCCTGCTGCTTGGAAACGCTGATGGTCGGCACGTTCTCGGCGCTCGACCTCGTGCTGTTCTATCTGTTCTTCGAGGGCGGCCTGATCCCGATGTTCCTGATCATCGGCGTCTGGGGCGGTCCGCGCCGGGTCTACGCGTCGTTCAAGTTCTTCCTCTACACGCTGCTCGGCTCGGTCTTGATGCTGCTCGCGATCATGGCGCTGTACTGGAATGCCGGGACGACCGACATCCCGACCCTGATGCAGACGGCCGTGCCGCGATCGCTGCAGACCTGGGCGTGGCTGGCGTTCTTCGCTTCGTTTGCGGTGAAGATGCCGATGTGGCCGGTGCACACCTGGCTGCCGGACGCGCACGTCGAGGCGCCGACGGCCGGCTCGGTGATCCTGGCGGCGATCCTGCTGAAGATGGGCGGCTACGGCTTCCTGCGCTTCTCGCTGCCGATGTTCCCGCTGGCCTCGCATGACTTCGCGTGGCTGATCTTCACGCTGTCGGCGATTGCCATCATCTACACCTCGCTGGTGGCCTTGATGCAGGAAGACATCAAGAAGCTGATCGCCTATTCGTCGGTGGCGCATATGGGCTTCGTCACCATGGGTATCTTCGCCGGCACCACGCAGGGCGTGGCGGGCGGCGTGTTCCAGATGGTGTCGCACGGCATCGTGTCCGGCGCGCTGTTCCTGTGTGTCGGCATCGTCTACGACCGCATGCATACCCGCGAGATCGCCGCCTATGGCGGCCTGGTGAACCGGATGCCGCTCTATGCGCTGGTGTTCATGGTCTTCACCATGGCCAATGTCGGTCTGCCCGGCACCTCCGGCTTCGTCGGCGAATTCATGACGCTGCTCGGCACCTTCAAGGTCTCGATCCCGACCGCGACCTTCGCCACGCTGGGCGTGATCCTGTCCGCGGGCTATGCGCTGTGGCTCTATCGCAAGGTGGTGTTCGGTGCGCTGACGAAACCCGCGCTGGCCGGCATCAAGGATCTGACCTTCCGCGAAGGCCTGCTGCTGTTTCCGCTGGTGTTCCTCACCATCCTGTTCGGCATCTATCCGAAGCCGGTGCTCGACATGTCGGCGGCCTCGGTTCAGCAGCTCGTCAATAATTACAATGCCGCCGTGACTGCCGTGAAGGCAGCCGCGCTGGTCGTTCAGTAACGTAGCGTTTTCAGCGAACCGGTTCGAAGAAAACGCGTCAAGGATACAGAGCGCCATGAGCTTCTCGACTGCAGGATATCAGTTGCTGCCGGTGCTGCCGGAGCTGGTGCTGGCCGTTGGCGCCATGCTGCTGCTGATGCTCGGTGCCTACCGCGGCGAGGGGACGACGCGGCTCGTGACCACCCTTGCGGTGGTGCTGCTGGCCGTTACCGGTGTGCTGGAACTGATGTTGCCGGCGGGCAAGCTGACCACCTTCGGCGGCAGTTTCATCGTCGACGACTTCGCCCGCTTCCTGAAGATTCTCGCCATCATCGGCTCTGCGGTGACGCTGATCCTGTCGACCGAGTTCCTGTCCGATCCGTCGCGGCGCATCTTCGAATATTCGATCCTGGTGCTGCTCTCGACGCTCGGCATGATGGTGCTGATCTCGGCCGGCGACCTCATCATGCTCTATCTCGGGCTCGAATTGATGAGCCTTGCGCTCTATGTGGTCGCGGCCAGCAACCGCGACAACGCCAAGTCCACCGAGGCCGGGCTGAAGTATTTCGTGCTGGGCGCCCTGTCCTCGGGCATGCTGCTCTATGGCAGCTCGCTGATCTACGGCTTCACCGGCACGGTCGAATTTGCAGGCATTGCCGCGGCGGTGACGGGCCACAGCTCCGGCGTCGTCTTCGGCCTCGTCTTCCTGCTGGCCGGGCTCTGCTTCAAGGTCTCGGCGGTGCCGTTCCACATGTGGACGCCCGACGTCTACGAGGGCGCGCCGACGCCGGTGACGGCGTTCTTTGCCTCCGCGCCGAAGGTCGCGGCGCTGGCGGTGTTCACCCGGGTGACGCTGACGGCGTTTCCCGGCATCGTCCCGCAATGGCAGCAGATCCTGGTGTTTGTGGCGATCGCCTCGATGGCGCTCGGTTCGTTTGCCGCCATCGGGCAGAAGAACATCAAGCGCCTGATGGCGTATTCGTCGATCGGCCACATGGGCTTCGCGCTGGTCGGTCTGGCGGCCGGTACGGTCGAGGGCGCGCAGGGCGTCCTGATCTACATCGCAATCTATGTCGCGATGACGCTGGGTACCTTTGCGGTCATCCTGACCATGAAGCGGAACGGGCAGGCGGTCGAGCAGATCAGCGATTTTTCAGGGCTCTCGCGCACCAACCCGCTGCTGGCCTTCGTGTTCGCCATGCTGCTGTTCTCGCTGGCCGGCATTCCGCCGCTCGCGGGCTTCTTTGCCAAATGGTACGTGTTCGTCGCCGCAATCAAGGCCGGGCTGTTCACGCTGGCCGTGATCGGCGTGCTCACCAGCGTCGTGGGCGCATTCTACTATCTCACCATCGTCAAGGTGATGTATTTCGACGAGCCGGCCGGCCAGCTCGATCCGATGCGCGTCGAGTTGCGCACCGTGCTGGCGGTCGCCGGTATCTTCAACATCTTCTTCTTCGCCTATCCGGGGCCGCTGGTCAGCGTCGCCACGGCCGCGGCGAAGTCGTTGTTCTAGATGGCTCTCGCGCTCGGTCCCCGGGCCACAGCGGCGGGTTACCGCCTCATTGCCTTCGACAAGGCCGGTTCGACCAATGCGGAAGCCATGGCGGCCGCGCGCCAGGGCGAGCGTGGTCCTGCCTGGTTCGTCACCACGGAGCAGACGGCGGGGCGGGGACGCCGGCAGCGAGCCTGGATCGCGCCGCGCGGCAACCTCGCCAGCAGCGTGCTCGAGGTCATGGATGTCTCTCCCGCCGTGGCGGCGACCATGGGCTTCGCCTTTGGCCTGGCACATGAAACAGCGCTGCAGCGTGTCAGCGTAGAGGCCAACCTGCGGCTGGCCGGATCGGATCAATTGAAATATCTCCTGAAATGGCCAAACGACATTCTGGTCCGCGGGCAGAAGCTTTGCGGTTTGCTGGTGGAGGCCGAGGCCATGACCGACGGCGGCCTCGCCGTCGTGGCGGGGATCGGCACCAACGTCATCGCAGCGCCCGAGGGGACGCCGACGCCGGCGACCTCGCTGGCCGCGCTCGGCGTCCATGTCGGCGCGGAGGAACTGTTCGCGGCATTGTCGGACGCCTGGGTCGAATTCCGCGGCATCTGGGACCATGGTCGTGGCTTTGCCGAAATACGCAAGGCGTGGCTGGAGCGCGCCTTTGGCGTCGGCGAGCCGGTTGCGATCCAGACCGGAACCGCGACCGTCGAAGGCACGTTCGACACCATCGATGAAACCGGCTGCCTGATCGTCCGCACGGTCGAGGGCAGACGCATTCCGATCACGGCGGGTGAAGTCTATTTCGGCGCGGCGGCGTCCGTGGGAGCAGCCTGATGGCGCGGCCGGATGAACTGACCTTTGCGCCGCTCGGCGGCGTCGGCGAGATCGGCATGAACCTGTCGATCTACGGGCTCGGCAACCGCCATCAGCGGTCCTGGCTCGCGGTCGATCTCGGCGTCTCCTTTGGCGACGAGGAGCATCTGCCGGGCATCGACCTGATCATGCCCGATATTCGTTTCCTGGAGAAGGAGCGCAAGAACCTGATGGGGCTGGTGCTGACGCACGCCCATGAGGATCATTTCGGCGCGATCATGGATCTCTGGCCGAAGCTGCAATGCCCGGTCTACGCCACGAAATTCAGCGCCGCCCTGTTCGAGGCCAAATGCGCCGCCGAGCGCAATCCGCCGAAGATCCCGGTGACCGTGGTACCCTCGGGCGGTCGCATCGATCTCGGGCCGTTCGGCGTCGAGTTCATCCCGGTCGCGCACTCAATTCCGGAATCGCATGCGCTGGCGATCCATACCTCCGCCGGCATCGTGCTGCACACCGGCGACTGGAAGATCGATCCGACGCCCATCATCGGTGTTCCGACCGACGAGCGGCGTCTGCGCGAGCTTGGCGATGCCGGCGTATTGGCATTGGTCGGCGATTCCACCAACGCCGTACGGGAAGGGCGGTCGCCCTCGGAGACCGAGGTCGCCGCCACCATCAAGAAGCTGGTCGGCGCGGCCAAGGGCCGGGTCGCGGTCACCACCTTTGCCTCCAACGTCGCGCGCCTGAAAGCGGTGGCGGATGCCGCCAAGGCGGCGGGTCGCGAAGTTGTCGTGGTCGGCCGCGCCATGGAGCGCGTGGTGCAGGTGGCCCGCGAGACCGGCTATCTCGACGGCGTGCAGAATTTCCGCGGCGCCGATCTCTACGGCCATTTCCCGCCCGACAAGGTGCTGGCGCTCTGTACCGGCAGCCAGGGCGAGCCGCGCGCGGCGCTGGCGCGCATTGCCAATGACGACCATCCGCAGGTGACGCTGAACAAGGGCGACAGCGTGATCTTTTCCTCCCGCACCATTCCCGGCAACGAGAAGGCGGTCGGCGCCATCATCAACGGGCTGGTCAACCAGGGCATCGAGGTCATCACCGACCGAACGGACCTGGTTCACGTCTCCGGCCATCCGCGCCGCGACGAATTGCGCGACATGATCTCGTGGGTGCGCCCGCAACTGCTGATCCCCGTCCACGGCGAGGCGCTGCATCTGTCCGAGCACGCCAAGCTGGCGCGTGCAGCCGGCGTGCCGAAGGTGATCACCTGTCGCAACGGCGATCTGGTCAAGCTCGGGCCGGGTGACCCCGGCATCATCGACCAATTGCCCTCGGGTCGCCTCTACAAGGATGGCATGATCCTGGAGGATTCAAAGTCCCGCGCGGTGGTCGAGCGCCGCCGGATGGGCTTTGCCGGCTGTGCCTTTGTCGCCATCGCCATGACCGACAAGGGCGAGCTTGCCGACGATCCCGAGGTTGATCTGGTCGGCATCCCCGAGAAGAATGCGGCCGGCGAGATCATCGACGAGATCGTGTTCGACGTGGTGGTTTCGACGGTGGAAGGCCTGCCGCGGGCGCGGCGGCGCGATCCGGACGCCGCGGCGGAATCAGTGCGACGCGCGGTGCGGGCCGTGATCAACGAGCACTGGGGCAAGAAGCCGATTTGCCTCGTTCACGTTCTGACGATTTGAGGTAGAAGGCGTTTTGCGGCGAAGCTGATGTTCGCCGCCTGACAAGACGCGCAAGAGACAGGGAGTGGAGTGTCATGCTGGGCCGGCTCAATCACGTCGCGATCGCGGTCAAGGATGCGGAAAAGGCCGCAAAGATCTATGGCGGAGCGTTCGGCGCCGAAATCTCCGGCGCGGTGCCGCTGCCGGAACATGGCGTCATCACCGTGTTCGTGACGCTGCCCAACACCAAGATCGAGTTCATCCAGCCGCTTGGCGAGGCCTCGCCGATCGCCAAATTCGTCGAGCGTAACGCCGACGGCGGCATCCACCACATCTGCTACGACGTGCCCGATATCATCGCGGCGCGCGACAGGCTGATCAGCGAGGGCGCGCGCGTGCTCGGCGACGGCGTGCCCAAGATCGGCGCCCACGGCAAGCCGGTGCTGTTCTTCCACCCGAAGGATTTCTCCGGCGCGCTCGTCGAGATCGAACAGGCCTGAAACCCATGGCCTACAGCATCTCCACCGCGCTGGCGATCTACTTCGTGCTCTGGTGGGTCGTGCTGTTCGTGACGCTGCCGTTCGGTGTCCGCAGCCAGCACGAGGACGGCGAGGGCGCGCCCGGCACCGACCCCGGTGCGCCGGTGCTGGCGCGGATGGGCTACAAGCTGCTCTGGACCACGCTGATCTCGGCCGTGATCTTCGCCATCGCCCTGTGGGCGTACTATCAGGGCCTGCTGAACATCGAACGGCTTTCGAAGCTGATGGGACTGCCGTTCTGACGGCGGATCAAGCCGCTACTTGAACGCAACGCCGATCCGCTTGTCCGCCCGCCACGCGACCTCGCAGCGACGCGGTGCGGGATCGCCCGAGATCCGCAGGTTGAACGTGTCGGGAATGCCTTGCAGGCTTGCGACCTCGATCGCGGCGCCGGTGTCCGATACGTTGCGGATGGTGCAGTCGATCGTGCCGCCGTCGAACTCGATGGATCCCGACTTGAGGACGCGGTGCCGCAGCGCCGCGCGATTGTTCTGCAGGATCTGAACCGGTTGGGCGGCGGCGGGCTCTGCCGCTACCGCCGGCTGCTGCTGCTGCCGCAGCCCCTCGGCGTGCTGCATCGCGGTCTGGATGACTTCTTCCGTCAGCGTCGGCCTGATCCGGGCCCAGGCCAGCCGGAACCGTACCTGGCAGTCCTTGAAGTTGATGGCAGGTCCGCGGTCATTGGCCGTCAACGGTTGACCATAGACATTGCAACCCCACCACCAGTGCTGGCCGTCGGGCTGCTTCAGGATCCTGCCCACCGGAAGGCCCCGCCAGACCACCTCAAAGTCGTCATCCTGAGGGACGCCGTCGATGACGTTAGGCCGCAATGCAATCGATTCCAGATCGTCAGTCGTCACCAGATGCGCCTCAACCCCGTTCCCAGGCCGATTGTATCAGTTTGCCCGTTTCGATCCTGCGGACAATAGTGGGGCGCCTGGATTTCATGTTTCCGGATGCTTCAAATCCGGCTCTGACAAATCCCGTGCGATCGGCTAGTTATCCCCGGTCGGGTTCCAACGCCGACACGGACGCCGCGTTCCAGCGGCGGCTGGTGCTTTCCGGGGGAGATGGAATGAATTTTCAACGCATCCTATTGGCGCTGGTGCTCGTGCTGGCGGCGGCCCTTGCGGGGTCGTTCTACATGAACTGGAAGACGCTGGGGCAGCTCCGGACGGTGAAGGCCTTCGTCGAGGGGTCGGTGTTTGCCGAAGCGGTGGCGGCCTGCGAGCGGACACAGAGCACGACCCCGTTCAAATGGAACGGCGGCAAGCAGGTCGCGGTGATCGGCGTCAGTTCGGTGAAGCTGAGCAAGGACATGATTATCCCGAGCTACACGCTGGTCGCCGACAGCGTCTATTGCGACTACGACCCGTTCAGGAAGAAGGCTGAAATCGGATCGAACTTCCTGGAACGGGAGTGAACGCCAGTTATGGCGAGCGAAGCTCCGGAAATGACCTCGGAAGCCACAGGAATCATCGACCTCTATCAGCGCAAGGCGCGGGACTGGGTCGAGAATCGCGCACGAGGAAACCTGTTTGAAAAACCCTGGCTCGACCGTTTCCGGG
Source organism: uncultured Alphaproteobacteria bacterium (assembly GCA_963823485.1). Lineage (GTDB taxonomy): Bacteria > Pseudomonadota > Alphaproteobacteria > Rhizobiales > Xanthobacteraceae > Bradyrhizobium. Next base: position 29,385 of record CAWGLP010000004.1, read on the forward strand.
CGCTGCTGCCACCGGCAGCACCGATCCTCGACATCGGCTGCGGATCCGCGGAGCCGATGGCCCGCTACCTGATCGAACTCGGTCATCCCTGCGTCGGCGTGGATTCATCGCCCGCCATGATCGACGTCTGCCAAGCTCGGTTTCCGAATCAGGAATGGGTCGTCGCCGACATGCGCGAGCTTGCCTTGCGGCGAACGTTCGGCGGCATCCTGGCCTGGGACAGCTTCTTTCATCTTTGCCACGACGATCAGCGCCGGATGTTTCCGCTGTTCCGTGCGCATGCGGCGCCGCATGCCGCGCTGATGTTCACGAGCGGCCCGGCGCATGGCGAGGCGATCGGCAGCTTCGGCGGTGAGCCGCTTTATCACGCGAGCCTCGATGCGGCCGAATACCGTGCGTTGCTCGCCGCGAACGGCTTTCACGTGGTGTCGCATGTGGTCGAAGACCCCGACTGCGGACGCCACACCATCTGGTTGGCGCAGCTAACCTTGGTCAGGCCTCGCCGGGCGCGAGCAGCGATTCGATATCACCGAGCAATTGACGCCACGCCGCATCGATCTCGGACGACCAGTCGGCTGCCAGGATTTCGCGCAGCGTCTGTGCGATGACGGCAAAAAACGCGACGAACAATTCGCGCGATGTGCCGTAGGCGTCGTGTGAGACCAGTTCGGATTCGATCAGCCGGAAATGCCCGCTGCGCTCGCCGGCGAAATCCAGGATGGCGTCGATCGCCAATGCCAGCATCGAACCCTTGACGAGGTCGCTGCCCTCGGTGCGAAACATCGCCCGCGCCTCCGGGTGCGCGTCGAACAGGCGGCTGTACACAAGCGGTGTCAGGTCCTCGCAGCGTTCGGCGGCGATCTCGAAACTGCGCTCGATCCAATTGGGCGCGATCGTCATCTGGTTTGAGCTGGTCCGAAAGAACGAGTCGAAAAAAAAGAGCAGGGCGCAAGCCCTGCTCGAAAATTGTGTCGACCCTTATTCCTCGCAACGTTGGATTTGATCTTGATTGCCGAGGCGACGCTGCTTGTGCGCGTCAGGGTTCCTCCCGAGACTTGGACCACCAAGCTTGAACCTCTCGGCCAGCCTGAGACCGAATACGTAGACCATCTTTTTCGTCTTGTCACCATTTTCAGCAACGATTGTTCAAAATTCCAGCAGTTTGCGAAATGATCGAATAGTTGCCACCGGCGGTTGTGGATTTAGTCTCGATACGCCCGGCGCTTGGTATCCTGGTACTGCGCCCGCCAAAAGCTGCAAAACGCATCGGTTTTCGCCAGCTTTCCTCCTTGAAGCTGCAACATAGTTCCGGGAACCTATCTCGACTTTGGACTCGCACGGTGGTTAGTTCCGATGCGGATGGATTTGCGATGCGTCGCCAGTTGAAGAGATTTTTGCCGGTAATCCTGCTTGCGCTCGTGGTGCAGATCTTTGCACCCATCGGCGCATGCTGGGCGGCGAGCATTGCGGCCTCCGATCCGCTGGCGCGCGCCGTCATCTGTCACGGCAATGGCGCTTCCGACGCCGGGCAGGCCGACCAGACATCGCATCGCGCCCATGACGGCTGCTGTTCGGTCTGCAGCGTGTTGCAGACCGGCGTGCCGATCGATACGCCGCAGCTTGCCGCCGCGATCGCGGTCGATCGCGACCATGCGCGCGTGGCCTGGATCGAATTCACGCCCGACCGGTTCGCCTCCCGCGCCGGCTCGCACGCGCAGGCCCGCGCGCCACCTTCCATTTCCTGACGACCAGAAGCCCCGAACGACCGGTGCGGCGATAGCCGTGCCGGCTGGTGCAGCCATCCAAGCCGGCCACAGAGCTGGCGTCAGGAATATTCCATGTATCCCCATCATGCGCTGGGAAGCGCGAGCCTGCTTGTACTTTGCAGCGCGTTTTCCCTTTCGCCTTCGAACACGAAGGCCCAGACCGCGTTGCCGGCGGTGACCGTCGATGCTCCGCGCGTCGCGACTCCGAGGCCGGCGGCCCGCAGGCCGGCCGCGCGTACGTCAGCCCGGACGCAGCAGGCGAGGCCGCCTTCGGCCAATCCGGCACCGGCGGCCTCGCAAACGGCGGGCATCACCCCGAGCGTGGCGCGGGCGCTGCTGTACCAGGCGCCAACCGGCCAGACCGAGACGACGATCGACCGCAGCCAGTTCGACAACCGGCCGGCGTTTTCCGTGGCCGACGTGCTGCGCGAGAGCCCCGGCATATCGGTGAAGCAGGGCAACGGGCCGCGCGATTTCGGCATCTCGATCCGCGGTTCCAACGCCCGCAACGGGTTCGCCATCCGCAACATCGTAATCTTCGATGACGGGTTCCCGGTGACGCAACCGGACGGACTTTCACGCAGCGACCTGATCGATCCCAAGGCCTATGGTGCGATCGATGTGATCCGGGGACCGTCGTCGGCGCTCTATGGCAATTATGCCACCGGCGGCGCGCTCAATTTCCGCACCCGCCCGGGCCGTACCATCGACGGGGTCGAGTACGGCGTCGAGGGCGGCAGCTTCGGCTATCTCAACAATTACCTGGCTGCGGGCAAGAAGGTCGGCAATTTCGAGTACTCGCTGTTCGCCAGCGATGCGCGCGGGGACGGCTTCATCCAGAACAGCTGGTTCAATACCCAGACGGTCAATTTCCTCGGCACGCTGCACGCCACGCCCGACGACCGCTTTACCGTGAAGTTCATCAACAACAATCTCGACACCAGGCTGCCGATCCGGCTGTCGCTGAACCAGTACTATCAGTAATCCGTTCCAGCAGGGCTGCGAGATGGCAGGCGTTGCAGGTTGCGGATCGGTGTCGCTGTTCAACAACGGCTTCAACGGCGCGCGGAGCAATGTCACCGCGGTGCAGGCCGGGCTTGGCCGTGAAGACCGCCGCACCATCGTCGGCGGCCGCTGGGAACATGATTTCGACAACACGACGACCTGGCGGAATCAGTTCGTGTTCGACGACCGCAACATCAGCCAGCCGACAGGCGCGACCAGCGCGATCGGCGACTTTCCGTCTTACAATTACATGAGCGACATCACCAAGCGCGGCGAAATCTTCGGGATGGATTCGACCACGTATTTCGGTGGCTGGTACAACACGCTGACCGCTTCCAGCGACACGCGCAACGTCATGCCGGGCGGCAACGCCACGCTCGGACTGCTGCAGAGCAATGCCTTCAGTGACACCTCCAATTATGGAGTCCGGGCGCGCCAGGAACTCAAGCTCAATCCGAGCCTGACCGCGGTTGCCGGGATCGGATGGGAAACGACGGTGCTCAAGGGGGTCAACACGTCCTACAGATACAACACCGTGAATGTTCCGACGGCGACGATCGGCCCTGCGATCACCGCTGACCGGCAATTTCAGAATACCGCTCCCGAGTTTGCGCTGGTCTACAGGTTGAATCCCGAGTGGCAGTTCCGCGGCCGCGTCGCCACCGGCTACGGAACGCCGCAGGCCGGAAACCTGTTCGTGCTTTCGAACGGCCAGAACGGCAACAATACAGGGCTGAAGGCGCAGCAGAACCTGGGCTACGACGCGGGTTTCGACTGGACGCCCAACAGCGTGCTGACGCTGAGCGCGACCGGTTTCTATGAATTCTTCCGGAACGAACTGGTGACGCAGGCCACCCCGGTCGGTGCGCCAAACGCCAGCTTCACGTTCAACGCCCCGAAATCGGAACACCGCGGGGTCGAGATCGCCGCCGACTGGAGGTTCTATCCCGGCTGGCGGTTCACGGCGGCCTACACCTATCTCGATGAGGTCTACACCGAATACACCGAGAACATCACCAACGGCGCCGTCTTCAGCTTCAACCGCGCCGGCAACAAGATTCCAGGCATCTCGCCGAACGAACTCACGGCGCGGCTGGGCTATGACCAGATGTGGGGGCCGCTTGCGGGTCTCGGCGCATTCGTCGAGCTGCAGTGGAAGGACTCGTTCTACATGGACAACGCCAATCTCCTGAAGGCGCCCGGCTACGAGCTGGTCAATCTCAACGTCCACTACAAGACGGATCTGATCTCCGACTACTTCAAGTCGCTCAACCTGTATTTCGAAGTCAGGAACGTGTTCGACCGGACCTATGTGGCATCCGCCAACAACATCGCCAACACGGTCACCACGGCGGGCGCGCAAAACCTCGCGAACGTGCTGGCGAACACCACGGGTTCGATCTACGCCGGTTCACCGCGCGCATTCATGGCCGGAATGAGGGTGGCATTCAAATGATCCGAGATGATCAACAAGCGGAGCCAGGGCCGTGCTGCGAGCGGGATTGCCTGCGACGCTCGTCTTCGCGCTGTGGCACACCGCAGCCAGCGCGCAGATGAGCCACCATCAGCACGCCTCGGAAGCGGCGTGCGAGGAGGCGGTGTTGCGGTGTGCGTCGAAAGTCACGCCCGCCTTCGCCTCGGATGGCAGGCTATGGCTTGCGTGGATGGCCGGCGGCAAGATCTCGGTGGCGAGTTCGAACGATGCGGGGCGCAGCCTTTCGACGCCGGTCGAGGTGACGAAAGAGAAGCTCAACCTCGATTGGGGGCCGGACGCACGCCCCCAGATCGTCGTCGAGAAGAGTGGCGGCATCGCACTGGCGTTCTCGCTGTTCAGGGACAAGGCGTTCAACGGCCAGGTGCTCGTCACGCGGTCGGCTGATGGCGGCAAGAGTTTTGCCGAGCCGAAGCCGATTACCTCAAACAGCGAGAGCCAGCGTTTCGTGGCGCTCGGTCTCGATGCGGACGGCGCGGTGTTTGCAGCCTGGCTCGACAAGCGCAACCGGGTGCCCGCGAAGCAGGAAGGCAAGAAGTACGAAGGCGCAGGGCTGTTCTTCGCCTCGTCGAAAGACGGCGGCGCCACCTATTCGGAAGCGAGGCTGGCGGCCGACAATACCTGCGAATGCTGCCGGCTTGGCATGGCGTTCGCGGGCCCTGGTCGTCCCGTGGTCGTGTTCAGGAACATCTTCGAGGGCGGCGTCCGCGATCACGCGGTCATGACGTTTGCCGATCCGGCGACGCCGGGCGAGGTCCGCCGCGTCAGCAGGGACGACTGGCAGATCGCGGCGTGCCCGCATCACGGGCCGAGCCTTTCGATCTCCGCCGCCGGCACCTATCACGTCGACCTGGTTCACCAATGGCAAGGCGCGCAAGGGACTGTTCTATGCCCGCTCGCAGGACGAGGGGCGCACCTTCTCCGAACCGCTTCCGATCGGCCGGGCGGACCGCAATCCGACACGGCCGTATGTCCTGGCCGGCCCGCGCGGCACGACCATGGTCTGGAAGGAGTTCGACGGCGAGAAGACCTCGGTCAACGCGATGACATCGCATGACGAGGGCAGGAGCTGGTCGAAGCCCGCGGTGATCGCCACGACGACGGATACCTCCGACCATCCGCTGCTGGTCAGCGACGGACAGAAGACCTATCTCTCCTGGATGACCAAGACCGACGGCTATCGCCTGCTGCCGATTGGAGACCAGTCATGAAGCGCTATTTTCTGGCCGCGATATTCCTCGTTGACGTTTCTCGCGCTCGCGTTCAGCTGCGGAAGCGACGTCCGAGCTCAAGCCGTTCGTGCGCGGAAGCTGGCAGGAGGTGCTGCGTTCGCACGCCGGTCGCCCGACGCTGGTGCATTTCTGGGGCGTCACCTGCGGCCCATGCAAGGTCGAACTGCCGCTGCTCGGACAGTTCATGAACGACCATCCCGGGATCGACATGGTGATGATCAGCGCCGATCTCGTTCCGGATCCGTCCGGCGGCGCCACGCGCGCGATGCTGGACAAGGCGGGATTGCGGCCCGCCGAGAACTGGATCTTCAACGACGGCTTCGTCGAGCGCCTGCGCTTCGAGATCGACCCGGCATGGCAGGGCGAGATCCCGCGCACGCTCCTGATTGCGCGGGACGGGACCATCACCACGATCGAAGGGTCTGCCGAAATACCTGATATCGAGAAATGGCTGACGCAGCAGGGCGTCGCGAGCAAATGAAATAGATTTGTTTACGCGGCCCGACAACGGCAGGGTTATTTTGCCGGGATGAAGTACAGATGGTAATTGTCAGCGGACGCAGACCATGCGGAACCTGTTCGAACACGAAAGTTGGATCATGAAGAACCTTATGCCCACGCTTGCCGGCGTCGCCGCTCTGTTTGCGCTTGTGGGCGCTCCCGCGCACGCCCAGGAGGTCAAGGCAGGCGATCTCGTCATCACCCAGGCATGGAGCCGCGCGACGCCTGCCGGCGCCAAGGTCGCAGGCGGCTATCTCACCATCGAGAACAAGGGCTCGGCGCCCGATCGTCTCGTCAGCGGGGCCGGCGATGTCGCCGGCAAGGTCGAGATTCACGAGATGGCCATGAACAATGGCGTCATGACCATGCGTCCGCTCGACAAGGGCCTCGTGATCGAGCCCGGCAAGACGGTCAAGCTCGCACCCGGCGGCTTTCACATGATGTTGATGGATCTGAAGCAACCGCTCAAGCAGGGCGACAAGGTGCCGGTGACGCTCGAATTCGAAAAGGCCGGCAAGGTGGCGTTGTCGCTTGATGTGCAGGGCGTCGGCGCCCAGGCCCCGGCAGGGGGCGATCATTCCGGCGGTCATCATTCCGGCATGAAGAAGTAATCAGCCTGCTGGAACGCGGCATCGATCCCATGGATGCCGCGTCACCTGAGACGGGCCGACTAAGCGATGGGCTTCATCCGGTCCAGCGCGCGAGCGATGCGATGCCTCGATATCGCGCAATGAAGATGGATGGCTTCGCGGAGCCTGTCATAGGGTGCGCATTTGCGCGAGCAGTTGGCTCGCAATGATGCGGTGGGGCGCGACGCTTCGATGCCGTGCCGTTGCGGGGGCGGGCTGCGTCATCGGAAGTGACCGCAAACAGCCCCAAAATCGGCCTTTTCGGCGGCTTTTTCGTAGCCCCCGGCCTTGTGTTTTCGCACCCGATCCGGTTTCACTGGCCCCCTTCCGGTGTTCCACTGATTCCCCGAGTTGACCCATGCGATTGTCGCGGTTTTTCCTGCCCATCCTGAAAGAAAATCCGAAAGAGGCGGAGATCGTCTCGCATCGCCTGATGCTGCGCGCGGGGATGATGCGGCAGGAAGCAGCCGGCATTTACGCCTGGCTGCCGCTCGGGTTTCGCGTGCTGAAGAAGATCGAGCAGATCGTGCGCGAGGAGCAGGACCGCGCCGGCGCGCTGGAACTCTTGATGCCGACGCTGCAGTTGGCCGATCTCTGGCGCGAGAGCGGCCGCTACGACGCCTATGGTCCGGAAATGCTGCGGATCAACGACCGGCACAAGCGCGAACTGCTGTACGGGCCGACCAACGAGGAAATGATCACCGAGATTTTCCGCGCTTACGTCAAATCCTACAAGAGCCTGCCGCTCAACCTCTATCACATCCAGTGGAAGTTCCGCGACGAGCAGCGCCCGCGCTTCGGCGTGATGCGCGGCCGCGAATTCCTGATGAAGGATGCCTATTCGTTCGACATCGACGAAGCCGCGGCACGGCGCGCCTACAACAGGATGTTCGTCGCCTACTTGCGGACCTTCGCGCGAATGGGACTGAAGGCCATTCCGATGCGCGCCGAGACCGGGCCGATCGGCGGCGATCTCAGCCATGAATTCATCGTGCTCGCGGAAACCGGCGAGTCCGGCGTCTATTGTGACAGCGACGTGCTGAACCTGCCGATCCCGCCCGACGATGTCGATTATGACGGCGATCTCACCCCGATCATCCAGCAATGGACCTCGGTCTATGCCGCGACGGAAGACGTGCATGACGCGGCGCGCTTCGAGCGCGAAGTGGCGGCGGACAAGAAGGTGCACACGCGCGGCATCGAGGTCGGCCAGATCTTCTATTTCGGCACCAAATATTCCGACGCGATGAAGGCGCTGGTCGCCGGCCCCGACGGTGTCGACGTGCCGATCCATGGCGGTTCCTATGGTGTCGGCGTGTCGCGCCTGGTCGGCGCCATCATCGAAGCCTGCCACGACGATGCCGGCATCAAATGGCCGGAAGCGGTGGCGCCCTTCACCGCGGTGATCCTGAACCTGAAGCAGGGGGACGCGGCGGTCGATGGCGCCTGCGAAAAACTTTATCGTGAGTTGCAGGCCAAGGGCATCGATGTGCTCTATGACGATACCGACCAGCGCGCTGGCGCGAAATTCGCCGCCGCCGATCTGATCGGTATTCCCTGGCAGATACTGGTCGGTCCGAAGGGACTCGCCGAAGGAAAGCTCGAGATCAAGCGGCGCAGCGATGGGTCGCGGGAAAATCTCAGCCCGGCGGAAGTGGTGGCGCGGATATCAGGATAAGATTATCCAAAAGGCCGCCGGAACAGCCTGCCTTTACGGCCACTTTTGGCCCGAAATCATGGGATTATCGAGAGATGGATGAGACCATGCACGAGACAGTCCGAACCAGGCCTTTTGCGCCCTTCGAATGGTTGCTGTCCGGACGATATCTGCGGGCGCGTCGCAAGGAAGGCTTCATTTCCGTCATCGCCGGTTTTTCGTTTCTCGGCATCATGCTCGGCGTCGCGACGCTGATCATCGTGATGGCCGTGATGAACGGATTCCGCAAGGAACTGCTCGACAAGATCCTCGGCCTCAACGGGCATGTGCTGATCCAGCCGCTGGAATCGCCGCTGACCGACTGGAAGGACGTCGCCGAGCGCGTCAGCCAGGCGCAGGGTATCAGGCTTGCCGCGCCTGTCGTTGATGGCCAGGCGCTGGCGTCCTCGGCGTTCAATGCCTCCGGCGTGCTGGTGCGCGGCATGCGCTCCGGCCGACCTCAACAACCTCACCTCGATCGCCAAGAACATCAAGCAGGGCACGCTGGAAGGTTTTGACGAGGGGCAGGGCGTCATCATCGGGCGACGGCTGGCCGATCAGTTGTCGCTGCATGCCGGCGACACCATTACGCTGGTCGCGCCCAAGGGCGCAGTGACCCCGATGGGCACGACGCCGCGCATCAAGCCCTACAAGGTGGCGGCGGTGTTCGAGATCGGCATGTCGGAGTATGACGCCAGCTTCGTGTTCATGCCGCTGCCGGAGGCACAGGCCTATTTCAACCGCAAGGACGACGTCACCGCGATCGAGGTGTTCACGACCAATCCCGACGAGATCGATACTTTCCGCAAGTCGGTGACGGAGGCGGCCGGCCGGCCGGTGTTCCTGGTCGACTGGCGGCAGCGCAACTCGACCTTCTTCAACGCGCTGCAGGTCGAGCGCAACGTGATGTTCCTGATCCTGACCATGATCGTGCTGGTCGCGGCGCTCAACATCGTCTCCGGCCTGATCATGCTGGTGAAGGACAAGGGCCAGGACATCGCGATCCTGCGCACCATGGGCGCCTCGCAGGGCTCGATCATGCGGATATTCCTGATCACGGGCGCTGCGATCGGCGTGGTCGGCACGCTGACCGGATTTCTGGTCGGCATGCTGATCTGCCTGAACATCGAATCGATCCGGCAATTCCTGTCGTGGCTGACCAACACCGAACTGTTCTCGCCGGAACTGTATTTCCTGTCACAGCTGCCGGCCGAGATCGATTTCGGCGAGACCACGGCCGTCGTGATCATGGCGCTGACGCTGTCGTTCCTGGCGACGCTCTATCCGTCCTGGCGCGCCGCGCGGCTCGATCCCGTCGACGCGCTCCGGTACGAGTGAGGGAGCGATGGCCGAGGGGGCGGAAGAAGCACCGGTTATCTATCTCCACGAGATAAAACGGCAGTACAGGCAGGGCGAGGCGACGCTGACCATCCTCGACGGCGCCAAGCTCGCGCTGTGGGCCGGGCAATCGGTGGCGCTGGTGGCGCCGTCGGGCTCGGGCAAGTCGACGCTGCTGCACATCGCGGGCCTGCTCGAATCGCCCGATGACGGCGAGGTCTATGTCGGTGGCGCGCCGACTTCGCAATTGTCCGACATCGACCGCACCCAGATCCGGCGCTCCGACATCGGCTTCGTCTATCAGTCGCACCGGCTGCTGCCGGAATTCACCGCGCTCGAAAACGTCATGCTGCCGCAGATGATCCGCGGCCTGAAACGCGCCGAGACCATCAAGCGCTCGCGAGGAGATCCTGTCCTATCTCGGTCTTGGCGAGCGCACGACGCACCGGCCCGCGGAACTGTCCGGCGGCGAGCAGCAACGCGTCGCCATCGCGCGCGCGGTGGCCAATGCGCCGCGCGCGCTGCTGGCGGACGAGCCGACCGGAAACCTCGACCCGAATACCGCCGATCACGTCTTCAAGGCGTTGATGCAGCTCGTGAAGGCGACGCGGGTCGCGATGCTGATCGCCACCCACAACATGGACCTTGCCGGCCGGATGGACCGCCGCGTGTCACTGGTCGATGGCAAGGTGGTCGAGCTGGATTGAATCCGGTCGCGCGGCGTCGCTCCCCGCCGGCAACGCTAGAATCACTCTACGCGATTGATCTCCGGGCCGGGTTCCCGCCAGTTCCACTTGCACGGGCTCAGCCCGCACGTTCGGGTGCATCAACCAGCCGTTGATGCCTGATACTATTGCACAAATCAGAATGTGAAGTTTCTGCGGCAAAGTTGCGGCAAAAAATGTCGGCGAAGTACCTGCTACACAACATAAAGTTATGTTTGCGGTGGGGTTGTTTCGTGTCGGTTGTTGCAGGCAAGTTACAGTAATTAAACCCAACAATGCTATGAGCGTGGTTACGGCCTTGGGGGCTGTACACATCTGGAACGGGATTTAAAAATGAAGAAGGTTTTGCTTGTTACCGCCAGCCTGATCGCGCTCGGCGCGGCAGCGCCGGCAGTCGCTGCGGATCTCGCTGCGCGTCCTTACACCAAGGCGCCGCCGATGATCGCCGCTGTGTACGACTGGAGCGGTTTCTACATCGGCGCCAACGGCGGTTGGGGTTCGAGCCGCAATTGCTGGGACATCCTGCCGGGCGTGGGTACCGCCGCGGAAGGTTGCCATGACGCGTCGGGCGGCACGGTCGGTGGCCAGATCGGCTACCGCTGGCAGGCCGGCACCTGGGTGTTCGGTCTTGAAGCTCAGGGCAACTGGGCCGACTTCAAGGGCAGCAATATCAGCCTGTTCGCGCCGACGTTCCGCAACGAGTCGCGCGTCGATGCGTTCGGCCTGTTCACCGGCCAGATCGGCTACGCCGCCAACAACGTCCTGTTCTACGTCAAGGGCGGTGCGGCTGTGACCTCGAACGACTACCGTTCGTACACGATCGCCACCAACGCGCTGGCTGGTACGAGCAACGATGACACCCGCTGGGGTGGCACGATCGGCGTCGGCCTCGAATACGGCTTCGCCCCGAACTGGTCGGTCGGCGTTGAGTACAACCACCTGTTCATGCAGGACCGTACCTACACCTTCACGACCCCCGGTGGCCTGCTGTTCTCCACCGATCGCATCCGTCAGGACATCGATCTGGTCACCGCCCGCCTGAACTACAAGTTCGGCGGCCCGGTCGTCGCTCGGTACTGATCTTTCGCTGCAAAGCGATCGACATCGAAGCCCCGGGCATCGCCCGGGGCTTTTTTGTTGGGCGAAATTGATTGGAGCGGCGCCGGGTTAACCATCCCGGATTATCGGCGAAAATGCCCAAATCCAGTCGCTTGACTCCTGGAACAAAAAGGAACAATGTTCCTCATATGTTCTCAAGTCACAGGAGTCGGGCGATGTTGCGGATGTTCGTGGAAGAGGCGGCGGCGCTGGCCTCGATTACGTTGTTTGTCGGGATGATCGCGGTCTGGGCGCAACTGATTCCGCAGCTCTGATGCTGGCGGGGGCGGGGTGAAACCGCCCCGGGCTGGGGAAAAGCCGGATGGCGGGCGCAGGCGGTGCCTTCCGCGTGGACTTCGGGGATGGCAAGGCATCACCATCGCCACAGCGAGTCGGCCGCCGCATCGGCCGCCGGCGATCGCTCCCACCACGATGCGAGAGCCCTCAAGCGACCATGTCCAGCGCCGGATTCGTTCATCTCCACGTTCATTCGGCCTATTCGCTGCTGAAGGGCTCCATCAAGATCGCCAAGCTTGGCGAACTGGCGAAAGCCGACCGCCAGCCGGCGCTGGCGCTGACCGACACCGACAACATGTTCGGGGCGCTGGAATTCTCCGACAAGATGGCCGGTTATGGCATCCAGCCCATCGTCGGCTGCGAACTCGCGGTCGATTTCGGCGATGTCGATCCCAATTCGCGCAGCACGCTGACCGCGACACCGGCGCGAATCGTGCTGCTGGCGGCGCGCGAACGCGGCTACCGCAGCCTGATGCGGTTGAACTCGCGCGCGTTCCTGGAAACGCCGATCCACCAGTCGCCACACATCAAGTTCGACTGGCTGCACGACGACGCCGAAGACCTGATCGCGCTCACCGGCGGGCCTGACGGGCCGGTCGCGCTGGCGCTCGGCGCCGATCAGGCGGAGCTTGCGACGTCGCGATGCGAGCGTCTTGCGAGCCTGTTCGGCGACCGCCTCTACGTCGAATTGCAGCGTCACGGCATCGACAAGGAGCGCCGTACCGAAGCCGGCCTGATCGATCTCGCCTATGCCAGGGGCCTGCCGCTGGTCGCGACCAACGAACCTTATTTCGCGACCACTGACGATTACGAAGCCCATGACGCGCTGCTGTGCATCGCCGGCGGCAAGCTGATCGCCGAGACCGACCGCGAGCAACTCACGCCCGACCATCGTTTCAAGACGCGCGCCGAAATGGCCGTGCTGTTTGCCGATATCCCGGAGGCGCTGGCGTCCACGGTCGAGATCGCGGAGCGCTGCTCGTTCCGGCCGAAGACGCGAAAGCCGATTCTGCCGCGCTTCACGGTCGGCGCCGGCGCTGGCTCCGATGCCGTGAGCGAGGAAGCCGCCGAACTCAAGCGGCAGGCCGAGGAGGGGCTTGCACAGGCGCCTTCAGGTTCACGGCCTGTCGCCGGGCACGACGGAAGAGGATTACCAGAAGCGCCTCGCCTTCGAGATCGACGTCATCAACCGCATGAACTATGCGGGCTACTTCCTGATCGTTGCGGACTTCATCAAATGGGCCAAGGGCAATGACATCCCGGTCGGTCCGGGCCGCGGTTCCGGCGCTGGTTCGCTGGTCGCCTACGCGCTCACCATCACCGACCTCGATCCGATACGTTTCGGCCTGCTGTTCGAGCGCTTCCTCAATCCCGAGCGCGTCTCGATGCCGGACTTCGACATCGACTTCTGCCAGGATCGCCGCGGCGAGGTGATCGACTATGTGCAGCAGCGCTACGGCCGTGACCAGGTGGCGCAGATCATCACCTTCGGCACCCTGCAGGCGCGCGGCGTGCTGCGCGACGTCGGCCGCGTATTGCAGATGCCCTACGGCCAGGTCGACAAGCTCACAAAACTGGTGCCGCAAAATCCCGCCGCGCCGGTGACGCTGGCGCAGGCGATCGAAGGCGAACCCAAGCTGCAGGCGTTCCGCGACGAGGATCCGGTGGTGGCGCGCGCTTTCGACATCGCCCAGCGCCTCGAAGGCCTGACGCGGCACGCCTCGACCCACGCCGCCGGCATCGTGATCGGCGACCGGCCGTTGAGCGAACTGGTGCCGCTCTACCGCGATCCCAAGTCCGATATGCCGGTGACCCAGTTCAACATGAAATGGGTCGAGCCGGCAGGGTTGGTGAAATTCGACTTCCTCGGCCTGAAGACGCTGACGGTGCTCGATGTCGCCGTGAAGCTGCTCAGGCAACGCAACATCCAGGTCGATCTGCCGACGCTGCCGATCGACGACGCGCCGAGTTACCAGATGCTGGCGCGGGGCGATGTGGTCGGCGTGTTCCAGGTGGAAAGCCAGGGCATGCGGCGCGCGCTGATCGACATGCGCCCCGACCGATTCGAGGACATCATCGCGCTGGTGGCGCTGTATCGCCCCGGTCCGATGGCGAACATTCCGACCTATTGCGCCCGCAAGCATGGCGACGAGGAGCCGGAATATCTGCATCCGATCCTGGAGCCGATTCTGAAGGAAACCTTCGGCGTCATCATCTACCAGGAACAGGTGATGCAGATCGCGCAGGTGATGGCCGGCTATTCGCTCGGCGACGCCGACCTCTTGCGCCGCGCGATGGGCAAGAAGATTCGCGCCGAGATGGAGAAGCAGCGCGCGATCTTCGTCGCCGGTGCGGTCAAGAATGGCGTGCCGAAGGGGCAGGCGGACACGATCTTCGAGCTGCTCGCCAAGTTCGCCGACTACGGCTTCAACAAGAGCCACGCCGCGGCCTACGCGCTGGTGTCCTATCACACCGCCTACATGAAGGCGCATTACCCGGTGGAGTTCCTGGCGGCGTCGATGACGCTCGAACTCAACAACACCGACAAGCTCTCGGAATTCCGCGCCGAGGCGCTCCGGCTCGGCATCAAGGTCGAGGCGCCCAACATCAACCGTTCCGGCGCGACCTTCGAGGTCGCCGAAAACACCATCTATTACGCGCTGGCTGCGCTCAAGGGCGTCGGCCCGCAGGCGGTCGAGCTGATCGTGGAAGAGCGTCGCAAGGGCGTCTTCACCTCGCTCGCCGACTTCGCCGCGCGGGTCAATCCGCGCGCGATCAACAAGCGGGTGATCGAAAGCCTCGCCGCCGCCGGCGCCTTCGACACGCTCGATTCGAACAGAGCGCGGGTATTTGCCGGCGCGGAAGCAATCCTGGCCGCCTGCCAGCGCAGCCACGAGGCCACGACGATCGGGCAGAACGACATGTTCGGCAACGCCTCCGACGCGCCGACCATCATGCTGCCGCAGATCGAGCCCTGGCTGCCGGCCGAAAAGCTCCGCCGTGAATACGACGCCGTCGGCTTCTTCCTGTCCGGCCATCCGCTGGATGATTATGCGACCGTGCTGAAGCGGCTGCGCGTGCAGTCCTGGGCGGAATTCTCCCGCGCCGTCAAAACCGGCGCGACCGCGGGCAAGGTCGCGGCCACGGTGGTGTCGCGGATGGAGCGGCGCACCAAGACCGGCAACAAGATGGGCATCATGGGCCTGTCCGATCCAACGGGTCATTTCGAGGCGGTGCTGTTCTCGGAAGGGCTTGCGCAATATCGCGACGTGCTGGAGCCGGGGGCTGCGGTGCTGCTGCAACTCGGCGCCGAACTGCAGGGCGAGGACGTGCGGGCGAGGGTGCTGCACGCCGAACCGCTGGATGACGCCGCCGCCAAGACCCAGAAGGGCCTGCGGATCTTCGTTCGCGACACCAAGCCGCTGGATTCGATCGCGCGCCGGCTGAATATGCCGGAAGTCGCGCCGGCGAACGGGCTGGCAAAAGGCCTGCCCGCAAAACCAGCGCCTGCGCCGTCGGGCGGCGCGGACGGCGACGTCTCGCTCGTCATCATGCTCGACCTGCAGACCGAGGTGGAGATGAAGCTGCCGGGACGTTTCAAGGTCTCGCCGCAGATCGCCGGCGCGATCAAGGCGGTTGCAGGCGTAGTGGACGTGCAGACGCTATAGGCGACGTCTGGACGCCGCATACGCGATGTTTTTCCAGGCAGCTCGATTTGCAGCTGATGGTTGCTGCTTATGATATTTGCCCCCAGTTCGGCAACTTAAGAGTTGAGTAAGATGCAAAGCCTAATCATTTCGGCGTCGCGAAGTTGTGCCGCGCGACCATAACCATATGAATTCGGGCGTCACCGAACTCGACGCCGCAAGGGCGAGGAAATTGCAATGTGCGAAAAATGTTCAATGGATCAGCTTCATCCGACGTCGCCCTCGCGGCGCTCGGTCGTTCTGTTCGCGGCATCGGCACTCGGGTTGATGCTCGCCGACACGGCTGACGCCAAGGAGAAGAAAGCGCCTCCCAAGCCACAGAATGTGATGTCGCCGGATGCCGCCCTCAAGCGATTGATGGAAGGAAACGCGCGCTATGTCGGCGGCAAGTCGAAGCTCCACGATTTCAAGCATGAAAGGGAAGCGCTGGTCGGAGGTCAGAACCCCTATGCGGCCGTCCTGAGCTGCGCGGATTCGCGGATCGCGCCCGAATATGCCTTCGACAGCGCCCGTGGCGATTTGTTCGTCTGCCGCGTGGCCGGCAATTTCGCCAACGATGATACAGTGGCGAGCATGGAATACGGCGTCGCCGTTCTTGGCGTGCCGGTGATCCTCGTCCTTGGGCACGACAGTTGTGGCGCCGTGGACGCGACGATCAAGTCCCTGAAGGACAACAAGCCGCTGCCGGGACACATCCCGTCGCTGGTGACTGCGCTGACGCCCGCGGTGAAGGCGTCGGCACAACAGAGCGGAAATCCGCTCGACAACGCCATCCGCCAGAACGTGATCGATAACGTCGCCAAACTCAAATCGGCCGCGCCGATCCTCAACGCCGCCGTCGAGCAGAACAAGCTGAAAGTGGTTGGCGGCATCTATCGCCTTGCGACCGGCAAGGTCGATCTGGTGAGTTGAGCGGGCTGGATCGGGCGTGGTGTGAACAGCCGTGCCCGGGCGTGCGGGCGCGATCAAGGCGGTTGCCGACGTGCAGACGCTGCAGGTTTTGGGTCATAGCGCCCTACGCGAGTTGTCATGCCCCGCGGAGGCGGGGCATCCAGCAGGCCGCGGCTTATCGGTTCAATCGCTGGCGCCTCTGGAATACTGGATCACCCGCATGCGCGGGTGATGACGACCAGCCAGAGACTTCTACAGCGATCGCGCGATCAACAGCTTCATGATCTCGTTGGTGCCGCCGTAGATCTTCTGGATACGCGCGTCCACGAACATCCGCGAGATCGGATATTCCTCCATGTAGCCGTAGCCGCCATGGAGCTGGACGCATTCGTCCGCCGTCTCGACCTGCTTCTGCGAACACCACCATTTCGCCATCGAAGCCGTGACGGTGTCGAGTTCGCCGGCGACCAGCCGTTCCACGCACCAGTCGACGAACACGCGCGCGATCATCGCTTCGGTCTTGCGCTCGGCCAGCTTGAACGCGGTGTTCTGGAATTCAATGATGGGCTTGCCGAACGCCTTGCGCTCCTTGGTATATTCGCTCGTCAGCTTGATCGCGCGCTCCATCGAGGCGACGGCGCCGACGGCCAGCGACAGACGTTCCTGCGGCAATTGCTGCATCAATTGGACGAAGCCGTTGCCTTCCTCAGGCCCCAGCAGGTTTTCCGGCGGCGCCACCGCGTTGTCGAAGAACAATTCGGAGGTGTCGGACGCGTGCAGCCCGATCTTGTCCAGGTTCCGGCCGCGCCGGAAGCCGTCATTTCCCTCGGCCTCGACGACGATCAGCGAGATTCCCTTGGCGCCGGGGCCGCCGGTGCGCGCCACGACGATGATCAGGTCGGCAGCCTGGCCGTTGGTGATGAAGGTCTTCTGGCCGTTGATGACATAGCTGTTGCCCTCTTTGCGCGCCGTCGTGCGCACGCCCTGCAGGTCGGATCCCGTTCCGGGCTCGGTCATGGCGATGGCGCCGACGAACTCGCCGCTGGCCATTTTCGGCAGCCAGCGCTGCTTCTGTTCCTCGGATCCGTAATTGAGGATGTAGTGCGCGACGATGGCGCTATGCACCGATACGCCGGTCGTCACCTCAGGTACGACGGTCTCGATGTCCTCGATCACGGCGGCGTCGTAGGCGAAGCTGGCGCCGAGGCCGCCATAGGCTTCCGGCACGCTCGGCAGCAACGCGCCCATTTCGCCGAGCCCCCGCCAGGCCGAGCGGTCGACCATCTTTTGCGCGCGCCATTTCTCGGCGTGCGGCGCCAGATCCCTGGCGAGAAACTTGCGAAACTGTTCGCGAAAGACGTCCAGTTCCTCGGTCATCCAGGCTGAACGATATTGCATTGGGTCGCCCTCGCATCAAACGATGAGACCGCCACCGGCGACGATCACCTGGCCGCTGATATAGTTGGATTCCGGGCTGCAGAACAGATAGACGGCGTCGGCGGCCTCTTCCGGCGTACCGCCGCGTCCGAGCGGGATCATCCGGGCCATGGCGTCGAGCATCTGCGGCTGGACGCCGACCTTGATGTCGCGCCCGGCGACGTCGATGGTCTTCTGCTGGGCCTCGATCGGCTGGGTCAGGCGGGTATTGATCAGGCCGAACGCCACGCAATTGACGTTGACCTTGTAGCGGCCCCATTCCTTGCACATCGTGCGCGTCAACCCGATCAGCGACGCCTTGGCCGACGAGTAGCTGGCTTGCCCGGCATTGCCGTAGAGCCCCGCGATCGACGAGATGTTGACGACCTTGCGAAATACTTCGCGGCCGGCTTCGGCCTCCTTCTTCGCCATGATCCGGATCGGCTCGGAAGCCGCGCGCAGGATGCGAAAGGGCGCGACCAGATGCACGTCGAGCATGGCCTGGAATTGCTCGTCGGTCATCTTCTGGATCGTCGAAGTCCCAGGTGTAGCCGGCGTTGTTGACGATGATGTCGAGCCCGCCGAAGGTTTCCATCGCGGCGCCGACGAAGCGGTCGGCGAAGCCCGCTTCGGAAACGCTGCCATTGATGGCGATGGCCTCGCCGCCGGATGCCTTGATTTCAGCGGCAACCGCATCGCCCGGCGCCGCATCGAGATCGTTGACGACGAGCTTGGCGCCCTCGCTTGCGAGCTTCAGCGCGATGGCGCGGCCGATCCCGCGGCCCGATCCGGTGACGAGGGCGACCTTGCCTTTTAGTTTTGACATTTGCTTTCCTTCAGAGCGCGATGATGGCTTCGCCGGCGAGCTTGATCTCGCCGTTCTCGTCCTTGGTCGTCAGCGCCAGCCGGGCCCGGCTTTCCGCCATCCTGTTCGAGCAATTCGACGACGTGACCTTCGCAGGTCAGGTGGGCGCCGAGCTGGGTGATCGCCGCAAAGCGCGTTGCGAAGCTGCGGATTCGTCGTGGCTCGATCTCATCGGTCAGCGCCTGGCCGAGATAGGCCATGACCAGCATGCCGTGCGAAAAGACGTCGGGAAAACCCGCGTTCTTCGCGAAATCGATGTCGACATGGATCGGGTTGTGGTCCCCCGACGCGCCGCAATACAGCGCCAGGGTATGACGGGTGATCGGCGGGAAGCTCTTGTGAACGATGCGCTCGCCGATCGTGGCTGGCTTGCTGGCTGTTTCGCTCATCGCTAGTTCCGCACGACGATGGTGCGCGCGGTGTCGGCGACGCGCGCTCCATGCTGGTTGGTGACCTCGGTTTCAACGACCACCATCGTCATCGCGCCGCCCTTCTTGTCGGTGACGTCGCTGACGCGCGATTTGAAGGTGAGAGTGTCGCCGACTACCGACGGGCGCGCGATAGGTGAAGCGCTGCTCGCCGTGCAGGACGCGGGCGAGATCGATCCCCAGTTCGGTCAGGAATTCGAACGGACGCTCGGCATCCATCAGTTCGAGGCAGAACAGATAGGTCGGCGGTATCGGCGCGGCCGGATAGCCCGCCGTGCGCGCGGCGGCATCGTCACGGTAGACGGCGTTGCGCTCGCCGATCGTGTTGAGGAAATAGCGCAGGCGCCCGGGTTCGACACGGGCGGTGACCGGCGTGAAGCTGCGCCCGACGGCGGATCGATCGACCATGTCGCTTCCTCAGGCGCGTTCGTAGAGCGTGACCACGCACGCGCCGCCGAGGCCGAGATTGTGCTGCAGTCCGAGCCGCGCGCCGTCGACCTGGGTGGCATCGGCGGTTCCGCGCAGTTGCCGCGTCAGTTCGTAGCATTGCGCCAGGCCGGTCGCGCCGAGCGGGTGGCCCTTCGACAGCAGGCCGCCGGAGGGATTGGTCACGATCCGGCCGCCATAGGTATTGTCGCCGTCGTCGATGAAGCGCGCCGCACCGCCCTCGGGACATAGTCCCAAAGCTTCGTAGGTGATCAACTCGTTCTGCGCGAAGCAATCGTGCAGTTCGACGACGTCGAGGTCTTCAGGGCCGACGCCGGCGGCCTCGTAAACCTTGCTGGCGGCAGCCCGCGCCATGTCGAAGCCGACCACCTGCATCATGTCGTCCGCCTTGAAGGTGGACGGGGTATCGGTCGTCATCGCCTGGGCGGCGATCCGCACGTCCTTGCGCAGGCCGTGCCGGTTCGCGAAATTCTCCGAGACCAGCACCGCGGCAGCGCCCCCGCAGGTTGGCGGACAGGCCATCAGCCGCGTCATCACGCCCGGCCAGATCACCTGATCGTTCATGACGTCATCGGCGCTGACTTCCTTGCGGAACAGCGCCAGCGGATTGTTTTTGGCGTGCCGGCTCGCCTTGGCCCGGACCTTGGCGAACGAGGTCAGCGGCGTACCGTATTTCTTCATGTGGCTGAGGCCGGCGCCGCCGAAATAGCGCAGCGCGAGCGGCACGCCGGGAGCATCGACCAGCTTGTCGGCCGCCGCGTCGAACTCGTCGAATGCGCTCGGCCGGTCGGTGAACACCGCGCCCAGCGCGCCGGGCTTCATCTGCTCGAAGCCGAGCGCCAGCACGCAATCGAGCGCACCGGATTCGATCGCCTGGCGGGCCATGAACAACGCCGTCGAGCCGGTCGAGCAGTTGTTGTTGACGTTGATGATGGGAATTCCGCTCATGCCGACCTGGTAGAGCGCGCGCTGGCCGCAGGTGGAGTCGCCATAGACATAGCCGACATAGGCCTGCTGGATCGTGTCGTAGCCGAGGCCGGCATCGGCGAGCGCGAGCCTGGTCGCTTCCGCGCCCATCACCTGATAGGGCGCGTTGGCCCCCGGCTTGACGAAAGGGATCATGCCGACGCCGGCAACATAAACGCGAGAGGTCATGGAGCGCTCCCTGAATTACCCGTTGGACTTTTTGTTACCCGTGGGTAATATACGGACAGCTTCGTCGCCAAGTCAATCGCGCCGGGATCAATTCAGGGATGGACGGATCAGCCTCTTCCACGACCGGGCAGTCGCCCTGGATGCCGTTCGAAAGCCGCCGCCGCGCCCGCGACGAGAAGCGCGAGGCCGTGCTGCGCACCGCCGTGGCGCTGTTCCTCGAGCAGGGCTATCACGGCACCACGCTCAACCACGTGGCCGAGCGGCTGAACATCACCAAGCCCGCGCTCTACAATTATTTCCGCAGCAAGGATGAAATCCTCTACGAATGCTGGGCGATCGGCGCCGAGCGGGTCGACGAGCGTATCGATGAGATCGCCGCCACCGGCGGCACCGGACTGGAAAAGCTGCGCAAGCTGATCGTCAGCTATGCCGAGACGATGACCACCGACTACGGCAAGAGCCTGGTGCGGTTCGACGTTCGCGACCTCACCGAGCACAACCGCAGAATCGTCCGGCTGGCCAAGAAGAAGATCGACCAGGCCTTTCGCGATTATATCGGGCAGGGGATCAAGGACGGCTCGATCCGGTCCTGCGACATCAAGCTTTCGGCCTTTGCGATCGCGGGATCGCTGAACTGGATCGGCCATTGGTACCAGCCGGGCGGGGCGCTCGAAGCCGACGTCATCGCCGCTGAATTTGCGATCCGCCTCACGGAGGGGCTCGCGAGCAAACGGATACGGAAAAAGGCGGACAAACCGCCGGTCAGGAAACGCAAGTCACGGGGAGTATCACGATGAACGTCACGCATGGACTGCGACGCGCGCTGCAGACCAATCCGAACGGCCTTGCCATCGTCTGCGGCGATCGGCGCAAAAACTGGCGCGAGGTCGGCGACCGCGT
The DNA here is from genome assembly GCA_963823485.1 of uncultured Alphaproteobacteria bacterium. Lineage (GTDB taxonomy): Bacteria > Pseudomonadota > Alphaproteobacteria > Rhizobiales > Xanthobacteraceae > Bradyrhizobium. The sequence continues at coordinate 50,973 of CAWGLP010000004.1, forward strand.
GGCGCGGCTTGCCGCCGGCATCCGCGCCCTCGGCGCCCAGGCCGGCGACCGTGTCGCGATCCTGTCGCTCAATTCCGACCGCTATCTCGAACTCTATCTGGCGGCCGGCTGGTCCGGAACGGTGATCGTGCCGCTCAACATCCGCTGGAGCCCGCTGGAGAACGAGGACGCGATGCGCGATTGCCGCGCCGGCATCCTGTTCGTCGACAAGGCGTTCGCAGCCGTCGGCGCCGCGCTTGCCAATGCGATTCCAGGGCTCAAGCTGATTTATGCCGATGATGGCGAGACACCCGCCGGAATGGACAGCTACGAAAAGCTGATCGAGCGCAGCGCGCCGATGCCGGATGCGATGCGTCAGAGCGGCGATCTGGCCGGCATCTTCTATACCGGCGGGACAACAGGGCGTTCCAAGGGCGTGATGCTCAGCCACGGCAACCTGATGGTCAATGCACTCAACGCACTCGGCGAGGGCCTCTGGCCGAGCAGCACGGTCTACCTGCATGCCGCGCCGATGTTCCATCTCGCCAATGGCGCGGCGATGTATTCGGTGCTGCTGAGCGGCGGTTCCAACGTCGTCATCCAGGGCTTTACGCCCGACGGCGTCGCATCAGCGATCCAGCGCGACCGCGTGACCGACGTGCTGCTGGTGCCGACCATGATCCAGATGTTCGTCGACCATCCGAAGCTCGCCGACTACGACCTGTCGTCGCTGACGGGCATCGCCTACGGCGCATCCGTCATCAGCGATGCGGTGCTCAGCCGCGCCATGAAGGCCTTGCCCAGGGTGCAGTTCACGCAAGCCTACGGCATGACCGAACTGTCGCCGATCGCGACGTTGCTGCACTGGAAGGAGCATATCGGGGACGGTCGCGCCAAGGGCCGGCATCGCGGCGCCGGCCGCGCCACGCTCGGCTGCGAGGTCAAGATCGTCGATGCCGACGACAAGACCGTGCCGTCAGGCACCGTCGGCGAGATCGCGGTGCGCGGTGACAATGTGATGATGGGCTATTGGGAGCGGCCGGAAGAAACCGCCAAGGCCGTCATCGATGGCTGGATGCATACTGGCGATGGCGGCTACATGGATGAGGATGGCTTCGTCTACGTGGTCGATCGCGTCAAGGACATGATCATCTCCGGCGGCGAGAACGTCTATTCGGCCGAGGTCGAGAACGCGCTGGCGCAGCATCCGGCGGTGGCGCAATGCGCGGTGATCGGTATCCCGAGCGAGCGCTGGGGCGAGCAGGTGCACGCCATTGTTGTTGCAAAGCCGGGTGCTACCGCAACCCCCGACGAGTTGATGGATTTCTGCAAGACGCTGATCGCGGGCTACAAGTGCCCGCGCAGCGTCGAGGTCACGCAGACCCCGCTGCCGCTGTCGGGCGCGGGCAAGATCCTGAAGCGCGAGTTGCGCAAGCCGTTCTGGGAAGACCGCCAGCGCATGGTGAGCTGAGGCGCCGGCGCTGCCTGACCTGCGCGGTAGACTGGTAACCCCAGTGCATCTGACTTTGTCAGCGGCCGTACCGTTGGAGGTATTATAAAACCTCCAAGAGGAAGCTTTCTACTTTGCATGGGGTTGTTTTCGCTCTTTCCACGTCTTGGCTGCGCGCGGCGGCACGATCGGGCGCCTGGGACGCGTCGCGCCGCTGGTTATCTGAGAATCCGGCCGTATTTCCTTGCTTCTGGCTGGAATCCGGCTATATAGCGCGCCATCTCACACGGAAACATGGCTCTCAAAGGCCGTCCGGTGGCAGCCGGGCCGCAAGGCACGATTGCTCACACGTTTCCGGAGGAACCAACCGGAGAATCATCACGATGTCGCTACCCGATTTTTCTATGCGTCAGTTGCTTGAAGCTGGCGTGCATTTTGGCCACCAGTCTCACCGCTGGAATCCGAAGATGGCCGATTACATCTTCGGCGCCCGCAACAACATCCACATCATCGACCTCGCCCAGACCGTGCCGTTGCTGCACAACGCCTTGAAGGCGGTGTCCGACACCGTCGCCAAGGGCGGCCGCATCCTGTTCGTCGGCACCAAGCGCCAGGCGCAGGATGGTGTCGCCGAAGCGGCCAAGCGCTCGGCGCAGTATTTCGTCAATTCGCGCTGGCTCGGCGGCACGCTGACCAACTGGAAGACGATCTCGGGCTCGATCAAGCGGCTGCGTCATCTCGATGACGTGCTGTCGTCGGGCGAAGCCAGTTCCTACACCAAGAAGGAGCGGCTGACGCTGCAGCGCGAGCGCGACAAGCTCGACCGTTCGCTCGGCGGCATCAAGGACATGGGCGGGCTTCCCGACATGATCTTCGTGATCGACACCAACAAGGAAGACATCGCGATCCAGGAAGCGCAGCGGCTCAATATTCCCGTTGCCGCGATCGTCGATACCAATTCCGACCCGAAGGGCATCACCTACGTGGTGCCGGGCAATGACGACGCCGGCCGCGCCATTTCGCTGTATTGCGACCTGATCGCCCGTGCCGCCATCGACGGCATTTCGCGCGCCCAGGGCGATTCCGGCATCGACATCGGCGCTTCGGCTCAGCCGGTCCGCGAGGAAATCCCGGCCGCGGCCCAGCCGACCGGCTTCCAGGGTCTGGCCGGCCCGCGCGGCACCGCCGACAACCTCAAGAAGCTCACCGGCGTGTCGGGCGCGATCGAGAAGAAGTTCAACGACCTCGGCATCTTCCACTACTGGCAGCTTGCCGAACTCGATCACGACACCGCGCACAAGATCGGTGAAGAGGTCGGACTTCCGAGCCGCGCCGACGGCTGGGTCGCCCAGGCCAAGGCGATGACCGCGGAAGCGGAATAAATAATCGTAACGTCGTGTGGCCGGCTCGCCGGCCACCGCTTCTTCCCCAGATTTCGGCATTCCCTGTAGCTGATGGCGGCATGGCGCAGAGCGCGCGCCGTGCTCGCGGCCAACAGGCAAGAAGGATATTCGACGATGGCAACGATCTCAGCGGCGATGGTCAAGGAACTGCGCGAGTCGACCGGCGCAGGCATGATGGACTGCAAGGCAGCCCTGACCGAAACCTCAGGCGACATGCAGTCCGCCCAGGACTGGCTGCGCAAGAAGGGCCTGTCGAAGGCTGCGAAGAAGGCCGGCCGCGTCGCCGCGGAAGGCCTGATCGGCGCGGTGACGTCGGGTACCAAGGGCGTCGTGGTCGAAGTCAACTCGGAGACCGATTTCGTTGCGCGCAACGAGCAGTTCCAGGGCCTCGTCAAGATGGTCGCGCAGGTTGCGCTCAAGGTCGGCGCTGACGTCGAGGCGATCAAGGCCGCGAAAGTCGGCGACGTTACGCTCGAGACCGCGATCTCTGACGCGATCGCGACCATCGGCGAGAACATGACGCTGCGGCGTGCGGCTGCGCTCGAAGTCAGCCAGGGCGTGGTGTCGAGCTACGTCCATGGCGCCGTGATCGACGGCGCCGGCAAGATGGGCGTGCTGGTGGCGCTCGAATCGTCGGGCAAGACCGATGAGCTCGCGCATCTCGGCCGCCAGCTTGCCATGCACGTGGCCGCGACCAATCCGCAGGCGCTGGATCCGGCTGGCCTCGACCCGGAAACCGTGAAGCGCGAAAAGGACGTGCTGGCCGACAAGTACCGCCAGCAGGGCAAGCCGGAGAACGTGATCGAGAAGATCGTCGAGTCCGGTTTGAAGACCTACTACAAGGAAGTCTGCCTGCTGGAGCAGGCCTTCATCCATGACGAAAAGGGCAAGTCGGTCGCGCAGGCGGTGAAGGAAGCCGAAGGCAAGATCGGTGCACCGGTGAAGATTACCGGGTTTGTGCGCTATGCTCTCGGCGAGGGAATCGAAAAGCAGGAATCCGATTTCGCAGCCGAAGTCGCGGCAGCCAGCGGCAAGAAATAACCGCGGCCAAGCTCCTCCCTTCCGGTGCCACGGCGCCGGAAGTCACCTGCGCGGGACAAGGAAGCGATAAGCAATGGCTGAGCCGGTCTATCGTCGCGTCGTGATCAAGCTCTCGGGCGAGTATCTCGCCGGCAGCCAAAGTTTCGGTATCGACCAGCCGACCATTGACCGCATCGCCGACGACCTGATCAGCGCCCAGAAGCTCGGCATCGAGGTCGCCGTCGTCATCGGCGGCGGCAATATCGTTCGCGGCGTGGAAGTGTCGTCGCGCGGCGTTTCGCGTCCGACCGGCGACACCATGGGCATGCTTGCCACCATGATGAACTGCCTGGCGCTGGAAGCCGCCATCGAACGCAAGGGCACGCCGGCGCGGACCTTGTCGGCCTTCGTGATGCCCGAAATATCCGAACTTTTCACCCGCAGTGCAGCGCACAAATATCTCGCCGAGGGGCGAATCGTCCTGCTCGGCGGTGGAACCGGCAATCCCTTCTTCACCACCGACACCACGGCGGTGCTGCGCGCGGCCGAAATCGGCGCGCAGGCGGTGCTGAAGGCGACGAATGTCGACGGCGTTTACAGCGCCGATCCGAAAAAAGACCCGTCTGCCAAGCGTTTCGACCGTTTGACGCATTCGCAGGCGATTGCCGGCGGCTACAAGGTGATGGACGCAACCGCATTCGCGCTTGCCCGCGAGACGTCGCTGCCTATCATCGTATTCTCGATCGCCGAACCGGGATCGATCGGCGCGATCCTGCGCGGCGCGGGCCACGGCACGGTGGTCGCCGGCTGATCCCGCCGGTGCTTCGAACCGCGGGCCGCTGTTTGGCCGGCGGCCGGTTTTGTGAGGAGGGGAGAGGTTATGCCCACGCCTGGTTTTGACATCAACGAATTGAAGCGCCGCATGCAGGGCGCTACCCAGTCGCTCAAGCACGAACTGGGCGGCTTGCGGACCGGCCGCGCGTCGGCGTCCATGCTGGAACCCGTGCAGGTCGAGGCCTATGGCTCGCATATGCCGCTCAACCAGCTCGCGACCGTCAGCGTGCCCGAGCCGCGGCTGCTTTCGGTGCAGGTGTGGGACAAGTCCATGGTCAAGGCCGTGGAGAAGGCGATCGTCGATTCCAACCTCGGCCTGTCGCCGGCGACCGAAGGGCAGGTGCTGCGCCTTCGGATTCCCGAACTCAACGAGGAGCGCCGCAAGGAGCTGGTGAAGGTCGCGCATAAATACGCCGAAGCCGCGAAGGTTGCGGTTCGCCATGTCCGTCGCGACGGACTGGATATCGTCAAGAAGCTCGAGAAGAATCACGAGATTTCCGAAGACGACCAGGAGCGCCTTGCCAACGAGGTGCAGAAGGCGACTGATGGGACGATCGCCGAGATCGATCAGTTGCTGGTGGCGAAGGAAAAGGAAATCCTCACCGTTTGACGGCTACGACCGAGAGTTGAGACTGGCCCTGGAATTCAGATGACGCCGAACGCCGCCGCCCCAGCAACCGAAGGACCGGATCGCACGGTACCCTTGCATGTGGCGATCATCATGGACGGAAACGGGCGCTGGGCGGCAGCGCGCGGCTTGCCGCGGGCCGAAGGCCACCGCCGCGGCGTCGAGGCGCTGCGCCGTGTCGTTCGTGCCGCGCATGAACTCGGCGTGCTCTATCTCACGATCTTTTCATTCAGCTCCGAGAACTGGTCGCGACCCGCAACCGAAATCGGCGACCTGTTCGGACTGCTCCGCCGCTTCATCCGCAACGATCTGGCGACGCTGCATGCCGATGGCGTGCGCGTGCGCGTGATCGGCGAGCGCGAGGGGCTGGAGCCGGATATCTGCACGCTGCTCAACGAAGCCGAGGAACTGACCAGGTCCAACACCAAGCTCAATCTCGTGGTCGCGTTCAACTACGGATCGCGGCAGGAGATCGCAGGCGCGGCGCAACGGCTCGCGCGCGAAGTCGCCGAAGGCAAGCGGGATCCGGCGTCGATCGACGCCGATACCCTCGGTCAGTATCTCAATGCGCCAGACATTCCCGATCCCGACCTCATCATCCGGACCAGCGGCGAGCAGCGGCTGTCGAACTTCCTGATGTGGCAGGCGGCTTACAGCGAACTGGTGTTCGTGCCGATTCACTGGCCGGATTTCGACAAGGCTGCTCTCGAAAGCGCGATTGCCGAATACGCCAGGCGGGAACGCCGTTTCGGCGGTCTGGCCGCGAAAACCGGATCGTGACAGAGGGCGAGGCCGCGCCGGCGGCAGCGAGTGAGCCCGATTCGCGCAGCCGGGAATCCGGCTCGCGCAATCTTTTGATGCGTGTCGTCGCGGCTGCGGTGCTGGTGCCGCTTGCGGTCGGGATCGCTTATGCGGGCGGCTGGTTGTGGACGGCGCTGGTGACGTTGGCCGCCATTGGCCTGTTCGTGGAGTGGCTGGCGGTGGTCGGCCTTTCGGGGACGATGCGTGTCGCCGCGCCTGGCGTTGCTGCACTGGGAGTCGCCGGACTATGTTTCGCCTTCGGTCGTGTCGATGTCGCGCTGTTGGTACTCGTGGTCGGCCTTGCTGCGGTCGCAGCGCTCGCGCCGGAGCGGCGGGGCTGGGCGGCTGCGGGTTTCCTCTATGCCGCGGCGGCCGAAATCGGCTCGGTGCTGGTTCGCGTCGATCCGGTGAAAGGTTTTGCGGCGCTGATGTTCGTGCTGCTGATCGTCTGGGTGACCGACAGCGGCGGCTATTTCGCAGGCCGCAGCATCGGCGGGCCGAAGCTGTGGCCGCGGGTGAGCCCGAAGAAGACCTGGGCGGGCGCAGCCGGTGCGCTTGCCGGCCAGTCTCGCCGTGGCTTTCGGATTTGCCGCATTTGAACTGGGCAGGACCGGGCCGCTACTGATGCTGGGGGCTGTTCTCTCGATCGTGTCGCAGCTTGGCGATCTCTTCGAATCCGCCGTGAAGCGGCGCTTCGGCGTCAAGGATTCCAGCCACATCATTCCCGGCCATGGCGGGCTGATGGATCGTCTGGATGGATTTGTCGCAGCCGTCGTCGTGGCGGCACTTTTCGGCTTTCTGCGGGGTGGCGCCGATGGCGTCGGCCGCGGTCTTATGGTTTGGTGAAACGATGAGCGCAGTTCCATTGCGTAACAACAAGGCTGCCGTCTCGGCCGCGCGCACGGTCACGGTGCTGGGCGCGACCGGCTCGATCGGCGACAGCACGATGGATTTGCTGCGCGGCGCGCGCGACCGCTACCAGGTCGAGGCGCTGACTGCGAATTCCAATGTCGAGGGGCTGGCGAAGCTTGCCAAGGAATTCGGCGCGCGCTTCGCGGCGATTGCCGATCCCGCACGCCTCGGCGAACTCAAGCAGGCCCTGGCGGGCACCGGCATCGAATGCGGCGCCGGCGAAAGCGCTGTCATCGAGGCCGCGGCGCGGCCGGCCGATTGGGTCATGGCCGCGGTAAGCGGCGCGGCCGGCCTGAAGCCCGCGCTGGCGGCGGTCGACCGGGGCGCCATCGTGGCGCTGGCCAACAAGGAGTGCCTGGTCTGCGCCGGCGATTTCTTCATGCAGCGGGCCGCGAAGGCGGGCGCCTGCATCCTGCCGGCGGATTCCGAGCACAATGCGCTGTTTCAGGCGCTCTCGTCCGGCAACCGCGAGGAACTGGTGCGCGTGATCATCACCGCGTCCGGCGGTCCGTTCCGCACCTGGGCCGCCGCCGATATCGAGCAGGCGACGCTGGCGCAGGCGTTGAAACATCCGAACTGGAGCATGGGCCAGAAGATCACCATCGATTCGGCGTCGATGATGAACAAGGGGCTCGAAGTCATCGAGGCGTCCTATCTGTTTGCGCTGACGCCGGACGAGATCGACGTGCTGGTGCATCCGCAGTCGATCGTTCACGGCATGGTGGAATTCTCCGACCGCTCGGTGGTCGCCCAGCTTGGCGCTCCCGACATGCGGATTCCGATCGCCCATTGCCTCGGATGGCCCGATCGGATCGTCGGCCCGTCGGCCCGGCTGGATCTCGCCAAGATCGGGCAGCTCACCTTCGAGGCGCCGGATTTCGAGCGATTCCCGGGGCTGCGGCTGGCCTACGACGCCCTGCGCACCGGCCGGGGCGCGACCACGGTCTTCAACGCCGCCAACGAGGTGGCGGTGGCCGCGTTCATCGCCGGAAAGATCCGATTCGGGGCGATCGCCCGCCTCGTGGAGGCGACGATCAACGACTGGGTCCGCAGCGGGAACCTGGCGCCCCTGACCTCGGCCGACGACGCCATCCACGTTGACCATAACGCACGAAATAGGGCCGCCGCCCTATTGCCTCAAATTGCCTTAAAGGCATCCTAGTGAGGGGCAGGGGGCGGAGCCTGTGGCTCTCGCCGAGGGAAATCTGATGTCAGAGTTTTTTCTACATAGTTTCAATACGTTGGGCCATGGGCTCATCGGCTACATCATTCCCTTCCTGTTTGTCCTGACCATCGTCGTGTTCTTCCACGAACTCGGCCATTTCCTGGTCGCCCGCTGGGCGGGCGTGAAGGTCCTGACCTTCTCGCTGGGCTTTGGACCGGAACTCGCCGGTTTCAACGATCGCCACGGCACCCGCTGGAAGATCTCCGCGATCCCGCTCGGCGGCTATGTGAAGTTCTTCGGCGACGAGTCGGAGGCCTCGCACGCCGGCCTCGGCCGAAACGCTTGATCGCATGACGGCGGAGGAGCGGGCAGGCAGCTTCCATCACAAGAAGGTCGGCCCCCGCGCGGCGATCGTCGCAGCCGGGCCGATCGCGAATTTCATTCTCGCGATCGTCATCTTCACCTGCCTGTTCACTTTCTTCGGCAAGCCGAGCACCACGGCGCGGGTCGACAAGATCGAAGCCAACAGCGCCGCGGCGAAGGCGGGCTTCGCAGGTTGGCGACGTCGTCACTGCAATCGACGGCAAGACCATCGGCAGCTTCTCCGACATGCAGCGCATCGTCGGCGTCCGGGCCGGCGAAACCCTGAACTTCTCCGTCAAGCGCGGCGATTCCACGCTGCAATTGAAGGGCACTCCCGAATTTCGCGAAGTAAAGGACAGCTTCGGAAACGTGCACCGGCTGGGCGTGCTGGGCATTACCCGCGCAACCTCGCCGGGCGACGTCGTGACCGAACGGGTCGATCCTGCGACCGCGGCCTGGCTCGGCGTCAAGGAAACCTGGTTCGTGGTCGAGCGCACGCTGTCCTATATCGGCGGCGTCTTTACCGGACGCGAGGCGGCCGACCAGGTCGGGGGGCCGCTGCGGATCGCCCAGATCTCGGGGCAGGTCGCCACCATCGGCGTGGTCGCGCTGATTCACCTGGCCGCGGTGCTGTCGATCTCCATCGGCCTGCTTGAACCTGTTTCCGGTGCCGCTGCTCGATGGCGGTCACCTTTTGTTCTATGCGGTGGAGGCGGTCCGGGGACGACCGCTGTCGGAGCGCGCCCAGGAAGTGGGGTTCCGAATCGGGCTGGGATTGGTGCTTATGTTGATGGTGTTTGCGACTTACAACGACATCCTGCACCTGGCGGCATCGTGAAGCGGCTTTTTTGTGACGTTGCCCATTGGCAACGTCTTGGAATGAAATTGGAATCGTACCTCGATGTCTGGTTTGCCGCACCGGGCAAATTGGCTACAAGCAGTGCAACAGTGGGATTCTGCCGGTTCGTGGGGGTACGGGCCGGCATAAGAATGACAAGGGCGCGTTGCGCATGATGTTTGGAATGCGACTCCGGGGCAGCATCTTCGCCGCCCTGATCATGGTCACCGCGCCTGTGGGGGGTGTGGTGGTCTCTGCGCCGGCTGCGGCGCAGACGGCTGCCTCGATTGCGGTGGAGGGGAACCGGCGCGTCGAGGTCGAGACCATCCGCTCCTACTTCAAGCCCGGTCCTGGTGGCCGCCTCGGGCAGGCCCAGATCGACGACGGCCTTAAGGCGCTGATCGAAACCGGCCTGTTCCAGGACGTGCGAATCAACCAGGCCGGCGGGCGGCTGGTCGTCGTCGTGGTCGAAAACCCGGTCATCGGCCGCATCGCTTTCGAGGGCAACAAGAAGGTCAAGGACGAGCAGCTTTCGGCTGAAATCCAGTCCAAGCCGCGCGGGACGCTGTCGCGTCCCATGGTCCAGTCCGACGCCCAGCGTATCGCCGAAATCTATCGGCGGTCGGGCCGCTATGACATTCGCGTCACTCCTGAAATTATCGAGCAGCCGAACAACCGCGTCGATCTGATCTTCACGATCAGCGAGGGCGGCAAGACCGGCGTCAAGTCGATCGAGTTCGTCGGCAACGTCGTCTACTCGTCCTATCGCCTCAAGGACGTCATCAAGACCCGCGAATCCAACCTGCTGAGCTTCCTCGGCGGCAACGACGTCTACGATCCGGACCGGGTCGAGGCCGATCGCGACCTGATTCGTCGCTTCTATCTCAAGAACGGCTTCGCCGACGTGCAGGTGGTGGCCGCGCTGACCGAGTACGATCCTGACAGGAAGGGCTTCCTGGTCACCTTCAAGATCGAGGAGGGCCAGCAGTACCGCGTCGCATCCGTCGACTTCCAGACGACCATCAGCACGCTTGACCGCCAAATCGATGCGTAGCTTCTCGCGCGTCAACGTCGGCTCGCTCTACAATGCCGAGGCGCTCGAGAAGTCGGTCGAGGAAATGCAGATCGAGGCCTCGCGGCGCGGCTATGCCTTCGCGGTGGTTCGTCCGCGCGGCGACCGCAACTTCGAGCAGCACACCGTCTCGATCGTGTTCTCCATCGATGAAGGTCCGCGGACCTATATCGAGCGCATCAACGTGCGCGGCAACACCCGCACCCGCGACTACGTGATCCGTCGCGAGTTCGACCTGTCCGAAGGCGATGCCTACAACCGCGCGCTGGTTGATCGTGCCGAGCGCCGCCTGAAGAACCTCGACTTCTTCAAGAGCGTGAAGATCGTGACCGAGCCCGGTTCGTCGACCGATCGCGTCATCCTGATCGTCGATCTCGAAGAGAAATCGACCGGCGACTTCTCGGTGTCGGGCGGTTACTCGACCACGGACGGCGCACTCGCCGAGGTCAGCATTTCGGAACGCAACTTCCTCGGCCGCGGTCTGTACGCGAAGGCGTCGGTGACCTACGGCCAGTATGCCCGCGGCTATTCGCTGTCGTTCGTCGAGCCCTATCTGCTGGACTATCGCGTCGCGCTTGGCCTCGACCTGTTCCAGCGTCAGCAACTGGCCAACAGCTATATTTCCTACGGCACCAAGACGCTGGGCTTCAGCCCGCGGCTCGGCTTCACGCTGCGTGAAGATCTCGCCCTGCAATTGCGCTATTCGATCTATCAGCAGGAAATCCAGTTGCCGAACGCGCTCGCGAACTGCAACAACAATTCCTCGAACTCGCTGCTCGCATTCAATCCATCGCCGGCGTATGCGAATCTGGTCGGCGCGCCGGCCGGCGGATCGATCACGTCAGGTGGACAAACTGCCACCGATACCTCCGGCCAGGGCCTGTGGTGCTACAGCGATGGCGAAGCTTCGCTGCCGGTTCGCAAGGAACTGCAGAGCGGCAAGACGCTGACCTCGTCGCTCGGTTATTCGCTGAACTACAACACGCTGGACAACAACAAAAACCCGACCGAAGGCTTGCTGGTCGACTGGAAGCAGGACTTCGCCGGCGTCGGCGGCGACGTGAAGTACATCAAGTCGGCGGTCGACGTGAAGTACTACACCCCGCTGGTCTCCGACATCGTCGGCTTGATCCACCTTCAGGGCGGCATGCTCAACCAGTTTGGTGGCAGCGAGCTGCGAATGCTCGACCACTTCCAGATGGGTCCAAACCTCGTTCGCGGCTTTGCGCCGAACGGCATCGGTCCGCGCGATTTGAATCCATTTGGTACGCGTGACGCCCTTGGCGGCACCAAATACTGGGGCGCTTCGTTCGAATTGCAGATGCCGTTCTGGTTCCTGCCGAAGGAAGTCGGGCTCAAGGGCTCAGTCTATGCCGACGCCGGTGGCCTCTTTGACTACAAGGGACCGACCACGTGGGCTCAGACGGCCGAACTCACCACCACGGCCAACTCGAATTGCGCCCCGTCGACGATTACTCCGGCTACCGCTGGAACCTGTACGGGCCTGGTATACGACAATGGCAATGTGGTCCGCACCTCGGTGGGTGTCGGCTTGATCTGGGCCTCGCCGTTCGGTCCGCTGCGCTTTGACTATGCGGTTCCGCTTACCAAGGGTCAGTTTGACCGCGTACAGCAATTCAAGTTTGGTGGCGGTACCTCGTTCTAAGGCGGTTTCGAGCGAAACGATCCTCGGTTTGTATCCGGAACGCCATCAGGACGCGGTAAGCTCGGTCCCGGCGTTCCGGGGCCGCCGCTCTGGTGTGAACGCGGCCTGACTGCGACGGGTGGAATGGCGCAGCCGATATTCTTCAAGCAACCTCCTTCGTCGACGCTGGCCGAGATCGCCGCGCAGACCGGGGCGGTATTGGCGGACCCCGCGCGGGGTGGTCAGGTGGTCCGGGGACTCGCTTCGCTGGACGAGGCCGGCCCGATGCATCTGGCGTTCTTCGACAACCTCAAATACGCCGATCAGCTTCAGGACACCAAGGCTGGGGTCTGCCTGGTCAACCCGCGTTTCGAAGCCCGGGTGCCGGCGCATGTTGCGGTTCTGAGGGCCGCCCAGCCGTTCCGCGCGTTCGTGAAGCTGGCGCGCGAATGGCACGCCGACGCGCTTCGTCCGCAATCCTGGCTCGGCAATGACGGCATCGCGCCGTCGGCGATCATCGACCCATCGGCCCATCTGGAAGACGGCGTGACCGTCGATCCGCTCGCCGTGATCGGCCCGCGCGTCGAGATCGGCGCCGGAACGGTGATTGGCGCTGGCGCGGTGATCGGGGCCGACGTCAAGATCGGACGGGACTGCAATGTCGGCGCCCGCACCGCGATCCAGTTCTCCCTGATCGGCAACAACGTCCTGATCCATCCCGGGTGCTGCATCGGACAGGACGGCTATGGCTTCATCTTCTTTGGCCCGGAAGGCCATCTGAAGGTGCCGCAGACGGGCCGCGTCCTGATCCAGAACGATGTCGAGATCGGCGCAGGCACCTGCATCGACCGCGGCAGCCTCCGCGATACCGTGATCGGCGAGGGCACCAAAATCGACAACCAGGTCCAGATCGGCCACAATGTGACCATCGGCAGGCACTGCCTGCTCGCGGCCCAGATCGGGCTCGCTGGCAGCCTGACGATGGGCGACAACGTGGCGCTGGGCGCCAAGGTAGGTATCAACAACCATCTCAAGATCGGCGACGGGGCCCAGGTGACGGCGATGAGCGGGGTCAAGGACGACATTCCGCCCAACGGCCGCTGGGGTGGTTTCTTTGCAAAGCCGACCAGGCAATGGTTCAAGGAAATTCTTGCGGTGGAGCGGCTGGCGCAGGGAAGCGCAGCGGATTCGAAAGGCGAAGGAAGGGAGTAATGGAGGAGTCACCGGTCAGGTTTGAACTCGTCGATATCAACGAGATCCTCAAGACGCTCCCGCACCGTTATCCAATGTTGCTGATCGACCGGGTGATGAAGATCCGGGCCGATTACAGCGGCATCGGCGTCAAGAACGTCACCTACAACGAGCCGCCGTTTCTCGGCCACTTTCCCGAGCGCCCGGTCTATCCCGGCGTGATGATGATCGAGGCGATGGCGCAGACCGCCGGCGTCATCGGCATCAAGTCGGTCGAAGGTACGGAAAAGCCGCGCGCGGTCTATTTCCTCACCATCGACAAGTGCAAGTTCCGGAAGCCCGTGATGCCCGGCGACACCATCGAGTATCACATGCGTTCGATCGGCCGCCGCAAGGCGATGTGGTGGTTTCACGGCGACGCCAAGGTGAACGGTGCGGTCGTCGCGGAAGCCGATGTCGGCGCGATGCTGACCGATTGACGCCGCCGGCGTTGCTGCAAGCTCCTTCAATGTGAATGTGACCGTTTCTCTCGGCCGACTGCGCGCGCTATTGGCAGCCGAACGGGCCCGCCCTGATATTGCGATTGAAGAATTGCCCCATCGACGGCGCGGCCATCAGGGCCTCGAATGTCGGCTGCGGCAGATCGCAATATTGATCGTGGACATTTCTGATACCGACAATGAGATAGCCTTGGGCCGCGTCGTAGCAGACGCGCTGAATGAGGCTGCTGCGGCGGATGTCCCGGCATTCGAACGTGGCGAGATCGACGAGGCCGCGATCGCGCACTTCGACCGTCTCCGAGCCGACTTCCGCGGTCAACAATTGCATCACCAGGGCGATTGCGGCTTTGACCATGCGCCGAACTTAACCCAACTCGAAACAGAGGGTAACCATACGTCACTGGACAGCTCTGGTCTCCCGGGCTAACCAACGGAAAATCCACCGCAATCACTCGAAAGAGCCTGGACCCATCGATGACTACGATCGATCCCACCGCGCGGATTGAAGATGGCGCTGTGATCGGCGCGGGGACCTCGATCGGTCCCTATTGCATCATCGGCCGCCACGTCGTCATCGGCGCGAACTGCACGCTGATCGCGCATGTCCACATCACCGCGCAGACCAAGATCGGCGATGGCTGCACGATCTATCCGTTCGTGTCGCTCGGCACGCCGCCGCAATCGCTGAGCTACAAGGGCGAACTGACCCGGCTCGAGATCGGCGCGGGCTGCACCATCCGCGAGCAATCGACGATGAATGCCGGGACGGTCGCCGGCGGCGGCGTCACCCGCGTCGGCGAACGCGGCTACTTCATGAATTGCAGCCATGTCGGCCATGATTGCCAGGTCGGCAATGACGTGATCTTTGCGACGTCGGCGACGCTCGGCGGCCATTGCGAGATCGGCGATTTCGTTTTCATCGGCGGGCTGTCGGCCGTGCATCAGTTCACGCGGATCGGACCGCAGGTGATGGTCGGCGGCGTTTGCGGCGTGCGCGGCGACGTGATCCCGTTCGGCCTCGTCAATGGTCAGTATGCGAGCCTCGAGGGGCTCAACATCATCGGCATGAAGCGTCGCAAGTTCACCAAGGAACGGCTCGCCAAAGTGCGCGCATTCTATCAGAAGCTGTTCCACGGCCCCGGCATTTTCGCCGAGCGGCTGCAGGCCGTGCAGCCGCTCTCCGGAGATGATCCCGCGATCGCGGAAATCCTCAGCTTCATCGGCGACGGCAAGCATCGCTCGTTGTGCCTGCCGGCCGACGACGGCGGCAGGCATTGATGACGGGATCGCCGCAGCCATGACGTCAGCGGCTTCAGGAATTACCTCGCCGGTCGGCATCATCGCAGGCGGTGGCGCCATGCCGTTCGCGGTTGCGGATTCGCTCGTGGCGCGGGGCATGGTCCCGATCCTGTTCGCGCTACGCGGCGCCTGCGATCCCGCCAGGGTCGAACGCTTCCGCCATCACTGGATATCCGTCGGCCAGCTCGGCCGCGCCATGCGACTGTTCCGCAGCGAAGGCTGCCGTGACCTGATCTTCATCGGCACGCTGCAGCGGCCGGCACTGTCGGAGGTCAGGCTGGACTGGGCGACCATTCGCGCCATCGGCCACGTCGTGTCGGCGTTTCGCGGCGGCGACAATCATCTGCTGTCGGGCATTGGCCGCATCCTCGAGAGCGACGGATTTCGAATGGTCGGCGTCCGCGACGTCGCCCCCGATATCCTGATGCCGCAGGGACATATTGCGCGCGCCACGCCGGATGAGGCTGCCATCGCCGACATCGCCAGGGGGCGGGAAGTGCTCGGCGCGCTCGGGCCGTTCGACATCGGCCAGGCCGTGGTGGTGATCGACGGGCATGTGGTCGCGGTGGAGGACATCGAAGGCACCGACGGATTGCTGGCGCGCGTGGCGCGGCTGCGCGAGGCCGGGCGCATTCGCGCCAGGAGCGGCCGTGGCGTGCTGGTGAAGGCGCCGAAAAGCAGCCAGGATCTGCGCTTCGACCTCCCGACGGTGGGCAGCAAAACCATCGAAGGCGTCGCCAGAGCCGGCCTCGCCGGCATGGCGGTGATCGCCGGCAACACCATCGCTGCGGATACGCAAGGGATGATCGAAGCCGCCGACAGGGCCGGCCTGTTCATCGAAGGCCTGCCCGCGTGATGCCGGCGGAACGCAGGATATTTCTGATCGCGACGGAGGAATCCGGCGATCGGCTCGGCGCCAATTTGATGAAGGTGTTGCGTCAGCGTCTCGGCGACGGGGTGCGGTTCGAGGGCGTCGGCGGACGCGCGATGGCGCGGGAGGGTCTGTCGTCGCTGTTTCCGATCGAGGAGCTGTCGATCATCGGGCTCGCCGCCGTCGTCAAGGAATTGCCGAAGATCCTCGGGCTGATCAAGGAGACGGCGATCGCGGTGTCGCAATCGGCGCCGGACATTCTGGTGATCATCGACAGCCCGGACTTTACCCACCGCGTCGCCAGGCGCGTCCGCCGCCGCGATCCGCAGATTCCGATCGTCGACTACGTGTCGCCCTCGGTATGGGCGTGGCGGCCGGGGCGTGCGCGCGCGATGCTGTCCTATGTCGACCACGTGCTGGCGCTGCTGCCCTTTGAACCGGAGGCCTATCGCAGGCTGCGGGGTCCGCCCTGCAGCTATGTCGGCCATCCCCTGACCGAGCAATTGTCATCGCTGCGGCCGAACGCGGAAGAAGCGAAGCGACGGGCAGCCTCGCCGCCGGTGCTGTTGGTATTGCCGGGAAGCCGGCGCAGCGAGATCCGCCACCATATGGCCGATTTCGGCCAGGCGCTCGGGCGGCTGCAGCAGCAGGGAATCGTGTTCGAAGTGGTGCTGCCGACCATGCCGCATCTGCAGGAGGCGGTGATGGAGGCGCTGAAAGGCTGGCCGGTGCAGCCCCAGCTCGTGATCGGCGAGCAGGAGAAGCGGGCCGCTTTCCGCATCGCTCACGCAGCGCTCGCCAAGTCCGGCACCGTGACGCTCGAACTGGCGCTGGCGGGCGTGCCGATGGTGGCGGCGTATCGGACCGGCGCGGCAGAAGCCTGGATATTGCGGCGGGTCATCAGGGTGAACTCGGTGATCCTGGCCAACCTCGTGATCGGCGAGAACGTCGTTCCGGAGTTCTTGCAGGAAGACTGCACGCCCGAAAAACTGGCACAGGCGCTGGCCGGACTGTTCACGGATTCCGAACTGCGGCGAAAGCAGGTCGAGGCATTCGGCAGGATCGACCAGATCCTGGCGACCGGCAACCAGCCGCCCAGCGTCCGCGCCGCCGATATTGTGCTGGAGACGATGCGGAAAGCGCGAGGCAGGTGAACCAGCAGGCGCGAAGGGCGTCATTGAAGCGACGAAGCAATGACGTGGATGGTTCGGAGCCCACCCTGCAAAACCAAAAAGCCGGATGCTGCGATGCATCCGGCTTTCTGAACTGTTGCAGGCGCGCGGCGCTTACTTCCGCTTGGCAATGTCGACGTAGTCGCGACGGCCGACGCCGGTGTAGAGCTGGCGCGGACGGCCGATCTTCTGCTGCGGGTCCTCGATCATCTCGCTCCACTGGCTGATCCAGCCGACGGTGCGGGCGACCGCGAACAGCACGGTGAACATCGAGGTCGGGAAGCCCATCGCCTTCAGCGTGATGCCTGAATAGAAGTCGACGTTCGGGTAGAGCTTGCGGTCGATGAAATACTGGTCCGAGAGCGCGATCTTTTCCAGCTCGAGTGCCACCTTCAGCATCGGGTCGTCGCCATGGCCGGTTTCGGCCAGCACGGCGTGACACATCTTCTGCATGATCTTGGCGCGCGGATCGTAGTTCTTGTAGACGCGGTGGCCGAAGCCCATCAGGCGGACTTCCGAGTTCTTGTCCTTCACCTTGGCGATGAATTCCGGAATCTTGTCGACCGTGCCGATGTCGGCGAGCATTGCGAGCGCGGCTTCATTGGCGCCGCCATGCGCCGGGCCCCACAGGCAGGCGATGCCGGCGGCGATGCAGGCGAACGGGTTGGCGCCGGAAGAGCCGGCGATACGCACCGTCGAGGTCGAGGCGTTCTGCTCGTGGTCGGCGTGCAGGATGAAGATCTTGTCGAGCGCGTCAGCGAGCACCGGATTGATCTTGTATTCCTCGCAGGGCACCGCGAAGCACATGTGCAGGAAGTTCTCGGCAAACGAGAGCGAGTTCTTCGGGTACATGAAGGGCTGGCCGATGGTGTATTTGAAGGCCATGGCGGCCAGCGTCGGCACCTTGGCGATCATCCGCATCGAAGCGATCATGCGCTGCCGCGGATCGTTGATGTCGGTGGAGTCGTGATAGAACGCAGCCAGCGCGCCGACGGCGGCGACCATGATGGCCATCGGATGGGCGTCGCGGCGAAAGCCCTGGAAGAAGCGGGCCATCTGCTCGTGAACCATGGTGTGGTGGATCACGCGGCTGTCGAAGTCTTTCTTCTGCGCCGGGGTCGGGAGTTCTCCATAGAGCAGCAGGTAGCAGGTTTCGAGAAAGTCGCCCTTTTCGGCGAGCTGCTCGATCGGGTAGCCGCGGTATTCGAGAATGCCGGCGTCGCCGTCGATGTAGGTGATCTTCGACTGGCAGCTTCCCGTGGAGGTGAAGCCGGGGTCGTAGGTGAACATCCCGGCCTGGGCGTAGAGCTTGGCGATGTCGATGACATCGGGTCCCACCGTGCCGCTGAGGATCGGGAAATCGTAGGTGTTGTTGCCTACGGTGAGCGTTGCAGTCTTGTTGCTGGATTTTGCGTCCATCGTGAAGTCCCCGATGAAATCGTTACGAAAACCCCGCCTGACCCCGGTGCCAGTTTCAGGGCAGAAGCAAGGGAGGCCGGATGTTCTAGAAGGCGGCGCCAAATGGGTAGCTTATTGCCCTGTGCACTGCAAGACGGCCGGAAACAGCACAAGGTAGGGGCTCTGCTGCGTTTTCGAGCGACGCATGCTCTTGGGTTTGATCCGGCCGCGCAACAAAAACGCGTCAAGACATGATGGCGCCACAACTGTAACTTTAGCCGGCCGCCTGGTCGCCCAGCCGGGCAAGGCATTCCTCCCGCCCCAGCACCGCCAGAACGTCGAAAATGCCCGGCGAAGTCGTGCGCCCCGTCAGCGCCACCCGGAGCGGCTGGGCGACGGTTCCGAGTTTCAGGTTGTTTTGCTCTGCGAAACTTCGCATCGCGGCCTCGGTGGTCTCGGCGCGCCAGTCGGTGACGGCTTCCAGCGCGGTGCGAAGCTGGCCGATCAGGGTGCGGGTTTCCGGCGTCAGCAGCGCGGCGGCCTTCGGCTCGATCTCGAGCGGGCGGTCGGCGAAGATGAAGTACGAACCGGCGATCAGCTCGATCAGGGTCTTGGCGCGCTCCTTCAGGCTCGGCATCGCCCGCAGGAACTGCGCGCGCGTGGTGTCGTTCAGCTTGGCCTTCAGCGCCGGGCCTTCGGGGACGTAGTTGAGCACCTGCTCGAACATGGTCACGAGCGCGCCATCGTCGGCATGGCGGATGTAGTGCCCGTTGAGGTTTTCCAGCTTGGCGAAATCGAACCGCGCCGCGGAGCGGCCGATTCCCGGCAGGTCGAACGCGTCGATCATTTCCTGCGTCGAGAAGATTTCCTGGTCGCCATGGCTCCAGCCGAGCCGCACCAGGTAATTGCGCAGCGCTGCCGGCAGATAGCCCATGGCGCGGTAGGCTTCGACCCCCAGCGCGCCGTGGCGTTTCGACAGCTTCGCGCCGTCCGGCCCGTGGATCAGGGGGATATGGGACATGTTCGGGATGTCCCAGTCCGAGCGCATCGTAAATCTGCTTCTGGCGCGCCGCGTTGATCAGATGATCGTCGCCGCGGATGACATGCGTGACGCCCATGTCGTGGTCGTCGACCACGACGGCGAGCATATAGGTCGGATTGCCGTCGCCACGCAGCAGCACGAGATCGTCGAGGTTCTCGTTCTGCCAGACCACGCGGCCCTGCACCTGGTCCTCGATCACGGTCTCGCCGGTCTGCGGCGCTTTCAGGCGGATCGTCGGCTTCATGCCGGCGGGTGCCTCGGCCGGGTCACGGTCGCGCCACAGCCCATCATAGAGGCGGGTACGGCCCTCGGCGCGCGCCTTCTCGCGCATCGCAGTCAGTTCCTCCGGCGTGGCGTAGCAACGGTAGGCCTTGCCGCTCGGCGAGCAGTTGCTCGGCGACCTCGCGATGGCGGGCGGCGCGGCTGAACTGGTAGATGACGTCGCCGTCCCAATCGAGCTCCAGCCACTTCAACCCGTCCAGGATGGCGGCGATCGCCGGCTCGGTCGAGCGCTCGCGATCGGTATCCTCGATCCGCAGCAGCATCTTGCCGCCGAGCTTCCTGGCATAGAGCCAATTGAACAGCGCGGTGCGGGCTCCCCCGATGTGGAGGAAGCCGGTGGGAGAGGGGGCGAAGCGTGTGACGACGGAATCGGTCATTACCGGGGCGGGGCCTATGCGTGAACGGCCGTGGTGTATAGCAGGAACGCTGCATAACTAAAGCCTCCCCATCGGCAAAGTAGGCTTGGCTCAGGGGGACGAATTTGGCAGAAGGTTCGCTAATCCCTAACAGGAACCAGGAATGACCACAGAACCGGTAGCGGCAGAGGCGGGGCGCGATTTCATCCGCGACATCGTCCAGGCCGATCTCGACTCCAGGAAGCACAGCCGGATCGTGACCCGATTTCCGCCTGAGCCGAACGGTTATCTGCACATCGGCCATGCCAAGTCGATCGCGCTGAATTTCGGCATCGCGCAGGAATTCGGCGGCAAATGCCATCTGCGTTTCGACGACACCAACCCGACCAAGGAAGAGCAGGAATATATCGATTCCATCCAGGCCGACGTGCACTGGCTCGGCTATGACTGGGGAACCGATCTGTATTACGCCTCGGACTATTTCGAGCGCCTGTACGACTGGGCAGAAGGCTTGATCAAGGCCGGCAACGCCTATGTCGACGACCAGTCGCAGGAAGAAATCCGCGTCAAACGAGGCACGCTGACGGAACCCGGCAAGAATTCGCCGTTCCGCGACCGCAGCGTGGACGAAAACCTCGACCTGTTTCGCCGCATGAAGGCCGGTGAATTTCCAGAACGGCACGCGTGTGCTGCGCGCGAAGATCGACATGGCCGCCGGCAATATCAACCTGCGCGATCCCGTGCTCTATCGCATCCTGCATGCCGAGCACCCGCGCACCGGCACCAAATGGTCGATCTATCCGAGCTATGATTACGCCCACGGCCAGTCGGACGCGATCGAGGGCATCACCCATTCGATCTGCACGCTGGAATTCGAGGATCACCGGCCGCTGTACGAATGGCTGCTCGACAAGCTGCCGGTGCCGTCGAAGCCGCGCCAGTACGAATTCGCGCGCCTGAACCTCACCTACACGCTGCTGTCGAAGCGCGTGCTGACGCAGCTTGTCCGCGACGGCCACGTGTCCGGCTGGGACGATCCGCGCATGCCGACCATTGCAGGTTTGAAGCGGCGCGGCGTGCCGCCGGCGGCGGTGCGCGAATTCGTCAAGCGCATCGGCGTCGCCAAGGCCAACAGCGTGGTCGACGTCGGCATGCTGGAATTCTGCATCCGCGAGCACCTCAACAAGTCGGCGCAGCGCCGCATGGCGGTCTGAGGCCGCTCAAGGTGGTGATCGAGAATTATCCGGAAGGGCAGGTCGAGGAGCTCGAGGCCGTCAATCATCCCGACGATCCATCCGCCGGCACGCGCAAGATTTCGTTCGGTCGCGAACTCTATATCGAGCGCGACGATTTCATGGAGAACCCGCCGAAGAAGTTCTTCCGCCTGTCGCCGGGCAACGAAGTCCGGCTGCGCTACGCCTATTTCGTCAAATGTACCGGCGTCATCAAGAATGACGCCGGCGAGGTCGTCGAGCTGCGCTGCACTTACGATCCCGCCACCAAGGGCGGCAATGCGCCCGACGGCCGCAAGGTCAAGGCGACGATGCACTGGCTCTCGGCGGCGCAGTCGGTGCCGGCGGAGATCCGCGTCTACAATCAGTTGTTCGCCAATCCGAGCCCGAGTGCCGCGAATTTCGCCGCCGACCTCAATCCGGAATCGCTGGAAGTGTTGCCTGATGCACGGGTCGAACCGTCGGTCGCATCAGATAATTCCGGTGAGGTGATGCAGTTCGAACGGCAGGGCTATTTCGTGCGCGACCGGAACTCCGCGCCCGGCAAGTCGGTGTTCAACCGCACCATCGGCCTGCGCGATACGTTTGCCAAGGAAGTCGGCGGGAAGGGCTGAGGGCGATCGATGGCATCATCCGCGCAGATATCGACCGATGACGTCGTCGCCCGCATCACGGCAAAATGGGCTGCGGCCTTCAGCAGGATGGATGTGGCGGCGCTCGCCTCGCTCTATTCAAGCAACGCCTTTTTCTTCGGCTCCAATCCGAATCTGTACCGCGGCAATGACGGTGTGACGGCCTATTTTGCCGGGCTGCCGAGGTGGTCTTCTCAGACCGTTCAGTTCACCGACGTCAGGACCGGGCAGGCGGCGGCCGACCTGATCAATTTCGCGGGCACGGCGTCGTTTGTCGTCGATGGCAGTGCCGAGCCGCTGACAGTGAAGATCACCTGGGTGATCGTTCGCGAGGACGGCGAATGGAAGATCGTCAGCCATCACGTCTCGTCGAAGACGCCGCTGCTTGATCAATAGGCGGCGCCGCTTCGCGAACTCGCTAGCAACCCCGGCAAATGCCCCGCATGGACTTGGCGAGCTGGGCATCTTCCTCCGTCATGGGCTCGTACGGCTTTTGCTGCACGGCCTGTCGGGTCTCGTTGGCTTTTTGCCGCGCGGCCCGCTCGGTCTCCTGGCGCTGATAGCAGGCCTCGCGTTCGGCTCTCGCCTCGATGAAGCGGCATTGCTCGGCCGCGGAAGCAGCGCCGACGCCGGCTGAAATCACGATGACAAGAGACAGGCAGGCCGCAAGCTTCATCTTGGCACTCGATTCGGTTGATCCGTACCAGATGATTGTAGCCTAGCCGCGTTGCTTTCCTTCCGGTTTCTTGTGCTTGAGCCAGATCTACCGCTGGTCGATCAACGGCGGCAGGGGGGCGCTGGCAACTTCCGATGCGTCGCCGGAGGTGCGCCAGGCCGCTACGCCGTAGCATGCCGTGAGCATCAGGCTCGTCACGAGCAAAAGCGTGCAAGAAAACTGGCTCACATCGTTCTCCGCAACCGACTTGGATGTGAAAGGACGTGCACGCTCTGCCGAGTCGGAAAATACAGCCGGGCTGACCTAACGGTGGTTTTCCCACGCCTGAATTGTCCTTCCGCGCAAATCGGGCGGAGCGGTCCGCGTGTGTCGCCGTCCGGTTCACTCAAGTTTCTGCATCCGTTCCGCTAGCCGCCCGAATGCACCGTCCGGTAGTCTTGCGATCTGTACGAGTATCGCAAGGTGTAACAAAGCGTGGCCGAGCAGGGCGACACGTCAGGCCGAAAGCGGGGCTATGCCGGGACCTGGCCGCCACGCGCGGCGGCGCCGGCCGGTGGGCTCGCGCCGTCGCATCCCGCTTTCTGGCCGCCGCTCGTCGAGACGCTGCGCCAATGGGTGCGGGCGGAGGCGGGCGCCGGCCGCCTGCTGCCCTGGGTGCCGGTTGCGTTCGGCACCGGCATTGCTCTGTATTTCGCCGCCGATCATGAGCCGGTGCTGCCGGTGGCCGCCATCGTGGCGGTCGCGCTGGGCGTCGTGGCGGTTCTGCTGCGGCGGCAGAAGGTGTTTCCGGCGGTTGTCATGATCGCAGCCGTAGCGGCAGGCTTTGCAGTGGCGACATGGAAGACGGCGCGGGTCGCACATGGCGTGCTGGCGCGGCCGATGTTCTCGGCGTCGCTGACCGGCTTCGTCGAGACCCGCGACATTCGCGAGCGCACCGACCGTTTCGTGCTGCGCGTCGTCACCATGGACAGCGCGCGCGGGACGACGCGGCTCGAACGCGTGCGGCTGTCGGTGAAGAAGGGGACGTCGCCCGCGGTCGGCAGCTTCGTCGAGTTGAAGGCGCGGCTGTTGCCGCCGCTCACGCCGTTGCGGCCGGGCAGCTACGATTTCGGCCGCGACATGTTCTTCGCAGGCATCGGCGCTTCCGGCTTCGTGATGGGCGCGATCAGGATCGCGGAGCCGCCGGCGGACGCGGGACTTCGGCTGCGTTATTCGGCATTCATGCAGGGCCTGCGCGATGCGATCGACGGGCGGATCAGGACCACGCTGGAGGGCGACCGGCGCGCGATCGCGACCGCGCTGCTGACCGGAAGGCGCGACGCGATCTCGCCGCCGGTCAACGATGCGATGTTCATCTCCGGCCTCGGCCATGTGCTCTCGATCTCGGGCTATCACATGGCGGTGGTCGCCGGCGTGGTGTTCTTCGCGGTGCGTGCCCTGCTGGCGCTGTTTCCCGTGCTCACCGTCGGCCATGCCATCAAGAAATGGTCGGCGGCGGCGGCTCTGGCTGCGGCGGCGTTCTATCTGCTGCTGTCGGGCGCTGAAGTTGCGACGCAACGCTCGTTCTTCATGACGGCCGTGGTGCTGATCGCGGTCATGGTCGATCGCCGCGCCATCACCTTCCGGACGCTTGCGGTCGCGGCGCTGATCGTGCTGACGGTCGCCCCGGAAGCGCTGGTTCATCCCAGCTTCCAGATGTCGTTCGCGGCGACCTTGGGGCTGGTGGCGCTGGTGCAGATCGGCATGCCGCGCCTGTTCGCGGCGCCCGATCATACGGCGACGGCGCGCGTGGCGATGTGGGGCGGCCGTGAGATCACGATGCTGCTGCTGGCGTCGCTGGTGGCGGGCCTGGCGACCATGCCCTACGCCGCCTTTCACTTCCACCGGGTGACGCCCTATGGCGTGCTCGCCAATCTGGCGGCGATGCCGGTGGTCTCGGCGCTGGTGATGCCGGCCGGGCTGCTCGGCCTCGTCGCGATGCCGTTCGGCTTCGACCGCCTGTTCTGGGCGGCGATGGGCGTCGGCATCGACTGGATGATCGCGGTGACGCAATGGGTGGCGGCGTTGCCAGGCGCGGTCGGCCGCGTGCCGGCATTCGGCATCGGCCCGCTGATCGGGGCGAGCGCCGGCGATCATCCTGCTTGGCCTGTTGCGAACGCCGCTGCGCTGGTCGGGCGCTGTGCTGGTGCTGCTGGCGGCGGTGTGGGCGGCGCAGGTGCGGCAACCGGATATCCTGGTTTCCGCCGACGGCCGCCATGTCGGCGTGCGCGGCCAGGATGGACGGCTGCATTTGATGCATGCGGCCAAGGGAGCCCGGGACGCTTTCCTGCTCAGGGAGTGGCTGGCGGCGGATGCCGATCCGCGAACCGCCGCCGACGCCTCGCTCACCGAGGGGGTCTCCTGCGACGACCATGGCTGCGTCATGCAGGCCGCCGGCGGCGGTTTGGTCGCCCAGGCCTTCAGGCCCGAGGCACTGCGCGACGATTGCGAGCGCGCGGCGCTGGTGGTCACGGCAAGGCAGCCGCCCGCATCCTGTGCGGCCTCGGTGATCGATGCCGAGCGGCTGCGGCGGCAGGGCGCGATGGCGTTGCGGCGAAGCCGGGAGGGATTTGTCGTCGATGCGGTCAGGCCGCGCGGCATCGACCGTCCGTGGTCCCCGGCCGCCACGGACGAAGGCGAGGCGGACACCGCGGTTCTCGCGCCGCGCGTGGCTTCACCGCGCGCCGTCGACGCCACGCCGTCGGACGCCGACCTGCAGGCGGAGGAATAGGCAGGCCGTCAGCGATCGCTGGTTGCGGGAATGTCCGGCAGTTCGAATGCACCGAGGTGAAACTCCTCGGGCGCGTCGGGCTCCGACGGCAGGCTGACGAGCGTGAAGGCGGCTTCCGGGAATTGCCGCCAGATCGACAGATCGTCGGCGTTGACCGTCAGCCAGCCGTACCGGAACATGTATCGTCCCGGCTCGGTCACACGCCCGGCCTTCTGCCACGTGACTTTGTTGACCACCACCACCCCCATGGGTTCGAAGTTCTCCGGCGATCCGCCGGCCAGCCGGCGGATCGCTCGCTGCTCGCCTAACCGGTGACGATCCAGTCCGTGGGCCGCGCTTCCGCCGCCTTTGGCGCCGGTGCGGGGCCGGTCTGGGTGAAAGGCAATTGCAGCACGGTCGCGCGCTGGCCACCGCAAAGCTGCGTCACCAGCACGTGGCTGCCGTCCGGAAACTCGATCGCGTCATGATGACGGTCGGGCGCATGGGCGTCGATCTGGTTGAACTTGCCGACCCGCCAGTCGGTGGAGCGGGTCCAGATCCAGCGGTTGTCGTATTTGACGTCTTCGGCGAACGCCAGTTCGGTGCCGGGCATCATGCAGACCGCTACCGCAGGCTCGCTTTCGGACGCGAAGCCGCGGGTAGAGGTGCCGCGAAACGTCGTGGTGATCAGCGTCTCTCCGACCCGGGCGGGACGCGTTGCGACGGCATGCAGGCTATAGTCACACATCGGATGGCTCCCTCGTTCGAGATAGCTGACCCGTGTCTGTCGAGGCACAGGCCTCTATCAGAGTGGACTTGATCAGAGCAGGCTGTTCTGGAGCAGAGCTTGGGACAGAGCCTTTTCTTCGTTCTGGGCAATTCTGCGACTGATGCCTGCGCCTGACATCACAAATGCGCTAACGGGCTTTGGTTCCCGAGGTGCCAGCAAAAAACCCCGGCCACCGGCCGGGGTTGGTCTTAAGCTCGGGAGCGGCAAAGCGCGCTCAGTACTTCCGGTACAGCCCGATCAGCTTGCCCTGAATCCGGACCCGGTTCGGCGGCAGGATGCGGACCTCGTAGGAGGCGTTGGCGGGCTCCAGCGCGATCGAGGCGCCACGGCGGCGGAAACGCTTCAGGGTCGCTTCCTCCTCGTCGATCAGCGCCACCACGATGTCACCGGTGTCGGCGCTTTCGTTGCGCTGGATCAGCGCCATGTCGCCGTCGAGGATACCGGCGTCCACCATGGAATCGCCGCGCACTTCCAGCGCGTAATGTTCGCCGGAGCCGAGCATGTCGGGCGGAACGCTGATGGTGTGGCTTCGGGTCTGCAGCGCCTCGATCGGCGTACCGGCGGCGATCCGGCCCATCACGGGCACCGCAACCGGGCGTTCGCCGTCGTCGGCCGTGGCCGGCGTGCTCACGGTGCGCTTGCCGAGCGTGCCTTCGATGACGCTCGGCGTGAAGCCGCGGCGGCCGTTGCCGGCGCCGGCGAGCTCGGGCAGCTTGATGACTTCGATGGCGCGGGCGCGGTTGGGCAGGCGGCGGATGAAGCCGCGTTCTTCCAGCGCGGTGATGAGGCGGTGGATGCCGGACTTGGAGCGCAGGTCGAGCGCATCCTTCATCTCGTCGAAGGAGGGCGGCACACCGGCCTCTTTCAGCCGTTCGTTGATGAAACGCAGAAGTTCGTACTGTTTGCGCGTGAGCATCGCGAGCATTCCCCCGGGTTGGCGTCGTCGTCAGGTTTCGAGTCTCGGTCCTGAGGTTGCGGGAAATCCCAAACTCCCGCGGGTAGACACTAGTGCTCGAAACAAATCATGAACGGACACTATATGTTCGATATGTGTTCCGCAACCACTTAATTTCAGGTGAACGCGATGCCGTTTTGACCGCTGCCGCTTTCCCGGGGCGTCATTCCGGCAGGCGCAACAGCTCGCAAGGCGAGCCCTTGGCGGCGGCCGGCGCCAACGGCGGACGGATCACAAGTGCCCGTGCCGCAGCGAGATTCCCGAGCAGGGAGCTGTCCTGGTGGTTTACCGGCACGGCGATCAGCGCGCCGTCCGCGCGCTGCTCGAGGCGCGCGCGCAGATAGTCCTCGCGCTGGTCGTTGGCTGCGAGATCGCGGCCGAGCAGGGCGGTTTCGCGCGCGTGATGGACGGCGGCAAGGCCGGAAAGCGCACGAATCAACGGCACCAGAAACAGGAAGCCGCAGACATAGGAGGAAACGGGATTGCCGGGCAGGCCGATGACGCGCATGCCGCCGAGCCGTCCGTGCAGCATCGGCTTGCCGGGCCGCATCGCGATCCGCCAGAACGCCATATCGATGCCCTCGGCGTCCAGCGACCGCTTGACGAGGTCGTGGTCGCCGACCGAGGCGCCGCCCATGGTGATCAGGATGTCGGCGTCGGCCGCACGGGCGCGGCGGATGCCGTCCGTGGTGGCGGCGATCGTGTCGGCGGCGATCCCGAGGTCGATGATGTCGGCGCCCTCGGCCTGCGCCAGCGCCCGCAGCCCGTAGCCGTTGGAATAGACGATCTGGCCGGGGCCGGGGTCGGTGCCCGGCATCACGAGTTCGTCGCCGGTGGCGAGCATGGCGACCTTCGGGCGGCGGCGCACCGGAAGCTCCGGGTAGTTCATGCCCGCGGCGAGCGCCAGGTCGCGATCGGTGAGACGGCGCCCGCGGGACAGCATGACATCGCCCTCGCGGAAATCGACGCCGGCGGGGCGGATGTGCCGGCCGGTCACGGCCGCTTCGGTGATGGTGATGTGTTCGCCGTCTCTGCTGGTGTCTTCCTGGATGATGACGGCGTCGGCGCCTTCGGGGATCACGCCGCCGGTGAAGATCCGCACGGCGTCGCCCGCGCCGACCTTCCTTTCGAACGGCCGGCCGGCGGCGACCTCGCCGATCACCTTCAGCCGCACGGAGAGATCGTTGGCGTCGGCCGCGCGCACCGCATAGCCGTCCATCGCCGACATCGCCTGCGGCGGCTGCGTGCGCCGCGCGGCGACGTCGCGCGCCAGCACGCGATGAAAGGCGGTCTCGAGCGCGATCATCTCCTCGGGCAGGGGATCGGCGCCTTCGAGGATGGCGGCGAGCGCGTCGGCGACTGGCATGAGCGCCACGGTCAAATCCCTTCAAATACCAAGCGCGGCAAGCGCCCGCGAAACGTCATCAGGCGATGTCACATGCACCGCCGTCAATCCCCGCGCCCGCGCACCGGCGATGTTGTCGGCGGAATTGTCGAAGAAAACGATGCGCGAAGCCGGCACGCCGATCGCCTTCACCACGTGGTCATAGGCGGCGGCTTCCGGCTTTCGCAGCCCGATCGAGGACGACAGGTAGATTTCGCGGAAATGACCGAGGACATCGGCGTAGGCATCGGAAAAATGGGCGACATGCGCGGAATTGGTGTTCGAAAACGCATAGAGCGGCAGCCGCGTGCCGGCGCGTGCGAGCATCGCGGCAATCCCGGGCATTTCGCCGGTGAAGATGGCGTTCCAGCCCTCGAGGAACTGGACATCGGTGAGGCCGATCCCCAGCGAGGCGCGCAGGCTTTCGAAAAAGGCGGCGTCGCTGATCTCGCCGCGCTCGTGCCGCCGCCAGGCCTCATCGGGCGAAAATCGCCCGGTCAGGTGCTCCGATCTCGCAGCCCGCATGACCAGCCCAGGTCGCCACGACCCTGCCGAAATCGATATCGAGCACGACGCGGCCGAGGTCGAACAGCAGGGCGTCGGCGGAGTTGGGAGCAAGCGGCGAATTCATGGCAGTCGTTTACAAAACTGCACGGACCTCGGCAACGCCCGGGAATTTTCTTGCGGCCAACCGGGGCTTAGGCCCGTGCGCAAGCTGTGCTAAGCCTTGGCCAGAAACCTTGGGAGAGCAAGGCTTGAGCGAGCAAGGCTTGGGAGTGGTTGCATGAAAATCGTTGGCGTCGCGGCTGTGATGATGGCGTTGCTGGCCGGGCCGGTCTGGGCCCAGTCCCAGGCCGTGCCCCAATATGGGGACACCGGAAAAGACAAGACGCGGTCCGATATCGAGGCCGAGAAGGAGGCGGAGCGCGCCTACCGGCGATCCCTCGGCAACATACCGGAACAGAAGAGTTCCGACCCCTGGGGAACGATGCGCGGAGACACCCCGCCGAAAGCCGCCGCCAAGGGTTCGGACGCCAAGACTGCAAAGCCGAAAGCGAAATCCGCCGATACCCGGCCCGACAGCGCCGCAAAATAGAAGATGCCTCCCGGCGCTGCCGGGCCAACGGTGTCCTGAACCGAGGAAACCAGAAATGACGGAAAGCCTGCTGTTTTCGCCGATGACGATCCGCGGCGTCACGCTGAAGAATCGCATCGTGGTGCCGCCGATGCATCAGTATTCCGCCATCAAGGGCTTTCCGACCGACTGGCACCTGATGAACGCCGGCAAGTTCGCCGCCGGCGGCGCCGGCCTCGTGGTGGTCGAATCCACCAAGGTCGAGCGGCGCGGCTGCGGCACGGTCGGCGATCTCGGCATCTGGGACGACGCGTTCGTCGAGCCGCTCGGCCGTCTCGTCTCCTTCATCAAGCAGCAGAACGCGGTCGCCGGCATTCAGCTCGGCCATTCCGGCCGCAAGGCGCGCGCGACACGACCGTGGGAGGGCGACGGTCCGCTGCAACGGACATCCGACATCGAGGACTGGGACGCATGGTCGCCGGTGGCGCCGAGCGCGATCGCCCATAGCGAGAGATGGCCGGTGCCGCGGGCGCTGGAGCGGCAGGAGGTGAAGGACCTGGTGCAGGCCTGGGGCAACGCGGCCCGGCGCGCACATGAGGCGGGCTTCGAGGTGCTCGAACTGCACGGCGCGCATGGTTATCTGGTGCATCAATTTCTGTCGGAGCGCTCCAACCAGCGCACCGACGAATATGGCGGTTCGGAAGCCAACCGCATGCGCTTCATCACCGAGGTCACGGAAGCGGTGCGGGCGCACTGGCCCGACGACAAGCCGCTGTTCGTTCGGCTCTCGGTCGAGGACAATGCCGGATGGGGCCCGGAGCAGAGCGTGCGGCTGGCGAAGATACTGAAAGCCAAGGGCGTCGATGTCATCGACTGTTCGTCCGGCGGCATCACCGACATGGCCCCGATCCTCGGCAAGGAAATCAAGTACAGCTACCAGGTGCCGTTGTCGGAATATGTCAAACGCCACGCCGACATCATGACCATGGCGGTCGGGCTCATCATTCACGGCGACCAGGCCGAGCAGATCCTGCGCGACAAGCAGGCCGATCTGATTGCCGTCGGCCGCGAGATCCTCAACAACCCGAACTGGCCGATGGATGCCGCGCTGAAGCTCGGCATCGATGGCCCGTTCCGCAACGTTCCGCCGCAGTTCGGCTACTGGCTGGGCACGCGCGCCAAGCGCGGCTTCGGAACCCAGCCGTCGACCTGGCAAAAAGGGCTGCAAAAGGCTGATTAGGGCGGTTTCGCGCGCAGCCTGCGGCAGGGCGACTGGCCTCCTGAATTAACCGTAATGGCACGGTGGGGCCCGCGCCTTGATCCGACCAAAAAGCCATTGTGTGTTGGCCGCGCCGGGTCAGGGCGCCGATTCACCGGAATCGCGGACGTCCCCAGTGAAAAGGATCGCTCGACGATGCGCAGGAAATTCACCTTTCTCCTCGGCACGGTTGCGGGCGCCTGTCTGACCTTCATCGTGACCGGACCGCAAGGCGCGCATCTGGTTGCCGCGGCAAAAGCCGCGGCCCGCCCCGACGCCTACACCCAGCTCAATCTGTTCGGCAACGTGTTCGAGCGGGTCAAGGCGAGCTACATCGAGAAGCCCGACGATTCCAAATTGATGGAAGGCGCCATCAACGGCATGATCTCTTCGCTCGACCCTCATTCGCGCTACATGAATGAGAAGGGCTGGAACGACATGCAGGAAACCACGCATGGCGAGTTCGGCGGGCTCGGCATCGAGGTCACGATGGAAGACGGCGTCGTCAAGGTCGTCACGCCGATCGACGATACGCCCGCGGCAAAGGCCGGCATCCTGTCGGGCGACGTGATCACGCAGATCGACGATGAGGCGATCCAGGGCCTGACCCTCGAACAGGCGGTGAGCCGCATGAAGGGACCGGCCAGGAGCAAGATACGGCTGAAGATCACCCGCAAGGGCGCGGCGGCGCCGATCGATTTCGCCATCCTGCGCGAAATCATCCGGGTGCGGCCGGTGCGTTTCCACACCGACGGCGGCGATATCGGCTACATCAGGATCACGCGCTTCAACGAGCAGACCACCGATGGCCTGAAGAAGGCGATCGCCTCGATCGCAAAGGAGATCCCCGCAGACAAGCTCGCGGGCTATGTCGTCGATCTCCGCAACAATCCGGGCGGGTTGCTCGACCAGGCGGTGTCGGTGTCGAGCGCCTTCATGACGCGCGGCGAGGTGGTCTCGACCCGCGGCCGGACCGCCGAGGAGACCCAGCGCTTTTCCGCGCGCGGCGGCGATATCACCAAGGGCAAGCCGCTCGTCGTGCTGATCAATGGCGGATCGGCATCGGCCTCCGAGATCGTGGCCGGCGCGCTGCGCGACCACAAGCGCGCGACGCTGATCGGGACGCGCACGTTCGGCAAGGGCTCGGTGCAGACCATCATTCCGCTCGGAACCGGCAACGGCGCGCTGGCGCTGACGACGGCGCGCTACTTCACGCCGTCGGGCCGCTCGATCCAGGCCCAGGGCATCGGGCCCGACATCGAGGTGCAGCAGGACGTGCCGGACGAATTGAAGTCGCGCGCCGAATTGAAGGGCGAAGCCTCGATGCGCGGCCACCTCGCGGCCGACGGCGCCGAGCAGGCCGGTTCGCAATCCTACGTTCCGCCGAACGAAAAGGACGACAAGGCGCTCAATGCCGCGTTCAACCTGCTGCGCGGGGTGACGGTGAACGCCAACGCGCCGGCGGTGGCGAAGCGCGCGGTGGCGAACTGACGGGACTTAGCGTTTTCAAGCGAACCGGTTCGCGCGGGAGGGCCGCGTCAAAATGCGAGTTTGACCAACGCCAGGCCGTGAACCCATCTCAAAGGCGGCGAACGTCACAAGGTTGGACCTCAGTCGAAAGTCGAGGGAAGCTCGCCCTGCCGAAAGATGACCGTTGGCTCGTCGTCGTAGTCACCCATCTCCGGATCGCCGGTGGACGAGAAGGCGACGACACCCAGCTTGCTCGAAGCCAGTCTCTCCGCCGTTCGAAGCGCGGCGGTTTCCGTCTTGCAGGCAATCGCTGTCTCGGCTTTCAGATTTCCGCCACGGCCCGCGCTAAAGGCCTGCACGAAGTAGCTTGTCTGGCGCGCCATCAGGACATCGCCTGCATCAGGGCTGCAATCTTGATGGTCGCAAAGTTGGAGAAGGTGTCGGACACGGCGTATGGCAAAATGATCTGGTCGTTGTGCCGATCGCCCCGCAGGTATAGACCACGTTCGGAACGTAGCCTTCACGCTCCGACGGTTCAGGATGCAGCAACGGCTCGCTGGCACGCGCCAGCACCCTGGATGGATCGTTCTTGTCGAGCAGAGCGGCGCCGATCGAATACTTCCGAACCGGACCGACGCCGTGCGTGAGCAATAGCCAGCCCTCGTCGAGTTCGATTGGCGAGCCGCAGTTTCCGATCTGCACGAACTCCCACGGGAATTGCGGCTTCAGGATCGCCTGACCGCCGTCCCACTCGTGCAGATCATCCGAATAGATCAGATAGAGGTTTTCGTTGTCCTGGCGCGCGATCATGGCGTACTTGCCGTCGATCTTGCGCGGGAACAGCGCCATACCCTTGTTGCGCGCGGCCGTGCCCCGCAGCGGCGACAATCGAAATGACAGGAAGTCGCTGGTTTCGATCAGCTCGGATCGGATCGCCCTGCCGGTATAGGCGGTAAAGGTCGCGTAATAGGTCTTGCGGTCTCCATCGCTGAATTCGACGAATCGGGCGTCTTCGATGCCCTGGGACTGGAGCTTCCGTGATCGGAAATATCACGCGCTCGCTGATGTCCTGCTCCTCCTTGAAGCTGATCTCGACCTCTTCGCCGAACGGTTCGTGTACGCGAGATCCAACCCGAGGACTTGAGGCCAGCCGGGCCGTCGGATCGACGGCCAGGCTGCCGTCGGCTGCAATTGTGCCGGTGCGAAACGTCAGCGAAGACACGTGCCCTTCGCCGACGGCCCGGAGGCTGAGAATGAAGCGCAGACCGCCTTTCGGAGCCCCCGATTGATCAGGATGCGGCACGATGCTTGGATTGAACAGCGCAGACGCCTCGAACGAATATTCGTGCAGGAAATAAGCTCCGATCAGCTGCCGCTGGACCGCTGGAAAAGGTGCCGTGAGCCGCCAGCGCCTGTTCCATTTCGTCGGCGCGGAACTCGAATGTCCTGCAGCAGGTTGCGATGGCGGCCGTGAAAGTTCTCCAGCACGTCTGCCAACAGGCTGGCTGCGACCTCCGGGTCGAGGGCGAGAACGCGTTCGACGATATGGTTGGCGCGTGTCTTGTCGGTCGGGTTGAGATCGCGCGGTTCAGTCGCCGGCTTGAACGGGCGTACGATCACTCGCGCGGGGTCGGGGCGCAGGTAGAGCGCCTGCCGATTGAGGAATGTGGCTTGGGACAAGTTGCCCTCGGTTCGCTGGAGTGGAGGTGAGATCAAGCACCGATGGCGCGAAGCGCCATGGCTGGTGTCACGCTGACATTATCGCGAGCAAGCTGACGAATATCCGCGAGACCGAGCAGGTAGGACACCACCAACTCGCCGCCACGATTCTCGTTGGCACGGTCGGGATGCAATCCATCGCGGCAACTGCCGGTTTCGGGATCGACGAGCGCGATCGATAGATCGTTGCGGCCGAGAAACCAGGCGAAAACGTTGGTTGCGATCGCCTTCCATTCGGCGTCACCATCTGCCCGCCAGGCGGTCAGGCAGGCGGCGATCGTCGCCGTGGCCTCCACCGGCTGCTGATCGAACGCGCGAGGCGATTGGCGCAGCTCACCGAAGCCGGCGGTGCCTATCGGGACGGAAATGACCGGTCGGGGCGGTTTGTTGTGTCATCAGCCAACGCAGGGATCTCAGCCCGGCTTCGACGTAGTCAGGCATTTGCGTGGCCATGCCTGTCAGCATCAAGGCCTGCGGCAGGCGTGCATTGTCATACGCCAGGCCTTCCTCGAACCATGCCCAGTCCGGCGTTTCGACCAACGCCAGGCCCGACATCAATCTGTCGGCAAGAAGATGCCGGATTTCCCGCGCGCGGAGATCATCGGGAACAACGGCGCAATAGCCGTCCAGACCCAGCAGCGTGAAGGCCCATGCGCGGGGCGAACGAAACGATTCGACGGTCGGCAATGCCTCGGACGAACAAGGACGTGGCCCATCGCCGCCGCGAGGCACTTGCGTCCTTTCGGGCGCACTCACCCAGCGCCCATAAAGTTCGTCCATGACTGTCTTCGGAGCCGAGGTCTTCAAGCCAGGTTCGATTGAACCCCATGAAATTGCGAAATCGCCCTGTCTCTGGATTCCACGCGTGCTGCACGAACGCGGCAAAGCGGGACGTCAAAGCCTCGGACAGGCGCTTTTCGCCGGGATTGTTGAGGGCGCAGGCCAACAGCAAGGCGCGAGCATTGTCGTCCACGCAATAGCCGTGGGCGCGATCGGGCACCGAGTGCACCGCGTGCTGGAACAGGCCAGTATCGTCGCACATGGAAAGGAAATGGCCCAATTGCATGTCCGAGGTCGCAGGACTGTGTGCGATCGCGACGGGTCCGGTACGC
This sequence comes from uncultured Alphaproteobacteria bacterium, assembly GCA_963823485.1. Lineage (GTDB taxonomy): Bacteria > Pseudomonadota > Alphaproteobacteria > Rhizobiales > Xanthobacteraceae > Bradyrhizobium. Next base: position 86,246 of record CAWGLP010000004.1, read on the forward strand.
GCGATCACCTTGAGCCAGTCATCATGGCGCTGCATGTTCGAAGACAGTCAGGTACTTTTCGGCCGTACGCTCCCACGTCATCGCTCGGCTGATCGGAGTAGGCGCGTTCGCGCATCGCTTGCCGGCGAGGGGCATCGGTGAGCAATTGCGCAATTTCCTTGCCGATCGCGATCGCGTTGCCGAATGGCACAATGACGCCGCGACCGTCATCCAGCAGCTCAAGGGCGTGCCAGTACGGCGTCGAAACGACCGGCTTCCCCAGCCCGAAGCTGTAGGCCAACGTACCCGACGTCATCTGAGCCTCGTTGAGGTAAGGCGTGACGTAGACGTCGCACATCGAAATGAATTCGAGCAACGTGGCCTGATCGACGAACTGGTCGAGGAATACGACGTGTTTCTCGACCCCGAGTTCGCGTACGCGCGTCATCAGGCTCTCGCGATAGACCTCCCCCTGGTCGCGGACGAGATTGGGATGGGTCGCGCCGAGCACGACGTAGACCGCGTCCGCGCGCCGTTCCAGGATCGAGGGCATCGCGTCAATCATGACCTCGATGCCTTTGCTGGGGGAGAGCAAGCCGAACGTCAGAATGACCGAGCGGTCGCTGTAACCGAGTGTGGCCTTTGCTGCGTCAGGCTCCACAAATGGAAAATCGGGGATGCCGTGGGCGATGACCTCGATCTTGTGGTCCGGTACGCCATAGATGCTGCGCAACAGGTCGCGGCCCTTGTTGGCCATCACGATGATCTTCGAAGATGCATCCACGATGCGTTCCATCACCCCACGTTGGGCTGCGGTCGGCTTGGCCAGCACCGTGTGCAGCGTCGTGATGACCGGCATGCTGAGGCGCGAAAGCAATTCGAGAATGTGGGAGCCGGCTTCGCCGCCGAAAATTCCGAATTCGTGCTGCAGGCAAACGACGTCGAACCGGCCGGCGTTCAGGAACGCTGCGGCGCGCACATAGTCTTCGACCGTGTCATCCCTGATCTGAAGGGCGACCGTGCCGGGATAGTCGTAGGTTTTACCGTGGTCATTCATCGCGACGATGCAGGTCTCGATGCCCGGCCGTGCACGCGAAATCGCGCTCTCCAGGTCGGTCGTGAAGGTTGCGATGCCACAGCGTCGAGGCAATGAATTGCCGATCACGGCGATCCGGCGAAGCGGCGTCATGTTCGCGCCTCTTCAAGGCCTTCAAAATGCGAAACATCGGGGGCAGACGGATTGGCAGCGTTGGCTGGTTGTTCACCGAGCCTTTGCAACAGGAGATCGATCGAACGGCTCGCCGGATACGCGATCAAGGCGGTCAATCCATCGCTGCCGACCTCGACGCTGGTGCGACCGCCGGCAACGAAGATGGTTTCTCCGATCGATGCCGCAGCCAATCCAATTGCGGCGTGACCGCCGAGAACCAGAATCCAGGTTTCCGGTTCCGCATGCAGCGCCCAGTTCGAACCCTCGGGCAAATCAACTCGCTCGAGAACGAAGTGCCGGCTGGCAACAAGAACCGTTCGGTCCGCGGTAAGGCTGGTCGGAGAGCAGGACGTTCGAAGCGGCCATGGATGCGCAACCGCGACCCCGTTGTCTTCGTGCAATTCGCGCTGCCGGCCATAGTCGAACAGGCGGAATGTCGCGTCGCTGCGCTGCTGAATTTCAGCCAGTACGATGCCGGCGCCGATGGCGTGGATGGTGCCGGCCGGGATGTAGATGACGTCATCTTTGACGACGGGCCGCCAGTGAACCAGATCCGCGATCGACCCGTCCTTGATTGACGCGCGCAATTGCTGCGGTGTTATCTGGTGCTTTAATCCAACGCCGATCTGCGCGTCCGGTTTGGCCGAGAGGATGTACCAGGCCTCGCTCTTCCCGTTCGGCATTCCCATCGCTCGCGCGTAGGTGTCGTCCGGATGAACCTGGATCGACAAAGGTTCGCTGGTAAACAGTAGTTTGAGCAGCAAGGCCGGGGTAGGTGCATCTGCGCCGGCCCGCTCGAACCACAGTTCGCCAACGGCGTCATGAGAACCGTCGATGGTGCTCCAGGGTTGAAGGTCACGGACCCCCCAGGGCTTGTGAACGACTTGTACGCCAGCATGTTCGGTAGGCATAGGATGTCCTGACCCGTGACGCGCACGTCGGGACGACGTGCCGTTGGCCGATATCGTTGTGCAAAATGTCGTGTGGCTAGGGCTTGGCGCTTCGGAGCAGGTTGCGAGGAGCCTGCGCGCTCGTTCACCATATGGGAACTCCAGCGTCCGAAAGCAACCTTCGAGGGACAATCCGAGATTTCTCTCGAAATTGCGCTGCATGTCTGCGAGCTACTCTCGACCTATTCGAAAGTACCTCGCCTCGGCCACCGTCGTCTTCTTCGGCCTGCGCGCAGAGACGATTTTCTGCAATGATTACAGACTGATTTGCCCCGTCCAGTCCTGCGCGCAGAAATAATCCGCTTCGCCGCCACCCCAAATCACCGCTACAACTCCCGCCATCCTGTCCCGCAAAGAGGGGCGTTGGCCATCGTCACGAACGTTGGGGCGGGGATGCGGTGGACGCGGCAGCGTCGGGCGCGAGGGATGTTCGCAGGGCGGTTTTCCGTGAGCGGGCACGGCGCGCAGACGAACGGCGCTTAAACGTCTTCGCCAACGCTTCGGCCGGCACGCACCTGGCTGGCTGAGGTCTGTGGCGAGGAAAGCGCGTACGGCAAAACCGTGTGGTCCTGGCGCCCGTGGCTGGTGTCAAGCTGGCGGAGGTTTGCAAGGCTCGACCGGGCGATGCGAACCGTCAATTCGCTGGCGACGGAGGCAAGACGAATTCGTCTCCGGGGAGATCACGGCATAAGCCGTCAAACCATTGCGCAGGGAATGCCGGAATGCTCCGACTGTACCTGTATGCTCGTGTGCGCATTCTTGAGTGCAACATTGCACGCGAGACCGCGGGTGCAGCAAGCACCCGGCGTTCCCTGCGCCCTCTCTTGGAGGGCGATTTTTGAGTAAACCTCGGGCGCAATGGGTCGCGAGAATGAAAAATCACGTCCGCAATGACGGCAGCAAGCAGGAGCGCATCTAGGATGCTACGCCGAGCGCGCCACCGGTTTGCGACCGTGTGCCCGGTACGACCGTGCGGCGTCAGGCCCTTGCCGGTGCGCAAGCAGCAGCGGTCTGATCTCGGCCGCAGGCTTCGGCGGGCTGAACAGGTAGCCCTGCATTTCCGAGCAGCCGAGCGTGCGCAGCAGATCGCGCTGCTGTTCGGTCTCGACGCCTTCCGCCGTCGTCGTCATGTGGCGGTCGGCGGCGATGTTGACCACCGCCTGCACGATGCAGGACGAGCCTTCCGGCTCGGCGATGTCGGTGATGAAGCAGCGGTCGATCTTGATCTTGTCGAACGGGAAGCGCTGCAGGTAGCTGAGCGACGAATAGCCGGTGCCGAAATCGTCCAGCGCGATGCGGACGCCGATGGCGCGAAGCTGATGCAGCACCGCAAGGGCTGTTTCGTCGTCGCGGATCAGGACGGCCTCGGTGATCTCGAGTTCGAGCCGGCTGGCCGGCAGACCGGAATCGCCGAGCGCCGCGATCACCTTCAGCGCCAGCGTTCCGCTCCTGAACTGGACCGGCGAGACGTTGACCGCGAGCCTGATATCGTCGGGCCAGGTCGCCGCTTCCCGGCAGGCGGTCGTCAGCACCCACTCGCCGAGCTGGTTGATCAGGCCGGTTTCCTCGGCAATCGGAATGAAGTCGGCGGGCGAGATCATGCCGCGCTCCGGATGGCGCCAGCGCACCAGCGCCTCGCAGCCGGTGATCGCGTTGGTCTGCAGGTCGAGGCAGGGCTGATAGTGGACCTCGAAGCCGCCGTCGACGATCGCCTGGCGCAGGTCGATTTCGAGGTCGCGGCGCGCCCGCATCTCGGCTTCCATCTCGGGTTCGAAGAAGCGACAGGTGCGGCGGCCGGCGGCCTTGGCGGCGTACATCGCCAGATCCGCATTCTTCAGGATCTGGTCGAGGTCGGAGCCGTCCTGCGGCGCTATCGCGATGCCGATGCTGGCATCGGTGGTCACCTGATGGCCGAGGCACTCATAGGTCGTGCGGATCGCCGCGAAGATGTGGCTGACCAGCTTCATGATGTCGTCGCTGTTCTCGACGTCGGTCTGGATGATGGCGAATTCGTCGCCGCCGAGCCGGGCCACGAAATCATTCGTACCCGCGCAGCCGGCAAGGCTGGCGGCGACCGATTTCAGCAACTCGTCGCCGATCATGTGTCCGAGCGAGTCGTTGACGCTCTTGAATTCGTCGATGTCGATATAGAGCACCGCCAGTTGCCGATCCGGTGTTGCGCGCGGCAGTTCGTGCTTCAGCCGTTCGTGAAACAGGGCGCGGTTGGGCAGATCGGTCAGCGCGTCGTAATGGGCGAGGTAGGTAATGCGTTCGTCGGTGCGCCGCCGCTCGGTGATGTCTTCGTGGGTCGCCACCCAGCCGCCGTCGGCCAGCGGTTCGTTGACGACCTGGATCGAACGGCCGTCGGGCGTCGTGATCACCATGGCGTTGCGCCGCGCGATGTCGCGCAGCACCATGTCGACATAGTGGTCGACGTCGCCGACGAACGACCCGGTCTCCTTGCGGTGGGCGATCACCTCGCGGAAGCTGCAGCCCGGTTTCAGCACGTCTGCCGACAGGCCGTACATCTCGATATAGCGGTGATTGCAGATGACGAGGCGTTGCGCCGCGTCGAACAGCAGCAGGCCCTGCGTCATGTTGTTGACCGCGGTGTCGAGCCGCTGCTTCTCCAGCGTCAGCCGCTGCTTCGAGAGGCGGTGCTGGCGGGAGAGCTTGCGGACGACGAGGAACAGCAGCACGGCGATCGCGGACACCGACAGCCCGGCGACCGAAATCAGCATTCCGATCTGTTCGCGCCAATCGGCCAGCGCGGCCGATGCCGTCGTCGTGGCCACGACCACGATCGGAAAATGCGTCAGCGCGCGCGACGACATCAGTCGGTCCTCGCCGTCGATCGGGCTGGTGAGGCGAGAGGTGCTGCGCGGCAGTTCGAATGCGTGCCGCTGCGCGGTCGGTCCGGTCTTGAAGTTCTGGCCGATCAGTTCCGAGGCGCGCGGGTAACGTGCGAGCAGCGTGCCGTCGCGGTGGTGCATGGCGATGGAGGCACCGGGTCCGAGCGCAATGGTGGCGAAGAATTTTTCGAAATGGGCCGGCTCGATGCCGCGGCCGATGACGCCGAGGAATTCACCCCTGGGTCCGGTGATCCTGCGCGCAATCACCGTGGTCCAGACGCCGGTGATGCGGCTGTGAACGGGCTCGACCAGCATTTCGGGAGAATGCGGATCGGATTTGAACCTCCTGAAGTACAGCCGGTCCGCGGCGTTGACCGGCGGCGCCGGCCAGGCAGCCGATGCATTGATCAGCGTGCCATCGGCGTCGAAGACGTTGAGGCCGCCGACGTAGGACAACGCGTCGATCTTCGATTTGAGCATCAGGTGAATGTCCTGCGTGGACATCCGGCGCCGGTAATTTTCCGGGGTCGCTATTCCGCTCGATCGCATGAACGCGATCAGATCCTTCTGAACCACTTCGAAGTCCGCGAGCTGCTGGTCGAAATGCCGGGCCAGCAGCAGCACGGTGTTTTCCAGTTCGCGCTCGCTGTTGCGCAGCGCGCGCTCGCGGAAAGTTCCGGCCATGATGGTCGCGCCGATCGCGATTGCCGCGATCAGCATCGCGCCGCCGAGTACGAGCCAGCGGACGGGACCGCGGAAGGCGGACGCAATCTTGAAAGAGGGGATGCCGGTTGAGATCATTGAACGCGCCACCAGGAGGAAACCGGAAGCTGGGACTTCTCAACCAACGGCCCAACATCTCGGTACCGCGTCGAGGTGGAGCCGACGTTAGCAAGCCTGGTTAATGAAGGGTTATTCCGGTGGTGGAGGGAACCGGCCGCAACTACGGAGGGGCACATCTTTCGCTGGCGTTGCTCGTCGCCGATCCCACCTGGGAGCACGGTTCACGGGCGCGACGGCGGCGAAGTTTCAGCGGTCCGCGCGATAATGCCCGGACTTGCCGCCGAGCTTCTCGACGAGGTGAATGCCTTCGATGCGGACGCCGCGTTCGACCGCCTTGATCATGTCGTAGATCGTCAGGCAGGCGACGGATACCGCGGTCAGCGCTTCCATCTCGACGCCGGTCGGTCCGGTGACCTTCACGGTGGCGCGGACGATGCAGCCGGGCAGCTTGCGGTCGGGCTCGATGTCGACGGTGACCTTCGAGAGCGCCAGCGGATGGCACAGCGGGATCAGGTCGGAGGTGCGTTTCGCCGCCATGATGCCGGCGATGCGGGCGGCGCCCAGCACGTCGCCCTTTTTGGCATTGCCCGAGACGATCAGTTCGAGCGTCGCCTTGCCCATCACCACGCGGCCCTCGGCGACCGCGGTGCGTTCGGTCGCGGCCTTGGCCGAGACGTCGACCATCCGTGCCTCGCCCGACGCATCGATATGGGTGAGGGCGGAGCTGCCTTTGGAAGTCTTGTCTTTGGAAACCTGGCGCGCCATCGCCTAGCCGGTCCCGGTTGCGCGCGATGCAGCACTGCGCGTCAGCAGCGCGCGGGTCGCGGCCGTCACGTCGGCCTGCCGCATCAGGCTTTCGCCGACCAGGAACGTCGACATGCCGACGCGCTCCAGCCGCGCCAGGTCGGCCGGTGTGAAGATGCCGCTTTCGCCCACCATCAGCCGGTCGCGCGGGATCAGCGGCGCCAGCGCCTCGCTGGTCGCCAGCGTGGTCTCGAAGGTCCGCAGGTTGCGGTTGTTGACGCCGATCATCGGCGAACGGAGCTTCAGCGCGCGATCGAGTTCGGCGCGGTCGTGGATTTCGATCAGCACGTCCATGCCGAGCGCGATCGTCGTATCCTCGATGTCTCTTGCGGCGGCATCGTCGAGCGCGGCCATGATGATCAGGATGCAGTCGGCGCCGTGGGCGCGGGCTTCCACCACCTGATAGGTGTCGAACATGAAGTCCTTGCGCAGCACCGGCAGGCTGGTCGCCGCGCGCGCCGCGACCATGAAGTCGAGATGGCCCTGGAAGGAGGGCGTGTCGGTCAGCACCGACAGGCATGCCGCTCCGCCGGCCTCGTAGGCCATTGCGAGCGCCGGGGGATCGAAATCGGCGCGGATCAGCCCCTTCGACGGCGAGGCCTTTTTCACCTCGGCGATCAGCGCATAGTCGCCGCGCGCGAGCTTTTCGCGAATCGCGCGCACGAAGCCGCGCGCCGGCGAGGCGGCCCTGGCGTGCGCCTCGATTTCGGAAAGCGGATGCGCGCGCTTCGCGGCGGCGATTTCCTCGCGCTTGTAGGCCTCGATCTTGTTCAGGATGTCGGACATCTCGGGACGCTCCTGCGATCAGCCGTTCGAGACCGCGATCAAATGCTTCAGCCGCGCGGCCGCCGCGCCGCTGTCGAGCGATTTGACGCCGATGGCGACGCCGTCCTTCAGATCCTTGGCATGTCCGGCTACGATGAGCGCGGCGGCGGCGTTGAGCAGGGCGACGTCACGATAGGCGCCGGGCTTGCCGCTGAGCACGCTTTGCAGCGCAATCGCGTTGGCGTCGGCGTCGCCGCCCTTGAGCGCATCGCCGCTGACGCGGGTCAGCCCCGCTTCCTCCGGTGTGACCTCGAAGGTGCGTATGTCGCCATTCTCGAAGCTTGCAACGAAGCTCGGGCCGGTGAGGGTGATCTCATCGAGGCCGTCGGAGCCGTGCACCACCCAGACCGACTCAGAGCCGAGATTCTTCAGCACCTGCGCCAGCGGCTGCACCCAATGCCGCGAGAACACGCCGACCATCTGCCGTTTCACGCCGGCCGGATTGGAGAGCGGCCCGAGCAGGTTGAAGATCGTGCGGGTCGCGAGTTCGACCCGGGTCGGGCCGACGTTCTTCATCGCGGGGTGATGGGCGGGCGCGAACATGAAGCCGATGCCGGTCTCGGCGACGCAGCGGCCGACCTGATCGGGTGTCAGGTCGATCTTGACGCCGAGCGCGGCCAGCACGTCGGCGGCGCCGGAGCGGGAAGACAGCGCGCGGTTGCCGTGCTTGGCGACGGGAACGCCGGCGCCGGCGACGATGAAGGCCGCGCAGGTCGAGACGTTGACCGAGCCGGAGCCGTCGCCGCCGGTACCGACCACGTCGACGGCATTGGTGGGCGCCTGCACCCGCAGCATCTTGCTGCGCATCGCCGAGACCGCACCGGTGATTTCGTCGACCGTCTCGCCGCGCACCCTGAGCGCCATCAGCAGCCCGCCCATTTGCGAGGGCGTGGCCTCTCCGGACATCATGCTGTTGAAGGCGGACGCCGCCTCTTCACGCGACAGCGTCGCGCCGGTGGCGACTTTTCCGATGATAGATTTGAGGTCGTCCATCGCGAGGCCTTCAGGATTGGGTGTCTTCTTCAAGCACGACCGGCGCGAAGAGCCAACTGGTCCGGCCGGTCATGCTCAGTTGTTAGCGCCCGTCACCTGCGCGAAGGCGGCCTGGTTGATGGAAGTGCCGATCTCGGCTTCGATCTTGGTGACGTACTGCGCGACCTGTTCGTCGGTCAGCCCGCGCAGCAACGTATCCTTCAATTTCTTTATTTCGTCCGAGGCCATGTCGACCGGCGGTACCGTGACGTCGGTGACGCGGAAGACGATCCACTCGCTGCCACCGGCGCCGGGAGTCTGGCCGATGCCGTCCTTGGGCGTCCGGAACGCGGCGGTGATGACCGCAGACGGCACGCCGGGCAGCGAGGCGTCGCGGCGGAAGCCGGTCGCGGTCTCGACCTTGGCCCCGATCGCGGCGGCTTCTTCGGCCAGCGTGCCGCCTTGCTCGAGCTTCTTCACCATTTCGGTCGCCTTGGCGCGCAGCTTGCTCGATATCTGCTCCTCGCGCCATTTCGCCTCGACCTGGCCGCGAACCTCGTCGAGCGGGCGTTCGCGCGACGGCGTGATGCCGAGCACGTCGTACCAGACGTAGCCGCCGGCAAACTGGATGGGATCGTTGTCGACGCCGACGTCGCTGTTGAATGCCTGCGAGACCACGTCGAGCCCACGCGGAATGTTGGTCGCCATCTGGCCGTCGGGGAGACGGCCCGAGCGATCGATGGCCTCGAACGTGACCGGGGTCAGCCCAAGCTTCTGCGAGGCTTCGACCACATTGGCGCCGCCGCTGCGCTCGTCTTCCATCTTGTTCTGGATTTCGTTGACCTTGGTGCGCGCACGTTCGGTTGCGATTTCCTTCTTCACCTGCGCGGCGACGCTCTCGAACGAAGGCGTCACGCCCGGTTCGATCTTGCCGATCTTGACCAGCGCCACGCCGAACCGGCCCTGCACCGGCTGGCTGACTTCGCCCGACGGCAGCGAGAACGCCGCATCCGCAATCGCGGGATCGATGATCGCGGTCTTGGCGATCATGCCGAGATCGACGTCGGCCAGATTGAGGTTTCGTTCCTTGGCGACATCGTCGAACGATGTGCCCGACGTGATGCGCGCGCGGGCGGCTTGCGCCTCGCCCTCGTTGGGGAACACCATCTGCGATACTTCACGCTTCTCCGGCGTTCCGAGCCGGTCGCGGCGCTCCTCGAAGATTTTCTTCGCTTCCTCGTCGGACACTTCGGTCCATTTTCCAATCTCGTCCGGGGTGATCGCGACGAAGGCGATCTTGCGATATTCGGGCGCGCGGAACTGGGTCTTGTGATCGTCGAAGAAGGCCGCCAGCGTCTCAGGCGAGGGCGGCTCGATCGTGCCGGCCTGCGCGGCGCCGAGCGTGAGATAGTCGATCGAGCGCTGCTCGTTCTGGAAGCGGGCCAGCGCCTCGATCAGCAGGTTCGGCGGATCGAGGCCGGCCGAGACGGTGCCGGCGATCTGCCGCCGCAGCCCGACGCGGCGCTGCTCGGCGAGATAGCGCTGCTCGGTGTAGCCGAACTGCCGGATCGTCGCCTGGAAGCGCGCCGGATCGAACTGGCCACTGAGTCCCTTGAAGTTGGGGTCGTTGTAGATGATCCGCATGGTTTCGGCATCGGACTGGGCGAGCCCCATGCGGCGGGCTTCCTCGTCGAGCGCGGCTTCGGCGATGGTCTGCTGCAATACCTGCCGGTCGAGCCCGAAGGCGCGGGCCTGTTCCATGGTCAGGGGACGGCCGAAACTGCGGCCGAGCTGCTGCAGCTTGTCGGTGTAGATCTGGCGGAACTGCTCCGTCGAAATTTCGGTCCCGCCGACCTTGGCCAGCGACGATTGGCCGAATCCCTTGAAGATGTCGGCGATGCCCCATACTGCAAAACTGACGATCAAGACGCCCATCACCGCGGCCATGACAATCTTGCCGAGCCAGTTTGATGAGGCTTTGCGAATTCCTCGAAGCATAGGTCCAACTTGTTTTTTGCAGGAGGGGAACCGGTCGCGCCCGACAAACATTCGATTCCCGGTTCGGGGATCGAACTCCGTAACAGGGCGTCACCGAGTTGATAACGCATCATAAAGTGGCAGCGGCCCCCTCGCAACCTCACCGGCAGGGGCGATTTGTAGCGGTTAAGCAGCGGGGGACGATCTGACCGGTATCTGGAACTGGCCGCGCGCCTCTGCTAGCGCATCCTGGACGCCAACACGACTGACATTTGCGGGATAATTGACATGACCGACGCCATTCGGCCGCTGATCGCCGGGAACTGGAAGATGAACGGCCTGAAATCCGCTCTTGGTGAATTCGAAGCCATGATCGCCGGGGCAGGGGCATTGGCGGGCAAGGCGGACCTGCTGGTCTGCCCTCCGGCAACCCTGATCGCAGGCTTTGCCGACAGGGCGCGGGGGTCAAAACTCGCCGTCGGCGCCCAGGATTGCCATCCGAAGGCGTCCGGCGCCCACACCGGTGATCTCTCCGCCGAAATGCTGGCGGACGCCGGCGCCAGCGCCATCATCGTCGGCCATTCCGAGCGCCGCGCCGACCACGGCGAATCCGACGCGCTGGTGCGGCAGAAGGCAGAGGCGGCCTGGCGGGCCGGGCTTTCGGCCATCGTCTGCATCGGCGAGACCCAGAAACAGCGCGATTCCGGCCAGACGCTCGATGTCTGCGGCGGGCAGTTGGCCGGGTCGCTGCCGGATGGTGCGACCGCGGCAAATCTGGTGGTGGCCTATGAGCCGGTCTGGGCGATCGGGACCGGGCTGACGCCGACAGCCGGGGACGTCGAACAAGTTCATCGGTTTATCCGCGATATTCTCACCGCGCGCTTCAAGGCCGAGGGCGGCAAGATCCGCATCCTCTACGGCGGCTCGGTGAAACCCTCCAACGCCGCGGAACTGATGGCGGTGGCCGACGTCAACGGCGCGCTCGTCGGTGGCGCCAGCCTGAAGGCGTCCGATTTCCTGGCGATTGCGGCGGGATGCTAGCTCAAGCCGGCACTGGCTCCTGCAGGCGCTTCCAGTAGATCAACGTGCCGGTCAGGCCGCCATGCGGCTTGAGGGCGTAGTCTGGAATCAAGCCTGTCAGCTTGAATCCCATCCGCTCGTAGAGCCCGGCCGCGCCCTCATCCTCGGCGGTGTCCAGCACCAGCAGCCAGCGCCCGCGCGCGAGCGCCAGCCGTTCGGCCTCGCGCAGCAGGGCCGTCGCAATGCCGCGATGGCGGTGACTGAGGCGCGTCATCATCTTGGCGATCTCGGCGCGATGTGGCTGGTTTGGCGGCAGGTCGAGCAACAGCGTCACGGTCCCGATCAGCCGATCGCCGTCCAAAGCGCCGAGGATGATCCGTTCGCCGCGATCAGCCGAAGTCAACGAGTTGCGCCAGAATGCTTCGGCCGCGACTTGGGAAAGCGGATGCATGAAGCTGACCGAACCGCCATTGGCGACCGTTTCCACCAGCATTTCGCCCAATGCCGTGCAGGTGGCGGCCGAAGCGGTAAGCGGTTCGATGCGGATCGCGGACATCATCTCAGCTCCGGGCCAGCGCCACGATGTAGACGCAGGGCGTTGTCGCTTCATTGGCAAAGGTCACTTCCGCCGGCGGACCGAAGCCGAGGCAGTCGCCCGTGCCGAGTTCGTACGTTTCGCCGGCTTCGGTGATGACGAGCGCGCCCGACAGTACCCAGAGCACCTGTCGAATGTGGGCGTAGGAGGAGGCCGGCAGGGTCACGCGTTGTTTGGGCGGCATTTCGACCCTGACGAGTTCGACCGGATGATCGGGCCGGATAAACACCTGCCGACGCAAATATCCGGTTGCAGGATCGCGCCAGACTGGCTGCTCGGCGGCGCGCGAAAGACGCGAACCCTGGCTCTCGGCGCGCAGCATCAGGCCCGCGAGGGTGAGGTCGAAGGCGCTGGCGAGCCGCACCAGCACCACCGCGGTGGGGCTTACTTCCGCGCGCTCGATCTTGCTGATGGTCGCCTTCGACACGCCGGAGCGTTCGGCGAGATCGGCGAGCGACCAGCCGCGGCTGTCGCGTTCGAGCCGTAGGCGTTGCGCGAGGCGATGGCTCAGATCGTCTACAATAGTATCCATTTGTCTATTATAAGAGAAATCAAGCGTGCGTTCAAGTCCGGGTCGATACGCCGGTGAGGGGTCGACAGGGGTTGCTCGTGGCGCTGCGGCAATTATCTCCACCGCAGCGGTTGGGGGTGACAATGCCCCGCCCGATCGTGTAACACCGCGCAACTTCAGGAAAACCCGCAAGCCCATTGGTGCAGCCGAAGTTCGGCGCTCTCGGCTTGTGACAGAAGGTTAGAAATGCACACCGTCATCATCGTCGTTCACCTCATGATCGTCTCCGTGCTGATCGGCGCCGTGTTGCTGCAGAAGTCCGAGGGCGGCGGTCTGGGCATGGGCGGCGGCGCCGGCTTCATGTCGAGCCGCGGCACCGCAAACCTGCTGACACGGACGACGGCGATTCTGGCGGGGCTCTTTTTCGTGACCAGCATGGCTTTGGCCTGGATCGCCGGCATCGACCGCAAGCCGAGCTCAATTCTCGGCACCACGCCGGCCACGCAATCCCAGCCCGGTGGCGCCACCCCGATCACTCCGCCGACCTCCGGCGGCGTTCTGGATACGCTGAAGAAGGTCGACGAGCAGCAGGGCGGCCAGACCGCGCCGGCCGCTCCGCAGGCGCCGCGTTCGCAATAAAGCAGGGTGGCTATGCAGGAACGGCCTCTGCCGTCCTGCATCAGAACTTCCCATCAATGTACTGAAATCGCTTTAAAATTAACGTCACCCACAGCCCGGCAGAATGTTCGCGCCAGCGTGCGAATCGTTTTGGCGAATCGGGGCAGTGGCCTTAAAGGTTAAGTCCCATGGCGCGGTACATATTCATCACCGGCGGCGTGGTCTCTTCGCTCGGAAAGGGTCTGGCATCGGCGGCACTTGGTGCCCTGCTGCAGGCCCGCGGGTACAAGGTCCGTCTCCGCAAACTCGACCCCTATCTCAACCTCGATCCCGGAACGATGTCGCCGTACCAGCACGGCGAAGTGTTCGTGACCGATGATGGCGCCGAGACCGATCTCGATCTTGGCCACTATGAGCGCTTCACCGGGCGTCCGGCCACCAAGGCCGACAACATCACGACCGGGCGGATCTATCAGGACATCATCACCAAGGAACGCCGCGGCGACTATCTTGGCGCAACGATCCAGGTCGTTCCGCATGTGACGAATGCCATCAAGGAATTCGTGCTCTCCGGCAACGACGAGTATGATTTCGTGCTGGTCGAGATCGGCGGCACCGTCGGCGACATCGAAGGCCTGCCGTTCTTCGAGGCGATCCGCCAGCTCAAGAACGAATTGCCGCGCGACCATGCCGTCTACATTCACCTGACGCTGCTGCCGTATATTCCGAGCGCCGGCGAACTGAAGACAAAACCGACCCAGCACTCGGTGAAGGAACTGCGTTCGATCGGCATCCAGCCGGATATCCTGCTCTGCCGCACCGACCGCGAGATTCCGAAGGAAGAGCGGCGCAAGCTCGGCCTGTTCTGCAACGTCCGCGAAAGCGCGGTCATCGAGGCCAGGGACGTCGACAACATCTACGCCGTGCCCGAGGCCTATCATGCCGCCGGTCTCGACGACGAGGTGCTGGCCGCGTTCGGCATCGCGCCGAAGATTCCGCCGGCGCTGCAGAGCTGGCACGTCATCAACGAGCGCGTGCGCAACCCGGAAGGTGCGGTGACCATCGCCATCGTCGGCAAGTACACCGGCATGAAGGACGCCTACAAATCGCTGATCGAGGCGCTGTCGCATGGCGGCATCGCCAACAAGGTGAAGGTCAATCTCGACTGGATCGAGAGCGAGGTGTTCGAGAACGAGGACCCGGCGCCGTTCCTCGAGCACGTCAACGGCATCCTGGTGCCCGGCGGCTTCGGCCAGCGCGGCGCGGAAGGCAAGATCCGCGCGGCGCAGTTCGCGCGCGAGCGCGACGTGCCGTATTTCGGCATCTGCTTCGGCATGCAGATGGCGGTGATCGAGGCCGCGCGCAATCTCGTCGGCATCGAGGACGCGAACTCCACCGAGTTCGGCCCGACGAAGGAGCCGGTGGTCGGCCTGATGACCGAATGGCTGCGCGGCAACGAGCTCGAGAAGCGCGTCGCCGGCGGCGATCTCGGCGGCACCATGCGGCTCGGCGCCTATCCCGCGGCGCTCAAGCGCGGCAGCCGGGTGTCGCGAGGTCTATGGCGGCGCGACCGAGATCTCCGAGCGCCACCGCCATCGCTACGAGGTCAACACCGCCTACAAGGACCGGCTCGAGCAGCACGGCCTGCGCTTCTCGGGCATGTCGCCCGACGGCGTGCTGCCGGAAATCGTCGAATACGAGGACCATCCCTGGTTCATCGGCGTGCAGTTCCACCCCGAGCTGAAGTCGCGGCCGTTCGAGCCGCATCCGCTGTTCGCGTCGTTCATCGAGGCCGCGGTGGTGCAGAGCCGGCTGGTGTAGCGTTGCGCCCTCCCGCACAGCGCTGACCTCATCCTGAGGAAACCGCGAAGCGGTCGTCTCGAAGGATGAACGGCACTGGCCGGGCCACATGGTTCGGGACGGCGCTTCGCGCCTCCTCACCATGACGGTTCGAGGATCGCTTCCGCCTTTGACGAACGCGCCAATTGTTGCGACAAACCACTCCCGTGACCTGCAAGAACAACAAGTCGAGGGAGTTAAGTCGATGATCATGGAAATGCGCGTCTATCGCTGCCTGCCGGGCCGCCTGCCGGCGCTGATGAAGCGGTTCGATACGCTCACGCTGAAGCTCTGGGATAAGCACGGCATCAAGCAGGCCGGCTTCTTCACCACGCTGATCGGCACTTCCAACCAGGAACTGACCTATTTCGTGGCGTGGGATTCGCTCGCCGACCGCGAGAAGAAGTGGACCGCGTTCTCAATCCGATCCCGACTGGATCGCCGGCCGCGCCAAGAGCGAGGAGGACGGCCAGATCATCGACAACATCGTCAGCCAGTTGCTGGTGCCGACGGCTTTCTCGTCGGTGAAATAGCCGACGCTGCAACCCTGATATTCGGGGTCTGATTAGGGTTGATCCTGGTGGTGCGGACCGGCATGGTCCGCGCCGGATACGAAGGAAAATCCCTTGAACGCGAATCTCCAGGCGGCCCCGGTCGTTACCGTCGGCACGGTCAAATTCGGCAACGATCTGCCGATTTCGATCATTGCCGGACCCTGCCAGCTCGAGAGCCGCGCACACGCGCTGGAGATGGCGCGGCGCGCTGAAGGAGATCGCCGGCCGGCTGGGGATCGGCCTCGTCTACAAGACCTCGTTCGACAAGGCCAACCGCACCATCGGGCTCGGCCGCGCGCGGCATCGGGCTCGAGCAGGCGCTGCCGATCTTCGCCGAGATACGCGCGTCGCTCGGCCTGCCGGTCCTGACCGACGTGCACGAGGCCGCGCAGTGCGCCGAGGTCGCGCAGGCGGTCGACGTGCTGCAGATCCCGGCCTTCCTGTGCCGGCAGACCGACCTGCTGCTCGCGGCGGCCGCGACCGGCAAGGTCGTCAACGTCAAGAAGGGCCAGTTCCTGGCGCCCTGGGACATGGCGAACGTCGTCGCGCAAGATCACCGGCGGCGGCAATCCCAACGTGCTGGTGACCGAGCGCGGCGCGTCGTTCGGCTACAACACGCTGGTGTCGGACATGCGCGCGCTGCCGATCATGGCGCGCACCACGGGCGCGCCGGTGATTTTCGACGCCACCCATTCGGTGCAGCAGCCCGGCGGGCAGGGCACGTCATCGGGCGGCGAGCGCGAATTCGTGCCGGTGCTGGCGCGCGCGGCCGTTGCGGTCGGCGTCGCCGGCGTCTTCATCGAGACCCATCCCGATCCCGACCACGCCCCGTCGGACGGCCCCAACATGGTGCCGCTGCGCGAGTTCGAGGCGTTGCTGAAGACTCTGATGGAGTTCGACGCGCTGTCCAAGCGCACTACCAAGAATCCGGCGCGGCAGTGACGCAGGTACTGATGTGACCGCGTCCAGCCTGCCGCCGGCGCTCAACATCATCGCGCTCGCAACTTTCTCCGCAAGCCTGTCCGCCCGCGCGCTCGATCCGGTGTTGCCGCACGTGGCCGAGGATTTTTCGGTCAGCATCGCGACCGCAGCCAGTTTCGCCGCCGTCTTCGCCTTCACCTTTGCGATCATCCAGCCCGTGCTCGGCGCCGTCGCCGACATGTTCGGCAAGGCGAGGCTGATGATCGTCTGCCTGATGCTGCTCGGCGTCGCCAACATTCTGGGGGCGGTGGCGACCTCGTTTCCGCTGCTGTTTGCCAGCCGCATTCTCGCCGGCATCGGGTCGGGCGGCGTGTTTCCGATCGCGCTGGGGCTGACCAGCGATCTCGTCGGCCCCGAGAAACGCCAGGTCGCGATCGGGCGCACGCTGGCGGGCGCCATGACCGGCAATATTGCTGGGCGCTTCGGTGTCCGGCCTGATCGGCGATTTCCTCGGCTGGCGAGGCGTGCTCGCCGTGCTCGGCGGGATCGTCATGCTGGCCTCGATTGCGGTCGCCGTCGGATTTCGCGGCGCGGCGTTGACGCATCCGCCGCGGACCAGCCTGTCGGCGCTCAAGCAAGGCTATCGCACGATCTTCAGCAATCCGAACGCACGCATCTGCTACTCGGCGGTCTTCATCGAAGGCTGCTGCGTGCTCGGGCTGTTTCCCTTCATCGCGGCGTTCCTGTTCGAGCTCGGCGAAACCTCGCTGTCGATCGCGGGCATCGTCATCGCGGGCTTTGCGGTCGGCGGGTTGTTCTACACCGCGACGGTGTCGCGCTTTCTGCCACGGCTCGGCGTCAACGGCATGATGATCGCGGGCGCGACCCTGGTCGGCGTCCAGCTCGTCGCGGTGGCGATGGGACCGCAATGGAAGCTGCAGGCGCTGAGCCTGATCTTCATGGGCTGGGGGTTCTACATGATCCACGGCTGCCTGCAGGTCTTCGCCAGCGAGCTGTCGGTCGAAGCGCGCGCGACCGCGCTGTCGCTGCATTCGTTCTTCTTCTTCATCGGCCAGACCGTTGGCCCGATCGCCTATGGATTCGGGATCGAGCATGCCGGCAAGGTGCCGACCCTATGGGCTGCGGCCGCCGTCATGATCGTGCTCGGCATCGTCTGCGCGAAACTGCTGCGCCAGACGCGGCCGGCGGATGCGGTCGTGCCTGACCGGCTATCCAGGCGGGAGCTACCCCATGATGTATTCGATGAAATAGACCGTCGTCACGTAGGTGGCGGCGCCGATTGCCAGCAGGGCGACCGACAGCCACACCCATAAGGGTGTCGTTTCCTTGCTCATCCCGATTGCCCACGTCCTCAAGCACCGCCTCGTGGCAGTGCTGATTTCCCCGGCGAGGCGACCATGCCGCAAGCTGGGCCGGCATGGTCAGAAAATGACAGGCTCGCGTCAGGATGACGCACATCTGCCGCGTGCGCCCGGCGCGATCCGTCGGGCTCAGGTAGCCGTTCATGGCACGGGGATTGCTTCATTTTCTGCTATTTACAGGGTGATAATGTGGACGCTCAGGTTACCAGCCAGGCCCAAGCCAAGTTTGCCGTCAGAAACGTCGGTTATGCCAATCAGCCGCCGCTCCAGCGCTTTCTCGAAAGTTGCTACGAGGAATTCAGGTCCGATGATTCCGGCGCGGTCGCCGATTACATCCCCGAGTTGAAGCGCGCCAACCCGGCGCATTTCGGCATCGGCCTCGTCACCATCGACGGCCACGTCTATGAGGTCGGCGACAGCGCCGTGCCGTTCACCATCCAGTCGGTCTCCAAGGCCTTCGTGTTTGCGCTCGCGCTCGATCTGGTTGGCGAGGAGCGGGTCGCGGCCGCGATCGGCGTCGAGCCGAGCGGCGAGGCGTTCAACTCGATCCGGCTGACCAATGACAACCGGCCGTTCAACCCGATGGTCAATGCCGGCGCGATCGCCTGCTCGGGGCTGATCCACCAGGTCGACGGTGCTGCGGCGTTCGAGCGCATCCGCGAGAAGCTCAGCCTGTTTGCCGGACGCGAACTCGACGTCGACGACGCGGTGCACGCTTCGGAGACGCTCGACCGGCAACCGCAACCGCGCCATCGCCTGGCTGCTGCGCAACTACCTGGTGCTGCAGGACGACGTCGACGCCGTGCTCGATACTCTACTTCCGCCAATGCGCCATTCTCGTCACCGCGCGCGATCTCGCCGTGATGGCGGCGACGCTGGCCAATCGCGGCGTCAATCCGGTGACCGGCGTTCAGGTCATCACGCCCAACATCGTCGCCCGCACGCTGTCGGTGATGACGAGCTCGGGCATGTACGACTATGCCGGCGAATGGATCTATCGCGTCGGCATTCCCGCCAAGAGCGGCGTCGGCGGCGGCATCGTCGCGGCGCTTCCCTCGCAGATGGGGCTCGGCACCTTCTCGCCGTGCCTCGACAGCCATGGCAACAGCGTGCGCGGCCTGAAGGTGTGCGAGACGCTGTCGTCGCGCTTCGACCTGCACATGCTCAACCGCAGCGCCGACGTCCGCACCTGCATCATTGCCGACTACGACATTTTCGGCATCTCGTCGCGCCGCAGCCGCCAGCCGCACGAGCAGCAGATCCTGGACGACCGCCACAGCGACATCCGCGTGATCGAACTGGTCGGCGCGCTGAATTTCGCCGCGATCGACTACGTGACGCGGCAGGCTCGCCACGAGCCGCCGAATGCGCCGCTGTTGATCCTCGATTTTCGCCGCGTGCCGGATCTCACCGCGGCCGGCGCACAGCTGCTCGGCGAGAACCTCACCATGCTGGTCAATGCCGGCGTCACGGCGATTCTCACCGGGCTCGAGGCGACGTCGGCGGTGTGGAAGGCGATTCGCGCGCGAGCCACGAGAGCCGCAAGCGGCTGCGGCGCTTCGCGCTGCTCGATGACGCCATCGAATGGGCCGAGGACCAGGTCATCTATCGCTACGGCGGCTTCACCGCCTGCGAAGGAGACCAGCGCATCTCGGCGAGCAGGCGCTGCTGGCCGAACTGGCGCCGGACGAGATCGCACGCGCTGGCCGACCGCTGACGGCGCGACGCTACCACAGCCGGCCAGCGCATCATCACCGCCGGCGAGCCCGCGACTTCGCTGTTCTTCCTGCAGAGCGGCATGGTCAGCGTCAAGCTGCCGAGCGGCGTGCGGCTGGCCTCGCTCGGCGCCCGGCATGGAGTTCGGCGAGATGGCGATCATCGAGAACGCACCGCAGCGCCGACGTCTGGGCCGACACGCCGGTGAAATGCCTCGAATTGCCGCTCGACAGCTTTGCCGATTATCGCCAGCTGCATCCGCAGATCGCGCATGAAGATCATGCGAAACCTGTCCGCGCTGCTGGCGCGGCGGCTGATCCTCGCCAACGCCAAGGTCGATCTGCTCAGCGCGTATTGAGGATGCTGATCCGACAAATTCAGCGTGGTCGGCGGACGGCCTGCTCTTGGTGCGAATTCCGGACTCAAGTTGGACATTGCGACATGTCTGAAAAGTGCCAACAACGGTCATGTTTAGGCCGGGACGATTTGGGCGGCCGCCTCATCCCTCAACCATGCTGAGAAACGTGCCGACTTTCGATCAGCAGGTCGCGAGCCGCGTAGGATGTACCGATAGCCTGTCTCCCTGAACCCAAAGGGGGCGACAAGACGACCTCCAGTGACTTCGTCGGCCACGAGATGCCACGGCACGACGCATGCTCCAAGCCCGCTAAGCGCGGCTCCGATTGTGAAATAGTAGTGCTCGAATTGAGCGGCAGGCTTGATCTTCGCATCCACTGCCGACGCCCCAACTAACGCGTCCCAGATTGCCCAAGCGTTGGGCCTGGTGCGCGTTGCCAACCGCGGGATTGATGAAAGGCCGCTGGTTCGAAGCTGCTTCGCTGAAGGCATGAGCGCCGGCACCAGCACGACACCGATCTGTTCTCGAAACAGCAGGACGTCGCGTGCGCGGAGAACCTCCTCGCCATCGATCACTGTGATAACAAGATCGAAGCGCCCGCGCTCAGGGTCGATGTGTTCCTTGTCGGTGCTGAGGCGCACGTCAATGCCTGGGTGGACCTGTGTGAACCGATGCAGGCGTGGGATCAGCCAGCGCATCGCTAGCGTGCTTAGACACGCAACCTGAAGAAGGCCCTCTTCCTCAGCAAGGACAGCTCGAACGGCGTTATCGATCTGGTCGAGCGCTGCGGTCAGGACCGGAGCAAGTGATCGGCCCGTAGGTGTCAGTTCCGGCTTGCTTCTTGGACCACCAAACAAGTCGACGCCGAGGACGGATTCCAGTTGGCGCACTTGTCGGCTGACAGCGCCGTGAGTGACGCCGAGCTCTTCGGCAGCGACTGTTAAACGGCCGAGCCGGGCGGCGGCCTCAAACGCGCGCAACGCGTTGAGCGGTAAGTTCTTGCGTCTCATGTGAGTATTACTCACAAAGATGAGGATGATTAGTCAATAACAAAGGAGGCATCGTTCGGAGTATGCTCGTTTTTTACACAAAGAATGCGCGATCCAGGAGCCCTCACTCATGCCATTCGTAAGAACCGCCGTCAGGCAGGGGACAGACGCGTCCCAAAAGCAGCTGATAGTCGAAAGTATCCACAATGCCCTGGTTGAAGCGATCGGCATGCCCGAAGACGAGCTGTTCAATCTCGTGAGCGAGTACAACGCCAGCGACTTCCTATATTCGCGCACGTTCAATGGCGTTGCCCGCTCTGATCGCCTGGTCGTTGTCGAGATCACAATGAGGCGCGGCCGAAGCGATGCCATGAAGAAAGCTCTCTACGCAGAGATCGCAGCCAACCTGGAGACGCGCGTCGGTATCTCGTCGAAGGACGTGTTCATCTTCACGCACGAGAACGACTATTCGGATTGGTCCGTGGGCAATGGGCAGTTCGCCATGGTCCTCGCGCAGCAGGTCGGCAGTGATCTCTAAAATACTGCGCGAGAGCGTTGAACCGTGACGGTCGCTTTGCGCCAAAGGCCGCGACACGACTGTTTCCGTGAAACGAAAGACGCCGCGAACAGTCGGCCAGAGGTGTCGCGATCTGCGGTGCGTGATGCGGGCTGCCCAATTCGAAAGAGTTCGGACCCGGCTCTTTTAGGCTTAGCCGCGTCCGCGATACGGCGCGACGCCCTGATCGGGCACCCACATGCCCTTGGGCAATCGGCCGGTCTGCCAGAACACGTCGATCGGGATGCCGCCGCGCGGATACCAGTAGCCGCCGATGCGCAGCCATTTCGGCTTGACCTCGGCTGCGATCCGCTTGCCGATCATGACGGTGCAGTCCTCGTGGAAGGCGCCATGATTGCGGAAGCTGGCGACGTAGAGCTTCAGCGATTTGGATTCCAGCAGCCACTGGCCCGGCACGTAATCGATCACCAGATGCGCGAAGTCCGGCTGGCCGGTCACCGGGCAGAGCGAGGTGAATTCGGGCGCGGTGAAGCGGACCAGATAGTTGGTATCCGCCTGCGGATTGGGCACGCGGTCGAGTTTTGCCTTCTCGGGGCTGTCCGGCCATTCCACGGCGCGTCCGAGCTGCAATGATTTTTTGGCCATCATGATCGTCCTTCGCGATGGGCTGACATGGACGCAACCGGCCTTGATCGTCAACCCGGCCGGGTCGGCAAGGCGGATTCCGGCAGGATCGGTCGCGAGAAACCCGCGGCGTTTCATGGCGTTACGCCGGCTTGTGAAATGAGAGGGTGGGGTGGTTAAGGAATGCCTTTAAGTTATCCCTCCTGACCCCTCGCTACCGTCAGGAAAAGCCCACGCGCCAAGCGTTCACATTTGCCTTCCCGCCGTGTAAGACGCCCCAAAACCGGGCCCACCTTCCAGGAAAGTTTTGGACATGACCGCCATTATCGACATCATTGGCCGTGAAATTCTCGACAGCCGCGGCAATCCCACCGTCGAAGTCGACGTGGTTCTGGAAGACGGCTCGATCGGCCGCGCCGCCGTGCCCTCCGGCGCCTCCACCGGCGCGCATGAGGCGGTCGAACTCAGGGATGGCGACAAGAAGCGTTATCTCGGCAAGGGCGTGCAGAAAGCCGTCGATGCCGTCAACGGCGAGATATTCGACGCGCTCGACGACCAGTCGGTCGAGGACCAGGTCCAGATCGACCAGATCATGATCGATCTCGACGGCACGCCCAACAAGAGCCGGCTGGGAGCCAACGCCATCCTCGGCGTCTCGCTCGCCTGCGCCAAGGCGGCGGCTGAATCCTTCGACATGCCGCTGTATCGCTATGTCGGCGGCACCTCGGCGCGGACGCTGCCGGTGCCGATGATGAACATCATCAATGGCGGCGTGCATGCCGACAACCCGATCGACTTTCAGGAATTCATGATCCTGCCGGTGGGTGCGCCGACCTTCGCCGAAGCCTTGCGCTGCGGCTCGGAAATCTTCCACACGCTGCGCGGCGAACTGAAGAAGGCCGGCCACAACACCAATGTCGGCGACGAGGGCGGCTTTGCGCCGAACCTGCCGTCGGCGGACGCAGCCCTCGAATTCGTCGTGAGCGCGATCGGCAAGGCCGGCTACAAGGCGGGCGACGACGTGATGCTCGGCCTCGATTGCGCGGCGACCGAGTTCTTCAAGGACGGCGCTTACGTCTATGGCGGCGAGAACAAGACCCGCTCGCGCTCCGAGCAGGCGAAATACCTCGCCGATCTCGTCTCGCGCTATCCGATCGTCTCGATCGAGGACGGCATGTCCGAGGACGACATGGACGGCTGGAAGGAACTGACCGACCTGATCGGCGACAAGTGCCAGCTCGTCGGCGACGACCTGTTCGTCACCAATGTCACCCGCCTTGCCGACGGCATCAGGAACGGCCGCGCCAATTCGATCCTGATCAAGGTCAACCAGATCGGCACGCTGACGGAAACGCTCGCGGCCGTCGAACTGGCGCACAAATACGGCTACACCTCTGTGATGTCGCACCGCTCCGGCGAGACCGAGGATTCCACCATCGCCGACCTCGCGGTCGCCACCAATTGCGGTCAGATCAAAACCGGTTCGCTGGCGCGCTCCGACCGCACCGCCAAGTACAACCAGTTGCTGCGTATCGAACAGCAGCTCGGCACGCAGGCAAAATATGCGGGCAAGGCCGTGTTCAAGGCACTGGCGTAACGCGCCCGCGTAGCCAGATACAACAAACACAAACGGGAGGAATACGATGGCCGACGGCAAGACCGGGCTTCAACTGCGTTCGCTGCTCAAGAAGAGCGGCGAACTCGAACTGTCGCTGGTGAACGTTCCGACACCCGAACCGGCCGACGACGAGGTGGTGGTGCGCGTCGAGGCGACGCCGATCAACCCGTCCGATCTCGGGCTCCTGATCGGCCCGGCCGACATGTCGACTGCCAAGGTATCGGGCACGAAGGATACGCCGGTGATCACGGCGAAGATGCCGGATGGCGCCATGCGCATGATGACGGCGCGTCTCGATCAATCGCTCCCGGTCGGCAACGAAGGCGCGGGCGTCGTGATCAAGACCGGTTCTTCGGATGCGGCGAAGGCGCTGATGGGCAAGACCGTCTCGATGATCGGCGGCGCGATGTACACGCAGTATCGCACGCTCAAGGCAAGGGACGTGATGGAACTGCCGGCAGGCGCCACGCCCGCCGACGGCGCGTCATGGTTCGTCAATCCGCTGACGGCGCTCGGCATGACCGAGACCATGCGGCGCGAAAATCACAAGGCGCTGGTGCACACCGCAGCCGCCTCGAACCTCGGCCAGATGCTCAACAAGATCTGCATCAAGGACGGCATCGGCCTCGTCAACATCGTGCGCAGCAAGGAGCAGGCGGACATCCTGAAGAAGATCGGCGCCAAATATGTCGTCGATTCCACGTCCGACAGCTTCATGGACGATCTGACCAACGCGCTGGTGGAGACCGGCGCCACGATCGCCTTCGACGCCATCGGCGGCGGCAAGCTGGCAGGCCAGATCCTGACCTGCATGGAGATCGCCGCCAACAAGACCGCCAAGGAATACAGCCGCTACGGCTCCAATGTTTACAAGCAGGTCTATATCTACGGCAGTCTCGACAGCCGGCCGACCGAACTGAACCGCACGTTCGGCCTGAGCTGGGGCGTCGGCGGCTGGCTGCTGACCCCGTTCCTGCAGAAGATCGGTCCCGCCGATATCGGCCGGCTGCGCCAGCGCGTGGCGTCCGAGCTCAAGACCACCTTTGCCAGCCATTACACCCAGGTGGTGTCGCTGCCGGAGGTGCTGCAACTTTCCAACATCGCCATCTACAACAAGCGCTCCACCGGCGAGAAATTCCTCATCAACCCGCACAAGGGGTGAGGGAGCGATCCGCTGTTTCTGACCGACAGGCCGCCCGAACGGGCGGCCTGTTCCGTTTGCGACAGCCGCTGGGTAACGGGCAGGAATTTCCAGGGTCGCCGCAGAAAGATAATTCATGCACTTGCATGCTTCTGCCGATCCGGCGTAAGGGAAAGCAGGCGCTCAAGCCCTGAGAGGGAAATCCAATGGCCACCCACACCATCGTCACGATCGTCGGTTCGCTCCGCAAGGAAAGCTTTTCGCTCAAGATCGCCAATGCGCTCGCCAAACTGGCGCCGGCCTCATTGAAGCTCGACGTCACCACGCTGCAGGGGATTTCCTTCTTCAACCAGGATCTCGAAGCAGCCCCGCCGGCCGACTGGCTGGCGTTTCGCGACAAGCTGCAGAAGTCGAATGGCGTGCTTTTCGTGACGCCGGAGTACAACCGCTCGATCCCCGGCGTCCTGAAGAACGCCATCGACGTCGCCTCGCGCCCCTATGGCAAGAGCTCGTTCCTCGGCAAGCCGATCGGCATCGTCAGCAATTCGCCCGGGCCGCTGGGTGGCGTCAGCGCGGCCAAGCATCTGCAGAACATCCTGCCGGGCATTTCCGGCCCGATCCTCGGCCAGCCCGAGATCTACCTCAACGGCGTCGGCGATGCCTTCGACGACAAGGGCGAGCTCACCAAGGAATCCCTGCAAAAGGTGCTGCAGCAATACCTCGAGGCGTTTGCGGCTTTCATTGAGAAGCAGAGCAGGTAGGCGACGGCCGCTCGCCGTCATTGCGTGCGCAGATGCTTGGCGCGTGTCGCAGGCAATGACGGGGGCGCTCACTCCCGCTTTCTTAGGCTTCCATTAACCGGACCCGCCGCATCGTAGGGTCCCATGGTATCCCGCACCCGCCTGAAATCCGTGCTGACCGGGCTCGCCCTCTATACGGTGGCGGCGATGATGGTCGGCTATTTCGGCGTCAATGCGTATACCGGCAAGTACGGGTTGAACGCGCGCCAGGAACTCGATCAGGAGATCATCGCGCTGACCTCGGAACTGGCGCGGCTGAAGCGGGAACGGGCGGACGGCGAGCAGCGCGTGTCGCTGCTCCGGTCGAACCGGGTCGATCCCGACATGCTGGACGAGCGTGCGCGCTATCAGCTCGACTATGCCAATCCGCGCGATCTGATCCGGACCTTCGCGCCCCGCTGAGCGTCGATGCGGCTGGTCTGTTTCGGCCGCGTGCGTAAATTTCAAAAAACAATCAAATCGGTTTCGAAGATGTCGTCTCGTTGCAGTGCGGCATAGCATTCGTTTGTCCGGCGCACGCAATCCTTTTACGGCGGTTTGACTTGAGATAGAGAGGGTTGACCGTCTCTCTCACCCGGAATTGCCATGGCCGCATCCAAGAAAAGCGTCACAAAGGAAGCAGGGCAGGACAAGGCAGACGGGTCGCCTCCGGAATTCACCAGGGAACAGGAACTTGCCGCGCTCCGCGACATGCTCCTGATCCGCCGCTTCGAGGAGAAGGCAGGCCAGCTCTACGGCATGGGTGCAATCGGCGGCTTCTGCCACCTCTACATCGGCCAGGAAGCCGTCGTGGTCGGGATGCAGATGGCCCTGAAGCAGGGCGACCAGGTCATAACCGGATACCGTGACCATGGGCACATGCTGGCCTGCGGGATGGAAGCCAACGGCGTGATGGCCGAACTCACCGGACGCCGCGGCGGCTATTCCAAGGGCAAGGGCGGCTCCATGCACATGTTCAGCATGGAGAAGAATTTCTATGGCGGCCACGGCATCGTCGGCGCCCAGGTTTCGCTCGGCACCGGGCTCGCGTTCGCCAACCGCTACCGCGGCAATGATTTCGTCAGCGTGGCCTATTTCGGCGACGGCGCGTCCAACCAGGGGCAGGTCTACGAAAGCTTCAACATGGCCGAGCTGTGGAAGCTGCCGGTGATCTACGTGATCGAGAACAACCGTTACGCCATGGGCACGTCGGTGACGCGCTCCTCGGCCCAGACCGATTTCTCCAGGCGCGGCATTTCCTTCAATATTCCCGGCAAGCAGGTCGACGGCATGGACGTGCGCGCGGTCAAGGCGGCCGGCGACGAGGCGGTCGACTGGTGCCGCGGCGGCAACGGGCCGTTCATCCTGGAAATGCAGACCTACCGCTACCGCGGCCATTCGATGTCGGACCCCGCCAAGTACCGCACCCGCGAAGAGGTCGAGAAGATCCGCCACGATCAGGACCCGATCGAGCAGGTTCGCAACCGGCTGCTGGCGGCCAAGGTCAGCGAGCAGGAATTGAAAGCCATCGACGCCGAGGTGCGCGAGATCGTCAACGCCTCGGCGGATTTCGCCCAGCGCGATCCCGAGCCCGATGCTTCGGAACTCTGGACCGACGTCTATCGCTGATTTCAGAAGCGCAGAATGAACACGAGCATGGTCCGGACAAGTAGAAGCCGGCTTTGTTCAAACGAACTAAAGAGTGATTTCGGGAGCTGATATGCCCATTCAAGTGCTGATGCCTGCGCTTTCGCCGACGATGGAAAAGGGCAACCTCGCGAAATGGCTGAAGAAGGAAGGCGAGGCGATCAAGTCGGGCGACGTCATCGCCGAGATCGAGACCGACAAGGCGACGATGGAAGTCGAGGCGACCGATGAGGGTACGCTCGGCAGGATATTGATCCCGGAAGGCACCGCGGACGTCGCGGTCAACACCCCGATCGCAACCATCCTCGCCGATGGCGAGAGCGCGGCCGACCTTGGCAAGGCCAGCGCGCGGCGGCCGCCGAGCGCCCAGCGTGCAGAAGGAAGTCGCGGATTCCCGCTCGCCGGTCGGTGAAGGCAAGCCGATGATCTCGGCCCCGACGACGCCAGCGGCTCCGGCAGCGGTCGCCGAGCCCGATCCGGAAGTGCCCGCCGGCACCGAGATGATCACCCAGACCATCCGCGAAGCCCTGCGCGACGCGATGGCCGAAGAGATGCGGCGCGACCCTGACGTCTTCATCATGGGCGAGGAGGTTGCCGAATATCAGGGCGCCTACAAGGTCACGCAGGGGCTGCTGCAGGAGTTCGGCGCCCGCCGCGTGATCGACACGCCGATCACCGAGCACGGCTTTGCCGGCGTCGGCGTCGGTGCGGCGATGTCCGGACTGAAGCCGATCGTCGAATTCATGACCTTCAACTTCGCCATGCAGGCGATCGACCAGATCATCAACTCGGCGGCCAAGACGCTGTACATGTCCGGCGGCCAGATGGGCTGCTCGATCGTGTTCCGCGGACCGAACGGCGCTGCGGCCCGCGTCGCCGCCCAGCACAGCCAGGACTACTCGGCCTGGTACTCGCAGATTCCGGGGCTGAAAGTGATCGCGCCGTTCTCGGCTGCGGACTACAAGGGTCTGCTGAAGGCTGCGATCCGCGATCCCAACCCGGTGATCTTCCTCGAAAACGAAGTGCTGTACGGCCACACCGGCGAGGTGCCGAAGCTCGACGACTACGTGATTCCGATCGGCAAGGCGCGGATCGTGCGGACGGGCAAGGACGTGACGCTGATCTCGTGGTCGAACGGCATGACCTACGCGCTGAAGGCGGCCGACGAACTGGCAAAGGAAGGCATCGAGGCCGAGGTGGTCGATCTGCGCACGCTGCGCCCGATGGACACTGACACCATCATAGCCTCGGTGAAGAAGACCGGTCGCGCGGTGACGGTGGAGGAGGGCTGGCAGCAAAGTGGCGTCGGCGCCGAGATCGCCGCCCGCATCATGGAGCACGCGTTCGACTATCTCGACGCGCCGGTCGCGCGGGTATCCGGCAAGGACGTTCCGATGCCCTATGCGGCGAACCTCGAAAAACTGGCATTGCCTTCGGTGGCCGAGGTGGTCGCGGCCGCCAAGGCCGTATCGTATCGGTAGACTTGATGTCCGATCCCAGGGAACAGCCACTGCCGCCAGACGTGATCGGCCGCGACGACGCGATCGAGGTGTTGCGCGCGTTCGTGGTCGATGGCGGGCTCTCGATCGCTTTCCAGCGCGCGTTCGAGGAGCCCGACATGTGGGGGCTGCTGCTGGTCGATATCGCGCGCCACGCTGCCCGCGCCTATGCGCGCGAGAGCGGCTATACCGAGGACGAGGCGCTCGCGCGCATCGTCGACATGTTCGAAGCCGAAATCAATCGGCCGACCGACATGGGCGCCACCACGCCCCGGTCGCAACAGGGTCACTGACAATGCCGATCAACATTTTGATGCCCGCGCTGTCGCCCACCATGGAAAAGGGCAATCTTGCCAAGTGGCTCAAGAAAGAGGGCGACAAGGTCAAGTCCGGCGACGTCATCGCGGAGATCGAGACCGACAAGGCGACGATGGAAGTCGAAGCCGTCGACGAGGGCACGATCGCGAAGATCCTGGTGCCCGAGGGTACGCAGGACGTGCCGGTCAACGATATCATCGCCGTGCTGGCCGGCGACGGCGAGGACGTGAAGGCGCGCCGGAGCCGGCGCTGCACCGGCCCCGAAAGCCGCCGAAGCACCTGCTGCGAAGCCTGCAGCCGCGCCTGCTGCCGCACCCGCGCCAAAACCCGCAGCAACCGGACCGACGCAGGCTGCCGCGCCGCAGGCGGCGGCTTCCGCTTCGCAAGGCAACGGCCACGCCCGCGTATTCTCGTCACCGCTGGCCCGCCGCCTCGCCAGGGAAGCCGGCATCGAGATCGCGCGCATCAACGGTTCCGGTCCGCACGGCCGCATCGTTGCCCGCGACGTCGAGGACGCCAAATCCGGCAAGGGCCTCAAGGCGCCGGCCGCAGCGCCGGCCGGCAGCGACCTGCGATCGCGCCGTCGATGTCCGACAAGCAGGTCCTGGCGCTGTTCGAGGAGGGATCCTACGAAATCGTGCCGCATGACGGCATGCGCCGCACCATCGCGCAGCGCCTGACCGCGTCGGTGCAGACGGTCCCGCACTTCTACCTCACGATCGACTGCGACATCGGCAAGCTGCTCGCTGCCCGCGAGGAGATCAACGCCGCGGCGCCGAAGGACAAGGAAAAGAAGCCGCTCTACAAGATTTCGGTCAACGACTTCGTCATCAAGGCGATGGCGGTCGCGCTGCAACGGATTCCCAATTGCAACGTGAGCTGGACCGAAGCCGGCATGCTCAAGCACAAGCATTCCGACATTGGCGTCGCGGTGGCGATGCCCGGCGGCCTGATCACGCCGATCATCCGCAAGGCCGAAACCAAGACGCTGTCGACGATCTCGAACGAGATGAAGGATTTCGCGGCGCGGGCGCGGTCGCGCAAGCTGAAGCCGGAGGAATACCAGGGCGGTACCACGGCGATCTCCAACCTCGGCATGTTCGGAATCAAGGATTTCACCGCGGTGATCAACCCGCCGCATGCGACGATCCTGGCGGTCGGCACCAGCGAGGAGCGTGCGGTGGTGCGTAACGGCAAGATCGAAGCCGCCCACATCATGAGCGTCACGCTGTCCTGCGACCACCGCGCGGTCGACGGTGCGCTCGGCGCGGAACTGATCGGCGCGTTCAAGCAGTTGATCGAAAATCCCGTGATGATGATGGTGTGAGTGGCGCTCGGGCAGGGGGCAACGTTGAATGTCCGCACACGTTGGCCATGGATATCGATGCTGCTCATGGCTGTCGTCGCGCTCAACCCTGTTGGGTTCGACTTTCTTCGCTCCGCCTTCTTCGCCAGCGAACAACTGGCGCGCAACATTGCTCAGCCGATCGTCCTGACCGCGATGGCTATCCTCGGCCTGATCGGCGCGCTCGAATGGCTGGTCAGGGTATTTGTCATCAATCGCCGCGCGCGCGGCGGAACGACTGCTTGAGTTGAACGGGAGCCGCCATGGCCGACACATCCTTCGACGTCATCATCATCGGTTCCGGCCCCGGCGGCTACGTCACCGCGATCCGCGCCGCCCAGCTCGGCTTCAAGACTGCGATCGTCGAGAAATCCTATCTCGGCGGCATCTGCCTGAACTGGGGCTGCATCCCGACCAAGGCGCTGCTGCGCTCGGCCGAGATCTACCACTACATGCAGCACGCCGGGGATTACGGGCTGTCTGCCGAAAAAGTCTCGTACGATCCGAAGGCAGTGGTGGCGCGCTCGCGCGGGGTCTCGAAACGCCTCAATGACGGCGTCGGCTTTCTGATGAAGAAGAACAAGGTCACGGTGATCTGGGGCGAGGCGTCGATCGACGCGCCCGGCAAGGTCACGGTGAAGAAGTCCAAGGTCGAGGCGCCGAAGGGCGCGCTGGGCGAGGGCGCCTATCAGGCCAAGCACATCATCCTCGCCACCGGCGCCCGGCCGCGCGTGCTGCCGGGACTCGAACCCGACAAGAAGCTGGTCTGGACCTATTTCGAGGCGATGGTGCCGGAACGGATGCCGAAATCGCTGCTCGTGGTCGGTTCGGGCGCGATCGGGATCGAGTTCGCGTCGTTCTTTCACACCATGGGCGCCGACGTTACCGTGGTCGAGGTGCTGCCGCAGATCCTTCCCGTCGAGGACGCCGAGATCGCGGGCCTGGCGCGCAAGCGGTTCGAGAAGCAGGGCATCAAGATTCTCAGCAGCACCAAGGTGACGAAGCTCGAGAAAAAGACCGACAGCGTCGTTGCCACCATCGACGACGGCAAGAAGCCGCAGACGGTCGAGTTCGAGCGGGTGATTTCGGCGGTCGGCGTGGTCGGCAACATCGAGGGTCTCGGCCTGGAGAAGCTCGGCGTCAAGACCGATCGCGGCTGCGTCGTGATCGACGGCTACGGCAAGACCAATGTGCCCGGCATCTACGCGATCGGCGACGTCGCCGGCCCGCCGATGCTGGCGCACAAGGCCGAGCACGAAGGCGTGGTCTGCATCGAGGCCATC
Organism: uncultured Alphaproteobacteria bacterium; assembly: GCA_963823485.1. GTDB lineage: Bacteria > Pseudomonadota > Alphaproteobacteria > Rhizobiales > Xanthobacteraceae > Bradyrhizobium. The sequence goes on from CAWGLP010000004.1 coordinate 117,872, forward strand.
AAGGGCCTGCAACCGCATGCCATGGACAAGAACCTGATTCCCGGGCTGCACCTATTGCCATCCGCAGATCGCTTCCGTCGGCCTGACCGAAGCCAAGGCGAAAGAGGGCGGCCGCGAGATCCGCGTCGGCCGCTTCCCCTTCGTCGGCAACGGCAAGGCGATCGCGCTCGGCGAGGACCAGGGCCTGGTCAAGGTGATCTTCGACAAGAAGACCGGCGCAACTGCTCGGCGCGCACATGATCGGCGCCGAAGTGACCGAACTGATCCAGGGTTACGTGGTCGCCATGAACCTGGAGACCACCGAGGAAGAGCTGATGCACACCATCTTCCCGCATCCGACGCTGTCGGAGATGATGAAGGAAGCCGTGCTGGATGCCTACGGACGGGTGTTGAATATGTAGAGCCCGTCATGCGCGGGCCTGACCCGCGCATCCATCGCCCTTCACAAGAGTCTTCTGGAGAACGATGGATTGCCGGGTCAAGCCCGGCAATGACGAGGTGAGTAGATTGCCCCAGATGCACTTCGCGCAACAGAAAGAACAATCGTGAAAGACAATGACAATCTGACCATCGAACGACCGACGTTCGTGACCCACCTCGAATGTGCGATGGAAGGCGATCATTATCCCGCCGGCCAGGTCCACAATCTCTCCAAGGCCGGCAAGCCGCTGCTGGTGCGCTACGACCTTGCCGGTGTGAAGAAGGCGCTGACCAAGGACGCGCTGGCGCAACGGCCGGCCGACATGTGGCGCTACCGCGAGATGCTGCCGGTGCAGAAGGTCTCCGACATCGTCAGCCTCGGCGAGGTGATGACGCCGCTGATCCGGCTGCCGAAGCTTGCAAAGAAGCTCGGCGGCGGCTGAGATCATCGTGAAGGACGAGGGACGCCTGCCGACCGGCTCGTTCAAGGCCCGCGGCCTGGTGATGGCGGTGTCGATGGCGCAAGGCGCTCGGCATCAGGCACATGGCGATGCCGACCAACGGCAATGCGGGTGCTGCGCTCGCTGCCTACGCGACCTCGCTGCGGCATCAAGACCACGATCTTCTGCCCTGCCGATACGCCGGAGGTGAACGTCAGCGAAATCGAGCTGCAGGGCGCGACCGTCTACCGCGTCAACGGCCTGATCGACGACTGCGGCAAGATCGTCGGCGAGGGCAAGGCCAAGGCCGGCTGGTTCGACATCTCGACGCTGAAGGAGCCGTACCGCATCGAAGGCAAGAAGACGATGGGCCTCGAACTCGCCGAGCAGCTCGGCTGGGAGCTGCCGGACGTGATCTTCTATCCGACCGGCGGCGGCACCGGCCTGATCGGGATGTGGAAGGCGTTCGCCGAACTGGAGGCGATCGGCTTGATCGGGTCGAAGCGCCCGCGCATGGTGGCGGTGCAGGCGTCGGGCTGCGCGCCGATGGTGCGGGCTTTCGAAGCAGGCACCGAGCATGCGCCGCGCTGGGAAGATGCCCACACCATCGCATCGGGCATTCGCGTGCCGCAGGCGGTCGGCGATTTTCTGATCCTGCGCGCGGTCCGCGAGAGCAAGGGTTTCGCGATTGCGGTTTCGGATGAGAAGATTTCGGCTGCGCTCAACGAAGTGGCGCGCGAGGAAGGCCTGCTGCTGTGCCCCGAGGGCGCTGCGACCTACGCGGCCTATCAACAATCTCTTGCCGACGGGCGCGTGACGAAAAATGATCGCGTGATGCTGTTCAATTGCGCAACAGGGCTTAAGTATCCGCTGCCGCCGGTTACGCGCACGCTCGATCGACACAAGCCGATCGACTACGCGAGTCTGTAAATCGTCACTCCTCGCAACGACGAGGGGGGACGTCCTAGGGAGGATCGAATGCTGAGATTGGTTGGGGCTGCGTTGGCATTGCTGACGTTGAGCGGCCACGTGCTGGCGCAGAATTTTCCGTCACGGCCCGTTACCATCATCGTGCCGTTCGCGGCCGGCGGTCCGTCGGACGCGATGGCGCGAATTCTCGCCGAGCGCATGAAGGTCTCGCTCGGTGAAGCCGTCCTGGTCGAGAACGTGACCGGGGCAGGCGGTTCGGTCGGCGTCGGCCGCGCGGTGCGTTCGCCGCCTGACGGCTACACGATCAGCTTCGGCCACCTCGGGACGCACGTCGCCAATGGGGCCGTCTACAACAAGCTCGGCTATGACCTCGTCACCGATCTGGAGCCGGTGGCCTTGCTGCCGAGCAATCCGATGATCATCGTCAGCTGCGGCCTGCCGGCGCTCAAGGAGCTCATCGCCTGGCTCAAGGCGCAGCCGACGCCGCCGACGGCGGGAACTGCGGGCGCCGGCTCCGGAACTCATATCGCCGGCGTCTATCTGGAGAGCATCACCGGCATCAAGCTGCAATACGTGCCCTATCGCGGCACCGGGCCCGCGATGAATGACCTCGTGGCCGGCCAGATCGATCTGATCGTCGACCAGACCTCGAACTCCATCGCGCAGGTCCGTGCCGGCAACATCCGCGCCTACGCGGTCACCGACTCCAAGCGGGTTAAATCCGCGCTCCGACATTCCCACCGTGGACGAGGCGGGGCTGCCCGGATTCCACATGACGCTGTGGTCCGGGCTGTGGGTGCCGAAGGATACGCCAAAGGACGTCGTCGCCAAACTCAATGCCGCCACCAACGATGCCCTGAAGGACCCCGCGGTGCGCAAGCAGCTCGAGAATCTGGGCCTGCAGATGCCGCCGGGCGACAAGCTGACGCCGGATGCGCTCGGCGCCTGGCAGAAGGCCGAGATCGCGAAGTGGTGGCCGATCATCAAGGCCGCCAACGTCAAGGTGGATTAGCTTCACAAGCGCGCCGAAAGAAGCAAGGGCCGGCGAGCGGCCCTTGCTTTGTTCGTAACGGACTCGGCTGCCTTACGCGTAGGTGGCCATGTTCGCCATCGCCGTCATTTCATTGTGGTGGCCGCCATCGCTTCCGCCACCGGCCAGCACCCCGTCATCTTCCAGTTGGAAGTGGACGCCCTCGGCGAGCGAGTCGATCTTCTCATAGGCGCCATACACGGTCTGGTCGGTCGTGATGTCGCTTGCCCGCACCAGATTGCCGTAGACGGTGATGGTGCCGAGCAGATCCTCGTCATGGGCACCGGCGTTGCCCTGCTGGCTGATGACGGTGATCACGCTGTAGTCGTTTCGGCCGTCGCCATTGCTGTCCTTGTGCGCGATCGACTGGACCTCGCCGGTGTGAGCGGAGATTTCGATCTTGTCGCCCTGGCTGCGGTTGAAGTCGCGGATCACGTCGTTGCCGAAGCCATCCACCCAGTGGTCGTGGGTGGCGTTGTTTTCGCCTGTCACGCCGACCCAGTCGATCGTGCCGTCGGCATTGACGTGCTTTTCGACGATCTCGTCCTTGGCGTTGACCTGCAGTTCGAAGCGGAAGGTGTCGGCGCCGCGGCCGCCGACGAGCGTATCGTTGACCGCCTTGAACGCTGCGGTTTCCGCCGCGAAGATCTGCGTCGTGCCGTCCTGGGCCGCGACCATTTCGCCTAAGTCCGACCGGCTCAGCAACGTGTCGTTGCCGCTACCGCCGTCCACCCGGTCCGCGCCGAAGCCGCCGACCAGAAGGTCGTTGCCGTTGCCGCCGGACAGGCTGTCGTTGCCCGAGCCGCCCCAGACCTTGTCGTCACCAGAGCCTGAGTTGAGCGTATCGTTGCCGGCCATGCCGGCGACGGTGTCGGCGCTCCCGCCGGAGAACAGGACGTTGCCGCCCGTCGTCCCGTTCAGGTGATCATGGCCGGAGCCACCGCCCGTCAACTGGGCCAGGAAATTCTCGAAGCGGCTATCCTCGAAGAATCGGTTCAGATTGAAGCGTGCCATTATCAAACCTCGTATTCAGATGACCTCACGGGCTACGAACGACCACCACGGATTTGCGGACACGGATTGTGCGGACGCGGAGGTGATGCCGCGCGGGCGAGACGTGAGGCGTGACTCCTCACCCGCATCCGCAGGAAGAACAGCAAATGCAGTCGGTGGCTGGACAAGCGCGCGGCGGATTTGCGCTGGGCAGGGGCGCTATTGTGACGTGGAAGGCATCAATTTGCTCTTCGCTGCAGCACGCTCTCGCATTTCCGCCGCGATCAAATCGTCGGCGAAAATCCCCTACGGCGTTGTTTCGTCTTGGATATGAATGCAGATCGCACGTCGTATCGCATGACGCGCGATGCTCCTGACGTGACGAAAATTTGCGCAGAAAGTGCTCCGCCGCACAAAAGTCGCGAGATGAGTTTGAACACGAATGATTTCATTCCCTGAAATGATTGGGTCGTGTGATCGCGTCCCGTGTTCGATCGCGCCGATGCGAGTTGGCCGGCAGCGCGTGGTCGTGATGGTGGTTGGCAGCGACCGCTGCGCGGCCGGAGCCGCGGGAGACTGTCTCGGGCGAGCGTTAACGTCGAAGCATCCAAAGGTTGTGTATGGGGCTTGCCGGTCGATTCGCCGGGGAGCAGAGGCTGGTGAAGCGACGGAGCGCTACAGCCTGGCCGTGTACATATGCCGCCATAATGGTTGCCGGCTGGCAACGATTGTTGCGTGATCGCAACAGTGATCGAACATTTAACCGTTTGCCCGGCCGGTTCGCGCTTGCGCCGCTATTTAGCCACACCCCTCCGTGAAATCATTCTAAGTCGTAGCTGATAGCCGCGGCGCTCGCGAGGGCGAAGGGAAGCGCTTCATTCCCGGGTCCCAACACGAGATGGCCGGGGAAACAGGTTTGCGGATGGACGCCAGGACCGACATCAAGAAGAGGTTGCCGAGCCGGCACGTGACCGAGGGGCCCGAACGCGCGCCCCATCGGTCCTACCTCTATGCGATGGGCCTGACCACCCAGCAGATCCACCAGCCCTTTGTCGGCGTCGCCTCCTGCTGGAATGAAGCCGCCCCCTGCAATATCTCGCTGATGCGCCAGGCGCAGGCGGTCAAGAAGGGCGTCGCTGCCGCCGGCGGCACCCCGCGCGAATTCTGCACCATCACGGTCACCGACGGCATCGCCATGGGCCATGACGGCATGCGCTCGTCGCTGCCCTCGCGGGAGTGCATCGCCAATTCGGTCGAACTGACCATCCGTGGCCACGCCTATGACGCCCTGGTCGGGCTCGCTGGCTGCGACAAGTCGCTGCCGGGCATGATGATGGCGATGGTGCGGCTGAACGTGCCCTCGATCTTCATCTATGGCGGCTCGATCCTCCCCGGCAATTTCCGCGGCCAGCAGGTCACGGTGCAGGACATGTTCGAGGCGGTCGGCAAGCATTCGGTCGGCGAAATGTCGGACGCGGATCTGGATGAAATCGAGCGGGTGGCTTGCCCTTCGGCCGGTGCGTGCGGTGCACAATTCACCGCCAACACGATGGCCACGGTATCCGAGGCAATCGGGCTGGCGCTGCCCTATTCCGCAGGCGCGCCGGCGCCTTACGAGATCAGGGACGCGTTTTGCTCCGCCGCCGGCGAAAAGATCGTGGAGCTGATCTCGGCCAATATCCGGCCGCGTGACATCGTCACCCGAAAGGCGCTGGAGAATGCCGCTGCCGTGGTCGCCGCGTCCGGCGGCTCGACCAATGCTGCACTGCACCTGCCGGCCATCGCGCACGAATGCGGCATCAAGTTTGACTTATTCGACGTCGCCGAAATCTTCAAAAAGACACCATATGTCGCGGATTTGAAGCCAGGGGGCCGTTATGTTGCCAAAGACATGTTCGAGGTTGGCGGCATACCGCTTCTGATGAAGACGCTGCTCGACAATGGCCATCTGCACGGAGATTGCATAACCGTCACGGGCCGGACGATCGCCGAAAACCTCAAGAGCGTGAAGTGGAATCCGCACCAGGACGTCGTGCGGTCCGCCGACAAGCCGATCACCGTCACGGGCGGTGTGGTCGGCCTGAAGGGTAATCTCGCTCCGGAGGGTGCGATCGTGAAGGTCGCGGGCATGTCGAAGCTGAAATTTACCGGTCCTGCGCGCTGCTTCGACCGCGAGGAGGACGCCTTCGAGTCGGTCCAGAAGCGGACCTACAAGGAGGGCGAGGTCATCGTGATCCGCTATGAGGGACCGCGCGGCGGGCCCGGCATGCGGGAAATGCTCTCCACCACGGCGGCGCTGACCGGGCAGGGCATGGGCGGCAAGGTGGCCCTCATTACCGATGGCCGGTTTTCCGGCGCCACCCGCGGGTTCTGCATCGGCCATGTCGGGCCGGAAGCGGCCGTCGGTGGCCCGATCGCCCTGTTGCAGGATGGCGACATCATCGAGATCGACGCCGAGGCCGGCACTCTTAACGTAAAATTGACCGAAGCCGAACTCAGCGAACGTCAAACCAAATGGAAGCCTCGACAGACTAACCACACGTCGGGTGCGCTGTGGAAATATGCTCAACAAGTTGGGCCGGCTGTGGATGGAGCGGTTACCCATCCAGGCGGTGCGCACGAGAAACAGTGTTATGCGGACATCTAGGCGTATCATTCTTGCGTTGATGTTGGTCGCCGCACCGGTGGCGGGCCCTGCATTCGCATTTGACGGGGCGCCGGCCAAGCCGGACGCAGCGCTTCCGGTCGTGACCCAGCCGGCCGCACAGGCGGCCAACGCCCAGGCGCTGAAGAAGGTGACTGCGCCCGCCGCGGCGACCGCGGTGGCAGCGCCTTCGCTCAATTCGCTGCAATACGCCGCCGAGGGCGGCCATCCCGTCGCGCAGTGGAAGCTCGGCCGGATGTATGCCGACGGCGACGGCGTGATCCAGGACGACCTGCGGGCGTTCGAGTATTTCAGCCGCATCGCCAATCAGCATGCCGAGGACAGCCCGTCGGCGCCGCAGGCGACCATCGTCGCCAACGCCTTCGTGGCGCTGGGACGCTATTACCTGAACGGCATTCCCAATTCCAAGATCAAGGCGGACACCGACCGGGCCCGGGAGATGTTCTCCTATGCCGCGTCCTATTTCGGCAACGCCGACGCGCAATACGATCTGGCGCGGCTCTATCTGAAGACGCCGGACGCCTCGCGGGACGATTTCCGCTATGGCGCGCGGTGGTTGGGCCTTGCCGCCCAGAAGGGCCAGCACCAGGCGCAGGCGATGCTCGGCCAGATGCTGTTCAACGGCGACCGGCTGCCGCGTCAGGCCGCGCGCGGCCTGATGTGGCTGACGCTGGCGCGTGACAACGCCTCGCCCGACGAGACCTGGATCCGCGAAAGCTACAACCGCGCGATCGCCAAGGCCTCCGACGACGACCGCGCCATGGCCCTGCAGATGCTCGAGCACTGGGTGCAGGGCAAGAAGGACTGACGGGCCGTATCGGGTCTGTAAGGGTGGGCAAAGCGCAGCGTGCCCACCATTCACGGCGCGAGTGCGCCTTTGCCCATCCTGCAATTCTGACGGCTTCCGGGTCGGCTCAGCCCGTCTCCAGATCGAAATCCGCCCAGACCGGCACGTGGTCCGACGGCTTCTCCCAGGCGCGCACATAGCTGTCCACGCCGACATTGGTCAGGCGGTCGCTGGCCTGCGGCGACAGCAGCAGATGGTCGATCCGGATGCCCCAGTTCTTCTGCCAGGCGCCGGCCTGGTAGTCCCAGAACGTGTACTGGCCGGGGGCGTCGGTGACGGCGCGTAGCGCATCCGTCAGTCCAAGGCCGAGCAGGGCCTGGAACGCCTCGCGGGTCTGCGGCAGGAACAGGGCGTCATTGGCCCAGGCGGCCGGGTTGTAGACGTCACGGGCCGCCGGAATGACGTTGAAGTCGCCGGCGAGGACCAGCGGCTCCTCTGCCTTGAGCCGCTCCCGCGAGTAGTCAAGAAGGCGCGACATCCATTTGAGTTTATAAGGGTATTTGTCCGTGTTCGGCGGGTTGCCGTTGGGCAGGTAGAGGCAGGCCACCCGCATCACGCCGTGCTTGAGCGTCACGACGCCCTCGAGGAACCGGGCATGGGCATCCTCGTCGTCGCCGGCGAGGCCCGATTTGGTCTCATCGAACGGCAGTTTGGACAACAGCGCGACGCCGTTGAAGGTCTTCTGGCCATGGGTAACGACGTTGTAGCCGAGGGATTCGATCTCAAGCCGCGGGAACGCCTCGTCCACGCATTTGATTTCCTGCAGGCAGACGATGTCGGGCTCGCACTCCCTGAGCCATGTCAGGAGATGCTCGAGCCGCTGCCGGACCGAGTTAACGTTCCACGTGGCAATTCGCATCATTTGGATCCGGGATTGTAACTACACATTTTCTGGCAGTGGCATACCATGTGCAGTGGGGCTGTGATAACCGTTTAGAAATAAGGCGCAAAAGTCGCCGTCAAGGGGCAGAAGCTAACCGTCCCGTCCTTTCAGGACCGGCGAGCGTGAACAAAATTATGAAGAAACGTACCTTGATCCTACTTGCCGGCGCGATCGGCATTGCTGCGGCCGCCGGTTTCATCACCCGCTCATCCTGGATGGGCGCCAGCACGAATGCCCAGGGGCCGCAGCGTCCGCGGCTGGTTTCGGTCGAACTGGCAAAGGCAGAACGGAAATCTGTTCCCGTCGATGTCGACGCCAACGGCATCGTGACTCCGATCTCGAGCGTGGCGCTGAAATCGCGGCTGGAGACCACCATCGTCGCCGTGCATTTCGAGGATGGCGCCAGGGTCAACGCGGGTGATTTGCTGTTCACCCTCGACAGCCGCCAGATCGACGCCCAGATCGAACAGGCGGAGGGCGTGCTGGCCAGAGACCAGGCGCAGCTCGAGGGCGCGCAGCGCGATCTCCGCCGCTTCAACGATCTCGTCGCCAAGGGTGCGACCACACAGGTCAATGTCGACAACGCCAGGACCCAGTCCGACATCCTGGCCGGCTCCATCAAGGCCAATCAGGCGGCGCTGGACAATCTGAAGGTCCAGAAAAGCTACACCATGATCCGCGCGCCGTTCTCGGGACGGATCAGCGTCGCCAATGTGAAGGTCGGCAATTTCGTGCGGCCTGCCGACACGGCGCCGCTTGCCGTCATCAACCAGATGGCGCCGGTCTACGTCACCTTCGCGGTCCCGCAGCGCGTGCTGGTCGACCTCAGGGAGTCGATGGCGAAGGGGGTATCGACGGTGACCGCGACCATCCCGGGCCATCAGCGCTCCGAGACCGGCAAGGTCGCGATGGTCGAAAACACCGTGGATGCGACGACCGGCATGGTCACCGTGCGCGGCATCATGAACAACGAGAACGAGACGTTGTGGCCGGGAACTCTGGTTGCGACCAAGCTCATCATCCGCAGCGAAGACGCCATCGTGGTTCCGACCGTTGCGGTTCAGCGCAGCCAGAGCGGCAATTTCGTCTTCGTCGTCAAGGACGGTGTCGCCAAGGTCCAGCCGGTCACGGTCGACCGCACGTCGCAGGGCATATCGGTGATTTCCGAAGGACTGTCCGGTGGCGAGAGCGTGGTAGTCGATGGCCAGCTGCTGCTTTCGGACGGAACCCGCGTCGAACCGCGCAGCAAGAAGGCCGGAGCGTAACCGATGACGCTGTCCGAACTCTGCATCCGCCGGCCGGTCATGACGACGCTGATCACGGCGTCGATCATCGCGTTCGGCATCTTCGGCTTTCGCCTGTTGCCGGTGTCGGCGTTGCCACGGGTCGATTTCCCGACCATCGCCGTCACCGCGACCTTGCCGGGCGCGAGCGCGGACACCATGGCGGCCTCGGTGGCCGGCGTCATCGAGCGCCAGCTCTCGACGATCGCGGGCATCTCGTCGATGTCGTCGAACTCCTCGCAGGGCACCAGCCAGATCACCATCCAGTTCGATCTCAACCGCAACATCGATTCCGCTGCACTCGACGTGCAGACCGCGCTGACGATCGCGCAGCGGCGCTTGCCGATCGAAATGCGGATTCCGCCGAGCTTCCGCAAAGTGAACCCGGCCGAGTTCCCGGTGCTGTTCGTGGTGCTCGGCTCGTCGACGCTGCCGCTGTCGGCGGTCAACGAGTATGGCGAGATCACCATCGGCCAGACCCTGTCGCAGATACCGGGTGTCGCCCAGGTCAGCGTCTACGGCGCGCAGAAATTCGCCATTCGGGTGCAGGCCGATCCGGAAGCGGCCGCGGCGCGCGGACTGTCGCTCGAAGACATCCGTGCCGCGGTCTCGGCCGCCAACTCCTCGACGCCGGTCGGCACCCTGAACGGTCCGAAACAGGACGTGGCGCTGCAGGCCTCGGGCCAGATGGACAAGGCGATGGACTATCGCCAGATCGTCGTGGCCTGGCGCAACGGTTCCCCGGTCAAGCTCGACGAGGTCGCACGCATCTACGACAGCGTGGAGAACGAGCGGATCGCGAGCTGGCTGAACGGCGATCGCTCGATCGTGCTCGGCATTCAGAAGCAGCCGGACGCCAACACGGTGGCGGTGGTCGATTCCATCCTGGCCAAATTGCCGGTGCTGCGGGCGCAGATCCCGCCCTCGGTGTCGATCAACGTGCTGATGGACCGGTCCGTCTCCATCCGTCAGGCGGTCGCCGACGTCGAGGAAACGCTTTTGATCGCGATCGGGCTCGTGATCCTGGTGATCTTCCTGTTCCTGCGCTCGGCATCTGCGACCTTCATTCCCGCGCTGGCGGTTCCGATCTCGCTGTTCGGCACCTGCGCCGTGATGTACGCGCTCGACTATTCCATCAACAACATGACGCTGCTGGCGCTGACGCTGTCTGTCGGCTTCGTGGTCGACGACGCCATCGTCATGCTGGAAAACATCGTACGCCACATCGAGAACGGCATGCGGCCGTTCGAGGCCGCACTGAAAGGCGCGCGCGAGATCGGCTTCACGATCATCTCGATCACCTTTTCGCTGATCGCCGTGTTCATTCCGGTGCTGTTGATGGGCGGTATCGTCGGGCGCGTGTTCCGCGAATTTGCCGTGACGGTATCGGTGGCGATCATCGTGTCCGGATTCGTGTCGCTGACGCTGACGCCGATGCTGTGCGCGCGCGTGCTGCGGGCGCATGACCCGAACAAGAAGCCGAATATCGTGCTGCGCGCCTTCGAAGCGATGTTCGATTCCTGGCTGCGCGCCTATGAATGGACGCTCGACTGGGTGCTGGCGCGCAAGCCGCTGATGCTGCTGGTGACGCTGGCGACGCTCGGGGGCACCGTCTACCTCTACATGATCGTGCCGAAGGGATTCTTTCCGCAGGAGGACACCGGCTTCCTGATCGGCGTGACGGAGGCTGCCACCGACACCTCCTTCGACGCGATGAAGGAGCGGCAGCAGGCGCTGGTCGACGTGCTGAAATCCGATCCCGCCATCGAGTACATCAACTCCACCGTCGGCGCCGGCGGGCCGAACACCACGGCGAATTACGGGCGGCTGTTCATCGCGCTGAAGCCGAAAAAGGAGCGTGACAGCCTCAACGTGATCATCGGGCGGCTGCGCGCCCAGGCGCGCCAGGTTCCCGGCATGCAGGCCTTCTTCCAGCCGATCCAGAACCTCAATATCGGCGGCCGGATTTCCAAGAGCCAGTATCAGTATGTGATGCAGAGCGGCGACACCGAATCGCTGTACCGGGTGGCGCCGGAGATGCGCGACAAGATCGAGAAGGTGCCGGGTCTGCTCGACGTCACCACCGATCTCTACATCAAGAATCCGCAGATGACCGTCGATATCGATCGCGAGAAGGCGGCGGTCTACGGCGTCACGGTCGATCAGGTCCGCAACCAGCTCTACAACGCCTACGGCTCGCGGCAGGTCGGCACCATCTACATGCCCTCGAACGACTACCAGATCATCCTGGAAGTACAGCCGCAATTCCGCGTCGATCCGTCCGACCTTTCCAAGATCTACATGAAGACCCAGAACAACCAGACCATCCCGCTGTCCGCGGTGGCGAAGCTGGTTCCGTCCGTTGGTCCGCTGCAGATCAACCATCAGGCGCAGCAGCCGGCAGTGACGATCTCGTTCAACCTCGCGCCCGGCTATTCGCTGGGCTACGCCGTCGACAAGATCACCGAACTCGAACAGAGCTCGAACCTGCCGGCGACCATCGCCACCGGCTTCTCCGGCACGGCGCAGGTGTTCCAGGATTCGCTGCGCGGGCAGGGCGTTCTGATCCTCGCCGCGGTGTTCGCCGCCTTCGTCATCCTCGGCATCCTCTATGAAAGCTTCATCCACCCGATCACCATCATCTCCGGGCTGCCTTCGGCCGGCATCGGCGCGATCCTCACCCTGATGCTGTTCGGAATGGAGATGTCGGTGATCGCGATGATCGGCATCGTCATGCTCGTCGGCATCGTCAAGAAGAACGCCATCATGATGGTGGACTTCGCGCTGGAGCGCCGCCGCGTCGGACTGAGCGCCGAGCACGCAATTCGCGAGGCGGCGCTGTTGCGTTTCCGCCCCATCATGATGACGACGTTCGCCGCCATCTTCGGCACGCTGCCTATCGCCCTCGGAGCCGGCGCCGGCGCCGAATTGCGCCAGCCGCTCGGCGTCGCCGTGGTCGGCGGCCTGTGCCTGTCGCAACTGCTGACGCTCTACATCACGCCGGTCGTCTACATCTATCTCGACCGCATCGACCGTCGCCTGCGGCGCAAGCTCGAGCCGCAACTGGAAGAGACCGGCGAGGGCGAGCGGCCGCACGTCGTCGCGGCGGAATGATGATGTTTGCGCGCGCGGTGTCCATCTGGCGCAGCGCCGCCGTTCTGTTCGCGCTGGCGTGCATCCTCGGCGCGCTGGCGCCGGCGAGAGCCGACGACCCGATTGAGATCTTCGACGCGCACCTGCATTATAATTGGGAGCCGAAACCCCATTATCAGGTCGAAGAGGTGCTGGCGCTGTTCAAGAAGCACCGCGTCACCGGCATTCTCGCCACCAGTCGTCCGAACACCGGCACCCATGCGTTGATGGACGCGAAGCCACCGGGCCTGCAGATCGTCCCGTTCATCCGGCCTTACCGGGTCCGCGCCGACATCCAGACATGGTTCGGCGATCCCTTCATTTTCGACCTCGTGCAGGAGGAGTTCAAGCGCGGCTATTACCGTGGCATCGGCGAGTTTCACATCTCGGGCAAGGCTGCCGAAAGCGAGTGGGTGAAGAAGACCGTGGATTTCGCAGTCCAGCACGATCTCTATCTGCACGCCCATGCCGACGACGTCGCCGTCGAGATCCTGATGCGGCACAATCCACGTTCGCGCATCATCTGGGCGCACACGGGGTTTGGCCTCTCGACCGACCGTGTCGCCGAGATGCTGGCGAAATATCCAAAACTGTGCGGCGAACTGTCCTACCGCGGCGGCATCGTCAATGGCAGCGGCAAGCTGACGGCTGAATGGCGCGCCTTGTTCGAGCGCTACCCGGATCGCTTCCTGCTCGGCTCCGATACATGGATCAATGATCGCTGGGAGAGCTACGGCGAGATCATGGCCGGCTATCGCGGCTGGCTCGCGCAACTGCCGCCTAAGATCGCGGCACAGATCGCCAATGGCAATGCGAAGGCGTTGTTCGGTGCCGGGCCGTAGCTGTCTCGGCTTACGCCGCTCTTACGAGTCGACGTGCGCGTTTGATCCGTTCGCGCTCGCGCGGCGAATTCATGGCATCCCACAAGTCGTTGCGCCGCTGCACGTTCAGCCAGAAATCAGCGCTGTTGCCGAACACGCGCGCAAGGATCAGCGCTGTCGGCGCAGTTACGACGCGGCGGTTGTTGCATAACTCGTTGACATGCTTGCGCTGCACGCCCATGGCTTTGGCCAACGCACCCTGCGTCAATCCCATTGGCGCCATGAATTCCTCAACCAGGATTTCGCCGACGCTTGCCGGCTTGCGTTTTGTCGTCAGCATCGCGCGCCTCATCTATAGCTGTGGTCGTCGAGATAAACGTTGGTTGCTTCGCCGCGGTTGCCATCCCATTCAAAAATCAGCCGCCATTGCCTATTAATTCGGATCGAATGAAAAGCTGCGAGCTTGCCGCGTAGCTTCTCGAAATGATTGCTTGGAGGTACGCGCAAATCCTGATCCGTGGTGGCGTCGTCGAGCATTTGTAGTTTACGGAACAGTCTGCCTTCCAAGTCTGGCGGGATATTGCGCGAACTCACATCCTCCATGAAGAACAAGCGTAGCCAATCATCGCGGAAGCCGACGATCATTCCGTAACCTCAATATGAGCTATTGTACCACTCAACGGGTCAAAAGCCAAGCTGTTAGCTATTTGCGCGGGCTTAACCAGCTAGTTGCGGGGTTGTAAGGCGAAGCGCCGTTCTCGCTGCGCGAGAATGCCGAATTGCCCAATTGGATCAATGCGATTTGGGTGGTCCAGTCCTCGCGCGAAAAAGATTCCGCTTAACCTGTCGGGCAAATCAGTGGCTTAGTTTCGCGCATCTCGCGGCAGATGAGGGGCGTTGGCCATCGTCACGAACGTGCGGCGGGATGCGGTGGACGCGGCTGCCATGACTGACGAGCGTGGCGGAGGCGTACGGCGAAGTCGTGTGGTCCTGGCGCCCGAAGCTGGCGTCAAGTTCTTGAGAAGCATGCTTCTCAGGGACGACGGTGGCAAACAAGCTCGATCACCGGGGAGAGCGCGCTATAAGCCGTAAAGCCATTGCGCAGGGAAGGCCGGATGCTCTCCGCTGAACCTGTATGCTCGTGTGCGCGTTTTTCTGTGCGCAATTGCACACGGGACCGCGGGTGCAGCGCGCACCCGGTCTTCCCTGCGCCCTCACTTTTCAGGAGGGCGAAACGAAATGAAAAACTTCGGGCGCGGTGCGCCGCGAGAACGTGAATGCGCGCCCCGTTGGCTCGCAAAGACGTGGATGGTCCATGCGAGAAACGTCTTCGACCGTTCGCCTCAGACCGAGAAACTCGTCCCGCAACCACACGACGCCGTGGCGTTGGGGTTCACCACCCGGAACGAGGCGCCGATCAGGTCGTCGATGTAATCGAGTTCGGAGCCGGCGAGGAACGGCACCGAGGCCGGGTCGACCAGCACGACCGCGTCCTCGCGGGCGATCACGAGATCGTCTTCCGCCTTGGCGCGGTCGACGTCGAACTTGTACTGGAAGCCGGAGCAGCCGCCGCCTTCGACGGAGATGCGCAGCATCGCGCCGTCGCCTTCGGTCTTGAGGATTTCGCCGATGCGGCGGGCGGCCCGCTCGCTGACGGTGATGGCAGTGGTCATGACAATCGTCTCCCGCCGTCATACCCCAAATCAGTTGGTATGCCGTACCAGACATAGTTAAGTGCGTAAGTCCGCAGAATCAAATGGATAAGGACCAAAAAATCGTGTCGGTCGGAATGGCTGCCCCCCGCGCGCTTTATGCCTGCGACCCCAATTCCAGCCGGGGCAGGCTGTTTTCGGAGCCGCCGAGCAAGACGCGCAGCCCGTTCCGGCGGGATTGCGACCGGGTGATCCATTCCACGGCGTTCCGCCGCCTGAAGCACAAGACACAAGTTTTCGTGTTCCACGAGGGCGACCACTATCGCACCCGGCTGACCCATTCGCTGGAAGTGGCGCAGATCGCACGCGCCCTGGCCCGGCAACTCGGGCTCGACGAGGACCTCACCGAGACGCTGGCGCTGGCGCATGATCTCGGCCATCCCCCGTTCGGCCATGCCGGCGAGCGCGCACTGGACAAGTGCCTGCAGGCCCATGGCGGCTTCGATCACAACGCGCAGGCGCTGCGGGTGGTGACCGCGCTGGAGCACCGCTATCCGGAGTTCGATGGCCTCAACCTGACCTGGGAATCGCTGGAAGGCATCGTCAAGCACAACGGCCCGCTGACGGAGCGGGGCGGAGCGCCGGCCGGGCCGCATCGCGACGGTGGCATTCCCGTTGGGATCGCCGACTTCAACGGTAAATTCGACCTGGAACTATGGAGCTTCGCCTCGCTCGAAGCGCAGGTCGCGGCCTTCGCCGACGACATCGCCTATGACGCGCACGACATCGATGACGGGCTGCGCGCCGGCCTGTTCGACGTCGACGATCTCAAGGTGATGCCGCTCACCGCGGCGATCATCGCCGAAATCGACCGGCATTATCCTGATCTCGACGATGCCAGGCGCGGCGCGGAACTGGTGCGCGAGCTGATTTCGTACCTGATCGGGGCCGTCATGTCGGAAGCGGGCACGCGGCTTGCCGCCGCCAAGCCGCAATCGGCCCACGACGTGCGCCGCCATGATCGGCCGCTGGTCGCGTTCCCGGCGGAGGTCGCCCGGGAGGAGGCGGAGATCAAGGCGTTCCTCAAGCTCAGGATGTACCGCCATCAGCGGGTGATGCGGGTGATGGACGAGGCGGAGGGCATCCTGTTCGACCTGTTCGCGCGCTACCAGAGTTCGCCGGGCGATCTGCCGGCCGAATGGATCGAGGGCACCGAGCGCGAGAGCGAGGGCGAGCGGGCGCGCCGGATCGGCAATTTCATCGCCGGAATGACCGACCGTTTCGCCCTGATGGAGCACCAAAGGCTTTTTGACTCGACCCCGGATTTGCGTTAGGCGGCGGCCATGTCCGACAAGTCAGCTTCCCCGCATTTGTTCGCCGACGTGCTTGCGCGCGTGCAGGCGATTTGCGCCGCGCTCGCGGCCGAGGATCAATGGCCCGCGGGCATCGATTTCTCCCGCGTCGTGGTCGAGCCGCCGCGCGATGCGAGCCATGGCGACATGGCGACCAACGCCGCCATGGTGCTCGCCAGGGAAGCCCGGGCCAAGCCGCGCGATCTCGCAGACAGGATCGCGGAAAAGCTCCGCGCCGACGACCTGGTTGCCTCCGTCGATGTCGCCGGCCCCGGCTTCATCAACCTCACCCTGAAGCCGCAGGTCTGGACCGGCGCGCTGCGCACCGTGCTGCGCGAGGGCGTGTCCTACGGCAAGAGCGCGATCGGCCATGGCGCCAAGGTCAATGTCGAGTACGTGTCGGCCAATCCGACCGGGCCGATGCATGTCGGCCATTGCCGCGGCGCCGTGTTTGGCGACGCGCTGTGCAGCCTGCTGCAGTTCGCAGGCTATGACGTCACGCGCGAATACTACATCAACGACGCCGGCGCTCAGGTCGACGTGCTCGCGCGCTCGGCGTTCCTGCGCTACCGGGAGGCGCTGGGCGAAGTCATCGGTGAGGTTCCGGAAGGGTTGTATCCCGGCGATTACCTCGTTCCGGTCGGGCAGGCGCTCGCGGCCGAGTACGGTGACAAGCTGAAGGCAATGCCGGAAAGCGCCTGGCTGCCGATCGTGCGCGCCAAGTCCATCGCGATGATGATGGACATGATCAAGGGTGATCTCGCGGCGCTCAACATCTCGCATGACGTGTTCTTCTCGGAGCGGTCGCTGATCGAGACCGGCAACAACAAGGTCACCGAGACCATCGACTTCCTGCGCGCCAAGGGCGACATCTACGAGGGGCGCCTGCCGCCGCCGAAGGGCAAGCCGG
The DNA here is from genome assembly GCA_963823485.1 of uncultured Alphaproteobacteria bacterium. Taxonomy (GTDB): domain Bacteria; phylum Pseudomonadota; class Alphaproteobacteria; order Rhizobiales; family Xanthobacteraceae; genus Bradyrhizobium. The sequence goes on from CAWGLP010000004.1 coordinate 135,230, forward strand.
TCGAGGATTACGAGGACCGGATCCAGACGCTGTTCCGCGCCACCGCCTATGGCGACGACGTCGATCGTCCGCTGATCAAGTCGGACGGCTCCTACACCTATTTCGCCTCCGACATCGCCTACCACAAGAACAAGATCGATCGCGGCTTCCTCGACATGATCGACGTGTTCGGCGCCGACCATGGCGGCTACATCAAGCGCATGCAGGCGGCGGTGAAGGGCGTCAGCGGCGGCAAGGCCGCGCTCGACGTCAAGGTAGTGCAGCTCGTGCGGCTGCTGCGCAACGGCGAGCAGGTGCGGATGTCGAAACGCTCAGGCGATTTCGTCACGCTGCGCGAAGTGGTCGACGAGGTCGGATCCGACGCCGTGCGGTTCATGATGCTGTTCCGCAAGAACGATGCGGTGCTGGATTTCGACCTCGCCAAGGTGCTCGAGCAATCAAAAGATAACCCCGTCTTCTACGTTCAGTACGGTCACGCCCGCGGCCATTCGATCTTCAAGAACGCCCGCGAGGTGGTGCCCGACCTGCCCGAGGAGGATACCGCCCGGGTGGCCTGGCTCGGGTCTGCCCCGGTCGAGCGGCTGGTCGATCCGGCCGAAATCGACCTGTTGAAGCAGCTGGCCCTCTATCCCCGGATGGTCGAGGCCGCGGCGCTGGCCCATGAACCACACCGAATCGCGTTTTATCTGTATGATTTGGCCAGCGAATTTCATGCCTTGTGGACGAAAGGGCGCGATTTGCCCTATTTACGCTTCATTATCAATAATGATGCAGAGATCACGAGGGCGCGACTGGCGATGGTTCAGGGCGTCGTCTCGGTTCTGGCGTCGGGCTTGGCCGTACTTGGCGTCCACGCTCCAACCGAGATGCGGTAGACAGGGGCGAAAGTCCTCACGAATGGGGGTTCGTGAGGGTATCTGGCAGGGGCTAATTCGCTCGTCATGGGTCTTTTGACATGGCGGGTTGGCGCTTTCCCGAAGGGGATGCATCATCACCATGGCTGATCGATATCAGGACCGACCTTTTCCCTCCCAGGAAAACTACGACCGCCTTGATCGCGGCGTCGATACTCATGCCGGTCGCGGCGAGACCGACCCCTTGGCGGAACTGGCGCGCCTGATCGGACAGACCGATCCGCTGGCGGGCGCGGCCAAGCCGGCGCCGCATCCGTTGCAGTCGCGCGCGAATATTCGTCCGCAATACGACCTGCCCGAGGAAGACGAAAGCGCCGCCCCGAGCCCGCCGCCATGGATGCAGCGTGCCCGGCAGGAAGTAGCGCCACCGCCGCCGTTGCCGCAGGACTACGACGAGCCGGAGGAATATGAGCCCGCGCCGGTACATCCGCTGCATCGCTATCAGCCGCCGCAGGCTCCGCCGCTGGCGCAGGACTATGACGACGAGCCGCAGCGATATGCCGCCGCTGAGCCGCAGGACTACGCCGAGCCGGAGCCGGACCCGTCGCGCTATGACGATGCGCTGTATGGACGGATCGAAAACGGCGATCAGGACTATCAGCGCGATCCGGCCTATCCGGAAGATCCCTACGCCTATCAGAATGACTACGAGGACGAGCCCCAACCGAAGAAGCGGTCCAGTGGCCTGATCACGGTAGTTGCCGTGTTGGGGCTGGCCGTGGTCGGAACGGGCGCTGCCTTTGCCTATCGCACCTTCGTTGGGTCACCCCGCAGCGGCGAGCCGCCGATCATCCGGGCCGACAACAGCCCGACCAAGGTCGTGCCGGCGCCGTCCGATGGCGCCACCGCGAAGACGCCCGACCGCCTGATTTCAGGTGACGGCGGCGAAAGGCTGGTGTCGCGCGAGGAGACGCCGGTCGACGTCAATTCGAGATCCGGGGCACCCCGCGTGGTGTTCCCGCAGCTCAATCCGAATAGCAGCCCGCCGACGGTCGCCAGCGTTTCCCCATCCGGTCCGGCGCCGTCGACGGCCGCGAACGGCACCCTGCCGAACAATGAGCCGCGCAAGATCAGGACGCTGGCCGTCAAGGGCGACGCCGCCGAGAACGGCGGCATCCCTGCTGGCGCTACCGCGCCGCTGGCGAAGCCTGCGCCGACCACGCGCAGCGCCGCGGCGCCGGCGGCTGCTCCCGCCGCGGCGGCCCCTGCGCGCAACCCGGCGTCAGCCAATGCCAGCGCCAATACGCCGATGTCGATCGCCCCGCAGAGCGATCCGGCGCCGACCCGCATGGCGGCCACCAATCCGACCCAGCAGGCGGCTCCGACCAGCGGCGGCTATCTGGTTCAGGTGTCCTCGCAGAAGAACGAAGCCGACGCGCAGGCCTCCTATAAGGCGCTGCAGGGCAAGTTCCCGAGCGTGCTCGGGCAGCATTCCTCGCTGGTGAAGCGCGTCGATCTCGGCGAGAAGGGCGTCTATTACCGGGCTTTCGCGGGACCGTTCGGCTCGTCGGAAGAGGCGTCCCAGGTCTGCAACAGCCTGAAATCCGCCGGCGGACAGTGCTTCGTCCAAAGGAATTAACGGCGGTTTCCTTGACCCCGGGGCTGCGAGGGGCCTAATCGGCCCCCATGAGCAGCCGCGCATTCATCACGGGCGTATCGGGACTGGAACTGACCGCCGCGGAGCGCGAGTTTATCCGTGGCGAGCGGCCATGGGGCTTCATCCTGTTCAAACGCAATGTCGAGGCGCCGGACCAGGTGTCTGGTCTCGTTAGGGAATTGCGGGAAACCGTGGGAGCAACCGACGCCCCGGTCCTGATCGACCAGGAAGGTGGACGGGTGGCGCGGCTGGGGCCGCCGCACTGGCCGGCCTATCCGCCGGGCGCCACCTTCGGCGCGCTCTACGACATCGAGCCGGCGATCGGCCTGAAAGCCGCGCGGCTGAGTTCCCGGTTGATCGCAGCCGACCTGATCGACCTCGGGATCACCGTGGATTGCCTGCCGCTGGCCGATGTTCCGGTCGCCGGCGCCGATGCCGTAATCGGCAACCGGGCATATGGCACCGAGCCCGGCAAGGTCGCAGCGATCGCGCGCGCCGTTACCGAGGGGCTGGAGCAGGGCGGCGTACTGCCCGTGCTGAAGCACATTCCCGGGCACGGCCGGGCCACGGCCGACAGCCATTTCAAGCTGCCGACCATCGATACGCCGCGCGAAACACTCGAAAAGACCGATTTCGCTGCCTTTCGACCGCTGGCGGACCTGCCGATGGCGATGACCGCACATGTTGTGTTTAGCGCGCTCGACCCCGCCCAACCGGCGACGACTTCTGCGACAATCATCCGTCAGGTGATTCGCGGCACGATCGGGTTCCAGGGTTTGTTGATGAGCGACGACGTGTCGATGAATGCGCTGGCGGGATCGATCGCCGAGCGGACCCGCGCCATTGTCAGCGCCGGCTGCGATATGGTTCTGCATTGCAACGGCAAGCTCGACGAAATGCGCGACGTGGCGCGCGAGACGCCTGAACTGACGGGTGAGGCGCTGGTGCGCGCCGATCGCGCGCTGGCCTCGCGGAAGCCCTCGCAGCCGCTCGATCGGCAGGCGGCGCGGGCTGAACTTGAGGCTTTGATGGACCGGGTAGGAACGGCATGACCGCGGAGATTCTATCGTTTGAAACCGGACGGCCCGCCGAGGTTGCCGCCGATGGCGAGCCGTCGCTGGTCGTGGACGTCGAAGGCTATGAGGGCCCGCTCGACCTGCTGCTGACGCTGGCGCGGCAGCAGAAGGTCGATCTCGCCAAGATTTCGATCCTGGCGCTGGCCGACCAGTATCTGATCTTCATCGAGGCCGCGCGAAAGATCCGCCTCGAACTGGCCGCCGATTACCTCGTGATGGCCGCCTGGCTCGCGTTCCTGAAATCGCGGTTGCTCCTGCCTGAGCCGGCGACCCCGGATGGCCCGAGCGCCGAGGAAATGGCGACGGCGCTTGCCAACCGGTTGCGCCGGCTCGAGGCGATCCGCGAAGCTGCCAACCGGCTGATGAACCGGCCGCAGTTCCAGCGTGATATTTTCCCGCGCGGCAATCCGGAGACCATCGCCGAAATCCGCCACCCCAAATTCACCGCGACGCTGTTCGACCTGCTCACGGCCTATGCCGCGCAGCGACAGCAACGCGTGCTGGCGACGGTGCATCTGACCAAGCGCACGGTGTGGTCGCTGGCGGAAGCGCGCGCGTCGCTGGAGCGGCTGGTCGGCATGGCCGATTCCGAGGACTGGAGCTGCCTCGACGATTATCTGCTGAGCTATGTCGTCGATCCCTCGCAACGCGCGACGGTGTTTGCGTCGAGCTTTGCGGCAGCGCTCGAGCTGGTGCGCGAAGGCGAGATGGAACTGAACCAGAAAGCGGCGTTCGCGCCGTTGTATTTTCGTAAGCGTCCGCCGCAAGCGGCCGGAGCGATGTCCGCTCCGGACCTGACGGTCGAGTAAGTGGAAGGAGACCCAGCCATGGCAAGTCTGGCGGAAAAGCGCATGGAAGATGCCGAGGATCATCCCATCGACCAGAGCATCGAGGTGGCGGCGCGGCCCGAAGAATTGCGGCTGCTCGAAGCGCTGCTGTTTGCCTCGGCTGAACCGATCGACACGGCAACGCTGGCCAAGCGCATGCCCGAAGGCGTCGATGTGAAAGCCGCCCTGGCGCAACTGCAGGCGGAATACGCGCCGCGGGGCGTCAACCTCGTTCGCGTCGCCAGCAAATGGACCTTTCGCACCGCGGGCGACCTGTCCTGGCTGATGACGCGGGAGAGCACGGAGACGCGTCGGCTGTCGCGTGCGGCGATCGAGGTACTTGCGATCATCGCCTATCACCAACCTGTGACGCGCGCCGAGATCGAGGAAATCCGCGGCGTGATCACCTCCAAGGGAACACTCGACGTGCTGCTCGAAACCGGCTGGATCCGGCCCCGTGGCCGCCGCAAGACGCCCGGCCGGCCCCTGACTTTCGGTACGACGGAAGCATTCCTCTCGCAATTCAGCCTGGAGGCGCTTGGCGATCTCCCGGGTCTGGAGGAATTGAAAGGCACTGGCCTCTTGGATTCGCGGCTGCCTTCGGGCTTCAGCGTGCCGTCGCCCTCGGACGACGTCGCGTTGCGCGAGGATGAGGACCCGCTGGAGGCCGGCGATAGTCTGGACCTGCTGCTGGCGCCGGCCGCCGAGCCCGAAGAGGAGGGTGGCGCTGGTTCCGAAGGAGCTGGCGGCTAACCCCGCAAGCGGGATTAACAATAGCAATATTGCGTAGCCGCGACAGCGATTTGCCGCGCCGTAAGTCCTTGTTTTTGACACCTCCCGGGCCTACCTTCCGCCAAAGCTTGGCCGGCTTCCGGCCGTCTCTTTTTGGAGGGTTGCAGGATGGGTTCGCTTAGCATTTGGCACTGGATCGTCGTGATCGCAGTGGTCCTGCTGTTGTTCGGCCGCGGCAAGATTTCGGACCTGATGGGCGATGTCGCGCAGGGCATCAAGGCCTTCAAGAAGGGCATGCAGGACGACGGCAAGGAAGCCGAAAAGCCCGCCGAGCCGGTGAAGACCATCGATCACAATGCGGCGCCGACAGCGACGCGCTCGGACGTCGGCAGCAAGGCCGTCTGAACCAGGCGTCTTGAACCAAAAACGCCGGTTGAGAAAAGGCGCGGACGGCCCCAGATATTGCTAGGCTGAATGCTTGGGGCGCGGCCGTCTCGCGCGAGCGGAAGAATTCATGTTCGACATCGGGTGGAGTGAACTGGTCGTCATCGCGGTTGTCGCGCTGATCGCCATCGGCCCGAAAGAGCTGCCGGGCGTGCTGCGCATGGTCGGGCAATGGATGGGCAAGGCCCGCAAGATGGCATCGGAATTCCAGGGCCAGTTCCAGGAAGCGATGCGCGAGGCCGAAATGGCCGACATCAAGAAGAGCTTCGACGAGGTCAAGGACGTGGCGACAGGCCTCTCCCCGGCCAATGTCATGACCTCGCTGCAGAAGGACGTCAGCGACGCGCTGCAGATTGGCGATATCGACAAGCCCGCCGCCAGCGAGTCCAACGACACGCAAGTGGCGTCCGCCATCGGCGAGCCCGTAACGCCGACGACGCCGGCCGCGCCGACGCCGGAAACCTTCGTCGAGGCCGAAGCGCATGCTGCGGCTTCCGAACCGCTTGCGATCACGCGTGAAGCTCAATCCGCGACGCAGGACACCGCGCCCGCAGCACATGACATTCTCAAGGACGCCAAAGCGTCATGACGATCGAGGACATCGAGGCCAGCAAGGCGCCGTTGATGGACCACCTGATCGAGCTGCGCTCGCGGCTGATCAAGGCGCTGCTGGCCTTCGGCATTGCCTTCATTTTCTGCTTTTTCTTCGCCAAGCAGATCTACAACGTCCTGGTCTGGCCGTTCGTCTGGGTCGCGGGCGCCGAGAATTCCAAGTTCATCTACACCGCGCTGCTGGAATATTTCCTGACGCAGCTGAAGCTCGCGCTGTTCGGCGCCGCCTTCATTTCATTTCCGATCGTGGCGACGCAGATCTACAAATTCGTGGCGCCGGGCCTCTACAAGCACGAGCGCGGCGCGTTCCTGCCCTATCTGATCGCGACCCCGTTCTTTTTCGTGCTCGGCTCGATGCTGGTCTATTTCGTCGTGCTGCCGATGCTGGTGCGGTTCTCGCTCGGCATGCAGCAAATGGGCGGCGACGAGACCGCACAGATCCAGTTGCTGCCCAAGGTCGGCGAATATCTGTCGCTGATGATGTCGCTGATCTTCGCCTTCGGCGTCGCGTTCCAGTTGCCGGTGATCCTGACGCTGCTGGGACGGATCGGCATCATCACTTCCAAGCAGCTCCGCGAAAAGCGGCGCTATTTCATCGTGGTCGCCTTCGTCATCGCCGCCATCCTGACGCCGCCCGACGTCATCAGCCAGGCCTCGCTGGCGATCCCGCTGATGCTGCTGTACGAGGGCGCGATCGTCGCCGTCCGCATCGTGGAAAAGAAGGCCGCCGCCGCGCAGGCCTCGAACTCCCTCCGCCAGCCCGCCACCGGAAACCAATCCGGCCGAATAGGCATCGTTCTCGGCACCCTATTGGCCGTCATTCCCCGCGAAAGCGGGAAATCCAGTACGCCGTGACCTCTCGATATATCACGGCTGCTCTGGAATACTGGATCACCCGCTTTCGCGGGTGATGACCGGTGTGGTACTGGGATCGCGCCGTTATCGGCAAATTCAGGAATGGCCTAATGCACGACATCAAATCGATCCGCGACGACCCTGCAGCCTTTGACGCTGGACTGAAGCGCCGCGGGCTGGCGCCATTGTCGGCCACGCTGCTGGCGATCGACGAGAAGCGCCGCGCGGCGATCTTGGCTTCCGAGCAGGCGCAGGCCCGGCGCAATGCCGCGTCAAAGGAGATCGGCGAGGCCAAGAAGGCGAAGGATGAGGGTCGTGCCGGCAAGCTGATGGCGGAGGTCGCCGAACTCAAGACCACGATGCCGGAGCTCGAACTTGCGGCGAAGACAGCAGACGACGCGCTGGCCACCGAACTCGCTGCGATCCCGAATCTGCCGCTGGACGACGTGCCTGATGGCGCTGACGAGCATGGCAACGTCCAGCGTCACGTCTACGGCAAGATCCGCAACTATGCCTTCACGCCGAAGCCGCATGACGATCTCGGCGGCGCGCTCGGTTACATGGATTTCGAAACCGCCGCGAAGCTGAGCGGCGCGCGTTTCGTCGTGCTGAAGAAGGGACTCGCGCGGCTGGAGCGCGCGATCGGGCAGTTCATGCTCGATCTCCATACCAACGAGCACGGCTACACCGAGATCAATCCGCCGCTATTGGTGCGCAATGAAGTGATGTTCGGCACGGGGCAACTGCCGAAATTCGAGGACGATCAGTTCTGGGCCGTCAAGGGCGAGTTGCTTGCGGCTCCCGACGACCGGTTGAAGACCGAACGGTTGGGGCTGATACCCACCGCCGAAGTATCGCTTACCAATCTCGTTCGCGAGTCCATCGTCGACGAGAAGGAACTGCCGATGCGCCTCACCGCGCTGACGCCATGCTTCCGCGCCGAGGCAGGTGCGGCCGGCCGCGATACCCGCGGCATGATCCGGCAGCATCAGTTCACCAAGGTCGAACTGGTGTCGATCACGACGCCCGAGACCAGCCGCGACGAACACGAGCGCATGCTGTCCTGTGCCGAGGAAGTGTTGCGGCGGCTCGACCTGCATTATCGCGTGATGACGCTATGCTCCGGCGACATGGGCTTTTCCGCGCAGAAGACCTACGACATCGAGGTCTGGATGCCGGGGCAGGGCGAGGGCGGCGCCTACCGCGAAATCTCGAGCTGCTCGGTGTGCGGTGATTTCCAGGCGCGGCGCATGGATGCGCGCTCCCGCGGAGCCGACGGCAAACCGCGTTTCGTGCATACGCTAAACGGCTCGGGTACGGCGGTCGGCCGCGCGCTGATCGCCGTCATCGAGAATTATCAGCAGGAGAACGGCACGATTGCCGTGCCCAACGTGTTGCAGCCCTATATGGGCGGCCTCAAGGTGATCGAACGCGACAAATAGAGCGTTTTCGAGCGAAGTGGATACCGGTTCGCGGGAAGAAAACGCGTCAAGACAAGAGTTTGGAGCTTCGGTTCTGATCAATCAGAACCGAAGCTCTAGCAAAGGCAGAAATGGCGCTGCATCGCGACATCCACTGGATCGGCAGGCAATGGGCTGTCACCGGCCACGGGATGCAGTTGATCGACCAGAAGCTGCAGGGATTCTTCGACATCGAGGCCGTCAGGTTGTGGGACGAGAGTCACATCGAGGCCATGCGCGCCAAGGAATGGCTCAACGCGGCCGATTTCGACAAGGGCCTGGCGGTCGCGCGTGCACGGTATCCACTGCAGCCGCTTTCGGCCGCCGAGCCGGCTCCGGCCGCTCCGGCGCCTTCTCCATCGCCGGTCGCAAAGCCTGAAGCGCCGACGCTCGATGCGCCGCAAACGATTGGAAGATCCGACCCGGTCGCTGCAGCGCACGCGCCGCCGACCGTGCCGCAGCCTGCACAGGCGCCGGCCCCACCCGTCGAGGCGGCGCAAGGGAAACTGTCCTGGCTCAGGATGCGGGTTGACGGCCGCGCCAAGTTCGTTCGTCCCTGGCGCGTCTGGATGAAGCGGCAGACTTGAGCGCACGCGGGTTTGCCTCCGCGGCGATAGCCGGATAAGACGGCGCCAAAGGCAAAAAGCCGACACCCGAACAAAGGCATGTGACGGATGCGAATTCTCTGCACCAACGACGACGGCATCCATGCTCCGGGTCTCAAGATCATCGAAGAGATCGCCCGCGCGCTGTCCGACGACGTCTGGATTGTGGCGCCCGAGCTTGACCAGTCCGGGGTTTCGCATTCGCTGTCGCTGAACGATCCGCTGCGCCTGCGCGAGGTCGGTCCTCGGCATTTCGCGGTGCGCGGCACCCCGACCGATTGCGTGATCATGGGCTCGCGCCACATCCTCGGTGAAAAGGGCCCGGATCTGGTGCTGTCAGGCGTCAACAGGGGCCGCAACGTCGCCGAGGACGTGGTCTATTCGGGTACGATCGCGGGCGCGCTCGAAGGCACCATCCTGGGAATACCATCGTTCGCGTTGAGCCAGGAATTCTCGATCGAGACCCGTCACGCGCCGCTATGGGATACCGCGCTGAAGTTCGGCCCCGATATCCTGCGCAAGGTGATCGATGCGGGCGTGCCGAGGAATACCGTGATCAACGTCAACTTTCCTGCCTGCACGCCCGATCAGGTCCAGGGCGTCCGCGTCACACGGCAGGGCAAGCGCAACCTCGGTTTCCTGAAGGTCGACAAGCGTCACGACGGCCGCGGCAATCCGTATTTCTGGATCGGCTTCGAACGCGCCGCGATGATGGACACGCCGGCCGAAGGCACGGACCTCGCAGCGCTTGCAGCGCGTTACGTGTCGGTCACCCCGCTGCGCCTCGACCGCACGGACGAGGCTTTCTCGGATGCGCTGACGACGACGTTGAAGTGACGCGGAGCGTCCCAAGATTTTCGCGGATGACGATGGATCGAGAGCGACCTACGCCGCAGCGCTCTTCAGCGTCGACGTGATGACCTGGGCCAGCGTTTCAAGCTGAAACGGCTTCTGCAGCGCCGGGCGGTCGCGATATTCGGTGGGCAGGCCGGCCGAGCCGTAGCCGGTCGCGAAGATGAAGGGGCGGTTGCGCGCCTTGATCAGCTCGGCCACCGGCGTGATGACCTTGCCGTTGACGTTGACGTCGAGAATGGCGAGGTCGAATTCCGTCGACTGCGCGAGCTTGACCGCCTCACCGATCTCGCCGGCTTCGGCCGCGACGCTGTAGCCCAGTTCTTCCAGCATGTCGGCGACCATCATCCGGATCATCACCTCGTCCTCGACGAGGAAGACCGAACAGCCCGCCGGCCCTGTCGCTACCATGAGGGAATCCTTGCCCTGCCAAACACTAAGGTTCGCAAAAAACACCCCTTGGCGCAATCTCGACCATCGGCTCGTCGTCCCCGCGAGGCAGAACCTTCGGCGACCGAATTCCGGGGCCCTAACGCTACAGCAAGGCAACGGTTCCACGGTCCGGAACCGGAATTTTCAGGAAATTCTTCCTTAAACGCGCTGACGCTATTACATCTCGACGTACTGGTTTGGCGGCGGAGCCCCGATTCGAGACCCCGATGTCCCAAGAACCGCCTGAAAAGATGATGTTTCAGCTCAACCTGCGGCGGCGGGGCATCAGCGATCAGGCCGTGCTGCGCACCATGGAAGAGGTGCCGCGCGAGGTGTTCGTGATGCCGGTGGATAGCAGCCATGCCTACCGCGACAGCGCGCTCGGCATTGCCTGCGGGCAGACCATCAGCCAGCCTTTCGTGGTCGCCTATATGACCGAGCAGCTACAGCTCCACAAGGATCACAAGGTGCTCGAGATCGGCACCGGCTCCGGCTACCAGGCTGCGGTGCTGTCGCGGCTCTGCCGCCACGTCCTGACCATCGAGCGCTACCGGACGCTGGCGGATAGCGCCCGCGAGCGGCTCGAAAAGCTCGGCTATCACAACATCGAGGTGATGTTCGGCGACGGCTACGACATCCCGGCCGGAGCCGGCGATTTCGACCGCATCATCGTCACTGCGGCGATGGAGAAAATCCCGGACAACCTGCTGGAGCGGTTGCTGCCTGGTGGCATCCTGATTGCGCCGGTCGGTCCCCATCACGGCACCCAGACGCTGGTTCGGGTCACCAGGACCGACGGTGGTTTCGAGCGCAAGGAGCTGGTCGATGTCCGCTTCGTGCCGGCGCTGCCAGGCATCGCGCGCGAGCTGTAGAATTCGGGATTGGCGGTTCCGTCCAAGACCTTATTCGAGGGGTTAAGCGGTTATTTACTCCGGACGTGTTTACTCAAAAGAGTATTTTGTTGCGTACGAGTGAGTAACCATGTCCCTGGTCGCCGAGTTGCTTCGCTCGCGTCGGATGCCGCAGGTCGCGGTGCTGGCGTTGATGTCGGTTGGCTTTGCCGGCTGCAGCGCCGATATGTCGACGCGGCTTTCCGACAGCTCCTTTTCCAATCCCTTTGCCTCCAAGCCCGAAGCGACCGGTTCGGTTCGCACGCCCGCCGTCGAGCGTCGCGAGCTGCCGCAATATGCGCGTCCGCAGGGACAGTATCCGCAATACCAGTCGCAGGCTCTGCCGCCGCCCGCGGTCAGTGCGCCGCATGCTTATCCGGCGAGTGGCGTGTCGGGAGGAGGGCGCGGGATTTCATCCTATGCGCCGCCGTCTCATCCGCCTATTGAGGCCACCGGCACCGTTCCGCCACGTTCGGTCGCGGCTGCCCGGCCGGCTGCGCAGGGAAGCAGCACGATCATTGTCGGCACCAGCGATACGCTGGAAATTCTGTCCAGGCGTTACAACGTTCCGGCCGCCGCGATCCTGCAGGCCAACGGCTACAAGGGGCCGCGGGTGCTGTCTCCCGGTCAGCAATTGATCATTCCGCCGCGACAGGCCGCAGTGGCAGCACACGCACCGGCGCTCGCGCCAGCGAGCAAGCCTGTTGTTGCAACGGCCGGACCATCGAGCGTCCATGTCGTCAATCGCGGCGACACGCTGATGAGCATTGCGCGCCGGAACCATGTGCCGGTGGCCGAACTCGCCCGGGCCAACAATCTGGATCAGTCCGCCAAGCTCAGTCTCGGCATGAAGCTTACCGTGCCCGGCTCGAAGTCCGCTTCCGCTGCGCCCGTGGCGCAGCCAGTGGCTGCCGCGCCGGTCCAGCCGGTCGCAACCGTTGCGGCGCCCGCCACCAGGATGGCCGCGGCTGCTACGCCACCGCAGGCCGCGCGGCTGGCTCAGGCCACGACGAATGTCGCTGAAGAGAAACCTGTCGCCGAAGCCGCCGCAATCAAACCCAGCGAAGCCACCGGTGCGCTGCCGACCTTCCGCTGGCCGGTGCGCGGCAAGGTGATCACGAGTTACGGCGCCAAGACCAATGGCAAGTCGAATGACGGTATCAATCTGGCGGTGCCGGAAGGCACGCCGGTGAAGGCGGCGGAAGACGGCGTGGTCGCCTATTCCGGCAACGAATTGAAGGGTTACGGCAATCTGGTTCTGGTGCGGCACTCCAACGGTTACGTCACCGCATATGCCCATGCGAGTGAACTGCTGGTGAAGCGCGGCGACACGATCAAGCGCGGCCAGATCATTGCCAAGTCGGGTCAATCGGGTGAAGTGGGGTCGCCGCAGCTCCACTTCGAGATCCGCAAGGGATCGTCTCCGGTTGACCCGCTGCAATTCCTCAACGGGGCGTGATCGCCATCGTCATTGCCGGGCTCGATCCGGCAATCCATCCAGAAGAAATCGCTCGCTCGAAGATTGATGGATACGCGGGTCAAGCCCGCGTATGACCGTTGAGTTCGTGGGTGAGGTCGGCGTGAACTCTGAGCCGCTCTACTTCCCGGCAAGTCTCACGCCGAGCCGTCCCGCCAGTTCCTGCGTGAACTGCCAGGCGACGCGTCCCGAGCGTGAGCCGCGGGTGGTCGACCATTCCAGCGCCTCGCGCTCAAGCTCGTCATCTGGCATCTTGATGCCGAAATGGCCGCAATAGCCGCGCACCATCGCCAGATATTCGTCCTGGCTGCAGCGGTGGAAGCCGAGCCAGAGGCCGAAACGATCCGACAGCGAGACCTTTTCCTCGACCGCTTCGCCCGGATTGATCGCGGTCGAGCGCTCGTTCTCGATCATTTCGCGCGCCAGCAAATGCCGCCGGTTCGAGGTCGCATAGAGGATGACGTTGTCGGGCCGTCCCTCGATGCCGCCTTCCAGCACCGCCTTGAGCGATTTGTAGGAGGCGTCGTTGCCGTCAAAGGAGAGGTCGTCGCAGAACACGATGAAGCGGAAATCGGAAGCGCGCAGCAGGTCCATCAGTCCGGGCAGGCTCTCGATGTCCTCGCGGTGGATCTCGATCAGCTTGAGCCGGTCGGCCGGCTTGCGGTCGACGTTGATGTCGGCATGCGCCGCTTTCACCAGCGACGACTTGCCCATGCCGCGGGCGCCCCAGAGCAGCGCATTGTTGGCAGGCAGCCCGTTGGCGAAGCGCTCGGTGTTTTCGATCAGGATGTCCCGCATCCGGTCGATGCCCTTGAGCAGGCCAATCTCGACGCGGCTGACGCGCGGCACCGGCGACAGCCGCCCGTCCGGGTGCCAGACAAAGGCGTCGGCCGAGTCGAACGATTCTGGCCCGGTGGCCGGCGCAGCAGCCGCCGAAAGGTGGCCGGCGATCGCTTCCAGCGCGGTGGCGATCCGCTCCGCGGTAGCATCGCCACGCGTACCCGCCGGACGTTTTGTCGCGGTTTTCGTTTGCCCTCGCAAAGCGGCTTTGGGGGTGGTGCGAGTCGCTGTTTTCTTGGCTTTTTTTGACATTTCCGGAGTTCCTGACGGCGCAGCCTTAACGGGCCTTGGATGGTCTCGCAAGCGGCCTAAATGAGGGGCCGGCCCACGTTGCAATTGGGCCCGCCGCCGCTATAGTCCGCGCGAATTTGCCCGGACCGGCGCAATGCCCAGGCCATGATGGCCGGGCAACGCCGGTTCTTTCCGTCTCACGAGGAATGTTCGAATGCTGATTACCCCTGCGTACGCCCAGGCTGCAGCCGGCGGCGATGCGAACAGCATGTTGATGTCGCTGCTGCCGTTCGCCCTGATCTTCGTGATCATGTACTTCCTGATTCTGCGACCGCAGCAGAAGAAGGTCAAGGATCACCAGGAACTCGTCAAGAACATCCGCCGCGGCGATACGGTGGTCACCTCGGGTGGCCTCGTCGGCAAGGTGACCAAGGTGGTGGATGACGACCAGATCGAGTTCGAGATTTCGGACGGGGTGCGCGTGCGGCAGATGCGGCAGATGATTTCCGGCGTGCGCGCCAAGGGCGAGCCGGCCAAGGAAAAATCCGAATCCGCCAAGGACGAGACGTCCGCAAGCTGATTTTTTGGCGCCGCTCCCGCGGCGCATGTCCGATCTGACGGGTCTGCTCGATGTTGTATTTCACGCGGTGGAAGGCGCTGGCGATCATTCTGACCGCGCTCGTCGTCTGCCTGTTCGCGGTTCCGAACTTCTTCCCGCAAGAGCGCGTGAAGACCTGGCCGGTCTGGGCGCAACGCCACATCGTGCTCGGCCTCGATCTGCAGGGCGGCTCCTATCTGCTGCTCGAAGTCGATTCCAACTATGTGAAGAAGGAAAAGCTCGATCAGGTGCGCGACGAAGTCCGCCGCGTGCTGCGCGACGCCAAGATCGGCTATACCGGTCTTTCCGTGCGCGCCGACGCCGTCGAGGTCCGTGTCAAGGACGGCGACCTGCAGACGGCGCTGCCCAAGCTGCGGGACCTGTCGCAGCCGCTTGGCGGCCTGCTCGGCTCCAGCGGACAGCGCAGCCTCGAGGTCACGGACGCCGGCGGCGGCCTGATCCGTCTGGTGGTGCCGCAAGCCGCCATCACCGAGCGCATCCGGCAGACGATCGAACAGTCGATCCAGATCGTCGAGCGCCGAGTCAACGAATTGGGCACGGTCGAGCCCTTGATCCAGCGGCAAGGCTCCGATCGCATCCTGGTCCAGGTGCCGGGATTGCAGGATCCAACTGATCTGAAGCGCATCATCGGCACGACCGCCAAGATGGAATTCCGCATGGTCGATCCGTCGGTGCCGCCGGATCAGGCCCAGCAGGGGCGGGTCCCGGCCGATTCGGAGCTCTTGATGAGCGAGCAATCGCCCAAGGTGCCCTATGTCATCAAGCGGCAGGTGCTGGTTTCCGGCGGCGATCTCATCGACGCGCAGCCCGGCTTCGACCAGCGCACCAACGAGCCGATCGTGAACTTCAAGTTCAACAGTTCGGGCTCGCGCAAATTTGCGCAGGCGACGTCGGAAAATGTCGGGCAACCCTTCGCCATCGTCCTCGACGGCAAGGTGATTTCGGCACCCGTGATCCGTGAACCGATCACCGGCGGCCAGGGGCAGATTTCGGGCAGCTTCACGGTCCAGGCGGCCAACGAACTCGCGCTGCTCATGCGCGCCGGCGCCCTGCCGGCGCCGCTGACCGTGATCGAGGAACGAACCGTCGGTCCCGGCCTCGGCCAGGATTCGATCGAGAAGGGCAAGCTCGCCGCCTATATCGGCTCGATCATGGTCATCGTGTTCATGCTGCTGACCTACCGCCTGTTCGGCGTGTTCGCCAACATCGCGGTCGCCATCAACGTCGCAATGATCTTTGGTATCCTGTCGCTGCTGAACGCCACGCTGACACTGCCCGGCATCGCCGGCGTCGTGCTGACCGTCGGTATCGCCGTCGACTCCAACGTGCTGATCTACGAACGCATCCGCGAAGAATTGCGCGGCGGCCGGAACGCGATTTCGGCGATCGACGCTGGCTTCCGCCGCGCATTGGCGACGATTCTCGACTCCAACATCACCACCTTCATCGCCGCCGCGGTGCTGTTCTACATCGGCACCGGACCGGTCCGCGGTTTCGCCGTCACGCTCGGCATCGGCATCATCACCACAGTCTTTACGGCATTCACCCTCACCAGCCTGATCGTCGCCGGCTGGGTGCGGTGGAAGCGGCCGAAGACCGTGCCGATCTAGGAATCATTCGTGACTCAATACGTCCTCATTGCGCTTGGCATTCTGGTTGTCGCGCTGACCGTGGTCGCCGTGTTCGACCTGCTGCCGCCGCTGCGCATCGTCCCTGACGACACGCATTTCGATTTCACGCGCTTTCGCCGCATCAGTTTCCCGATCTCGGCAGCGCTGTCGATTCTCGCGATCGTGCTGTTTTTCACCCACGGGCTGAATTTCGGCATCGATTTCAAGGGCGGCACGCTGCTGGAAGTGCAGTCCAAGTCCGGCACCGCTGACATCGGCACGATGCGCTCGACGCTGAGCACGCTTGGCCTCGGCGACATCCAGTTGCAGCAGTTCGGCGGTCCGGCCAACGTGCTGATCCGGGTGGCCGAGCAACCCGGGGGGGATGCCGCGCAGCAGGTGGCCGTGCAGAAGGTCCGCGGTGCGCTCGGCGATTCCGTGGAGTATCGTCGCGTCGAAGTGGTGGGCCCCCGCGTATCAGGCGAATTGCTGGCCTTCGGCATGCTCGGCCTGATGCTCGCGATCGTCGGCATCCTGATCTATCTCTGGTTCCGGTTCGAGTGGCAGTTCGCGCTCGGCGCCATGATCGCCAACGTCCACGACATCGTGCTGACGATCGGCTTCATGTCGATCTCCCAGGTCGATTTCGATCTCACCAGCATCGCGGCGCTGCTGACGATTCTCGGCTATTCGCTCAACGACACGGTCGTGATCTATGACCGGATTCGCGAAATGCTGCGGCGCTACAAGAAGATGCCGATGCCGCAACTGCTCAATGAGTTCATCAATTCGACGCTTTCGCGCTCGATCATCACCCACGTGACGGTGACACTGGCGCTGCTGGCGCTGCTGCTGTTCGGCGGCCATGCCATCCACAGCTTTACGGCGGTCATGATGTTCGGCGTGGTGCTGGTCGGCACCTACACCTCGATCTTCATCGCCGCCCCGATCCTGATCTACCTCGGCGTTGGTGAGCATCGCGACGCGCCGGATACGCCAGCGAAGAAGTAGCAATCATGGCTAGCTCCTCGGACGCACCGCATCTTCCGAGGTCGGCGCCGATCGAGGCCTACGGCAAGGGCGGCTTCGCGTTCGCCGACATGTCGCATCGCGGCTCGCTGTTGTGCCTGCCGGACGCGATCTGGGCCTGGCCGGTGACGAAGCTGTCTGACATCGACGAATATTCGCTGGACCGCGTGTTCAAGGCCGCCAATTCCATCGACACCTTGATCGTCGGCACCGGCACGGAAGTCTGGGTGCCGCCCCGTGGCCTGCGCGAGGCGCTGCGGGCGGTCAGGGTGGTGCTGGACCCGATGCAGACCGGGCCTGCGATCCGAACCTACAACATCATGCTGGGAGAGCGCCGGCGCGTCGCTGCGGCGTTGATCGCGGTGCCATGAGCGCAGCCGCGGCGCCGGACGATTCTGCAGGGTTCTGCGCCGATCTGGTGCGCACGCACGACTTCGGCCGTTATGCCGCGACGCTGTTTCTGCCGGCGGTCCAGCGCCGCGCGCTGCTTTCGCTGTACGCCTTCAACGTCGAGATATCGCGCGTGCGCGAACAGGTCAGCCAGCCCCTGCCGGGTGAAATGCGGCTGCAATGGTGGACCGATATGCTCCAGGGCGCAGGCCATGGCGGTGTGGAAGGCAATCCGGTTGCGGCGGAATTGCTGCTGACGGTTCAGCAATTCCGCCTGCCGATCGAGCCGCTCTTGCGGCTGATCGAGGAACATCAGTTCGATCTCTACAATGACCCCATGCCGTCGATGGCGGCACTGGAGGGATATGTGACCGATACCTCGTCGGCCCTGTTGCTGCTTGGCGCTCGAACCGCGGGGCTTCCGTCCGAGGCGATTGAACATCTGGCGCGTCATGCCGGCCTCGCGCAGGGCATGGCGCAGGTGATCGCGGCGCTGCCGCTCGATGCCGCGCGGCGGCAATTGTTCCTGCCACTGCAACTGCTGGAACAGCATGGCAGTCGAATCGAGGAAGTGTTTTCCGGCAAGCAGACGCCAAACATCCGAGCAGCAATCGATCAACTGATTGGCGAGGCTCGAAACCACGTTGCGACGGCATTCGACCTGCTCGCGCATGTGCCGCCGCAGGTGCGGCCGATATTCCTGCCGCTGGCGCTGGCCCGCCGCGACCTCGAGCGCATGTCCCGCGTCGACGTTGATCCGTTCGTGCCGCAGGCTCTGTCGCGATTGCGAACGCTGTGGACGTTGTGGCGTGCGTCGCGTGCGCGCGAATTTGGCGGGTAACTTGCACTCGTCGACATGATGTCGAACAGCGCTATCGCGCGTTCAATTCGCTGCTCTCGAAATTGAACCGGTCCCGGAGGTTCTTCCGGCTCTCCAGAATGTCTTTCATGAAGGTCCGCTCGATTTCGTTGGTGATCAGCGGTTCGATCAGATCGAGCTGGTTCATGGCCACGAGTTGCAGGATCTCCGTGCGCGGCTTGCCGGCGGCGTCGCGCGGAAGAGCGTGCACCACCTGGATATGCTCTGGCGGCTTGACGCTGCCGGACGCCGAGAGGTCGCTGCGCAGTTGCTTCTCCAGCGTGACGTTGTCGGCTTCGACAAAGGCATAGAGGCCGACGCCGGTTCGCCGGTCGGCAAACGCCACGATCGCGGTGTCGCGGACGTCGGGGTTCTTCCGGATCAGATCGATCAGTACCGGCGCGTCGTTGACCAGCCGGCGGCCGCCGCCTTCGCGATCGGTGAAATTGAACAGGCCGCGGGTGATGGCCTGGTAGACCTTCTTGCCGGTCTTGAGCCAGAGGCTGGCGACAAAGGATTTTCGCGCGAAATCTTGCGCTCCATCGGCGTCAGCGCATCGGCCGCATAGCTGCGCTTGTGCTTGAGCAGATGCCGCAGATCCTCGTAGGCTGCGATCCGGAACAGTCGGCTGCGGGTCTTGAAGCAGGCGGCGAGCTGGAAATCCGTGAGATAGGCCCGGCCGTCGCTGCCGCGCAGCCAGTTCTGCTCCTTGGCAAGATCATTGTGGCAGATGCCGGCGCGATGCAGTTTGCGCAGCGCCAGCTTGGCGGAGCGGAAATAGGCGATATCGCCATGCGGTCTTGCCAGATGCAGCGCCACACCGTCGATGAAGCCACGCACCAGCGCCTGCCGTCCGGCCCACAGCAGCTTTGGGCCGACATCGAGGTCGCGCGCCAGCGCCAGCGCGTGGCGTTCACGGGCGAACAGGTGACGGGCAAGCGGATACGACCACACCGGCACCTGATCCAGCCGGCGCAACACCGCGTCGACTTCTCCGGTGTCCGCGCGGAAACGTCCGCGCTCGACGGTTGAGAACACGTCGCGCTTCAGCAGCACGCCTTCGGTCCATCGCGCCGACAGGATAGCGTCGTCGTCTTTCGGCAAGCCCATGGCGTTACGCCGCTGCCGCTACGCGGAGATGATCGGCGATCCAGCGATCGAGGTCAGTCAAGGCCCGGGCGCTGAGCGCCTGCTTCTTGGCGACCGTCTTTTCGTTGCCGCGCAGCCGCGTGCCGTCGGCCTTCCTGGTCGGAAGGCTGGCAAGCGGCGGAAACAGGCCGAAATTGATATTCATCGGCTGGAACGAGCGCGTCCCGGCTTCGATGGTCTCGATGTGTCCGCCAGTGATGTGACCGAGCAGCGACCCCAGTGCCGTGGTCGCAGGCGGCGGCTCCAGCGACTGCGCGCGGGCATTGGCGGCGGCATAGAGGCCGGCGATCAGCCCGATGCTGGCGGATTCCACGTAGCCCTCGCAGCCGGTCATCTGGCCCGCAAAACGCAGCCGCGGCTGCGCGCGCAGCCGCAACTGGCCGTCCAGCAGCTTCGGCGAGTTCAGGAAGGTGTTACGATGCAAGCCGCCAAGCCGGGCGAATTCGGCGTTCTGGAGACCGGGAATCGTCCGGAATACACGCTGTTGCGCGCCGTAGTTCAATTTGGTCTGGAAACCGACGATGTTGTAGAGCGTGCCGAGCTTGTTGTCTTGGCGCAGTTGCACGATCGCATACGGCTTGACGGTCGGATCATGGGGATTGGTCAGGCCGACCGGCTTCATCGGCCCGTGCCGCAGCGTCTCGTGTCCGCGTTCGGCCATCACTTCGACGGGCAGGCAGCCGTCGAAATAGGGCGTGTTGGTCTCCCAATCCTTGAAGTCCACCTTCTCGCCGGCCAGCAGCGCCGCGACAAAGGCGTCATACTGCTCCCTGGTCATCGGGCAGTTGATGTAGTCCGCGCCGGTGCCGCCGGGCCCCACCTTGTCGTAGCGCGACTGAAACCATGCCACCGACATGTCGATGGAATCCCGGTGAACGATCGGCGCGATTGCGTCGAAGAACGCCAGCGCATTTTCGTCTGTGAGTTCGCGAATGGCATCGGCCAGCGGCGCTGAGGTGAGGGGCCCGGTCGCAACGATGACGTTGTCCCATTCGGCCGGAGGCAGGCCAGCGACCTCGGTTCGGTCGATCTCGATCAGGGGATGATCGTGCAAGGCGCTGGTGACGGCTGCGGAAAAGCCGTCGCGGTCGACTGCCAGCGCTCCGCCGGCAGGTACCTGGTTCGCGTCCGCGGCGCGCATGATCAGAGAGCCGAGCCGTCGCATTTCGGCATGCAGCAGGCCCACGGCGTTGTTGGCAGCGTCGTCCGAGCGGAACGAATTGGAACAGACGAGCTCGGCGAGCCCTTCGGTGCGGTGGGCCTCGGTCATCCGCACCGGGCGCATCTCGTGCAGGACGACGCGGATACCAGCATTGGCGACCTGCCAGGCCGCTTCCGAACCGGCGAGGCCGCCGCCAACCACGTGGACGGTGTCAGTCTTGGGGATATTGGAAATCATGCGCGAAGGGTTAGCGCGTTTTCGCGCCAAGCGCATCTACGCCGACGATGCTCTCGTCGTGTTTTCGAGTACCGCGCCACGCACAGAAAGGGAGCCAAACGAGCGCCGGATACGACAACGCCCGCAGCGAGGCGGGCGTTATCCGTTCATCAGGCGGCTGACGGAAGATCAGCCATTATAGGTCCCGGCTGCAACGCGCGGAATGTCCGAACGATCGATGCCAATATCGGCAAGTTCGCGATCGCTGAGCTGGGACAGTTCGCTGACATTGCGCTGATAGTCCCGGAACGCCTGGATCATGCGGATGAGCGAGAGTAGCATTGTAGTCTCCTTGTAGTTACGATTCAGCCCTTGGAGGGAAGCCTCATCGTTGAAATGAATATAGCTTAGATTCCGCAGTGCAGAAGTTCCGATGCTGCGGTGCAGCTAGACGTAAAACGCATGGCAAAGGTAAGGGGCGCTTAACACGTCGGCAGCGCTGCCCGATGATGTGGCTGACGTCCCGCGTACCGGCCTCGATAACACAAATTGTGCCCGTGAAATCACGCAATTGTTATATCCGCGTCGTTGCCCAACTGCCCTACGAACTACCGATCGAAAGCAGTATTCGAGGGCTCAGTGGAGGGAGGCACGGACGAATTGTGCTCAAATAGTGTGTTTTTTGGAATTTTCTTATGCGCGATTCGCATGCGTATTTTGATATAAAAATGAACAATTAATCATTTGTTTGGGTGCGCCGAAAAGTGGATTGGACATCGCAGTTGCGTATGGCAGCGGCCGATGCACGCTTCTCGCCCTCCCGGCTCGCGGCTACGCCGGCATGGCCGCAGGCTCCTTCATTACTGGACTTTAATTAAAGAGCGGGTTTGCGCATGAGGCTTTGCGTCGTGCGCTCAGCACCTCGCGCGAAGTTCATCCCGAAGTTTTCGGTGTTCGGCGAACAATTGCGCCGCAGGCCGGCAATGACGCCGGGCTGTCCAAAAACAAAAGGGAAGTAAAATGCTTCAGAAATTACTCGCCGCAGCCGCGATGGCTGCCATTGCATATGCTGTCGTTCCCGCCAACGCCGCCAAGCAGGGCGTGGGCTGCAGCGGTCCAAACCTGGCCAAGGCAGAAACCATGATCGAGACCATGGCCGAGGGCGAGGGCAAGATCGTTGCCCAGAAGGAAGTGGCGCTGGCGCAGGACGCCATGTTGAGCGGCAAGATGGGTGCCTGCGGGACGCACTCAGCAAGGCCATACATGCGGGAGCCGCGAAGTAGTCGATGTGATCGCAAAGGGCCGGTCGGTTGGGACCGGCCCTTTGAGTTCTCATGCGCGGAAGATGCCTTGTGCCTGAAGCCATCGCGCATCAAGGTGCCCGTGATAGCTGCGTGGCGAAATAGCCGATGGTTCGGGCGTAAACCTCGCTCCTGTTCCATTCCTTGATCACGGCGAAGTTGGCGCTGCCGGGCTCCCAGTCCTTGCCGCGTTGCCAGCCGTGGCCGGCGAGAAAATTCGCCGTCGAAGCCAACACGTCGGCCGGGCTGCGCAACAGGTCGCGGCGTCCATTGCCGTCGAAATCGACCGCGAACTTGACGTAGGACGACGGCATGAACTGTGTCTGGCCGATCTCGCCGGCCCACGCACCGCGCAGATCCGCCGCGGCGATGTCGCCGCGCTCGACGATACGAAGCGCATCCATCAACTCGGCCTTGAACATGTCGGATCGCCGGCAATCATAGGCCAGTGTCGCCAGCGCGCGCAGGGTCGGGAACTTCCCGATATTGGCGCCGAAATCGGTTTCAAGACCCCAGATTGCCACCAGCATTTCGCCGGGCACACCATAGGTCTGTTCGATGCGCCCGAGCACCGAACCGTATTGCTTGAGCATGTTCGAGCCGCGGGTGAGCCGTGGCGGAACCATGCGGCCGGAAAATTCCTCGAAGGTCTGGCTGAACACCTTTTGCGACTGGTCGCGGGCCAGCACGCTCTTGTCGAAGGTGATGCCGGTCAGGCCGGTCTGAATCGCGGTTGCCGAAATCCCCTTGCCTGCGGCTTCCTTTTTGAAATCCTCAAGCCAGACTTCGAATGTACCGCTGCCGCAAGGCGCCGCCAGCGTGGGCGCTGCATGGCCCGCCAAGAGCGCAACCAAAGTCAATACGCGAATGGAGAAGGGGGAGGTCATATTCGCTCCAAGGTCGATCCGCCATCGACATTAGTGTCGAAACCAAACCGGATGTTCGGAGCAAGAGCGGCCAAAACAAGGCCATTGCATCACGGTCTCGCAAGCAGCCGCTCGATGTGTTCAATCGATCGTCCATCGCCGCCGGTCAGGTAAGGTGTGACCGGCGGTAATCGATGCAGTTCCGCGGAGGCTAGGCGCGATCCTTCTGGCGCCAAGGGAACAGGTTGGCCGGAAAATCGGCCGCCGGCTTGCGCACGCGGTGCGCGCGGGGCGGAAGCGGTTGCGGATTGAGTTCCGGCTCGATCGTCTCACGATAGAGATGCCAGGTGGCGTGGCCGAGCAGGGGAATAACGACGGCGAGGCCAAGGAAGAGCGGCACCGATCCCGCGACCAGCAACATCGCGACGATCAAGCCCCAGGCTGCCATCGGCACCGGATTTCGCGCAACTGCGCGCAGCGAGGTCACCATCGCATCGCCGGCGCCGGCGTGACGGTCGAGCATTAATGGGAACGACACCACGCTGATACAGAGCGCCACGAGCGCGAACAGGAAGCCGACGCCGCAGCCGACCACGATCAGCCACCAGCCCTGCGAGGTCGTCAGTACGCGTGCGGCGAAATCGGATATGCCTGTGGCGCCGGCGTAGCCGAAGGCGGCGATGTAGATCGCCTGGGCGGTCGCGACCCAGGTCACGAACAGTGCCAGCAGAAGCGCGCCGAGCCCGAGCATCGCGCCGAACGAGGGCGATCGCAGCACCTCAAGCGCATCCCAGGCGGTGGGCTGTTCGCCGCGCTCGCGACGGCGGCTCATTTCATAAAGTCCGAGCGCTGCGAACGGGCCGAGCAGGGCAAAGCCCGCGGCCAGCGGAAACAGTAGTGGCAATACCGAATAGCCGAGCACGGCGCGTGCCAGCATCAGACCGAGCACGGGATAGATGATGCAGAGGATGATGGCGTGACTTGGCACCGCCTTGAAATCTTCCCAGCCGCGCTGCAGAGCACGATGAAGTTCGGGGAAACCGATCTTTCGGATCACTGGCGCAGCCGCGGTATCTTGTCCGCTCTGCGTCAGCGATGTGACATTGTCGTGATATGAAGTGGCCATGGTCGCTGTCTCCCTTTCGCCGGCCGCTATTGCGCCTGATGACGCAGACGTGCCGTTTCAGAAAACGATCACGATCGGGCCAGACGCGAAGACAGGTGGAGGAACTGGCCATGTCGCGAACTGAACCAACAAAGTACTCCCAAACCGCGGCAATCGCACTCACGCTTCGGTGAATGTTTCATTGGCAAGCCCCGATCGGCTGGATAAACTCCAAAGCGATACCGGCGTGGTGCGGCCGGTGAAAACAGTGCCGACAGCGACTGACCCATCTTCAATTCATTGGGAGCGAACGATGAGCATTTTCGGAAAAATCATGAGCGCGATCTTCGGCACCAAGGCAGACGCAGCGCCGGCTGGCGGCGGAGCGGCCGCAGGCACCGGATCATCGTCCGGCGGATCTGCACCGGCTCCCATAGCGACTGTCGACGTCGCGCCGATCCTCGACAAGGCGGTCGCCGCCAAGGGCGAGAAACTGGCGTGGCGAACCTCGATCGTCGATCTGATGAAGGCGCTCGACATCGACTCCAGCTTCGCTGCGCGCAAGGATCTGGCGAAGGAACTCGGCTACACTGGCGACAGCAACGACTCCGCCAGCATGAACATCTGGCTGCACAAGCAGGTCATGACCAAGCTGGCGGCCAATGGCGGCAAGCTGCCGGATGACATCAAGCACTGACGCTTCGCTCGGCTGAACAGGCGAGGGCCCGCGGCGACGCGGGCCTTCTTTGTTTTCAGGTGTCCGCGCCGTTCACCCGGTCAGATCGGCAAATTCCGGGTTCTTGCGCAGATAGTCGACGACAAAGCCGCAGCCGGCGATGACCTTGCGTCCGTCGGCGCGGATCAGTTCGAGCGCGCCCTTGACCAGTTCGGAGGCGATACCCCGGCCGCGCAGGGCGCGGGGTGTTTCGGTATGGGTGATGATGACCGCAGCCGGCGTCACGCGATAATTCGCGAACGCCACCGTCCCCTCGACATCGAGTTCGAAACGGTTCTGAGCCTTGTTGTCGCGCACGGCCATGCTGTCGTTCCCCGGTTGATTCATCCGATGATTTAGGCACGCGGACGCGCCAAGGCAAACCAGCGACCAGCCAGGAACCTTGCCGTGCTGCGGTCGGCCGCGCGGCGCGCAAGATATTTGCCGGCCATCCTTGCACGTGCAGGCGGGGTTCCTACGTGTTCCCACAGACATACGCCCCCGATGCGGCCGGCACTGGTTCGATATCGGAAATGTTGGGATCGCGGGCCGCTGACGTATGCCTCTTTGCAAGGGAGGTTTACCATGTCGGAGTTTCGCTTCTTCAGTACGCATCGATCGTGGGAAGACTGGTTCGGCATGCTGCTTGGCGTGTTGATCGTGGTGTCGCCGTGGTTTCCGTTCTCCTATCATGAAGTGATGGATGCCGACCGCAGCACCATGATCCTCAACACGTTCGTGGTGGGCATGCTGGTGTTCGGATTGGCCCAGCTTGAATATGTCGCATTGCAGCGCTGGGAGGAGGTGGGCGAAATCGTTCTCGGTTTCTGGCTGATGGCCTCGCCATTCATCTTCGGCTACTCCGGCGACGAGATGCTCCGGCTCTGGCACATGGCGCTCGGTGGTATCGTCGTCTTGCTGGGTGCGCTGCAGCTCTGGCAGGACTGGCGGCTGAGCGATCAGGAACTCGCCAATCATCCGTAGTGATCCTGGCCGGGCCCGCCGGCATTCCGCGGCCGGCGGGTCTCGCGGTTCATGCCCTATGATTTGAGCGAAGCCGCGAGCATGCTGCGGACCGACCACGGCCTGCCGTCAGCAGTGCCCTTGATGTCGTCGATCTTCCACTGGCCGTCCTCCCGGACGAGGTGATAGCGCATGGTCTGGTCGGCCGGCTTGGGCCGCGGACCCTGGTGGCCTTCGATGGTGACGGCGATCGTCGCCTTGTCGGCTTCCTGCTTTTCGTTGGTCACCTTGAACGATTTGACGTCCGGGTCCTGCGAGTTGGTAACGGGATCGAAATCGATCGGCCCGGCGTCGCCCTTCCGTGTACGGGCATCCGCCTTGGCCCAGAGTGCGGCCAGCGGTTTCGACAGATATTTGCTCCGCGCGATCTTGTTCCCGACCACGAAGTTGCCGCCACCGTCCCCCTTGCCCTGGGCCGCGCGGGTGTAGATGCCGGTGACGATGCTGGCCGGATCGCTCGGCTCGAGAGCCACCAGGCCTCGGGGCTGCAGGATGACGACCAGCAGGGTCGCTGCGGCCGATAGGATCAGCGTTCGGCGGGTGATCATGGAAGTGTCTCGGCGGGTGGGGTGTGGACTGGTAAGAGTTGCTGGATCATGGTGATGGGAAGCGCGCCGGCAGACTATCAGGCGGCGGGCTTTCTGCTATCGTTGGAATGAGGTGCTCGATGTCTGTTTTGCAGTGCGCAACGGTTGATTGGCGCGTGTGGCGCGTCCCGGTTTTGGCGATCCCCCGATGACCGCTTCCAATGATAGCCCGCGCGGCGGGCTGGCGCGGATGTCGCGCCGGGTGATGAATCTCGCGCATATGCTGACGCAGAACGCCCGCCGCCATGGCGAGCGCACCGGCTTCGTCTGGGCCGACAGGTCCTGGACCTGGCGGGAGATCGACGGCCACGTCTCGGCGCTGGCGGCGGCGCTGGCCGCGCGCGGCATCGTCAAGGGCGATCGCATCCTGGTCCATTCCAAGAATTGCGACGAGATGTTCTGGTCGATGTTTGCGGCGTTTCGATTGGGCGCGGTCTGGGTGCCGACCAATTTCCGCCTGATGCCTGACGAGGTCGCCTATCTCGCCAGCGCCTCCGGCGCCAAGGCTTTCCTGTGTCACGGCGATTTCCCCGAGCACGCCGCGGCGGCCGCCAATCCGGCGCTCGAATTCACCTGGCGGATCGGCGACGAAGGCGCTTCGGCGAACGCGCGGTGAGCGAGGCGGTCGCGGCGCAGGCCGGGGTCAAGGTCGGGAATGCCGCGGTCGAGTATGACGATCCGTGCTGGTTCTTCTTCACCTCCGGCACCACCGGCCGCTCCAAGGCAGCCGTGCTCACGCACGGCCAGATGGCCTTCGTGGTCACCAATCATCTGGCGGACCTGATGCCGGGCACGACGGAAGCCGACGCCTCGCTGGTGGTCGCGCCGCTCTCGCACGGCGCCGGCGTGCACCAGCTCGTGCAGGCCGCGCGCGGGGTGCCGACCATCCTGCTGCCGTCGGAGAAGTTCGACATTGCCGAGGCATTCCGGCTGATCGAGAAGCACCGCGTCAGCAACATCTTTACCGTGCCGACCATCCTGAAGATGATGGTCGAGCATCCTGCCGTTGACAGATACGATCATTCCTCGCTGCGCTTCGTGATCTATGCCGGCGCGCCGATGTACCGGGAGGACCAGAAGGCCGCGCTGGACAAGCTTGGAAGGGTGCTGGTGCAGTATTTCGGCCTCGGCGAGGTCACCGGCAATATCACTGTGATGCCGGCCAATCTGCACGACATCGAGGACGGTCCGCAGGCCCGGATCGGCACGTGCGGCTTCGAGCGCACGGGCATGCAGGTCTCGATCCAGGGCGATGACGGGCGCGAGCTCAAGCCGTTTGAGACCGGCGAGATCTGCGTCATCGGCCCCGCCGTGTTCGCCGGCTATTACGACAACGCCGAGGCCAACGCCAAGGCGTTTCGCGACGGCTGGTTCCGCACCGGCGACCTCGGCCATATGGACGAGGAGGGGTTCGTCTACATCACCGGCCGCGCCTCGGACATGTACATCTCGGGTGGCTCCAACATCTATCCGCGCGAGGTCGAGGAGAAGATTCTGACTCATCCTGCTATCGGCGAGGTCGCGGTGCTCGGCGTGCCCGACCCGTTCTGGGGCGAGGTCGGCGTGGCCGTCTGCGTCGCGCGCGAGGGGGCCGGCAGCTGTGAGCGAGGCGGAGCTTGCGGCATTCCTCGCGCCGAAGGTGCCGCGCTACAAGATGCCGAAGCGGTTCTTCTTCTGGGAGGCGTTGCCGAAATCCGGCTACGGCAAGATTCCGAAGCGGCTGGTCCGCGACGAACTCGAAGCGCGGGGCCTGCTCGAACTCGTCTCGAAGACCGGCACCTGAGCCGATGCGCAGCATCGCCCAGCCCGGGCCGTCGGCGCCCGAGCGCATCCAGTGGGTCGAGGCGCGGGGCCGCGCGTTTTCGTTCACGATGCCAGCGGGCGTGCCGCTGCTGGAGGCCGCGCGCCGCGGCTTTGCGGAAGCCGGATTTGCTGGCGGCGTGCTGAGCATGCGGGAAGGGGCGCTGGGGCCGTTTGCCTACGTGATGCCGGCGTTGTCGAAGACCGGCGCCAATGCCGCGTTCTACAGCGACACGTTTCGGCCTGACGGGATCACGCGGCTGAAGCTCGGCGCGATGACGCTCGGCGAGCGCGACGGCGCGCCGTTCTTCCATTGCCATGGGCTTTGGACCGAGACCGACGGCCATCTTCATGGCGGACACATCCTGCCCGAGGAGAGCATCGTCGCTGAATCGTTTGCGGTGGAAGCGTTCGGC
Organism: uncultured Alphaproteobacteria bacterium; assembly: GCA_963823485.1. Classification (GTDB taxonomy): domain Bacteria; phylum Pseudomonadota; class Alphaproteobacteria; order Rhizobiales; family Xanthobacteraceae; genus Bradyrhizobium. Next base: position 163,921 of record CAWGLP010000004.1, read on the forward strand.
ATCGACGGCGCGATGTTCACGGCCGAGCCCGATCCCGAGACCAATTTCAAGCTGTTCGGGCCGGTCACATGCGCGGCGACGGATGTCACCACCGACAGGCGCGCGTTCGCGCTGCGGCTGCGGCCGAACCAGGACTTCGCCGCGGCGCTGGAAGGCTTCTGCCGGCAGCACGGCATCCTGCGCGCGCGAATCCATGGCGGCGTCGGTTCCACCATCGGTGCGCACTTCACTGACGGCCGCACCGTCGTGCCGTTCGCGACCGAACTCGCGATCCGATCGGGCATGGTCGCGCCTGGCGCCGACGGCACGCTGCAGGCGACGCTCGATGTCGCGCTCGTCGATTATCTCGGCGGTATCGCCGAGGGGCGTCTGATGCGCGGCGACAATCCGGTGCTGATGACGATGGAGCTGGTGCTGGAAGTGGTGTGAGGGGCATTGTCTCCCTGGAGCACGGTGTCGTACCCCGCGCAGGCGGGGGTACCCGGTACGCCGCGGCTCATCGATCCATCACTGCGGTCTCTGGAATACTGGGTCACCCGCTTTCGCGGGTGACGACGGTTCGAATAGGGGCACGTCTCCGCGATTTCCGCGGCTGCCGCCTCACCTGAAGTGATAGTTCACACCGACCTTGATCGTGTGAAAGTCGATGCTGTTGGAATCAAGTGGAAGGCCACCCAGATTGTAGGTTTCGCCGCCGAGGCTGGTGTACATGTACTCGGCCTTGGCCGACCAGTTCGGGGTGAACAGGTATTCGAGGCCGCCGCCGACGGTGTATCCGTCATGGGTCTGGCTGTCCGAAAACGTCGTGCCCAGCGCCGAAAGCGAGACCTTGCTGTTGGCCCACGCGTAACCGCCCTTGGCGTACATGAGAATCGCATCCATCGCGAATCCGGCGCGGCCGGTCACGCTGCCGAATGCGTTGATCTTGCTTTCCGTCGTGAACACGATGCCGCCGACGTCCTCGGTGTAACTGTCCTTGAAGCCGGACCCAGCCGCATCGACTTCAATGCCGAACACGAACTGGCTGGCGGGAAACTGAAAATTGTAGCCGATCGTGCCGCCGCCGAAACCGCCGCTGCCATCGCTCGCCCAGCCATAGCCGCCCATCGCGCCGATGTAGAAGCCGGACCAGTTATACGCCGGCGAAACCACGGGCGGCGGGGCCTTGGTGTAGGGCCGCGCCGGCAAGTCAGCGGCCGAGGCGGCAGTGGTCGCAAGCGCAAGCAGCGATACAGTTAAAAGCAGCGATTTCATTACACTATCCCCTGTAGTTGAACGCACGGGTAGCCTCACCCCATAGCGGAAGGATCGCACCGGCACGGTGACGTTATCGTTGTGGAAGTGGGCGGCGAATGCGCCCGGAGAGCCGTCTGCGAGCGACGTTGCGCGGATGTGCAAACGAACACTTGCGAGTTAACCATACGCTTTCCATGCCGGCGAAAATGGGACCGAAGCGCGACCGGTCATTGGCGTGGGCGCGCTGCTATTTCGGCAGCGATGCGGCGACTTGCGGTACCAGCAAGCGACGAGAAGATGACATAAGCGGCGATGTTCTGCGGAGTTGCAAACGTGTGCGTACACCATGACAGTTGAATGGCGACACAATACAAGGTCGTCATACCGGCGAAGGCGGGTATCCAGTACGCCGTGGTCTATCGCTTCAATCACTGCTGCCTCTGGAATACTGGATCACCCGCGTGCGCGGGTGATGACGATTGAATATGACGCTGCATTCTCGCGACGCGACTTCGCGCCCGAGGGTTTCCCAAAATTCCTTTCCCCCAGAAAACAGAGGGAGCAGGGAATGCCGGGTGCACGCTGCACCCGCGGTCTCGTGTGCAAAAATTGGTAGCGAAACGCACACGAGCATACAGGTACAGTCGGAACACTCCGGCATTCCCTGCGCAATGGGTTGACGGCTTATGCCGTGATCTCCCCGGAGACGAATTCGTCTTGCCTCCGTCGCTGCCGGCTTGATGACAAATCGTCTCCGGTTGGAAACTGTTTGCCACCGACAGCTTGGCACCAGCCACGGGTGTCGGGACCACACGGTTTTGCCGTACGCATCAGCGCCGTTCGTCTTGCGCGCGGTTTGTCGCTCATGAGGTTCAACTCACCCTGCGACCACCTCTCGCGCCTGACGCTATTGCGTCCACCGCATCCCGTCCCGCGTTCGTGACGACGCGCGATCCGCCCCTCTTGTCGAGACGGGACAGCACCTAAAAAGCCACTGATTTGGGTGGGACGGGAAGCGCAATATTTTCACGCGCGCGACTGGACGACCCAAATCAGCTTGATCCGGCTCAGGAAATCGAGTTTTCCGCGCAACCGCGGAAGCTGCCCGTCGGGCAGTCTCAATCGGTCCTGCAGAGAGAGAGAGAGAGGCAGTCACCTTCGCTTGCGAACGTGCACGTTGATGTCGAGGTCGATGTCGCTGACGCAGGTCTGCGTCGTGCGATGCGAACCGCCCTCGTGCCAGGGGCCGCAACGCAAGCGGGCGTCCCTGATTTCGGCGAACCGCAGGCAGCGCCATTGCGGCAGCGGCCCGGAGCTTTCGCCGGCGAACTGCCAGGCCAGCACGACCTCTTCGCCTCTCTTGCTGGTGCCGATGATGTGCGGGCAGAGCTCGCGCCTGCGGCCATCATAATTGCAGACGACCTCCCGTTCGCCGAGGACGGCGTCGCGGAATAGGGTGTAGGTAGCACTCGGCATCGGCTGCACGCTCAAATATTGTTCTTGTTTCGTTCCGGTAGACTGTGTAAGGCTTGGATTGGAGCGCCGGACTGCGTCAGTTGTTGGATAAGCGCGCGTGGCAAGACGAAACAAGCCGATCAACCTGCCGGCGCCGTACCTCAAGCGCGTCTGGCTCGACGCCTCGCGCATCACCGACCGCGAGTCCTATCCGTTCTGCCTGCCGCTGCTGCGCGATGATTTCGAACTGAGTTTCGATCGCGCGATCACCATCATCGTCGGGGAGAACGGCACCGGCAAATCGACCCTGCTCGAAGGCATCGCAGTGCTCGCCGGCTACGACGAAGCCGGCGGCGGCAAGGGCTACATGCCGGTCGATCATTCCCATGCGCTGGAGAAGATGGGCGGCAGTCTCTCGTCGGCACTTCGTGCGAGCTGGCTGCCCAGGATAACCCACGGCTGGTTCTTCCGCGCCGAAAGTTTCTTCTCGATCGCACGATATCTCGACCAGGCCGCCATGGAAGCCGGCAAGGTGCCGCCTGACTTCCTCTCCCATTCCCATGGCGAGGGATTTCTGCGCTTCTTCGAGGAACGCTGCCAGCGGCAGGGCATCTTCATCTTCGACGAACCGGAATCCGCGCTGTCGCCGGCGCGCCAGATCGAATTCCTGAAGCTGATGCGCCGGATGGACGACATCGGCCATTGCCAGATCATCATGGCCACGCATTCGCCGATGCTGATGGCGTATCCCGGCGCGACGCTGCTGCGGTTGACGAAATACGGGCTGGAGCCGGTGACGCTGAAGGACACCGATCACTACAAGGTCATGCGCGAGTTCTGCGAGGACCCGGCGGGGTTCGTGGAAGCGGCGATGGAGGAGTGAGGGCGAGGTGCCGTAGGGTGGGTGGAGCGAAGCGATACCCACCGTTCAAGCCGCAACAAGCGATGGGTATCGCTTCGCTCCACCCATCCTACGCGGAGCCTTTATCGGCGGAGGAGGTCCGTTCCCTGTCCGATGCCCCGCCGATTTCCCGCACGTTGAGTGACGCATGCGGCGTCGCATTGTGCTACTATTTCGGACGAACAAGGGAACACAGGAGGTCACCATGCCTCATACCCTGGTGCCCAGTGATCGCGTCGAGCATGTGAACGTCTACGGACGCGACGGCAAAAGGCTCGGTTCGATCGAACGCCTGATGATCGACAAGGCCAGCGGAACGGTAGCCTACGCCGTCATCAAGACCGGCGCGCTGCTCGGCAGCCACCATCATTGCCCGATCCGGTGGGACGCTCTCCGATTTGATCCCGCGCGTCAGGCCTACCAGACCGACGTGACGCCAGAAGACTTGCGCGCAGGCCCGTCCGAACTCGATGAAGAATCCTTCGACTGGGGCGATCGGTCGCGCCCGCATCCGCATTATTGGACGGTGTAGGGGCGGCGGGGTTAGCTAAAGGCACGAGACGCGCTCGCCGTTGAAGGCGGTGGATTACGCGTCGCTAATCCGCCCTACGCTTGCTGCGAGGACCCGGCGGGGTTCGAGGAAGCGGCGATGGCGGAGTGAGGGGGACGTGCCGTCCGGCAGCATGCGCTGCGATTGGCAGAGTGAAATACATTCCGGAGTAGAGTTACGGACTTGCTGATGCTGAAGCCGGCTGAGAGACCGTGCCGTCGGTCGCAATGGTCTGCGTAGCGAATGAAGGCGGGAGCCCGGGCAAGCGCATCGATGCCTTGGCGGTCTGCTGACCGTCTCGTATGCAACAACCTTGTAAGTGGAGTCATGAGCGAGCTGCGACGCAGAGAATTCGGCGCCATCCTTTACAAAAAGGTGATTTCGCTCATGACCACTTTCGTCGCGGACAGCACCATCTGGAGGTGAATTGGACGGGGCTGCCGTCTGAGTTTTTCCGACAATGCGCAAGACGGCTTTCGGAACGAAGTAAACATCGACGCCACCATTAGCTTTCGCGATATGATCTATCCAGCAGATCGCGCTGGCGGCGGACGATGCCGACATCGCAATCCAAAAGGTCAGCGTCAAAAAACATGCGGCTCCGATTGATCGCTCTGCCCCGCGGATCAGCGATGTGAACCCATTAGTTCACTCCGCCGCCTCACTCGCGCTGCTGCTCTTCCTCGGCTTGCTACCCGCCTTCTTCAGCACCGGGGCCAGAAACTTCCCCGTGTAGCTCCGCGGCGCCTTGACGATATCCTCCGGCGGACCCCAGGCGACGATTTCGCCGCCGCCGTCGCCGCCTTCGGGGCCAAGGTCGATGACCCAGTCGGCGGTCTTGATGACTTCGAGGTTGTGCTCGATCACCACCACCGTGTTGCCCTGCGCGACCAGCTCGTGCAGCACTTCCAGGAGTTTGGCGACGTCGTGGAAGTGCAGGCCGGTGGTCGGTTCGTCGAGGATGTAGAGCGTGCGGCCGGTGGCGCGCTTCGACAGTTCCTTTGCCAGCTTGACGCGCTGTGCCTCGCCGCCGGAGAGTGTCGTCGCCTGTTGGCCCACGTGAATGTAATCCAGGCCGACGCGGTGCAGGGTCTTGAAGGTTTCGCGCACGCGCGGCACCGCCTTGAAGAACTCGGCGGCTTCCTCCACCGTCATGTCGAGCACGTCGGAGATCGACTTGCCCTTGAACAGCACCTCCAGCGTCTCGCGGTTGTAGCGCTTGCCCTTGCAGACGTCGCAGGTGACGTAGACGTCGGGCAGGAAGTGCATCTCGATCTTGATGACGCCGTCGCCCTGGCAGGCCTCGCAGCGGCCGCCCTTGACGTTGAAGGAAAACCGGCCGGGCTCGTAGCCGCGGGCCTTGGATTCGGGCAGGCCGGCGAACCATTCGCGGATCGGCGTGAAGGCGCCGGTATAGGTCGCGGGGTTCGAGCGCGGCGTGCGGCCGATCGGCGACTGGTCGATGTCGATGATCTTGTCGATATGCTCCAGCCCCTCGATGCGGTCGTGGGGGGCGGCGCCTTCGCTGGCGTTGTTCAGCTTGCGGGCGATCGCCTTGTAGAGCGTGTCGATCAGCAGCGTCGACTTGCCGCCGCCGGAGACGCCGGTGACGCAGGTGAACAGTCCCAGCGGAATTTCCGCCGAGACGTTCTTCAGGTTATTGCCGCGGGCGTTGACGACCTTGATGGTGCGCCTGTGGTTCGGCGGCCGGCGTTCGGGGATCGCGACCGACAATTCGCCGGTGAGGTATTTGCCCGTCAGCGATTTCGGATTCTTCATGATCTCGGCCGGCGTGCCCTGCGCCACGATGTGGCCGCCATGCATGCCGGCGCCGGGGCCGATGTCGAGCACGTAATCGGCGAGGCGGATGGCGTCCTCGTCATGCTCGACCACGATCACGGTGTTGCCGAGGTCGCGCAGCCGCTTCAGCGTCTCCAGCAGCCGCGCATTGTCGCGCTGGTGCAGGCCGATCGACGGCTCGTCCAGCACGTAGAGCACGCCCGTGAGCCCGGAGCCGATCTGCGAGGCGAGGCGGATGCGCTGGCTTTCGCCGCCGGATAGCGTGCCGGAGGCGCGCGACAGCGTGAGATAATTCAGCCCGACGTCGAGCAGGAAGGACAGCCGCTCGCGGATCTCCTTCAGCACGCGCGCGGCGATCTCGTTCTGCTGGGCGTTGAGTGCGGCAGGAACATTCTCGAACCACTCGCCGGCGCCCTTGACGGACAGTTCCGAGATTTCGCCGATGTGCTTGCCGCCGATCTTGACGCACAAGGCCTCGGGCTTGAGGCGGTGGCCGTGGCAGGCTTCGCAGGGAATGTCGGAGAAATATTTCGCCAGCTCCTCGCGCGCCCATTCGCTCTCGGTCTCGCGAAAGCGGCGTTCGAGGTTGGTGATGACGCCCTCGAACGGTTTCTTGGTGTCGTAGGAACGCACCCCGTCCTCGTAGGAGAACTTGATCTCGTCGTCGCCCGAGCCGTGCAGCAGCGCGGCTTGCGTCTTCTTCGGCAAGTCCTTCCACTTGGTGTCGAGCGTGAACTTGTAGAACTTGCCGAGTGCGGTCAGCGTCTGGATGTAGTAGGGCGAGGATGATTTCGCCCACGGCGCGATCGCGCCCTTGCGCAGCGTCAGTTCCTTGTCGGGGATGACGAGGTCCTCGTCGATGTGCTGCTCGACGCCGAGGCCGCCGCAGGCCGGGCAGGCGCCATAGGGGTTGTTGAAGGAGAAGAGTCGGGGCTCGATCTCGGGAATGGTGAAGCCGGACACCGGGCAGGCGAACTTTTCCGAAAACAGAATCCGCTCCGGCCCGCTCTTGTCGTGGATCTTTGCCGTCTTCTTGTCGGACTTCTTCTCGTCCGCCGCAGCCGCAGGCGCGTCGGCGTATTCGATCACGGCGAGGCCTTCGGCGAGCTTCAGCGCGGTCTCGAAACTTTCGGCGAGGCGCTGGCCGATGTCGGCCCGGACGACGATGCGGTCGACCACCACGTCGATGTCGTGCGGGAATTTCTTGTCGAGCGTCGGCGCCTCGGCGAGCTCATGGAAGCTGCCGTCGATCTTGACGCGCTGAAAGCCCTTCTTGAGCCATTCGGCGAGTTCCTTCTTGTACTCGCCCTTGCGGCCGCGCACGACCGGCGCCAGCAGATAGAGCCGCGTGCCCTCGGGCAGCGCCAGCACGCGGTCGACCATCTGCGACACGATCTGGCTTTCGATCGGCAGGCCGGTCGCCGGCGAATAGGGCACGCCGACGCGCGCCCACAGCAGGCGCATGTAGTCGTAGATCTCGGTGACGGTGCCGACGGTGGAGCGCGGGTTCTTCGAGGTGGTCTTCTGCTCGATCGAGATCGCCGGCGACAGGCCGTCGATCTGGTCGACGTCAGGCTTCTGCATCATCTCGAGGAACTGGCGGGCATAGGCCGACAGCGACTCGACGTAACGGCGCTGGCCCTCGGCATAGATGGTGTCGAAGGCGAGCGAGGATTTGCCGGAGCCGGAGAGGCCGGTGAACACCACCAGCCGGTCGCGCGGAATTTCGAGATCGACGTTCTTGAGATTGTGCTCGCGCGCACCGCGAATGGTTATCGCGCGCGATGCGGAGCCGGCGTTAGGTTGGCGCTTCGCCCTGAGCACTTCATCCATATCGGCATTTCCAGGCACGCGAGACGCGCCACGTTGGGCGCGCATTGCCGGGCGAGCCGGGATCAGGCGCCGATGAGAGAAAGCTGGAACGTAGGAAGAACGAGCGGCGATTTCCAGTGCCGCCTGCAAACCATCAACGGATTGTTTGCGCGGCCGGCCGTTTGGCAGCAGCCGTCAGCAGTTCGGTTCCGGAATCCGCAAAAAAATGCCTCCGTTCCGGCTGCACCGGAACGGAGGCGCTGGAGGCCTTGGGGAAACTCCAGGTCTTGTTGTGTCGCGACTTAGAAGTGGTAGTTCACGCCGACCTGAACGCTGTTCAGATTGAGCGTTCCGGACTGTACGCCGCCGGGAACAATATTCGAGAAGTAGGTCTGGCCTTCGAAGCTGCGATAGAGGTACTCGGCCTTGACCGACCATTTCGGTGCGAACAGGACCTCGACGCCGGCGCCGACGGTCCAGCCCGAGTGGACGTGGCTGTCGGAGATGCTCGCGGCGCCTGCCGTTGCCGACAGGCGGTTGTCGGCCCAGGCGTAGCCACCTGTGCCGTAGATGAGGACCTGGTCGAAGGCGTAGCCGATGCGGCCCCGCACGGTGCCGGTGCTGCGGACCTTGTCGGTGACCGAGACGAGGCCAGGAATGGCCACGGTCGCACCCACGTCCGCCCAGGCGGCGTCGGCTTCGAGACCGAACACGAGGTTGCCGGTCTGCCAGTTGTAGCCGAGCGTGCCGCCGGCGAAGCCGCCGCTGAGCGCGCCAATGCCCGACGTGTTCTCCTGGGCGTATCCGCCCATCGCGCCGATATAGAATCCAGTCCAGTTATTGACGGCGATCACGGCGGCCGGCGCCTTGGTGTACGGGCGTGCGGCGAGGTCCGCGGCAGTCGCCGGCGCGATGCCAAGTGCGACACCCAGCGCGATCAGGCCGGTCGTGGTCAGCAGAAACTTCTTCACATTCTTTCCTTTCGGGCATTCAACGTAACTGCACGATACCTCCATCTGAGGTTGCTGATGGATATAGCCCGAAGCCACGTGAAATCCTGTCTCCGAAAAACCACATCTGCGGCAAAAGTGGTGTGGCGCTACCTTAGCGGGTTAACACCAAGGCGGGTTATATCAATGATACACAACCCGGACCATCGGGAGACGCGCAACGAAAAGGCCGGCGCGAGGCCGGCCTTTCGGTGTCCGAAGTGTTGCAGTGAAGCTCAGTACTTCGCGACCACAGGGCCACCCCAGCGATAGTTCACGCGGACGGTGACGAGATCGACGTCCTGGCGGATGCGATCGGTGTTGGCGGCGGTGCCGGCCGGCGTGGTGAAACTGTGGGTGCGGTCCTGCATGAACAGATGATCGTATTCGATGCCGGCGCTCCAGTTCGGCGCAAAACCGTATTCGAGGCCCGCGCCGATCGCGCCGCCCCAGCGGGTGTCGTCGCCGGTGGTGCTGGTCACGATGTTGGTGCCGGCGGCGTAGGTGCGGAAGCGATCGGAGGTGACCGCCGCGCCGCCCTTGACGTAGAACAGCACGTTGTTGGCGGCGTAGCCGACCTGGCCGGTGAACAGGCCGAACGCGTTGATCTTCGATTCATTGTCGACGGCGGTGTTGATGAGGCTGCGGTTGCGGCCCTTCAGGTCAGCCCAGTTGCCCTGCGCTTCGAGGCCGAACACCCAGGTGCCGGCCTGCCAGCGATAACCGACCTGACCGCCGGCGACACCGCCGGTTGCATCGTGGCAGCCTTCGCCGCCGACGAACGTGCCGGCCGGAGTCACGAAGTCCCAGCACTTGCGGCTCGAACCCCAGCCGCCGTTGGCGCCGACGTAGAAGCCGCTCCAGTCATACAGCGCGGCGATCATCGGCGGCGCCTTGGTGTAGGGGCGCGCGGCGAGATCGGCGGCTGCGGCCGGCGCCGCGAAGGCGGCGAGGGCGACTGTAGCCAGCAGAAACTTCTTCATCGTCGAACTCCAACGCAACTTACGCTTTTCGTCTCACGCTTGCCGTTTGTCCCCGGAGCGTTCTCATTTCGGACGCGAGCGCCGCGTCATTGGTGCAATCCTATACCGCAAGGCGATCGCAAAAGCCGTCTCCGAAAAGCAACACTTGCCGGCCAAGTATGGCTCTGCAACTTAATGATTTGTTGACGATATTTGGTTCGGTAGCCGCGGAGTTCCACAGCCGGGAACCCGGTTTGCCAAACCCATGTTCGATCAGCGGAACAAAGTTGGAACATTGGCCTGCGCGATGCTATATGTGGATAACCGCGGGCTTGCCGAGGGATCGCCAAGTCAGCGGGGCCTGCGAGCGTATAGGGTCTTCCCGGATGTCCGGAAGCGGACGCGAGGCGGATCAGGCGACAGGTCAAGACGTGAAGGCGGCCGGCGCGTGGCGGGCCGGGCCAGTGGTTTTGGCTGTTATTTTGAGTGGAGAGCGGCGATGGCGGGAAGCGTGAACAAGGTGATTCTGGTCGGCAACCTCGGCAAGGATCCCGAAATCCGGCGGACACAGGACGGGCGGCCGATCGCCAATCTGAGCATCGCGACATCGGAGACCTGGCGCGACAAGAACAGCGGCGAGCGCAAGGAAAAGACCGAGTGGCATCGCGTGGTGATCTTCAACGAGGGGCTCTGCAAGGTTGCCGAGCAATATCTGAAGAAGGGCGCCAAGGTGTACATCGAGGGCGCGCTGCAGACCCGCAAATGGACCGACCAGAGCGGCGTCGAGAAATACTCGACCGAGGTCGTGCTGCAGGGCTTCAACTCGACGCTGACCATGCTCGACGGCCGCAGCGGCGGCGGTGGCGGCAGCTTCGGCTCCGACGAGTCCGGCGATTTCGGATCGGGCGGTCCGGTCAGTTCGGCGCCAAGGCGCGCAGTCGCGGCGCGGCGCCCGCAACAGCGACATGGACGACGACATTCCGTTCTGACGCGTCAGCCGGGGGATCGCCGGCAGCGCCGCTGCGCGGCCCGGGAGTATCCGATGTCGCTGGCGCCGCTCCTGAATGCCGCTCCCGAAATCCAGGTCCACGCGTTTGCCGCGATGGCGGCCTTCGTCCTCGGCGCGGTCCAGATCGCCGCGCCAAAGGGCACGCTGCCGCACCGGGCGCTGGGCTGGGTGTGGGTGGTGCTGATGCTGGTCATCAGCGCATCGTCGTTCCTGATCCACGGAATGAGGCTGTGGGGGCCGTGGAGCCCGATCCACCTGTTGTCGGTGTTTGTGCCCATCATGCTGGTGGTGGGCATGCTGGCGGCCCGCAGGCATCGTGTACGCGCCCACCGGATCACGATGATCTCGATTTTCGCCGGCGCGCTGCTGCTGGCCGGCCTGTTCACGTTGGTGCCTGGCAGGCTGATGCACACGGTGCTGTTCGGGACCTGACGAGGGGGCCTCGCGGAAGCGCTTGGGCGATGCCGGAAATGGTCCTCGGCAAACCCGTAAGTCCATGAAAAAACGGACGGAAAAACACCCCTTCCGGGGTGCTTCGGGGTGGTTATCGGACGCCCCGATGAGCTATATGATTCCAAGCTGAAAATTGACCGGAATCCCCATTGTCTGACCCTGAAGATAACAAGCCCGGCGAGCCGCCGGAGCCTTCCGATATTCGTCCCGTTTCCATCCTCGACGAGATGAAGCGCTCCTACCTCGATTACGCCATGAGCGTGATCGTGGCGCGTGCGCTGCCGGATGCGCGCGACGGCCTCAAGCCGGTGCACCGGCGCATCCTGTATCTCGATGTACGAGCAGGGCCACACGCCCGACAAGAAGTACGTCAAGTCGGCGCGCGTCGTCGGCGACGTGATCGGTAAATATCATCCGCACGGCGACCAGTCGATTTACGACGCGATGGTGCGCATGGCGCAGGATTTCTCCATGCGCGTGCCGCTGATCGACGGCCAGGGCAATTTCGGCTCGGTCGACGGCGATCCGCCGGCGGCCTATGCGATACACCGAAGCCGCGCCTGACCAAATCGGCGCTGGAGGTGCTGGACGACATCGACAAGGACACGGTCGATTTCCAGGCCAACTACGACAACTCCGAGAGGGAGCCGTCGGTTCTGCCGGCGAAGTTCCCGAACCTGCTGGTCAACGGCGCCGGCGGCATCGCGGTCGGCATGGCGACCAACATCCCGCCGCACAATCTCGGCGAAGTCATCGACGCCTGCATGGCGCTGATCGACAATCCGGCGCTCGGTATCGACGATCTCATCAACATCATTCCGGGACCGGACTTTCCGACCGGCGGCATCATCCTCGGCCGCCAGGGCATCCGCTCGGCCTATCATCTCGGCCGCGGCTCGATCGTGATGCGCGGCAAGGTCTCGATCGACACCATCCGCAAGGATCGCGAAGCGATCATCATCACGCGAAATTCCCTACCAGGTGAACAAGGCCACCATGGTCGAGCGCATCGCCGAACTGGTGCGCGAAAAGAAGATCGAAGGCATCGCCGATCTGCGCGACGAATCCGACCGCGACGGCTTCCGCGTCGTCGTCGAGCTGAAGCGCGATGCGATGGCTGATGTCGTGCTCAACCAGCTCTATCGCTTCACGCCGCTGCAGTCGAATTTTCCGCGCCAACATGCTGGCGCTGGATTCGCGGTCGTCCGCAGACGATGAACCTGAAGGACCTGCTGACGCTGTTCGTCGCGTTCCGCGAGCAGGTGATCACGCGCCGCACCAAGTTCCTGCTCAACAAGGCGCGCGACCGCGCCCACATCCTGGTCGGCCTCGCGATCGCGGTCGCCAATATCGACGAGATCATTCGCGTGATCCGGACCTCGCCCGATCCGAACACCGCGCGCGACACGTTGATGTCGCGCGACTGGCCGGCGCAGGACGTCGCGGCGATGATGACGCTGATCGACGATCCCCGGCACCGGATGGCCGCCGACGGCACCGCGCGGCTGTCGCTGGAGCAGGCCAAGGCCATTCTCGATCTGCGCCTGCAGCGGCTGACGGCGCTCGGCCGCGAGGAGATCGCCGAAGAGCTCGACAAGCTCGCCGTGGAAATCGCCGATTATCTCGACATCCTGCGCTCGCGCGCGCGCGTACAGGCGATCGTCAAGGCCGAACTCGCCGAGGTGAAGGACAGAGTTCGCCACCCCGCGCAAGACCGTGATCATCGAGCAGGAAGGCGAGGTCGAGGACGAGGACCTGATCCAGCGCGAGGACATGGTGGTGACCGTCTCGCACGCCGGCTACGTCAAGCGCGTGCCGCTTTCGACCTATCGCGCGCAGCGCCGCGGCGGCAAGGGCCGCGCCGGCATGCAGACCCGCGACGAGGATTTCGTCTCCAGGCTGTTCGTGGCCTCGACGCATACGCCGGTGCTGTTCTTCTCCTCGCGCGGCCAGGTCTACAAGGAAAAGGTCTGGCGGCTGCCGATGGCGGCGCCGAACGCGCGCGGCAAGGCGCTGATCAACATCCTGCCGCTGGAGCAGGGCGAGCGCATCACCACCATCATGCCGCTGCCGGAGGATGAATCCTCCTGGGGCAATCTCGACGTGATGTTCGCCACCACCGGCGGCACCGTCCGCCGCAACAAGCTGTCGGACTTCGTCGATGTCCGCCGTTCCGGCATCATCGCCATGAAGCTCGGACGAGGGCGAGGCGATCGTCGACGTGCAGATCTGCACCGAGCGCGACGACGTGCTGCTGACGGCGGCCGGCGGCCAGTGCATCCGCTTCCCCGTCGACGATGTGCGCGTCTTTACCGGCCGCACCTCGATGGGCGTGCGCGGCATTGCGCTGGCCGCAGGACGACACGCTGATCTCGCTGTCGATCCTGCGCCATGTCGAGACGACGTCGGACGAACGGTCGGCGTACCTGAAGATGCGCCGCGCCGTCGTCGGCGAAACTGCAGCGGAAGAGGTGACGGAAACCGAGGGCGAAGAGACGTCGGCCTCGATCCAGCTCTCCTCCGAGCGCTATGTCGAGATGTCGGCGCAGGAGCAGGTGGTGCTGACCGTCTCCGTCAACGGCTACGGCAAGCGCACCTCGTCCTACGAGTACCGGACCACCGGCCGCGGCGGCAAGGGCATCGTCGCCATGAGCGTCAACAACCGCAACGGCAAGCTGGTGGCGTCATTCCCGGTGGAGGAGTCCGACCAGATCATGCTGGTGACCGACAAGGGCCAGTTGATCCGCTGTCCGGTCGAAGGCATCCGGATCGCCGGCCGCTCGACCCAGGGCGTCATCGTGTTCGACACCGCCGAGGACGAGCACGTGGTGTCGGTCGAGCATATCGGCGACGACGGCGAGAATGGCGAGAACGGCAATGGAGGCTAGGGCAATCGCCCAGCCTCGACTTCGGATCGGTCTCCGTTCGAATTAGATTATCTCTATTGCAACCGATTTTCGCGCCGCGAACGCGGACGGCTTTGCTATCGTGCCGGTGCTCTTCAACGAACTGCTTCGGTAGCAATAGTGTCTTCTAGTCAAATGGCTTCGCCCACGATCACGGTGATGGGCGAGGAAGATCCGATCGACATCGACTTTGCGGCGGTGGCCGCCTATCACGGCCAGGGCGCCCTGGCGATGTTGGCCGTCACTTTTCGGGCGCTGGAAGCTGCACTGAAAGCGTTGTCGCCGGATCGGGCGCCGCAGCGGCGCGGCATCACGGTCGTGAGCGGCCATCCGGGGCCGGGTGTCCGGGATTCCTTCGAGTTCGTGACGCGGGCCGTCACGCGCGGCGTCTACACGGTCGATCGCTCGCTGCCGGACGCGCGACTGGCGCCATCGGCCGACCTCTCCTACAGCTTTCGTGTGACGCTTGACGGGAAGACGGCCGAGATCGCCGTGCTGCCAACTGCCTTGCCGGAGCGTTTTTTCACGCTGACCTTCAATCCGTCGCGCACCGCGGCGGAGGAGATCGAAGTGAAACGGCTGAGGAAGTCGATCGCTTCGGAGGTGCTGGCTGCGCCTGCCGACAAGCTGTTCGAATTGCGGGTGGTCTGATCGATGAAGCCCGCGCTTGCTCTTTCCTATGGCTTTCCCGATGGGGCGCTGGCGAGGCTTGCTACGCACCCCGACGCCTCGGGCAGGATTGCCACTCGCGATATCTACGAACTGGCAGGGCTTGAGCTTGGGGCGTTCGGCTCGCTTCTGCTCAGCATGCACAGCGACCAGCGGTTTCTGGCCAGTCGCGCCGGACAGATCGCAGCCTTCCTGCAGAATGGCGGCACCGTCATTGCCAACGGCCATCTCGCATATCCGTTTCTCCCGGGAATGACTGGTGTCCACCCGCTGCAGAACTACGCGCTCGAGGATCTCGCCGTGCGGCGGCTGACGGAGCATCCGATCTGGGCGGGGGTGTCTGAGAACGATCTGACGTTCCGGCGCGGCGTCGCCGGTTTCTACGGGCGCGGCTGGCATCAACCGCCTGACGGAGCGACCGTGGTTCACGCGCTGGGTACACCGGTCCGGCCACTCGATTTCATCTATCGTGTCGGCAGGGGTCGCGTGCTGTTTCACGGCGGCAACGACCTGTGGCAGTACGGCGGCGGTAGCGATTCCACCGGCCGGATCGTGCCGCAGCTTCTGCACTGGATGTTTTCGGGGGAGAGCGCCGCATGAGTCTCGCCATCCTCGACGGCGGCGCCTTCTATCACCATGCGGCGATCCACGGTCCGCGCTATCGCGGTCTGTTCGACCGCACGATCTATATGCCGGAGCTGACGCGTGAATGCCTCGAAGGCGTGAAATGGCTCATCGTTCCCGATCGGATCAATCCCGACCTGCTGCGCGCGCGCCGCGAGATACTGCTCGACGTTGCCGAACGCGGCGGCACCCTTGTGGTCCTTGGCGAAAATCAAGCCGAAACCTGGTTGCCGGGTGTGAGCTGGACGGCACGGCCGACGAATTTCTGGTGGTGGCTGGAGCCGGGCGCAATGCCGGTAAATCGGCTGGTGTCACCGGACCATGAGTTTTTTCAGGCGGTGCCGTTCGCTGATACCATTTGGCACTTCCATGGCGTTCTGAGGCCGCCACCCCATGCTCAGACGTTGATCGACGTGCCGCCTGACGCGGAGGGACGCGACGCCGGCGGCGCGCTGCTTTATGACGATCGCAGTAGCACGCCCGGACGCCTGATCGTCTCCACGCTCGATCCATTCTACCACCACGGCAGCAACTTCATGCCGGCGACCACCAAATTCCTGGATGGTTTTCTGCCGTGGGCACGGCGGCTTGCGACGGCGTAGCGCCGTTTCCACTTCAAGTGAATTGGAACGCGGCTCTAAGCATTTGAGGCGATCTCGATGCGCCGCAAGCCGTGGAGCGGAACGATCGCGGAAGCCGTCTCGTCGCCGGAATGAACGTCGACGCGTCGTACCGGCACGCCGTACATGCGGGCGAGATTTTCCTCCGTGAGCACGGATCCGGCAGGCCCGTAGACATGTTCAGCGTCACGGAGCATGAGCAGCGTCTTGTCGGCGATGCCGAGTGCGTGGTCCGGATGGTGGGTGGTCAAAAGGACCGCGAGTTCGCGCGCATGTGCGAGGCGCTGGATCAATCGCAGCACGATCCCCTGATTGGCCAGATCGAGCGCCGACGCGGGTTCGTCGAGGATCAGGATACGGCAATCGCTGGCGAGCGCGCGCGCCAGCAGCACAAGCTGACGCTGCCCGCCGCTGAGGCGATCGTAGCGCTGCTCCGCGACGGCCGAGAGCCCCACCTCGTGCAGGCATTCCTGCGCGCGGGCCTTGTCCCTGCGTCCCGGTGAATTGAAACGTCCGAGATATCGGCTCCGTCCCAGCAACACCATGTCGATGGCGCTGTAGGCCTGGTCCGCGTGCAATGCCTGCGGTACGTAGCCGACCTGGGCGTCCGCACTCACGATACCTTCCCTGAGGGACAGGGTGCCGCATATCGCGCGCAGCAGCGTGGTCTTGCCGACCCCGTTGGGGCCGAGGATGGCGGTGACTTCAGAGGGCGTCAGCGCAAACGACAGGTCGCGGAAGAGCCAGCGGTCGGGCCTGAACCAGTGACCGGCGCGATCGATGCTGATCATGGCGTCTTGCTCGTCGCATTGCGGCGAAGCAGATAGGCGAACACCGGTGTGCCGACAATCGCGGTCACGATGCCGACCGGAATTTCGGCCGGTGTCAGATCCCGGGCCAGGGTGTCGGCCACGACGAGGAAGATAGCTCCCATCAGCGTCGAGATCGGCAGCAGGCGGCGGTGGTCAGCGCCGACGATCATCCGGGCGAGATTCGGAATCACGAGGCCGACCCAGCCGATGGTGCCGCTCACCCCGACCTGCGCCGAAATCGCCAGGCACGTGGCCGTCAACAGGATCAGACGGTCGCGGGCCGGGTGTACCCCGAGCGTGCGCGCATCCTCATCGCCCAGCGACAACACGTTGATGCGCCACCGCATGCCGATGAGAACCACGCCGGCGATCGTCGTGCAAACCGACAGCAGCAGGAGCTTCCACCAATTGGCCGATGCAAAGCTGCCGAGCAGCCAGAACACGATATCGGGCAGTTTGGTCTCGGGATCGGCGATATAGGTCACCAACCCCACCAGCGCACTGCAGAATGCGCTGACGACCACCCCCGCCAGCACCAGAGTCAGTATCGGTGACAGGCTGTCACTGCGATGGATGGCGAGCACGGCGAGCAACGCCGCGGCGGAGCCGATAAAGGCGCCGGCCTGAACGAAGATGCCGAACCCGAAAAACAGGATCGCGGTGACGCCGCCGAGCGCCGCGCCGGACGAGATGCCGATGGTTTGCGGACCGACCAGCGGGTTGCGGAACAGCCCCTGCAACACGGCGCCGCACAGCGAGAGGCCCGCGCCGGCGATGGCGGCCGTCAGCACGCGCGGCAGGCGCACCGCTTCGACCACGATCCGCTCGGTCGGCGTCCATGTCGGGGTGATGTCCATGACATGCGCCAGGAGGATTGCGACGACGTGCGCAACCGGGACCTGGTAGCGACCCGACGCCATCGACCAGAACAGCGCCATCATCAGCGCCAGACCGAGCCCCGCATAAAGCAAGACCGGCGGCCAGGTTCCCGGGCTGGTCGGGGCGCTCTCGAGCGCCTGTGGTGGATGGACCAACTGCTGCATCATCGTGCGAGATAGCGATCGTAGCCGGCGGACTTGCGGTTACGTGAGGCCATCAGGATGTCATCGATTTCATCGTCGGTGAGATCGTGCTTGTAGAGGAAGGTGAACCACTCGCGCATGGCGGCACGCACGTTTGCATGTTCGAGTTCGGGGTGGAGCAGGCCTGCCAGCCAGATCCAGGTCAGCGCCAATTCCTGGCTCGGCGGATCCCAGCGGTAGCCGCCAAGCGGCATCTTGTAGACGCGACGGTTCTTGACGGCATCGACGCTTTGCCAACGCGGGTCGTCATAGAGGTCGGACGGAATGGCGGCGTCAAAATTGCCGAGCAGGATCACTTCCGGATTCCACGTGAGCACCTGCTCGATCGTCACCGTGCTGACGGTCTGGATTTCGGCGGCGGCGTTCTGTCCGCCAGCAAGGCGGATGTAGAACTCATAGTTCGTCCTGCTGCCGCTGACCCGAAGAAGTTGCGCAGCGCGGTTGAAATAGATCACGCGCGGGCGCGGCAGGTCCGGTGCGGCGCTCACGACTGCCTCTATCCTGCGTTTCACCTCGCCCTGCCGCCTGATCAGATCGGCGGCGCGGGCCTCGTTGCCGCCAACCCGGCCCGCCAGGGTGATAAATCCGGCATGCTCTTCCTGCGATCCAACCCGCATTCCGAGCACGGGAAGTCCGGTGCGGTCGAGGACGGCGATCGAGTCGCCGCCTGCGGCGTTCGCCCACTGAAACACCACGTCGGGCCGCAGTGCGAGAATGCCTTCCACATTAGGTGTGAAGTTGGCAGGATCGGCAGACCCGGTCACGACGTTGGTCGAAGCCTTCGCAAAGCCGGGAAACATCCTGCCGAGAAATCCCTCGCGCATCGCGCTTGCGGCATGGGCGTTCATGCCGACAATCTTGCGCTCGCTGCCGTCGATCGCGATGAAGGTGGCCGGCCCCGGAATTGGAAGCATCACCACGCGCTGCGGAAGTGTGTCGAATGAGACGGTGCGACCGCGCTGATCGGTGATGTCAATGGCGTGGGCCGGCTCAGCCAGTGAGGCGAGCAAAGGCGCGAGAAGGGCGCCGGTCTTCCGGATAGTCCGAATGTTCATCCACGGTCCAGCGATGTCGATACTGTGCAATCAGCTTTCGACTTGTCCATAACGGGTACGACAGCGCAAGGTGTGCAGCCATCGCCGCGATGGGTGATTACTGCAATTCTAAATTACGGGATCGCGCGAGTTGAATGCTCGCCTGTCGTGCTGATCCCAAATGAATGCACACTGCGATTGCGCGCGTGATGGCGAAAAAATCCGCGCAACGATTAGATGTCTTCGAACATCCATTCAGAAAAAGTGATTCCGAAAGTGTCTGAACTCATCACGTGCACGAAAGCAGCGTTGGCTGCAGCAATTCTAATTTCCAGACATAGGCGATGGAAAACGTGCGTGCTTTATCAGCCCTCACGGATTTCAACTTCGCACGTTGAGAGGGGCGTTCTCAATCGAACGAGGTTTGCTTTGGGGGATCAGCGTGACGACAGCTTCAGTCAAGTTTGCGAGACATCTTCTGCTCGGTGTCGCGGCCACGAATGTTTTTGTTCTTGGACCGGGCGGCTTCGAGAGTTCGGGCGTGCACGCCCAGACAGCATCGAGTGCGTTGCCGCCTGTCACCGTGGACGCACCTCAAGCGCAGCCGGCGCGGCGCGCTTCGGCTCCCACCCAGCGCACGCGTGCGCGTTCATCCACGAGCAACAGGCCGACATCACCGGCCGCGGGCTCTGAGCCGTCGGTGGATCCGGCGGGGCAGGGCGCCAGGGAAAGCGCCGGCAGCAATTCGCTCAAGCCGCTCGGTGGCCAGTTTCCCAAACCAGATACGCCACACCAGATCACGCAGAGCGTCACAGTCGTCCAGCGCGGGCAGATCGAACAGGCTTCTCCGGTCGCATTGCTCGATATTCTGGCCAATGTGCCTGGCGTTTCGATCGCGCGGTCGGGCGGCATCGGCGGCCAAATCTATCTGCGCGGTTTCAGCTCGAACAATTTCCGCTCGCCGCTCTATATCGACGGCGATCGCTTCCGCGGACGTAATACGCTTCAACTCAACTACTTTTCTCCGGAGGAGATCGAGCGCGTCGAAGTCATCCGCGGGCCGGCTTCGGTGCTGTACGGCAGCGAGGCCTTGACCGGGCTCGTCAACGTCATCACCCGAAGCCCGACCGGAAATCCGAACGGACCGTTTCGCTTCACCGGCGGTGGATGGTCGGCGGGCGTCGGCAGCGCCGCGAAATCCGCGAGCACCTATGAATGGGTCCAGGGCGCGGGCGGCGGTTTCGATTTCCTTGGAGGCTTTGCCGGGCGCTGGGGCAGCGACTACCAGACGCCGCTGGGAGTGGCTTCGAACAGCGATTACAAGAGCCTCGGAGGCAGCCTGAAGATCGGGTATACGCCAGATATCGGACAGCGCGTCGAACTAACGCTTCGCAGATATTCCGAAACCGACGGCCGCGCGGGCGGTGTCGGCGGTGCACCGGGCGCGCCGTATCTGATCGTGCGTCAGGACCCCAATGAGGTGACCAGCGCGCGCCTGGCCTATGTGGGCGAACTCGACGGGTTGGTCAGACATGTCGAGGGATCCATCTATGCCAACTATTTCGACACGACGCTGACGACCATCAACAACACCATCAACGCCAACAACGTGACCACCCGCACCGTGAGCTCGAACAGCCACGTCATCGGGCCGCTCGTGGTCGGCGGCCGCTTTCTCGGCTCGATTCCGTGGTCGAGCGGATTCGGCGAGGCCAAGACCACGTTTGGTGCGGATACGTTCCGGGAGAGCAGGCCGGGGAGCGAGCAGTTCTCGCAGACGGTCAACCGCAATGGCGTTACCGGCGCCGTTACCAGCGTGACCAATGTGCCATTGACGAAGACCGGACCCGATACGACGCAGACCAACGCGGGCGCATTCCTGCTGCACGAATGGACGCCGGTGCAGCCGCTGACGCTTTCGGCAGGTGGACGTTTCGACTGGTTCAACACGACGACGGAGCTGTCTCCGATCGCGCCGGCGGTCCTGCCGGCCTTCATTGGAAAGAATGATGTCGATCGGACGGCCCCGACGGGCAGCGTCGGTGTCGTCTACCGGGCACTTCCCACGCTCGACCTGCTCGCCAGCGTCGCTACGTCATTCCGCCAGCCGACGAATTCGGAACTGTTTTCGTCGAGCGCCACGACCATTCCAAATCCCGGCCTGGTGCCGGAGACGGGGCTAACTTTTGAAGGCGGCTTCCGGCTTCACAGTGCCGATGCGACGCTGAAGGTGACGGCGTTCAACAGCCGCTACGAAAACTTCCTGCAAACGGTTCCCGTGACCTTCAATGGCGTTGCGGGCTTCACCCAGTCGCAAAATGTCGGCAAGGCCGAAGTCACAGGCATCGAACTGGAAGAACGCTGGCAGATCACGCCGACGGTCAATCTGTTCGGCAATGCCACCTATCTCTACGGAACCAACACGACGACGTCGAAACCGCTGCCGTACCTGGCGCCGTTAAGGGGGCGCATCGGCGTTCAATATGCGTCGATCGATTCGAGCTATTCGATCGTCGCCGTGATCGACTGGGCGACGCGCAAGAGCCGCATCGACAAGGCCCTGGAGTATCAGACGGCGGGCTACGCCATTCCCAAGCTCTACGCCACGATCCAGCTCGGCAAGGTCATTTCACCGCAACTGGGCGACACGAAACTGATTCTGGGCGTGGAGAATATCTTCAATACCGCCTATCGGGACGCCTCGACCTTCGCCAACGTCGCATTCCCGCAGACGCTGACCAATCCGCTGGTCGAGGTCGGCCGCAATTTCACGGCGAGGCTGCAGCACACGTTCTGATGACGCCGGAGATCAAAGAGGCCCTCAGGGGGCATCCCGAGGACCTCAAACCAGAGCAAGCTGGTCGTAATGGAAGGCTGAAGGCGGTTACGGGGTACGGTCGGCGGTCACCAGCCGAACTTCCCGCACGGCGGTCTTGGAGTTGACGGAACGGAGGCATGAGGCCTCGAAATTCGGCCAGGACTGCTGCGAGCAATCCTTGCCGGCGGTCCGGATCTCCAGGCGGTCGCCCTTGGCCAGCGCCTGCGGCACGCTGGCTTCGACCTGGGGGGCAAAGCCGGGCAACACGGTGAGCGCGGCGGCAACGAACGCGGCGGCAGCGATAGCGGTAAAAGCCTTGATCATGACGGTCCCCTGTCATGGGCCTTCGCGGCCCGTCGTTTCGTTGGGTGGATGTGTAGCCAGCGCAAGTTTCCGGCCGTCTTCGCCAGCGCCGAAAATGGTTTCATTGCGGGCGAGTTTTGTTTCGTCGTCCATTGGCCGAC
Source organism: uncultured Alphaproteobacteria bacterium (assembly GCA_963823485.1). GTDB lineage: Bacteria > Pseudomonadota > Alphaproteobacteria > Rhizobiales > Xanthobacteraceae > Bradyrhizobium. The sequence continues at coordinate 186,117 of CAWGLP010000004.1, forward strand.
GAAACATTGCCCGGCCTGCCCGGGAAGACGCGCGGGGCCTGAGACTGGTTCATTGGCTGATCGGAAATAAAAACCCTGCCCGGCGGGGAACCGGGCCGGCTTGCCGGGCCGGCCGGGGCGGGGTAGACGAAGCCTATGCCCCGTATCGCGCTCTATCCCGGTTCATTCGACCCCGTCACCAATGGCCATCTGGACGTGGTCCAGAACGCCGTCGGCCTGTGCGACCGCCTGATCGTTGCCATCGGGGTCCATCCCGGCAAGAAACCGCTGTTTTCGACCGAGGAACGGCTCGAAATGGTGCGCGCCGTGTTCGGTCCCGTCGCCGCCAAGGCCGGCTGCGAATTCGACTGCACCACCTATGACAATCTGACGGTCACGGCGGCCCAGCAGGCCGGCGCCACCATCATGATCCGCGGCCTGCGCGACGGCACCGATCTGGACTACGAGATGCAGATCTCGGGCATGAACGAAACCATGGCGCCCGAGGTCCACACCGTGTTCCTGCCGGCCTCGGTTGCCGTCCGCCCGATCACCGCCACACTGGTGCGGCAAATCGCGGCCATGGGCGGCGACGTTTCTGCATTCGTGCCGCCGTCGGTCGTTGCCAGCCTGAAGACCAAATTCGCAAGCTGACGCGCAAGCCCGCGCTTCGAAGATTTCAACGTTTTACCTGACCGGAGTTTTCATGATCCGAATTCTCGCATTCGTCGCCGCGCTCGTCTGCGCCGTTCCCGCGCATCGCCCAGCCGCTGCCGGCCAATCTCGACAAGGCCAATGCGATCGTGATCGACACCAGCAAGGGCCGCATCGTGATCAAGCTGCGCAACGACATCGCGCCGCAGCACGCCGAGCGCATCAAGCAGCTCGCGCGCGAGGGCTACTACAACAACGTGCCGTTCCACCGGGTAATGGACGGCTTCATGGCGCAGACCGGCGACGGCCAGAACTTCAACGGCACCGGCGGTTCGAAACTGCCGAACCTCAAGCAGGAATTCTCCAACGTCCCGTTCAAGCGCGGCATCGTCGGCATGGCGCGGCGCGGCGACAGCGTCGACAGCGCGAACTCGCAGTTCTTCATCATGTTCGCGGAAGGATCGAGCCTGAACGGCCAGTACACCGTGATCGGCGAGGTGGTGTCCGGCATGGACGTGGTCGACAAGCTGAAGAAGGCCCCGCCGGGATCGCAGGGCGGCCAGGTCACCGATCCCGACAAGATGGTGAAGGTGCAGGTCGCATCCGACATCAAGTGAGGCCATGGCGGGGCCGGGCAGCAAGCCATTCTTCTGGTTTGCCGCTGCGGCGCTGTGGCTCGCTTGGGTGCGCCGGCATCGGCGCAACCGCAGCAGCTCGATACCATCAAGGACGTCTTCGCCAGACTGCATTCCTGCTGGAGGCCGCCACCCCTGTCACGCGCCAGCCCGATGGACATCACGGTCATCGTCAGCTTCAACCGCGACGGCGCCATTCTCGGCCAGCCCCGGATTACCTATCGAGTCCGAAAGCGCCAGCGATGATGACCGGCTCGCGTACCGGATCGCCGTGATGGAGGCATTGCAACGCTGTACGCCGTTGCCATTTACCGAGGGACTGGGCGGTGCCGTTGCCGGCCGGCCTTTCGCGGTCCCTTTCAGAACCCGCAAACGTCCACCCAAACCAGAAGAGAAAAGAGCATGGCTGATACCGAAAATACTTTGATCCTTGAAACCACCCAGGGTCCCGTCACCATCGAAATGCGCCCCGACCTGGCGCCGGGCCACGTCGCCCGCATCAAGGAACTGGTGCGCGAGGGATTTTACGACGGCATCGTGTTCCATCGCGTGATCGAGGGCTTCATGGCGCAGACCGGCTGCCCGCAGGGCACCGGCACCGGCGGTTCCGGCAAGAAGCTGAAGGCCGAGTTCAACAAGGAGCCGCATGTGCGCGGCACCACCTCGATGGCGCGCGCCGCGAGCCCGGATTCCGGCGACAGCCAGTTCTTCATCTGCTTCGACGATGCCTCCTTCCTCAACGGCCAGTACACGGTCTGGGGCAAGGTCACGTCGGGCATGGAGAACGTCGACAAGATCAAGCGCGGCGAGCCGGTGCAGAATCCCGACAAGATCGTCAAGGCGCAGATGGCGGCGGACGCGCGTAACTCTCACGCCTCATGGTGAGGAGCGTACGCAGTACGCGTCGCGAACCATGAGGCCAGCGACCCTGCAATACCCGGGCCTCATCCTTCGAGACGCGCTGTCGCGCTCTTCAGGATGAGGGACCGGCGTTGGGCCGACGCCATGCGCACCGATCTGTTCGACTTCGAACTCCCGCCTGCGAGCATCGCGCTGCGACCGGCGAGCCCGCGCGATTCCGCGCGGATGCTGGTGGTGCAGCCGGACGGCGTGCTGCGCGATCGCACCATCGCCGACCTGCCGCAATGGCTGGAGGCCGGCGATCAGCTCGTCGTCAACGATACCAGGGTGATCGCAGCCCAACTCAAGGGCCGCCGCATCGGCCGCGAGACCGAGCCGAAGATCGAGGCGACGCTGATCAAGCGGCTGGACGGCTCGCGCTGGCAGGCGCTGGTGAAGCCCGCCAAGAAGCTCGCGCCCGGCGACGTGGTCCGCTTCGGCAACGAGGGCAAGGTCTGCCTGCTCGGCCATCTCGACGCGCAGGTCGAGGCCAAGGGCGAGGAGGGCGAGGTGACGCTGTCGTTCTCGTTTCACGGACCGGCGCTCGACCAGGCCATCGCCGATCTCGGCACGCCGCCGCTGCCACCCTATATCGCGTCAAAGCGAACGCCCGACGAACAGGACGCCGCCGATTACCAGACCATGTTTGCGGCCAACGAAGGCGCGGTGGCGGCGCCGACCGCCGGTCTGCATTTCACGCCGGCGCTGGAAGCGGCGCTGCGTGGTCGCGGCGTCGATCTTCACCGGCTGACGCTGCATGTCGGGGCGGGGACCTTCCTGCCGGTCAAGGTCGAGGAGACTGCCGAGCACAAGATGCACGCCGAATGGGGTTCGATCTCGGCGGAGACCGCGGCGGCGCTCAACGCTGCCCGCGCCAGGGGTGGCCGCATCGTCGCGGTCGGCACCACGTCGCTGCGGCTGCTGGAGAGCGCCACCACCGAGGACGGCACCATCCTGCCCTTCAACGGCGAGACCTCGATCTTCATCACGCCGGGCTATCGCTTTCGCGCGGTCGACATTCTCCTGACCAATTTCCATCTGCCGCGCTCGACGCTGTTCATGCTGGTGTCGGCCTTCTCGGGCCTCGACACCATGAAGCAGGCCTACGCGCATGCGATCGCGGCAGGTTACCGGTTCTATTCCTATGGCGATGCGTGCCTGCTGTTTCGCGGACAGCATTGAGATGAAGACGCGCGCTTCAGCGCCAGCGGAACTTCAGTTCGAAAGAAACCCGCCAACCGGGCGGGTAAGTTTTCAGGGAGGAGGCGCTCTGGCAAAAGAGCGCCAAAGGCATATGGCCTCGATTCGGCCATGATCGCCAAGGTCGTATAACTACCTAAACCGCTGTTCGCGCTGATTCGTCGATGAGCGTTGCGCTTGAGACACGATGCGGTTCCAACGCTTGTGCCTGTCGGATAGTGTGCGGGCGATCGACAGGGGATATTCATGGATTTTTCGAGCATGTTGGCGCGCGTGGTCGCGCTGATCGGTGCTGTTGCGCTTTCGTGGCGGCGGTTGCAGGGCGCCGCGCCCGAGCCGGCCTGGGGCAACGCGCCGTCAATTCCCGAGGCGAAGCCGCAAGGGGCGATACCGACGCTCAAGATGCCGACGGCGAGGGGCTGGGCGGAGGGTCAGAAGCCCGAGGCGGCGCCCGGGCTCAAGGTCAACGCGTTCGCGGCCGGCCTCGACCATCCACGCTGGATCGAGGTATTGCCCAATGGCGACGTTCTGATCGCCGAGGCGACGCAGGTGGCAGGCCGTCCCCGCAGCGTGTTCCACCATGCGATGCAGGCGACGATGCGGCGCGCGGATGCGCTCGGCGTCAGCGCCAACCGGATCACGCTGTTCCGCGACCTCGATGGCGATGGCGTCGCCGAGATTCGCAAGACGTTCATGGAGGGTTTGAACCAGCCGTTCGGCATGGCGCTGGTCGGCGACACGTTCTATGTCGGTAACACCGATGGCGTGGTGGCGTTTCCGTATACCGCCGGCGCGGACCGCATCACCGCCGCCGGACGCAAGCTCGTCACGTTCAAGCCGGCCGGGCATTGGACGCGCAGCCTGCTGCGGAGCGCGGACGGCAGGAAGCTCTACGCCGGGGTCGGCTCGCTCACCAACATCGCGGATGACGGCATGGCGGTGGAGGAAGGCCGCGCCGCCATCTACGAGCTGGATCTTGCCAATGGCACGAGCCGGATCTTCGCCGGCGGCCTGCGCAACGCCGTCGGCATGGCGTGGGAACCGACGACGTCCGTCCTCTGGACCGTCGTCAACGAACGCGACGGGCTCGGCGACGAGACCCCGCCCGACTATCTGACTTCGGTCCGCGACGGCGGCTTCTACGGCTGGCCCTATTGCTACTGGGGACAGACGGTGGATGACCGCGTGCCGCAGGATCCGGCGATGGTCGCCAAGGCGATCACGCCGGACTATGCGCTCGGCGGACACACCGCCTCGCTCGGCCTGTGCTGGATGCCGTCAGGCACGCTTCCGGGCTTTCCGGACGGCATGGTGATCGGCCAGCATGGCTCCTGGAACCGCAGCAAGCTGAGCGGCTACGCCGTGGTCTTCGTGCCGTTCGAGAACGGCCGCCCGTCCGGCCCGCCGCGGGACATCCTGACGGGGTTTCTTGCCCCCGACGAGAAAGCGTCCTACGGCCGGCCGGTCGGCGTCTCGCTCGGTCCCGACGGCTCGCTGCTGGTGGCGGATGATGTCGGCAATGTCATCTGGCGCGTGACGGGCGCGTAAGTGCGTTGGGTGGGCGCACGTTGCGCTGCCCACCCAACGTTCGCTTAGGCCATCGCGCGCTGCGGCAGCAATTCCGCGATCTGGACGGCGTTCAGCGCCGCGCCCTTGAGCAGCTGGTCCGCAGACACGAACATCGAGATCGAGTGACCGGAGGCGTCGCTGAGGTCCTTGCGGATGCGGCCGACCAGCACATCGTCCTGGCCCGAGGCGTCGATCGGCATCGGGAAGTAGTTCTTCGCGCGGTCGTCGACGATCCTCACCCCCGGCGCCTTCGACAGGATGGTACGCACCTCGGCTTCCGTGATCGGCCTTTCGCATTCGAACGTGATCGCCTCGCAATGGGCGCGCAGCACCGGCACGCGCACACAGGTGACGCCGATGGCGATCTGCTCGTCCTCGAAGATCTTCCGCGTCTCCTTGATGACCTTGGTCTCTTCGTCGTTGTAGCCGGTCTCGGGATCGATCGCGGTGTTGTGGCTGAAGACGTTGAAGGCGTAGGGAAGCGGGATCACCTTCGGCGTGAACGGCCGGCCCTCGAGATGGGCGCGGGTCGAACTCGACCAGTTCCTCCATGGCCGCAGCACCTGCGCCGCTCGCCGCCTGATAGGTCGACACGATCATGCGCCTGATGCGGTTCTGCCGGTGGATCGGCCACAGCGGCACCAGCGCCGTGATCGCCGAGCAGTTCGGATTGGCGATGATGCCCTTGTGCTCGCGGATGCGGCCCGCGTTGATCTCCGGGATCACCAGCGGCACGTTCGGATCCATCCGGAACGCCGACGAATTATCGACCACGACTGCGCCGGCCTTCACGGCGGCAGGCGCGAACTTGCGCGAGATGCCGCCGCCGGCCGAGAACAGCGCGATATCGACGCCTTCGAACGACGTCTCGGTGAGTTCCTCGATCGCGATCCTCTCACCGCGGAAATCGATGGTCTTGCCGGCCGAACGGGCGCTGGCCAGCGCCTTGAGCTTGCGGACCGGGAAGGCGCGCTTGTCCATGGTGGCGATGAATTCGGCACCGACTGCGCCGGTCACGCCGACGATGGCAACAACGGGTTGGTAGCTCACGGGTCTGTCCTCTGGTTGAGCATCAATGCTGCAGGCAATAAAAAAGCCCCGGTCCTTTTCAGGCGGGGCTTCGGTTCAGGTAATGCGATCGTTCGACTACGCGCGCACGGCTCCCGAGCCCCCGGAGGGTGCTTTGGTTTTCGTGGTCGCTTTGGTCGAAGTCGTCATGGCGCGGACTTATGCGGCAGCCGGGGGCCGCCGTCAACGGATTTTGGGGGTAAATTCCGCCCAGGTCGGGTTGAACAGGCCGGCTTTGTCACGCAATAAGCTGACCCATGAGCCTTCCGAACCATTTTGAACTGGCCGCCACCGACGGTGCGGCCCGCACCGGCCGCCTGACGACGCCGCATGGCGTGGTGCGGACGCCGGCCTTCATGCCGGTCGGCACCGCGGGTGCGATGAAGGGCATGCACTGGCGCGAGGTTCGCGACGCCGGCGCCGATATCGTGCTCGGCAATACCTATCACCTGATGCTGCGGCCGGGCGCCGAGCGCATCGCCGCTCTGGGCGGCCTGCAGACCTTCACTGGCTGGAACGGACCGATGCTGACGGACTCCGGCGGCTTCCAGGTGATGTCGCTGTCGGACCTGCGCAAGGTCAGCGAGCAGGCCGTGACGTTCCGTTCGCACATCGACGGCATGAAGGTCGAATTGTCGCCGGAGCGCTCCATCGAGGTGCAGCGGCTGCTCGGCTCCGACATCGCCATGCAGATGGACGAATGCGTGCGATTGCCGGCGTCGCGCGACGACATCGAGCGGGCGATGCGGCTCTCGCTGCGCTGGGCCGAGCGCAGCAAGCGCGCGTTCGAGACCGCACCCGACGGATACGCGCTGTTCGGCATCGTGCAGGGCGGCGACATCCCTGAACTGCGCCATGCCAGCGCGCGCGGACTGGTCGAGATCGGCTTTCACGGCTATGCGATCGGCGGCCTCGCCGTGGGCGAACCGCAGGCGGTGATGCTGGCGATGATCGAGGAGACCGCGCCGGCGCTGCCGGCGGATCGGCCGCGCTATCTGATGGGAGTCGGCACGCCCGAGGATCTGCTCGAGGCGGTGGCGCGCGGCATCGACATGTTCGACTGCGTGATGCCAACCCGGAACGGCCGCCACGGCATGGCGTTCACGCGCTTCGGCCAGATCAATCTGCGCAATGCCCGCCACGCCGACGATCCGCGCCCGCTCGACGAAGCAAGCGAATGGCCGGCGGCGCGAAATTATTCGCGCGCCTATCTCAATCATCTGGTGCGCTCCGGCGAAACGCTGGGCGCGATGCTGCTATCGGAAATCAATGTCGCCTATTATCAGCATCTCATGCGCGGCATGCGCGAGGCGATCGCGGGCGGCGCATTCGAGACATTCCGACAACAAACGCGCGCCGACTGGGCGCGCGGTGATATTCCTGAGCGGTAAATCTTATCTGGGGGCCCGACGTTTCTGCTTCACGCAAGCTCGCGTGCAGACGTCGGACCTCAGTTGCAGGCGAACCTCTTCACTGCGTGCTTGGTCACGAAACCATAGCCGCAGGTGTCGCATGTCCAGAGATAGCTGATGACGTTGTCATTCAGATAGGCTGACGCTTCCGCCGCCACCATGGTGTCGACGCAAACAGGGCAGGTCGGCAAATCACAGCCACGCGGGTCGGGCCTGGTTGCGGCGGTCGGCAGGACTTCAGCGATTGCTGGCATCGTGACCTCCTTGCGATCGGAACCTGAACTAGCCTCACGACAAAAGTATAATCTCAATTGTTTGACGATGTCGCAACACAAATACGTTGGTTTGACGTTATTTGGCGGCTTTCTATTTTTTGCGATGCAGCGAATGTTGGCCTGACGTGTTTCTCGCCTTGCGCAGCAGCATGAGCGCCTCCTATGTAGAAACCATCGTCAATTCCTGCACATCCTGCACATCATCGCCACGGGAGATTTGACATGGACGCGTCTTCAGCCACGAGTGCAGCGCACCGTCCGGGACGAGGTCGGGTTTTCGACTCGATCGTCGATGCGGTCGGCGACACGCCGATCGTTCGTCTGCGCAAATTGCCTCAAATGCATGATGTGCGCGCTACCATTCTCGCCAAGCTGGAATATTTCAATCCAGCGGCGAGCGTCAAAGACCGCATTGGCGCGGCGATGGTGATCGCGATGGAGAAGGCCGGCGTGATCAATGCCGACACCGTCCTGATCGAGCCGACGTCAGGCAATACCGGGATCGCACTTGCCTTTGTTGCGGCCTCACGCGGATATCGGTTGAAACTGGTGATGCCGGAATCGATGTCGATCGAGCGGCGCAAGATGCTGGCCTTCCTTGGCGCCGAGATCGTACTGACGCCGGCCGCGCAAGGCATGAAGGGATCGATCGCGACCGCCGAGGAACTGGTGCGCACGACGCCCAACGCCGTCATGCCGCAGCAGTTCAAGAACCTCGCCAATCCGGAAATTCACCGCCGCACCACCGCGGAGGAGATATGGAACGATACCGGCGGCAACATCGACTTCTTTGTCGCCGGCGTCGGCACCGGCGGCACCATTACCGGCGTCGGGCAGGTACTCAAGCCGCGGAAGCCGAGTTTGCGGGTCGTCGCCGTCGAGCCGGAGGAGAGTCCCGTCCTGTCGGGCGGGCAGCATACGCCGCACAAGATCCAGGGCATTGGCGCCGGCTTCGTGCCTGATATTCTCGACCGGTCGGTGATCGACGAAATCGTCAAGATCAGCGGCCCGACCGCGATCGAGACCTCGCGCGCGCTGGCGCGCAACGAGGGCATTCCGGGGGGCATTTCCTCGGGCGCTGCGATCGCCGCGGCGCTTGCGATCGGGAAGCGTCCGGAAAACACCGGCAAGACCATTCTCGCCATCGTGCCGTCATTCTCCGAGCGTTACCTTTCTACCGCCCTGTTTGAAGGAATCTAGCGATGGCGGACCAGCCGCGGCGGCCGAGAACCCTGAACGATGCGCGCAGCGAAGCCGAGGCGGCGTTCAAGCGTACCACCACAAAGGTGGTGGAAGCGCCACCGAAGCAGGCCGCGCTTCCCGGTGTGAAGGAACTGGTTTCGCTGCGCATCGACCAGGACGTGCTGGAATATTTCCAGGAAGACGGTCCGGGCTGGCAGGAGCGCATCAACGAGGCACTGCGAAAAGCCGCGGGCAAATAGACCGCGGCAACCCTCATGCATTCGGATCACGTCAAGCCGCGACGGATGGCCTCGGTTGGCCTCAGCTTCGCGCTCGCCGTCAGTCTCGCTGACCGCGCTGTAGCCGACGCGGTGCCGTTTGAATGTACGATCCTGCCGGGCGCGGAGGTAGCGAGCGTCCTGATGACGAACCCGCTCGCCAGCGAGGCGTCCTGCATCGTGACGTGCCGGTTCTCGACCACCAAATACGACAACAGTCCCCAGATCACCTGCGCCAAGGCGGTGCCTGCCGGCAAGGAACTCGAGATGTGCCGCCTCACGTCGGGCGGCGACAAGTTCGTGAAACTGATCGAAGGGCGTGCGGACTGTCTGGGCCTGTCGCGCCCGGAATGAAAAAGCCCGGGAAGGTCCCGGGCTTTCCGAAATCATACGGTTATCGTGATGCCTAGGGCCTTATCGGTTCTGATTGAATCAGAACCGGCCCTGGTTTTTTGTTTCAACGCGTTTTCCTTATGCGAACCGGTATCCACCTCGCTCGAAAACGCTCTAACGCAGCATGCCGCCCATCACGCCGCCGATGAAGCGGCCGGCTCCGGCCGGATCAGGGCCGGGGTTATAGTGGCGCTGTGGCTGCGGCTGGGACTGCGCCTGGCCGCCGCTGCTGGCGCGGCGCTTCGGACGCTCCTCGTCGGAACTCGCGGTCGGTGCAGCCGCCACGATCTCCGTCAGCAGCGCCTTGTGCTGCAGCCTGTTGAGGTAGCCGCTCTTCGTGTAACCCCGGGCAGCTTGCCAGCGGTTGATCACCGCGCGGGTCGACTGGTCGAACTGGCCGGTGACCTTGGTATCGAAGCCAAGCCCGTTGAGGCGGCGCTGGACGTCGCGGCGCTGGCCCTTGTCGAGGCCGATCTGATCCTCGGTGGTCTGGTTCGATTCCGCAGTAAAGGTCGCGGGATCGATGCCCGTGGTCAGGTTTCGGGTGGCGTTTTCCTTTGCGCCGCTCTCGAGGGAAGCGATGCGCGACAAGGCAAGCGACCGGAACTGGCCATTCGGGTAGTTGGACAGGTAGGCATTCAGCTCTTCCGGCTTGTTGGAATCCTTGATCGAGCGCCAGAACTCCAACTCGACGTCGCTGCCGGGAGCGGCGACCGCCAGTTGCGTGGCCGGTGCACCTGCGGTAGCGCCGGGCGCCGGAGCGCCGTTCAGATAGACCGAGCCGATCAGGTTGGTATGACCCCAGGGCAACTGGCCCTTGTTGGTCTCCTCGTTGACCTGGGCGCGGACCTTGGTCATCGCCTGCTGGATCTCGACGCCGGGCTGGGTGAGGTTGGCGAGCAGGGCGCGGGTGAACGGGCTGTTGGCGCCTTCCTGGCCGTCGAGCGCGGTCTGGCCGGGGCCGGTCGCGAATGCGATCAGCGTACCTTCGCCTGACTTCATTTCGGCCAGACCCGTCTGCACGTTGACGCTGCGGGTTGCGGAGTTGGACTTGATCTTGGCGGCAAACGGGTTGTCGCGGCAGGCATCGAGGAACACCAGCTTGACCTTGGCGTCGCCCATGGTCTGTTCCAGCGTCAGGTCGATATTGATGGCCGCGCCGAGCTTGACGTCCATTTCGGATTTGATGTCGGCGTCGATCGGCAGCAGATAGTTGGTGCCGCTGATGGCGATGCCGTGACCGGCATAGAAGAACAGGGCGACATCGGCACCCTGCGCCTTCTTGCCGAAATCCAGCAGCCGCTCCGTCATCTTGTCGCGGGTGAGGTTGGTGCCTTCGACCACCTCGAATCCAACATTGCGCAACGCGCTGGCTATTGCCTTGGCGTCGATCGACGGATTGGGCAGCGGGGCGACGTTCTTGTAGGTGCCGTTACCGACCACGAACGCGACACGTTTCTCGGCGTTGGCGGCGCTGGCGGCAAAGAGCGTGCAGATCAGGGAAAAAATGAGGGTTGGATAGCGCATCGGGAAATCCCCTGGCAGAATCGAAAAAGGCTTTGGCTGTAACGCTGGTTGCAGATTAGACGAAAAATCGGTGCTTCGCGCCACAAAAAAGCAGGTCAGAACAGCCCAAACCCCGGAAACAATCCGTTACTGTTGCAGCGCGGACCGTCGCGTGATCCAGATCACAGCCAAAGCAATATATTTCAGGTGCCGGCGCGCACGGAAGAGGCAGAAGGCGGCCGGAGATTGAGCAGATTGCCGGTCAGGATCAACGCCGCGCCGAGCACCGTGAACATGTCGAGCCGCTCCGAATAGATCAGCCAGCCGGCGGCAGCTGTCAGGGGGACCCGCAGGAAGTCCATTGGAATGACGACGGTGGCGTCGGCATACAGCATGGCGCGGGCCATGCAGTAGTGCGAGAACGTGCCGCAGAACGCAATCACGACGACCCAGCCCCAGATGTGGGTCGGCGGCCACTGCCAGACGTAGAGGGCGGGAAAGAAGCCGGCCGCCGATTGCACCACCAGCATCCAGAACAGGATCGTCAGCGTCTGTTCGGTCCGCGTCAGCGACTTGACCATCGCGACCGAAATGCCGAACCCGACGGCGGCAGCCAGTGCGATCAACTGCCCGGGATTGACCTCGCCCGCTGCCGGGCGGACGATCACGACGACGCCGACGATGCCGAGCACGATCGCTGTGACCTTCCAGATCGTCATCCGCTCGCCAAGAAACAGCGCCGCCAGGATCGCGGTCCAGATCGGCATGGTGAACTCGATCGCCACCACCTGGCCGATCGGGATCAGCGTCAGCGCGAAAAACCAGCCGAGCTGCGCGCCGTAGTGAATGAGGTTGCGCGCGACGTGCTGCGGCAGCCGCGCGGTCTTCATCGCGACCAATCCGCCCTTGGCGCGGATCAGCGGATACAGCATCAGGAAGCCGAGGATCGAACGCACCTCCATCAACTGGAACACGTTCATTTCGCGCATCGCCTCGCGGCCGGCGATGGCGATGACCAGCATCAGGGCCAGCCAGCCGGCCATCCACAGCGCAGCGCGGGATATGGATGGTGTGCGGTCCATGGGCGGTGGGAGCGAGGTTGCGGGGGAGGCCGGTATCGGCGAGGGAGGGCCAATTTGCAACGCGCAAATCTGCCGGTGCAGCGATGCGCGGAACCGCGCGTTTCGGCGATGTGTCAAATTCGCCGGGTGAGTGTTTGCCCGTTCGGTGATAAGCAACGCCGGTCTCAGGGAGGAACTAAGAGCATGCGTATCTTGCAACCGGCCGAATGGTCGAAACCCCGCGGCTTCTCGCACGGCGTCGAGGTCGACGGTCCCGGCCGTTGGATCGTGCTGGCCGGCCAGACCGGCGGCGACGAGAAGGGCGAATATGCGCCTGACATGGCCGACCAGGTCGGCACCGCGCTGAAGCGGATCATGAAGCTCCTGGCCGAAGCCGCCGCCGGGCCGGAGCACATCGTGCGCCTGACCTGGTATCTGACCAGCCGAAGCGAGTATGAGGCGGCCGGCGCCGGCATCGGTGCGGCCTGGAAGGAAACCATGGGCCGGAATTTCCCGCCGTCGACCTTGCTCTACATCGACGGGCTGGTTGATTTCCGGGCGAAAGTCGAAATCGAGGTCACGGCCTTCGTGCCCAAGGCCTGACGAAACAAGGCCTGACAAGAGACGTAACCAGACATTGCCGGCCGTACCGTGCGTCGCGCGCACGCGTGTCAGCAACGACAACAGGATATCATCACGCGATGACCAACCGATCGACTACCGCCGACTTCGTGACCGCCTTCGCCACCGGCTGGCCCGAGCAGCAGCCCGACATCATGGTGCTGTCGCTGACAACCCAGAAGGGCGTACAGGATTTTGCATTCAACAGGGAGCAGGCGCTGCTGATCGCCAAAACGATCAAGCGGACCGCAGCGAATCTCGCGATGCCGAAGACGGGCTAGGGCCGGCCCAAAAAAGAGATCGCCCGCAACTGGCGGGCGATCGGTGTGATGCACTGAAACCCGCGCTTGCGGAGCCGTGCGCGTTGGCGGGCCTACTTCGACAGCGAGATGTTGGCGGCGCGGAACTGGCTGTCGGCCTTCATCGAGATCGATTGCTTGTTGCCGGTGGTCTTCAACGCGATGCTGGCATTGAAACCGGCGGCCTGCGCGATCACCTGGAAGCTGCCATGGCCGCCGCGGCCCTGAATGCTGCCGCCGACGTTACGGCTGCTCTCGGTCCAGTTGCCGGTAACCTCGCCATTCTGCGCTATCCACCGCAGCCTGCAGGTTGAACTTGTAGGCGTCGCTGGCGCAGGTGAGGTTCATTTCCATGGCGGCGCCGGCGACCTTGTAGACCGAGCGGCAGCGGATGCGCTCGCTGGAACCGTCGTCCAGCGCTACCGTGCCGCTGCCGGACCAGGTTCCCGACATGCCGGCGAAGGCATTGGCCTGGGCGTGACTGGCCGAAGAAGCCAGCGACGCCATAAAAAACGCGACGGCTGCAAATGTCAGCCGCCGCGCCTGGGCGATTGGTTCGGAAGCCCGGCTTGCCTTATTGACGGGACGCTTCCCATCGACCGCTGCACGCGACGCCCGCTGATGCGCCATTCCACTTCCCCGATCCGGAGTTGCCACTGAGTTGTCCGTTCGCATATGCACCATTGATCGAGACTCGCACAAGTCCCCCGCTGCCGACGCTGCCGGACACCGGGCCGCCCGAAATCTTGCCGTCGCTGACGTTGACGGTTGAAGTGGTCTGGGCATCGCAACTGCCATTTTTGGTGACGACGGTGACCTGCCAAAGGCCGTCATAGGGCGACTGCGCGGAAGCCGGTGCAGCAGCAATAGCGGCGGCGGAAGCAATAAACGAAGCAACAAGCAGGGTGCGAATGCGGTTGGCACGCATGGATTCAAGTCCTCGAAATGTGTGTGATGATGCGGCTTATCCTGTCACAATGTGTTCAAACTTTGGTGCGTCGCACCTCGCGTCAAATGTTCCACACAACTCAAACACATCAAGGTGAATCCGGTTCCGGATCGAGTCACAAGACTGCCATGTTTGACGGTAATTCGGGCCGAAAATCGTCATTTTCAGAGGTGCTCGGGTAGGATTCCGAGGATTCCAGGCAACGTTAGTGCTTGGCGTCGGACAGGCTTGGCGCCTTGGTGGCGTATTGCTTCGTCCTGAGGCTTGGCCGGCAGGCTGTTGTTGGCCTTGGCGTAATCGATGACGTCGCCGAGCAGCTTCTGGCCCAGCGGCGCCAGTGCGCGTTCCCAGAGTTCGCGCGCGGTTTCGCCCTTCTTGACGAACAGCCATTCCTGCGCAGCGATGGCGCCGGCATCCATGCGGTCGGCGAGGTGATAGACGGTGCCGCCCGGCGATCGGGTCGCCTTCCTTGATGGTCCATTCGACGGCGGCGATGCCGCGATGCCGGGGCAACAGCGAGGGGTGATAGCCGATACCGCCAAGTTTCGCGGCGGCCAGCGCCTCCCGGGTGACGCGGGCATGGCTGTGGGCGGTTACGATCAGGTCGGTGTCGGGCGCGATTTCCGGCGCGACGACGAATTTCGGGTCGGCCTGCACCACGACCTCGATCCCGGCGGCGCGCGCGGTCGCGGCGAGACGATCCTCGCCGTCGTGGACGACGACGCGAACGATATCGACGCCGCGCTGGCGCAGCATGTTGAATGTCGTCACGCCGAAATGGCGGGAACCGACCAGGGTAATCCGCATATGTTCCGTCCGTCATTAGTCAGGCCGATATGCCGATAGCACACCATGGCGGCCTGTCCCGCCGCGGGGATTGGGGCATCCGGGTTATCAACAGGCGGGGGCGGCGACCCCGGCTTACCAGGCCAGAATTCGCAGCTTCGGGTTTGGCAGGGGTTGCGGCTGGCGGCTGGACTTCGTCGGGCTGTCCCTCGGCCATCCGTTCCAGAAGCGCGCGCAGGTCGGCGCTGCACTGCTTCATCTGGTTGCGCAATTCCCGCCGGGAAAAGGCGGTGAGCGAGGGATCGCCGAGCTGCTGCCAGGCGGCGCGCAGCCATTGCTGCAGCGCGCGAATGTCGGAATCGATGAGCTCAGGCTGGTTCATTCCGCCGCAATCTCAGGACATGATCGCGCCCTGATTAGGCTCTGATTCTCCCGTCGCCGCCTATTCCGTAAATCGACGGAAGCGAGCCAACCCACCGCTGAAATCGGGAACGCCGGCCCTACATGATGGTTGGACGCTGTAGTTCTGGAGAGACCTGGATGTCACGCCATACGGTCGCTTGCTCTGTTCGTGATGGTCGGGCTGTTCGGCTCCCGCCACGGCCAACGCACAACTGACGCCGCCGGCCGGATCGGCCGGCGCGGGTAACTCGGCGATATCGGGCGTGCCGTTCGGTCCCGCCAATCCGAGCGTGCTGTCCGATCCCAGCGGTATCGGCAATGCCTCGCGCATTCCGCCGCTTACTCCGAACCAACCGGCGCCGCCGACCTCGTACGGTGCGGTCGATACGCCGTCGCCGCGCGCTCGCGTCGTGACGCCGCCCTATGCAGGGGCCTCGCAGCGGATTGTCAGCGGCCGGCGCGTCGAGCCGAAAAAGCCGCCGGTTCGCCGGCGTGGCCGCGCGGAGACGAGCACGTTCCAGGGTATTTGCCGGGGCTGTTAGCGGAGCTGGACGCCTCAGTCTTCATAGTAATAGCGGCCGGACGGTCGCGGCTGTTTGTAGTAACCGCCGCCGCCGTAGTAGCGCTCGCCATGGTACTGCTGGCGTCCTTGTTGAAACTGCGGCGGCACCATGCCGTTCGGATAGCATTGACCGTCCCTGATATCGAGATCGGCGCCATGGCCGCAGGGAACCGGGTAACGGCCACCGCGGTAGTAGCCTTGACGAGCGGCCTGTTCCTGCGGCGGCAGATAGCCGTTCGGATAGCATAGGCCATCGCGCGCGCCCACGTCCCAGCCGTGACCGCACGGCGGCGGACGGGGAAATCCATACTGCGCAAGGAGCATCGGCGCTTCGGTCGCGCCGTGCGCCAGCCCCAACTGAAGCGCCAGTGCTGCTGCGGCGGCGATAATCATGTCGGGCGTCTCTCTGGTTCGGATCGCAAGCCAATACCGTATGGCAAGCGGCATGAACCCATACTGAATGCCATGGTCATCAGCATCGGCCTTCGAAGACGCCGCGATCTTGCTTGCGGTTTACTGCGATGAAATCCACGCGTGAGGCTCGGCATCCGCCGATCGGCTCGCGCCCCGAACAATATCGCCTTGCGGGCTTGCTCGAAAAATCGCGATGGGGATACGTCGCCGGCGACGGCCGTGCAACTCCCAAAAGACCTTGATAAGGGGATGGCCATTTGGCACTGTTCGGACATCGAATTTGTCTGATTTGGCCGGGGGAACTCATGCAGCATTCTGCTTTTGCGATCGTGGCGGCTGCCTTGCTGGCATCAGCCGTGTCGGTCGGCTCCGCGCAGGCAGGCCCGTATGCCTTTGGCGATGAACCCTATCGGCTGAATTGGGGCTATGATCCGGAGATTGCATCCGGATGCTGGAAGTGGAACTGGCAACAGCACCAGTGGAACGACCATTGTCCCCGCTATGTTCAGCCGAAGGCGTACATGTATCCGCGCTCTTCGCGCGTGGTGCTTCGCACGAAGGGCTGAGCGCTGCCGTTTGGCGACCGCTTCAGGTTTCGAGCGAGACTGCGTTTCCGATCAGGAGCGCTGGCAATCAGGAGCGCTGGATCGTGCAGGCGATCTGGCTGTGCTTGCCGAAGTTGAGCAGCGCGTTCTCGCGGAAGCCGTCCAGCCAGATCCCGCGACCGGCGTAACGATAGCCGACCCCCATCGGGACCAGCCGAACGTGCGCGCCGCCGCGGTGGCCGGTGAGCAGCGATGCGGTCACGACTTCGCCGGCGACACTCACGGCGATCGGGCAGAGCGGGTACTGCCGGCCATTCTCGCAAGTGAAAACGATCTCCGAGCAATTGCCGATCGCGCTCGGTCCCGACGTCATCAAGCCGAGATCAGCAGCGCTGGCAGGCGCTGCGCCGAACCACGCGGCGATACCCAATGAAGCTGTGGTCAAAACGAATTTGCCGAATGCGGCGTGCATGGCTGCCCCCAAGCCGAAATGAATGAAGTGAAAAGAGCAAATATCAGCCATAGGGTCAAACGGATATTCCCGTCGTTCGCCGGGCCGAGCTCGATAGCTGTTGATCGCGCTCAGGGTCAGCGCGTCCATGCGCGCACTGAGTGAGAGGGCGGCTAGATCTTCTGCTGTCCTGCGACGCCGGCCACGTTCACGGTGATCTTCTGGATTTCGGTGCGGCCGCCGGCGAACTTGACCTCGATGGTCATGACATCGTTGCCGATGAAATCCGCCGGCGATTTGTAGAATGCAATGTAGGCCGGCACTTCGAGCGCAAGGCACGCCTTGTAGTTGGTCGCCTTTATCTTCGCGCTCTTGACCACAACCTTGCCGGAGGCAGGAGGGCTGACCAGCCGAAATCGTCGGCAGTGGCCCGGATGTACAATCCGACTGGACGTTGATGTAGACGCCGATCTGGGTGTCCTTGTTTGGCACGGATTTGACCGTTCGCTCGACCGTGCGGGATTGCTCCTGGGCCACGGCAGCGGGCGCCCATGCAGCCAATAATACCGCTGCAGCGGATAGTAATACCTTCATCCTGTGTCCCTCGAGCATAGCCAAGGTTGGCCAATTCAAGGCAAACCGCTCATTTCAAAGCCATTTTCGCGGCAGCCTGTTGCCGTCCCCAGTTTACCACAGCAGGTCAAAAAGTGCGGGTTAACCACTTGATTTTGTTGACCCTCGTCAGGGTTAACAATAGCCTAATACGTCAAAAGTTTGGAATATTCTTTGCAGACTTTGAATAAAACGCAGGCCCTCGGCGGGAGTATTCATGAACGCTCAATTCCAAATCGCTCAACTTTCCGGTTCCACTCCCGCCAGCAATGCTGCCCCGCCCCGTATTTTCAAGCTGACAAAACCCCTGGGCGACCAGGCTGTGGTCGTCAACCTCGGGTACGACCAGAAGGTCAAGGTCGATTTCTCGGCCATTGCCAACGAGAAGATCACGCTCGTCCATGTCGGCGAGAAGCTGATCATCCTGTTCGACAACAAGTCGACCGTCACGGTCGAGCCGTTCTTCGACTCGCGGAATGACGGGCTGGACAATCTGACCGTCGAAGTCGCGCCGGGCCGCAACGTAACGGTCAACGAATTCGCCAGCCTGTTCCCGATCACCACCGATCAATCGGTCCTGCCGGCAGCCGGCGAGGGCGCAGGCAACGCGCAAGCCAGCGGCGCCAACTTCAACAACAGTGCGGTGGACTCCCTCGGCACCGGTGATCCGCTCGATCTGCTCGGGCAGGAATTCCTCGGTACGTTCGCGCTGACGCCGGAGACGTTCGCCGGGACGCCAAACGTCGCGACGTCGGCAAGCTTCACGCTCGCCAACATTTTGCTGATCCATGACGAGACGTTCGGAGTCCAGCCCACCGCCCACGACCGGGACAATCTGGATCTGCCGGCCGTGTTCCAGCAAGCCGGGCTGATCGGTTGGGCGCAGAGCTCCGGCCCGCTGATCGCGACCGAAAACGTCGATTTCGGCAGCAGCGGTACGGGCACGGTGACCTATGCGCTGGTTACGGCGCAGGGCACCGGGTTTGCCGGCGTCAGTTCAGGGCTGCGGGCAACCGCAACCGGCAATGAGATATTCCTGTTCACGGAAGGAAATCTCATCGTCGGCCGCGAAAGCAACGCCGGCGGTGCGATCGCGTTTGAACTTTATCTGGACCCTGACACGCTCACGCTGAGCATCGCGCAATACGAAGCCGTTCAGCACGGCAACCCGCTCAATGCAAACGACCGGATCGAACTCGACGACGTCGTTTTCGTTCAGCAGATCGTCACTGACGGGTTCGGTAACATCATCACGGCGGTCTCGGGCAGTTCGGTCGGTGTCGGATTCGACGACGACGGTCCGGCCATTGCGGTGTCCGTGGCCGAGTCCGAGTGGGAAGGGCCCTCGGGGCTTGCAACTCTGTCGCTCGACGAATCGATCGGTAACGATCCGAATCCCGCCGGTTTTCCGGACGGCACGTGGGACGATACCGGATTTACGACGCCGAAT
Organism: uncultured Alphaproteobacteria bacterium; assembly: GCA_963823485.1. Lineage (GTDB taxonomy): Bacteria > Pseudomonadota > Alphaproteobacteria > Rhizobiales > Xanthobacteraceae > Bradyrhizobium. Next base: position 205,320 of record CAWGLP010000004.1, read on the forward strand.
CCGAACGGCATCAATCCGATCGGCCAGGTGAAGACATATGTCGGCGGCGAAGAGCAGGGGCAGGGCGCCCTGCAGGCGCTGTTCAATGTCGTGAAGGATCCCGGCACGGATGGTGAGAAGTCGACCACCTACCAATACAGCTTCTCGCTGACGGGTGGTTTCGGTTCGTCGGGCAGTGTCGCCACCACGCTCGAGGTGACCGATCCCAACGGCCTCTACGCCGACGACACGATCTATCTCTTCAAGGTCAGCGACACCGAGATCGTCGGTCGCGTCGGCAACGATCCGAACGGTCCGATTGCACTCCGCATCACCCTGGACAACGCCGGCAGCCTGTCGGGCGGCCAGCTGGTGATCAACCAGTATATGGCGATCGACCATGGCCAGGACGGCAACGATTTCAATTCCAGCAAGGCGCTCACGCTCGCCAATATCAGCGAGGGCGAGGGCGGCAGCTTCGCAAGCCTCGGCATTACGCTGACGGCGACCATCACCGACGTCGACAATGATACTGCGACCTCTTCGGCCACGATCGAGATCGCCGGCAATGAGACCTCCGCCATCAACTTCCAGGACGACGGCCCGGTGCTGGTGGGCGAGGGCAGTATGATCGCTACCGTCGACGAGGACGGACTTCCCGGTCACAACGCGGATAGTGGTAACCCAAGCGAACTGGTTGGGAGCGGTTCGGCGGTTGCGACCGGTTCGCTGGCTTCGCTGGTCGACTTCGGCACTGATGGACCTGCATTGGCCGGATTCAAGCTTGCTGTTCAGGGCACGCCTGTTGACACCGGCCTGACCTCGCAGGGCGGCCATGTGCTGATCGTATCGGACGGCACGACGCTGCATGGCTATGTCGAAACCGGCGAGGCCGGTTCTGGCTTCTCGGCCGACGACCGCGAGATCTTCACGCTAACGATCGGGGCGGACGGCTCCTACACCTTCACGCTGAAGGACCAGATCGACCATCCGACGCTGGACAACGACGTTGGCGACAACAGCGAAAACGAACTCATCGCGACGCTGGATCTCTCGGGCTTCGTTGTCGCCACCGATGGTGACGGCGACAGCATCAGCCTGGGCGAGGGCGTGTTCAAGGTCCAGATCCAGGATGATATTCCGCTCCTGACCGGAGCTTCCATTTCCATCACCGTCGATGAAGACGACATCAATACGCCGTGGTCGCATGGCACCAGCCCGAGCGACGGTATCGCCGATGGCTCGTATACCGAGGAGGTGACGCCGACCGGCGCTGCGATCGTGCCGGGCACGCTGGCCGGCCTGGTTTCGGTGGGCACCGACGAGCCCGGAACGTTCGGCTTCTCGTCGGACGCCATCGCGAAGCTGACGGCGCTCGGGCTTTATTCGAAGCAGACCGCCCAGGGCGACGGCGAGAATGGCAAGCTTCTGACTTACGCGATTTCGAACGGACCCGCCGGTTCGAATGAAATCATCATCACCGGCAGCGAGCCCAATCCGAACGGCAACCCGGTGTTCTCGCTGACGCTGAACACCGTAACCGGCGACTTCGACTTCCGGCTGTATGATGAACTGATCCATACCGCGGGTGACGGCGAGAACAGCGGCCTGCGCTCGGGCCCGCTCGACAACGGCGTCCAGCATTCGATTCCCAATATCGACCTCGGCTCGATCATCACCTACACCGACAAGGACGGCGACAGCGTCACCTTGACAGGCAAGTTCACCGTCAACGTCACCGACGACGTCCCCGAGGCCGTCATCGATCTCAGGGGCAGTTCGGTCACGGTCGATGAAACGCCGGGCAACCAGGCTGACGATACGACCTGGAACGGCGTCCGGGATTTGTTCGCCGGCCTCGAAGCGACCTTTGTCAATGGCGTACGTCTCGTCGGCGACGATCCCGACGTGCCGGGCGACAACAACGGCGTCAATTCGGGTAACGGCGCCATCGCCTACGCGCAAAGCGCCTACGAGGTGGTGACGGGGAATTCGATCTGGGGCGCCGACGCTCCGCTTTACCCGCACCAGTTCTCGCTCAGCGTTGCCGGCGGTAACAACGTCGCCTCCGGCCTGTTCGTCACCGACGGCAGCCCGATCGTCCTGTCGCTCAATGCCGAGGGGCTGGTGATCGGCACCGTTTCCGGCGGCGCCTTCGACGGCAAGATCGCATTCGCGATTGCGATCGATCTCGACGGCAGGATCAGCGTCGCGCAGTACCTTTCCATCAGGCATGACGACCAGGGCGATCCCAACGAGACCAACGACAACGGCAGCAATTCGAACGACGCGCCGCCGGTTGATGCGCAGACGATCCAGCAGACGCTGGAAGGCAAGATTATCGCTACCCTGACGATCGTCGATTCGGACGGCGACCAGTCGTCCAACTCGATCAATATCGGTCACCTGATCACCTTCCTCGACGACGGTCCGACCGTCACCGGTACCAGGATTTCTGCCGCGGTGGACGAAGACGGATTGGCGACCGGCAATCTCGACGCGGCTCGCCCCGGCGAAACCGCCGGAACCGGATCGGCCGTTGCCACCGGCTCGCTGGCTACGCTGGTCAATTTTGGCTCGGATGGTCCGGGCTCGACGCCATTCAGTCTCGCGGTTCAGAACAGCCCGGCCGATAGCGGCCTGAACTCCGGGGGCAGCGACGTATTGATCGTGTCCGACGGCTCGACGCTGCGCGGCTACGTCAATCTGGGTGGCAATTCCGGTTACGAGGCGGGCACCGATCGTGAGATATTCACGCTCACAGTCAACCCGGATGGCTCCTACACCTTCACGCTCACGGGCCAGATCGATCATCCGACGCTGAACGGCAGCAACGGTGACAACACCGAAAACGTGCTGACGACATTGCTCGACCTGTCCAAGTACGTCGTTGCGATCGATGGCGACGGCAACTCGGTCGAACTGGCGACCGGTGCGTTTACGATCCAGATCCGGGACGATATTCCAGTCATCGGTCCGACCGCGGAGGCGAACAATCTCGTCGTCAACGGCAGCTTCGAAACGGGCCATGGCCTGGGCAACAATCAGTGGTCGATCTACCACACCCTTGGCGGCTGGACCTCGACGGATATCGGCGCGCCGGGGCCGAACGGTAACGTGCCGTTCGAAGTGCAGACCGGCAATGCCGGCGGCGTGTTGGCGCAGCACGGCAACGCGCTGGTCGAACTCGATTCCGACCTTAACAGCGGGAATCTGTCCGGCGGCGACCACTTCAACAACTCCGGCCACACCAACGCCACCCTTCAGCAGGTGATCACTGGCACGCAGGCTGGTGAAGCCTATGAGCTGACTTTCTATTATTCGCCGCGTCCCAACGAAGGCGATGCCAACAGCGGCAGCCTGGACGTGCTGTGGAACGGCCAGGTGGTGAAATCCATCGACTCGACCGGCATGACGGCGGGCGTCTGGCAACTGATCACGGTCAGCGTGGTCGGAACCGGGCCGGGCGATGTGTTGGCGTTCAAGGCCACTGGGCAGGAGAATTCGCTCGGCGCCTTTATCGACAATGTCAGCCTCGTTCCGGTGATCTTCGTCGACGAGGATGGGCTGACAGGGCTCTCGTCAGGCAACAACGACGTCAAGACCGGCGACAATTTCGTCGCCAACGGCGATGGCGACGCCAATGAGGCAACGTCGACGGGCTCTCTCAATATCAAGTGGGGTGCCGACAACGCCGATAGCGGCTCGGACGCGACGGCAGGTCCGTTCGGTACGCTGGTCCAGGATCAGCCCAATGGCATCGGCGATCGCAGCCTGACCTTCACCAACACGACCGTCGGCGTCTCCGGGGTTGCGGCGCTCACCTCGAAGGGTGAGACGGTGGTGTTCTCGGCCAGTTCCGACGGCACCATTCTGACCGGTATGGCCGGTGGACGCACCGTCATTGAAATCTCGCTGTCCGACGAGGGCACCGGCGCATTCCGCGTCGTGCTGAAGGATCAGCTCGATCACGCACCGGGCAACAACGAGAACGACATCCGCCTGACGTTTAACTACACCGCCACGGATTCCGATGGCGATGCGGTGAACGGCAGCTTTACGGTCGGTGTCGACGACGACATGCCGGTAGCTGCCAATGACGGACCGTATGGCGTCGTCGAGGACGGCCTGAACCTGGTGTCCGGCAGCGTTCTGGCGAACGACGCCGCGGGTGCGGATGAGCCGAAGAGTTTCCTGTCGTGGGGACCGGGCGATGGCGCCGCAATCGCGGCGCTGAACACCTACGGTACGCTGGTTCAGAACAACGACGGAACCTGGAGCTACACGCTCAACAACAGCCTTGCGGCAACGCAGGCGCTGACCTCGGCGAGCCACCTCAGCTACACGCTGCACTACACGATGAGGGATGCCGACGGCGATCAGTCGGCGGCGACGCTGACGATCAAGATAGATGGCGCCAATGATGGTGCTTCGGTGGTGACGGCGCAGGCGACGGGCGCGGATGCGACGGTGTACGAGGCGGGCCTCAATCCGAACGGTTCGAATGCCGCATCCAGCACCGAGACGACTGGCGGCAGCTTCACGATCTCGGCAACCGACGGTATCCAGAACGTCGTGATCGGCGGTGTGACCTTCACGCTGGCGCAGATCCAGGCGTTCGGCACCACCAACGGGGTGGTCAACACCGGCGAGGGTGTGCTGACGCTGACGGGCTACAGCGGCAACGGCTTCGGCGGCACGGTGAGCTACAGCTACACGCTGTCGGCGACGATCGACAATGACAGCAAGGTGCCGACCGGCAACGACTCCGTCGATGGGACCGGCTTCAACGACAGCGTCGCGCTGACGGTGCATGGCATCGGCGGCACGTCCGCCAGCGACAACCTGGTGATCCGCGCGGTGGACGATACGCCGACGGCGGCGGACGACACCTGGGCGCCCACCATCACCGGTACAACGGTTCTGACCGGCCTGCTGGGCAACGACAAGTTCGGCGCTGATGGCGTCGACACGGATAATTCTCCGGTCGGCGGCCAGATCACGGTCACCAACGGGGCGCATGGCACCGTTGTCTACAACAACAACGGTACCTTCACCTATACGCCGGTGGCCGGCTACAGCGGCACCGACAGCTTCACCTACACGATCAAGGACGGCGACGGCGATACTTCGACCGCGACCGTGACGCTGGCGAGCATTCAGAACAACACGTTGCCGACGGCAGGTAGCGCTGCGGCTTCGGTCGATGACGAGGGCCTTGCGAACGGCATTGCCGGCAGTGCCTTCGGCGACGATCTGGCCGGGCAGGCCATCACGGCCGGCGGGAACCTGCCGCACGACTACAAGGCCGATGGCAAGGCCGCTTCCGACCCGATCAACTTCCTGCCGATGCACGGCACGTCGGGCCAGGTTGGCACCGAGACCGTCACCTATAACTGGAATGCAGCCAACAACACCCTGACCGCCACTTCTGCCGAGCGTGGGGCGATCTTCACGGTTCAGGTCGACGGTGGATCGGACAACGGCAACGGCAACTACGTGTTCACGCTGCTGAAGCCGGTCCTGCACAGTGCGGGCGACAACGAGAATGACGCGACCGTCAACCTGACCTACGAGGTCAGGGACGCCACCTTGCCGGTTGCCGACAAGGCCACCGGGACGCTTTTGATCACCCTCGATGACGACATGCCGGTCGCCGCGCCGATCACGAAGACGGTGACGGAAGGCGCTTCCGACACCAACATCATGCTGATCCTCGACCGCTCGGGCAGCATGGGATACGATTCCGGCGTCTCCGGTTATGATACGCGCCTCGACCTGCTCAAGGCGGCCGCCAACGCACTGCTGGACCAGTACGACGCCGCCGGCGACGTCAGGGTCCGGATCGTCCGGTTCAACGACAGCGCGGAGCAACTGGGCGACCTGTGGCTGTCGGTGGCGGATGCGAAGACGTATATCAACAACCTGTGGGCGAATGACGGCACCGACTACGACGACGCTGCGGAAATCGCGCCGGATGCGTTCGCCGATGCGGGCAAGCTGACGACATCAGGCGTCCGCAACGTCTCCTACTTCATCTCGGACGGCCAGCCCGAGCCGGTGGATGACCAGGTGTCCGGCACCGAGCTGACGAACTGGATCAATTTCGTCAACGCCAACGATATTATCTCCTACGCGATCGGTCTGGGGTCCTCGGCGCCCAGCACCTATCTCGACCCGCTGGCCTATGACGGCCGCGGCTCCGGCACCGATACCAACGCACTCATCGTGACCGACCTCAGCCAGCTGCAGTCGACACTGGTGGGGACCGTCAATCCGTCGATCTCCGGCTCGGTGATCGACGGCAACATTCCGACCTCGTTCGGCGCGGACGGAGGCTACGTCAAGTCGATCGAGATCGGCGGCAAGCTCTACACGTACAATCCTGCCTCCGACACGATCGGCACGTCGGGCCCGAACGGGGGCTCTTCCCACACGTTCGACCAGCCCAGCAACAAGCTGACGATCACGTTCCCCGGCAGTACCGGCGAAAGCTTCGTCATCGACCTCGACGACGGCACCTATGTCTACACGCCGCCGACCACGATCCTGGCCGACTTCAGCCGTCCGTTCACCTACACCCTGACCGACCGGGACGGTGACACCGCCACTTCGACGCTGACGATCAACATCGACAACGTGAACGGCGCGCCGGTTCTCGATGCCACGGATTCTCCGGTCATCGCGGCCGTCAACGAGGATGCAATTGCGCCGTCGGGCCCGGTGGGCACGCTCGTCTCCTCGCTGGTCGATCTTGCCGGCAGCGGCGGCCTCGACAACGTGACGGATGCGGATGGTCCCGGTCTCGGTATCGCCATCACAGGCACCAACAGCGCCAGCGGCACCTGGTACTACTCGACCAACAATGGCACCACGTGGATTGCGGTGGGCGCGGTCAGCAGCGCCAGCGCGCTGCTGCTCGAAGCCAACGCCAGCACCCGGCTGTACTTCCAGCCGGCCGCCAACTTCAACGGCACGGTAAATGACGGCATCACGTTCCGCGCCTGGGACGAGAGCACCGGCACGGCCGGAACGAAGGTCGACACCACCAGCAATGGCGGCAGCTCCGCCTTCTCGAGCGCGACCGATACGGCGTCGGTCACGGTGAATGCGACGAACGACGCGCCGACGCTAGGCCCGATTGCGGCGACGACAGGGATCACCGAGGCGGTCAATGCCGCGGCACAGAACATCCCGGCGATGCAGGGGACATTCGCGGTCTCCGATGCGGACGTCGGCAACACGCTGACCGCATCGATCAACGGCACGCCAACACTGGTTTGGAGTGGCGGCAATCTGAGTACCGTGCTGACCACCACGCAGATCAATACGCTCACCGCAGCCCTGGTGACCGGCGAGCTCTCGATCGGCAGTGGCGTCACGGCCAATGGCGGCGCGCAGACGATCAACTACACCTGGGATCCGGAAGCAGCCGCTCTTGATTTCCTCTCGGCCGGTCAAACACTGACCGTCACGTATCAGATTCAGGTTTCGGACGGCACATCGACCACGCCGACGCAGCCCCTGAGCTTCGTCATCACCGGCACCAATGATGCGCCTGTCATCACCGGCGATCGGGCAGCAACCGTTCTGGAGGGCGGCAGCTACACGATCACGACGTCAGATCTGAATTTCACGGATCCGGATGACGTTGCGGCGGGTGTGACGTTCACGGCCTCGTCGCTGACAAACGGCACCATTCAGGTCAATGGCGTTACCCAGAACACGTTCTCCGGCACGCAATTGGCAGCCGGTCAGGTGAAGTTCATCCACAACGGCTCGGATACCAACGCGGCTTCCTTCCAGGTCAAGGTCGAGGACGGCAACGAAGACGCTTCCTCGCCGGTCAACCAGACGTTCAACCTGAATGTGACGGCGGTGAATGATCTGCCTGTGTTCAATTCCACCGGCCTGACGTTGGTGAGCAACTCGGGGACGGGTGCGGTCGCCTTCACGGAGGCAGCGCTGTCCGCCTACTTCACCGATGTGGACAACGCCAACCTGGGCATCGCCTCCGTCGTGGCCGCTGGCACTCTTCAGTCCGCGACTGGAACGGGACTTGGCACTGGCAGCGTGGGCACCGTCGGTACCGTCACGATTGATGACGACAGCTTGCTCGGCGGCTCGTTCACGACCACCGCCACCGACGGAACCGGAAGCAGCGCACCTGCGACGACCGTCAATTTCGTCAATCATGCCACCAGCACGACGTCGCTGAATGCTGCCGCGAGCGGCGATTTCGATCATCGTCAACGATCAGACGACCGGCGCGACGATGACGGGCGGAGCCGGCAACGACTACATCATCGGAAATACGGGCAGCGATATCATCGTTGGAGCCCAGAACGACATTGTTCTCGATGGTGGCGGCGGCATCGATACGCTGAAGATTGGCGCGGATTTCACCAGCGTCGACGACGGCCAGATCATTCGCATCGAGAATGTGACGCTGACCGCCGCAGTGACGGTCGATCTTTCGAACCAAACCGAAGCATTCTCCATTACGGGGTCTGGTGGGAACGATTCCATCACCGGCGGTGCCGCTAACGACACGATCCTTGGCGGTGCTGGTAACGATACCCTTATTGGCGGCGCAGGGCGGGATACGCTTACCGGCGGTGCCAACAGCGATACCTTCAAGCTCGATGGCTCCACGATAGCCAACTACGACATCATCACCGACTTCGTGAGCGCGGACGACATTCTCAAGTTTGCGAATTTCACGCTTGCCAATCACAGCGGCACGGGGGCGATCAACTCGATCGTTACCGTCAATACAGCCGGCCTCGGGGACAACTGGTCAGATACGGATATTGCGGGAGCCGATCTCGTCATCTTCAACGTCAACGCCGACCTCGCGGATTCAGCTTCGGATATCAACGCGCTGCTGGATGATCAGCGAGGAACATTCAATGGCGGCGTGTTCGTGCTGGCCTATTCGGATGCCGTGGCGAACAACCAGGTTGCGCTGTATTATGATGCGGATGCCAACAGCACCGGCTCAGGAGCTGGAGCCACGCTGGTGGCGGTCTTCACCAACTACACGAGCGTGACTGCCGCCGGTGTGCCGAACGTCGTTGCTGACTTCGCATCGGTCGCCAGCGTCGCCGACCCCATCGTGCTCGACCTCGACCACAACGGCGTCGCGTTCAGCTCGCTCGAGAACGGTGTGTCGTTCGACATCAACGGCGACGGCGCCAGCGACCAGCTCGCCTGGACCGCCGATGGCCAGGACGGCATTCTTGCGTTCGATCTCGACGGCTCCGGCAGGATCGAGAGCGGCAACGAGCTGTTCACGCCGAACTTCAACGGCGGCCATTTTGCCGACGGCATTGCCGCGCTGGCGAGCCTCGATGGCAACCACGACGGCGTGATCGACAGCAACGATGCGGCGTTCGGCGAACTCGTGGTCTGGCAGGACGCCAATCACAACGGCGTCAGCGATGGCGGCGAACTGATCAAGCTTGGCGACCTCGGGGTCACGAGCATCGGTCTTGCGACGACGCCGGGTTCGCCGATCGACGGGCAGACCATTGCCGGGATCGGTTCGTTCACCTACGCCGACGGCGCCACCGGCACCTTCGTCGAGGTCGATCTCGACGCGTCGTTCGGAGCTCCGCACGAGTTGAGCTTCCCGCCGGGCGACACGGCATCCGAAGGCGCCGGAACGTTGACGCAGTTCACGGCCGTTGATCAGCCGCTCATGCACGATGCCAACGGCGATACTTCAGCGGCGGCCTCGAAGCTGGCTCTGGCCATCGTTCAGGCCGGCGGCACGGTGGACACGGCGCATCTGCAGCCGGGCATGTGAGCTGACGTTCCGAACCAAAAAGGCCCGCCGGATCGCTCCGGCGGGCTTTTTCTTGTCTGTCGCAGCTCCGGCGGGCGCAGCGCGCGATGTGCGTCACATCAGCAAGGGCAGGGTGTTCGGCGTCGACGTGCCGACGGCCGGCGTGTCGATCGCGATCGGCTGGCCGCTGATGGCGGCCGCAGGCGTTGCGGCGATTTCGTCGCCGGGAAGCGGCCGCCTGGCATAGGGGGCGGCAAAGAGGTGAACGCCCTGGTGGTCGATCGCAAACAGTGGCGTGAACCGCGCGGCGTCGGAGTCGACCATCAGCGTGGAGAAGCGGTTGTCCAGCAGTAGCCAGCGGCCGTCGAGACGCGCGGCCAGTACCGCATGGTCCTGGCGGACGGCACGGTCGCGCACCAGCACGAGCTGCAGGTCATTGCGGGGAAAGCCCGCAGCGCTCAGTGCGACGTATTTGGCGATCGCATAGTCCTCACAGTCGCCTTTCAATGAGGCATAGGTCGCAAGCGGCGTACTCCATCGGTCGGGCTCGCCGTGCTGGGAGAGATCGCTGACGTAGCGGATGGCCGCGTTGACGCCGCGGTTGGCTTCGTCGAGTTTGTCACGTCCGGACTTGCTGCCGACCGCATTGACGAGCCGGAGGAATTGCGCGGCGGGGGCGGGACAATCGCCGGCGTCCACCCGGCAGTCGTCGAGCACGGCCTGCTCCCTCACCATGGCGGCTTCGACGCCGCGCCATTTGCGCCAGAGCAGGCCGTCAGGCGCGCGGAACGTGAACAGTCCGAACGGCTCGGATCCAGCCGCCGGTGCTTCCCTGACCACGGGCGGCGCGTCCGTCGTCACCGTGTTCGAGGGGGTGATCGCGGCAAGGCGGAGCGCATCGGCACCGCGGCCGCGCTGGCGATCATGCCCGGCGAGAACGGCATTGATGCTGAAGAATTTTGCCGGCGAGGTGTGGTCGCCGCCCGGCGCGAGCTCCGCGTTGGCAGCTTCAATCGCGGTATCCTCGGCGGACAGTGCGCGCGATGGTGCGCCAACACCGAGTGCGAGAATGAGCCCGATGGCCAACGCATGCGAGCGTGGCGTCCGCAGTGTTACGCGCGGCGTCATGACGTCCCCTTTACGAGGAGCGTCAGTCAGCGTCTTTGCGCCGATCAGCCGCCCCGATCTGTTATCAGGACGGACACTGTCGCGTTGGCACCTTATGCAGGGTTAAAGCCCGCCGGTGCGCAGCGTGGATGTCGGAAAGGCAGTCAACCGGAGGTTTTCCGGACCGTTCCAAATAGGTTCAAAATTGAACTAAAAACGCCGGCAAATTCAGCGCTCGCGCAACGCATCGTCGCGCAGCGTGCGGGCCGGTTTCAGGATGTAGTCGAGCACGGATTTCTCGCCCGTGAGGACCTCGACGGTCGCGACCATGCCCGGGATGATCGGCAGCGAATTCTTGGCTGTGCCGAGGTGGTTCTTTTCGGTCCGGACCATCACGCGGTAGAAGGTCTCCTGGCGTTCGGATTTTTCGGCCTTGTCGTCGACGATGGTGTCGGCGCTGATACGCTCGACCTTGCCCTTCAGCGAGCCGTAGACCGACGAATCGTAGGCGGAGAGCTTGACCACCGCGTCCTGGTTGGGGCGGATGAAGGCGATATCCTGCGGCCGTATGCGGCCCTCCACCAGCAGCGTATCGTCGAGCGGGATGATATCCATGACGTTGGCGCCGGGCTGAACCACCGCGCCGATCGTCGTCACATTCAATTTGTTAACGATACCGTGCACCGGCGCCTTCAGGTCGGTACGCCGCACACGGTCCTGGGCGGACTTGATGTTTTCGTCCAGCACGGCCAGGTCGCTCCTGGACTTGGCGAGGTCCTCGTCGGCCTGCGAGCGGAACGAGGCCAGGGTATTGGCGATCTTCGATTGGGCCTCGGCGAGCTGACCGCGCATTTCGGTGGCCTGCCGGTCGAGCCGGAGCATTTCGATCTCGGGCACGACCTTCTGTTCATAGAGCTTGCGCGTGAGCGCCAGTTCCCGGTCCAGCAGCTTGAGCGTGTCGGTCAGTCTGGTTACCTGCTGGTTAAGGACGTCGATGTCCTGCGCCACCTTCTGCCCGCGCATCTTGAAGACGCTGGTTTCGGTCGCCACCGACGCCGGGACCACCTCATCCAGTTGTTCCGGGAAAGTTATCTCGCTGCGTCCGCGCGCCTCGGCCTCGAGGCGGGCGACACGCGCGGCCATCGCGGCGCGGCGCTCCCTGATCTCGCCGAACTCGCGATGCGAACTTGGTGTCGTCGATCCGCATCAGCGACTGGCCCTGCTGCACGATAGCGCCTTCCTGGACCAGGATGTCGCCGACGATGCCGCCCTCGAGCGTCTGCACCACCTGGGTCTGGCGCGACGGCACGACGCGGCCGTTGCCGCGCTTGACCTCTTCGAGCACCGCGAAATGCGCCCAGATCAGGAACGTCACCAGCAGGGCGAGGAAGGCCAGCAGCAGCATGCGCGAGGTCCGCGGCGTACGCATCGCCGCAGCGGCGCGGATGTCATTGGCAAAGGCAAAATCAGACGCCGGCATTGGGTTTCTGCACCAGGGTTGCACGGGGCGCGGCATTGGGTTGCGCCGCGTTGGGCTGCGCCGCGGTTTCGCTCGCCGGGGTCGTCGCGGGCTTGCCCTGCAGCAGCGCCAGCACCTTGTCGCGCGGACCGTCGGCGACGAGGCGGCCATTGTCGAACAGCAGCAGGCGGTCGACCATGCCCAGCAGCGAAAGCCGGTGCGTGGAGATGATGATGGTCATCTCGTTCGCCGCGCATGGCCTTCAGGCGCTCGAGGAATTCAGCCTCGCTGCGCACGTCGAAATGCGCGGTCGGTTCGTCCAGGAACAGCACGCGCGGCTTCCGGATCAGGACGCGCGCGAGCCCGATCGCCTGCTTCTGGCCGCCTGAGAGACTGCGGCCGCCTTCCGCGATCGGCATGTCGTATCCCATCGGATGGCCGGCGATGAAACTCTCGACGCCGGACAGCCGCGCCGCGGCAAGGATCTCTTCGTCGGTCGCCTCGGGCTTGCCGAGCGCGATGTTGTCGCGCAGCTTGCCGAAGAACAGGTCGGTGTCCTGCATCGCGAAGCCGATGCCGGCGCGCAGGTCCGACGGGTCGTACTGCCGGAGTCGACACCGTCGACGAGGATGCGTCCTTCTTCCGCCTCGTAGAAACCGAGCAGGAGACGCCCGACCGTGGTCTTGCCGGAGCCGACACGGCCGATGATTCCAATGCGTTCGCCGGCCTCGATCTTGAAGGAAACCTTGTCGAGCGCTTTGCCGGGCGCGTTCGGATAGGCGAAGGAGACGTTTTCGAAGCTGATGCGGCCCTGGTCGATCTTGCGGGCGACATAGGCGCGTTCCGGAGACCGCTCGCGCTCCAGCGACATGATGCGGTCGATCGACTTGAGCGCGGACAAGGTCTGGGTGCCGCGGGTGATCACCGATGCGATGCCTGCGATCGGCGCCAGCACCCGGCCGGCCAGCATGTTCGCGGCGACCAGCGCGCCGACCGTGAGCTTGCCGTCGAGAATGAGAAACACGCCGACGATGAGCAGAAGCAGGCTGGTTAGCTGTTGCGCGGCATTGGCGCTGGTCAGCGTCAGCGAAGCCCAGAAATGGACATCCTCGCCGGACCGCGCGGTGGCGGCGACGGATCGTTCCCAGGCCGTCTGCATGCGGGCTTCGGCGCCGGTCGCGCGAACGGTCTCCATGCCGGAGAGGGATTCCACCAGCACGCCGTGGCGCGCCGCGGACTCCGCCTGCAGCCGCTTCATGGCGCGATCGAGCGGACGCTGCATTGTAAACCCGATCGCGATCATGATCGGCAGCATCACCAGCGGAATCCACGCCAGCGGACCGGCGATCGTGAACAGGATGCCGATGAAGAGCACCGCGAAAATCAGGTCGGTCGCGGAAACGACGCTGCCCGAGGTGAAGAACTCGCGAACCGAATCGAAGTCGCGAAGCTGATTGGCGATGATGCCGACGGAGGTCGGGCGCTGCGCCATCTTCACCGACATCACGTGTTCGAAGATGTTGGCGGCGAGCACGACGTCGGCGGTCTTGCCGGTCACGTCGATGATGCGGCTGCGCACCGTCCGCAGCACGAAGTCGAACACGACGGCGATGCCCATTCCGATCGCCAGCGCGACCAGCGACGGCAGCGCGCCGTTCGGAATGACGCGGTCGTACACGCTCATGGTGAACAACGGCGTCGCCAGCGCGAGCATGTTGATCAGGAAGGCGGCGAGCGCGACATGCCCGTAGCTGCGCCAGTGGACCTTGACCACCGACCAGAACCAGTGGTTCCGCGGAAGATCTCCGGCGGCGACGGCGCGCGCATTGGCTTCGGCCGCGGCGCGCACCAGGAAGGTGTAGCCGGTGTAGTCCGCGGTAACGGACTCGATGCTCTGGACCTGCGGCGCGGCAGGCTGGATCGTCGGGTCGAGAACCTTGACGCTTTGATTGCTGTGGTCGATCCCGACTAGGACCAGCGCCTTGCCGCTCTTCATGATCAGCACGGCGGGGAGAACGATGGCGGGAATGTCGCTGATGTCGCGCTTGACCGCTTCCGTTTCCAGCCCGGCGCGCCGCGCGGCGCGGTCGTAGAGCGCGACCGACAGCCGCCCGTCGAGGATGGGGAGGCCGCCGAGCAGTGCCTCGCGGCTCACGGCACGGCCATGATGGGCAGCCAGATAGGTCAGGGAAGCGGCGAGGGGATCATGACGTGGCGCGCCGGCCGCAGCGGCCTCGATGAGGCTCTCCGGTTCGGCGGTGGATGGCCCGTCGGGAGCCGGGATGGTTTTCCGGGAGAACAAAGCCTGGTGCCTCTAACGACGAGCAAATAGGACCCGCGGACCTGCGGCGCAACTAACGGATTGGCAAAGTACAATAACCTGCCGCTCGAAGCTTGCGCCGGATTCGGCTATTCTGTCAGACAGTTAACGGTTGCTTCGACGCAAAACCGCGCGAAGGCAATCTTAATCTTCCGCGTTAAGCTTCGTCGTTTACTTCGGATCGGACGGAAAAGCCGACAGCAGCCAGTAAGGCTTGCCGTCACCCGTCGCGGCAAAGGACATCGATTGCTGCGCCGTCGGATCGACGTGGGCAGCCGCCGCCTGGTTCGGTTCGCGGCCGTTCTTCTGGGCGAACCACTCCGAAGCGCCAAGCATCCGTGCTGCGGCCGCGCCACGCGGCCAGCGCTCGCTGAATTTGTCCTGCGGCTCCACCGCGGCATAGGCCATCGGCGCAGCGGAGGCACCGATCGCCGCATCCGACACACGCAGCGGCTCCGAGCCGGTCTGCGGCAGCGTCAGGCGTGGCGTCGGAAACCTGTAGGCGGGCAGACCGAGCGGCGCCAGATCGATCGGCGCCGCATCCACCGGGGGAGGAGACTTGAGATATTCCAGCAGCGTGCCCATCGCCGCCAGCATCTGATAGTCCGCGAACACAATGACGCCGCGCGACGACGTCAGCGAGACGGCCGCGTTGAAATACTGGTTCTGCGCATTGAGCAGGTCGATCAGCGAGCGCTGGCCGAGTTCATATTCCTTGTCGAACGCCGCGATGGTCTTGCGGCTCGCCACCAACTCGCGCGACAGGGCGCCCACCCTCGTTGCGGTAACCGTACGCGCTGCCCAGGCCTTGTCGATCGATTCCAGTGCATCCCGCTGCAGCCGCGCATGGCGCATGGTCGCTTCGGTGTGGCGCTCGGCCATTTCAGTGCGGCGCCAGACGTCCTGGCCGCCGCGGAAGACGTCCCAGGACATCACGACCTTGCCGCTATAGTCGTCGTGCGTCACGCCGAGATAGGGATAGGCGTTGTCGGTGTGGGTTGCACGGCCTTCGAGTGCAATGTTGGGTACGAAAGCGCCGTCCGTGACGCGGAAAGCGTGCTTGGCCGCATCGACGTCGGACTGCGCCGCACGGATGGTCGGATTGAAGCGGACCGCGACAGCCAGCGCCTCATCCCTGGTCGATGGCAGCCCGGCCAGCGGACCCGGGAAGCGCAGATTGTACGGCTCCAGTCCCACGACCTTGCGGTACTTGGCCCGGCCGTCCTCCAGGCTCCTGCGAAACTCGGCGAGCGTCGCGCGTGCATTCTCGACGCGCTCACGCGCCTGTTCCAGATCGCCTTCACCAGCCCGCCCGCCCTGGAAACGGCTGTTCACATTCGAAAAGATGCGTTCATGGGCGGTGACGTTCTGCTGTGAGAGTTCGACCAGCCGCATGTAGCGAACGACGTCGACATAGGCTTCCGCCGCATCCAGCGCGATCAGCTCGGTGCGCTCGCGGACCCGGAACGCCGCGGCGTTGACCCTGGCCGACTGCCGCCAGATGTCGTGGATGGAGGCAAATCCGTCGAACAGGATCTGCCGCACGACAACCGAGCCCGTGGTTCCGTTGCGCCAGGTGCCGGTACCCGGTGCCGGCACCGGCAGCGCCGAACCGCTGACGACAGCAGCGCTCTGGTCGAATTTTTCCGGACCGTAACGGGCTTCCACCCGAACCTGGGGCAGCAGCGTGCTCTGGGTCTGACGCAGTTCGGACTCGGTGGCGCGGCGGTTGGCGGAAGCTTCGCCTACGCCCGGATTGGTCAGCGCGGCCTGTTTCACGGCATCGTTGATCGAGAAGGGTTCCGCCACGGCGGCCGTCGTTGCCGCACTTGTGGCCAAAAGTAGGCCGGCGACCGCAAAACATGCCGATTTCATCTGCCCCGTCCCCACCCAACGCCGAAAGAACTAGCGGTAAAATGCCGAGTTCAATGCCTTAATTGAGGTCATAAGTTAACAAGCAGCCTCGGATTCCCCTATGACATTTCAGTCACACAGCCGCCTAACCTTTGTGGCAGCGTTAACGAATTGAGCGTCAATTTAGGTATTATAGAACCTTTATTTAGCGCTAACGCTTGCGGTTCCAGCGGTATGCAAATGCTGATTGAGCCGTCCCAAGGGCGGATTTTGGTTCCACGGCCGTGGGTTCCCGCGCCGGAACGCAGCCCATATTGATTCTGGGTGCAGGGCCGCGGGGCTCATGCGCACCGGTCGGCCAATGCGACGGGTTGGGTCAGAGAAGGCTGCAGGTTTTCACCAGCAAACGTCTACCGGGACCACTCGCCAGCCCCATCGGGTCCAGACCTGCCGGGGACGAATGCAGGGATCGCTCCATCCCCATCCTGGTCCCCAGGCCGAACCCCAACCAGGCCCCCAGTTGGCCGCGGCGATACCCAATCCGACGCCACCGACGAACGCCGGCCCGCGCCAGCCCCAACCGCCACCATGCCAGCCAGGCCCGCGCCAGCCCGGGCCACGCCATCCGCCGCCCCAGCCACCGCCGCGCCAGCCAGGCCCGCCACCGCGCCATCCGGGTCCGGCAAAGCCGGCATGAAATCCGCCGCCGTGAAAGCCGCCGCCACGGAATCCGCCGCCGCCGCGCGCAGACGCCTCGAGCGGCACGAGCGCAACGACCGCCAATGCGGCCAGAGCGATGAACATCTTTCTGAACATGAAACCCTCCCGGAGTGAGGACTGCTGCGAATGTTTCTTTTGAACGGCAAGCCAGCCGAGCGCTGTGAAGCATCGTGCAGCCGCCGACCGCCCGAAATGCAAAATAGCGTGATTACGCCTTTGCTGCTGCCTCAGCTTCCGCTCCTTGCGGATGCGTCGCGATTTGTCAGGGGTCCTGGTGCGGCTTCCGTTGCGCATCGACGCGCCCGCGGGCAGGGGCCGGCGAGCTCAGTAGAAATACGCACGCGAAAGATTTTGAGCGGGCGGCGTCAACGTTAGTGCTTTCTTAGCGATTTCATTCGGACAATGCTTTGTTTTGAAGAGAATGTGAGTCGCGGGGCGGGAGTTGGTCTCATGCTGACGATGGTTCTCGTAATGGCATTGTGCGGCCTTGCCGCGTGCGGCGCCATCGCCGTTGCTTTTGAAATTCTGGCTGGCCGCGCTGAACGTCGGCACAAGGCGAAATTCAAATGCTGAAGGGTCTTTCGACTGCGCTGCTCATCCTGATCGGCATGTCATTGCTGGACCATTACATGGCCAATGGCCGGTACAGCGACGCTGCCTTCGCGATGATGCGGCAGATGCGCCACAGCTTCGGTGTGTAGCCAATCCTGATCGCGGCGCGCAATTCTGCCAAGAATCGCCCGCAACTTGGACAGGCCATTCGGGGGGACGACCCGCGGTGGCATGGCCCGGCGCATGTCGTCCGGAACCGTCGTACGCCGGGCCGCCCTCTATCAAAAGCTTCGACGTTGCGGCGTTCAGTTTCTCGCGGTCGTTGCCAATGCGACAGATCAGTTCGCGCGCCTGGGCGCGCGCTATGGCATGCTTCCCTGCAAATAGTCGAGGTCACAAGGCTCGCTGTTGGCAGCCTTCCTGCGATCGCGCGGCGCGCGATTTCTTTCCCGGCCTGGTTGGCGCATCCCGACACGCGATCAGCGTCCCGGTGGTACCAAGTCGCAGTTCCCGCTAGCGTCGTCCGCGAACGAAAATCATGCATCCAAAAGTTTATTCAAATTGACGACTTAACTTTAAAACGAGTTCCGAATTTTCAGGGAAAATACAGAGCGTATTGTCACCTCCGGTTAAACATGCGCCTTTCGAAGTACCAAAGCCAGCGCGGCCACACGTACCGATGGGACAGCTCATGGCAATACCATACGCTAACGGCTTGTTGTTCTTTGATGGCAGCCAGGAACTGCGGATCGAGGCTTCCGAGATCAGCCAAAGCGGCGCCCTGGTGCACGTCGATGGACTGGGCCTGCTTCCAATCAGCTTCTACATCACGTTCGACGGCTTCCTGACGGTCGCAAAATCCAGACTCGTCTGGAGACACCGCGACGACTTCGCCGTTGTTTTCGAGAGTTGGGTTGATATTCGTGCGCGTATCGTGCTCGACCAGGCGCGATAATGCGGACCGTAGTTTCCTAAAGGAACGCGATCCAACTTACCGCGCCGAACAAGACGATCGCGCCAACGATTGTCGCCACGGCAAAGAAGCGGTCCACCCAGTCCATGGTCTGTCCTGAACCCAGTCGTCGCTTGAAAGCGGCCCCAGCCACGGGGGAGGAAGCTGGGGCCGTTATCGCCGGTGCGCCAGTTTGGGCAAATGGCGTATGGCTCAATGCAGCTACGCCCACGGCGTTCCAGTGGATGGCATTTGCGGCGCTCAAATTGCGCCATGCCGGAAATGAATCTGGCCGTAGTGTTCACTTCTGGACAGACGCGCCGCTTCCCTGATGCTTGGAATTCAACGTTTCATCACGTGCAGATACTTATCGATCGCCCGGCCGGTTGCCGGGTTTTTCGCTGTCGTCGATCTCGCTGAGCTTGTGTTCCAGATATGCGATCTGTTGCTTGATTTGCCTCAACAGCGCCTCGTCAGCAGTTCGGCTCGCCAGCTCGCGATATCGCGCAATCAGCAGTTCGAGTCCCACGCGGTCATTCACGGCGGCATTCCCAACGTCTTTCGATAAAGACGGGGAAGTCGGTATTTTGTTCAAAATGTTCGGCTACTTCGGCGCCTGCAGTCCCGGCGAGGTTAGCCAATCGTTGACGTGCGCCGCGGTCTCTAATTGCCTGATCTTCTTGAGAAGCCCGTCCATCTGGGGGCCTGGCTTCAGCTTCGCGGCTTGCGCTTCCAGCCTGGCTTTCTCGGCTGCGATGTTCTCTTCAAATGTGTGGGGAACGGATCGGCGACGCTGCATGACACAACCTCGTGCTTACGG
Source organism: uncultured Alphaproteobacteria bacterium (assembly GCA_963823485.1). Taxonomy (GTDB): domain Bacteria; phylum Pseudomonadota; class Alphaproteobacteria; order Rhizobiales; family Xanthobacteraceae; genus Bradyrhizobium. The sequence continues at coordinate 224,873 of CAWGLP010000004.1, forward strand.
GTCCTGACCGTAGGGCTTGCACTGCCGATCCTGATATGCCGGCGGCCGGTGATCGGTTCCTTTGTGAACACAGCGCGCTGAAATTCTGCGGTCCTGCGCCGGGCCGCCAGATCGCTAGGTCGAGCGGTGCAGCCGATCGACGGCGACGAGAAGATCTGGTCGCTCCAGTACTTCAACCAATTTGTCGAGAAGCATTCGTTCGTTGTTGCGCGGCCTGGGCTCCAGGTATTCTTCAAGGATGCGCTGCGCGTCACTAACGGCCTGAAGAGCCAGCTGTTCATCCGTCATCCAATTCGCCCCGTGAAGTGGCTAATGGAAACCAACGGATTTTGCTCAAAAGGGTTCCATGTGGCGGAACCGCGGGCTAGCCGGTCCGATACGCGTCCACGGCATGAGCCAGGAAGATTGCGACGCTCATGCCGCCAAGGATGACCTCGATCATGGCTGCGCCTCGTCCTGGCCGATTTCGGCGAGGTATTTGCTGCACGATTGCTGCCAGATCAGATTGAAGATGAATTGCATGACCGTCCCCTGTCGTTGGCAACAGGATAGGCAGGCCTTTGTTTCATGACGTTTTCGTCGGGTCGGGAAAACGACTTCGTCGAGGGGGCCGGACAGGGTCCGCCTGCCTTGTCCTGCCATCCGGGGTCGCGGCAGGGCCGCGCGGCGCCACCCCGTGCAGCAGTGGCACAGGTCGAGCGGATCGCTTGAGCCGGCTACCGATCTGCCAGCGTCGCAAAGACAACGATGAGGACGAAGCCCACGCCCAGCAGCGCGAGCAGCAGCTTGTCCTCGCGGCTCACGTGTCGCTCGGGAAGAGATAACGCAGGGCCAGCCGAACGACGACGTAGAGAACGGCAATCCCCAAGATCGAATAGATCACGATCTCCATTTTCCTGCCTCCCTAAGTTACAAGCAGGAAGGGATCATAACAACTTGGGCGTGTAAAGAGCAGTGAATTCCCGAGTTAACTGGGAAGTTCCCGGTTTCAGGCATTCTTTTGTGCAAGCCGCGAACTGAATGTGGGCGACTCTCTGGCCCGCCGGAGAAGCATGCAACACGCTGTCGCTTCCCAAGCGCTTCCCAGCGCGGATAGTTGGGAAACAATCGTCAGCAACTACGTCATTGAGCGGACCGTGACACAGGTGATTTTCAGCCAGTCTCTTTGGTTATCGCTGCGTCCCCCGCATGCATCCCTGCACGAAGTGCTTCGCCTTGGTGGCCCCCTTGTTGGTCGCCATGTCGAACGTAAATCCCCGGTCCCTGGCAAGCTGTCTGCAAGCCTCAAGCCTTTGGGGATTGGGGGTCCGTTGCTGTGCGTACGCAACGGTTGTCGCAACGCTGATGGAAGCGGCAATGATCAAACCGATCTTCATTCCCAGCCCTCCTGGTCCCCGGCGGTCCTTTGCCGCCTGGTTCGAGGGACCATAACCAAATCAGGGAAGCGCTTCGAGCCCCCGGGGTCATGTTCGGCGCTACTGGCGTCGGCTGACGTGCGAGCGGGCGGGTTCACGCTGGCGGGGATTCTAATGGATCGGCCAACCGCGCCGGCCGCTACGGTCTCATCAATTGCGGTGTCCTTCGGCAGTATGCGCAAGAAGCCGCCGCTGATCTCAACCCGGCGCCGGCTTTTGCGTGCTGGTTGGCATTGGACCCTTTATTTCGCCGGATTTCTGTCACCATCTATCCCGTTCTAAGAATCCTAGGGGAGAAACGACGTGGCAGTAGGTACAGTGAAGTGGTTCAACGCGACCAAGGGCTATGGCTTTATCCAGCCCGACACTGGCGGCAAGGACGTGTTTGTCCATATATCGGCCGTCGAGAGAGCGGGTCTGAGCAGTCTGAATGAGGGCGCGAAGGTAAGCTATGAGGTGACATCGAACCGCGGGAAGGAGTTCCGCCGAAAACCTCAGGGTGGGTTGATTGTCGCGACCATCCAATTAGGCCCGCCGGTTCACGCTGGCGGGCCTGGCCGCTTTTTCAAAGCTTGCCATAGACCGTCAAGATGTTGCGCGACGAGGTTCCGGGCCGTTTCCCGAATTAAGGTGGTGTACTCGTCATCCGGATCGCCGTGGCTTGATCGACTTTGATTCAGAGTGTCGTCGATCCACGCGGACATGGGGCCTGCTTGGACCGGTGGCCTTACTTGCAAACCTTGGATGTCTGCTTGTCCCGGAGTGCCTTGGTGCAGTAGGCGGTGCAGTGCTGCCCGCCGGCCTTCTGACAAACCGTCAAGCATTTCTCATAGGAGCAGCCCCAGGCATCGGCGGCTGCGGACGGTGTGGCGGCGAAGCTGGCAAACAAGATGAAGGCGGCAGCAATTCCCAGCAAAATCCTCGGCATCGAAATACTCCCAGGTTGATAAATGCCGCAATCATGCACGACGGATCGTGGGCTCGCAAAGGCTCTCATTCGTCCGTCGTGAGTTTCTTCCGGCCCCAGGTGTGTCTTGCCGGTGTCGGTAAATTCCCGAACGTGCCCGCGGTCCAGACCACGCATGGCGCCGGTCCAGGCGTGCATCAGGAAATCCCGACCCTCGGCAGCGCCGATCTGGCAGTGGATTGCCGTTTGCCATTCTGGCTGGTTCTGTTCGCTCTTTGGTAGCTTCGTGATGTAGTCGGCAGCCTCCCGCAGCGTGACCAGTTGCCGGCCGTTGGGGAGCGGTATCGGATCTTCATACGGGGCGGACCAGGGCACGTTCAGCCGGCCCCCATGCGGGGCATGATCGAAAGGGCCGGACATCGGCGCCGCGCTTGCCGCGGCCCTGCAAACGAACTTGGGCTCGAGATCGGAGAGGCGAACATCATCGCCCCACCGATCGGCGTCGACGACAATGTGGTGGTTGCATTTGTAGTCGCGGCAGTAGATCAGCAGACGGCGAGGGTCACCGTCAGATCGCATTTCGCCGAGGGTGATTTTCTGTTGCGCATTATGGATTTCGGCGGAGCGAAATGCCTCCGATTTCGTACATCATCAGGGCTTTTCCATCTTCCGGTTGGTTCCAGAAGTGCGCGGTCAATCCCTTCTGTTCAAAATGGGGATCGGCAGCTTCTTTCGGCAGAATGTGTCCTGGTGCTGCGGTTAGCTGCACGGGAGGTGGCAACGCTGATCGATCGAAATCGATTACCCTTGAAACCAGAGAAACCGTCGTGCCGTCGGCCAGCTTCGAACTGCAAAGCGGCTTTCCGACGCTCAGGAATCGATCCCGAAGATCATCGATTCCTTCACGAGAATAGAAAAAGCCAAACTCGAAGGCTTTGCCGGGAGGGACGTCACCAAAAATAATCAGCGGCTTACGATAAGTCCCCTCCGGGCGTTTGGCCTGAACAAGAAAATCAGACGGGAAGACGATCGACGCGACGTGAACCGCGCCGACGATAGGAGTCTCTGGCCTTGTCCATTTGACGCTGACGCGGTCGAGCGGCTGCACAAGCCCTTTCGCGGGCAGCGAGCTATAAAATTGATCGGTCATCGCCACTCGGCAAATCCCGCTGGCATGAAGGCTGATCTTCTGGCTGCCCATCAATCCGCGAGCGCCGATGTAATAATCATTGCCGTGCTCAAACGCCGTCCATGATGAGGAATGTCCCTTCGGGCCACACACTGCGAAGCGCAGGTTGGTTCGGCTAAAGCGCTCGAGGAAGTCGATTTTAGCATCGCGCATTCTGCGGCTGCCCCCGACAGATCCCATGTCGCTCCCGATGATTTGTCGCCAGCGCAGTTGAGCGCCAGCATCCAAGGTCGGGTCATGGGCTGCGGCTATCCGTTCGAGTCGCTGCGTTGCGAAAGCGCAGTCCCGTCAGGGGCCACAATAAAAGCGATGATGCGCCGACTTGCTACTCGGAGTTCGAGTAAATTGCTCCCGTTGTCCGTCGAGGGACTTTGCATTTGAAGAACGTCGGCGACCCGCTGTCAGCCTCACCTCTACTCGGATGACTTCGGGTCAACTTGGCCGTTGAACGCGAGCACCGGTAAACTGAATGATTTCCGCAGCGGAATACACTCCTTGTGCGGGCGCCCCGGCCGGTAATTTCAGGACGCGAATGTACACGTCCTGGCCAGGTTTGATTACGGTATCGACGCTTCCCGGTGAGGTGTTTGTAAATGCTTGGTTTCCCACAAACGTGGTGGTGCTGGTTCCGGGCGTAACGAAAGTAGATGCACGGCTAGCGTCGGCCGCGCTAACGATCTGGAAGTGCGTACCGCCAGCAGACTGAGTTGTCTCGGCAGCCTTTAGCAAAACGTAATCCTGAACAGTTGATGCGCCTGTGTAGGCATTTCCGCGCGATTGGATGCGCCACGTGTCGGCGGTGATTTGCTGCGCAGCGACGCCGCCTGCGAAACCCATTTCCTGATACTTGGTCGCGCAACCACAAATTAGGGCGCAGAGCGCCAAGACTGTCAAACTACGCATAAATCGATACCCCCGCCCACCATATCCAAGCGCAACTACCAGTGGAGAGCAAGGGTCGACTCGCGGAACTGCACAGGTGAAATGAGCCTTTGGTTTTCAGCCACCTCAACCCGCCGGCGGGTGGCTTAGAGCGGGCCGCGGGAGCAACCTCAGTTAGTGTCCGTGACCTTCCCCTTACCGTCGCAGGACTTGCACTTGACGGGATAAATTCTGTGGCCTGGCTGCACTGGCTGCTTCACGACTGGGTAGCCGGTTCCATTACAGGCCGGGCAGACATGCTCTTTGATCTTCGAACCTTTCACGCCGCTCACCCTCCGTTCGCAATTGTGCGGATCAGCCTTTCGACTTCGCCTTCAGCCCCAGCTCAACCAGCCGGCGGATGGCGAACGCAAACGGGGGCTGGCGACCCCCGGAGACTACGTCGTCCGCTGATACCAGATGATCGCGCCATATCTCATTTCACCGAGGGGTATTTTCTGAGCGCGCGGGGCGGCAGCGGGCATGCC
>CAWGLP010000005.1:0-194899 GCA_963823485.1 uncultured Alphaproteobacteria bacterium
TGGATACGGATACTCCGGTCGGCTTTCACAGCGCGCTAAAGAGGTGACAAAGCCGCATATACGCGGATCGACCGGACACGGGCAATAGCGGCGCGTAGGGCGAGTTCTCTTTAACCCGCCATCTCGCATGGAAGCGCCGGGTTAAAGAGAACCCGCCCTACACAGAGATAGCGCGCCCTCACACCGGCGGCGTGCCGTGGGTGTGAAACGACTCGATCGTCTTCAGTCCCCACGCCTGGCCCTTCTTGCGCTCTTCCTCGGTCCACACGATCGGCTTCCAGTCGGGGGCGAGGATGAGGCGGGCGCCGGCGTTGGCGACTTCGACGCGGTTGCCGCCGGGCTCGTAGACATAGAGAAAGAACGTCTGCTGGATCGCGTGCTTGTGCGGGCCGGTCTCGATGTGGACGCCGTTCTCAAGGAAGATGTCGGCGGCGCGCAGGATCTCCTCGCGGCTGTCGAGCGCGTAGGTGACGTGGTGGAAGCGGCCGGACTTGCCGTAGTGATCCCTGCGTATAGGCGAAGTCGTAGCTCTTGTTCGTACATGGTCATCCACATCGCCAGCTTCGGTGCCGTCGTTGAGGACGATCTGCTCGGTCGTGCGCAAGCCCAGGTAATTTTCGAAGAACAGCGCGGTTGGCCTTGATATCGGCGGCGAGGCAGATTGAGGTGGTCGAGCCGGCGCACGTTGACGCCGCGCGCGGGAAAGCGCTGCGCCTGGTTCTTCAGCGCCGGCTTGAGTTCGGGCGGCGCCTGGTACCACTCGGTCTCGTAGTAGAGCTCGACGATGTGTCCGTCGGGATCGCGGCAAGCGGAACGCCGGCCCGTGCCCCATGTCGCCATCGGTCCAGCCGATGTCGAAGCCGGAGCCTTTCAGCGCCGCGACGCGGCGCTCCAGCGCCTGCGGACTGCGGGCGCGACAGCGCCATGTGGTCCATGCCCGACGTCTTCGACGCGGTCAGCTTCAGCGAATGGCGCTCGTAGTCGTCCCAGCCGCGCAGATAGACCGAATCCCCCTCTCGCCCGCTGACCGTCATGCCCATGACATCGACAAAGAATTTCAGGCTCTCGTCCGGCTTCGGCGTCAGCAATTCCATGTGGCCGAGATGGGCGAGATCGAAGATTGGTTCGGGGTTCATGGTATTGCTCCTGATGACCAAGGAATTTTGGGTTCGTCATACCCCGCGAAGGCGGGGTATCCAGTACGCCGCGGCTTTTCCGCCTCGCCTCACTCTCACGGAGTACTGGATCATCCGCCTTCGCGGATGATGACATCTCGTTACCAAAGCGCGCGCGTGACGTCGTCGAACAACTCGTCGACCGAGAACGCGCGTGGAATGAGCTTCTGCTGCGCAGCATAATCCGTAATCAACGCCAGCGAGCGCTGTATCTCGTCCGCGCCGAAGCGCGCGGCAACGGGTGAAGCGGCAGCGGATTCGGCAAGCAGGCGATGCACTTCGCGCACGATATCAGGATGATCGCGGGACAGCGCGCGGCTCACCACCACCATGTGGTTGACCGGCACCACCTTGTATTTCCCGAACCATGTCTCCTGCTCGGCAACAACGTCGGCAAACAGCGGCTTGAGGTCGGGATGATCGGATTTCTCGCCGAGCACCGCATCGAGTTCGCCGTCGAGCAGCATCGGGATAATCTGCTTGCCCGCCGGCGCGCGCCGCGTGGTGTCCTTGAATTCGGCGACATGGGCGTCCTCGAACGTCACCCAGTCGATCGCATCGAGATCGACCTCGTAATCATTGGTCAGGATGCCGCGCAGCCAGGCCCCGGTCGTGGTGGTGAAGGAACGGATGCCGACGCGCTTGCCCTCGAGGTCACGCGGCCCGACCCTCTCCCTTTTTGCGTTGTAGTAGGCGTGGCCGTGCTGAAACCGGGCGAGCACGACATCCGGCAGCAGCACCATCGGCTTGTCGAAGGATTTCGCCATCAAATAGGTGACGATCGCCATCTCGGACACATCGAACGCGCCGTCGCGGACCATCGGCTTGAAGCCCCTGTTGGTCGGCGAATAATCCGCGAAATCGAACGCGACCAGATCGGATTTGACCGACCCGTTCTTCAGCGCAGCCGTGCATGGGTGGTCCCCGAGCAGCGTTCGCAGGCGCATCACCACCTCACCCCTCCTCCGGCATGCCCGTCGTCTGACGACGGCGCCGTCACGCCAGTTCCTCCATCGCCATCGGGAACAGCCGCTGATAGGCCTCGCCATAGGTCATCGGCTTGCCGGTGTTGCGGCCGCCCTGCACGCCTCGCTGCAGCGCGACGCGCTCATAATAGGCCCACAGGTGCTTCTGGGCCGCCAGAATTTCGAATGTCTTTCGCTTGATTTCCCAGACCTCGTCGATGTTGAGGATCACCTGCGGTTTGAAGTTGCACATTTCCGGCTGGTGCGGCTCGAACAGGAATACCGGCGGTGCCGCGTAGGTGTATTTGGCGCCGGGCTTGTGTCCCATCGCCTGCGCGACGATACGGGTTTCCTGCGCAAAATGGGCGGCGTTGGGATGATCGAAATTATAGGGGTCTTCCAGCGCATGGGTGAGCACGAAGGACGGGTTGAGTTCGCGGTAGATGTCGACCATGCGGTCGAAATGCGCTTCCGTCAGCCGCAGCGGGTAGTCGCCGGCATCGAAGAATTCGATTTCCGCGCCCAGCATCTCGGCTGCCCGCTGCGCCTCGTCGCGACGGCCGGCCTTGACCTTCTCCATGGTCGCACCAGACTCTTTCCAGGCGAACTGGCTCTCGCCGCGTTCGCCGAACGACAGGCAGGCAATCTTGATGCGATAGCCCTTCTTCGCATGCAGCGCGATCGCGCCGCCCGCGCGCCAGACGAAATCGCCGGGATGCGCCGTGACCACAAGGCCGGTCTTGCCTGCATTGCTCATGATCGGATTTCCTCCCTCGCACGTTCCCGGACGCCGATTGCGTCATGATAGCGCAATGCCCCGGTCCCCTCACCGCGCATTCGCCGGCGCATGAACGTGCCAGAGATCGGCGCGCCAGTGCAACACGATCGCCAGCATCAAAGCGAGGCCAGCCGCGGCGTAGAGGGTTCCGGTGGCGGCAAAGCCGATCTCTTCGATCAGGCTGCCGGCGGCGAGCAGGCCGAGCGGCAGGCCGTAGATCACCATCATGCGGACCCCCATCACCCGGCCGCGAAAACTTTCGCTCGCTGCCCGCATCAGGATGACGGCGATCGAGATCATGGCAAGGCTTTGCGAGAAGCCCGCCACGACAAGGCAGGCGATCGCGGTCGGCACCGTCTGCATCTGCGCAAACACCAGCAGCGTCACGTACCAGACCACGGTTGCCGCGATCATCAGCCGCGCCACCCGGACCCCGCCGATCAGGCTCAACGCGATCGAGCCGGCCAGCGAGCCGATCGCAAAGCTCGCCGACAGGTAGCCCAGCCCGGTCTGGTTGGTGCCATAGATCGCCTTGGCGATGTAGGGCAGCAGGCCGTTGGAGAGCGGATAGGCGGTCAGGTTGGCGAGGAACGCAACCCAGAGCGCGGCCTGCATGCGGGGCGTGGTCCAGACATAGGCCACGCCTTCCTTGAGTTCGCGCAGCGGCGAGGCCCGCAGCGCGTCGCTCGCCGCCTCGCCCGCGGCCCCTCGCCTTGCCGGCGCGACCACGCAGAGCGTCAGTGCGGTCGCTGAAACATAGAGGATGACGATCGCGATATAGGCCGGACCCATACCGAGGGCGGCGAACAGGCCGGCGCCGCTCAGCGCGCCGGCAATGCGCGCGGTATCCATCGTGGTTCGCGAAATGCTGATCGCGCCGATCAGCTGGTCGTGCGGCATGATGGTCGCGACCAGCGCGCCGCGTACGCCAAGATCCGACGGCCGGACGACGCCCATCAGCGCCGCGACCATGAACACGACCAGCGGCGTGAGGTTGCCGGTCAGTGCCAGCGTCATCAGCACGGTGGCCAGCACCGCGTAGGTCGCGCGCATCATCGCCAGCAGGTCGCGGTGGCCGATGCGGTCGCCGACCACGCCGAACATCGGCGCCACCAGCGTTCCGACATAGCCCAGGGAAGCGAACAGCGTGAGCAGCAGGACCGATCCGGTCTCGACCAGCACGTACCAGCCGAGAATCAGCATCTCCATCTCGAACGCCCAGGAGGTGAGCAGATCGGCAAGCCACTGAAAACGGTAATTCCGGATCCGGAATGGTGCGAGCGCGGAACGCCGCGCGGGATTGCTCAAGAGGCGCTGGCGCGGTTCATCGCGTTCCACCCTGCCCTGTTCTTATTATTGCCTCACCGTCGATAGCAAGCCCGGCCCTGCGTATCAAGCAGCCGAAACCGCTTTGCCGCGGTGCGAGAGCAGCAACCGCCTGACGTCCGTCGCCGAGATCGCCGGGCTGAACAGGAATCCCTGCATTTCAGTACAGCCGAGGATGTGCAGCAGATTCTTCTGCTGCTCGGTTTCGACGCCCTCCGCCGTGGTCGTCATGTCGCTGGCGGCGGCAATGCTCACCACCGCCTGCACGATCGTCGAGGAAGCGCCGGCGCCGGCGAGGTCGCGGATGAAGGAACGGTCGATCTTGATCTTGTCGAACGGGAAGCGCTGCAGATAGCTGAGCGAGGAATAGCCGGTGCCGAAATCGTCCAGCGCGATCCGGACGCCTAGCTTACGCAACTGGTGCAGCACTTCCAGCGCCGCCTCGTCGTCGCGAATCAGCACCGCCTCGGTGATCTCGAGTTCGAGCCGGCTGGCGGGCAGGCCGGAAGCCGACAACGCCGAGGCCACGTGGAGCGCCAGCGACTGGCTCCGGAACTGGACCGGCGAGACGTTGACCGCCACGCGGACATGATCGGGCCAGTGCATGGCCTCGGCGCAGGCGGCATTGAGCACCCATTGGCCGATCTGGTTGATCAGCCCGGTTTCTTCGGCGATCGGGATGAATTCCGCCGGCGAGATCATGCCGCGTTCGGGATGCCGCCATCGCAGCAACGCCTCGCAGGAACTCACCTCGCCGTCCTCGATATTGAGCACCGGCTGATAGAAGGTTTCGAGGCTTCCATCGCTGATCGCCTGGCGCAGTTCGAGTTCCAGCCGCCGCCGCGCCTTGGCGCGCTCGTCCATGCCGGCCTCGAAGAAACGATAGGTCCGCCGCCCGTCGCCCTTGGCGCCGTACAGTGCAAGGTCCGCGTTCTTCAACAACTGGTCGAGGTCGAGCCCGTCACTGGGCGCAAGCGCGATCCCGATGCTGGCGTCGGTGGTGATCAGATGCCCCGTGCAATCGAACGGCTGCCTGATCGCCGCATGAATTTCGTCAACCAGCCGCGTGGCTTCGGACTGATTCCGGATGGCGGTCTGAATGACCGCGAATTCGTCGCCGCCGAGCCGGGCCGCCACATCCGCCTGGCCAAGACACTTGCGCAGGCGTTCGGCCACGCCCTTGAGCAACTCGTCGCCGACCGGATGGCCGAGCGCGTCGTTGACGCTCTTGAACTCGTCGATATCGATGTAGAGCACCGCCAGTTGCTCGCCAGGGCGCATCGCCTTCAGCGCCTGTTCGAGCCGCTCGCGGAACAGCACCCGGTTGGGCAGGTCGGTCAAGCCGTCGTAATGCGCCAGGTGGGCGATCTTCTCGTCGGCGCGCGTGCGCTCGGTGATGTCTTCGATGGTGGCGACCCACCCGCCGGCCTTCAGCGGCCGGTTGATGATCTCGATCGCGCGGCCGCCGGGGGCTTCCGTCAACTGGCGCGTCGCCTTGCCGAGCGAGACCTTCCGGATGATCGCGCTGCAAAACGCATCGACGTCGCCATCGAAGGAACCGGTCTCCTTCCGATGGGCGATCAGCCGCTGCATGGTGCAGCCCGGCCGGGCCACATCCGCAGACAACCCGAACATGTCGAGATAGGGCTGGTTGCAGACGACAATCCGCGCCGATGAATCATAGAGAACGAGGCCTTGCGGAATATTGTTCAGGGCGGTCGCGAGGTGACGCCGCTCGGCCGCCGAGCGCTGGTCGGCCACCCTGTGGCGCCGCACGAGCAGACCCGCGACCATGACGAGACTGACGACGAGCGCCAACAGCACGCGCTCACGAACGCTCCATGCCAGGGTCGCGATATCGGCCGCGACCGACGCCGCGAGATAGACGCAGCACAGGAGAGCGAGCTTCCAGACCGTGCCGGCCTTGGCGGCAGGACCGGCGGAGGCGCCCGTCAGTTGATGGCCGCTGTCGATGCTCAACGAGGATGCCCCCGGGATTACGATTGGACGCATGCGATGGGCACGGAATCCGAATCCCTGTTTCGATCCGCGCTTGCGACCTTGTTAGGCAGCACAGGTGGAAGTCGGGTTACAACTTGCGGTTAGTGATCGGTTACTGTCTGCACGGGCTAACGCCGATATCCGATCCCTTGCGGGAGGTTATCGACCTGGCCGGTCTCTCTTCAGGGAGATGGTGAACGGACGGTTAATTGCGGCAGCACACCACCCGCTTCCGAAAATGAACGAAAGCCCTGATTTTGCTGCGGAACTGAACAACGCGGCGGCCTTGCGCCCATCGCCTCGGCAACGAAGCCTGACCGCGATACCGTGGATTTACCCAATCCGAAACCACCTCGGTTTAACCGTTTCGCTAGCCGGAACGGCCCATAATCAGACCAGATCCAAATTTCATGACATCCAGGTTCAACACCGTGACATCCTTCGGACGAGTGATTTCGGTGCGCGGCTCCCTTGCCCGCGTCGGGCTTCTGGCGACAAACCAGATGGGAGTCTCCGAAGTCCGCGCCACGGTCGGCCGTTTCATCAGCATTCGCTGCGCGGACGCCTCCACCATCATCGCCATGATCACCGAGGTCTCCTGCGAGGACCTGCCGACGTCGGACAATTATATTGCAAGCGCCTCGGTGGACCTGCTCGGCGAGATTTTCGGCGGCGAGCGTCCCAAATTCCAGCGCGGCGTCACCAACTATCCCACCATCGGCGACGCCGTCGACCTCATCACCAACCAGGATCTTCGTACCGTCTACGCGCCGAGCGGCTCGGACCAGATCAACATCGGAACCCTGCAGCAGGACCGGTCCGTGATCGCCTATGTCGACGTCGAGGAAATGCTTTCCAAGCATTTCGCGGTGCTCGGCTCCACCGGCGTCGGCAAATCGACCAGCGTGTCGCTGCTGCTGAACGAGATTCTCATGGCGCGGCCCAACCTGCGGATTTTCCTGCTCGACGTTCACAACGAGTATGGCCGCTGCTTCGGCGATCGCGCGCTGGTGCTCAATCCGCGCAACCTGAAGCTCCCGTTCTGGCTGTTCAATTTCGAGGAAGTCGTCGACGTGCTGTTCGGCGGCCGTCCCGGCGTTCCCGAAGAGCTCGATATCCTCGCCGAAGTCATCCCGATGGCGAAGGGTCTCTATACCCAGTACCAGAACTCCGACAGGCTCGGCCTCAAGCGCGCCGATCCCAGGGCGGTCGGCTACACCGTCGATACGCCGGTGCCGTACCGGCTGGTCGACCTGATTTCGCTGATCGACGAACGGATGGGCAAGCTCGAGAACCGCTCCTCGCGCATCATCTATCACAAGCTGATTTCGCGCGTTGAAACCGTGCGCAACGATCCGCGCTACGCCTTCATGTTCGACAACGCCAATGTCGGCGGCGACACCATGGCGGAGGTGATCAGCCATCTGTTTCGCCTGCCCGCCAACGGCCGGCCGATGACCATCATGCAGCTCGCCGGCTTCCCCGCCGAAGTCGTCGATTCCGTGGTGTCGGTGCTGTGCCGCATGGCGTTCGATTTCGGCCTGTGGAGCGACGGCGTGTCGCCGCTGCTGTTCGTCTGCGAAGAGGCGCATCGTTACGCCTCGGCCGACCGCAACATCGGCTTCGGTCCGACCCGCAAGGCCGTCTCGCGCATCGCCAAGGAAGGCCGCAAATACGGCGTCTTTCTCGGCCTCGTGACCCAGCGTCCGGCCGAACTCGACGCCACCATCATCTCCCAGTGCAACACGCTGTTTGCGATGCGGCTTGCCAACGAACGCGACCAGGCGTTGTTGCGTTCGGCGGTCTCGGATGCGGCCGCGAACCTGCTGTCCTTCGTGCCTTCGCTCGGCACCCGCGAAGTGCTGGCCTTCGGCGAAGGCGTGGCGCTGCCGACCCGACTGCGCTTCAAGGAAGTTCCGGTACACCAGTTGCCGCGCAGCGAGGCCACCATCGCCTCGGTGCCGTCGGTGGCCGCCGGACACGACATGCATTTCGTCACCGCCGTACTCGACCGCTGGCGCGGTGCGACCTCGCATCGCGACGTGCCCAACGATCCCGGCGGCAACGTCGGCGGCGACCGTCCCACCACGCAGCGCATCATGACGCCGGTGGAAGCGCCCATGCTGCAGCCCTCGATGGGACACGATCCCGATCGCTTCTCGCTGCTCAAGAAGCCGCTGCGCTAGCGACCTTGTCAGCGTTCTTGGCCTCGCGCGATTTGTTCGCGCCGGCCGGTATCCACTTCGCCCAAAAACGATATATGGTTCCGGCAACGCCGCCCTTGCGCGGCTCCAGCCGGACCCCTTCCATGCCCAAATCTGCAGCCGCCACCAAGCCTGTCGCCCAGCGATTTCCGACGCCCCCGATCGACAAGCTGCCGGAGGACATCCGCACCCGGATCCTCACCGTGCAGGAGAAATCCGGCTTCGTTCCGAACGTCTTCCTGACGCTGGCGTACCGTCCCGACGAGTTTCGCGCGTTCTTTGCCTATCACGACGCGCTGATGGAAAAGGACAGCGGGCTCACCAAGGCCGAGCGCGAGATGATCGTGGTGGCGACGTCGAGCGCCAACCAATGCCACTACTGCGTGATCGCGCACGGCGCGATCCTGCGCATCCGGGCCAAGAACCCGCAGATTGCCGACCAGATCGCGGTCAACTACCGCAAGGCCGATATCACGCCGCGGCAGCGCGCCATGCTCGACTTCGCGATGAAGGTGAGCCGGGAGGCCAACACGGTCTCGGAGGCCGATTTTGCCGAGATCGCCGGCCATGGCTTCAGCGAGGACGACATCTGGGATATCGCGGCGATTGCAGCGTTCTTTGCACTGTCGAACCGGCTCGCCAACGTTACGGCGATGCGCCCGAACGACGAGTTCTACATGATGGGCCGGCTGCCGAAACAGGGCTGACGGCGGCGTCATCGCGGTTCCATCTGGCGCTGCAGCGATGGATGGCGGCCCCGCACCACGCAACATTTCATGTTGGCCGGTCCGCCGCCGTGCTAACAAGGCATCAGGAATTTTCGTCGGACGGCAGCATTGAAAACCAAGCGGCCCATCATCTCGGACGACGAGCATGTCGTGCTCAAGTTCCGGCCGCGTACCTCCGCCCACCCGCCGGGCCACCGCGAAGAGTCCGACCAGCCCGGCGGCCAACCCGCTGCGAACGACCTCTCGCGCTACGAGCGGCCCCGCGACGAGCCGGACGACTTCCGTCATCGCATGCTCGCCAACGTCGCAGCGCTGGCCTTCACCGTCGCGCTGACCGCGATCGGCATCTGGCTGGCCGTCAGCATCGCCGATCTGCGCAAGACCCAGGATTGCGTCCTGATGGGCCTGCGCAACTGCGCCAGGATTTCCGTGACGCCGCCCGGCTAGCGCTCTTTCGCGGATCCGCCGCGGACGCGTGATCTCGGCGCGCGCCGTCCTCGGAATTCACGCATGCCGCGCGATCAAATTCCCGAAACCGCCGTTTTTGACCCCAAATCCATCCCCGCCTGCGCGGCCCGCCTCCATTGAACTCAGGGCCCCGCTCCGATATACGGGCACTCGACTCCGGCCGGGGGAACGGGGCCTTCCGGGGGCCAGCCACCCGCCACCTCAAGCCGCACCAGATTATCTCCAATATATCAAAGGCTTAATGATGTCCTCCACATTCGATCAGATCGCCAACATCATCGCGGAAACCTGCGACATTCCGCGCGACACGATCAAGCCGGAGAGCCACTCCATCGACGATCTGGGCATCGACAGCCTGGACTTCCTCGACATCGCCTTTGCGATCGACAAGGCGTTCGGAATCAAGATGCCGCTCGAAAAATGGACCCAGGAAGTCAACGACGGCAAGGCCACGACCGAGCAGTATTTCGTGCTGCAGAATCTCGCCGATCGCATCGACGAACTGGTCGCCGCCAAGAACGCAGGCACGGGCGCGTAGCCGCCTACACCATGGACCTCGATTATTTCAAGCTCATCGACCGCATCGTCGACCTCAACATCGACGAGAAGAGGATTACGGTCGAGGCACAGGTTCCGGCGAAGCACACCATCTTCGAGGGACATTTCCCCGGCTTCCCGATCATGCCCGGGGTGCTGCTGACCGAAGCGATGGCGCAGAGCTCCGGCTGGCTCATACTCGGCGTCCTGAAGTTCGAGCGCATGCCGTTCCTGGCGATCGTGAAGGAAGCCAAGATGCGGGGTTTCGTCAGTCCCGGCGCGGTGCTGACGATCGATGTGAAGCTCGAGCACGAAGGCTCCGGTTTTGCCGTCACCAAGGCAAAGGTGCATATCGGCAAGGAATTGAAGTGCAGCGCTGAACTCACCTTCGGCCTTGCCCCGTTCCCCGACCCTGCGCTGCGCGTGCACATGGACGCGATGGCCAACAAGATCGGCTTCCCACTGCAGGCGATAACGCATGACTGAGTCCACATCCGCAGGCGCGAAGGAAGTCTGGATCACCGGCATCGGCATCGTCTCCTCGCTCGGTGAGGGGCTGGACACGCATTGGGATGCGCTGAACGCCAGAAAGATCAACATCGACGACAAGCGGTATGCGCCCTACATCGTCCATCCGCTGGCGCCGGTTTCCTTCGACGCGCAGATCCCGAAAAAGGGCGATCAGCGCCAGATGGAAGCCTGGCAGCGCATCGGCACCTACGCTGCGGGACTGGCGCTGGATTCGGCGGGCGTGAAGGGCGACAAGGAAATTCTCGGCCGGATGGACATGATCGTCGCCGCCGGCGGCGGCGAGCGCGACCTCGCGGTCGACCTCGCGATCATGACCGCCGACGCCAAGGGCAATTCGAGCCCCGCCTTTCTCAACGAACGGCTGATGAACGACCTGCGGCCGACGCTGTTTCTGGCCCAGCTCTCCAACCTGCTCGCCGGCAACATCGCCATCGTCCACGGCGTCAGCGGGACGTCGCGCACCTTCATGGGCGAGGAGGCAGCCTCCATCGACGCCGCGCGGATCGCGCTGGCGCGGATCGAGTCCGGACAGAGCGAGATTGCGCTGATCGGCGCCGCCCATAATGGCGAGCGCTCCGATCTGCTGGTGCTCTATGAATTCGGCGACTTCAACCTGAAGCAAAAGTTCGCCCCCGTCTGGCAACGCGAGGACAACAGCGGGTTCGCGCTCGGCTCCGCCGGCTGCTTCCTGGTGATGGAATCCCGCGAACACGCCGAAGCCCGCGGCGCCAAGCCCTACGCCCGGCTCACCCGGGTGGTGGCCGACCTCGCGAAGCGCAAGCAGCCTGGCGCGGTCACCAGATCGCTGCAAGCCATGTGGACGAAACTCGGCGTCAGCGGCGACAGCGGCGGCCTCATTACCGGCGCGACCGGTGCAGAGCCGGTGACGTCGGAAGAAAAGGCCTTCCTGCGCCAGCACCCGGGCTTTGCCGTGCGCGCGACCGGAACGATGTTCGGCCATACGCTGGAGACGCAGTTTCCGCTCGGACTGGCGCTCGCCGCGCTCTCGATCTCGCGCGGCGCGCTGTTTCCGCCCAACGATCCGACCGGCCTCGAGGTTGAAAAGTCCGGGGCGCCTGACCAGATTGTGGTGGTGGGCGCCGGGCACTGGCAGGGCGAAGGCCTGGCACTGGTTGAGGCCATCAAGCAGGCGTGATCCGGAACGGGCGTCACGTCCTTCCAGCGAGATCACGCCGAGACCATGGATTGGCGCCGGATGCGGCGCGAGAGCGACGGGGAAACGATGTCAGCACCACGCGATAAGTTCGGCAGGCCGATCGTCGTCGTCACCGGCATGGGCGTAGTGACCTCGCTCGGCGCCGGCAAGGAGGACAACTGGACCAGGCTGACCGCGGGTGAATCGGGCATCCGCACCGTGACGCGCTTTCCGGTCGAGGGCCTGAAATCGACCATGGCGGGCACGGTCGATTTCGTCACCGTCGACCCCGTCACCTCGACGGGACTGACCGAGCGGCTGGCCGAAATGGCGACCGAGGAAGCGCTGGCGCAGTCCGCGATCGGCAGCAAGGCCGATTTTCCCGGACCGCTGTTCCTTGCGGTGGCGCCGGTCGAGGTCGAGTGGCCGCAGCGGCTCGAACTCGGACGCGCGGTCGGCAAGACCGAATTCGGCTATGACGACATGCTGCGCGTCAGCGGCGGCGGCCGGTTTGCGGCGTATCATCATCGTTTCATGTTCGGTTCGGTGGCAAGCCATCTGGCCGAAGCCTTCGGCACCAAGGGCTCGCCGATCTCGCTGTCCACCGCCTGCGCCTCCGGCGCGACCGCGATCCAGCTTGGCGTCGAGGCCATCCGCCGCGGCGACGCCGACGCCGCGCTGTGCGTGGCGACCGACGGTTCGGTCAATCCGGAAGCACTGGTGCGTTTCTCGCTGCTGTCGGCGCTGTCGACGCAGAACGATCCGCCGCAGGCCGCCTCGAAGCCGTTCTCGAAGAACCGCGATGGCTTCGTGATGGCGGAAGGCGCCGGCGCCATGGTGCTGGAGAGCTACGAATCCGCGATGGCGCGCGGAGCCAGGATTCTCGGCGTGGTGGCCGGTTGCGGCGAGCTGACCGACTCGTTCCACCGTACCCGCTCCAGCCCGGACGGCAAGCCGATCATCGGCTGCATGCGCAAGACGCTGGCCGACGCCGGCCTCGAACCGGAACAGATCGACCACATCAACGCGCACGGCACCGCGACGCCGGAAAACGACAAGATGGAGTACAACACGACCGCGGTCGTGTTCGGCGAGCATCTGCCGAAGATCCCGGTGTCGTCGAACAAGTCGATGGTCGGGCACACGATCTCCGCGGCCGGCGCGGTCGAGGCGGTGTTCTCGCTGCTGACGCTGGAACATCAGCGGATTCCGCCGACCATCAACTACGAGATTCCGGACCCGGCGATCCTGTTCGACGTGGTCGGCAACAAGGCACGCGACGCCCGCGTCACCGCCGTGATGTCGAACTCGTTCGGCTTCGGCGGACAGAACGCCTCGCTGATCCTGACGCGCGAGCCGGTGTGATCACCGCGGCCCTTGCATCACGATGAACCGCCTGCTCCTACGCACCAAGGCGCGCCTGCGCGACGCCGCCAAACCGATGACGGAAGCCGCGGTGGGCGGGCTGACGATCGCGCTTCTGCGCACCACGCGCTATTTCGATCCGGACAAGACCGCCAATTTCTTCGGCCGTGTCACCCACTTCATCGGCCGCCGGCTGCGCGAGGACCGGATCGGCCGGGAAAACCTCACGGCCGCCTTCCCCGAGAAATCGACCGAGGAGATCGAAACCATCCTGGCCGGCGTCTGGGACAATCTCGGCCGTATCGGCGCGGAGTTCGCCCATCTCGATCATATCTGGGACTACGACGTCGATCACCCGGACAAGCCGAGCCGGATCGAGTTCGGCGCCCGGACCAAGCAGATTTTCGATCACCTGCGCGACGACGGCAAACCCGCCATCATCTTCGCGAGCCATCTCGGCAATTGGGAAATCCCGGCGCTCGGCGCCGTCGCGCACGGGCTCGATTGCGCCATCCTGTTCCGGCG
Organism: uncultured Alphaproteobacteria bacterium; assembly: GCA_963823485.1. Classification (GTDB taxonomy): domain Bacteria; phylum Pseudomonadota; class Alphaproteobacteria; order Rhizobiales; family Xanthobacteraceae; genus Bradyrhizobium. Next base: position 13,760 of record CAWGLP010000005.1, read on the forward strand.
GCCGAACATCGAGTCCGCCGATCGCGCCATCGAGAAGATCCGCGCCGTCAAGATGGGCACGCTGGTGCCGGCCGGCCGCGACGCGCCGCTCAAGCTGGCGGAGGCCCTGCAGAAGGGCCAGCACGTCGCCATGCTGGTCGATCAGTACATGGGCAACGGCGTCGAGGTGACGTTCTTCGGCCGCAAGACCAAGGCCAACCCGACGCTGGCGCGGCTGCTGCGGCAGGTCGAATGCCCCGTGCACGGCGTGCGCATCATCCGCCTGCCCAACCACCGCTTCCGCGCCGAACTGTCCGAAGAGGTCAAGCCGGTGCGCGACGCAACGGGCCAGATCGACGTCCAGGGCACGATGCAGGCGGTGACGGACGTGATCGAGGGCTGGGTGCGGGAATATCCGGACCAGTGGCTGTGGCTGCATCGAAGGTGGCGGTGAGTATCCACGTCACATAGGCTGTCATTCCGGGATGGTCCGAAGGACCAGACCCGGAATCTGGAGATTCCGGGTTCGATGCTTCGCATCGCCCCGGAATGACGGCAGAGCCGTCACCTCCCCGTCTTCACCTTCGTCCAGAGCCGGTTGATGATGCGCTGGGTGGCGGGGTCGCGCGCGTTGATCACGAACAGCTTCTTCTGCATCGCCTCGTCAGGATAGATATTCCGGTCGTTGAGGATCTTCGGATCGATCAGCTTCTGGCTCGCCAGATTGCCGTTGGCGTAGGACAGGAAGTCGGAATTCTTCGCCGCGACTTCCGGGCGGTAGAGATAGTTGATCAGCTCGTGCGCCTCGCCGACATTCTTCGCATCCGCCGGGATCGCAAAATTGTCGAAGAACATCTGCGCGCCCTCCTTCGGGATGGTGTAGCCGATCTCGATGCCGTTCTTCGCCTCCGCTGCACGGCTGCGCGCCTGCATGATGTCGCCCGACCAGCCGACGACGAAGCAAATCTCGCCCGAGGCCAGCGCGCCCAGATATTCGGAGGAGTGAAACTTGCGGACATAGGGCCTGATCTTGCCGACGAGATCGGCGGCCTTTTCCAGATCGGCCTGTTTGGTCGAGTTCGGGTCGATCCCGAGATAGCTCAGCGCGGCGGGCAGAATGTCGTCGGCGGAATCCAGCATATGGATGCCGCAATCCCTGAACTTTGCGAGGTTTTCCGGCTTGAACACGATGTCCCAGCTATCGATCTTCGCATCAGGTCCGAGAATCTTCTGCGCGGTCTTGACGTTGTAGCCGATGCCGGTGGTGCCCCACATGTAGTTGGCGCCGTACTCGTTGCCGGGATCGTAGACGGCGAGCTGGCTGGTCACGACCGGCCAGGCATTGGCGAGGTTGGGCAGCTTCGACTTGTCGAGCTTGAGGAAGACCTTCGCGGTGATCTGGCGCTGCAGGAAATAGCCGGTGGGCACCACGACGTCGTAGCCCGATTTGCCCGCCAGCAGCCGCGTCTCCAGCGTCTCGTTGGCGTCGAAGGTGTCATAGACCACCTTGATGCCGGTCTCCTTCGTGAAGTCCTCCAGCACCCCCGGCGCCATATAGTTCGACCAGTTGTAGAAATTCACCGTGCGCTGCTGCGCCGATGCGGGCGAGAGCGGCAGCGCCGCTGCGATCGCGCCGATCAGGCCGAGCGAGATTCGGATACGATCGCGCATCGCCTATCTCCCGCGGCGGCCGTGCACTGCGTCCGACAGGCGCTCCAGCGCGGTATCCAGCGTGGCGTCCTTCTTGGAAAAACAGAACCGCACCACCGAGGTCACCGCGTCCTGCTCGTAGAACGCCGACACCGGAATCGCGGCGACCTTGTAGTCGGTCACGATGCGATTGCAGAACTCGACATCGGTCTCGTTGAGCCCGAGCGGCGACAGGTCGACGGTGAGGAAATACGTGCCCTGCGATTTCAGCACGGGAAAGCCGATGCTCTCCAATCCCTTCGTCAGGCGGTCCCGGCTCCGCGCCAGGTCCTTGCGCATGTCGTAAAAATAATCGGCTGATTTGTTGAGGCCGTAGGCCACGGCAGCCTGCAAATTGGGCGCCGTGGTGAAGGTGAGGAACTGGTGCACCTTGGCGGCGACCCGCAGCAGCGGCGGCGCGGCGCAGACGAAGCCGATCTTCCATCCGGTCAGCGAGAAGATCTTGCCGGCGCTGCCGACCTTGATGGTGCGGTCGCGCATGCCGGGGATGGTGATCAGCGGGATATGCTCGCGGCCGTCGAAAACCACATGCTCCCAGACCTCGTCACAGATCGCGATGGCGTCGAACTGCTGGCAGAACCGCGCCAGCAATTCGAGGTCCTCGCGTGGATAGACGACGGCGGCCGGGTTGAGCGGATTGTTGAACAGCACCGCCTTGGTCTTGTGGTTGAAGACGCTGGCCAGCATCTCCTCGGTCAGCCGCCAGCCCGGCGGTTCGAGCCGCAGCAGGCGCGGAATGCCGCCGGCCTGGCGGATGATCGGCAGGTAGCTGTCATAGACCGGCTGGAAGCAGACAACCTCGTCGCCGGGTTCGACGACGGCAAGGATGGAAGCCGTCAGCGCCTCGGTGCCGCCCGAGGTCACCATCACCTCGGTCATGGGATCGAGGCTGAGCTTGTGCCAGCGGCCATAATGCTCGGCGATCGCGGTCCGCAGTTCCGGAATGCCCATCATCGACGGATACTGGTTGTAGCCGTTCACCGTCGCGTCCGCCGCGGCGCGGCGGATGTCCTCCGGGCCGGGATCGTCGGGAAAGCCCTGGCCGAGGTTGATGGCGTTGTTGTCGCGGGCAGCCTGCGACATCGCCTCGAACACGGTGACGGGAAGGTCGGCAAAGACCTTGTTCATGGAGGTCATGGTGGAGATCAGCCGCCGGCCTTGGTCTGCAATCCCGCGGCCTTCCACGCCAGGATGCCGCCGGCCAGATGTTTGTCATAGGGCAGACCAGCCGCCTGCGCCGCCAGTGACGCCGTCACCGAGCGCTTGCCGGAGCGGCAGGCAAACACCACCTGCTTGCCCTTGGGATCGGGAATGGCCGCCGGGTCGAACGACTGCAGCGGAACGACCACGCCGCCCGGATAGGCTTCCACCGCGACTTCGTTCGGCTCGCGGACGTCAACCAAAAGATAGCGGCCCTCCGCCATCCCCTTCGCCACGTCTTCCGGCGTCAAATCGTGCACCTGATGGCTCGCCACGCATACCCTCCCGAGAACGGCCTGCGAAGGACTCCGATCAGCCCGCCGCGCGGGCGCCAAAGTCGCCCCTCGCGGGACGAAAATCAAGCGCTGCGAAGGGCGCAAACGTCCTGACAAACCATCGTTTTGGAGCAATTTCTTCGCGCGAACGCTAGATCGTGAGCTTTAGATCGTGACCTGGGTGCCGACTTCCACCACCCGCCCGGTGGGGATCTGGAAATAGTCGGTGGCGTCGTTGGCGGAGCGGCTCATCGCGATGAACAGGTGATCCTGCCACAGCGGCATGCCCGACTGCGCCGATGGCTTGAGCGAACGCCGCGACACGAAGAACGACGTCGCCATGATGTCGAACTGCCAGCCTAGCTTGCGCGCGATGACCAGCGCCTTGGGCACGTTCGGCGACTCCATGAAGCCGAACCGCAGCCGGACGGTGGAGAACTTCTCGCTGATGGTTTCCATCTTGACGCGCTCGGCCAGATCGACGCGCGGCGTCTGCGCGGTTTCGATGGTCAGGATCACATTGTGTTCGTGGAGCACCTTGTTGTGCTTCAGATTATGCATCAGCGCCGTCGGCACGAACGCTGGATCGGAGGTCAGGAACACCGCAGTCCCCTTGACGATATGCGGCGGACGTTTCTCCAGGCTCTTGACCAGGTCGGCCAGCGGCACCTCGATACGCCGCGTCTTGACGACCAGGATGGCGGCGCCGCGGCGCCACGTCCAGATCATGACAGCGACCGCGATGCCGAACAGCAGCGGCACCCAGGCGCCGTCCAACAGCTTCAACAGGTTCGCAGCAAAGAAGCTCATGTCGACGACGACCAAAGGCAGGATCACGGCCGCGGCCGTCGCCGCGCGCCAGTTCCACAATTTCCAGATCACCACAAAGCCCATGATGCCGTCGACGACCATGGTCGTGGAAACGGCGATGCCGTAGGCCGACGCGAGACCGCTCGAGGTGCGGAACAACAACACCAGCAGCACCACGCCGATCAGCAGCAGCCGGTTGACGCGTGGCAGGTAGATCTGGCCGGCGTGGGTCTCCGAGGTGTAGCGCACCTCGAAACGTGGCAGCAGGCCGAGCTGCACCGCCTGGGCGATCAGCGAAAAGGCGCCGGTGATTACCGCCTGGCTCGCGATCACGGTCGCAGCCGTCGCCAGCACCACCATCGGCAACAACAGGACTTCGGGGACCAGCCGATAGAACGGATTCTCGATCGCGCCGGGATCGGACAGCACCAGCGCACCCTGCCCGAAATAATTGATCAGGAGCGCCGGCATCACGAAATAGAACCAGCCAGTCTGGATCGGCTTGCGCCCGAAATGACCGAGATCCGCGTAGAGCGCCTCGCCGCCCGTCACGGCGAGGAACACCAGACCCATCGTCACCAGTCCGATCACGCCGTGCGAGAGCATGAACTGGATCGCATAGTAAGGATTGATCGCCAGCAGAACCGTTGGATCGTCGCTGATATGGATAAGGCCCAGTACCGCAAGCGTTATGAACCAGATCAGCATGACCGGTCCAAAGGCCGAAGCGACGCGCGCCGTGCCGCTGCTTTGCACCGAAAACAGCACAACCAGGATGAAAATCGTCAACGGCACCACGTAGTGGGTCAGCGCCGGCGTGACGAGTTTCAGTCCTTCGACCGCTGACAACACCGAAATCGCCGGCGTGATCATGGAATCGCCGATGAACATCGAAGCGCCGACCACGCCGAGCGCCAGCAACACCCAGCTCCGGCGGCCCAGCGCCCGCTGCCCCAGCGCCATCAGCGAGAGCGTGCCGCCCTCGCCGTTGTTGTCGGCGCGCAACAGCAGCAAGACATATTTGGCGGTGACGACGATGAACAGCGACCAGAGGATCAGCGAAAGCACACCGAGCACGATGGCGCGCGATACTTCCTCGCCGTTCGCCGCGTGCGTGACGGCTTCGCGAAACGCATACAGTGGCGAGGTGCCGATATCCCCGAACACCACGCCGATGCTGCCTAGCGTCAGGGCCCAAAAGCCCGAGGTGCTGACCTGCCCCTCGCCGGATTCGGTGGATGTAGCGCTGACAGTCATGACGCAGAAGAACGCTCTTGCGATTGATTTGATCCGGCGGGCTATCGGCCCTTCCGCGTTGCCTGTCAATCAAGCATAGCACCGTCCACGACGCGAAGCTCCCGCAAAGCAGGTATTCACCACAGCATCAATGCCGGTAATATAGTAGTCCCGTAATGTTACGGCTTGAGGTCAGGCGGCAGCGGTGGCGCTTCGCGCATCAGCGTGATGGTCACGCGACGGTTGGCAGGCAGCGTGGGATCGTCGGGAAACAGCGGCTGGCTATCCGCCCTGCCGCCGACGGCGAAGATGTGGGACGGCGGCAGACCTTCCCGCTCGAGGATCTGGCGCACCACGTTGGCGCGATCGGCCGACAGATCGAAGGCGCCGTAATCGCCGCGCCCCGGAACGAACCCGGCAGAGGTGTGGCCGACGATATTGACGCGCAGCGGCGTCGCCTTGAGCGGCACCGCGAGTTTCTGGATCAGGCGGCGCGTGCGGTCGTACGGCACCTTGGAGCCGTCGGCGAACATCGAGCGGCCATCCTGGTCGACGATTTCGAGATTGAGTCCCTCTTTGGTCTCCTCGAACATGATGTGCTTGGACATCTCGGTCAGTTCCGGCATGTCCTGCAGCGCCTGGCGCAGCGAGGCCGAGGCAAGCGCGAACTCGCGATCGACCTTCAGCCGTGCGCCGCTTTCCCGGCTGTTGTCCTTGTCATCAGGGGTCGGATTCTCGGACGAATCCTCCGGCGAAATATGCTCGACATTCTTCAGCTTCGGCCGCGTCGGCAAGCCGTCGGATTCGATGATGCCGGAGTAGCGCACGCTGTTCTGCGTGCCGAAAGCATCGCGCATCGAGCCCGCGACGATCTTCAACTTGGCCGAATCCTGGGTGGAGAACGCGACCAGCATCACGAAGAACGACAGCAGCAACGCCATCAGATCGGCAAAGGTCACGAACCAGCCGTGACCGCCGTGTGCCTCTTCGCGTTTTTTCTTGGCCATGCTCTATGTCCCGCGCCTGGATGCCACAGCCGATCAGGCGGGCGCCAGTTCGCCCTCTTCGTGGCGATGCTTTTCGGGCAGGTAGGCCAGCAGCATTTCGCGCACCAGCGCCGGGCTCTTGGAATCGCGGATCATCAGGATGCCATCGATGATCAGCGTACGGTTGGTCTCCTCGTCGATCAGCTTGCCATGCAGCTTGTCTGCGATCGGCAGACAGATCAGGTTGGCGACGAGCGCGCCATAAAGCGTCGCCAGCAGCGCCACCGCCATGAACGGGCCGAGCTTGGAGGGATCCGACATGTTCGAGAACATCTGCACCATGCCGAGCAAGGTGCCGATCATGCCGAACGCCGGCGCGCAATCGCCGATGGCCCGATAGATCTTCGAGCCCTCGTTCAGGTGCATCAGGAAGTTGTCGCGATCACGCTCGAGATTGTCGCGGATGAATTCGAGGTCGTAGCCGTCGGCGACATAGCGGATTCCCTTCGCGAGGAACGGCTCGTCGGTCTCGACCTTTTCAAGGCCTACCGGACCCTGCTTGCGGGCGATTTCGGCGATGCGGGCCAGTTCGTCGACCAGGTCGCGCGCCGAGAGCCGGCTCATGGTGAAGGCGAATTTCGCACCCAGCGGCAGGCCGTGCAGGATGGCGCTGAGCGGAAAACGAATCAGCGTCGCCGCGGTCGAACCGCCGAAGATGATGATGACGGCATGGATGTCGTAGAACATCCGGAAGTCACCGCCCATCAGGATCAGCGTCGACAGTACGATGATGCCGGCAATCAGGCCGACGAGCGTGGTGATATCCATTCTGCACTCCGACGCGCACGCGGACTACCGTCCATCCTGGACGGTCGCGGCGCCTATGCTGAGCCGCGCTCATGGACCCTACGACTCGGCCATTAAAGACGCGTTACCGAATTCGGTAGGCATAACAAATGATTAAAAATGGACTGAACGGCCGGCCGGGTACCGCGGCATCCAACCCCTCACGGCGCCAAAAATGATCATTGAAACAATGACTCGGGAAGACATTGGCGCACCATTGCGGCACCACCGGGCTGCTTCTTAGGCTCCCGATAAGGTAGCCCACCTAAACTCCCGTCATGACCAGGTTGCAGAAGACTTTACTGCTATTGATTGCGATGTGCCTCGCGACGCAGGCCAGCGTCAATCTGATGCTGTATTTCCGTGAATTGTCGGAAGGCTCGCGCTTCGGCGGCGACTTCATCTGCTTCTGGAATGCGGCGCATCGCGTGCGGCATGGCGACATCGCCGCCATCTATGATCCCGACACGTGGCAAAAAATCCTGTCAACGAATACGACCGACGTCATCTCGTGGTTCGTCTATCCGCCGTTCACGCTGTTCGGCTTGTGGCTGCTGGGCGATGCGACCTACAATGAGGCGGTTCTTGCGTGGTCGCTAGTTCCCCTGATTTTCTATCTTGTACTGGTCGTCTTGTTGGCGAAACGCTCCGGCCTGGGGGATCGCGAGAAACACTGGCCGCGCGTGCAGGCTTACGCCGTGCTGATCGCGTTCTCGCTGCCCTTTCTCAGCGCCAATCTGTTCAGCGGACAGACGGGCGCGCTCACTGCCGTGTTCTTCCTGGCAGCGGCGTATTTCTGGCCAACGCGTCCAGTCATGGCGGGAATTTGTATCGGTCTGCTGGCGATCAAGCCGCAATTGGGGCTTTTGATTCCCTTCGCGCTGCTCGCATCCGGTCAGTGGCGCATCGTCGCGGCAGCGGCAGCAACCATACTCTCGTTGATTGTGCTCTCGACGGTATGGCTTGGCGCCGCCATCTGGACAGACTACCTGCGCATGACCCAGTTGTACGGCCATCTCGTTGGCAGGGGGTACGACCAGGTCCAGCAACTCTTCGTCGGCCCCTACGTGTCGTTGCACGGAACCGGAATGCCGGCTGCGCTCGCTGCCTCCCTGCAGGTCGTCATCAGCGTTGCGGTCGTGACCGTGATCGTCCAGGTTTTCTGGTCACACAAGCGGGAACGCCGGGAAGAAGATGGCAGGCTCGATCTTCGATTGGCGCTGCTTGCCGCAGGGACGTTGCTGGCAACGCCGTACTCATTCTCTTATGACACGCCGCTGCTGATCCTATCCATTATCCCGCTGCTGGCACGGAGCTGGCGTGAGGGGTTGGACGGAACGGAACTGGTCTCGATAACAGCGCTGCTGGTCTCGCCCTACGCACAGCTTATCACCGCCGGAAGCCACGTTCCCTTTGCCTTTTCGGCTCTCCTGCTGTGGTTTGGGGTGCTGTATCGGCGATATCAGAAAGAAGCGCCGAACCCGGCCGCATGGCCTGCAAATCCCGGCTACAGCAACGCGCTCTCTATCCGCGGGACGGACTCACTCTGACCGGGCGCGAATGGACAGCCTGATTCCATTCTTTCGAAAGCACTTTGCTCAGGCGCCGCCATCGTTCGGGTATTCGGTAAACTTCTTGTAGACCCAATGACGTCCCTGGATACGGCGCCACACCGTGCCCCACACCAGCCGGCCGGTGATGGATCGTCGCGGCACGATGACCTTCCAGAGGTGCCAGTTATGCGTCCATGCAAGCGAGCCGCATGAACGCTCTGGTGAATTCCCGTCGTATTCGCCGGCTGTGATCGGCTTCATCGGGATGATCCGAATGAGATCGGCGGTGGCCTTGGCAGCCACCGCCAATCGATTGATTTATCCGTTTGCGATCGGCACCGCGACATAGCGGGACGCATCGCCAGAACGCAGACGCATCAGCACGCTGCTCTTCTTGTCGGTTCGCGCGGCTTCGACTGCGTCGCGAACCTCATCCGGATTAGCCACGCTCTTTCCGGCAACCTCCAGAATGACGTCACCCTTCTTGAGGCCGCGGTCCGCCGCAGCGCCCTTCGGATCGACCTTCGTGACGACGACACCCTTGGTGCCGGCAGCCTCGCCCTTGTCGGGCGTCGCCACCGTCACGCCCAGTTGCGGCACGTCCTTGCCGCGGGTCTGGCCATCGCGATCGGTGTCGGCTTTCGCCTCCTGGGTGTTGGGCAACTGGTCGAGCGTCAGGCTGACGACCTTGCTCTTCCCGTTGCGAAACACGTCGAGCTTGATGGCGGTGCCCGGCGCGAAGCCGCCGATGACCCGGGCGAGTTCCCGCGAATCCTTGACCGACTTGCCGTTGACGGCGGTGATGACGTCACCGGAAGCGATGCCGGCCTTGACAGCGGGGCCACCCTTCTGCGGATCGGCGACCAGCGCGCCCTCTGCCTGCTTCAGCCCGAGGCTGTCGGCGATATCCTGCGTCACCGGCTGAACCTGCACGCCGATCCAGCCGCGGCTGACGGTTCCGTTCGACTTGAGCTGAGCGATCACACTGGTCACCGTCGGCGCCGGGATGGCGAAGGCGATGCCGACACTGCCGCCGGACGGCGAGAAGATCGCGGTGTTCACACCGACGACTTCACCCTGCATGTTGAAGGTCGGACCGCCCGAATTGCCCTTGTTGACCGGCGCGTCGATCTGAAGGAAATCGTCATACGGACCGCTGCCGATATCGCGGCCCCTTGCGGACACGATGCCGGCCGTCACGGTGCCGCCGAGGCCAAAGGGATTACCTACCGCGAGCACCCAGTCGCCGATCCGCGCCTTGCCGTCGGAGAGCTTGGCGAACGGAAAGTCCGGGCCGCCGTCGACCTTGATGAGAGCGAGGTCGGTGCGCGGGTCGGTGCCGATGACCTTCGCCACGAAGGTCTTGCCTGCATCGGTCGTCACTTCGACCTTCTCTGCACCGTCGACCACATGGTTGTTGGTCACGGCATAACCGTCGGCTGAAATGAAGAAGCCGGAGCCCTGCCCCATCGCGCCACGACGGCCTTCACGGCCAGGCTTCTGCGGCATGCCGTCGGATTCGCCGAAGCGACGGAAGAAGCGCTCCATCGGCGAGCCCTGTTCATCGTCGTCGCTCTTGCTGCTGGCGTCGGCCACCTTGTCCTTCATCGTGACCTTGACCGAGATGACCGACGGCTTCACGCGCTCGACCATGTCGGCAAAGCCCGCGGGCGCTTCCGCGCCGACAACCGGCTTCGCGACCTGCGCCTGCGCGGCGGTGCTGAAAATATCGATGCCATGCGAGGGACCAACGCCGTAAGCGGCCACACCGAGGCCAGCGACGACGGACGCCATCAACGCGAACTTCCGCGTCGAGAGCAGCGACGATCGACGCGAGGAACGCAGCGTTGAACTACCAGAATCAATTTGACGGCCCGTCATCAACCAATCTCCATAAAGTCAGCGCGCGTTTGCGCGCCGTTATGGGACGGACCATGCGACCTCACGCATTACCGCATGCTGGCCGCGGAATGAATGTTTCGAAACACATTGCGGAACGGCAATCCTGCCGCAAGCGCCGATGGATTTGGATCGATCGGGCTTGCTGGACTATTGCGCCTGCACGCCGATGCCGGCGTCCTTGATGATCGGCCACCATTTGGCGATCTCGGCCTTCTGGAACGCGGCCAGTCCCTCCGGCGTCTGCTGCGCGCGGGGCGCGACATCCAGCCCCAGCTCCGTAAACCGCTTCTGGATCGCCGGATCGCCCAGCGCCTCGACGGTTGCCGCATTGAGTTTGGCGATGACGTCCTTTGGCGTTCCCTTCGGCGCCCAGAATCCGAACCAGCCCGACATGTAAAGTCCGGGCACGCCGGTTTCGTCCGCGGTCGGAATATCCGGCATCGAGGCCGAACGCGTCGGCGACAGATTGGCGAGCGCCTTGATCTTGCCGGCACGGATCTGCGGCAGCGCCACGGCGCCCTGCACCACCAGTAAATCCACCGTTCCGGAGATCAGGTCGGTCATCGCAGGGCCCGCGCCGCGATAGGGAATGAATTGCACCTTCTGCTTGGTCAGGTTTTCGAACAGCACGCCGGTGACGTTCGCCGCCGCGTTCTGGTTGACGAAATTGATCTTGCCGGGGTTCGCCTTCATCCACGTCACCAGCTCGCCAAGCGTGCGGGCCGGAAGGTCGTTCTTGGCGACCATGAGCTGGGGATTGTTCGAAACCAGCGCGATCGGTTCGAAGTCTTTCTCGAGATCATAATCGAGCTTGTAGATGATGCTGCCGACATGGGTATCCCATTGCCCGATGTCGAAGGTGTAGCCATCAGGCGCCGCGCGCGCGACGCGGCCGACGCCGATGCTGCCGCCAGCGCCGCCGACATTCTCGATCACGATGGATTGCCCGAGCGGGACGCGCATGCGCTCCGCCATGATCCGGGCGGCGGCATCGGTCGATCCACCCGGCGGGAAAGGAACGACCAGCGTGATCGGTCGGGAAGGATAGGTCTGCGCCTGTGCGCCAGTGACGCCAACCAGGATCAACAAGGACAGTGCCGACCAGAACCCTCGCATGACGTGTCCCCCGCCGTTGTTGAGAATCTTCGAACGTTTTGTCAGTGGATCTCCGCCGAGCGCTTCAGCGCCGCCTTCAGCTTTTCGAGCGTGAAGTCCGGGCTGCGGGCGATCTCCAGGATCGGCGTCTCGCGCCGGCCGCACAGTTCGGCGGCTTCCGGAATCTTCGCCGCGATGTCGGTCGGGATCACGATGGCGCCATGCTGGTCGGCGTGGATCAGATCATCGGAATGCACGGTCATGCCGGCGACGCGGACCTCGCCACCGAAGCTTTCCGCATGCACCCAGGCATGCGACGGGCCGATCGAGCCGGCCAGCGCCTGGAAGCCCGGCGCCCATTGCGGGATGTCGCGGATCGAGCCGTCGGTGATGACACCGAGGCAGCCGAGCGCCTTGTGCACGTTGCTCTGCACCTCGCCCCAGAACGCGCCGTAGCCGACATCGGCGCCGTCGATATCCTGGATCACGGTGATGCGCGGGCCGAAGCCGGTGCCGACATATTCGTAATAGGCGATGCGGCGCCTGGCCTGTTCATCGGCCGGAAGGGTGGACTTGAGCACCGAGCGGATCGTCACCGTGCGGGCGTAGCCGACGATCGGCGGCAGATCGGGAAACGGGCAGACCAGCGGCTTGGTGGTGTAGCCGATCAGGCGGCGCTCCGGCGCCACGATCTCCATCGCGTTGCAGATGGTGGGGGTGTCGTAGCGCGCCAGCGCTTCGAGGACGGAAGCAGGCAGCGGGGCGGTAACGGCTTTGTTCACGGCGTTTTCTCCTGATCTTTTTTCGGGCCGGCTGTTTCTGCAAAGCCGTGCGTCGACTAGCCGTATAGCCGAGATTGGGGGCGAACCCAACCCGGCGGCGGCTCATGGCAGGTAGATCGGAATTGGCGCTTCCGTAGCGGTTTCGAGGACAGAGCCTGCCCCGCACGTGATGCGGGGTGCCACCGGTTCGCGTCAGGAAAACACGTCTGAACAACCCTCTAGTTGAGCCGGGCCGGCCGCTCGTCCTCGGTGTCGCTCGGTGTCGGTGAGAATCCCGGCGCTGTCGCGGACGGCGCTGCAGCATCGGCCGTCGCATCCGGCGTCGCCATGGCGGCCGCCTTGCGCTCGTGTTCGCGATAGGACTTCCAGCCCCACGGCAGGCTCATGAGATAGAGCACCGAGCCGATCGACAGGATGTGCCAGGGGTAGCCGATCAACATCGCGACGAAGAACACCACCGAGACGAACACCGGCAGCACCAGCTCCGGCGGCACGCGCATTTTCACCGTCTTGCCGGAAAACACCGGAAGGCGCGACACCATCAGGAACGCGATCAGCAGCGTGTAGGCCGCGGTCAACATCGCGGGCGGCTTGGGGACGCCGAGAAAAGCCAGATAGAACGGCAGCATCGCCAGGATGGCGCCGGCCGGCGCCGGCACGCCGGTGAAATAGTTGGCCGCAAAGGCCGGCTTGTTGGGATCGTCGATCGAGGCGTTGAAACGCGCCAGCCGCAGGCCGCCGGAAATCGCAAACACCATCGCGGCTATCCAGCCGCCATTGTTCAGGTCGTGCAACTGCCAGAAATACAGCATCAGGCCAGGCGCCACGCCGAAATTGACGAAGTCCGCGAGGCTGTCGAGCTCGGCGCCGAATTTCGATTGTCCCTTGATCATGCGCGCAATGCGGCCGTCGACGCCGTCGAGCACCGCCGCGAACACGATGGCGGCGACGGCAAGCTCCATCCGCCCTTCCATCGACAGCCGGATCGCCGTCAGCCCGGCGCAGATGGCCAGCAGGGTGATGACGTTGGGCACCAGCATGCGCACCGGGATCGGGCGAAACCGGCGGCGGCGCATTTCAGGATATCTGGGATCAAATGGCGACATGATCGCCATTATATAGCAAGCACCGCCCCGTTCCGCCATTGGCCGCCGGGGACAAGCGGATCACGCATCCGATGGTTAATCGGCGCGAAAGGTCCGGCCCTGCTCGCTCGAGCCGAAATCGGCCAGAATCGTCTCGCCTGCAATCGCGGTCTGGCCCTCGGAAACCAGCGATCTCGAGCCCTCCGGCAAATAGACGTCCAGCCGTGAGCCGAAGCGGATCAGGCCGAACCGCTCGCCGGCGCCGATCGACTGGCCCTCGCGCACGAATGAGACAATCCGCCGCGCCACCAGGCCCGCGATCTGCACCACGCCGATCCGCCCGTTGGTCGTGGATATCACCAGCGAATTGCGCTCGTTGTCCTCGCTCGCCTTGTCGAGTTCGGCGTTGATGAACGCACCGGGCCGGTAGGCGATCCGATCGATGCGGCCTGTCACCGGGCTGCGGTTCACGTGGCAGTTGAACACGCTCATGAAGATCGAGATGCGCGGCAGCGGCCGGTCGCCGAGCCCGAGTTCGGCCGGCGGCAGCACCTGCGCGATCATCGAGACGCGGCCGTCGGCGGGCGACACCACGATGCCGTCCCGCACCGGCGTGACGCGGACGGGATCACGGAAGAACAGCGCGCACCAGACGGTGAGCAAGGTGCCGATCCAGCCCAACGGCGTCCAGATCCAGAACAGGATCAGGCTGACCAGCGCAAAGCCGCCGATGAACGGATAACCCTCGCGATGGATCGGCGGGATCTGCGCGCGGATGGAGTTCGCAATCGACATCGAGGCTCACTGTTTACGACATCCCGTTTCGGGAGGCGCTGTATCTGGATTATTCCGCGGCGGTTGCCAAGGGATCATTCAAGGGGCCGCGCGGCGGATCGTTCAAGGGATCGTCGACGGGTGGCGGAGCGCGGTTCGGCGCCTCGTTGTCGTCGGCGACCTGCGCGAGCTTCTCCCGCGCCTCCTCCGCTTCACGCTGCCTGTTCCACATACTGGCATAAAGTCCGCCGGAAGCCAAAAGCCGGGCATGGGTGCCGCGCTCGGCAATGCGCCCTTGATCCAGCACGATAATTTCATCGGCGCCGACGATGGTGGAGAGCCGGTGCGCGATCACCAGCGAGGTGCGGCCGCGCGAAACGCGCTCCAGCGCTTCCTGGATTTCGTGCTCGGTGTGGCTGTCGAGCGCCGACGTCGCTTCGTCCAGCACCAGGATCGGCGGCGCCTTGAGCACGGTGCGGGCGATCGCCACGCGCTGCTTCTCGCCGCCGGACAGTTTCAGGCCGCGCTCGCCGACCTGGGTTTCATACCCTTTCGGCGAGTTCCGGATGAAGCTGTCGATCTGCGCCAGTTGTGCCGCCGCCTCCACTTCGGCGTCGCTGGCGTCCCAGCGGCCGTAGCGGATGTTGTAGCGGATGGTGTCGTTGAACAGGACGGTATCCTGCGGCACCATGCCGATCGAGGCGCGCAGGCTGGCCTGCGTGACCTTCCGGATGTCCTGGCCGTCGATCAGGATGGCGCCGCTGGAGACGTCGTAGAGACGGAACAACAGCCGCGAGATCGTCGACTTGCCGGCGCCCGAGGGCCCCACGATCGCGACCGTCTTGCCGGGCGGCACCTCGAAGCTCAGGCCCTTCAGGATCGGCCGTTCGGGATCATAGGAAAAGCGGACATCCTCGAAGCGCAGATGCCCCGAACTCACCACCAGCGGCGCAGCACCGGGCTCATCCTTGATCTCGGGATCGCGCGACAGCACGCTGAACATCTTCTCGATGTCGATGATCGCCTGCTTGATCTCGCGATAGACCATGCCCATGAAGTTCAGCGGCTGGTAGAGCTGGATCATCATGGCATTGACCATGACGAAATCGCCGACGGTGTTGGTGCCGTTGCGCACGCCGATCGCGCACATCAGCATGGTGGCGGTGAGACCGATGGTGAAGATGACGGCCTGCCCGGTATTGAGCACCGCCAGTGACGTGTAGGTCTTGACGCTGTTGTGCTCGTAGCGCTCCACCGAACGGTCGTAGCGCGCTGCCTCGCGCTGCTCCGAGCTGAAATACTTCACCGTCTCGTAGTTCAGCAGCGAGTCGATCGCCTTGGTGTTCGCCTCGGTGTCGGAATCGTTCATCTTGCGGCGGATCTCGATCCGCCATTCGGTCGCGATATAGGTGTAGTACATGTAGATCACGACGGTGATCGCGGTGACCAGCACGTAGCGCCAGTCGAACTGCCACAGCAGCACCGCCATCAGCAGCGACACCTCGACGATCGTCGGGATCAATTGCAGGATCACCATCCGCACGATCACTTCGATGCCGGAACGGCCGCGTTCCAGCACCCGGGTCAGGCCGCCGGTCTTGCGCTCCAGGTGAAAGCGCAGCGACAATTCGTGCATGTGGACGAAAGTGATGTAGGCGAGCTTGCGCACCGCGTGCATCGCCACGCGGGCGAAGATGCCGTCGCGCCACTGCGTCAGCACCGCCATCAGCACCCGAACCGCGCCATAGCTTGCGGTCATCAACAGCGGCGACGCGATCAGCCACAGCGTCCAGTTCGACGCCTCGACCGGCGCGGAACCCGTGCCGTTGAGCGCATCGATCGCCCATTTGAAGGTGAACGGCACCGTCAGCGTCGCGAGCTTGGCGAGCAGCAGCAGCACCATCGCCCAGACGACACGCATCTTCAGATCGGCGCGATCGCCCGGCCAGATGAAGGGCCACAGATGCACCAGCGTCCCGATCAAGGTCGCCTTTTCGGCGGAAGACTGGATGGTGCCGGGCGTGGCGGCCGATGGATGCGAATCAGAATCAGCCATCGGCGCGGCGCCCAAAACAGAGTGGCGCACGAGTCGCCTTCAGGGAACATTTGGCAATCTGCATTTGTCCCGTCATATAGAGCGTTTAACTGTCGCGTACAGCCTTGAAAGATAAATCTTTCCCTCGTTGGGTGGGTTTTCGGGCCTATTTCTGCTGCGAACGCGAAAGCGGCCAGACTTGAGGTTTCATGGTTGCAGTGCCACATGGGGATCATGAATCAAATCAACACTGTTTGCGTCTATTGCGGCTCCGGCCCCGGCTCCAATCCCCGCTTCATCGAGGCAGCGCACGCCCTCGGCAAGACTTTCGCCGAGAACAACGTGCGGCTGGTCTATGGCGGCGGCTCGGTCGGACTGATGGGCGCGGTCGCCAAGTCTGCGCTGGATCACGGCGGCGCGGTTACCGGCATCATCCCTGACTTCCTGAGATCACGCGAGCATGCGCTGACGCGCGTCCAGGAGATGATCGTCACGCCCGACATGCACGAACGCAAGCGGCTGATGTTCGAGCACTCCGACGCCTTCGTGGCGCTTCCCGGCGGCATCGGCACGCTGGAGGAACTGGTCGAACAGATGACCTGGCAGCAACTCGGCCGGCACGCCAAGCCGGTGCTGCTCGCCAATATCGACGGTTTCTGGGAGCCGCTGATCGCGCTGCTGGCGCATATGCGCGAGACCGAGTTCATCCGCCCGTCACTGAACATCGATATCCTCAAGGCCGAGCGGGTCGAGGACATCCTGCCGCGCCTGCGCGCCGCTGCTGCCCGCGCGCCCGAAGGCACCAGAGAGATGGCGCCGGAACTGGTGCGGAAGCTTTAGATCGTCAGCCGCCCGGAAACGTCACGGCCTCAATGCGGTTGCCATCGGGATCGATGACGAAAGCGGCGTAGTATCTTACGCGATCGTGCGGCCGAATTCCCGGCGCTCCGTCGGACTTGCCGCCCTCGCCAAGCGCGGCGGCGTGAAACGCGTCGACTTCGCCGGCTGATTTCGCGCGCAGGCAGATGTGGGTGCCACTTTCCGGCGCGACCGGTGCCATGCCGGCGCGAAGATTGATCCAGAGTTCCGGATAGGCTTTTCCGAAGCCGATGGTGGCGGGGCGCGTGACAAGACGCGAGAGGCCGAGCGGTTCGAGGGTCGCCTCATAGAAGCGGGCGGCTCGTTCGAGGTCACTGACGCCGACGGAGATGTGGTCGATCATGGAATGGTCCCAGCTCTCTCCCCGTCATTGCGAGGAGCGCTCGCGACGAAGCAATCCATACTATGTCTGCCGCGCGATGGATTGCTTCACGGAGCCTGTCATCGGGCGCGCATTCGCGCGACCCGTTGGCTCGCAATGACGCCGCTCACGCCGGCGCGCCTGATTTCACCAGCTTGTAGATCACCGAATCCATCAGCGCCTGAAACGAGGCGTCGATGATGTTGGGCGATACGCCGACCGTGGTCCAGCTCTCGCCGTTCTCGTCCTCGCTCTCGATCAGCACCCGCGTCACCGCTTCCGTACCGCCATTGAGGATACGCACGCGGTAATCGATCAGCTTCAGTCCCTCGATGAATTTCTGGTACTTGCCGAGGTCCTTGCGCAGCGCGACGTCGAGCGCGTTGACCGGGCCGTTGCCCTCCGCCGCCGAGATCAGCCGCTCGCCGGCGACATCGACCTTGACGACGGCGAGCGCGACCGTGACGCGCTGGCCGTTGGCGTTGTAGCGCTGCTCGACATTGACATCGAACTGCTCGACCCGGAAATACTCCGGCACCCGGCCGAGCGTGCGTCGCGCCAGCAGGTCGAACGAGGCGTTGGCGGATTCGTAGGCGTAGCCTGCCGCCTCCCTCTCCTTCAGCTCCTCGACCAGCCGCGCCAGCTTCGGATCGCTTTTCTCGTAGGCGATACCGGCACGATCGAGCTCGGCCATCACGTTGGACCGCCCGGCCTGATCGGACACCAGCACCTTGCGGTGATTGCCGACGGATTCGGGCAGCACATGCTCGTAGGTGTGCGGGTCCTTCATGACCGCGGAGGCATGAATGCCGGTCTTGGTCACGAAGGCGCTTTCGCCGACATAAGCAGCGTGGCGGTTGGGCGCACGGTTGAGCATATCGTCGAGCGTCCGCGACACCTTCGTCAGCGTCGCCATCTTGTCGTCGGTGACGCCGATCTCGAAGGCGTCGGAAAATTCGTTCTTCAGGCGCAGCGTCGGGATCAGCGAGCACAGATTGGCGTTGCCGCAGCGCTCGCCGAGCCCGTTCAACGTGCCCTGGATCTGGCGCGCGCCGGCCCGCACCGCGGCCAGCGAATTGGCAACCGCCTGCTCGGTGTCGTTATGGGCGTGGATGCCGACATTGCCGCCCGGGATGTGCTTCGTGACATCGGCGACGATGGCTTCCACTTCATGCGGCATGGTGCCGCCGTTGGTGTCGCACAACACCACCCAGCGTGCGCCGGACTCGTAGGCGGCTTTCGCGCAGGCCAGCGCGAAGTCACGGTCCTCCTTGTAGCCGTCGAAGAAGTGCTCGCAATCGACCATCACCTCGCGGCCTGCCGCCTTCGCCGCACCGACACTGTCGCGGATCGAGGCGAGGTTTTCCTCGTTGGTGGTCTCCAGCGCGACGCGAACCTGGTAGGCCGAGGCCTTGGCGACGAAGCAGATTGCATCGGCCTTCGCCTCGATCAGCGCCGCGAGCCCGGGATCGTTCGACGCCGAGCGGCCCGGCCGGCGCGTCATGCCGAAGGCCGTGAACCTGGCGTGGTCGAGCTTCGGCTTCTCGGCGAAGAATTCGGTGTCGGTTGGATTGGCGCCGGGATAACCGCCCTCGACATAGTCGATGCCGAGCTCATCCAGCATCTGCGCGATGATCCGCTTGTCGTGCAGCGTGAAGTCGACGCCGTTGGTCTGTGCGCCATCGCGCAGTGTGGTATCGAACAGAAAAAGGCGTTCGCGACTCATGTCGGCGCTCCTGGCGCTGCGCTATCGGCCAGCGTCTTCTGCATCGTGGTGTTGGCGAGCCATTCGCCATTGAGTGTGACGGTGTTGCGCTGCTTGGGCACATAGCCGCGCTTCCTGAACAGCGGCTCGGCGGTGTCGCTGGCGTCAACCGTCAGCGCCTTGGCCCCGCGGGCGCCCGCCAGCTTTTCCAGCGCGTCGACCAGCATGGTGGCAACCCCCTGCCCGGCCACGCTCGGGTGCACATAAAGCATGTCGATATGGTCAGCGCCCTTCAGTGAGGCGAAGCCGACCGGCGCGCTCTGGATGGTCGCGATCAAGGTGAGCTGCCCCGCCAGCCGCTTGCCGAACGCCTCTTCATCCTCGGCAGCCTGAACCCAGGCTTCCTGTTGCGCCTCACTGTAATCCTCGCCGGTCAGTTCCTGAATGGCGGCAGCAAAGATTGCCGCCAGCATCGGCGTGTCTTCGGCCAGCATCGGCCGCAGCGCGGGTTTGGGCAGGGCTTGTCCCATCTTCGTCGTCACCACATGCCGTAAAGCTTCAGGACCAGCGCCACCGCGCCGGCAAGCAGCAGGATCTTGATCGCGATATAATAGAGCCAATGTCGCGGGAACGGCGTATCGGGCTTGCTCATCACGCGATCTCCCATGTGGTCACCGGCTTTCCATCGGCATCCTTGCCATCCTTGATGGCAATCCCCATCGCGGCCAGTTCGTCGCGGATGCGGTCCGAACTCCCTTGAAATCCTTGCGCGCACGCGCCGCAGCGCGGTCCGCGATCAGGCGGTCGATCTGCTTCGCATCGACGCCGCTGGCCTGCTGCTTGCGGCCCTTCCACGCTTCCGCGCTCTCGGAAAGGAATCCGACGAGGCGGAGCGATGCGGCAAACTCGCCACGCTGCTCCTCGCCGGAGACGGCCGCGCCTCGCAGGCCATGCAGCGCTGCGATCATCTGCGGCGTATTGAGGTGGCGTCCGACAACGCCTGATCGAGATGACCCGAAGTCAACCACGGCGGCCGCCGGCCGGTCACCCTTGGCGTCGTTTGCGACCGCATACCAATCGTCGAGCGTCTTCGCGCTTTCCTCCAGCGCCTTCGCGGTCCAGTCGATCGGCGAGCGGTAATGCGTCTTCAGCATGTTGAGCCGCAGCACCTCGCCGGGCCAGTCCGCCAGCAACTCCCGGATCGTGATGAAGTTGCCGAGCGACTTCGACATCTTCTCGCCTTCGACCTGCAGGAAGCCGTTGTGCATCCAGGTGTTCGCCATCCGGTTGGCGTGGAACGCGCAGCAACTTTGCGCCAGTTCGTTCTCATGGTGCGGAAACACCAGGTCGATGCCGCCGCCGTGGATGTCGAACTGCTCGCCGAGATGCTTCCACGCCATCGCGGAGCACTCGATGTGCCAGCCCGGACGGCCGGGTGCGGCGATCCCCGCCGGCGAGGGCCATGACGGCTCGCCGGGCTTTGCCGGCTTCCACAGCACGAAATCGGTATTGTCGCGCTTGTAGGGCGCGACATCGACGCGGGCGCCGGCGATCATCTCGTCGAGCGAGCGGTTGGCGAGCGCGCCGTAGCGCGGCAGCACCGAACTGGCTGCGTTCATCGCCTGCGGCGAGAACAGCACGTGGTCCTCGGCGACATAGGCAAACCCGCCGGCGACCAGCTTCTCGATGATCGCGCGCATCTCGCCGATGTGCTCGGTCGCGCGCGGTTCGACCGTCGGCCGCAAGGCGCCCAGCGCGTCGACATCCTCGTGGAACTGCTTCTCGGTCAGTTCCGTGACCTTGCGGATCGCATCGTTGAGCGGCAGGCCGGGAAAATCCCGCGCTGCGCGGTCGTTGATCTTGTCATCGACGTCGGTGATGTTGCGGACGTAGGTGACGTGCTTCTCGCCGTAGAGGTGGCGCAGCAGGCGGAACAGCACGTCGAAAACGATGACGGGGCGCGCATTGCCGATATGGGCGAAGTCATAGACCGTCGGTCCGCAGACATACATGCGGACATTCTTCGGATCGAGCGGCGTGAACGGCCGCTTCTCCTTCGTCAACGTATCGTACAGGCGCAGTTCCATGGAAAACCCATCCCTTGCGGCCGGGCGTCCAGTGATCTCAGTTTTTGAGAAAAGACGGCCTCAGCCAGCGAATCGCTAGCTAATAATCTCGCAAATGCTGCAGATGGCGAGGAAACCGTTCATGTTCCACATTTGCGGTATCGGGAGGACGCCGTCAAGGCCTTGCTTGTGCCCGATTCGGGGTCGATCAGACCGGCCAACCCGTTCCGGGGGCCTTTGGTTAATCATTGTTAACCCTTTGGGTCTAACCGTGGACGCGGTCCGTTTCCGTCATCGGTGTTACCCATGCGATTCTCGTCCACGTTCATTGCCTGTGCGCTCCTGCTCTCTGCCTCCTCCGCATACGCTGACAGCCGCGTTTTCATCGTCGCCAACCAGGCCGACGGCTACGGCGTCGACCAATGCCTCGCCCGGGGCGAAAAATGCGGCGCCCATGCCGCCCGCTCCTATTGCCAGTTGCGGGAATTTGCCTCGGCTTCCGCCTATCGGCGTGTCGATCCCGACGAAATTACCGGCGCGCTTTCGGACGGCGGCGGCGAGAAATGCACCGGCTCCGGCTGCGGCGAATATGTTGCCATCACCTGCCAACGCTAGGTCGGCCTTTCCCCGGCGAATCACGGGGTTGGCTGCCACATCCGTGCCCCGGAAACGACGTGACGCTGCCCCGAGAAGCGGGTATTGGATGCGGTCTTGGCCGCACCGTGCCGCCTCGGCCGCGCCATTGGCTTTGAAGACCGCGCGGATCAGCTCTCAATGGCCGGACATGCTGAAGATACCTGACGCTCTCCTCTCCCGCTGGACCCTGACCTGCGCCTTGCTGCTCGGCATCGCCGTCTCGGGTGCGCCCGCCCTCGCGCAGGTGAATCCGGCCGCCGCGCCACCCCAACCACCGCCGCAGCAGCAGGGTGGCGTACAGGGCAATCCGGTCTGCATCCGGCTCGAGGGGCAATTGGTGGCGATCGACCGCGGCGCCGGCACCGGCGACCCGGCCAAGGATGAACAGATCCGCCGCTACCAGGATGCCCAGGCCAAGCAGCAGGCCGAACTCGATCGCGTCACACAGCAGGCCAAGCGCATGGGCTGCGAAAGCTCGGGCTTCTTCTCGCTGTTCAACGGCCAGTCGGCGCAGTGTGGACCGGTCAACAACCAGATCCAGCAGATGCGCGGCAATCTCGACCAGATCACCACCAGCCTCGAGCGGTTGCGCAGCGGCGGTATCGGCGGCGCGGACCGCGAGAACCAGCGCCGCTCGGTGCTGGCGGCGCTGGCGCAGAACAATTGCGGCCCGCAATATGCCGCCGCCGCGCGCGGGCCCGGCAACTTCCTCGACAATCTGTTCGGCAACAACAGCAACCCGATCCCGCCGCCCAGTGCCGATCTGGCCGCACCATCAGGCACGTTCCGCACGGTTTGCGTCCGCACCTGTGACGGCGCCTATTTCCCGGTATCGTTCGCCACCGTCCAGGCCCGCTTCCAGGACGACGAGAAGACCTGCAAGGCGTTGTGCCCGGCGACGGAAGCGAACCTGTTCGCCTACCGCAACCCCGGCGAGGACATCAACCAGGCGGTCTCGCTCAACGGCCAGACCTATTCCTCGCTGCCCAACGCGTTCAAGTTCCGCACCGAGTTCAACGCCTCCTGCGCCTGCAAGGCCGCTGGCCAGACCTGGTCGGATGCGCTGAAATCGGTCGACGACAAGGCCTCGGCCGAGCAGCAGGGCGACATCATCGTCACCGAGGAAAGCGCCAGGCGGATGCAGCAGCGCGCCGCGCAGCCGAAGACCCCGCCCGCTACCACCGCCAAGAAGGGCGCAGCGCCTGCCGGCACCACCGCAGGCGCACCGCCCGCGGCGACGGCTCCCTCAACACCGCCGGCCGATACGACTGCGACCGCCAACGACAAGCAGATCCGAACCGTCGGCCCGACCTTCATTCCGCCGAAGCAGCAATAACCGGAGCGCCGTAACGCGTTTTCTTCACGCGAACCGGTATCCACTTCGCTCGAAAACGCTCTATCCCTCGAACGCCTCGGCCGACGCCCTGCCGGCGCGCGCCACCAGCTTCTCGTCGGGTTCGGGCAGCGCCTTGCCGCTGTCGCGGAAGCGGTTGGTGATGGGGTAGCGGCGGTCGCGGCCGAAATTCTTTTCGGTCACCTTGACGCCGGGCGCCGCCTGCCGCCGCTTGTATTCGGCAATGTTGAGCAGCCGGTCGATCCGCGTCACCACCTCGGCCGGGAAGCCGGCGGCGATGATCGTGGCGAGCGGCTCCTCGCGTTCCACCAGTCGCTCCAGGATGCCATCCAGCATGTCGTAGGGCGGCAGCGAATCCTGGTCGGTCTGGTTCTCGCGCAACTCCGCCGTCGGCGGCCGCGTGATGATGTTGACCGGAATCACCTCGCCCGACGGTCCGAGCGCGCCGTCCGGCTTCCATTCGTTGCGCAGGCTCGACAGGCGGAATACTTCGGTCTTGTAGATGTCCTTGATCGGATTGAAGCCGCCGTTCATGTCGCCATAGATCGTGGCGTAGCCGACCGACATTTCCGACTTGTTGCCTGTCGTGACCACCATCGCGCCGGTCTTGTTGGAAATCGCCATCAGCAGCGTGCCGCGGGTGCGCGCCTGCAGATTCTCTTCGGTGATGTCGCGTGGCAGCCCGGCAAAGGGTTTTGACAGGATCTTCTCGAATCCGTTGACGGCGTCCGCGATCGGCAGCACCTCGTAGGGAAACCCGAGCGCCTTTGCGAGCTTGGCGGCGTCGTCGAGCGACACCTGCGCGGTGAACCGGAACGGCAGCATCACGCCGCGAACCTGGTCGGCGCCGAGCGCATCGACGGCGATCGCCGCGCACAGCGCCGAATCGATGCCGCCGGAAACGCCGAGCAGCACGCCGGGAAACCCGTTCTTGCGGACGTAGTCGCGCAGGCCCAGCACGCAGGCCGCGTAATCGCCCTTGTCGCCCTCGACCAGCGGCACCACCGGCCCGGCGCAGCGCCAGCCGTCCGCGCCCTTGGTCCAGCGCAGCGTGGTGACGCTCTCCTCGAACGCCGGCAGTTGCGCCGCCACCGAGAGATCAGCGTTGAGCGCAAACGATGCGCCGTCGAACACCAGTTCGTCCTGGCCACCGATCTGGTTGAGATAGACCAGCGGCAGCCCGCTCTCGGTGACGCGGGCGACCGCGATCGACAGCCGCAGATCGTTCTTGTCCCGCGCGTAAGGCGAGCCGTTCGGCACCACAAGGATTTCGGCGCCGGTCTCGGCGAGGCATTCGACGACGTTCTCGTATTCCTCGGACTCTTCGAGCCAGATGTCCTCACAGATGGGAACACCGACCCGGACGCCCTTCACCGTCACCGGCCCCGCGGCAGGGCCGCGCGCGAACAGACGCTTCTCGTCGAACACGCCGTAGTTCGGCAAGTTCGCCTTGAACCGAAGCGCGGCGATGCGGCCCTGATCGAGCAGCGCGCAGGCATTATAGAGCTTGCCGTCCTCGACCCAGGGCGTGCCGATCAGGACCGCCGGGCCGCCGCCCGCGGTCTCGCGCGCCAGTTCCTCGACCGCGGCGCGGCAGGCCGCCTGGAACGCAGGCTTGAGCACCAGGTCTTCCGGCGGGTAGCCGCAGATGAACAGTTCGGGCAGCACGACGAGATCGGCGCCGTCGGCCTTGGCCTTGTCGCGCGCGGCGCGCGCCTTGGCGGCGTTGCCGGTGACGTCGCCGACCGTCGGGTTCAGCTGCGCCAGCGTGATCGTAAAAGCGGGTTCGGTCATGGAAGCGATGGTGCCTTGCACAAGAGCAAACTGCAAATGCTCGCTTTAAATTGCGCCTATGCGTTCGGCGAGGGCGAACAGCCAGAAGGCGCCGGCCATCAGCAGCGCGACGCCGACCGCCGCCGAACCCATGTCCTTGACCCGCCCGATCTGCGGATCGTGCTCGGTGGTCAGGCGGTCGGCGAGCTTCTCGATCGCGGTATTGAGAGTCTCGACCACCAGCACGAAAGCCACCGCCACGACCAGTTCCACCCGGCGCATCACGCTCACGCCGACCAGCCAGGCCAGCGGCACCGAAAGCATCAGCGCGAAAATCTCCTCGCGGACGGCCTGCTCCGAGCGGATCGCAAAGGCGAGGCCGTTACGCGTGTTGATCGTGGCCCGCCAAAGTCGCAGCAAGTCAGAGTCCCGCTGCAGCCGGCATCGGCTTGTCCTTGCCCACGCGCTCCTGCTTGAGCAGTTCGGCGATCAGGAAAGCCATGTCGATCGATTGTTCGGCGTTGAGGCGGGGATCGCAGACCGTGTGATAGCGATCGTTGAGATCCTCGTCGGTGATGGCGCGGGCGCCGCCGATGCATTCGGTGACGTCCTGCCCGGTCATCTCCAGATGCACGCCGCCGGCATGGGTGCCTTCCGCCGCGTGGATGGCGAAGAACGACTTCACCTCGGACAGCACCCGGTCGAACGGGCGGGTCTTGTAGCCTGATGTCGAGGTGATGGTGTTGCCGTGCATCGGATCGCACGACCAGACCACGACGCGCCCCTCCCGCTGCACCGCGCGGACCATGCCCGGCAGATGCTCGCCGACCTTGTCGGAGCCGAAGCGGTTGATCAGCGTCAGCCGCCCGGGCTCGTTGTCGGGATTGAGGATGTCGATCAGCTTCAGGAGTTCATCCGGCTTCAGCGAGGGGCCGCATTTGAGGCCGATCGGGTTCCTGATGCCGCGGAAATATTCGACATGGCCGTGATCGAGCTGGCGGGTGCGGTCGCCGATCCAGAGCATGTGGCCCGACGTCGCGTACCAGTCGCCGGTGGTGGAATCGACGCGCGTGAAGGCCTGCTCGTAGCCAAGCAGCAGCGCTTCATGGCTGGTGTAGAAATCGGTGGCACGCAGTTCGGGATGGCTCTCGAGATCAAGGCCGCAGGCGCGCATGAAATTCAGCGCGTCCGAAATGCGGTCGGCCAGTTCCTTGTAGCGCCGCGACTGCGGCAAGTCCTTGAGGAAGCCGAGCATCCACTGATGCACGCTGCCGAGATTGGCGAAGCCACCGGTGGCGAATGCGCGCAACAGGTTCAGCGTCGCCGCCGACTGCCGGTACGCCATCAACTGGCGCTGCGGATCCGGAACGCGCGCTTCCGGCGTGAACGCGATGTCGTTGATGATGTCGCCGCGATAGCTCGGCAATTCGACGCCGTTGAGCTTTTCGGTGTTCGACGAGCGCGGCTTGGCGAACTGTCCGGCGATGCGGCCGACCTTCACCACCGGCAGTGCGCCGGCATAGGTCAACACGACGGCCATCTGCAGCAGCACGCGGAAGAAATCGCGGATGTTGTTGGCGCCGTGTTCGGCAAAGCTCTCGGCGCAATCGCCGCCCTGCAGCAGGAAGGCTTCGCCCGCAGCCACCCGCGCCAGCGCCTTTTTCAGGTTGCGGGCCTCGCCGGCAAACACCAGCGGCGGAAACGTGGCAAGCTGCGCCTCGACATCCGCCAATGCCTTGGCATCGGGATAACAGGGCATTTGCAGCACCGGCCGGCCGCGCCAGCTATCGGGTGTCCACCGCTCGGACATGACGTTAACTCCTGAGCAAAAACCGCGACTTACCGGCGGTTGCGAAGGGCCGGGTTATACACAGGCAACCGGCGGTCCGCCAGTTCGATTTCCAATAGTCCCGTCAAGCCCTTGCGGGGAAAGCCGAATTCGCCTTTGTCGCGGCCGCTCGCGAAAGCTGAGGAGGACAAGCAGTGGCCGAGCCGGGATTCGACGACGTATTCGAGCCCGAGATATCGCCGTGACGCCGGCGATGCGAATGCGAGCAGGATCGGCCACATGGGATTTTTCCGCTCCGAGCATCGCGACCCGCTGTGGCGCAGGAGGGCGGAATGGATCGAGGGCGGATAGCAGGTTCTTCCGGAGCACGCCCCGCTGACGAGCCTGGAACTGCAATGGCCTCCCGATCGTTTCAAGTGAAACAGGAGAACGCTCATGGGATTGGCATCGTACGAAATCATCGGCAGCGGCGGCGAATGGCGTGTGAGCCATGACGGCAAAGCCGAGAACGTCTACCAGACCAAGGAATCCGCATTCGAAGCCGCCGTCGCCGCAGCGTCGTTGGCCCTTCGGCAGGGCCACGAGGTCAAGCTATCCGCGCCAGGCCATGGTTCCGCCACGGGCGCTGCGAACACCGGCTAGGCGGCGATGTTGAGTTTCAGTTTCATCACGAGGGCGCTTGAACACGAGGTCGATGAAACCGTCGTATTCACGCGCCCCCGGTATTCCCATCAATGGGTTTTCGTCTCATGCCATTTCTCGAGATCCGGCTTGGTACCACCGGGTCGCTGTTCCTTTTCCGGATTACCCTTCCAGGGCTTGTCGGTCTGCTTGTGAGAACCCCAGTCGGTTTGCTGCCGGGGATCGTCAAGGGGTGTTTCTTTGCTCATAGGATACCTCCGGATAAGGAAGTCATCGAAACGGCGTTAGGTTCCACATCCACAGTCTCATCGAACGGTCGGCGCGATGTCGGAGATACGTCCATTCCGGTCGCCGCCAGGAGTGTTTGATGACTCAGATCGTTCAGGCCGCACATCTGTGCATCGACATGCAGAACATCTTCGCCCGTGGCGGCGTCTGGGAAACGCCGTGGATGGAGAAAGTGTTGCCGGTCATCTCGAATATTGCGGCGCGTTACGGGGAACGCACCGTGTTCACACGCTTCGTCACGCCGACGCAACCGGAGGATCGGCCGGGGCGGTGGCAGGGCTATTTCACGAAATGGAGGGCCGCGACGCGCGCGGAGCTCGGCACGGACGCGCTCGAGCTGGTTCCATCGCTGTCCCGGTACGCTCCGCCGGCCCTCATCGTCGACAAGCCGGCGTACTCGGCATTCTTCGGCTCGGGGCTGGCCGATCTGCTGATTGAAAAGCACGTTGGGACGGTGGTCGTCACCGGCGCGGAAACCGACGTCTGTGTGCTCTCCACGGTGCTCAGTGCCGTCGATCTCGGCTTCCACGTCGTCATCGTCGAGGACGCGTTATGCAGTTCGTTCGGATACTGGTCACGATGCTCTGATGACCATGTATCGAACGCGATTTCACGGCCAGATCGACCTCGTCTGCGCCGAGGAACTGTTCGAGTTGTGGCGCCCGGAATAGGCCCCGCGGGGGCTAAGGAAAGCGCGGCGGCGGACCTTAGCTCCGACCGCGACGTTTGAACCTGCAGAAGAGGATTGATCCATGACGGAGCCGGTCGTTCGCAAGGGAATGCCGCCCGTCGAACTGGCGCGCGATGAGTTCGAGAAGCGATACCGCAGTCGCTTCGTCGATCCGGCGTTCAAGCCGTTGCAACGCGAATTGGACGCCATCATCGTTGCTGCCTGGGACGCCTATAGCCATTCGCGAAAAGCCCCGGTCACACGCAAGGCGGGCGCCGGCTTCGCCGATCCGGAATACGACGTCGCGCGCGGACTGGCTCGTCGCGCGTGAAGCCGTGCTGGAAGCGCAACGTCGCCATGACGATGCGCAAGCGCAACCTGCGCATTCTCATCGTCAACGGCTCTTCGCGCAGCGATCACACCTGCCCCGGCGAGATGTCCAAGAGCTGGCGACTGGTCAAGCTTGCCGAGCAGGTGTTCGCCGAAATGGGATTTGCAGTCGACATTCTCGACCTGTCGCGCCTGACGTCGGAGTTCGGCAGGCAAATTCACCCCTGCAAATCCTGTGTCTCTACGGCGATGCCGCTGTGTCACTGGCCGTGCAGTTGCTATCCGAACTACTCGCTGGGACAGACCGACGACTGGATGAACGAGATTTATCCGCTGTGGGTCGCAGCCCACGGCATCCTGATCGTGACGCCGGTGAACTGGTATCACGCGCCGACCGGGCTAAAGGCGATGATCGACCGGCTGGTCTGCGCCGATGGCGGCAATCCCGACCCGACATCGACGCACGGCAAGCGCGCCGAAGAAGCCAAGGCGATCGAGCTAAAGGGCTGGCCTTATCCGCGCCATCTCGCCGGTAGGCATTTCGGGCTGGTCGTCCATGGCGACACGTGCGGGCGCTGAAGCGCTGCGCCGGTCGTTGTCGGACTGGCTGACCGACATGTCGTTGATTTCGGCGGGCCGGAAAAGCGAAGCGGACGGCTATGTCGGCTACATGGAGCCCTACGCGACATCGCACCAGGCGCTGGACGAGGATCGCGAATTCCAGGACGAGGTGCGCAACGCCGCCCGTGCACTTGGAAACGCCGTGCGGTTGGCGCGCGCGGGCAAGCTTGAAGATCCAGCGAAGGGTGTGGTCGATCCCAACCCGAAATAGCGCCTACCCCGGCGTGCCCATGATGTACGGCTTCAGCACCGCGTACATCATGCCGTGGATCGGCGTCGCCACGCCAAGCTGGCGGCCGAGTTCGACGACCTTGCCGCCGAGCCAGGGCAGTTCGAGGCGATTGCCGCGTTCGAGATCGAGCGCCATCGATGCCTTCATGGCGGGCGGCGCATGGCCGACGAAATCGAGCACCTTCGCCAGTGCGTCCGCAGGCAGCGGCACGCCCCTGGCCCTGGCGATCGCGATGACTTCCTCGAATGCAGCCGTCATGACCGGGGCAATATCGGGATCGTCGCGCAACTCTGCCGATCGGCTGGCGCGTCGCCGCCGTGATGCCGGCATTGGTGGCGAGCAGGATAAACTTCATCCAGAGTTCGGTGACGATCTGCTCGCTCAGCGTGGCGTCGAAGCCAGCCTTGTGGCACAGCGCCAGAAAATCCTCCGGCCCGCCTGCTGCGCATGCCGTCAAGCTCGCCGAAGACCACGCGCATGAAGGTGCCGACCTGCTGGATCACGCCGGGCGCTACAATCGAGGCGCTGATTTGCGCCACGCCGCCCATGACGGCGTTGGTTCCAAGGATCGGGATCAGCCGGTCAGGGGCGTCGATGCCGTTCTGCAGCGGGATGACGGCGGTCTCCGCGCCGACCAGCGGCTTGATGGCCTCGCCCGCGCTTTCGACGTCCCACAGCTTCACGCAGAACAGCACCACGTCGACCGGGCCGATATCGGCGGGATTATCGGTTGCCTGGGTCGGCACCAGATGGGTGTCGCCCCGCGGGCTCAGAACTTTCAGCCCCTCGCGCTTCATGGCGGCCAGATGCGCGCCGCGCGCGATGAAGGTGACGTCGGCACCCGCCTTGGCCAGCGCCGCACCGAAACCACCCCCGACGCCGCCGGCGCCGACCACCGCAATACGCATGACGTTTTCCTGACTGACTGGAAGGTAGGGCGGATTGGCGCAGCGTAATCCGCCATCTTTCCGCGCGGGATCAAGGTGGGGTTACGCCTGCGGCTAACCCACCCCACGCAGCATCACTTGCCGTAGCTGTAGAAGCCCTGCCCGGTCTTGCGGCCGAGATGGCCGGCCGCGACCATTTCCTTCAGCAGCGGCGCCGGACGGTATTTCGGATCGTTGAAGCCCTCGTAGAACACTTCCATGACCGACAGCATGGTATCGAGGCCGATCATGTCGGCGAGCGCAAGCGGGCCGATCGGGTGGTTGCAGCCGAGTTTCATGCCGGCATCGAGATCTTCGGCGGTCGCGATGCCTTCCTGCAGCGCGAAGATCGCCTCGTTGATCATCGGGCACAGGATGCGGTTGACCGCGAAGCCCGGGCTGTTCTTTGCCGTGATCGCGACCTTGCCGACCCGCTTGGCAAAGGCTGCCGCCTTGGCGTGAGTGTCGTCGCTGGTCTGCAGCCCGCGGATCAATTCCAATAGCGCCATCAGCGGCACAGGATTGAAGAAGTGCATGCCGATGAAGCGGTCCGGACGGTCGGTGGCAGCGGCAAGCTTCGTGATCGAGATCGACGACGTGTTGGTCGCCAGCAGCGCCCGCGGTTGCAGCTTCGTGCAAAGATCCTTGAGGATTTTTACCTTGAGGTCTTCGTTCTCGGTCGCCGCCTCGATCACGAGATCGCAGGAGGAGAACTTTGCCGTGTCCGTGCTGGTGGTGATCCGCGCCAGCGCGGCCTGCCGGTCGGCATCGGTCATTTTCTGCTTGTTGACCAGCCGCTCCAGGCTGTTCGACACCACCGACATGCCCCGCGTCAGCGCGGCATCGGAGATGTCGGTCATGACCACGGGGAGCCCGGCTGCCGCACAAACCTGGGCTATGCCGTTCCCCATCGTACCCGCGCCGACGATACCAATCTGCTCAATCATTGCCGTGTAACTCCGTCCCAAAAGGCTGAATTACATCGTTAGCAGAGCACGGCGGGCATCGGTAGCCCGTTGGCTGGACACCGTGGCCGGCTCGTGGCCCCAATCCGTGAACGGGCACGCCACGCCCGGGAAGCCCCGCGCCCAAAATTACAGCACCGTTCTGGGCCTCAATATCGGAACAATCAGGGACAGCCGGCCTTGCCTAATCGAACACACCAACAGAACTGACGAGACACGCCTATGAACGTCCTCCCCGTTGATCGCGCCCTCAGCATCTACGAAACCCTCGCCGATCGGTCCGCGATCAGGGGCACCAGGGAGCGCCTTTCGAAGCACCTGATGAAAATCTATCTTGAAGGTGAAAAAGACCCGCACCGACTGACGGTGCACGGGCTCTCGTATCTTCGCAATTTCGATCGCGATATCAACTCGCGCTAGCCCTTCAGCGCGGCTCGCTGCTTTCGCAGCGAGTTTCGGCGCGATATTTTGGCTTTCACCGCATCGACCTCCTCTGCTCTCGATGGGCTCTTTCGCGGTGCGCGGCTTCGAACCTTCGTTTCCGTATTCGCCGAAGGCATGAGCGGCTGAGTGGGGTGGATCGAACCAAGCTGAAGCGGTTGGGTTCGCATCGGTCCGGCAGATGATGATCCAGATTTGGCCATCCCCATCAACGCCGCTGGGCGCGATTTGTTCAGGCGCACTTCACGGAAGGTGATGGGTTTCGCAAAGCTCAACCCATCTCACGAGCCCGCCCCTACTCCGCCGCCTGGCGCACATGCCGCGCCGTCGGCGTGCGCATGGTCACCAGCTCCTCGGCTGCGGTCGGATGCAGCGCAATGGTTGCGTCGAAATCGGCCTTGGTCGCCTTCATCTTTACCGCGATCGCAACCGCCTGGACGATTTCGGCGGCGGCGTCGCCGACGATGTGGCAGCCGAGCACGCGGTCGCTGGAGCCATCGACCACCAGTTTCATCAGCACGCGGGTGTCGCGGCCGGACATCGTCGCCTTGATCGGGCGGAAATCGGTCTTGTAGATGTCGACGTGGCGAGAATTGCGCGCGCGCCTCGGTCTCCGTCAGGCCGACGGTGCCGACTTCGGGCTGCGAGAACACCGCGGTCGGGATGGTGGCGTGGTCGACCTGGACGGGGCGCTTGCCAAACACGGTGTCGGCGAAGGCGTGGCCCTCGCGGATCGCCACCGGAGTCAGGTTGGTACGATGGGTGACGTCGCCGATCGCATAGATATTGTCGACCGAGGTCTTCGACCAGCCATCGACGGCGATGCCGCCGTTGGCAGCATTGATGGCGATGCCGGCCTTCTCCAGTCCGAGATTGGCGACGTTGGGATGGCGGCCGATCGCGAACATCACCTTTTCGGAAGCGATGCTCGACCCATTCGACAGATGCGTGGTGAATTCGTCGCCGTGCTTGTCCACTTTATCAATGGTGCAGCCGGTCAGAATGGTGATGCCCTGCTTCTTCCATCTCGGCGCGGACGTGCTTGCGGACGTCCTCGTCGAAGCCGCGCAGAATGTTGTCGCCGCGATAGACAACGGTCACGTCGGAGCCAAAGCCGGCGAAGATGCCGGCAAACTCCAGCGCGATGTAGCCGCCGCCCTGGATCACGATCCGCTTCGGCAGTTCGGTCAGATGAAACGCCTCGTTGGAGGAGATCACGTGTTCGATGCCGGGGATCTCCCGCCCGTGATTGGGCGCGCCGCCGGTCGCGATCAGGATATATCTTGCCGTGACCGTTTCGCCGGTCATCAGGCGCAGCGTATGGGCATCTTCCAGCACCGCGCGGGTCTTGACGATGCGCGCGCCTGATTTCTCGACATTGGCGGCATAGATGCCTTCGAGACGCGCGATCTCCCTGTCCTTGTTGGCGACGAGCGTCGGCCAGTCGAAGGAGATGTCGGGGATGGTCCAGCCGAATCCGGCGGCGTCCGCGATCTCGTGGCGGACGTGCGAGCCGAGCACGAACAGTTTCTTCGGCACGCAGCCGCGGATCACGCAGGTGCCGCCCATTCGGTATTCCTCGGCGACCACGACTTTGGCGCCGTGGCCGGCCGCGATACGAGCGGCGCGAACGCCGCCCGAGCCACCGCCTATGACGAAGAGATCGACGTCGAACTCAGCCATATCAACCCCGCCCGAAGTCAGATCACTTCCTGTCTTCTCTTTTTGACGCGTTTTCTTCGCGCGAACCGGAAGTACGCTTCGTTAGAAAACGCCATGGCCTAGATTTCCTTGCCGCGCTTCCTCATCTCGGCACGGAACTGGCCGTTGATGACTTCGGCAAAGCCCTGCGCCCACTGGTTCATATAGGCCATGCTGGCCTGAATGGCGCGGGGCTCGCTCGCGAGCAGCTTCTGGCCCAGCGGCGACTTGTAGAAAACCACGAGGTCCTTCAGTTCCTGCTCGGAGAACTCAGTGACGTAGATCTGCGCCATGCCGTCGCCGATTTCCTTCTCGCGGCCGGCGAGACTCTTGGCGACGATCACCGCGACCTCGTTGAGGTCTTTCTGATAGTTCAGATTGCTCTGCAGCAGCACGTTCTTGGTCTGCTCGACGAGATTGGGAACGGCCGAGCCGTACATTGCGCTCGCGTTCTTCAGCACCAGAATTTCCTTGGCCGCGGCAATCGCCCCCGGCGAAGCGGGCTTCGATGCGGGTGCTGCCGTAGCGGCGGGCGCACTCTTCTGCTGGGCGTCAGCCGGAACGGCGGTCAGGGTCAGTCCGACCATCAGGCCGGCCGCCGACAAAATCCGTGAAAGGCTCTTCATTCCTGTTCTCCTCGATTACCGGCGTCAACGCCGCTCAATTACGCGAATTCCCTGCGCACCAGCCAGAACGGCTGTGCTGGCCAGGCCGATGAACAATCCGTGTTCGACGACGCCCGGGATCAGGCTCAGCAGGCCTGCCAGACGCGGCGCATCCGCAATGCGTCCAAGATGGGCATCGACAATCCAGTGGCCGCCATCGGTGACAAAAACGTGGCCGTCCTTGCCCGTCCGGACCACCATTTGCCCGGAAACGCCGCTTTCCGCAAATGCGGAAGCCATGGCCCGCTGGGTGGCGGCCAATCCGAACGGAATCACCTCCACCGGAAGGGGGAAACGGCCGAGAGCATCGACCCATTTGGTGTCGTCGGCGATCACGATCATGCGATCCGACGCCGCCGCCACGATCTTCTCCCGCAACAGCGCCCCGCCGCCGCCCTTGATCAGGTTGAGCGCGGGATCGATTTCGTCGGCGCCGTCCACCGTCAGGTCGAGCCGGTCGATCGCGTCCAGCGTGGTCAAGGGAATGTTGCACGCCTCGGCCTGCGCGCGGGTCGCCTCCGAGGTCGGGACGCCCATCACCCGCATGCCGGCTGCGACCTTCTCGCCGAGCAGCTCGACGAAATGCCTGGCGGTCGAACCGGTGCCGAGGCCGAGCTTCATGCCGTCCTGCACGCGCTCGAGCGCCCGCGCCGCCGCCTGCCGTTTCAGTCCATCCATGTCCACGTGTGACGCCGCCCCTCGCTAGCCGCCTGCTCCGGCGTGCGGAGACGCTATAGCGTCGTTTTACCTGATAGAACAGCGCCAGCGCCGCACAAGATGGCCTAAATCAGGTTGTCAGTGTTGCCTGCCAGGGCCTTGCATGAATGCGCCCGTGCCGCTAGCGAAAGCGCCATGAACCTTCCCCGCACCGTTGTCTTCGATCTCGACGGCACGCTGGTCGACACCGCGCCCGACCTGATCGCTGCGCTCAATTTCGTGCTCGACCGCGAGGGCCTGCCGCCGGTGCCGTTGAAATCTGCACGCAACATGATCGGCGCCGGCGCCCGCAAGCTGATCGAGCGCGGCCTCGAGGTGGAAGGCCGCGTGATGGGCGTCGGCGACATCGACCGCCTGACGCGCGATTTCATCGACTATTACGCCGCCCACATCGCCGACGCCTCGCGGCCGTTCGAGGGGCTGGAAGCCGCCCTCGACGAACTGGCGGCGCAGGGCTGCCGCTTCGCGGTGTGCACCAACAAGCTGGAATGGCTGTCGAAGCGGCTGCTCGACCAGTTGGGCCTGAGCGGACGATTTTCCGCGATCTGCGGCGCCGATACGTTCGGCGTCTCCAAGCCCGACCCCGTCATCCTGCAGCAGACGGTGGCGCGGGCGGGTGGGCATATCGGATCGACCATCATGGTCGGAGACGCCGGCCCCGATGTCGGCGTGGCGCAGGCGGGCCGGCGTCCCCGTGATCGGGGTCGAGTTCGGCTACACCGATGTGCCGATCGCAGAACTGAAGCCCGACCTGCTGATCGGTCATATGCGCGAGCTGCCGGGCGCGGTGAGCGGCCTAAGCAAGCCGGCGGTCAGCTAACCTTCTGATCGAGCTGGTTTTATCCCGCTCCGCCTCCCCTAACCTCCCTGCACCTGAACCATGCTGCACGGCATGGTTGCAGTTGTGTTCCGGCCGACCTATGGTTCCGCTATCGGGGATTGCGGCAGCACGCCGCAGTCAGGGTGATCGATCATGCGTCGTGTCATCGCGATTGCAATCACCGGGATCTGCCTCGGCGGATGCTCCTCGTTTTCCGACGCCTTCAAGTCCACACCGGCCGTAGTCCAGGTGGCACTGGATTCGGTACCGCCCGGGGCCGATGCCACGACCTCGCTTGGGCCCGCCTGCAAGACCCCCTGCTCCCTCAGCGTACCGGCACCGGAATCAAGCTTCTCGGTCACCTTTGCGATGCCGAAGTTCCAGCCGGTCACGGTGACGGTCCAGGTGATCCGCAATCCCGGCGATTTCGAAACCCCGGCCTCCACCACCATCGAACCAAGCCCGGTGTTTGCGGAACTCAGGCCGGCCGGGCCCCCGCCGAGGGCACGCAAGCCGGCGCCCCGAAATCGGCCGCCGCGCCGCCGCCCAATCCGCCTGCTGCCGCAGCGCAACCGCCACGCTGACCTTTTAACACTCCCCCGAAGGTGCGGATTGTAGGGACCTGCCAAGCTACCTAGATTGTGCTAGCGACGTCGCGCGCGACCCCGCGCCGAACCAGCAAGCGCGTTGCACGTCAGTTACAAGGTAATTGAATGAACGGATCAATGCCGAACTCACCCGACAGACTGTTCCAGCCGATGATCGATCCGTTCGGCCGG
The DNA here is from genome assembly GCA_963823485.1 of uncultured Alphaproteobacteria bacterium. Lineage (GTDB taxonomy): Bacteria > Pseudomonadota > Alphaproteobacteria > Rhizobiales > Xanthobacteraceae > Bradyrhizobium. The sequence goes on from CAWGLP010000005.1 coordinate 50,388, forward strand.
ACCATCCGGTATCTGCGCGTGTCGGTGACCGATCGCTGCGACCTGCGCTGCTTCTACTGCATGTCCGAGGACATGACGTTCCTGCCCAAGGCCGACCTGCTGACGCTCGAGGAGCTCGACCGGCTGTGTTCGGCCTTCATCGCCAAGGGCGTGCGCAAGCTGCGCCTCACCGGCGGCGAGCCGCTGGTCCGGCGCAATGTGATGTCGCTGGTGCGTTCGCTGTCCCGGCACCTTGGAAGCGGCGCGCTCGACGAACTGACGCTGACGACCAATGGATCGCAACTGGCGCGCTTCGCGACCGAGCTGCGCGACTGCGGCGTGCGCCGGATCAACGTCTCGCTCGACACGCTCGACGCGCAGAAATTCCGCGCCATCACCCGCTGGGGCGATCTCGACAAGGTGCTCGCCGGCATTGAAGCCGCGCGCGCGGCCGGCCTTGCCGTCAAGATCAACGCGGTGGCGCTGAAGAACATGAACGAGGAGGAAATCCCGGAGCTGATGCAATGGGCGCACGGCAAGGGCATGGCGCTGACGCTGATCGAAGTCATGCCGATGGGCGACATCGGCGAAGGCCGGATCGATCAATATGTCCCGCTGTCGCTGCTGCGTGCCCGGCTTGCCAAACGCTACACCCTGACCGACCTCGACGATGATACCGGCGGCCCGGCCCGCTATGTCCGCGTCAGCGAAACCGGCGGCAAACTCGGCTTCATCACGCCGATGACGCATAATTTCTGCGAGTCCTGTAACCGGGTACGGATCACCTGCACCGGCACGCTGCACACCTGCCTCGGCCACGAGGATGCCTCCGATTTGCGCAAACCGCTGCGGGCTTCCGCCGACAACGATCTGTTGAGCGCGGCGATCGATCGCGCCATCGGGCTAAAGCCGAAGGGCCACGACTTCATCATCGACCGCCGGCATAACCGCCCGAGTGTGAGCCGCCATATGAGCGTAACCGGCGGCTGATGGCCGCGCCCTGATCACGCAGCCCTGCGCGGATTTCGCCAAACCGCCCAATGAATTGGGCCCCCGCCAATTGCCATTTTCCAATTGACGCCGTCACGCCACGCTGAAATGGTGCGGCTGCTTTACGCCAGCATGGCCGGGACAGGCCGCTGCATCCGAACGGTGCAGTCAAGACGGCGGGAGCGCGAGACGGGGGAAATTTCGTTGCAATCGCTTCAGCGAATGAGCTGTGGACCTGCGCGTTCTTCGTGCGGGCGCGAACCCGTGTGTTCGACGCGCGGCCGCAGCTCGGTGCGCCAGGCGCGAGGTGGCGACGCAATATCAAACAAGAATTCCGGCACGCCTCGATGGCGCGTCCGAGGAGACCATGATGCGCCCATTGCTGGCACTCAGTAATTTCATCGACTGGCTCAACGAGAAACTAGGCGGCATCTGCAACTGGCTTGTACTCGCAGCCTGTGTGGTGAGCGCCGCGAACGCGATGATACGGTACGCATTCGGCTACTCTTCCAACGCCTGGCTTGAATTGCAGTGGTACATGTTCGCCGTGCTCGTGATGTTCGGCGCCTCCTATACATTCAAGAAGAACGAGCATGTCCGCGTGGAGATTCTCTATCTCATGCTCTCGGAGCGCGGCCAGATCTGGCTCGACATGATCGGAACGCTGTTCTTCCTGATCCCGTCCTGCCTGCTGCTCGCCTATCTGTCCTGGCCGTTCTTCTACCAGGCCTACGAGGTGAGCGAGATTTCAAGCAATGCGGGCGGCCTGGTCCGCTGGCCGATCAAGGCCGTCGTGCCCGTTGGCTTCGTTTTCCTGGCGTTGCAAGGCGTCTCCGAGGTGATCAAGCGCATCGCTGCATTGAAGGGGTATGTCGTGATCGATGCGAAGTATGAGAGGCCAACTCAATGATGCTGGAGATGATGCCGCCGCTGATGTTCGGCGGCTTGATTCTCGGCCATGCTGATCGGCTTTCCGGTAGCCTTCACGCTGGCCGCGCTCGGCCTGTCATTCGGCTTCCTGTCGATCTATCTCGGCTTCTTCGACATGAACTTCCTGCAGGCCATTCCCGGCCGCATCTTCGGCAGCGTGCTCTCCAACGAATTGCTGCTGGCGATTCCGTTCTTCACCTTCATGGGCTCGGTGCTCGAACGATGCGGGCTCGCCGAGGACATGCTCAACTCGATGGGCCAGTTGTTCGGTCCGGTCCGCGGCGGCCTCGGCTATTCCGTCATCATCGTCGGCTTCATCCTCGGCGCGATCACCGGCACCGTGGCAGCGCAGGTCATCGCCATGGCGCTGATCTCGCTGCCGGTCATGCTCCGTTACGGTTATAACGTTCGCTACATCACCGGCGTGCTCGCCGCATCCGGCACCATCACCCAGCTCGTGCCGCCCTCGCTCGTGCTGATCGTGATGGCCGACCAGCTCGGCAAGTCGGTCGGCGACATGTATCTCGGCGCGTGGGGGCCGTCGGTGCTCCAGATCGCGCTGTTTGCCGGCTACACGTTCTTTCTCGGGCTGTTTTTGCCCCATCATGTGCCGCCGGTACCCAAGGAAGCGCGGACGCTGACGGGGTGGCCGCTCTGGCGCAAGTGCCTGATGGGTATCATTCCCTCAGCGGTGCTGATCTTCGTGGTGCTCGGCACCATGATGCTCGGGCTGGCGACACCGACGGAAGCCGGCGCGATGGGCGCGATCGGCGCGATCGTTCTCGCCGCGATTCACCACAAGGATCTGAGCCGCAGGGGGCACATGATGCTCCTCGTCGGCATCGCCGCCACCGGTATCGGCGTGATCATCGGAATGCTCCTCGGCGAAGGCAAGGTGTTGAAGCTGACGTTCGCCGTGCTCTATATCGCCGTCGTCTGGCTCTGCCTCGAAGCCGTGCGCATTCCGGACCTGCGCGATCTGATCAAGCAGGGTTACGAATCGACCATGCGTCTCACCACCATGGTGGTGTTCATCCTGATCGGCTCGACCTGCTTCTCGGTGGTCTTCCTCGGCGTCAACGGCGGCGTCTGGCTCGAGCACCATCTGACGTCAATTCCCGGCGGCGTCTGGGGCTTCCTGATCTTCATCAACCTTTTCATTTTCTTCCTGGCGTTCTTCCTCGACTTCTTCGAGATCGCCTTCATCATCCTGCCGATGGTTGCGCCGATCGCGCAGAAGGTGCTGACGCCGGTCGTCGGCGCGGATGCGGCGCTGATCTGGTTCGGCGTCATGCTATGCGTCAACATGCAGACGTCGTTCCTGCATCCCCCATTCGGTTTCGCGCTGTTCTACCTGCGCGGCGTCGCGCCAAAGGAAGTCAAGAGCTCCGACATCTACTGGGGCGCCCTGCCCTGGATCGGCCTGCAGGCGATCATGGTCGCGATCGTGATCGCCTTCCCCATCACGGTGACGGCTCTGCTCGACAAGCCGCCCGACGTCGATCTGAGCAAGGTCAAGATCGTGGTACCGGAAATCGAGCTCCCATCGCTGGATTTCGGCCCGCAAAAGCAGTAGCGAACGCTGGCCACGACTGGCCGGCGCCACGGTATGGACGATCCCGGTTCACAGGGCTAATTCCCTTTCAATATCAACAAACTTCCAATTGACGACGGCTGCGCGCGCTGGTTTGGTGCGGGGGCTTCATGCTAGCCGGGCTGGACAAGCCGCTGTGCCCGATGGGTGCCGTCAAGACTGCAGATGCGAATTGGGGAGGGTTACCGTTGCAAGCGCTCTTGAAACTGAGCCGCGGAATCGACGCGTTCACGAGGTGGACGGGCAAGCGCCTGGCATGGCTGATTCTCGTCGCCGTGGTGATATCGGCCGTCAACGCCATCATGCGCAAGTCGTTCGACATCTCCTCCAACTCATGGCTCGAGCTTCAATGGGTGCTGTTCAGCATCGTGTTCCTGCTGTGCTCCCCATGGACACTGCTGGACAACGAACACATCCGCATCGACATCGTCAGCAATTCGCTGCCAAAGACCGCGCGCAACGTCATCGACGTCGTCGGACACACGTTCTTTCTGATGCCGCTGTGCATCGTCATGATCATTACGGGCGGTCCGTTCTTCATGCGATCGTTCGAAGTCAACGAGCAATCAGGCAACGCAGGCGGGCTTCCACAATGGCCTGCTAAGTCGCTGGTTATCATCGGATTCGCGTTCCTGCTGGTTCAGGGAATCTCCGAGCTGATCAAGCGCATCGCCGTGATGCGCGGCCTTATTCCAGATCCACACGCATCACAAGTTCGTGCGATCGAGGCCGAGGTCGAACATCTCGTCGAGGCGATCGAAAAACGCTGATCGCACGCGTGGTTGCAGGGGACAGAAGATGACAGCCTTTCTAATCGCCAACATGGCGCCGATCATGTTCACGGCGTTGGTGATCATGCTGCTGCTGGGCTATCCGGCGGCGTTTTCGCTCGGTGCGGTCGGCCTGCTGTTCGCCCTCGTCGGCATCGAACTGGGCGAGTTCCGCCCTGACTTCCTGCAAGCGCTTCCCGAGCGTGTCTACGGCGTGATGAACAACGACACGCTGCTCGCGATCCCGTTTTTTACGTTCATGGGACTGGTGCTGGAACGATCGGGCATGGCCGAGGACCTGCTCGATACGATCGGACAGTTGTTCGGCACTATCCGCGGCGGTCTCGCCTATGCGGTGGTTTTCGTCGGCGCCCTGCTCGCCGCGACGACCGGCGTCGTTGCCGCTTCCGTGATCTCGATGGGCCTGATCTCGCTGCCGATCATGTTGCGCTACGGCTACGACCGCCGGATGGCAACGGGCATCATCGCCGCTTCGGGCACGTTGGCGCAAATCATTCCGCCGTCGCTGGTCCTGATCGTGATGGCGGACCAGCTCGGCAAATCGGTCGGCGACATGTACGAAGGCGCCTTCATTCCAGGTCTGGTGCTTGCCGGCCTGTATGCCGGATATGCCTTCCTCGTCACGTTGATCTTCCCGAAGGCAGCTCCTGGGTTGCCGGCCGAAGCCATTGGCTTCAGGGAGAAGGACGGCAGCCGCGGCCTGCTGTCGCTCGGCGTGCTCACGCTGGCCAGCGTGGTTTTCGGCTGGTTCATGATGCGGCACTCCGACACCCGCGGCGCCGATTTCGTCGTGCTCAGCATGTTCTACGGCATTCTGTTCGCATTCTTCGTGGCCGTCGTGAACTGGGTCATCGACAAGCTTACCGGATTCCGCTTCCTGTCCGCGATGGCGCAACAGACGACGTTTGTCATGGTGCCGCCGCTGTTCCTGATCTTCCTCGTGCTCGGGACGATCTTCATCGGTATCGCGACCCCGACCGAGGGTGGCGCGATGGGCGCCGCCGGTGCACTGATTCTCGGCGCCGCCAAGCGACGGCTGAGCTGGGACCTGATCCGCCAGGCAACAGAGTCGACCGCCAAGCTTTCCGCCTTCGTGATATTTATCCTGATCGGCGCGCGCGTGTTCTCGCTGACCTTCTACGGCGTGAACGGCCACGTCTGGGTCGAGCATCTGCTCACTTCCCTGCCCGGAGGTCAGCTAGGGTTCCTCATTTTCGTCAATGCGCTTGTCTTCGTTCTCGCCTTCTTCCTCGACTTCTTCGAACTCGCCTTCATCATCATTCCGCTGCTCGGGCCGGTGGCGGAAAAACTCGGCATCGACCTGATCTGGTTCGGCGTGATTCTGGGCGTCAACATGCAGACCTCATTCATGCATCCGCCGTTCGGGTTTGCTTTGTTCTATCTGCGCTCGGTTGCTCCAAAGGAGTCCTACATCGATCGCGTCACCGGCAAGCTGATGGATCCCGTAACGACCGGCCAGATCTATTGGGGCGCCGTACCGTTCGTCTTCATACAGATCATCATGGTGCTCCTGGTGATCGCGTTCCCGCAAATGGTGATGCACTACAAGGGCGTCGCGTCGACGGTCGATCCGAACACGATTAAGATCGAGGTACCGCAAATCGAAATGCCGCCGCTGGACTTTGGACAGCCAAAGAACTGATCCCGTCTCGACGTACGGGCGGTCGGACGAACCAACTCCCGAGTTCCCGTTCAATCGGCTTGAATGCAAAAAGGCCCGGCCTCTCACGAGGCCGGGCCGTTTCTTGCCGTCAATAACCCAGATCGACTTCGAACCTAAATCAGCCGCGGGTACGCGAGCGGATCATGAAGCTGTCGTAGGTGTATTCGGCGACCTGCCACCACAGATACTGATCCGAGCGGTAGGCCTGCATCGCGTCGATCGACTTCTTGAAGTCGGCATTCTTGCCCGAGATTTCGCCCCACAATTCGTTGGTCGACTTCAGGCAGGCTTCCAGCACTTCGTTGGTGAACGGACGCAGTTGCGTGCCGCCGGCCACGAGGCGCTTCAGGGCAGTCGGATTCTGCATGTCGTAGCGTGCGTTCATCCAGGTGTTGGCGTGCGCGCACGCGTTGGTCAGGATCGCCTGGTAGTTCTTCGGAAGCGCATTCCACTTCTCCAGATTGACGAAGGAGTGAACCGTCGGACCACCTTCCCAGAAACCCGGATAGTAGTAGTACTTCGCGACCTTGGCGAAGCCGAGCTTCTCGTCGTCATACGGACCGACCCACTCGGCCGCGTCGATGGTGCCCTTTTCGAGCGCCGGATAGATGTCACCGCCGGCAAGCTGCTGCGGCACCACGCCGACCTTCTGCAGTACCTGGCCGGCAATGCCGCCGATGCGCATCTTGAGACCCGAGAGGTCGGCAACGGTCTTGATCTCCTTGCGGAACCAGCCGCCCATCTGCGTGCCAGTGTTGCCGGTGGGGAAGCCGATCACGCCGAACTTCTTGAAGAACTCGTTGCCGAGTTGCTCACCGCCGCCCTGATACCACCAGGAATTGTTCTGGCGGGCGTTCAGCCCGAACGGGACCGACGCGTAGATCGCAAAGGTCGGGTCCTTGCCGACGTAATAATACGAGACAGTGTGGCACATCTCGACGGTGCCGTTGGAGGTCGCATCCAGCGCCTGCAGACCCGGCGCGAGTTCACCGGCCGCGAACACCTGGATCTGGAACTTGTTGTCGGTCATTTCGGCGACGTATTTCGACACCTGCTCGGCGCCGCCATAGATCGTATCGAGCGACTTCGGGAAGCTCGACGTCAGGCGCCATTTGATTTCAGGCGCTGACTGCGCGATCGCCGGCGCGGCAACGGCTGTCGCGGCAGCACCAGCCGCCGAAACCTTCAAAAAATCACGACGCTTCATTCAAGTCTCCTTAGAGGGGCGTTTCCCGTATTGCTCGAGCGTTTCCTCCGGCGGGGCGAATTCCACGGCGTCCGGGGCGCTCTGGCGGGGCGGCTTTACCACGGAAGTTGCCGCGCGAAAACGCGACAAAGGCATGACTGCACTGATTAAACGAAAGTCTTAGAGGGCCGAAAAACCGGATCAGGCAGCGGCAATGGCGACCTGGAGCTGGTCGCGGACCTGAGTCCCGATCGCGCGGTAGATTGCCGCGTGCGGACCATCCGGCTCGCTCGCCACCACCGGGTTACCGGCATCGGAGGTCGTCCGGATCGCCATGTGGAGCGGGATCTCGCCCAGGAACGGCACGCCCAGCCGCTCCGCCTCGTGACGCGCTCCGCCATGGCCGAAAATGTCCGAGCGCGTGCCGCACTCGGGGCACTGGAAATAGCTCATGTTCTCGACGATGCCGAGCACCGGCACGTTGACCTTCCTGAACATGGCGAGCCCCCGCCGCGCGTCGATCAGCGACAGGTCCTGCGGCGTCGAGATGATCACCGCACCCTTCAGCGGAACATTCTGCGCCAGCGTCAGTTGCGCATCGCCGGTGCCGGGCGGCATGTCGACGACCATGATGTCGAGCGTGCCCCAGGCCACGTCCCGCAGCATCTGCGTGATCGCCGACATCACCATCGGCCCGCGCCAGATCATGGCGGTTTCTTCCTCCACCAGGAAACCGATCGACATGATGGAAAGGCCGAAGCGCTGGATCGGAATCATCTTCCGGTCTGCGTCGAGTTGCGGCTTCTCGTGAATGCCGGTGAGCCGCGGCACCGAGGGTCCGTAGATGTCGGCATCGAGCAGGCCGACCCGCAGGCCAAGGTCGCGCAGGCCCAGCGCCAGATTGAGCGCGGTGGTCGACTTGCCGACGCCGCCCTTGCCCGACGCCACCGCGATGACGGCGGCAACGCCCGGAATCTCCGACTGTTTCGACATCGGCGAGGCCGCGCCTTGCGGCGGCCGATGCGCGGCGACGGGCTGCACGCCATGCGAATGCCGGTGCGCCGCCGGCGGCGCCGAAACGGCGCCCGGCTTGCGCTCGGCCGTCAGCGCGACCAGCGCGGCCGTCACGCCGGGGATCGCGCGCACGGCGGCTTCGGCCTGGGCGCGCACGCTTTCCCATGCACGGGCCTCGGCGGCGTCGACATTGATGGAAAAGAACACCTTGCCGTCGGTGACCGAGACCCCCGACAGCACGTTGGCGTTGGTCAGGGCGACGCCGCGCGGAGATGCCACCTTCGCGAGGCAATCAAGAACCTGTTGCTGCGTTACGCTCACCGCTTATCTCCTGGGGCCGCTTCGGCACTGGTTGCGAAGCGAACTCTACTTCGTTGTTTTGGCGCGTTTTCGTTGCTCTGACGCGCCTTTTCTTTGCGCCAGCGCAAGCTGCCGCGGATCGGGTCCGCCGGGAAGACCTCTCCGCCAGCAGACTTGCCCGCGCAAACGCCGCGCCAGTCGGATGCGACCCATAGAGCGGTTCAGCCCAAAAGGCTACCTCGCCCCGACGTCGTCCCGCCGCTCCGCGGGCGCCGCACTGCCCTGCTCCTTGGCCGCCTCGTAGTTCAACTCGATCATGACGCCGTTGGGATCGTCGACGAATATCTGCCAGAGATCGCCACCTGGAACCTGGCGGGATTCATACGCCATGCCCTTCGATTCCAGCCGCCGCTTCATGCCGTCGAAGCCGTAGCTGGCAAACGCGACATGATGGACGACGCCGGAATCCGGCTTTTGTGCCTCGTCGGTCTTGGAAATATCGACCAGATGCACCACCGCCTTGCCCTCGCTGTACATCCAGGCGCCGGGAAAGGCGAAGTTCGGCCGGGCACCCTTTTCCAGGCCGAGAATGTCCTCATAGAACCGGACCGTGTCGGCAAGGTTGCGGGTCCGGATGTTGAAATGGTCGAGCACGCCCACGCTGACGCCCATGCGATGTCACTCCCTTTTTTCTGAGGTTCTTGAAGCGTCGCTGGATCTTAGCACAGAACCCGCCCTGCCCGCCAAACGAAGCCGTTGCCCTCCTCTGCGCAGGGGTTATGGTGCGGCTCCATCCGAAAACAACGCCCGGCCCTGTTCCATGTCGCCGGCGAACTCCAAGGTATTTCACATGGCCAAAGTCGCTTTTCTCGGTCTCGGCGTGATGGGTTTCCCCATGGCAGGACATCTCGTGAAAAAGGGTGGCCATGAGGTGACCGTGTACAACCGCACCGCGGCGAAGGCCAAGGAGTGGACCGACAAGTTCGGCGGGCGCACGGCGCCGACGCCGAAGGCCGCCGCCGAAGGTCAGGATTTCGTGATGTGCTGCGTCGGCAACGACAACGACCTCCGCGCGGTGACGATCGGCCCGGACGGCGCCTTCGCCGGCATGAAGAAGGGCGCGACCTTCGTCGACCACACCACCGCCTCCGCCGAAGTCGCCCGCGAACTCGACGCCGCCGCAGCCAAGGCCGGCTTCAAGTTCGTCGATGCGCCGGTGTCCGGCGGCCAGGCCGGCGCGGAGAACGGCGTGCTGACGGTGATGTGCGGCGGCAAGGCGGACGCCTATGCCGGCGCCGAGCCCGTGATCGCCGCCTATGCGCGGATGTGCAAGCTGCTGGGACCCGCCGGAAGCGGACAGCTCACCAAGATGGTCAACCAGATCTGCATCGCAGGATTGGTTCAGGGACTATCGGAAGGCATTCATTTCGCGAAAAAATCCGGCCTCGACGTCGAGGCCGTGATCGAGACCATTTCCAAGGGCGCCGCCCAGTCCTGGCAGATGGAAAACCGCTACAAGACCATGAACCAGGGCAAGTTCGACTTCGGCTTCGCCGTAGAATGGATGCGCAAGGACCTCTCGATCTGCATCGCCGAGGCGCGGCGCAACGGCGCCAATTTGCCGGTCACGGCGCTGGTCGATCAGTTCTATGCGGAAGTCGAGAAGATGGGCGGCAAGCGCTGGGACACCTCGAGCCTGCTCGCCCGGCTGGAGCGCTGAGTTAAGAAAATTCGTTAAGAGGAACGCGCGGGCCCCGCTTGCTGTCCCTTCAGAAACCGGGTTCGCTCGACCTGCACAAGTTAATTTAACGTCCCGTTAACGGGAATTTTTAGCTTCTTAAGTCATCGCTTAATGATTTGGCGGCACAGATAGACAATGCAAAAGCCCGCGCCGTTCGCGGGCGAGGTTTGTGTTGTTTATGAGTGATCCCGCTGAAAGGCCAGAAGTGGTCCAGCTTCCGGCAGAGCCGCCTGTCGCAGCGCCGGTCAATACCCGGCGCGTTGCGGCGCAGCGGGTGCGGGAGGCGCGCGACCGGTTGACGTCGACCAGCGGAACCCGCCCGGCCTTCGACACCGAACTGCTCCGGCAATATGCCCAGACCCGTATGTCGGCCTCCTATGTCGTCATGCTGCTGGTGGTTGCGACCGGCGTGCTGTTCGGTCTTTGGATGCACGCGATCCCGGCGATAGCCTGGACCTGCGGCATGCTCTGCATCCATGCCGTCATCATCCGCAATTGCGCGCGGTTCCTGAGCGAACAGCCGACGCTCGCGGCGACGCGCAAATGGCGCACCCGGTTCGTGCTGCTCGACCTGCTCTACGGCCTGTGCTGGACAGCCATCCTGATCAACCCGGCCGGCCTCGACGTCGTCTCGAACACGATGATGATGTTCCTGATGCTGCTGGTTATCGCGGTGTCGAGCATGCTCGCCGCGAGCCTGCCGATCGCGGCTCTGGCGGCCACCGCGCCGGTGACGGCGGCGATCGCCTTCAATTTCGTGCTGGGCGGCACCTTCGACAATTACGCACTGGCGCTGCTCGCCGTCGCGGCCGAGGGCTATTTCGCGCTGCTCGCCCACCGCCTGCATTCGACGACGCTGGCGACGCTGGAGGCACGCGCCGAAAAGGACGCGCTGATCGGCGAACTCGAACAGGCCAAGGCGATCTCCGACGAAGCGCGCCACCGTGCCGAATCCGCCAACGTCGCCAAGTCGCGGTTCCTGGCGCAGATGAGCCACGAGCTGCGCACGCCGCTCAACGCCATTCTCGGATTCTCCGAGGTGATGAAGAGCGAAATCTTCGGCGCGCACGCGGTGCCGGTCTACAAGGAATATTCCGCCGACATCCACAATTCCGGCGTTCACCTGCTCAACCTCATCAACGAGATCCTCGACCTGTCGCGGATCGAGGCCGGCCGCTACGAGCTCAATGAGGAAGCGGTGTCGCTGGTCCATGTCGTCGCCGACTGCCACCACCTCCTGAAGCTGCGCGCGACCAACCGCGGCATCACCATCCACGAAGTGTTCGAGCACGGCATGCCGCGGATCTGGGGCGATGAGCGCGCCACGCGCCAGATCGTGCTCAACCTGCTGTCCAACTCGATCAAGTTCACCCCGCAGGGCGGCGAGATATGGCTCAAGGTCGGCTGGACCGCCTCGGGCGGGCAATATCTCAGCGTCAAGGATACCGGCTCCGGCATCGCCGAGGATGAAATCCCGATCGTACTGGCCTCGTTCGGCCAGGGCTCCAACTCGATCAAATCAGCCGAACAGGGCGCGGGCCTTGGCCTTCCCATCGCAAAAAGCCTGATCGACATGCATGGCGGCACGTTCACGCTGAAATCCAAGCTGCGCATCGGCACCGAGGTCATCGTCACATTCCCGCCGGAGCGCGTGATGTCGGCGCTGGCGCCGATGACCGAGGATTCCCCGCCCCTGCAACCGGAACCCGCCCCCGCTGCGCCCACCGACGAGAAACGCCGGGCACGCCACAAACCCATCATGAGCGCCGGTACGGGGTTGTAACCGGAACACTTGCACGATCGACCTGAACCGTCCCACACTTCCAAAATGAGCAAAGAAACGCCGTGTACCGCAGTCTGCATGATGGATCCCAGAACCAAGCTCTGCTTCGGCTGCGGACGAACGCTTCCGGAGATTGCGCGCTGGCACAAGATGGACAGCGCGGAGCGGCTGGCCATCATGGAAGGACTTGCGACGCGGATGGCGGCGGCCGGACTCGGTCAGGCGGAGCCGCGCGTCGGGCGCAGTTGACCGAAATCCGCAACGGAGGCGCGCTGTGATCCGCCTCATGCTCGTCATCGTGATGCTCGCGGCAACGGCCGGCGCGGTCGTCGCCTATGGCGATCCCGAACGGATCGCGCATGCCAGCGATTCCATTGCGAAGATGCTGCGCCAGCGCAGCCTGCAGCCGGCGCCCGCGGTGCAGATCGCGCGCGGCCAGGCCGGCGAATTCGCGCTGCACGCCAAGATCAACGGCGTCAAGGCGCCGATGGTGATCGACACCGGCGCGACCTCCGTCGTGCTGACCTGGGAGACCGCGAAGGCGATCGGACTGCCGCTGGAAATGCTCGAATACAATGTCGACGTCGAAACCGCCGGCGGGCACACCAAGGCCGCGCGGCTCACGCTCGATCGTCTTGCAGTCGGCGGACTGGTCGAGAAATCGGTTCCGGCGCTGGTGGTGCCGCGCGGGCAGATGAAGACCAACCTGCTCGGGATGAGCTTCCTGGATCGGCTGGAGAGCTGGGGCGTGCAATCCGACAAGCTGATGCTGAACGGCTATCCCGAGGTCGCAGGCCGCAAGCGCCACCGCGCGGCGGCGAACTAGCGCCGGCGTCGGAGAAGGTTTACGCCGCCATCGAGGCCGCGCGATCCTGGACCAGAGCGATCGCATCGCGCAGCACCTCGACGCCCGCTCCCGCCCTCACGCCATTCTCGGCGAGATGACGACGAAAAGCGCGTGCGCCGGGCACGCCGTGAAACGCGCCGACGAAGTGCCGCGTCATCGCATGCAGGCGCGTGCCGCGCGCGAGCTGGTCTTCGATATAGGGAAGCATCGCCTCGAAGACGTCCTTCATGGTCGCGTGCGGCGGCGCTTCGCCGAACAGCTCGGAATCCACATTGAGCAGCCGCCACGGCTCCTGATAGGCGGCCCGCCCCAGCATCACGCCATCGACATGGTCGAGGTGGAGCTTTGCTTCGGCGAGGCTGCCGATGCCGCCATTGATGATGACGGGAACGTTGGGCAGCGTCGCCTTGAGGCGATAGACCCTGTCGTAATCGAGCGGCGGGATGTCGCGATTTTCCCTTGGCGACAATCCGCTGAGCCAGGCCTTGCGCGCATGCACGATCAGCCCGTCGCAGCCGGCCGCAATCACGCCGCGCGCCAGCACGTCGAGCGCGGTTTCCGGATCCTGATCATCGATGCCGATCCGGCATTTCACCGTGACCGGAATCCTGACCGCGCGCTTCATCGCTGCGACGCCTGCGGCGACCAGCGCCGGTTCCGCCATCAGGCACGCGCCGAAGCGGCCGTCCTTCACCCGGTCCGACGGACAGCCGACATTGAGGTTGATTTCGTCGTAGCCGAAGTCCTCGCCGATGCTGGCCGCGGTCGCGAGATCGTCCGGATCGGAACCACCGAGCTGCAGCGCCACCGGATGCTCGCTGGCGTCGAAGCCAAGCAACCGCCCGCGGTCGCCATGAATGATGGCGCCGGTCGTCAGCATCTCCGTATAGAGCCGCGCCCGCCGGCTCATCAGACGATGGAAGACGCGGCAATGCCGGTCGGTCCAGTCCATCATGGGCGCCACGGAAAAGCGATAGCTCTTGTGATTCCAATTATTTACCCTACACTCTCAATGGGATGAAAGAAGAACTGTGTGCACTCCAAACTAGACGAAATTGCACACGTTTGTACCCGTTTTCCAAGCTATTGATTTCTGCCATGGCAGGTGCTTCCGCCACGTTTTGTTTCGTCTCAGCTAATTCGTTGCGATTTCGTTGCGGAGTCTTCACCGAGAACGGTAACGGGCGCGCGCTACTCCGGCGCTATTCCTCGCGAAACGCGCGGTTGATCTGATCCCGGAGCGGCTTGACCAGGTAGGAGATGACCGTTCGCTCGCCGGTCTGAATGAATGCTTCGGCCGGCATCCCCGGCACCAGCGCGAGCTTGCCGAGGCGCGCAAGCTCCTGCGGCGGCAGAGCAATGCGAACGACATAGTGGGATAGTCCACTCCTTTGGTCTTGCGTCAGATCGGCGGCAATGCGGCTGACCTCTCCGTTCAGCTCCGGCGTGGTTCGCTGATTGAAGGCCGACATGCGCAAAACCGTTCGCTGACCCAGCCGGATCTGGTCGATATCCTGCGGCTGTATTTGTGCCTCCAACGCCAGCCGGTCGCTATCAGGCACGATCAACATGATCGTATCGGCCGGAGACACCACGCCGCCGACCGTATGAACCGCAAGCTCATGCACCAGACCGCCTTGCGGCGCGACGAGATCGATGCGCTTCAGCTGATCTTCCGCCGAAACCTTGCGTTCGACGTACTCGGCCGTCTGCGCTTCGACCTCACGCAGGCTGTTGGCCACCTCGCTGCGAAGGTCCTGATCAATCTGGATGATCTGCAGCTGCGTCTCCGCGATCTTGCCGCCGGACTGGGCCTGCGCCGCCGTGAGACGGCCGCGCTCGCCGTCCAGATTGGCGCCTTCGCGCTCCAGCGCCATCATGCGCTGGATCGGAACGAGACCCTGCTCCCAGAGTTCACGCACACCCTTGAGCTCGCGCTCGATCAGCGCGATGCCGCGCACCTTGGCGTCTTCCTGGAAAACCAGACCACGTATTTCTTTCTCGTATTGAAGGATGCGTTCGCGCAGTTGGGCCTTCTGGCCCATACGCGCTTCACGGCGAAGCTCGAACAGTTTATTCTCCCCCGCCATCAGTTGCGCGACGTCGCTGTCGCCTGCACGCCTCATCAGCGTCTCGGGGAATGAGATCGCTGGCGCTTCATCGCGCTCCGCTTCCAGCCGCGCGCGCCGCACGGCGAATTCGTCCAGCCGCTTGGTGACGATGGCGAGGTTGGAACGCGTTTGCGTTGCGTCCAGCCGCATCACGACGTCACCCGGCGTGACGCGCTGTCCCTCGCGCACCAGAATTTCACCAACCACACCACCGGTCGGATGCTGCACCTTCTTTACATGGGAATCGACCACGAAGTGGCCGGTCGCAACCACGGCGCCAGCCAGGTTTGTCGCCGCCGCCCATCCACCGATGCCTGCCACGAGAAACAGGCTGGCGAGGCCACCGACGAGGAGATGGCGCCGGATCGAGCGCGCGGGACAGCCGTAATCAGCGTTCGACATCGGCTTCGTCCGTATGCTGGTCGAGTGATCTGCCTGTACCCTTTTCGGCGCCAGCCGTCGCGACGACGCGGAACGGAGCTGTAGCGCGGAACCCGGCTGAGTAACCCGCGGCCGTCGTCATGGCGGCCGGGGGTGGATTTGCGCCCTTCAGGGTGCGCGACAGCACCTCGTCGCGCGGTCCGAAGGCCTTCATTCGCCCGGACTCGATGACGGCTACGAGATCCACCACGCCGAGCGCGCTGGGACGATGCGCGACGACGACGACGATGCCCTTGCGTTCACGCACGGACGTTATTGCCTGTACGACGGCCCTCTCGCCTTCCGCATCGAGGTTGGCGTTGGGCTCGTCGAGCACGACCAGGAACGGGTTGCCGTAAAGCGCGCGCGCGAGACCGATGCGCTGGCGTTGTCCCGCCGACAGGGCCGAGCCTGCCTCGCCAATCCGAGTCTCGTAGCCGCAGTCAAAGCGAAGAATGAGATCGTGTGCGCCCGCCGCGCGGGCCGCCGCGACGATGGCGTCGGCATCGGCATCCGCTTCAAAACGGCAGATGTTCTCGGCGATGGTGCCATCGAACAGTTCGACACCCTGCGGCAGATAGCCGATGTGGCGGCCCAGCGCTTCGCGGTCCCACTGATCGAAACCCGCGCCGTCGATGCGCACCTTGCCGCTTGCCGGCGCCCAGACGCCGACCAGCGCGCGCGCAAGTGTGGATTTTCCACTGCCGCTCGGGCCGATGATGGCAAGCGCACTTCCCGCCGGCAGAACAAAATTGACACCCGTAAGGGTCGGCTTCTTCTCGGCGGGAGGCGTAATGCTCATCGCTTCCGCACGCAGCTCGCGCTCCGGTTTCGGCAGCGGCATGCTCTTGCGCGTCTCGGGCATCAGCGCGAACAGTTCCCTGAGCCGGCTCCAGCTCTGTCGCGCCATCAGGAACGGCTTCCAGCTGGCAATCGCGAGATCGACCGGCGCCAGCGCGCGGCCCATCATGATCGAACTCGCGATCATGACGCCGGCGCTCACCTCCTGCCTGATGACCAGGTAGGCGCCGACCGCCAGCATGCCCGATTGCAGGATCATCCGCAGCGATCTGGACACGCCGCCGAGGCCCCCGGCGATATCTCCGGTGCGCCGGTTTGCGGCGAGATAGTCCGTATTCGCCTTCTGCCAACGCTCCTCCACGCGGCCGCCAAGGCCCATGGCGCGGACCGCTTCGGCGTTGCGCCGGCCGGCTTCCATCAGTGCGTTGCGCGCCATGCCGTGTTGCATCGCCGCGCGCGTCGGTCCGCGCGACAGCGCATCTGTGATGACCGTGAGCAACACCAGCACGATCGCGCCCACAAGCGCGGTTACTCCGATCCAGAAATGAAACAGGAAGCATATGCCGAGGTAGAGCGGCATCCATGGCATATCGAACAGCGCCGTGGGGCCCTGCCCGGACAGGAAGCTGCGGACGTTGTCGAGATCCCGCAGCGGCTGCAGGCCGTCGCCCGACATCCGGGTCTCGAGCGGCAACCGGACGACTGCCTCGTGCACGCGACTGGACAGTTTGCGATCGACGGTCTCTCCGACCCGCAGCAGGACGCGACCACGGATCACATCCAGCATCGATTGAAATGCGAACAGAACCGCGGCCAACACCGCAAGCCCGACCAGCGTGGACACGCTGCGGCTCGCCAACACGCGGTCGTAGACCTGCAGCATGAACAATGGCGACGTCAGCGCCAGGACGTTGACCACGCCGCTGACCACCGCAATTCCGGCAAGCGCCGGCGCCAGCGGCGACAGCACCGCCGCAGCCAAAGGCTGCGACGGCTTGCGATGCGGGATCTTGAGCACGGTCCGCGCTCAGACCAGGATATTGCCGGAGAGAATCAGGCTGGCCATGTCGGTCCCGACATAGCCGTCCAGCTGGAGCGTGTTCGCGCCGTCGGTGATGGTGAGAACGCCGGTATTGTCCCACCAGTTGCTGTGGTTGAAGAACAGATCGACATAGTTCGAAATGCAAGTCACCGCTTGCAGATCGATGACATCGTCATTTCCGGTGTCGGTGCCGAAATCGGCGATGACGTCGTTGGCCCAGCCGTCGGCAAAGGTGAACGTATCGTCGCCGAGGTTGCCGGTGAACGTGTCATCGCCGGCAAAGCTCAGCATGACGTCGTTGCCCGCGGTGCCGTTCTGGATGGTCCCCTGCTCGGCAAAATAGCCGTAGAGGCCATCCAGGCTGCCGTTCTGCGACAAATCGGTAATCGCGGCATCGAAAGCCGGCGTCAGCGTTGCGCCGCTGAAATTGACCGACAGGCCTTCATCCTGCACCCACTGATCAGTGGATGACACGTAAGCGAGATTGCTGCCGAGCGTGAGCGTACTGACCGTGCCATCGACAACACCGGGCGTATAGCTGAAGTCATTTCCGTTCACGATCACGGACGACTTGCCATTGTCCACGCCACCGACGATACGTGTTCCGGCATACCATTGGTCCGACACGTTCCTGACGGCATTGAAGCCGCCGGCCCCACGGTACTCAAAATTGTCGATCCAATTGTCGAGGAACGCGGGAAGGTTGCTGCTCGCGTTCGTGTAGTCCAATACCAATGCCATTCTCTAACTCCTCAGATTTTCTTGACGACGATGATCGGAATGATCGCGGGCTCCACCGCGTTCACGCATGAACGCGGCGCTGCCTTCAGAAGTCGGATATCGCTCACGCGAACTCGAAGTTCGTGACCGTCAGACCGGTTACGCCCGAAACTTTGATGATGTCAGTAAAATCCGAGCTGCTGACGTAGGTGTCGGTTCCGACGGTTGCAATCGTCAGATCACCAAGTCCCGTCGCTCCCCAGGCCGAAACGTCGAGGACATCAACAGCAAGATCGAAACTGTTGACAGTGTCGAAAGCAGACCCGTCCTGGAACACGAAAGTATCGTCTCCGCCGAAGCCGAGAAGCGTGTCGTTAAGTCCAAGATTGCCGACCTGGATCGTGCCTTGCTCGGCAAAGTAGTCGGTCAGACCCGGAAAGGTCCCCAGACCATCGACGGCTCCGCCGTGCGACAGGCTGTAGATCGCATAGGCGAAGGTGGTCGTATCCGGCATATAGCCGCTCTCGTTGGTAATGATGAGTTCTTCGTCCTGTACCCACTTGTCCAGGCCCGCGTCATATTCGAGGTTGCGGCCGAGCGTGAGCGAAGTGACATCGCCATTGAACAGACCAGGCGAATAGCTGTAGTCGTCGATCTCCATGATGACCGAGGGAATGTTGTTGTCGACGCCTTCGGTATCGAAGCCGGCGGACCACTGATCCTGACCGTTAGAGAAGGACCGGGAGAACCAGCCGTTGCCGTTGTAGGAGAAGTTCGTGTCGTAGGCCGCGAGGTAGGATGGAAGATTGCTGCTCGCTGCTGTCAGCTCAATCAACAGTGTCATTTCTTGTTTCCCTTTGCCATTTTCACCTGTTCGCCCGAGGACGAACCTCGCATCCACAGCCTGCGACCGTGGAATTCCCTAGAATTTGTAGTTGAGCGATACCGTGGCCGTTCGCCCGGGCGCGGCGTAGAAGTTGGCGCCGACGGCGGGAGCGTAGGCGACGTCCGTGAGATTGGTGACCGCGAAGCGCAACTTCGTGTCCGGATCGAAGGCATAGGAACCGTAGATGTCGTAAACGCGGTAGCCGGGCATGTCGTAACCGCTCCGAAGCGAGCCCAGTGCCGGCTCCGTCTTCGAGACGTCGGTGACGCGGCCGCCCAGCGTCAGCTTTTCGTCGAACAGGCGCACGCCCGCATCGATCGTGACCCGCAGCTTGGGCTGCTCGAAGATGATCGCAGCTCCGAGCCCGCTATTGATGGGCATGCTTCGACCGGCAGGAGACGTAAAGCTGTCGGCGAAATCCGTATCGATGCGCGTGATTGTCCCGCCAATATAGAGAAATCTGGCGTCGTAATTGGCTTCGACCTCGATCCCCTTCATGCGGGTGATGCCATTGAGGTTCACATACGACGTGTAGCTTGGCACGTTGCTTTGTGCGTAGCGGATTTTGCCGAAGCTGATGTAGTCGGTGATTTCCCTGTAGAAGCCTACCGCCTTGAACCGGAACGAATCCCGCTCGGTCAGAATTCCGTTGCTCGATATGTTTGCGCCCAGTTCGTAAGTCTCGCCTCGTTCGGGTCTGAGAAACGGATTTGGCGCGTATTCACTGATGCTGTTTCCGTCATGTCCGCCGTTGAGAAACGACTCCATGATCGTCGGCGGCCGGTAGCTCTTCGAGTATTTCACGAAGGGCTGCAGCCATTCGAACGGCTTGACCGCGATGGTTACCGACGGCAGCAAGGCTCCGCCGGATTTATCGACGTTGGTATCGTATCTCGGCGTGTAGGCCGGACCGTATATCGGCTCAGGGTCCGTTCCCGGAAAGCAGATCCCGGGCGGAAACGGCGGCGACGGCAAGCAGGTCGCCGGCGTCCCAGGGGTGTAGCCGATGATGTCGCTCGTCGGACCGCCATAAACCACTGCCGATCCCACGGCGTGATACCAGTCGTAACGCAAGCCACCCGAGATGCTCAGCCAATCGGTCGGTGTATATTTCGCGCTGCCGAAACCACTGACGACATCGCGCTTGCCACTCGGCGTACCGCCCGAAAGCGTGTTCGAGTAATCCGTGCCGTCGGCTGCGACAAAGCCACGAGTGAGAACGGTCTTCCCGTCGTCGTTGAAAGCTTCCATGCCATAGTTGAGGGCAAGGGCTCCCAGACCCGTGTCGAAGCTGCTGGTGTTCTCGACGCTGCCGCCGAGTGTCCCCATGACGTAGTTCGACGGACCCGTCGACAGGACCGAACCCTGCTCGACCCTGTCGTTTCGAAGGTTGTTGTAGTAGAAGCGAGCCTTCAGATCGATTAGCTCGCTATCGGGCTTCCAGTCGAGCGCGGAGGTGTAGGTGTTGTTGACGACGCCTTCCGTCGCCTTCACGAGGCTGCCATTGCTCAACAGGAAGTCGTAGTTTCCGGTGTTGAACCTGGAATCGTTCCGGACCCAGCCGAACGTGAGCTTGACGTCGTCCGTGGCCTGAGCTTCGGCTTTCAGAATGCTGGAGCGGACTTCCTGGCCGGAGAACAGCAACACGTCCCCGGCATAGGTCGCCGCGCTATTGATGGTGCCGTTCTTGCCGATGTCATAGGCGCCGATATTTTTGTAGCTGATGCCGCCCAGGATGGAAAATCGATCGGACAGCCGCACCGCGGCGGCCGTCGAACCGTTGAAATTGAACTGGTTGGTCCCGGTTGTGACGTTGACCTGACCGCCATACTGCTTGCCCGGCGCAATCAGGTCCTCAGCCAGAAGGGTTCGGAAGTTGACGGAACCGCCCAGCGCACCGGCGCTGCCGACGCCGGATGTCGTGCTTTTCTCGATATCGACGGCGCGAATGAAGGCCGTATCGACATAGGTGCGCTGCGTGGCGCCATGCGCACTGCGTTGAAAGCTTTGCCGCGCGCCATCGATCATGGTGGCGATGCGATCCTGGTCCTGAAGGCCGCGGATGTTGACGCTGATGCCCGGGTTCTGCGCCTCCGAGCGGTTGGCATAGACGCCGGCGACGTTGTCGAGCAGGTCGCGGGCGTTGCGGGTTGGGTTGTTCTCGATCGCCTCGCGCGAAATCACGCTGACGGCCGCCGGCGCCTGATAGACCCAGTCCGGCGTACCCTGATAGCCGGCCCCCGAAGTGGCATTTCGTCCGCCCGATACTTCCAACGTATCGAGCTGAAATCGCACCAGGGACGGACGAACTCGCTGCCGGCGAGTTCGTCGCCCCGATAACCGCGGTACGATCGGCCGTGACGCGAAACGTGATGCCGGTGTTTTGCAACAAGCGCGACAGCGCCTGCTCCGGAGTGTAACTGCCGTTGACGGCATTCGATGTCACCCCGCGCGACGTTGCCGCAGATAACGTCACCTGCAGGCCGGACTGGCGGCCGAAGGCATTCAACGCACGACCGAGAGGTTGCGCTGGAATGTTGAAGTTTCGTGGCGCGGCTACGCCACCAACCTGAACGTGGGCCGTTCCAGAGCCAGGCGAGGCCTGCGCGAATGCTCGCGAGGCGCTGTCTGCCGCGACCAGCGCCGCAACCAGGCACACAATGTGCGGAACGCTCGCTGTTCTTTCACTGATTTGATTAAGTATTGTCGTCTTCGAAACGCACATCAAAGCCCCGTACTCTAGTCTGCCGCCGCGCATTTTTCTCTTTCGAATGCGCTTCCGACTAAAGACGATCGGCTCGATATTTTTTCTCAGGATTTTCGCGCAATGGACGCGAGAAACGGCTTCGCAGTTTTAGATTCGACTTAAAGTCGGGAAACGATGCGAGCGAAGCGGGAAACTTCGTGAACCTTGCCGCCGTGAGGTTGCACCAGCGCACGCAGCGCGCGGTCGGGGTCGCGCAGGTCATACAGGCCAGTGACCGTCTGCTGCGCCAGCGTGACGTCAGGGACGGCGATCCATGCGCCATGATAGCGCTGTATCTGTTCGACGACGGCGCCGATCGTCGCATCGGTGACGAACAGTCTGCCCTCGCGCCAGCCGCCAATGTCCTCCGGCGCGATATCGCTCCTTGTCATCGCGCCCGACTTGCGATCGACGACCAGCATCTGGCCCGCAGCCAGCACGGCGGGAGATGTGCGCGGAGCCGCATTGGAGGAGACCCCGACTGCGCCCCGCGCGAGCTCCACTTGCGTCACCGACGATGCAAGACGGACATCGAAGGCCGTTCCAATCACCTCGATCTTCACGCCGCTCGCATCGACGACGAACGGCCGCGCCGGATTGCGGATCACATCGAAGAACGCCTCCCCCGCCAGCAACCGGACCTGGCGCCGGCTTGCCGAAAAGTCCGTCTTGATGGCGCTGTCGGCGGCGAGGTAGACGGTCGTACCATCTTCGAGCGTCACCAGCCGGCTTTGTGCCGTCGTGGTGAGATAGTCTGCCTCAAGCCGCAACCGAAGCGAAGGGACGGCAACAACGAGCAGACAGGCAGCCAGACCAGCGGCTGCAATGGTCGCCACCCACTGCCGTCGCCGATGCGTCGCGCGCGGATGATTTCCAGGCCGGACGCGCCATCTCTTGCCCGCACCAGTTGACGGCGCCTGCAGCGACCGTGGCCGCCAGACGTGCTCGTACACCGGCTTGCCCTCGCCCACGAGACGCCAGCCTTCCCGGATCCGGCGCCATGCAGCGCGGTGCTCACTGGAGCGAGAAAGCCAGGCGCTGAAGTCGTCCCGTATGCGCGGGTCGTCCGCCGCTTCCCGAAGGCGCAGCAGCCAGTCGGCCGCCTCGTCCAGCAGGGCTTCGGGCCTGCCTCCCTTCTCATTCAGCGACATCCCGCGATCCTCGTCCCGAGCCCCATTCCCAGAGCACGCGATCCATGTCTCGCCTGCCTTGAATAGACGAACAAGTCGGGATTCTTTTTCACGCCGGGAGCATTATGTCACGTTTGTTCGCGACCGGTTCGCTTTGCGATATCCACCAGAGCCGTCTGGATCATCCGATGCACCGTTGCGACCGAGAGACCGAGATGCGCCGCAATGACCTGAAGCTTGTGCCCTCCAAAACGGTGCATTTCGACGGCGATCCTGGTCTCTGTCGGCATTTCAGCAAGCATCGCAGCGATCTGACGGATGTCGTCGCGCAACAGCGCGCTCTGTTCCGGCGAGGCCTCGGGCCGCGGCACCGCCCAATAGGACGTCTCGTCGAGCGGGTCCCGGCTCTCGAGCTTCTTGCGCCGCAAGAGATCGAGGGAGAGATTGCGGACGATGCGGTAGAGATAGGCTGCGGGCTGCTCGGGCCCGTCGGCCGACGGCCGGGGCGGCACGAATTTGAGGAATGCTTCCTGCACGATATCCTCGGCCGTCTCCCGGGAGCCGAGAATTGGTGTCGCATATTCGATCAGAGCTGCACGATGTGCGAGAAAAATTACGCTGCGGGCATCGTTCCCCTTCACGTCAAGCGCTCCACCGGACGACTGGCGCGGGCCGATTGCAGGTTCGCAGAAAAATCGCGCAATTACATACCCCACACGCGATGTTCATTCGCAGGCGCAGTCGTCGCAATAAGTAACGGGTCCCTCTCATCCCTGCCCGGAAGTTAACGCCTGAACCGTTCGACCGGCAGCTACCGCGGGGCCCAACCCACTTTCTCTCTAATGGTGCCTCATGCGTTTCACAACTAGGGATGTTTAGATAGGCTCCAAGCAGCAGGCTGGCTTTACTGGATCGGGTGCTCAGTTCGGGCTTTGCCGCCGACGGAATGGCACCAGTCGGTGGCGTGGCACAAGCGGACGCTGCGTTTCATACGTCCCGCGTCAGACCTCGAATCCCTCAATTCCGCCAATAGCAAGAGCTTCGCGCCCATGGATGCTACGGGAGGCCCGGCGTCCAGCGCTCGATACCGGACGGGGGTGGAATCGGCAGATCACCTCGGCAACTGTTTCATCGGGCGAACGAAAGCGCCGATCCTGCGCCGCCAGCCACCGCTCGATGCGGCCCACCGTGATGCGCCCGATGCCCTGCTCGCACAACAAGTCGCTCTTCGAATACAATGACGCAATATCTGCCAGATACCTGGCGCGGATGGAAACCGTCTGGCCGATGAACTCTGCATAGCGCCCGTTCAGGAATAGCTGGATCACCCGGTGTGGCAACCTCCGCACATCGGACAATCCCGACTGCCGTTTGGCGAACCGCTGATGCCGCATACACAGGTCACGCGCAGCGATGGGCGTTACATCGAGCGCGTGGCCGATCTGGATGTAGTCAAGCCCGTCGTCTTTCATTCGAACGGCTTCACTGCGCAGCCGGGCTTGCTGGGCAAGGCTGAGATGGCGAATACTTCGTGTCATGCATTGCCTCCTTGAAATCCCGAGACCATCTGTTGATCTTCGAAGGCATCGTGCCGCTTCACTGGCTGCCGTATCGGATGGGAAGGGAGAGTTCGATCGTGCTGCCTGCGACATCCGGCGGGGGTGCCGGTACCGGACTGGCGCTGCGGGGCGTCGAAACAGCCTTGGCATCCAGCACCGGATCTCCGGAACTTCGGACGAGACGCGAACTCACCACGCCGCCCGAGCGATTGATGGTGAAAGCCACTACGGCCGTCCCAATTGCCCCATTCGGGTTTCCACCTTTATGCCGATTGAGGTGAGCGTTGACGCTGCTCTTCCATGTGGCGGGGGATGTCGAGGGATTGAAGGCCGAACTCGACGACGGCGCGGCCGCCCGATCCGCGCGCGGATTTGACGTCGCCAGCGGCGCCGTGGTGCGATCTATCTTGCGGTCGTCCGGCTTCTTGCGCTCCGCCATCTTTTTTGGCGGTGGCTTCCTGGCGACTTTCGGCTGCGGCGGTGGCGGCGTCAGGGTGGCCTCCGCGTTCTTCACTTCAGGCAGCTTCGGCGTCTCGATCTCCAGCGGCACCGGCGGCAACACAACGTCTTCAACCGGCTTCTTCGCCTCCACGACATCAGGCTCGGGCTTCTCTTCCGGCAATTCAACAGGCTTGTCGTTCTCTTCTTGCATGGGAGAAGGCTGCGCCTCGGTCATCCGCTCATCGGGTGGCAGTTGTTCCGGCGGTGCTTCGGGTGCAACGGCCAACGGCG
This sequence comes from uncultured Alphaproteobacteria bacterium, assembly GCA_963823485.1. Lineage (GTDB taxonomy): Bacteria > Pseudomonadota > Alphaproteobacteria > Rhizobiales > Xanthobacteraceae > Bradyrhizobium. The sequence goes on from CAWGLP010000005.1 coordinate 75,374, forward strand.
CCAACTCCATCATCACAGAGGCCGGCGGTTCTCCCGCAGCCGAGGCTTCTTCCCGGCTCAGCACCAGCCATATCCCGCCCGCATGCAGCCCCGCGACGGCGGCGCCTGCCAGCGTCCATCGCAGCACCGAACGCAACGCGACGCTATCCGCTCGCGCGTCGGGATCACGCCAGCCGAACCTCATGGCCGGGTCGCCGGCGCGGCCTGTTGTGCCGCGGGTGAAGTGCCGGGCAATTGTCCGCCGATTGCGCTGCCCTGCCCGGTGTCCTCCAGCCCGACCAGCGCGACCTTGAGATAGCCCGCACCGCGCAGCAGATTCATCACGCCCATCAAATCGCGATAGGCGACCACGCCGTCGGCGCGCAGGAATATCCGCTGCTGGCGATCGTTGCTGGTCTCCCTGTCGAGCGTCGCCTGCAAGGCTCCACGCGGCACATCATCGTTGCCGAGCGCCAGCGTGAGGTCCGGTTTGACGCTGAGAAAGATCGGCTTATCCGGCCGTGCCTGCGGCGGCGCGCTGGAGACCGGCAAATCCACCGCCACATCGACGGTCGACAAGGGAGCCGCCACCATGAAGATGATGAGCAGGACAAGCATGACGTCGATAAAGGGCGTGACGTTGATCTCGGACAGTTCGGCGAGGTCGCCGTCCTGCGGATCCCTGAGCGAGACAGCCATGATCGCTCACTCCGCCGCCGATGCGACAGTGCTCACGTTCGGAACGATATGGATGGCTCTTGCGGAGGCAATGCCTTTCTCCTGCCATTCCAGATCGCGCGACATATGCTGCAGGACTTCGCCCGAAGCATCCGACAGCAATGCGCGGTAGCCGGCTATGGCGCGGGCAAATACGTTGTAGATAATCACCGCCGGAATAGCCGCGACAAGGCCGATCGCGGTGGCGAGCAAGGCTTCGGCGATCCCGGGAGCAACGACGGCGAGGTTCGTCGTCTTCGACTGCGAGATGCCAATGAACGAATTCATGATGCCCCACACCGTACCGAACAGGCCGACAAACGGCGCCGTCGCGCCGATCGTTGCCAGAAGCCCGGTGCCCCGCGCCATGTCGCGGCTTGCTTTCGCTTCAATGCGGGACAGGGCGATCGCGAGACGCTCCTTGATCCCCTCGGCAGACAGGTCGGTCGAGCGCTGCAACTCCCGAAGCGCAGCGTTGACAAGGTCGGCGACGCGGCCGTTCTTCGTCCATCCGGCATTGATTTGCCGTGACGCCGCCGCGAGGCTTTCGGCGCCACTCAGCTTGCGCGCGGCGCTACGTGCGTTGCGTTTGGCGCCTGTGAGTTCGACGCCCTTGGCCAGCCACACCGTCCACGTCAACAGCGATGCGAAGGCAAGCCCCACCATCACCGCCTTCACGACCATGTCCGCCTGCATGAACATGCTCCACGGAGACATATCGTGCGGAAGCGTCGCGGGGCCGACCGCCTGAGCGGCAGGTGGAACGCCCGGGGGTTCGGCTGATATCGGCGCCGCGAATACCGGAGCGTCTGCGCCGGCTGATGTCGATGATGACGGTGTCGCGGGCCGCTCCGCGCCGGGAACGGAAGATGCGAGAGACGACGACAGCGGCGATGTCGGTTGTGCCTGAGTCGATGGCTCTACCTGCTGGGCCGCCACCGGGCCGCAGATTCCAGCCAGCACGACCAACGCTGTCAACGTCGTCCACGCAAACCCGCGTCCTGTCATCAGGACCCCAGCCAGCTTTGCTGTCACACACGTCATCGTTTCACTCTTTCATCGTCGCTCGCGAGCGCATGTCATGAGGCGCGCAAGCGCCCCCTCGTCGTACTTGTCTTGCTGTCATATGAACGTTCCCGTCAAAGCCGGCCGCGGCACTGCAGCACCTCTAAGCTAAGACGTTTGACGACGATGTTTTTCCCGGAGTGAGGCGTGCTGCTGCACCAAACGAAATTAGAAGCGCTCAAAATCGGCAGAGCGAATGACCGCATCAGACTGCGATCTGGCTTTGGAAATGCGCATATTTTCGGCGCTCAACAACGCCGATCATGGCTCAAGGATCCGCGAGCGGTACACTGTAAGGTCGTTGCGCCCAAACAGGTGGATGTCCCCAACGTGACAAGCCCGCAGCCGGGAGGCGCCTGCGGGCGGCCTATTTTTCAGGTAAGAATGCCGCCTCGTTTCCCGGCTTGCGGTCTGATCAGGCGTGAGCCTGCTGTAGCACGGGATAGTCAAGATATCCCTCGCGTCCGGCAGCGTAAAACGTCGCAGACTGGGGCCGGTTTAGCTCCGCACCGGTCTTCAGGCGATAGGGCAAATCAGGATTGGCGATGAAGGCCTTCCCGAACGCGATGGCATCGGCCCATCCTTCCGACAAAGCTGCGCTGGCTGACGCCGCAGTGAAACCCTCGTTGGCAATGTAGATTCCGCCAAACGCCGCTTTCAGTTGCGGACCGATACTATCCGGTCCGACCTTCTCGCGAGCGCAGATGAATGCGAGTTTGCGACGTCCGAGTTCTCGGGCGACATGGGTGAATGTCGCGATGCGGTCGCTATCGCCCATTGAATAAACGTCGGCCCGAGGCGCCAGGTGCATCCCCACCCTGCCTGGCCCCCAGACCGAGATCGCCGCATCCGCGGCTTCCAGCATGAGCCTCGCCCGGTTCTCTATTGAACCGCCGTACTCGTCATTGCGCTGGTTGGATCCGTCCTGAAGGAATTGATCCAGAAGATAGCCGTTCGCTCCGTGCAGCTCGACCCCATCAAACCCCGCTAGCTGCGCCAGCTGAGCCGCGCGACGGAATGTCTCGACGACGCCCTTGACCTCTTCGGTCTGCAACGGCCGCGGCACGACAAAGGGTCGCTCGGGGCGCAGCAGACTGACATGGCCCTTTGCCGCGATCGCGCTCGGGCCGACCGGAAGATCGCCGTCGTAGAAGCTCGGATCTGAAATCCGCCCGACATGCCAGATCTGCATGAAGATGCGTCCACCCGCGCGCTTCACCGCCGTGGTGACCTGCTTCCAGCCGTCGACGTGATCCTGGCGCCAATTGCCGGGGACGCCGACGTAGCCGACGGCTTGAGATGATACGGGAACGCCTTCCGATATGATGAGGCCCGCCGACGCCCGCTGGGCGTAGTATTCAGCCATCATGCTGTTGGGGATCTGGCTGGCCCCTGCCCTCAACCTCGTCAGCGGGGCCATGATGACGCGGTTGGGCAGAAGCAGGCCCCCTATCTCCAGCTGATCGAACAAGGTCGGCATGTTTCACTCCTCAGGGGTTTTGCGATCACGAAGGCCTGGAGCCCAATAGCCGCACGCGCCTGAACCAATTCAATGGAGGATTTCAAACAGCCCCGCCGCACCCATGCCGCCACCGATACACATGGTCACGACACCATACTTTGCCTTGCGCCGCCTCCCCTCGATCAGAAGATGGCCTGCGAGCCTGGCACCCGTCATGCCGTATGGATGACCGATGGCGATCGAGCCGCCGTTGACATTCAGCTTTTCGGGGTCAATGCCCAGTTTCTCGCGACAATAGATCACCTGCACTGCATAGGCTTCGTTGAGCTCCCACAGATCAATGTCGTCGATCTTGAGCCCGTGACGCTTCAGCAATCTCGGTATCGCTGCGACCGGTCCGACGCCCATCTCGTCCGGCTCGACGCCAGCAGCGACGAAGCCGCGGAAGACGCCAAGCGGCTTCAGCCCCTTTTGCGCGGCGATCCGATCGCTCATCAGCACGCAGGCGGCGGCGCCGTCGGAAAGCTGGCTTGCGTTTCCTGCACTGATGGTCTTGCCCTCGAACACCGGCTTGATCTTGGCGAGGCCTTCCGCGGTCGTATCCGGCCGCGGCCCCTCATCCTTTGCGAGCGTCACCTCCTGGTAGTCGATCGCGCCGGTCTCCCTGTTTATGACGGCCATCTTGGTCGTGATGGGAACAATCTCGTCTGTGAACCGGCCGCCCTGGAGCGCGGCCCCGACACGGCGCTGGCATTCAAGGCTGTATTCATCCTGCTGCTGCCGACCGATCTTGTAGCGCTCTGCGACCACTTCCGCAGTCTCGAGCATCGACATGTACATTTCCGGCTTCATCGCCTTCAACTCTTCGTCGACGGCATGAAACTTGTTCATGTGCTCGTTCTGCACAAGGCTGATGGATTCGACGCCACCGCCGATCGCGATCTCGACGCCGTCGAGCACGATTGATCTCGCGGCCACCGCGATGGCCTGCAACCCCGAAGCGCATTGACGGTCGATCGTCGTGCCGGCAACGGTCACCGGCAGTCCTGCGCGAATCGCGCCCTTGCGGGCAACGTTCATCACCGCAGTGCCCTGCTGCATGGCGCAGCCCATCACCACGTCCTCCACCTCGCCCGGCGCAATACCCGCGCGCTTGACGGCCTCACGCATGACATGCCCGGCCATCGTCGGCGCTTCGGTGTTGTTCAGGGCGCCTCGATAGGCGCGGCCGACGCCCGTCCGCGCTGTCGAAACAATCACTGCGTCAACCATTGCAATCTCCTCGTTCGAGTGCGGCTCAGCGGTCGCAAGACGGCGATCCTGCAATCCCGATTTCCGCTATACAGTTCTTTTTTTGAACTCGTCAAGCGCAAAGCAATTCTGGAATGGCGTACGTTGCGGCTCCGCCCCTGGATCGGGTCACGGGTCCGCACGCATTATCACCCGTTCGCCCTGGAGGCGCATTTGCCGTACACACGGCGCTGACGGGGAGCGAGACAGGCAAGTGATGGCCCAACCGCATGTCGCGGGAATCGGGGAAGCTGCCCTTCGCGCTTGGTTCTTCAATATGTTAATCCCTTATTGGAACTATTTATTTGGCGACGCTGCAGGTAAGCCGCGCTCCCGTCAGGTGGATGCCATGTTCTTGTTTGGCGAGCTTCGTCTTGGCGCGGCCAGCCTGTCCCTCACATAGGGGTGGCGATACCAACAATGCGCGAGTGAAGCGATCAATTGAGCGGCCTGCGTTCGGATCCGGTCCGGACAGTACGGAAGTCGCGCGGTCCGATGTTCCGACCATCCTTCGCCTTGATCTGCAATCGCTTTAGCGGCTTGCGATTCTGCGTATCGACCATGACGTGCCTGAGCTCGCCGGGCCTGAAGCAATTCTCCTCACCCCACTGCCACAGGGCGATAAGGACGACATAAAGCTTCTCGCCCTTCTCGGTCAGGACATAACGATTGATGGACGGCGAGGCATCGTCCGGCTCGATGCTGAATATGCCGTTCTCGACCAGCTTCTTCAGTCTCGCCGACAAGATGTTCTTGGCCAGCCCCAGGCTCTTCTGAAATTCGCCAAATCGCTCGGCGCCGTGGAATGCATTGCGAATGATCAGCAGCGACCACCAGTCACCTACGACCTCCAGAGTGCGCGCAATTCCGCAGTTGGCCTCGCTCAAATCCGTTCGCTTGCCCTTCATCCGCCCTCATAACCAAATGGACTGACTTGGGTTGCAAAATTAAACTAAAACGGCTGCAATGTCGATGGGTTGCAGGGTCAGCCCGGGCGACGGAAGCCCGCCCGATCAGTCGAATGTGAACCCGCGAGCAGACGTTCCCCTCGGCCAGAAACCACCCGGTGCAGCGGCACGACTGCAGAATGCCAAGGAGTTCGGATTTCCCACGAGAACGCCGTCCACGCCGGCAACCTCATCATCCCGGATGAACGGCAACGGCGAGGACTGGCTGATGGCTTCGGCGCGCCTTCGCTGGAACCTAGCTGAAGCGGATGTCGGTGAAATCAATGGCGACAAAGACTGGTTCGGGCAATGCCGTTCCGTCCGAATTGCGACGAAGCGCGCGTCGTCGCGTGGGCAGGACAATGCCGTCGAAGCTCTTGTGATCCAGCAGGTAGTGGGCGGTCGGCACGCCGCCGGTCACCACCGCGGCGTAGTCCATCCGCGCGATCAACCCTTTCGGGTTGATATGAAAGACCTGCTCGGAGCAGTGAGTTGCGATGTTCTCGGGAAACACGACTTTGAGACGACGCCACGTCTCGTCCTTCTCCTGCCACGGCTCGATCTCCTGGATCTGAAATCCCGGCCGTTTGAAGACGAACGGTGCGGTGAGGTAATTCCACATCGCGTAGCCGCTGAAATAGGCCAGATGAAGATCATCCCATTTCGACTCGACCGTGTGTCCAGCAAAGGCCGCACGGGGATGATCGCGTGCTTCCAGGGTTTCGCCGTTGGAGCCTTCGATTGCAGCGCGATCGGGTGTGCAGACGCTGCGCCTGCCTTCTCCCTTGAATGGGGAATAGCTGATCCATTGTTCTCTCGGCTTGGCAGTGATGTGAACGTCGCGCAGTGCGTCGCCATGACCTTTGCGAATCCACATCGCTCCGTAGATTGATGCATCCGCTTCGATTTTTTCGACTTTGCGCCAGCGATCGAGACCGCCATGGGATGCCAGCACATGATCAAGCAAGTCAGACATATCTCAACTCCCTTTGACTTTCTCAGGCTCGCGAGAGCGGCCTTCTCCACAAATCGTGATTTGGTTTATTTTTGCAACCAATGGACAGATTGCCTTGCCAAGTTTAATTATGCAACTATCTTGTTTGAACCGCCTTCGTTGATCGGACAGCAGCCAAGAATGAAGGCGAAACAGATTCCGACTGAGGACGCCCCGCTTACGGGTCGACCGCTCGATCCGACGTCGCCCACACCTTCGTCGAGGCGTTCCCCACCTCACCAAAAGGCTCGAAGTGAATGACGAAACTGAGTGAACTGGTTGCTGGCTTGCGGCGCAACGGAGACGAATGGCGCATCGTTGTTGGTGATGACTGGCTGCAGGGACGCACCGTGTATGGAGGTCTTGCCGCGGCGCTGTCCCATGAGGCATGCCAGTTGGAGGAGAAAGACCTGCCGCCGCTGCGCTCTGCGCAGTTCACGTTTGTCGGGCCGGCGGCCGGCGAACTCCGCCTCAAGCCTGCCATGTTGCGGCGGGGAAAATCGGCCGTTTTCTTCAGAGTCGAACTTGCCGGGGAACTTGGCCTCGCAACCCACGCTACATTCTGCTTCGCTGCGGACAGATCTTCGCAGCTTTCCCACGCCGGGATTGCTTTTCCTGCTCCGAAGCCCCCGGCGGAATGTCCCGATTTGTTCGAGGGCGCTCCGCGAACGCTGAACTTCGTGCAGCACCTTGACGCGAGGCAGGCGGGTGGTCATCGACCATTTAGCGGCAGTAAACCGGAACTGACCGCTTGGGTACGTCATCGCGACGCCGGGGCTCCGCCGTCCTTGACGTCTCTCATTGCCCTTGCGGATGCGCCTCCCCCTTCAGCCCTGGTACTCGCCAGGCAGCCCGGGCAAATAAGCACGATGACCTGGTCGATCGACGTCCTGTCGACCAACATACAGACAAGCGATGGCTGGTGGCTTATCAGGTCCAGTTCGGAGATGGTTGCCAACGGTTATTCGAGTCAAGCCATGACCGTATGGTCCGCAACCGGGACACCCGTCATGGCCTGTCGTCAAAGCCTTGCGCTGTTTCTCTAGGGCAGATCCTCGCCACGAACCGGCAACGGCAGAAATGGCGGCAGACAAAGAACGACTATTGTCCGGCCTCACCCGAATTCTTGCCACCGGTTCTGTTCAACCTGGATTGGCGGCGGTTGACCGACAGCGCTTCGGCCTCCTTCGCCGCAAGCTCTGGCGACCCGCATCGAGTATGTCACGAGACGCACCAGGGTCTACGACAATGCGTGCAAGTATGATCGAGCCGACCATAGTGGCGATCACGCCCGCAGCCACGTGACGAGCCTGCCGCGGCGGAGTTTCAGGAAACAAGGTGGCGACGACATCGATCATCTCCGCCAACTTGCTTCCAAACGCCTTTCGCGTCCTTTGACTTGATCGCCTGACATCGGTGGCCAGCGCGGCAATTGCGCATCCGTGCTTGACGTCGTCACGATGCCTGACACTCAGGTAGTCGGCGACAAACGCGTCGAACTGCTCCGGAGTGACGCTGCCATTTGCCAGCCGTTTCCAGTGATCAGAGGTCTGATCCATCGCAAAACCGACCGCCTCGGTCACCAGCGCTTCGCGTGAAGGGAAATGGCCGTAGAAGCCGCCATGCGTCATTCCGGACAATTTCATCAGCGCGGGTACGCTGAGCCCATTGCCTCCATGCTCGCGCAGGCCGTAGGACGCGCGCTCAATAATCCGGTTTCGTATCTGCCGTTTGCAATCCTTCGCGTAGCGCATCGCACGTCGTTTCCCCACCCTGCGCCCATTCGTTTCACCGGAACCGCGGCCCCGGCGGGTCTTTGAAGCGCAATATTGCATTGCTTTTTGGAAGTTTATATGACTACCGTCATTCAATCAATGCACTTCATGGAGATCAGGCATGCCCGCAGCCGCTGACCCCGTCGTCATTCTCTCCGCCGCGCGCACCCCGCTCGGCCGATTTCATGGGCGAGTTGTCGCCGCTGGCCGCCCACAAGCTGGGCTCGCATGTGATCGGCGCGGCGTTGGAGCGCGCCAGGCTCAAGGCTGAGCGAATTGAGGAGGTGTTCATGGGCAACGTGCTCCCCGCGGGCCAGGGCCAGGCCCCGGCACGACAGGCGGCGCGCGGCGCCAAACTGCCGGATGCCACCGGCGCCACCACCATCAACAAGGTCTGCGGCTCCGGCATGAAAGCCACCATGCTGGCGCACGACATCATCAACGCCGGTTCCGCCGAGATCGTGCTGTCCGGCGGCATGGAGAGCATGAGCAACGCGCCCTATCTGCTTGCGAAAGCGCGCTCGGGCTATCGCGCCGGCCATGACCGCATCATCGACCACATGATGATGGATGGACTTGAGGACGCCTACGAGACCGGCCGCTCGATGGGCGATTTCGGCGAAGCGACCGCCGAGGCCTACCAGTTCACTCGCGCCGATCAGGACAAATACGCGATGGAGACGCTGACCCGCGCCCGCAAGGCCGTGGAAGGAGGTGCCTTCAGGGCCGAGATCGCGCCAATTACACTTCAGGAGAAGTCGGGGCCTCGCGTCATTGCCAATGACGAACATCCGCTAAAGGTCGATCCCGCAAAGATTCCCGGCTTGAAGCCCGCATTCCGCGCCAATGGAACCATCACGCCGGCCGCCTCTTCGGCCAATGCCGACGGCGCTGCCGCGCTCATCCTCGCAAGACGCTCGCTTGCCGACCGGGAGGGCTTGCCGGTGCTCGCCGAGATCAAGGGACACGCCACCCACAGCCAGGAGCCGCAATGGTTCACCACGGCGCCGATCCCGGCCATTCGCAAACTGTTGGACAAGGTCGGCTGGAACGCCAGCGATGTCGACTTGTTCGAGATCAACGAGGCCTTTGCGGTTGTCGCCATGGCGGCCCAGCGTGACCTCGGAATCCCCCGCGAAAAGCTGAACATCAACGGCGGCGCCTGCGCGCTCGGTCATCCCATCGGCGCCACCGGCGCGCGGCTGATCGTGACGCTCCTGCACGCGATGGAAGCGAATAACCTCAAGCGCGGGATCGCCTCGCTCTGCATCGGCGGCGGCGAAGCCACTGCAATCGCGGTCGAGCGTATCGTTCACTGATTGGGGCGACCGGCTGAGGGCATGATGCCACTCGCCAGTCCGGCCACTTCACACCGGCCTGGAGCCGGCAGCTGTCAGCCATTGAACTTGGTCAGCCGCCAGCGCACGAGATCATCCGCACCTGGGCCGGCTTGCGGTCTCAAGTCCCTTGTTCGCACGGGTTCGCTGGACTTCTCGTCGACAAGCGCAAGCTTCACCGATCGTCCGGTATTGCGGTCGACGAATTTCAGGGGCGGCCCGGCTTCCCCGGTAATCGCCCATTTGTCTCCAACCTGCGCCAACGCCTGAAGAACCAGAATAACCTCCCTGCCCTTTCGGGTCAGCAGGTATTCGAAACGATCAGGTCGCGTCTGGTATTGCCGCCGTTCGATCAGGCCATTCTGCTCCAGATGCTTCAGGCGGTTCGAGAGCGTGGCGTGCGTAACGTCGGTCGACCTGCGCAGGTCGTCATACCGCCTCAACCCGAGCGACAGATCGCGAAGGATGAGCATGGCCCAGCGGTCCCCGACAGCGTCAAGGACGCCGGCGATTGAACACGCCATTCCCTCAAAACCCTTGGACTTCACCTAAACCTGCCTCCGCACTGCCAAAAAATCACTTCGCCGAAATAGCGCTCCGTAACGCTGAAAATCTACAAAAAAGGCTTGTCCATATCAACTCTTATAATTAGAGTTACTACAAGCGGACTGAGAAGCTGGCGCTCCGAGCGAACAATGAGGAGGATTTTTGATGTCCGAAAAGCGTCACCCGGTAACACTGACCGTCAATGGTACGCAAAGGACAGCCGAGGTAGAGGCGCGCCGACTGCTGGTCCATCTGATCCGCGAGGACTTCGGGCTGACCGGCACGCATGTTGGTTGCGACACCTCACAGTGCGGCGCCTGCACCGTCGAAATCGGCGGGCATGCGGTGAAATCCTGCACGGTCCTGGCCGTGATGGCCGATGGCCGATCTGTCACGACGATTGAAGGGCTCTCGCCCCCGGGTGGACCGCTTGATCCGGTTCAATCGGCCTTTCACGAGCACCATGCATTGCAGTGCGGTTTCTGCACTCCGGGCATGGTGATGAGTGCGCGCCAACTGCTTCGAGATCATGCAAATCCCAGCGAAGCTGACATTCGCCTTGGCCTCGGCGGCAACATCTGTCGGTGCACCGGCTATCACAACATTGTTCGTGCTGTTGAGTCCGTAGCCTCGAAGGGATTGAACCCATGAACGAGGTGACTGCCATCCGCTACGTCGGCCAGCCGCTCAAGCGCCGTGAAGACTTCAAGTTCCTTACCGGCAAGGGCCACTACGTTGACGATATTCGACTGCCGGGCATGTTGCACATGGCCGTGCTTCGGTCTCCTCATGCCCACGCCAATATCAAGCAGATCGATCTTGGAATGGCCAAGACCGCTCCGGGTGTCCGACTTGTCATCTCCGGACAAGACCTTGTCGGCAAGCTCGGACCCATCGTGCCGAACTGGATCATACCCGGCAGCAAGGTGCCCTTCCGCCCCGTCGTTGCGATCGACCGCGTTCGTTTCGTTGGCGAGTGCGTCGCGCTGGTGGTCGCGGAAACACTGGCCCAGGCCTACGACGCTGTCGGCCTGATCGATGTCGACTACGAGATCTTGCCTGCTGTCATTGACGAGGAAACCGCCATTCAGGATGGCGCGCCGCAACTCCATGACAACGTGCCGAACAACATCACGACAGTCTATAACGTGCGCGGCGGCGACTATCGGAAGGCCGCCTCTGCGGCCGATCAGATCATAACCCTGCGCGTCGTTAACAACCGGCTGATTCCCACCTGCATGGAGACGCGCTCGATCGTTGCGGCGCCGGAGCCTGATGGAACGCTCGCCGTTCATATCGGGAGCCAGGTCCCGCACATGCATCGGCGCTGGATCGCCGAGACGATCGGTTTTCCCGAGCATCAATTGAGAATTATCGCACCGGACATCGGCGGAGGGTTCGGCGCCAAGATGCATTTATACCCTGAGGATCTGCTCTGCCCTCATCTCGCGCGCGAGCTTGGCGCCCCCGTCAAATGGTGGGAGAGCCGCTCCGAAAGCCATCAATCAACCAGCCACGGCCGTGCCCATACCGAAAAGATTGAAGTAGCCTTCAGAAACGACGGGAAAATTCTCGGCATGAAGGTCGAAACGCTGGGGAACGTCGGCGCATATCTGTCGAACATGGCCAGCGGCGGTCCGACCGTAAACACGGTCAACTTCGGCACCGGTAACTACAGCATCGACAATTACGAGGCACTTTCGCGTGTCGTCGTCACCAACACCGTTCCGGTCGATGCATATCGCGGCTACGGCCGTCCCGAAGGCGCCTATATCGCAGAGCGCGCGATCGACGCGGTAGCCCGCCATCTGAACCTTGATCAGGTCGAGGTGCGACGGAAGAATTTTGTGCAGCGCGCGCAATTTCCCTATCGGCCCTATGGCAGCATGGGCGTGATGTACGACAGCGGCAATTATGAGGGATTGCTCGAGAAAGCGCTGCTGTCCTTTGACTATGAAGGACGGCGCAAGGAGCAGGAAGCATTGCGGGCCAAGCGGCATTTATCGCGGCATCGGCGTCGCCGCCTACACGCATATGTGCGGCATGGCGCCCTCTCGGCGCCTGTCCATCATCGGCTTCGATCGCGGCGGCTGGGAAAGTGCCCGCGTGAGCATCGATTCCAGCGGCCGTGCCACGATTTTCTCGGGCTCGATGAGCCAGGGACACGGCCACATCACCTCCTTATCGCAGGTCGCCGCGGACGTACTGCAGATTCCGATCGAGAATATCGACGTCGTTCAGGGTGATACACGTCAGGTCCAGGCCGGCCACGGAACGTTCAATTCGCGCTCGATGGCAGTTGGTGCCTCGAGCCTGCATGTTTGCGCCCAGCGGATTGTCGCCAAGGCAAAACGGATAGCGGCAGGCCTGCTTGAGGTGGACGAAAAGGATGTTTCGTATTCAGCGGGCCTGTTCAGCGTGCCCGGCACGGATATCCAGCCGGTGGCCTTTCCTAAGGTCGCGCGCATGGCCTATGTCGGCCACAAGCTTCCCGACAATGTCGCACCAGGCCTGGATGAGACGGTGTTCTACGATCCAACCGGTATGGGCTCGCCGTCGGGCGTTCATCTTGCCTATGTCGAAGTCGATCCGGAGACCGGGAATCGTCGAAATCCTCGACTATGTCGCGGTGGACGATGTCGGCACCTTGATCAATCCCCTGCTCGCGGCAGGACAGATCCATGGCGGCGTCGTTCAGGGAATCGCGCAAGCGATATACGAGGAGGTGAGCTACGATTCTGATAACGGGCAACTCCTGACCGGCTCTTTGCTCGATTATGCCGTTCCGCGCGCCGAGCATGTGCCGAATATCCGATCGCAGTTCCAGGAGACCCCCTCGCCGACCAATCCGATCGGCGTCAAGGGCGTTGGAGAGAGCGGCTCGATCGCGGCTCCGCCCTGTATGGTCCACGCCGTACTCGATGCGTTGTCGTCGTTCGGCATCCGGCACCTTGATATGCCGCTGACGCCGCCGCGTGTCTGGGAGGCTGTGAGACAGGCACGCACCGGAGCTTCCCAATGATCCCCGCAGCCTTCGATTACGTTCGCGCGTCTTCGTTGATGGAGGCGCTTCATCTGCTTCGTGACGATCCGGACGGAACCAGGCTGCTCGCGGGGGGCCATACCCTGCTGCCGGCACTCAAGCTGCGATTGTCCACCCCCGACCGGCTCCTCGACATCGGCGGCGTCACTGAACTCAAGGGCATCGAGATCGGCGACAACAGCATCAGAATCGGCGCGCTGACCACGCATGCCGAGTTGCTTGGTTCGGAGGCGTTGAACGGGGAACTGCCGATCTTTCGGCAGGCGGCGGCGTTGATTGCCGATCCCCAGGTGCGGAACCGCGGCACGATCGGCGGCTCGCTCGCAAATGCTGATCCTGCGGCGGACTGGCCAGCCATCGTCATCGCGTTGCAGCGCGGAGATCGAGATCGCCGGCGCAAACAAGCGAAGACGCGTGGCGGCAGAGGATTTCTTCGTCGACATCTTTTCGACGACGCTCGAGCAAGACGAGATCTTGGCAGCCGTGCATGTTCCAAGGCCGGTGCCGGGCATGCGATTTACTTATCGAAAGATCCGCCATCCCGCGAGCGGCTTTGCTGTCGTCGGTGTGGCCGTCGGCGTGCGGCCTGCAGAACGGGATTGTCACGGCAATGTCCATCGGCATTACGGGTGCGGCAAGCCATGCGTTTCCGGTCAAGCGGCCACCGATTTCCTGAACGGCAAGCCGCTTTCGCGGCAGAATATCGAGCACGCAGCCGAGCTGGTAAGCGAAACGACCGAGTGTCTGTCGGACCGCTACGCTTCGGCGGCCTACCGTGCCAATCTGATCAGGATCGAAGTGCGACGGGCCTTACTTGCGCTTGCGCCCTGACGCGGCGGCCTTGGCACCTCTGCTCGCACCATGGGCGCCGGCAAAGCGCTTGCGATTGAACGGGACAGCGCCCGAGCCGGCTACGACCTCGACGTCCTCGAGCCGCAGTGGCTTGCCGCTCCTTGTCGTCAGTTGCGGATACTCGATCGGGCGACCGGCATCGCGTTCGCGGAACACGACCTGCGGCCCCGCCGGCTCGGCCAGCCAGTCGTCGCCCCACTTCTTCAATGCAAGATAGGCCGGAAAGAAATCGCGTCCCTTGTCGGTCAGGACATACTCGTATCGCCCGGCATGCTCGGGCAACGGCTACTCGCGTCATAACGCCGGCGTCGACGAACTTCTTCAGCCGGCTGCTCAGGATATTCGGCGCGATGCCGACATAGTACTCGAACTCGTCGAAGCGCCTTACGCCGTAATAGGCTTCTCGCAGGATCAGGATCGACCATCGATCGCCGACAACTTCCATGGCGCGCGCCATGGAACACTCCTTGTTGGCGAGACGCCCCTGCTTTCTACCCGACATGGCCCTGTGCAGCTCCGAACTGGCCGACAGCATACTTCGGGGGCGACCACAGGTCCAGTTGACCGCCTCGTATCGGGCCTGAGCCGCATACCGGCTTCCTCGCGGCCCGCATTAAGGCAAACGAGCGCGTCGTAACCCGCCCGTCGACGCCGTCTGGATCGAAATCAGGCAGCCTGCCCCGGCTTCTCTCCCGGTCCTGGCGCGATCTCGGGCTCCAGCGCACGCCGATGCGCGACCAGCACGCCCGCCTCGCTCAAGCGCTTCAACTCCAATTCGGAAACGCCGAGTTCGCTGAACACCGCCATAGTTGTGTTCGCCCTGAAAGGCAGGCGTTCCGATCGGCGTCAGCTCGTCGCCAGAAAAGTGCCACGGTCGGCCGGGCAACCGATACTCGCCGCCGCTGCGGTCGGGAACGCGTTGAACAGCGCCCCAATAACCGCTCCATTCGGATGCCGTGAGCTCCTTGATCGACCTGATCTCACCCATGGCGATCTTGGCTTCGTCGAACTGGGCATCGAGTGTCGCCATGTCGGGAAAGGTCAGTATCCAGGACTGGATGATCTGGTGGAGTGCGCCGAAGTTCAACCGGCGGGCCGCCGCGCTGCTGAAACGCGGATCGTCCAGCAAGTCCGACACGACGCATGGCGCGCATCCAGGACGGAAATGTCCGACTGCCGATAATGCTGGTCGCAACCGTGAAATGCTCGCCTTGCGGTCCGGTGAAGAACGAACAGTCGGTGGCGCCGAGCACCGCGGGTTCGGCGCCGATGTCATCGTCCGAGAGGTCGACGTGAGCCCGCTCGTTGACCGCCAGCAGTGTGGCCGCCATGGCGACATCAATATATTGCCCCTGCCCTGTCTTCTGGCGGCTGTTGAGAGCAGCGAGGATCGCAATCACCGCCTGCAATCCCGCGTAGACGTCGGCGTGCGAAAGGCCATCGGTGCGCGGCTCCGTCAATGCATCGCCATAATGACGAACGCTGTTTTCGGTGAAGCCGGCTTCGGCCTGAACGGTCGGCGCATAGGCCATGCGGCTGCGCCACGGACCACCTTGCCCGTAGCCCGTGATCGACGCATAGATCAATCGCGGGATTGCGCTTTGCCAGCGTTTCATAGTCAAGACCGAAGAAGCCAAGCGTTCCCGCCCGGAAATTTTCGACAATGATGTCGGCGGTATCGCAGAGCTTCAGCGCCAGCTCATAGGCGCCCGGAACATTCAGATTGATGCTGACATTGCGCTTGCCGGCATTTTGCTGGGCATAGTAGCCCGACATGCCGTCGGTCGAGGGAAACGCAAATCGCGAAACGTCGGGGCTGGGTGGCTCGACCTTGATGACCTCGGCGCCGAGATCCTGAAGCGTCCGCGCACAGAGCGGACCAGCCAGCACGCGAGAGAAGTCGACCACACGGATTCCGTGAGGGGTCCAGCCATAATCAGCGCCCCTCGAACTTAGCAAGACCCGGACCATTCTTGCGAAATGACGCAAGGCCAGCCTTGAGGTCACCGGACGTCCAGATGGGCGCCTGCACCCTCGCCATCGCCTCGTCCGCAGCATCCACACCTTCGTTGACGGCGATATGAACGAGTTCCTTGGTTGCGGCGTGCGCCAGCGTCGGCCCCTGCGCAAACTCCTGCGCGATCGACATTGTTGCCTCGGTGAGCGACTCCTCGGGAACCGCCAGATTGATCAGCCCCCATTTCTCGAGCGTCGGAGCATCGTAACGCCGTGCCAGCATTGACATCTCCTTGGCGCGTTGCGCTCCGATTCGCTGCACCTGACGCTGAATACCCCCCATCAATGGATGAAGACCTAGCGTCGCTTCAACCGATCCAATCTTCGCCGACGACGCCGCGACGATGTAGTCGCACGCCAATGCCAATTCGAGCCCGCCTCCGAGGCAGACGCCGTGAACGCTGGCGACGAGCGGGATTGGGAACAGTTCCATGAAGCGCAGGAATTCAACGCCGGTCAGCCGTCGACTATCCCCGCTCTGACCAATGCCGCCCGGCTCGATCCGCTTGTCGAAGATGTCCAGATCGGCGCCAGCGGAAAAATGACGGAGTCCGCTGCGGATGACGATGGCGCGGCTTCCGGTCTCCTGCGCCGCCTTCATTTGCTCCACGATTGCGTTGATGAGCTTCGGGCCGAGCAGATTGTACGGCCGATAGCTCATCGTCAGCACAGATACGTTGCCCGACTTCTCGCGGGAAACCAATACATCGTCAGACAAAGTCACCTCCCGTTTCTCGGCCGTGCGTTGATGCCAGGCCCTGCATTCGTGATTTCGCGATCCGATCAGGCCGACTGCCGTTCGACCCAGTTTCTCAAAATGCCAATCTTCTCAACTTCAAGCTCGACGCAGTCGCCATCCTCAAGGTACCAGCCGAGTTCGAGGCCACAGCCATTTCCCACGGTGCCGGAGCCGATGAACTCGCCGGGCATCAGAAGTCTCATCGCGCGAAATATGCTCGATGATCTCCTCGAACGAAAACAGCATGCCCTCGCTGCTGCCTCGCGAGCGAACCTCCCCGTTGACGCGGGCTTCCATTCTCAGCTTGTAGGGATCGCCGATCTCATCCGGTGTCACGATCCAGGGTCCGAGCACGTTGCCGCCATCGAAGCTCTTGCCCTTGGCCGGCCCGAGACGACCCTCCATCTCGATGCGTTGCGCATCGCGCGCGGAAAAATCGTTGAAGATGGTGTAACCGAAGATGTGGTCGCGAGCTCTGGCGGCAGAAATGTTTGCCCCCTTGTTCCTGGTAACGATGCCGAATTCGAGCTCGTAGTCCATCACCTGGCTATAACGCGGCCACCTGATCGTCGTATTGGTGCCCTTCACGCTGAAGCGGTTCGTAATGTAGTAGATCGGTTGCTTGCGATAGACCTCGGGCAATTCGGGCAGAGGCGCTGCCTGAAGGCCCGCCAGTTCTGCCATATCTCCGGCCTTGCGCGCTTTCAGTTTGAGATGACCAATCGGACCCTGCACAATATGGACCGGAAAGGACATTCCGTCGCGCATCTGCCGAGGCTCCGGCAAGGGCGCAAGGATTTCGGCTTCGTCGACCGCGACCGAGAGATCCCGATCTTTCCCATACCGGTCAAACAACGCGGCGGCATCTTCCAGCGCCGCGTCGCCGCGGTCGACAAGCGCAAGCATCGAACCAAACGCGAATTCCGGCCCTCCCGCCCGAAGCGAGGCGCCCGCGAGATCGAATAGCCATTTTTCGTCACCGTGGACAAGCCCAACCCTGTCCTGGCCGCCCGACCGATAGGTAGCAAGCTTCACTTGCTCTCCTCCCACGCTTCGCCCGGCACATCGTGCCAGTAGCAGACAGCTTAGATCATAACTTGCATTTTGCAAGTTAGAATCGCCAACCGTCATGGGAGGATTGCGAAGAGATGGAATGGTGGGCGCCTGCGGCCGGGTGATGGCATCGTGACCTTGCCGACCGAAGGCAGAAGGACGACGTCGGTATCCAGCATGCTCGCTGTCGCGTCGCCCCAGCCTGGATTGCGGCCGAAGCATCTGTACGTCAGACTTCCGACGCGCAGCGAAAGCGTCCCTATCGGCCGAGCGTGTCGCCCATAATCAGGGGATCGTCACCCGCTACCATTTTTCAAGCCAGGGCCGCAGGACAATTTCAAACGTCCAGGTCGAACGATGTTGGCGATGGAGTTGCAGATAGGTCTCCGCGATACGATCCGGGTCAGCCAGATTGTCGTCAACGCTCGTTCCTGCCAGCCGGTGCGCGCGCGTGCCGTCCTCCCGGGTCCAGCCGATCGCGGCGTCGATCGGTACATTCGCCACGTGAATGCCCTGAGGCATCAGCTCCCTTGCCATGCTTTGCGCGAGCCCTGATTTCGCATGACATGCCATTGCAAAGGCAGCGCTGGATGGAAAGCCCTTGAGAGCGGCGCTGGCATTTGTGAAGATAATGGTTCCCCTGGCCCCGTTGGCGTCGACTGCGTTTCCGAGCATCAAGCGGGCCGCCTGCTGGCCTACCAGAAATGCGCTGAACGCCGCGTTCTGAACCGTCTGGAATGCGAGGGCGGGATCTGCTTCGACAATGGTCTTGCGCAGAATATCCGGCACCCGGCCGTCGATGTTGTGCACGACGAGCCTTGGCACCCCGATATCTCGAACGACAGCGTCGAACAGTTGCGCGACGTCCGCCGGCTTGCTGGCGTCGCAGGCGTATCGGCGCACGCCGTGCCTCTTCCCGAGCTCTTCAAGGGCCGCCTTCTCGGGATTCCTCGCCGCCACGGCAACGCGCATTCCAGTTCCGGCGAACAATCTTGCACAGCTTGCGCTAATCCCGGGTCCGCCTCCGACTATCAGCGCAACGTCGGCAGGCCGTTGAGTTTCAGGTGCAAGTTGCGTCATGGTGTTCGCCTGTATTCCTGATCCCGCTGAAAAGGTTTAAGGCGAACACCGCCAACCACAAAGTCCAACACATGGCTCCTCCAGGGAAGCGGGCGTTTCACCCAAGAAGCGCAACGGTCCTGACGATCAAGATGCACGTCAGCGCGACGATCAATGTACACGCTTGACCATACTCAACCTCATCGGGGTTTGCACCCTCGACCAACACGACTTCCAAGGCCCTCGTCGCATGGCATCCCATGACCGCCATCCCTTCACCGTGAAATTTTCTCCCTCGTGCCCGGCCCTGATTATCGTAAGGGCGTAGGTCGCGACCTCTATCAGCCAGACAGTTTCGCAAAGTCGGGCGGCCGCCTTTCGGCGAAGGCCGCGAAGGCCTCGCGCGCTTCAGGAGTTTTGAGCTGTTGCTTGAAGAGCTCGCCCTCATGGCCCATCTGCACCTCGATCCGCGCCAGTTCGCGCATCAGCCTTTTGGTCGCGCCAAGTGATCCAGGTGGCCGTTTGGTCAACGCCACCGCAGCGGCTTTCGCTTTCTGCCGCAGTTCCGCCGGCGGCAGCACCGCATTCGCCAGACCCGAGGCCATCGCGGTTGCCGCGTCCATCGGTTCGCCGAGCGCGAACATCTGAAAAGCCCTGACGTGTCCGATCCGGAGCGGCAGCAACCAGCTTGACGCAGCTTCCGGCACAAGCGCAAGATTGACGAACGGCGTGATCAGGCGCGCGCCCTCCGCCAGATAGACCAGATCGCAATGCAACAGCATCGTGGTGCCGACCCCGACCGCATTGCCGTGAACCGCGGCGATCAGGGGCTTGGTTGCCCTTCCCAGCGCCCTGATGAAGCGAAATGCAGGAGATTCCTCGTCGCTGTTGCGCGACGACACTTCCGCAAATTCGGCGACGTCGTTACCGGCCGTGAAGCCGTCGCCGTCGCCCTGGAACAGGACAACCTTGACCGCGCTGTCCGACTCCGCACGATCAAGTGCGCTTGCAAGCGCATCATACATCGCACCCGTCAGTGCATTCCTTTTTTCTGGCCGCTGCAGTGTCAGAATCAATACGCCCGCGTCGAGTTCCGACTTCACGTTCTCGCTCATGCTGCTGCTCCTGCGCTGGCCATGGTCATGCGACCACACGCGCTTTCTTCGGCTTCGCCCCGTCAAGAAGGCCCGTCAGACGCTCACGTATGAGTTGATCGGCCTCGGTCATGATACGGTCGATCAGTTCCTTGACGGAGGGAACGTCATTGATCAGTCCGACCACCATGCCGCAACTCCAGGCGCCTGCGTCCATATCACCGTCCACCATGACCTTCGGGTAGACGCCGCCGACCTCGTCGCGGATGTCGTCGATCGTGATGTTCCTGCCCTTTTCCCGCTCCTTCTCGAGCAGGCGCTGGACGCCCGCATTGTTGAGCACGCGCTCGGTGTTCCGCAACGGGCGCATCACAAGTCTCGTATCCAGCTCAGACGCAGCAACAATCGCTTTCTTGACGTTCTCATGAACGGGAGCTTCCTTAGTCGCAATGAAGCGTGTTCCCATGTTGATGCCGGCAGCGCCGAGCGACAGCGCAGCGACAAGGCTCCGCGCATCCGCCATGCCGCCCGATGCGACGAACGGAATCGTGAGTTCATCGGCCGCACGCGGCAGCAGAATCATGTTTGGCATATCGTCTTCGCCCGGATGGCCGCCGCATTCAAACCCATCGACACTTACGGCATCGCAGCCGATCTGTTCGGCCTTGAGCGAATGGCGGACGGACGTGCACTTGTGGATGACCTTGATCCCGCCTGCCTTGAGCGCCGGCATGTACTGCTCGGGACTGCGGCCGGCCGTCTCCACGATATTGACCCCACCCTCACGGATCGCCGCGATATATTCCGGATAGGGCGGCGCAGTGAACGTGGGCAGAAAGGTGAGGTTCACGCCAAACGGCTTGTCGGTCATATCACGGCAACGGGCGATTTCCCTGGCCAGCAACTCCGGCGTTTTTTGCGTGAGGCCGGTGATGATACCGAGACCTCCCGCACTAGAGACCGCCGCGGCCAACTCGGCAAAACCGACATAGTGCATCCCGCCCTGGATGATGGGGTGCTTGATGCCGAACAGTTCAGTGATCGCTGTTTTCACGGATATCTCCCGTCGTCATGATGTTGATGGTCTGGCGAATGGAATACTGGCCATCATGCAGTCATGCCCCTTCGCGGCCGGCGAAGCGTGTCAGATGAAACGCTGGATCACCAAACTGGATGTTGAAGGACGCGATGCGCTTGAAGTAGTGACCAACGTTCAGCTCGTCCGTCATGCCCATGCCGCCAAAAAGCTGCACCGCCTGCTCGGCAACGAATTTGGCCGCATAGCCGATCTTTGATTTGGCTCCGGAAGCAATTCGTGAGCAATCCGCCTGCTCAGCGAGGCTCAGATTGAGATGCTGCATCAGGGAGACAAACTCCTGATGCGCGATGAACATATCGACCATGCGATGCTGCAGGACCTGGAATGTGCCCAAAGCCACGCCGAATTGCTTGCGTGTCTTGGCGTAGTCCAATGTCGCATCGTTCAATTCCGACATGGCCCCGACGGTTTCCGCGCACAGGGCTGCAATCGCCCGATTGCGGCAAGCTTCCAGCAGATCAACCCCGCCGTCCTCGGTTCCGAGCATTTGTTCGCTGCCGACGACGACGCCGTCGAGCGTAACCTCGGCTGCCCGACGACCGTCGATCGTCTTGAAACTTTGCAGATGAAGATTGGCTGCGCGCCGATTGATCATGAAGAGGCTGACGCCGGCGCGATCACGCTGGTCGCCGGAGGTCCGTGCCGAAACAATCAGCGTGTCGGCCCAGGGAGCCGCGATGACCGCCCTCTTGACGCCCTTGAGCACGTAATCGTCGCCGCGCCTGGAAGCGGTTGTCCCGACATGATGGAAATCGTAGCGCGAATGTTGTTCGGCCCAGGCCAGCGCCCAGACAGTCTCGCCACCCATGATGCCCGGAAGGTGCAGCGCCTTCTGCGCGGGCGTGCCGGCGTGCTCGATCAAGCCACCCGCCAGAACGACGGTTTCGAAATAGGGTTCGACCACCAGGTGCCGACCGAATTCCTCCATTGCGATCATGGTCGCCAGCGTACCGCCGCCAAGACCGCCAACATCTTCGGCGAATGGCGCGGCGAACAGACCAAGCTCCGCAAACGAACGCCAGATTTCCCGACTGAACCCCTCCTCAGACGCGACGATCTTGCGACGTGATTCGAAGTGGTAGTTGTCCTTTAGCAGGCGCTGAATGCTGGAGCGCAACAACTGCTGCTCTTCAGTCAATTGAATATCCATCTGATCCTCCCGCGCTCAGAGCCCAAGTACTCAGAGCCCAAGTACTCAAAGCCCAAGTACCGCCTTGGCAATGATGTTGCGCTGAATTTCGTTCGAGCCGCCGTAAATGCTGAGCTTGCGCGAATTCAGATAGTGCTCCGTCGCGGTGTGCCCGTAGTCCGGGCCTGGCATGAACCTGTTCGCGCTGAAGGGATGCTCGCGGATCGCAAGGCCGTCGTTGCCGATCAAGCGATGCTTCAGCTCAGTAATGTTCTGGAAGATTTCGGTACCCCTGATCTTGAACAGCGACGCCGCCGGTCCGGGGTCGATACCACGCGCCATTTGCGCGACGATACGAAGCTCGGTGGCTTCGAGCGCGAGCACATCGAGCTCGATGCGGGCGATCTCTCTGAGAAACTCGGGGTAAGCCGGATCGTCCTCGTCCACCTCTGCCTTTAGTATCTGCTTGACCTTGTTGAGGTGCCGCGTCGATCGGCCGATGCCCGCCATGCTGGTGCGCTCGTTACCGAGCAGGAATTTGGCGTAGGTCCAGCCCTTGTTCTCCTCGCCAATCAGATTTTCGGCAGGAACCTTCACGTCTTCCAGAAAGACGTCGTTGACCTCATGGCTGCCGTCGATCGTTATGATCGGGCGCACGGTGACGCCCGGCGACTTCATGTCGATCAGCAGGAACGAGATCCCGGACTGTGGCTTGGCCTTTGGATCGGTGCGCACCAGACAAAATATCCAGTCCGCGTGCTGTGCCAGGGTGGTCCAGGTCTTATGGCCATTGACGACGTAGTAATCGCCCTCGCGGACCGCCCTGGTGCGCACGGTGGCGAGATCCGAGCCCGAACCCGGCTCGGAGTAGCCCTGGCACCACCAATCCTCCCCCGACAGGATGCGCGGCAGGAACCTGCTCTTCTGAACTTCGTTGCCGAACGTATAGATGACCGGCCCTACCATCGTGACACTGAACGCCAATGGCGGCAGCGTGCCAGCACGGGAGGTTTCCTGCTCGAAAATGAAGCGCCTCGTGATCGACCATCCGGGTCCCCCGTATTCCTTCGGCCACAGCGGCGCAATCCAGCCTTTGCGATGCAGGATGCGATGCCAAAGCAGCATCTGCTCCTTTGTCAGATCGGTCTCCGGATTTGGCACCCGCATTTCCTGCGGGTAGTTGCTGGCGATGAACTCGCGCACCTCATCACGGAACGCTGCGTCTTCCCTGGAAAGATTCAGTTCCACGCCGGATCTCCGTCACCACTTTTCGCCGAACGGACGGATCTCGAGCTCGAATGTCCAGGCGCTACGCGGCTGCTGGTACAGTTGCCAGTACGAGTCCGCGACCGACTTCGGCGGCATCAGAAGGTTGGGGTCATCCAGCGCCGTTGGGCCCAGCGCCTCGATGCGGCGCTGCCTGACCCATTCGGTATCGACGCCTGAAATCGATGATCAGATGGGCGACGTGGATGTTCTGGGGACCGAGTTCACGCGCGATCGCCTGCGCCACCGCTCGCAGGCCGAATTTGGCGCTGGCGAAGGCGGCGTAACCGGAGCCGCCACGCAGACTGGCGGTGGCGCCGGTGAAGAAGATATTGCCCTGCCCGCGCGGCAGCATGAGCTTTGCCGCCTCCCGGCCGGCCAGGAAACCGGAATAGCACGCCATTTCCCAGACTTTTCGGAATACGCGCTCGGTCGTATCGAGAATCGGAAAATTCACGTTGGCGCCGATGTTGAAGATGCAGACTTCGAGCGGCGCGTGCTTGTCGGCATCTCCCAGGAAAGAGATGATTTCCTCTTCCTTGCGTGCATCGAGCGAGCGAGCGTGAATTTCGCCGCCTTCGCTCTCGATGTCTTTTACCAATGGCTCCAGCTTGGCGCCGTTACGGCGACCGGCAAAGACCGTAAAGCCTTCGGAGGCGAACTTCTTGGCGATTTCGCCGCCGATGTAATCTCCGGCGCCAATGATCGCCGCGGTCGCGTTTCTCTTGTTCAAGGACAATCTCCAATTAGATGACGGTTCCCGCACGCTTAGGGATCGTCGAATCGACGGCGCGCGGCTCTCTCAATGACTCGGCCAGCTTGTGCTTGAGGATCTTGCCGGTCGACGTGGCGGGCAGCGCCTCGAGCACGATGATTTCCGACGGACGCTTGTAGGCAGTCAGTTGTGGCTTGATCCAGCTTTCAAGTAGCTCCGGCCGCAGTTTCGACCCCTGAACGAGCTGCACGAAAGCAACGACCTCCTCATTACCCTCCTCCGCTGGCCGGCCGACGACAGCGGATTGCACGACATCGCGGTGCGAGTTGAGAACGGCCTCGATCTCGGCGGGATAGACATTGAACCCCGATCGTATGATCATTTCCTTGGTGCGGCCGACGATGTAGAGGACATCTCCGTCGAAGCGCGCCAGGTCCCCTGTGTTGAACCAGCCCTCGCTGTCGATGACCTTGGCGGTCAGATCGGGCGCGCGATAGTAGCCCCGCATCACATTCCGGCCACGGACGTGCAACTCGCCGATCGAGCCCGGCGTTGTTGGCAGACCGTCCAGTGTGCGGACCCGCGCCTCGACACCAGGGAGCACGGTACCAACCGCTTGATCGCTGCGCGGCACGTCAAACCGAACTCCGGAAATGCCCGGTGCACACTCCGTGATGCCGTAGCCGTTGGAAAGCGGCAGGCCGAGTTCCTTCTCCACCCGGGACTTCAGGTCAAGATCGAGCGGCGCCCCCGCAACCGCGATGATGCGCAACGAACCACGGTCGAGTTGCGCCAGTCTCGCAACGGTCCTGTACTCAAGCAGCCGCTGATAGGTCGCCGGGACACCATTGAGGATAGTAATGCCCTCCTCGGCAATCGCCTTGGCCAGCGCCGCTGGATCGTACTTGCTGACCAGCCGCGCGGTGCCGCCGACCATCAGGGTCATGATGAGCAGCGAGATGCCAACGATGTGCGAGATCGGCAGCACGATGTAAAGCTTGTCCCGAGCAGTCATGGCCCGGAAGTGAGCCGTTGTCGCGGCGCTGATCATGAGATTTTCGTGAGTGAGCATCACGCCTTTTGGCGAGCCCGTCGTTCCCGAGGTGTAGATCAGTACGGCGACCTGATTGGTCGCATCGCGCTGGACCGGCTCGGTCTCCGTCTCCGCATTGAGCGGTCCGACGCCGATCTGGCTGAGCGGCCCCACAGAGAGGATATCCGCACCGCATCGTGCAGCATGCGCGGCCGCCTCCTTCGACACCGCCGCCGTAAAGAAAACGCGGCGTGCACCGCTATGATCGCGAATCTGGTCCAGTTCACGCGCCGAGAGACGCGGATTGGCCACGATGGCCCAGGCGTCGATCCGGCTTGCCGAAAGCAACAGACCAGCAAGCGCGATCGAATTCTCGCTGACGATCATCATGCGGTCGCCGGGGCGTATGCCGAGCGCCAAGATTTCTTCCGCTATCTTTCGCACGTGAAAGTCGAGCTCGCGATAGGTCCAGCGAGCTGTTTCATCGATAATCGCAATCTGGTCCGGCGAATTCGCGATATGCTCGTCGGCCACCTCGTGCAGACGTCGCGGAAGCGACGCGGCAATCGCGCCGATGTCAATGGTCTGCGGCACCTCAGTCTTCCTCCCTGAGCCAAGCCGGGCCGCTCCGCTTCCGGAATGCAGCCCTGTTCTTTTTTACAGTTCTTTTTTTGAACTAGTCAATCACTATTCGCTTCCTGCAATCCCTGTGCACCCGCCTGCTATTTGAAACCGACAGCCAACAATCCTGTTTACAGGACTGTTGGCGCGGAATATCTATTAAGTACCAAATAAGAACTTATGGGGATAGGGACATGGTGGAGAGGCGCGGTGTAGCGATATTGGTTGGAGCGGGCGACGCCATCGGAGCGGCTGTAGCCCGCCGCTTCGCCGAAGGGGGCTACACGGTATGCATCTGCCGGCGTGAAGCCGAGAAATCACAAGGCCTTGTCGATGAGTTGAAGGCTGCCGGCCACGAGATTCATGCCTTCAGCGTCGACGCACGCCAGGAGGCTGAGGTGCAGGATCTGTTTGGCCGGGTCGAGAACGAGATCGGGCCAATTGAGGTCTGCCTATTCAACGCCGGCTCGAACGTCAGCAAGCCGCTTGTCGAAACCACCGAGAAGCTCTTCTTCAAGGCCTGGGAACTCGCCTGTTACGCCGGATTCCTGGTCGGACGCGAAGCCGCGCGACACATGGTGCCGCGCGGGCATGGCACTATCCTCTTCACCGGCGCCACCGCCAGCATTCGGGGCGGCAAGGGCTTTGCGGCCTTCGCATCCGCCAAGTTCGGGCTGCGGGCAGTCGCCCAGGCGATGGCCCGCGAGTTGGGACCCCAGAACATCCACGTCGTTCACCTGATCATCGACGCCGGCGTCGACAGCGAAGCCATTCATCTGCGGATGAAGGCATCGAAGGGTATCGAGGCGAGCGCAATTCCTGCCGATAGCCTCACCAAGACCGCTTCGATTGCCAATGCTTACTGGTTCGCACATCAGCAAACCCGGGATGGCTGAACTCACGAACTAGACCTGCGCCCATCGGTGGAGCGTTGGTAATGCCGGCATCACCAGACCTGACACTTTGGGGCGCCGGAACCAGCCGTACGGTGCGTCCGCACTGGGCGATGTACGAACTCGGCCTTTCCTACGAAAGCAAGCCGATCGGACCGCGAACCGGCGAAACCAAGACCGCGGAGTACACCGCGCTCAACCCACGGCAAAAAATCCCGCTGTTGCAGGACGGAGATTTCCGCATTGGTGAGAGCGCTGCGATCGTGGCCTATTTGTCCCGCACCTACTCTACTGCGGAAAAGGCCCTGATCCCCGAAACGCAGCGCGACTATGCCGCATGGCTCGAGTGGTGCTTCTTTATCGTCACCGAGCTCGATTCAACCAGTCTCTACGTGATGCGCCGCCACCGGGCTGATGCGCTCGGTCCGATCTACGGCGTTGCCCCTGAAGTCGTCGCTCAGGCCGGTCAGTATTTCCGCCAGCAGCTCCGGCACGTCGAAGTCGCGCTCGACGACGGCCGCAAATACCTGATGGGAGATCGCTTCACCAGCGCCGACATCCTTCTTACCACCTGCCTTGAGTGGGCGATCGCCTACGGCGTCGGCATCTGCGACAATGCGCAGCCCTATCTCGATCGCATTCGCGAGCGTAAGGCCTATCAGAGCGGTCAGGCGGCGAACAGCCCGCTCACGTCAATCACACCGGCAGCGCCGGGTGCCGGCACCGTCTGAGCCTTGTGCCGGATCGGGCTGTCGGTCCGGCAATCGTCGCGTACGCTAGCGTCGCGACACCTCCATCATCAGCCTGCGGCCCGAACTGCCTTGTCGCCAATCATCCTGTCGATGGAAGCGTCGTCATAGCCGATCTCACGCAGCACCTGTCGTGAATGCTCGCCGATGCGCGGCGCCGGACCACCGATCGCGACCTCGTTCACCGCGAAACGCGCTGCAGGCTTTGGCTGCCGCACCCGGCCCACGCCGGGCTGTTCAAACTCGGCAATGATATCCCGCGCCACGACCTGCTCGTTTTGAATGATGTCGCCGCGCCGCAGGATCGGCGCGCACGGCACGTCAGCCGCATCGAGCCGCTCGAGCCACTCGGCTGTGGTGTGCTGTCCGATATATTCCTGCATCTTGTTGATGCGCGCGGTCGCGTTCATCGAGCGCGCTGACGGTGTCGCAAACCGCGCATCCTGGGCAAGGGTCGAATCCCCGGTAGCCCGGCAGAATCCCTGCCACTCCGAATCGGAGATGGTGCCGCAGGTGAGATAGCCGTCACTGGTCTTGAACACGAGGTCCGGACGATCGTTGGGATCGGCGGCGGTCACTTCGGCACCGACGACCGTGTATTGCATCATGCCTTCGGGCCACAAATAGGAGATCATCGCATCCAGCATGGCGACCTGGATGTGATCACCCAGCCCGGTCTTCTCGCGAGCGTAGAGCGCCGCCGCGACCGCCTGCGCTGTAATCACGGCGGTGGTCTTGTCGCAAACAATGGTCCGGATCATCTGCGGACGGTTCGTCACGGCTTGCGACTGAATGTCGGCAAAGCCGGAGAGACCCTGAATGATCGGATCGTAGACGCGCTTTTTCACGTAGGGGCCGGTCTCGCCGACACCGCTGATCGAAACGTAAATGAGCCGCGGATGCCGCGCCCGGAGTTCGTCAGGCCCGAGACCGAGCCGTTCCATGGTCCCGGGACGGAAATTCTGGACCAGGACATCCGCATCGGCAACAAGCTTTGTCAGTACCTCACGACCGGCGGCGCTCTTGATGTCGATCGCAAGCGAACGCTTGCCCCGGTTGGACGAAATGAACAAGGCGGAGAATTCGCCCGACTTGTCGATGGTGGCGCGACTGCGGCGCGTAATATCTCCGCCGATGGGCTCGATCTTGAGAACATCGGCTCCCTGATCGGCCAGAAACATCGTCGCAAACGGTCCGGATACGACCCCGGTCAGATCGAGCACGCGAACACCGCTGAGTGGACCTGCCATGACGCACTTCCCCAATCTCTTGTTGTTGCCGGCGGAATTAGCCGACTTGCGCCACTCTAGGCAGACTTCGCGACTTGCCCCGACTGCGCGACGATCGACTCCTCGACATCGCGGAGTTGGTCCTTGCCGAAGAACATTTCCTCTCCGACGAAGAATGTCGGGGATCCGAAGGCGCCTCGGCTAACCGCGTCATTCGTCAAGTCGATCAGGCGCTTTTTCACATCGTCCTGTTGCGCTCGTGCGATCAGGCGATCGATGTCGATGCCGGAAGACTTGAACGCCTCGCGGAAGACTTCGACGTCATCCATCTTCTTCGGCTCCACCCACATGTGGTGATAGGCAGCGCGGAAGTATGGCTCGAACATCCCTTCAAACTGCGCCGCGACGACGCCACGCATCAGCATCAGCGTGTTGACGGGAAAGAACTGGTTCTGCCGAAATTTCGTAATGTCGTATCGGTTCAGGAAGCGCTGGGTTTCCAGCGCCTGATATTCGGGCTTGTTCTTGATCCCACGAAGCGTATCGGCCGGCGACGCATTGCCGGTTGCCTTGAAGATCCCGCCAAGCAGCACCGGCACGTATTCGAACTTCGCACCGGTTCGCCGCTCGATCGAGGGAATGACAAGCTCGGCCAGATAGGCATTCGGGCTGCCGAAATCGAACAGAAACTCAACCTTCAGGGGATTTCCCACCATTTCCTCCGTCACGAGCGCATCTGGGCTGCGGCAGCCCGGGGGCATCGGACAGCGCAGCTTCTCGCTACTTACAGTTCTAAAATAGAACTGTCAACTCGTGCCGGATTTGCCGATATTTGTTATGCTAAATCGAATGGAGCCTGGCGGTTGTATCTGTCTTAGTACCTATTTAAAATGATTGGGCCAGCATTGCTTACCGATTCCCGTGATGCCGCCTGTTGCTGCAAGTGGAGAGATGAAATGAAGTGGGAAACCCTCGAGGAGGAACCGTGCTCGCTCGCACGTACCATCAGCGTGATCGGCGATCGATGGACGCTGCTGATCCTGCGAGAGTGTTTCCTGCGCACCCGGAGATTCGAAGGTTTCCAGTCCGCGCTCGGCATCACGCGGCACCTTTTGGCGGAGCGGCTGAAGAAGCTGGTGCGCATGGGCGTGCTGCGACGCATTCCGTATCAGGAAACCCCGAAGCGCCACGAATATATCCTGACCCAGAAGGGGCTCGACCTCTATCCGATCATGATGGCACTGGTGCATTGGGGCGACACCCACATGGTGGACGAGCGTGGACGACCGCTGCTGCACCAGCACAAGAAGTGCGGCAAGTTCTTCGATCCGGTCATGGTCTGCTCGGAGTGCAACGAGCCATTGCTGGCCAAGGAAGTGACGACCCATCCAGGACCTGGCGCCCGATCGGCCGGAGCGAGCGCAGCCGCACGCAAACCCGCCAAGGCGAAGCCAGGTCGCCGCGCCGCCTAGGTGGGTTCGCCTTCCGCAGTGGCCGCAGCCAAATAGTGTCCGGCGAATCTGCGGCGCAATTCCATTTTCTGGACCTTCCCGGTGGCGCCGTAGCTCAAGGCATCGACGAAAACGATGTCGTCCGGCATCCACCATCTAGCGATCTTGCCTTCGAGATGCTTCGCTATCGATTTCGCGGTCACGAGCGGTCCAGACCCCTGTACCACGACCAGCAGCGGGCGCTCCTCCCATTTCGGATGCGGTATGCCGATCACGGCGGCTTCGCCAACGCCCGGGCAACCCGCGGCGAGATTCTCGACATCGATGGAGCTGATCCACTCGCCACCCGACTTGATGACGTCCTTGGCGCGATCGGTGAGTTGAATGTTGTTGTCGTCGTCCATCACGGCCAAGTCACCGGTGTTGAACCAGCCGTCCTCGAGCAACGGCTTCTCCTCCCGTAGTAGCCGGAGATGATCCAGGGGCCGCGCACCATGAAGCGGCCGCTCGATCGACCGTTACGCGGCAACTCGTTGCCGCCGTCATCAGCGATCTTTACATCCACCCCATAGATCGGCTGGCCTTGGCCGGTCTTCCTCCACAGCCGCTCCTGTGCCGGCAGCGCCGCGGTGCGACGCGACGGCTGTGCGCTCGTCCCGCACGGGCTGGTTTCGGTCATACCCCATACGTGATTGACGGAAACACCGAGGCGTTCAAAGCCCTCGATCATGCTGGGCGCCGGCGCCGACCCCGCCACCACGATGCGCTCAAGCGTGCCTGCCCCTGAACCTGCCGCATCAAGATGGCGCAGCAGGTTCGAATAGAGGGTCGGCACACCAGCGGTGATGGTGACGCCCTCGCCTGCGATCAGTTCGGCAATCGAAGCAGCATCCAGTTTTGGACCGGGCAGCACCAATTTGGCACCCACCATCGGAGCGACATGGGTGAAGCCCCACGCGCCGTTGGCGTGAAACATCGGCGTCATCGGCAGGATCGTGTCACATGCGCTAAATCCCATCGAATAGGCTCCGGCAATCGACAGCGAATGCAACACGTCGGAACGGTGGGAATAAAGCACACCCTTTGGATTGCCGGTCGTGCCGGATGTATAGAACAGCGACGAGGCCGACAATTCATCGAACACCGGCCACTCGAAATCCTCGTCACCCCCGTCGAGCAATTCCTCGTAACAGACGAGATTTCGCAGCGATGTCCGCGGCATGTTCGACGGATCCGTCAACAGCACGATCAGGCCGACGGACCTCAGTTCGGGCGCCAATTGCTCCACGATTGGCAGGAAACTCGCGTCCGCAAACAGCGCAACGTCCTGCGCATGATTGACGATGTAGGAAATCTGGGCTGGAAGCAGCCGCGGGTTGACCGCGTGCCAGATGGCCCCCAGGCCGGTCACGCCATGCTCAATCTCGAAGTGCCGGTACGTATTCCAGGCCAGCGTCGCAATCCGATCGCCCGTTTTGATGCCCTGCCGACGCAGGGCATCCGCCAGCTTTCGTGTCCGTTGCGCCGCGTCGCCGTAACCGTAGCGATGAATCGGGCCTTCGACGGTTCGAGACACGATTTCGGTGCGTGGGTGGAATCGGTCCGCATGCTTCAACAGTGAAGAAAGCAGCAGCGGTTGGTTCTGCATCAGCCCCTTCATCGCATCCTCCCGCTAATCTACGCGTCAATCGGAGGCGGCGTCGATGGCATCGGTAAACAAGTCCCAGTCAGCCCCGGTCCACCGTTGCAGCCGCATCTGGGTGTAGTTCATGTTGACCTTCTCTGACGTATTGACCGTGATGCCGGGCTGCACGGTCGATAGCGTAATATCCTTGAAGTTCTTGGCCTGTTTGATGATGTTCTCGCGCGACAGGTCATTGCCGCACTGCTTGAGCAACTGCTCCAGCAACATGCCCTGAGTGTAGCCGAACAGATAGTTGCTGTCGGCGATATCGATGCCAGGCATGTATTTCTCGACGAAAGCGCGGAAACCCTTGATGCCTTCGTTGCTCTGCGATCTGGGGTCGGCCGGATCCATCATCACCGTTCCGACGATGACGCCCTTCGCTACGTCGAGACCGGCCGGCTTCAGCGTCGCGCCGACCGAACTGGACGGGAAATTCAGCACGATCGTGGCTTTCCAGCCGATCTCATGCGCCTTTCGTATCGCCTGCGCGGCGAATTTGGGCGTACCGGCGACCAGCAGCGCGTCAGCGCCAGAGCTCTTGAGATTGACGACCTGCGAATCGATCGTCGGTTCGGTGACCTCGTATGGGATGGCGACGACCTTTTTGTCGAAGTCCCCCTTCAGCAACGCCTTGAACGCATTCACATAGTCTTTGCCGAGATCGTCGTTCTGATAGAGAATCGCATATTTCGAGTTCGGCAGCGACTTGGTCAGGAATTTTGCGTAGATCTTGCCTTCGATGTCGTAGCTGACAAGGCTCGTGGTCGTGAGCGGGAAATCCGCTACGTTGGTGAACTTGTTCGATCCCGAGACAATACCGATCGTGGGGACGCGCCGCGAAGACAGATATTTCGCAACCGCGGTATTGCCGGGCGTTCCGAGTTGGCTGAACATGAAAGCGACCTCGTCGCTCTCGACCAGCTTGCGCGCATGCTCAACCGCCTTCGGCGGGCTATAGGCATCATCATAGGCGATGTAGTTGATCTTGCGCCCGTTGATGCCGCCCCGGTCGTTGATGGATTGGACGTAGGCGAGGATGCCCCTGCCAACCAGACCGATGGAAGAGGCTGGCCCGCTGAAGGGGAATATGCCGCCAATCTTGATTTCTGTCGCCGTGACACCGGGCGCATCAGCGCCATAGGCGGACGTTCCGAGCGCAGCAACAAACGCGCACACCAGCCCCCATTTCCTCGTCATCGCCTCTCCTCCGTGTTGAACCTGGATTCAACCAGGCATCATTCTGGCCCGCCACTGTCGGCTTCGGCGGATTATCCCCTACAGTTCTATTTTCGAACTGTCAACGTCGAGATCGACAACATACCTATAGATATAAGCAGCTCAGAAGATGTTGTTAAATTCCATTTTTAGACGTACGTGGATGCTGAGTAGCGATCGCGGGGTCTTTGATCATGTCCATGCAGTCCATTGATACCGGCACCAACGAGTTGCTCTGCGACATCATTGACCGCGTCGCGTTGATTACCCTCAACCGCCCCGATGCGCGGAACGCATTGTCCGACCAATTGACCCCGGCGTTGCGTCGGATGATCAAGTTAACGGGCGACGATCCCCACATCGGCTCGATCCTTATCACCGGCGCCGGTTCGGCGTTCTGCGCAGGTGGCGACGTCAAGGGAATGGGTGGGAACGCGCCGAAGGTCGAGAAAAGTATCGAGGAGCGAATAGCGACTTTACGCACCCGGCAGCGAACCTTGACGGGCGCACTCGTTGCCGTGCGAAAGCCGACAATTGCCGCACTTCCTGGCCCGGCAGCCGGTGCCGGCATGGCGATTGCGCTAGCCTGCGACATCAGGATCGCCGGAGAATCCGCGCTGATGACGACCGGCTATTCCCGAAATCGGCCTGACCGGCGACTACGGCATCTCCTGGCTACTGACGCGGCTCGCCGGAACGGCACGCGCTCGCGAATTGATGTTCTTGTCCGAACGGCTCGATGCCCGTCGCTGCGAAGCGCTAGGTCTGGTCAATCGGGTCGTTGCCGACGGGGAACTGCGCGACGCCGCTCTCGATCTTGCCAGGAGGCTGGCTGATGGTCCGTCGCTCGCGTTCAGTTACATCAAGGACAATCTGGAGCACGCACTGTCGGCAGGCCTGCTCGACTCCCTGGATCAGGAGGCCGAGAATATGGTAAAGGCTGCGCAGACCGCCGACCACAAGGAAGCGGTTCGCGCATTTGTCGAGAAGCGAAAGCCCTCGTTCAGATCGAGGTGAATGCGCAGGCGCTGGATACGGGGAACGCCGGCCGCCCAACGCGCATTGCGGGGATCAGCAGGCTCACCAAGCTTCTCCAAATGGGCGCAGCTCGACGTTGAACGACCACGCGCTTGGGTCCTGATGGACGATGTGCCAGACCTCCTCCGCGATCGCCGCCGGCTTGATAAAGAATTCGTCCGGCTTCCCCTTATATCGCTCTCTCGTCCATGCGAGGTCGATGACGGCGTCGATGACCAAGTAGGAAACGTGTATCCCCTTGGGACCGAGTTCGCGCGCCATCGCCTCGGCCAGGATTCGCTGCGCAGCCTTGGTGGGAGCGAAGCCGGCGAAGTTGGGCTTTCCCCGCAAGGCGGATGTATTCCCGGTGGCGACGATGGCGCCTCGGCCGGCATCGATCATGGCCGGCACAAAGCGCCGGGCCAGATAGAGCAGCCCCATGGTGTTGACCCGAAAATTGCGCTCCAGAAAATCGCCGGATCAATCTCCTGGAAGGATCCGAACGCGCCGCCGACGGCGTTATGGATCAGCACGGCGGGATGACCGAGATCCCGCTCGATGGCAATCGCCGCTTTCTCGACCTGCTGCGGATCCGAGACATCGCAAGGATACGCCCTTGAATTGTCTACCTCGCGCACCAGCCCGGCAAGGCGCTCTTCGCTACGGGCGAGCAGCGCGACGCGATAGCCTCTTGCCGCAAAACGCCTCGCCAAGGCTGATCCGGTGCCAGGTCCAACGCCTGAGATGACACAAATCGGCTCAGTCATTTTCTAACCTCGCGCAAGCGAACGATGGGTCTTCCCTTGCTTCAGCGAGGCCGCAGCAAGGAGTTTGCAAACATATGGCGTTAAATCAGGCTTGAAGTGCTCGTACTCCAAACATTTTGCAGAGTGAGCGGTCATGCGGGTATACTCCCTGTCGACATCCTGATGCAGATTGCCGAGCCCCACGAGTGTTCAACTGATCCACCGCCGCTGTTCGTTCATGAACAGGGCCAGCTCGCACGCAAAGAGATGTCAGCAAGAGAGATGTGGTCAGCGACCAACGCCTTGTGACCAGTCGAAAGCGCCCATCCGCCCCCGATGCATAGATCACGAACGCCTCTCTTGCCCGCGCCTGAATGGCCTCGGTCGCCAAGCCATCGGACAAAGCTAAAAGATAGATCTGCGAGTCGCGGGCAAAGATCAGGCTCACGTCGAGAAACCATCGATCCGTGAGGCCTCGTAGGGGCCGGGGCCATAGAGCGGGAACTGGATCGCCCGAGGCGTACTGCAGCACGCATGATGCTGTTGGACTCGAAAATGTCGACCTGCCCGTCGGGGCCAAAGGCTGCCGGTACATTTCCAAACGGCTGCGATTCCAGGAACGCCTCCGTCTTGAAGAGCTTTACTTCTGTGAGCCCAACCCGCCCTGTCGTCGAGACGAGCGCGCCTCGCTCATTGTCAGTCGGCGAGCGGACGTCATCGTCCCACAGCCGGTCCCTCAATTTCCTTGCTGGAGCGCCGCGGATTTCGACCTCGATGTTAGCGAACCGCGCCGCGACGGTGGTCTTCCGCACACGGGATTCGGCAGGCAGGAAATGACACGAAGAATGGCCATCTTGGCTTGCTCCAGATGAGACTACATCCCTATCGGCCGAATACCTGTTCATGACAGCGCTCGCTTCGGCGCGGCTCTGCGGCGACGATTTGCGCGTGCGGATCGCGCCGCTCCAACATAGCGGACCCCGTCGGCAGTAGCGTCGAGGATCGCGCCGCGCCCCGCGGCGAGCATCCCGTCAGACAAATGCGGATCATTGGCGGAGCGAGCAAGCAAGATCGAACCGAGCATGGTCGCAACCGCTGCCATAGCCTCCCGGCGCGCCACATCGCGCGGCAGGTCATTGTATTGCCGCGCGAGCAGCCCGATCGTCGCTTCAAGCTCGCGGCAAAAGCCGCGACGGACCGCAACCGGCATCCGAGCAATATTCGATCCCAGGGCTGGCAGTGGACAACCCGCGCCAACCTCGTCCCGATGCTCCGTGCTGAGGTAGAACCGTACTACAGTCGCCAAACCATCGTCTCGAGCACCGGACAGCCACTGCAGAATCCGTTCATTCGTTCGGCGTAACGCCTCGCTGATCGACTTGTCCACGAGATCCTGTCGACCCTTGAAATGGAAGTAAAAGCCGCCGTGCGTCAAACCGACCATTTTCATGACATCGACGATGCTGACGTCGAGGCCCCCAGCGCACATTAGCTTGGATGC
Organism: uncultured Alphaproteobacteria bacterium; assembly: GCA_963823485.1. Lineage (GTDB taxonomy): Bacteria > Pseudomonadota > Alphaproteobacteria > Rhizobiales > Xanthobacteraceae > Bradyrhizobium. The sequence goes on from CAWGLP010000005.1 coordinate 111,693, forward strand.
GGCGTCAATGATTTCCCTCCGAGCCGCAGATCCATGTCCCTTCGAGTATCGCACGTTCTGCCCCGCCATATCGACTTATACCCTTAGTATGATGACTACCATTTATTATCGGGACGAGATAGGCGGAATTGGCCGCTCTTTCGAGAGTGCGATTGATCCGCCCTCCCCAACTCCGCGTCTCTTCTTGAATGTGGTTGCAAAATTAAACTATCGTGGATATATCTCGACAGGTTTCGAACTTAAACCGTCAGTATCTGAGTGGACCTTTCAAGGAGCGAGAAATGAGCGATCTGTTGGAGCACGCTGTGGCGGCACATGGCGGCTGGAAGCGCTGGCAAGAAGTCAAAACAGTCACAGCGCATATTGCCGCGGGAGGCACCGCCTTCCATGTCAAAGGATGGGCCAATGCCTATGCCGATATTCATTGCGCAATAAGAACGAGCAAGCCACACACTGAATTCTGGCCATTTCTCAAGAACGGCCAGCGTTGCACCTATGAGCCAAATCGAACGTCAGTAGTATCCGACGACGGCAAGCTGGTTGAGGAGCAGGAATTGCCCAGAGCGACTTTCGTGGGCCATACAATTCCGACGCCCTGGAGTTCGCTTCAGCTCGTCTATTTCACCGGATACGCGATGTGGACTTATCTAACAACGCCGTTTCTGTTCAAACTACCGGGATTCAAGAGCGAAGAGATCGAGCCTTGGGAGGAGGACGGCGAGAGGTGGCGCCGCCTCAAGGTTACATTTCCGGCAAACGTGCCCAGCCATTCAACCGAGCAAACATTTTACTTCAACGCTGATGGAGTCTTGAGGCGCCATGACTACAGCGTCGATATCATGGGTGGGACATCAAGCTGTCACTACTCCAGTGATCACACGTCATTTGACGGGATTATTTTTCCTACCAAACGTCGAGTTTACGCGATTGGCCCGAACAATCTACCAGTCCGCGATCGGGTGGCGATCTCGATCGATGTCAAGAACATTGAGGTCAACTAGACGGAGCCGGGAGGCGACGTCACCTCCAGCCATTCCTGCCGAGTGCGGCGCAGCGAGAGTTGGTTTCGCGAGAACATCGAGCCTAGCCAACTGCTTGGTGGACTTTGCTCAAGCAGGAGATAGTCGCCCCTTCGAAAATGTGACAATGACGAGCACGTTCGTAAAAATAATCCAGAGCCGAAAGATATCGAAGCGATCGCTGCTCCGAAACCCAGCAGGCCAATCCATCATGGATAGGTATAGGCCAGCCTCGACAACAGACGCCAACTTGATCAAGCGAGGACGCCCTCGCGCGCCGTCCAACCGGGGATGGCAATTCAACTACCCCGATAAGTCGCATAACTCCAGGGCGTGACCAGGAGAGGCACGTGAAGATGGCTTTCCGGCTCGCTCACCGAAAAACGTACGGGAATTTGGTAGAGGAATGGCGGATCAGATGTCGCCCTTTGCGATCTGGTCGACGGACAGCATCGGGTCGAGAACGATCGACGCATCGGCGTTTGCCTTGCGGAACGCCGGAACCAGCACCGCTTTGTGGGCCTCCTCGCAGCTTCCCGTGAAAGTGGCGAAAACCAGCTGTTCGGGCCCACGCGGCATCCGCTCGATCGGGATTTGACGCCCGGTGGTTCGTCGGGCGGCCCGGCAACAGCTGTCGCGGCGGATCTTGTACCACTGGCGATCGGCACCGACGCAGGCGGCTCCAGCCGGCGCCCTCCGGCCCATGTCGGAGTGGTCGGCTTCAAGCCATCGTATGGTGCCATTCCATATGGCCCCGGGTTCGCCGAGCCGTTCTTCGAATATCCGTGATCGCGCCGATCGCTCGAAACGTCGCAGATGCAGCGCTCGCATTCGAGGCCATGGCGGGCCGCGATCCCCGCGATTCTGATTCCACCCTGGTTGAAAGCGGCGACGTCGATTTGGCTGATCTGCGTGTCGCGTTCTCGCCGAAGTTGGGGCTCGACACACCAGTCGATCCCACCATTGCCGGAAGGCTGGAAGGCCTCGTGGAGCATCTCGGTAAAAGAGGACAGCGAATTGTCCGTCGTGATCCGGTCTGGCCGCCCGGCGCGACGGAGGAAACCCTGATGCCGCTGCAACATGCGGGAACTCGCCGCGCTATATGGCGGAGATTTCCAGAAAGACCCCGGGTAGTTTGATCCAGACGTGGCCCGGCAGATCGAACGCGGTCTTTCCTTGCGTGGGCCGGAGGTGGCTGCCGGCCTTGGCGCAAGCGCAGCTATCAGAGCGGCGTTCGCAGACTTCTTTTGCGAATTCGACCTTCTGCTGGCCCCGACCGTTCCCTGTACTGCCTGGCCCCTTGCACAACTCGGCCCAAAAATAATCGACGGCAAGGAAGTAAACCCTCGGGCTCACGCCGCCTTCACGCCCTTCGTCAATCACGCACGCCTTCCCGCCATTTCAATCCCTTGCGGCCGCGACGCGAGCGGCCTTCCGTTCGGGCTTCAAATCATCGCGCGAAGAGGACGAGACCGGATGTTGCTGCGTTCCGCAATGCGCATTGAGGCTGAGATACACCCATGACCCCTTGCGTGTCTGGCAGGCCATCCCGATTGCCTTTCTTGCGATTTCCTCTGATCTCTCGGTGCACACGTCCATTTCAGGGGACACAATGTAGCACCCGTGGCGTGGTGGGCAGGGATCGAGCCTGGCGGGTTCATGCGATCCGCACAGCGATCTTGCCGAAATGTTGGCCTTTAGCCAAATAGGCAAGAGCTTCCGGGAACGACTCCAAGCCGTCGAAGACACGGTCCACGACAGGCCGCAACGCGTGGCGGGCAATGGCCTTGTTCATGCTCTCGAACACAGATCGCGGCCCCAACGGCGACGCCTTGTACGCGGACGGCACGCATGAAGGTGGTAACGACGTTAAAATCGGGAGCGACATTGCCGGTCACCGATCCGATGAGCATGACGTCACCCCCACGCCGGACGGCCCGCAACGATTGCGAGAGTGTCGCGGCGCCCCCGAGCTCGATGACGCGGTCCGCGCCCGGATCGCCGAACGTCCGCTTTGCCGTCTCGCCCCAACGCGGATCGGCCGCATAGTTGATCAGGTGCTGCGCTCCCATGGTGCCCGCGGCTTGTAGCTTGGCTGGATCCTTGGACGTGATCGCCACTTCCGCGCCGCCTGCAACGGCGAACTGCAAGGCAAACAGCGCGACACCTCCTGTGCCAAGCACCAGAACCTTGTCGCCGGGCTTGGTGTTGGCTAGTCCGTAGAGGGCGTTCCACGCGGTCACTGCGGCGCAGGGAAGACAAGCGGCCTCCACATCATCGAGGTGTCCCGGAACCGCTACGAGGTCGCGTTCGTCAAACAGCGTTTCCTCTGCGAGTACGCCCTGGCTGGGACCCCCGCGAGCGCCCCCTTCCGCCGATTCGCCACCGCTGCCGGCCACCCATCCCGGAACGTGAATTGGCATGACCCGCTCGCCGCTCCGAAAGCGCCTGGCTTCAGCACCGACGGCGGTGATTTCGCCGACGCCGTCGGACACCGGAGTTAGGGGCAGACGCATCTTCGGGTCGTACCGTCCCTGTACCACGAGTAAATCTCGGAAGTTGAGCGAGACGGCGCGCATTCGCACAGCCACCTGGCGGGGCCCGGGAGTCGGTGTGGGTTGTCGTTCGATCGAAAGCCCGCCGGTTCCCCAGGAATTGATCTGCACTACCCGACCCATTGTCCGCCCTCATCGCTCTTGATTTCTGAAGTCCGCGCTCATGCGGCGACAAGAACCGCGCCTTCCGGTGACCTCGCCTTGTTCGAGTGCCTTAAGCGCATCGCTCGCTCGGGACGGCAAACCACCGCGTTAAAACTGGTCATGAGGCACGAGCGGTCTGCTGAACAAGCGTACGCAGCACAGCGCTGAATTCCGGCGCGGATTCGATCTGCGGATAGTGGCCCAGGCCCGCTAAACCGATGCGCCGGGCACTGGGCAGGTCAGTCTCGACCTCCGCGAGGATATGCGCGCCGGAAATCGGATCGGCGATTCCATAGATGAAGCCAAGCGGCGTCCTGGTCTGGCGCATCGCTTCAACCCACCCCCCGCCGAGCTTCGCCCGTTCCGCCATATAAATCAGTTGCTCGGGCCAAAGGTGCTGACCGTCGTTTCGCGAGATCGCCAACCACAGATCGTCGACACGATCAGATGACAGAGCATTTGTCGGAAACATTGCCGCCATCGACGCTCCCAGTGTTTCCCGTGTGATCCGCCGGGCAAGCAGCTTTCCTTGAGCCGGATCGACGAGGGCCAACTGGGTAGGCGTCGGTCGATAAAGCTGGGGGTAAACCGATGAATTGGCGAAGATGGCCTGCTCGATCTCCAGAGTAGTCTCGCCGTTCAACGCTCGGTGCAGAAGCTGTTGCAGCAAGATGCCGCCAAGGTCGTGCCCGATGATCGTGGCTTTGGTGACGCCCAGATTCAGCAGGATTTTTAACGCGCGATCGGTCTGGACGATCGACGAGTAATTCGCATCCAGTGGTTTGTCGGATGCACCAAAGCCGAGATAGTCGAAGGTGACACAGCGGAAGTCCGGCGCCAGATCGGCGATGATCTCGGCCCAGTCGTGGGATGACGTTGGAAAGCCGTGGAGGAACACAAGCGTCGGGCCAACACCTCGCACCTCGGGTGAAGATCTGGTGACCATCGACCTCGATGAAATGTCCGTCAGCCCACCAGTCCCGAAGCTTGGATCATGCGCGTCCTCCCATCCGGATGACGATCTTGCCTTGCTGCTCGCCGCTGGCGAGACGCGCGAACGCCAGAGGGGCTTCCTCGAAGCTGAAGACACTGTCGATCACGGGCTTGATTCCGGTTTGGTCCAGGAAGCGGAGCAGGTTCTCGAAGCTTGTCCGGGAGCCGACCGTGACTCCTCGCACCGTCAGGTTCTTCGTGATCACCTGTCCGAGGTTGATCTCGGACGAGGTGCCGCCAAGGAAGCCGATCGATATGATCCGGCCGTTCTGCGCCGCCGCTCGCAGCGATTCTCGCAGCGTGCCTTGACCGCCCACGTCGAGAATCACATCGACGCCGACCTGTCGTGTCAGGTCCAGAACACGGCACGGCTCCAATCAGGCGTGGCAGTGCTCTCGATCAGAAGCGAAGCGCCCAGCTTGCGAGCAGCCTCGAGCTTCTGAGCGGACCTGGAGACAGCTGCGACCCGTAGCCCGGCGGCGGCGGCGAGTTGGATCGCGAAGGTCGATACGCCTCCGGAGCCCTGAACCAGCACCGTTTCGCCCGGCCGCGCCTCGCCATGCTCAAAGAGCGCGCACCACGCGGTCACCGCTGCGATCGGGAGGGCGGCGCACTCATCGTCGGTTAGTCTTGCGGGGGCCGCCACGACTGAGCCTTGCGGAAAGACCCTCTGCTCACAAAGCACGCCGTCCAGAGGCGAACCCAAGGTGTTCTGTCGATCGGATGGCTTGCTGGGACCGCGCTCCCACGTCTGCATGTAGCAGCCAATCACCCGATCTCCGACCTTCCACTTGGTCACTCCCGCTCCGATCGCCGAAATCGTTCCAACGGCATCCGACGCGGGGATCATGGGGAGCCGCTGGGTTGGCGCATACGTTCCGGCCGCAATTGCGAGATCGCGGTAGTTCAGGCTGACCGCGGTTATATCGACCAAAACCTCGCCCGCCTGCGGGACAGGGGCCAGACGATCCGCCAGCGCCAGACTCGCGATGTCGAAAGCCCGTAGTTGCCACGTTCGCATGCAGCCTCTTCTTCAAAGACAGTAATGTATCTGAATGCAAGTGTGTTATGTTGTCAAGGCCAAGGGCGGGAAAGGATTGGTCGGTGGCAAGGTTAAGTCGTGAGGAGAGCCGGGAGCAGACCCGCGCTTTGTTGAGGCGCGCGGCGGCGGCGAACTTTGCCAAGCATGGGTTCGAGGGTGCATCCGTCGATCAGATTTCGGAGGATGCGGGTTTTTCGCGCGGTGCCTTTTACGCAAACTTCGCCGACAAGGAGGCGATCTTCCTCGAGCTGCTGATCCGTCACCTCGACCACGACATCGATGGGTTCAAGCGTGCCGCGGCGGAAAGCCGGACCTTGGAGGAACTGATCACCAAGCTCACGGCAAGCTATCGAGATCTCGGTCAACGACCGGACTGGTGTCTGCTATCCTCGGAATTCCAACTTTATGCCTCAAGGGTCGGCAGATCGGATTCCAAATTCTCTCGGCTATACGAGGACTTCCGCGACAGGCTCTCCGTCCTTCTGGACGAGGCCTTCAAGAGGTTCGAATTCCGAGGGGAACTGAGCGCGCGTCAATTGGCAAGCGCGATCATCGGCCTCTCCCATGGGCTCGCTCTCGAACGCGCGGCGTCGAAAGCGAATTTGCCCATGGAGGTAACCGGCATGGCGATCCGCGCGCTGCTCCTGGGAGCGGCTGCGAAAAATACAGGCAATAAAAATTGAAGTTTGGCGCGACTACTTCAAAGCGGCTTTCGGAGCAAGAGCCGCTTTCAACGCTGCACGCTAAGGCGCGTGAGTACCAATCTGCGCGCGCAGTTCGCTGTTAGACAGTTGCATCGGCCACGCTCGACTACGCCGGTCCAAAACCGTGCCTGCCGCAGTCCGATGCTGACGCGATATCACGCGCCAAGCCTCACGTCGTGAGCAGCGCATCGAACCGTTCGGCCGCCGTAGCCCAGTCGAATTCGTGCGCAGCCGGTGCCAGGCTATCGCGGCCGACGAGCCACGCTGCGTCGCGCGCCGTGCGGTCGAGCGCGAGCGTGAGGCCATGGTTCATCTCGTAGAGGCCCCAGGGAAGTCCGGCAGTCCGCAAGGCCGATTGCAGCGCGGTCTGCACCAATCCGCGCAGTGCCCGGTGCGGTTCGGAAAGCGGGACCTCGGCGTCCCTGCCCGCCGCAACGCGCACGCATGCCTGCCGGTCAAAGGAAGCGTGTCCGCGGCAGGCGAGGGGACGAACCGGATGGACAATGCAGACACCACGGACCAGGAACGGACAAGGCTTGCGCAGCGCCATCCGTTCGGTTTCGCCCAACCCCCGCGTAACGCGGTCCGCGAGCGCGATGCGCCGTCGAAGGGCTATCGTGGCACCGCTTCGCGTCGCATCGATCCTTTGCACGTACTCCGCCAGCAGGAAGATTTCCGGCGCCGTCGCCAGTACGCGCAAGGTGCAGCAGGAAGGGCATCCCTTTTCGCAGGCGAGCGGCGGGAGATGTTCGGTCTGTGGGCCGATATTTGCCTCGAACAATTCGAAGGCGTCGTCGGTCAACATCTCGAACAGGCGCGGCGATCTGGCACTCCGCGCCAGAACGCCGGCAAACATCATGTGCAGATCTCTAAAGCCCCCTCCTGCCACCGCAGCGTCAGCTTGGGACGCGACTGAGGATCGTCTCGAAACTGGAACGCGGAATGCGGAAGAAGCCGCGCCCGCCGGCGAGCGCGCGGTAATGCGACGATGCCCCGTCAAGCAGAAGGTTGAGCCACTCGCGCGCGCTCACGTTGGTCGGCTTCTCATCAATCGAAAAAATCTCGGCATTCGGAAGGAAACGCACATGCACAAGAACCTCGGCGGCCAGCGCAGCCTCCTCAAGTACTGCACCTTCATCGATCGTCTGTTTCCGCGCCAGCGCCACTTTCGCCATTCCATATCTCCTCATTGAGACGTCGGGCCTCGCAGCCCGCCCGCGACCGCGCAGCATCGCCGGTCGACGTTGTATTTCCTCAAATACATTGGTGAAATTCCTTGATCTGAATCAAATGCACTGACATGGCGAGACCGACCCGGCCTCCTGGTTCGCCCGCTGATTCCCGTCCCTGCACACACGATACAGGCCTGAACCAACGGGCAGCACCAAGGATTGCGGCTTCGATGCCGAGCCCATAGTGTCGCGCGATGGATTGGGACAAGGTTAGAATATTTCTCGAAGTCGCCCGCACCGGCCAGATTCGCGGGGCCGCCGCACGGCTGCGCCTGAACCATGCAACGGTCGCCCGCCAGCTCACCGCGCTCGAAAAGGACCTGAAGACCAAACTCGTGAACCGCCAGACGACGGGCTCGTCGCTGACCCCGTCCGGCGCCGCGCTCCTCGCAGCCGCCGAACGCGCGGAATCCGAGCTCCTGCGCGTGGGCGCTCAGCTCACGACGGCGGCCGACAAGCTCGCCGGCACCGTCAGGATCGGCGCGCCCGAGGGGCTCGGAAACTACTTCCTGGCGGACCGGCTGGGCGCCTTCGCGGCGGCCAACCCCGATCTCGTCATCCAGCTCGTCGCCCTGCCGCGCACGTTCTCGCTTGCCAGGCGCGAGGCCGATATCGCCATCACCCTGGAGCGCCCCGAGGAAGGCCGGCTGATCTCCACCAAGCTGATCGACTATACCTTGAGCGTCTATGCGTCCGCGGACTATCTGGCGCGCAGCAAGCCGATCGGCGAGCCGGCCGATCTCGGAGGTCACCTGCTCATCACCTATATCGACGACATCATCTATAGCCGCGCGCTGGATTATGCCTCGACCTTCAGCGAGCTGATCACGCGCCGTTTCGAATGCGGCAGCGTCGTCGGCCAGCTCGAAGCGGTTCGCGCCGGACACGGCGTCGGCATCCTGCACGACTATGCCGCCGGGAAATATCCCGAACTGACCCGCGTGCTGCCCACAAGCCGTTTCACCCGGAGCTACTGGCTGATCTCCCATCCCGACAGCCATGACACGAGGCGGATTCGGGAAATTCGCCGCTACATCGTCAGCAAGGTGCGCGAAGCCCGTGCGCAGTTCATCGTGCCGTAGGGCTATGTTTCACGAAGCAGAGACGACAGCGCCAAATTTCGCGAAGAATTCGCCGGCGAGTTTCTTTGCCGTCGAATTGATCAATCTCCCGCCGAGTTGCGCCAGCTTGCCGCCGATCTGCGAATTGACCTCGTAGTGCAGGATCGTCTCGTTGTCGCCGGCGGCTTCGAGCCTGATTGCAGCTCCCCCCTTGGCGAAACCGGCGACCCCGCCCGACCCCTCGCCGGTGATGCGGTATCCGTTCGGCGGATCGAGATCGCTCAGCGTGACCTTGCCGCCGAACGTCGCCTTCACCGGCCCGACCTTGATGACGACCGTCGCCGTCATGTCGGTCGGCGACGTCATCTCGAGGCTCTGACAGCCCGGAATGCACTGCTTCAGAATCTCCGGATCGTTGAGCGCCGCCCAGACCTTGTCGCGCGAGGCCGGGACGCTCTGGCTGTCATTCATCTGCATCGGTCACCTGCTCAAAGAAAACGCGGATCAGACCGCGCAGTAGCGTTCCTGGATGGCCTTGTCGGCGAGCAGCGCCGCCGCACTGCTCTCATGGACGACCTCGCCCTGGTCGATGATGATCGCGCGGTCGGCAAGACGAAGCGCCCATTCCACGTTCTGCTCGACCAGCAGGAGCGTGACACCCCGGTCGCGCAGCCGGCGGAACAGCGCGCCCATCTCTTCGACCAGCACCGGCATGATGCCCTCCGACGGCTCGTCGAGCAGGATCATCTTCGGCCTGGCGATCATGGCGCGCGCGATCGCGAGCATCTGCTGCTCGCCGCCGGACATCGTCACCCCCTCCTGGTCGAGACGTTCCTTGAGCCGCGGGAAGCTTTCGGCGATCTCGTCGATCGCCTCGCGCTCGTCGATATCGCCGCGCCCGGCGACGAGACCCAGTTGCAGATTCTCCCGCACCGTCAGGCCGGGAACGATGCGGCGCTCCTCCGGGACGTAGGCAAGGCCCAGCCGAAAGCGATCATGCGCGCGCAACGGCACCAGGTCCGCGCCGTCGAAGCGGATGCCGCCGGTGATCTTGGGCATCAGGCCCATGATGGAGCGGATCGTGGTGGTCTTGCCGGCGCCGTTGCGGCCGACCAGCGCGACGATTTCGCCCTGCCCGATCGACATCGAGATGCCGTGCAGCGTATGGCTCGCGCCATACCAGGCGTGCAGGTCGCTGGTTTCAAGCATAGCCATCGTTCTGTCCCAGATAGACGCGACGGACCTCCGGGTCCGTCTGGATGTCACGCGGCGTGCCGTCGGCGATCAGCCGGCCGTGGTGCAGCACCAGGATCCGTTCGCTGAGGCCCATGATCATCTTCATCTTGTGCTCGACCAGCAGAATGGTGCGCTCCGTGGCGAGCTTCTCCAGCAGCGCGACCATCTCCTTGGTTTCCTCCGGCCCCATGCCGGCGGTGGGCTCGTCCAGCAGCAGCAGCTCGGGATTGGAGACCAGCGCCATCGCGATCTCGAGCGCGCGCTGCTGGCCATGCGCCAGGAATTTGGCGGTCTCGTCGCGCTTGCCGACGAGACCGACCGATTCGAGCGCCGCATCGGCCCTGGAATCGAGCTCTGGAAAACGCTTCGCGGTTGCTCCAGATGTTGTAACGGGAACGGCCGCCTGGGCCGCCACCCGCACGTTCTCGTGCACGGTGAGCTCGGGAAAGATGGTGGTGATCTGTAGGATCGGCGATGCCCCGATGCACGAACTCGTGCTGCGCGTGCCCGGTGATGTCTCTGCCCTTGAAACGGATCGATCCGCTCGACGGCGGCAGCACCCCGGACAGCACGTTGAAGAAGGTGCTCTTGCCGGCGCCGTTCGGGCCGATGATGGACGTCACCTGGCCCGGCTGAAATGCCGTCGTGACGTCCTGCAGCGCGACGAAGCCGCCGAAGCGCACTCCGACGTTCTCGACGTCGAGAAGCGGCGCGCTCATCGCACGACCCTCGCAAGAAAGGTGCCCCAGATACCCTCGGGCAGGAACAGCACGAACAGCATGAAGATCGCTCCGACGATGATCTGCCAGTGCGACGTCCACAGCGAGACCACGTCTTCCAGCATCAGGAACACGAGCGCGCCGACGAAGGGACCGAAGAAGGTGCCCATGCCGCCGAGCAGGCACATCATCACGATCATGCCCGACATGTGATAGTGCAGCGAGTCGATCGGCACGATCGACAGGTGCAGCGCCGCAGCGCGCCGGCCAGCCCGCAGATCAGGGCCGACAGCACGAACGACAGCAGCTTGGTGCGCGCCACGTCGTAGCCGCAGGCCGCGGCGCGCCGTTCGTTCTCGCGCATGGCCTCGATCACCGCACCGAACGGCGAGTCGAGGATGCGCGAGACGAACCACAGCGCCAGCGCCGCGAAGGCCATGATCACGTAGTACTTGGTGACCGGGTTGAGGAAGTCGACGTCGAAGCCGAACAGATCGATCTCGGGCACGTTGATGCCGCGCAGGCCGTTCTCGCCGCCGGTCCAGCGCTCGGCCTGTAGAAGACGTAGTAGACGATCTGCGCCAGCGCGAGCGTCACCATCGAGAAGTAGATGCCGCGCGTGCGGATCGCGAGGAAGCCGATCACCAAGCCAGCAGCCCGCCGGCGAGACACGCCGAGCAGCACCGCCGCGCACCACGGCAGGCCGAACTGCACCATGGCGATGCCGGTGAGGTAGCTGCCGACGCCGAGGAAGGCCGCATGGCCGAAGGACAGCAGCCCGGTGTAGCCGAACAGCAGGTTGAAGCCCGACCGCGAACAGCGCCGAAGATCAGGATGTTGATCGCCAGCGCCTGGGAGGGCATCAGCCGGGCAGCAGGCAGAGCGCCAGGATCGACAGCGGCACGCGATAGGCGTCATCAGCGATTGCAAGCGTGCGGGCTTTCGCACGCTGGCCGACATGGGCTCGGCGAGCGCCGTGGATGGCATGGTCCGCTCCGTTACGCGGGTTTGCCGAAGAGGCCCTGCGGCCGGATCAGCAGCACCACCGCCATCAGCACGAAGATCGACAGCTCGCCATCTCGGGCGCGAACAGCGAGGTCAGCTGAACACGACGCCCGACCAGCAGCCCGGCGACCACCGCGCCCGGCAGCGAGCCCATGCCGCCGACCACGGTGACGACGAAGGCTCTCGGCCAGCACCGCGATGCCCATCTCCGGGTTGACGCGCGCGTCGGCGCGGCGCAGCACGCCGCCCAGCGCGGCCAGTCGCGGTGCCGATGCCGAACACCACCAGCCAGACCTTGCGATGTCGACGCCCAGCACCCGCAGATCTCGGGTCGCGCGCGCCGGCGCGCACGATCAGGCCGTAGCGCGTCTTCTCGAGAAACAGCCACAGCGGCAGCACGACGACAGCGGCGACGCCGATCAGGAACAGCCGGTACTTCGGGAAGAAGCCGATGCCGAGGTCGACCGCGCCGCGCAGGTCCGGCGGCGTCGGCGAGGGCATGCCCTCGATGCCGAACAACGATCCGCACGCCTCGATCAGCACCTAGCTCAGGCCGAAGGTCAGCAGCAGCGGATAGTCGATGCCGCGGCCGTACAGCGGCCGCACCAGGAAGCGCTCGGTCACCAGGCCGAACGCGCCGACCACCAGCGGCGTCAGCACCAGGCTGAACCAGAAAGTTGCCGGTCAGCGACGCAAGTACAGGCCGGCATAGGCGCCGACCATGAAGAACGCGCCGTGCGCGAAGTTCACCACGGTCAGCATGCCGAAGATCAGCGACAGGCCGAGCGCGGTGATCACGAGGATCGCGCCGAGCGCAACGCCGGAGACGAGCTGCATCAGGATGAGTTCGGTATCCATGGGCTGGCGACTGCTTTCGTCAGGCCGGGAAGCCAAGTTCGCTGCAGCTGCGCAGCATCGTCTCGGAGGCCGCTTCGTTGGCGACCACGTTGAACACGTCGTACTTGTCCTTCATGTCGGCCTTCTTCTTCGACTCGAGCACGAGCACCGACTGCACCGACTGGTGGTCGCACTTGCGGTAGAACTGCGGCGCCCTTGACCACGTCGTACTTCAGACCTTCCAGCGCAGCGATCACCTTGTCGGTGTCGGTCCCGCCGGCCGCCTGCATCGCCATCAGCAGCGACGACACGCCGGCGTAACCTAGGCGCCGTAGTCGGACGGGATCGCGCCGCCGTTGGCGGCCGCGAAAGGCGTCGTTGAACGCCTTCGCGCTCGGGATCTTGTCCTCGAGGCCCCAGTAGTAATTGGCGCCGCCGACCACGCCCTCGAAGGCCTCGGCGCCGACGGCCAGACGCGATTGTGCAGAAGGACCGGCACGATGATCTTGGACCTGCTGCTTCAGGCCGAAGTCGATGGCCTGCTTGATCGAGTTGACCAGGTCGCGGCCGAAATTGCAGAGCACCAGGATGTCCGGGCGCATCGAGCGCAGACGCGGCAGGAAGGTCGAGTAGTCGGCTGCGCCCAGCGGATGGCGGATGTCGGCCGACCGTTTCAGCGCCGATCGCCTGCCGCGCGCGCTGGAAGCCGCGCACCATCTCGTGGCCGTAGGCGTAGTCGGCGACGAGATACGCAACCTTCGAGCCCTTCGGGAAGCCGTACCGCGCCACCGCGCCGGCCGTCATGGTGCGGGTTCAGCGCCTCGTGGAAGGTGTAGAGGCTGCAGTCCTTGGCCTCGTTGATGGTGTCGGACTGGCTGATCGACGTAGATAACGCCCCGCGCCCGCGTCACCTCGTTGACCGCGAGCTGCATCGCGCTCGACAGCGATCCGACGATCGAAGTTGACCTTGTCCTTCTCGATCAGCTCCAGCGTGCGGGTCGCCGCCTCGCCGGGGTTGAGCTTGTCGTCGCGCACCAGCAGTTCGATCTTGCGGCCGTCGATGCCGCCCTTGTCGTTGAACTGCTTGACCGCCAGTTCCGCGCTCTTGACCTGGTCCTTGGCTTCGGCCGCGAACGGCCCGGTCAGCGGCGTCGGAAAGCCGATGCGGATGGTGTCGTCGGCCGCGCCTGCTACCCACGGCATGGCGATGAGGCTGGCGCCGGCGCCGAGGCCCGCCAGGGCGTGACGCCGCGTGATGCTGGTTCGGGTAATTTTTCGAATGCTGTCGGTCATGCTGTCCTCCTTGTGTGTTTTCGTTGTCGTCATATCCGTCCAAGTGCCTTGAGAATTCGAGCAGGGGTCATTGGCACCTGCGCGATCGATCCGCCGAACGGCGCCATCGCATCGTTCACCGCATTGAGCGCCGCAGCCGATGCCGCTGCAGTGCCGGCCTCGCCGACGCCTTTGGCTCCGAGCTGGGTGTCGAGCGTCGGCGTCTCTATGTGGGCGATCTCGATATCCGGCATCTCGCCGGCCATCGGAACGAGGTAGTCGGCGAGCGAACCGTTGGTGAGCTGGCCGTCCTCGTTGTAGATGCATTCCTCGAAGAAGGCGGCGCCGAGCCCCTGGACGACGCCGCCGCGTATCTGCTCGTCGACCAGCAGCGGGTTGATGATGCGACCACAATCCTCCACCACCCACGCCTTCAGCACGCGGACCAGACCGGTCTCGACGTCGAGTTCGAGATGGCAGCCCTGGACGCCGTTGGTGAAGGCAAACGGATAGCCCTGCGGCGCGTAGTGGTGCGCGACCGAAAGCTGGGCCTGCGTGCCTGGAGGCAACGTGTCCGATCGGAAATAGACGATCCGCGCGATTTCGGAGAGTTCGACGCGCTGCTGCAGCGTTGCCATATCGACGATCCAGCCGTTGCGGATGTCGAGATTCCCGGGCGCTTCCTGCAGGATCGCGCCCGCGACCGAAAGGACATTTTCCTTCAGCTTCTTGGCGGCCTGCAATGCGGTTTCCCCGCCAATGCCGGCTCCGCGGCACGCATAGGTGGCGCCGCCGTGCGGCGTCGTCCCGGTATCGCCCGTGCCAACCTTGATGCGATCGCGATCGACGCCGAGATGCTCGCCCACGATCTGCCCGATGATCGTCTCGGTGCCCTGCCCGAGTTCGGTCACCGAAATCATGCAGCTGATGTCGCCGGACGGCGTGATCGTGAGGATGGCGCCGTCCTGCGAGGAAATCCGCACGCCACCGACACCGTAGAACGCCGGGCCGGGATTGGTGATTTCGACGAAGGTCGCAATGCCGATGCCGCGATAAACGCCTTCGGTCCGAAGCTTCGCCTGCTCGGCGCGCAGCCGGTCGTAGTCCATCATCTGCCGCAGCCTGGCGAGGCAGGCGTGATGCGAAAGCGCTTCGAACTGGTAGCCGGTCGGCGAGGTCCAGGGATAGGCGTCGTCGGGAATCGGTGTTGCGGCCGCGGACTTCGAAGACGTCGCACGCGGCTTTCGCCGGCAATCATGTCGACGAGCCGTTCGGTGACCGCGCAGGCGATCGGATGGCCGACGGCGCGGTACTGACTCATCTGCACCTTGTTCTGGAACACCACCTGCAGATCGGCGCGGTAGTTCCTGAACGTGTAAGGCGCGCCCATCAGCCGGTAGACCTGGTTGCCTTCGACGACGCTGGTGCGCGGATAGGCCGAGAACGCGCCGATCCCCGTCACGTCCTCGACATCCATGGCGAGGATGTTCCCGGCAGCATCAGCCGCCATGCGGGCCCGGACGCGATGATCCCGCGCATGAATATCCGAGGCGAACGATTCGACGCGATCGGCAACGTACTTTACCGGACGGCCCAGCATGATGCTGAGCCCGACCACGGCCATGTCCTCATGATACATGTGCAGTTTCATGCCGAACGAACCGCCGATATCAGGCGCGATCACCCGCACGGACGCTTCCGGAATGCCGTAATGGCGCGAATAGATGTCCTGGAACTGATACGGCGTCTGCGTGGCGTGATGCACCGTCAGCCGCGTTTCGCTGGGGTCGTAATCGGCCACGATCGCGCGCGGCTCCAGGGTCACCGCGGTATGCCGCCCGAAGTGGAATTCCTGCTCGACGACGTGTGCTGCGCCGGCGAAGATTTCTTCGACACCGCCGGTGTCGATCTTGCCATGGAAGCAAAGATTGCCGCCCAGCTCAGGCGAGATGACCGGTGAATCCGGCTCTAGGGCGGTATCGATATCGACGATAGCCGGAAGCTCCTCAAATTCGACGAGGATGGCTTCGGCGGCATCTTCGGCCAGCGCCCGGCTATCCGCGACGACGGCGACCACCGCCTGCCCCGCCCACACCACCTTGTCGACAGGCAATGGCAGTTGCGGCGGCGATTTCATGCCCTTGAAATGATCCATGGTGCCGACCCATGGCGTGCAGAGCCGCGCGAGATCCTGCCCCGTGGCAACCAGCCTGACGCCGGGCATTTCGCGCGCGGCTTGCGCGTCGATCGAAACGATCCGCGCATGGGCATAGGGGCTGCGCACAAAGGCGGCATGAAGCATGCGCGGCAGGACGATGTCGGTGACGTAACGTCCTCGGCCGGCGAGAAGCCGTTTGGCGTTCGGACGCGGGACCGAGCGGCCGATGTAGGAGTTTGGACGATCGAGCGGGGTCAGCACGCTCATGCGCCGGCCTCCTCATTCGTCTGTCCGGCAGACGCTGCGTCACGGTTGCGGGCGACGTTTTCGATCGCATCGACGATCGCTTCGTATCCGGTACAGCGGCAGTAATTGCCCGACAGCGCGTCGCGGATTTCTTCGCGTGACGGAATGCCGGGCTGCGACAATAGGCTGTGGGCCGTCATCAGCATCCCTGGCGTACAGAAACCGCATTGCAAGGCATTGCGCTGGTGAAACGCATCCTGAAGATCGGCAATCGCGGCGCGTTCGGTCAGGCCCTCCACGGTCTCGATGACAGAACCGCTCGCCTGCACCGCGAACGTCAGGCACGAATGCACGACCTGGCCATCGAGAACGACAAGGCAGGCGCCGCACACGCCCATTTCGCATCCGGCATGCGTACCGGTGAGTTCGAGGGTCTGCCTCAGGAAATCCGCCAGCGTATCGCGCGGCGCAACGCTGCACGACACAGCGATTCCGTTGACCGTCATGTTGACGTTGACCGGCCCGCTCATGAGTCCTGCCTCATGATCTGGCCGAGCAGTCGTCCCAGCAGAACACGCGCGAGGTGGCGCTTCATCTCGGGCGGCACGTGTTCATCAGCGGGCGGATCGAGATCGTCGCCGACCACGGCCTGGGCGGCCGCCACCGCAGCCTCATTCAATCTCTTGCCGACCAGGCTCTCTTCGGCCTGCCGGGCTCGCAACGGCGTGCTCCCGACAGAGAAGAAGGCAATGCGGACATCCTCGATCATATCGCCGGCGAACTCGGCGAGAATTCCGCAGCCGACGAGCGCATAGTCGCCACGACGACGTGCCAGTTCGTGAAAGGCCCAGCGATGTCCTGACCGCACGACCGGCACGTGGATCGCGACGAGAAGTTCGCCCGGTTCGATGGCGGTCTGAAACAGATCGATGAAGAAATCATCGACGGGTACGCGACGCACGCCATCGCGGTTGGCGATTTCAAGCTCGGCGCCCATCGCCAGCGTCATCGCGGGAAACTCCGCGGCTGGATCGGCCAGCGAGACACTGCCGCCGATCGTGCCCCTGTTCCGGATCGCCGGGTGCGCGACATGCGGCGCTGCCTCACGAAACAGCGGCGCGTGTTGGGCGATCAGCGGATCAGTCATCACCTCGCAATGCCGGGTGAGCGCGCCGATGCGCAGCCAGTCGCCTTGCAGCTCGACGCCGCGAAGCGCTGCGATATGGGTGATGTCGATCAGCAATTGCGGTGCCTGCAGACGCAGCGCGAGCGCCGGCACCAGGCTTTGGCCGCCGGCAATGTAGCTCGCATCGCCAGAGCCAGCGAATGCCTCCAGCGCCTCCATCACCGTTGATGGTCGTGCGTAGCTGAACGCCCGCGCCTTCAAGGAAATCCTCCCGCTTCACCATCCCAAATTTGTAACCATTTGGTCTGAAATATACATCATGCCGCTTGCGCGAAGTCAATTAAAAACGACCATTTGGTCACTTTTGGAAAATACGGTATCGATAGCCGCCCAACGCGAAGTGAGAAATGGCCAAAACAGCAGTCAAAACAACGAAGAAACCGCAGCGCCGTAACATGCGCGCCGCCGAACGCGAGCGTTTCATCGTCGACGAAGCGATCCGATTTTTTGCCGAACAGGGGTTCGGCGGGCAGACCCGCGAGTTCGCCAAGCGAATGGGCATCACCCATTCCGCGATCTACCGCCACTTCCCAAGCAAGGAGGCGCTGATCGAACGGGTCTATGAAGAAATCTATCTCAGCCGCTGGTCGCCATCATGGGCCGGCCTCATCCGCGATCGCAGCCTGCCGCTTCAGACGCGGCTGACGCGGTTCTATCTGGAATATGTCGAGCGCGTGTTCGAGTATAATTGGGTCAGGATCTTCGTGTTCTCCGGACTGAAGTCCTTCGACATCACCAAGCGCTACCTTGAGATCGTTCGCAAGGAAATCATCGAGCCCGCCTGCGGCGAGATGCGACACGAGCTCAAACTGCCTCCGGTCGAACAGGTGAAACTCTCGGAACGCGAGGTGGAAATGTTCTGGGGCTTGCACGGCCGCATCTTCTACATGGCCATCCGGCGCTTCGTCTATCAGACGCCGACGCCGACCGAGCTGAACGACGTGGTCACTGACGCCGTCAGGGTGTTTCTCGACGGCTCGAAGGGTCTGATGCGCGAACTCGTCGCAGCCAAGAAATAAAGCCGCTTGCCAAGGCCGCGCTTACGCGGCGGCGGTGTCGATCGAGCGGCGTATCACCTTCCGCACTTCCGCATTCGATAGAAACAGGTCGTGGTTGATGACGCCCCAGCCGGCGTCGGACGCGTCGATGACACGCACGCCCAGTTGCTCGATGGCGGCCTTCTCGGCCGCTCCGACGCGCGTCATCCCGCCGGCCAGCCGCCCTGACAGCGCCAGCGCTCGGTCGTTCGTCGCGGTGACGACGGTGATCTTGCGGGCGATCGGACCGATGCGGGTCGTCGCCGACGAAAACACGTCCATGTCGATGTCAGGCGAGGCAAACACCACGGCCCCGATCCTGTCGGCAACGGTATCGCCATATCGCGCATAAAGCTGGCGCAAGCTTTCGAGCGTCAGCATGGTACCCATGCTGTGCGCGACGATGTGAACGCGGCCGGCGCCCGGGCTCGTGGCGACGGAATGGAGCACGCGTTCGAAATCGTCGCGCGACCACATCGCGCTATCGCGGTCATAGGCGTAATCGAACAGGCCGGCCTTCGACGGCCAGGAGAACACCATTGTCTGGCCGCGAAACCTGATGCCGTCGGCGAGATGCGCGGCATCGAGCGTCGCTGTCTCGAATGTCTGCTTGAATCCGTGAACATAGATCAGGACATCCGGACCGCTGGCCTGGCCGAGAAGATTGCCGATGTCATTCGATACCGGCTCGACCGCATCAAGACGCCAATCACCGAGCCCGGCCGCGGCGAGGGAAAAACGGCTCTCGTCCGGCGGTACCAGCTTCGCCCGGGCGATGGTCATCTTCGAAGCCCGCTCCGGACCGAACCATGGCTTGGCGCGCCCGCCATTCACCGGCTTGCGTGTGGTTGCGACCAACAATGTCGGTTCCGCTGCAAGCGACGAAGCGTCGTAGCGCGTTCCGGTCGCAGCCATGCTCGCGCAGCCGCCGAGCGCAAGCACGCTGGCAGTGGACGCAATCCCGCGCATGAACGCGCGGCGAGATGTAACGGTGTCGTTGATGAGCAATTGGTGGCCGATCACGCAGGACCTTCGGGAATACTGCCCCCAAGCCGCCCCCGCCCATTTCCTGACTGAGCATGGCGGCGAGAAAAGGGCGGGCCATTCGCCAGCGCGATTAGCGCCGTCGCTGCGCTCCAGGTTCCAGTTCCCTTTCGGTCCCGGAGCCCGGGCGAGTTCCCACGAAACCATTTCGCGATCCCGCGAAGTCGTCCGGAAACAGAGGATTCATACGATCCCTCCATTCAAACCCACGGGGTTAGATCATGTTGGCGTCGGTCCTGAACCTCATTTACCACGAATTTCTCAAGCGCGCCCTTCCGGGCATGGCAACACAGGGAGGCAGGCTATGACCGAGGTCGTAACGGCTGTCCTCATTTTCGCCAGCGTGGGCATTTTCCTGGCCCACGCATTTGACGCGTATCGCTTCCGCTAGGTAGCGCCAGCTATTTTTGCCGTGATGCTTCCGCTCGCGATGAGCCGTGGATGCGGTATCGGCTGTGCGGCGTTGCGGCTTCGCCGTGATGCCCTGCCGGAGGAAAGTCCGCCGGCAAACCGCCGACGCCACGCCTGATGAACCATCGAGTTGCCGCCCGCAGCGTGGTGTCCGCCGAACTCAAGCAACCCATCGATGGACAGACTATGCGGGCGCCCTGCAGGCCCTGGCGAACAGCCGTTAAATCAATGAGTTAGACAGACGCTTGGGGATGGTGCTAGAGAGCGCTGGCGGCAGCGGGATTCAGTTCCGGAATTGGAAATCTGACTCCCTCAGCGCTCCAGTTTGCTAACGGCTATTCGGACATGTCGACATGAGAAAGATCATTTTGGCGCTGGCGATCCTCTATCCGGTCGCAGCGCTTGCCCAGGGAACGGGCACTCCACCCACACCCGCAGCTCCGCCGACCATCGGCGGAAAACCGCTGGTTGTGGTCGGCTCCAAGTCTGCGGCATCCAAGAAGGAAAAGCCGCTGTCGGTCGCCCAGAAATTGCAGGCGTGTCAGGACATCGACGACGCGACCAAGGAACGGCTGACCTGTTATGATGCGGTCTATGCGCCGCAGCCGAAGCCCAAGGCAGCGGCCGCGAAGAGCGCCAGCGAATGCCGTTTCCAGAAAGAGGAAGACGAGCGGCTGACCTGCTACAACAAATTTGTGGACAAGATTCCGCAGCTGCCGCGCTAGCCCGCGCCGCGCAATCTTACCAGGTGCTGTTCCAGCGCGGAGCGCCGAAGAAACCAAACTGCGACTGCTGCGCAACCCGGATCGGCGAACCCTGCGATGGCGCCGGGTGGCTTCGGACCACCTTCCGCTTGCGCTGGATCTGCGGTGCCGGCTTCTTTGCTTCGCCCGGCACGAACTGCGCAAACGTATCGCGCACGCGGGCCTCGGCGGAGACGGCGGATGCAGGCGCCGGGGCGGCTTGAGCGATAATTGCGGCTGGCGGCGGGACGATGGTTGGAAGGCTGGTATCGTAAACCACGCGTTCCGGCGGCTTCTGGTCGGAACGAATTCGGACGACGGTCTTGTCGATCGAGGATGCCGTGCTCGCCACAACAGCCGGCTGCGACGTGAACGCATCGACGGCAAACAGCAGCGCGAGCAGCACTCCGCCGACAAACAGGAAATATCGGGCCACGGGCATTTTCTGGCTCCTCCGCGCTGTCGCACGCGGTTCCATCGCCTAACGAGCGATATAGCGATTAGTTCCCAAGCCCTTATGAAGGTTCAACGCCGATAGTCACGTTTTCGGGTACGGAAAGCCGGTTCCGGTGCACAAGGTTAAGATCGGCTGGCCGCCACGAACGAACATTTGGCCTTGCTCGCATTGACGTAGGCGACCCGCACCAGCACCTGCACCCGAAGCAGCGTCGGTTTCATGCCAGTTCGACAACATGCGGCGAAGCGGCAGCGCGATCGGACATGGCGCTGCCAGAACGTGGCCGTTACATTGGCGGCGCTGCTTTCACCACCCGGCTCAGCGCCGCAACAGGCAAATGGGAGATCGAAATGCCGACCGTCACCTGGGACCATGTTCATCTTCGCAGTCCCGATCCCGAAGCAACCGCGGCATGGCTCCAGGACGTTCTGGGAGGCGAGATCATCCGCGGGCCAGGACGAATCGACGTCAAGCTCGGCGGCGCCAACGTGTTCATCGCACCCGTAGCCGACAGCGATGGCGTCAACGCGCCGCCGGTCACGCCCTATCAAGGGCTCGACCATTTCGGGCTGGCAGTAAAGGACATCGACGCCGTCGCGGCCGAGATCAAGGCCAAGGGCGTCGAGTTCACGAAGCCGCCCACCACGATCCGGCCGGGCGTGCGCATCTGCTTCATCCGCGGGCCGCAGGGCATCTCGGTCGAGTTGCTGGAGCGCGACAGCAAATATGCCTGACGCGCCGCCGCGCGAACGAGCAGCCTTTACGTCATCGATCCCGGCATGAAGCAGCGGATGGTCAGGCCGAGATAACCACGGATCGGCCAGACCATGGTGCGGCCGGCGCGATTGGGCTCGGTGATGACCGCATCCTCGGGCACGTCGTGCCATTCGCCTTCAATGCGAACGCGGTAGTGGCCTTCCCTCGATTCCCAATCGACGTCGCTGACGGCGCTGCCATCCGCATCGGAACAGCAAGGCCCCTTGCCGCTCTTCAGGCTGTCGAACCATTGCTTCAACGGTGAATTGGCGTAGCGGCCGTCATCGCGGGCAGCACCCGGAACAGAGGCCAGCGGCAGCACCAGCAACACGCTGCCGATCATCAGCGGCTTTTTCCAGCGGCCTGCGGAATGGCGGACGGTGGCTTTCGGGTTGCTGTTTTCGATATAGCGGCGCGGCGCGTGGCCGCCGGAAATATTCCAGTTGGTCACCTGTTTTCTTGCTCCAGCACCCACCGGCCGGTGCCATCACAATTTATGCATTTCGTGGGCCAACTCGATTCGGAACCAAAAGCCGCAACGCACTGCCGGTATCACGCTATAGTCGCATTCCAGGACGCCGCTTCCGCTACGGAATTGCCGGGCAACCTGACGCGTTGACGCTCATGGCTGCGCTTTGGCATAGTTCCAGTCGGCTTCCGAGGGCACGGCGGCCGGCACTGGGGCACCATGAAGAACGGGCTGTACTCGATTCACGTCACCCTGCTGGATGGGCGCATCGGCAAGGGCAGCGGCGTGATTCTGTTCCGGGATGGCCAGATCCTCGGTGGCGATGCCTACCTGTTCTACACCGGCAGCTACACCGTGAAGGGCGATACCTTCAAGGGCGAGGTGCTGGTGCAACGTCATACGACGCCGCGCGAAGACGCCAATCCGCTGTTCGGCGGCCCAAATCCCGTGGGCGTCGGCGTGTCCGGCACCTTTACCGACACCCGCGGCACCATGAACGGGACGGCGCTGGTCGGCAAAGCGAGCCAGATTTTTGGCGCGACGCTGCACAAGTTGGCAGACATAAATTAGGCGGCGGCGCCAAGCCGCGCGAATGATTATTCCGCCGCCTGTTCGAGCGGCGCCGTGCGCGGCAGGATGATCTGGATCCGCGTGCCCCCGCCCGGTTCCGAGTCGAGGTCGAGCCGGCCGCCGAGACGGGTCGTCACGATACTGTAGACGATGTGCAGGCCAAGACCTGTACCGCCCTGATCGCGTCGCGTGGTGAAAAACGGATCGAAAGCACGGCGGCGCACGTCGAGGCTCATGCCGCATCCATTGTCGGAAAAGAGTATCTCGACATTGTCCTTACCGGACTCGCGGACCTGGATGTCGACGGTGCCGGGCTTGCCGTCGGGGAATGCATGCGCGACCGAGTTGAGGAACAGGTTGGTCAGCACCTGTCCATAGGGGCCGGGGTAACTGTTCATGATCAGGTTGGGCTGACAGTCGACATTGAGTGTCAGATTATGTTTGCGCAAACCCGGCCGCAGGCTCATCACTACCTGTTCGGTGAGATCGCCGAGGTCGAAAGAGCGCTGATCCGAATAGTTGCGGTCGGCGGCCACCTGCTTGAACGACTGGATCAGTTCGGCGGCGCGGTTGAGATTGGCCACGAGTTGCGATGATGCATCGCGGCTGGTCTCGAGGAAATCGTTCAGGCTGGAGCGTCGCAATTCGCCGCGGGCAACCTCGGCGGCGAAATTCGACGTCTTGCGCTCCAGCGCCGATGCAACCGTGAGGCTGATGCCGACGGGATTGTTGACTTCATGCGCGACGCCCGCGACCAGCCGTCCGAGTGCGGCAAGCTTTTCGGCCTCGATCAGCGAGTTCTGGGTTTCCCGCAGGTTGCGCAGCGCCGCCTCGGCGGCATCCTTGGCCTTGCGCATCTCGAACTCGACGCGCTTGCGCTCGCCGATGTCGAGCGCGACGGTGACGATATTCTCGATCTCGCCGCCGGCATCCAGGATCGGCAGCTTGTTGACCAGCCACTGGCGCATGTTGCCGGAGGAATCCTTGTACTCCTCCTCGTAGAAGCCGAGCTCCCTGCCGACCGCGAGCACCCGCTTGTCGTTCTCGTCGGTCTTTGCCGCGCCATAACGCGACATCAGTTCGGACGTGGTGCGGCCGATCGCTTCTCCGGGCTCGACTCCGAAAATGCCGGACATATAGCGGTTCATCAGCACGTACCGGAGCCGCCTGTCCTTGACGTTGATGACGGCGGGCACGGTGTCGATCACCATCTGCAGCAGGCGGCGGCCTTCGGCGATCGCGTCCTCCGCGCGCTTCTGGTCGGTGATGTCGCGGACCGTTCCCTCATAGCGAACGATCTCGCCGGAATCGTTGCGCACGGCGCTGGCGCTGTCGGAAAGCCAGAGCACCGAACCGTTGCTGGTGCGAACCTGGTACTCATATTCCCGGATCATGCCGTCGCGCTGCATCCGCCGCTGGTATTCTGCCCGTGCCGCCGGATCGACATACACCGTATCGGCAATGTCGCCGATGCCATTGATCAGGCCCTGGGGCGTGGCGTACCCCATCATCCGCGCCAGCGCCGGGTTGGCGTTGAGCAGCGCGCCGCGCGGCGTCGTCACATAAATCCCGTCGACCGAGGCCTCGAACAGCTTGCGGTAACTTTCCTCGGCGAGGCGTTGTTCGGCCAGCGCGCGCACCGCCGCCTCGCGTGCCGTATCGGCATCGACCAGGGTCTGGCGGAACACTTCCGCCGCGCGGGCAATGTCGCCGATCTCGTTGTCGACGTCGGTTGCCGGAATCGCGGTGCTTTTCTCACCACCGGCGACCGCCCGAATTGAGGTCGCGATCGAGGCCAGCGGGCGCACGGTGCGCCGTACCACCAGCAGCGATGCGAACAGCCCGATCAGCACGCCGGCGGTGCCGAGCACGATGCTCTGCCACTTGGCTTCCGTCAGCGTCCGGGCAAAATCGCGGGACAGGACGTGGCCGCGCCGCGAGCTGACCTCGCGCAGCAGTTCGGTGACGCGCTGGATCAACCGCCCCTCCGCCCCCAGCACTTCCTTGTCGATGTCCGATATCTGCCGTTCACGGATCGAGATGCCGATGATCGCGTCGGCATAGGCATTGACGGCCTCGTGCAGCTTCGGATCCGCGATCGTCATCGCGCGCATGCCTTGCGCCGACTGTTCGGCCGCGGACGGATTGCGCGCCAGCAGCGCCGAGGCGATCCGGCTCTGGGCCTGGAACAATGCCGACGCTACCAGCGGATCGGGCGTCTCGGCGATCGCGGCGTCGAATTTCTCGCGCAGCGGCGGCAGCGCGACGATCATTTCGGCGCGGCGGTTGATCAGCGCGGAAATCCGCTCGATGCCGCTGCGGTAGGTCGACAGGCGCTCGGTGACGCCGTCGATCATGTCCTGCTGCTCGGGCGCCAGTTCGAGCCGGGTCTTCTTCAGGATTTCGCTCAGCGAGGTCGCGGCCTCCCCGACCTGGAGCGACTGGTTGCCGGGGTCAGTGACGAAATCCCGCGCTGCAAGCCGCAACTCATTCATGCGGCGATCGATATCCTCGGCGAGATCGCCGACGCTCTGCAGCCGCTGCAATTCGGCAAAGGTCGCATCGATATGGCGGATGGCGATGACGCTGGCGGTCGAGGTAATGATGATGACCGCCAGCACCAGCATGAAACTGCCGAATGTGAGCTGGCCGATCGACAGCGAGAACGATCGCGGTGGCGGCGAATTCGGCGGCAGTTCAGCGGTCATGTTCTCGAGGCCGGGCTCCAATCGGAGCGGTAATATACGATGGATTACGGGCCTAGGGGAACATCGCCGAATCCGCTGGATTCGGCCGGGCTACGGACCTGCCCCACCCCGTAGCATGCCGCGAACCTCAGCCGCCCGGCCCCCGACGCCTCCCGTCAGCCGGCGGACCCGACCTCGAACACATCGCCGTCGTAGCCGGCTTCCAGTGGAATACGAAGCTGCCGGCCGCTGCTGGTCTTGGTCATGACCGGCGTCACCGCCACCACGGGCTTGCCACGGCTGTCATCGAGCGCGGCCTGCACGCTTGCCTGCTTGCCGAGCTTGATCAGGTTGCGCGTGGTCGGGAACGGCAGCTTGAAACGCCCGCTCTCGCCGCCTTCCAGCGCCTCGCGCGGCGAGACCCAGATCGAATCGGTGGATTCCTTGCCGTCATGGGCGCCAACCTGCTCGGGCGGGGCGGCGGCGAGGAAGAACCAGGTGTCGAACCGCTTCGGCATGCCCTCCGGCGTGATCCAGTGCGCGTAGGGCATGAGTTCGTCGAGCGCCAGCACCAGGCCGTTGTCGGCCAGCACCTTGAGGAAGCTGATCTTGCCGTCGCACAGCTCAGCCCGATGCGCCGCCTCGATCTCGCTCGCGCGCCTGGCCTCGACCAGCGCCCTCGATCCGCCGGGCCGCGCCAGCAGGATGCCGCTCTCCTCGAAGGTTTCGCGGATGGCGGCAATGCGGAAGCTCAGCGTCGCCTCGTCGAGCCCCTCGCCGCCCGAATACAGATCAGGCGTCGCGATGATCTCCTTGTCGCCCTTGTCGACACTGCCGCCGGGAAACACCAGCGCGCCGGAATTGAAATCGATCTCATAATGGCGAACCATCATGAAGACCTCGATCTCCCTCAGCGCGGCGCTGTCGCGCAGCAGCAGGATGGTGGATGCGGGACGCGGAGCAACGATTTCGGCCATAACACTTCACTCCTGAAGACCTCATCCTGAGGAGCGGCCCTTGGGCCGCGTCTCGAAGGATGATTGAGAAGCATCGGGGCCTCATGGTTCGAGACGCCGCTTCGCGGCTCCTCACCATGAGGGATAGTTAACCTGCGGCGCTGGATTGCGGTTGCAGATTGGCGCGGCGGTCGACGCGCGCCACCCGCGACAACAGATAATCGACCTCCGCCTTCGCGGTGGCGGTGATCGTCGCGCCGGGCTTGCGCTGTGCGCTGGAGGCAATGATGCCGCGCTTCTGCAGCACATATTTGCGCACCGAAAGGCCCGCGCCGGGCTGCTGCTCGTAGCGGATCAGCGGCAGATGCGCATCGAACAGATCGTGCGCGGCGTCGCGCTTGCCGGCCTTCGACAGTTTGACGACGTCGATCAGGAGTTCGGGGAATGCATAGCCGGTCATGGCGCCGTCGGCGCCGCGCTCCATTTCGAAATCCAGGAACAGCCCGCCATTGCCGACCAGAATGGACATCGGCTTCAGCGAACCATCCTTCTGGAAGCCGCGCAGCGTGGAGATCTTCTCCAGGCCCGGCCAGTCCTCGTGCTTGAGCATCACGCAGGACGGTGAATCCATCACGATCTTGCGGATCACCGCGGGCGTGAAGATGACGTTCAGCGTCAGCGGATAATCCTGCAGCACCCAGGGAATGTCGTCACCGATCGCTTCCTGCGCCTGCTTGAAATAGCCCGTGATCTGGTCATCGGTGCGCAAATGCGGCGGCGGCGCGATCATGACGCCGGCGGCGCCGGCGTCCATCGAGGCCTTTGCCAGCGAGCGCATCGAGGCAAATCCGGGCGCGGAGACACCGACGATGATCTGCATGTTCTTCGCGCGCTTGACGAAGCGAACCGCCACCTGCTCGGCCTCCGCCGCATCGAGCTTCGGCGCTTCACCGAGGATGCCGAGCACGGTGACGCCATCGCAGCCGACTTCGGCGTAGAAATCGGTCAGCCGGTCAATCGACTTCTCGTCGATGCGGCCGTCGTCGTGGAACGGCGTCGGGGCAATCGCGAAAGTGCCTGCAGCCTGTGCGGTGAGTTTTGCCATTGTGGGCCTCTTTGCAATTGCGCATCGGGGAATCTCGAGATTCCGGGTTCGATGCTTCGCATCGCCCCGGAATGACGTCAAAACTAAAACCGTCGCGCGCCCATTTTGATCTGTTCCTCGGAGAAGAAGATCTCCTTGGCGTGGGTCACGATATCCTCGGCCTTCCACCCCGTGAACGGCGGCTTCCAGCCATCCATTTCCATCATCCGCATCTCCCGCACGCCGCGCGGGCCGGAGACGCCGAGCACCTTGCCGGTCTGGTCGCCCGACAGGTCGCTGACCATGTATAGCACGGCCGGCGCGATGCCATCAGGCCCGAGCGCCGCCTTCGGATTCTCGATATAGCGCGGCAGGTCCGCCGTCATGCGGGTCAGCGCACCCGGCGCCAGCGTCCAGATCCGGATGTTGTATTTGCGGCCCTCGATCGCCAGCACGTTCGACAGTCCCCAGATACCGCCCTTGGCGGCGCCGTAGTTGGTCTGGCCGAAATTGCCGATCAGGCCCGAGGTCGAGGACGTGTTGACGATGACGCCGCCGCCGTTCTCGCGCATCCATTTGAACACCGGCTGGGTGCAGCAGAAGGTGCCCTTGAGGTGCACCTTGATGACCCTGTCCCAGTTCGCCTCCTTGGCCTTGGCGAAGGTCTCGTCGAGCAGGATGCCGGCATTGTTCACCAGGATATCGGCCCGGCCGAAATTCCTGATGGCGTCGTCGAACACCGACTGCCCGCCGGCGATGGTCGAGATGTCGGAACCGTTGGCGACCGCGCGGCCGCCCTCGGCCTTGATCGCGTCGACCACCTGCTGCGCCATCGACTTGTCGGAGCCGGAACCGTCGCGCGGTCCGCCGAGATCGTTGACCACGACCGCCGCCCCCTCGCGCGCGAACAGTTTGGCGTAGGCCTCGCCAAGCCCGCCACCCGCGCCGGTGATGATCGCAACCTTGCCGTCGAGCAGTCCCATGGTGTTTCTCCGTTTATCGCTCTTGTTCTTACCTCGTCCGCTTGCGGGGAGAGGTCGAATTCGCGTTAGCGAATTTCGGGTGAGGGGATACAGGTCTATCCAGCGACACCAACTGCGGATAGTCCCCTCACCCAACCCTCTCCCCGCGAAGAGCGGGGCGAGGGAGCGCACGCTCTAACCCAGCACCGTCTTGCCGCTCTTGATCACGGTGACGCCCCGCTCCTTCACCTTGGCTTCGAAGGAAACGACGTTACCGTCCTTCCACAGATCCATCGTCACGGTCTCGCCGGGATAGACCGGCGAGGAAAACCGCGCGACGTGCTGCCTGAAGGCGGACGGATCGTAATCGGCATAGGTCTGCAGCACGCCGCGGCAGGTGATGCCGTAGGTGCACATGCCGTGCAGGATCGGCTTCGGGAAACCCGCCTTTTTTGCGAAGCCGGGATCGGAGTGCAGCGGGTTGCGGTCGCCGCACAGACGATAGACCAGCGCCTGGTCGGGACGCGTGGTGATATCGACGACCTTGTCGGGCGCGCGGCTCGGCACCTTGTGTGGCTCGGGCTGGCCTTCGGACGGTCCGCCAAAGCCGCCGTCGCCGCGCGCGAAGCGCGAGGCGACCAGCGTCGCCAGCTTCTCGCCCTTCTCGTCCTTGAGCACGGTCTGGTGCCGGATCACCGCGCCCTTGTCCTTGCCCTTGTCGAACACGTCGAGCACGGTCGAGTCGGCGGTGATGTTCGCCGCGGTGGCAAACGGCTTGTGAAAGGTGATGTCGCGCTCGCCGTCGACCACCATCACGCGATTGAGATTTATTTCGCCGGGACCTGCACCCCACGCAGCGACCGACGCAAACGTCGGCACCACTCTCAGCGGACGCGGGGTGAGCGTGCCTTCATTGACGAAGGCGAGTTCGTTCTCGTCCATCGGATCCGCGCCCATGCCGATGCCGTAGGCGTAGAGCATCACCTCGCGATCGGTGTAGGCATATTTCTGGCCGAGATTTTTCAGGGCCATCAGTTGTTCGTAGTTGATCGGCATTTCGTTTCTCTCCCGAACATTTTCTTCGCAGTGCCGGTTGCTGCGCCCTCTCCCCTTGTGGGAGAGGGCTACACCGGCCGCGCCTGAAACTCGTTTGGGTGAGGGGTTGGCTCCGCAAACACACTGCTCGCGGAGATGACCCTCATCCGGCGCTTCGCGCCACCTTCTCCCGCAAGGGGAGAAGGTACTTCTGTCAGGCCGCCGTGAAGAACGGCAGCGGGGCGCCGTCGGTCGGCTTCCACACCACCTTCACCTTCTGGCCGATCTTCAGGCTCGTCAGGTCGCAATCGACGATGTTGGTCTGCAGCGACGGGCCTTCCTTCAGGGTGACGAAGGCGATCGCATAGGGACCGGTCGGCGATTTGCGCATCAGGCTGTAGGTGTAGATCGTCGCCTCGCCGGAAGATTCTTCCCACACCGTCTTGTCGGAGAAACAGAACGGGCAGATCGAGCGCGGGAAGTAATGCGGCTCGCCGCAGGCGGTGCAGCGCTTGATCAGGAACTTGCCGGCCTTGGCCGCTTCCCAGAACTGCGCGGTTTCGGGATTGGTCACCGGCGCCGGATATTTCTTTGCTTCGGCCATTACACGCGCTCCAGAATGCAGGTTGAGGCGGCGTGACGCACGCCGAGAAGTCCGCCGGTGCCATGGGCGATGGCGAGATCGCAATTCGGCACCTGCACCTTCGGATGGGCTTCGCCGCGCAATTGCCGGACAGCTTCGAGGATCTTGGTCATGCCGCCGCGGTTCACCGGATGGTTGCTGCAGAGACCGCCGCCGTCGGTGTTGAACGGCAGT
Organism: uncultured Alphaproteobacteria bacterium; assembly: GCA_963823485.1. GTDB lineage: Bacteria > Pseudomonadota > Alphaproteobacteria > Rhizobiales > Xanthobacteraceae > Bradyrhizobium. The sequence continues at coordinate 142,130 of CAWGLP010000005.1, forward strand.
TTGCCGACGCCGGAAATCAGATTGCCGTCGGAGACGAACTTGCCGCCCTCGCCCTTCTTGCAGAAGCCGAGGTCTTCGAGCTGCATCAGCACCGTGATGGTGAAGCTGTCATAGATCGAGGCGTACTTGATGTCCTTCGGGCGTGATGCCGGCTTCCTCGAACGCACGCGGGCCGGACCACACGCCTGCGGAATAGGTCAGGTCGAGATCCTTGCCGCCGCGCGGCCCCTTCATCGCCTCGCCATGGCCGATCAGGCGCACCAGCGGCTTCTTCAGGCTTTTCGCGATCTCCGGCGTGGTCACGATCATCGCGCCGCCGCCGTCGGTGACGACGCAGCAATCCATCCGGTGCAAGGGATCGGAGATCATCGGCGAGTTGATGACGTCCTCGACCGTGACGACGTCCTTCAGCATCGCATGCGGGTTGTACTGGGCGTGATGCGAGGCTGCGACCTTGATCCAGGCGAGCTGTTCACTGGTGGTGCCGTAGTCGTGCATATGGCGCATGGCACACATGCCGTAGGCATTGTGGGTGGTGGCGCCATAGGCCGCCTCGAAATCGGCCTCGGCGCCGGACGCGCGCGGCGGCATCGGGCCGGTGCGGGGCTTGCCGGCGAGCGTCACCAGCGCAATCGAGCACTTGCCCGCCGCAATCGCCTCGGCCGCGTGGCCGAGATGGATCAAATAGGAACAGCCGCCGGTTTCGGTGGAATCGATGTGCCGCACCTTCAACCCGAGGTAATCGACCATCGGCCAGGCGCCGCCGGGGGCGTCGCCGGCAAGGAAATAGCCGTCGATATCGTCCTTGGTCAGGCCGGCGTCCTCGATCGCGCCCTTGGCGACCTCGGCATGCAACTGCGCCGTCGATTTATCGGGTGCGTGCCGGGTGGGATGCTCGTAGATCCCGGCGATGTAGGCTTTGCCCTTGATGGTCAAATCGTTCTCCGCTCGCGTTTCCTGTTCCGGCGGTTTTTCTGACCTTTCGCCGCCCCCTTGGCAAGCGCGGAAATATTCCGTCAGGCGAGACGGTAGCGACGGGACCCAGGTCGGGATGCGCTGCTTGCCTCTCATCCCGAGGAGCGCGGAACGCGTCTCGAAGGATGCAGGCCCGCCGGTGGCCTCGCCCTTCGAGACGGCCGCGACGCGGCCTCCTCAGGGTGAGGGTTGTAGATATTCACTCGACGGACAAGCGCTCTCGTTCTCGCGACATGTTCTGCCCGAGTTTTGCCTGTCGTTACCCTCTCGCTGTTGAGAGGGCGCAGGGAAGACCGGGTGCGCGCTGCACCCGCGGTCTCGTGTGCAATATGCATGAAGAAGTGCGCACACGAGCATACAGGTCCAGCGGAGAGCATCCGGCCTTCCCTGCGCAATGGTTTGACGGCTTATGCCGAGTTCTCCCCGGAGACGAATTCCTTTTGCCTCCGTCGCTTTGCGAATTGACGGCGAAATCCGAACCCGGTTGGGCGAATTTCGTCTTCGCAAAGCTTGACGCCAGCCACGGGCGCCAGGACCACACGGTTTTGCCGTACGCAACAACGTCGCTCGTCCTGCGCGGGATCAATCGCTCACAGCATTCGCCGCCCTGCGATCTCCCTCGCGCGCAACGCCATCGCGTCCACCGCAACCCGCACTCCACGTATCGTGACGACGCGTACGCCCCTCTGCATGAGGCGGGATGGCGTGAAGAAGACATCGATCTGCGAAGATGAGAAGCGGATTATTTTTGGCGGGCAATCTGGACGGCCCAAATCGCGTTGAAATGGCTCATGAAATTCGTGCGAACGCGCAACGCTTTTGTCGGGATTTATCAGATGGCGCATCGCACGATGCAGACCGAAACGCTCGGTGATTTGCCCGACAGGCGATCAAAGAAAGGCCGCCCCTCACCCTCCCCGTCATTCCGGGCGCGCCCCTTGGCGCGAACCCGGAATCGATCAAGCGCCATGCATTGCTGTGAAATGGATTCCGGACGAGCCGCGCCCTACTCCGCCGCCAATTGCCGGGGCGCGGGTGGCGGGTTGACGAGGTCGGCGGCGAGTTGCTCGTGGCGCGTCTTGGCGTCGGCAATCGCCTTCTCCTTCACCGGGCCGTAGCCGCGGATGCGGTCGGGCAAGGACAGGATCTCGACCGCGGTGTCGTGCGTGACCGGCGACAGCAGGCCGAGCACGGTGGCGACGTCCTTCTCGTAGGCGGCTATCAGATCGCGTTCGATTTTGCGGTCGGCGCCGTAGCCGAAAATGTCGAGCGGCGTGCCACGCAGGAAACGCAGCTTCGCCAGCGTCCGGAACACCGGCATCATCCACGCGCCGAATGCGCGCTTCTTCGGACGGCCGAGGGCGTCGAGGCCACCGCCGAGAATGGGCGGTGCGAGATTGAAGTTGAACTTGAACTCGCCCTCGAACTGGTCACGGAGCTGCTTCTCGAACCTGCCGTCGGTAAAGAGCCGTGCGACCTCGTATTCGTCCTTGTAGGCAAGCAGCTTGGCATAGTTGATCGCGACCGCGCGCGGCAGCGCGTCGCCGTAGCCGCCGTCGATGGCGGCATCGCGGACACGCTTCACCAGGTTGCGGTAACGCTTGGCGAGCCTGGACCCCTGATAGCCGGTCAGGAAGTCGCTGCGATGCGCGATGATCTCGTCGAGCGACATCGCATCCAGCGTCTTCGGCGGCACCGTCTCGTCCTGATCCTTCATCATCGCGGCAAGCCGCGCCGGATCGGCGGCGGCGAGACGGCCGAGCTGGAACGCCTGGGTATTCATCTTGATCGCGACGCCGTTGACCTCGATCGCCTGCAGTATGGCCTTCGCCGACAGCGGCAGCAGGCCCTTCTGGTAGGCATAGCCGAGCATCATGATGTTGGTGGCGATGGAATCCCCCAACAGCGCTTCGGCGGGCTTGGTGAAGTCGTAGAAGGAAGAATCCTTGCGCAGTTCGGTCTCCAGCACATGATTGACCTTGCGGCTCTGGAAATTGAAATCGCGGTTGAGGATGAAATCTGCGGTCGGAATGACGTGGGTGTTGATGACGCCGACGGTGCGGCTGGACTCGCAAAGCGTGATGGTTTCCTTGGCCGCAGCGACCACCTCGTCGGCCGCCATCACGAGGTCGGCGGTGCCGGTGACGATGCGCGAACAGGTGACGTCGGCGGTGTGCTCGGAGAGTCGCACGTGGCTGAGCACCGCGCCGCCCTTCTGGGCGAGACCGGACATGTCGAGGATCATGCTGGCCTTGCCCTCGATATGGGCGGCCATGCCGAGCAGCGCGCCGATCGTCAGCACGCCGGTGCCGCCGACGCCGCCAACGGCAATGTTGTAAGGCCGCTCCAGCGAGGGCAGCGAGGCCGGCTCCGGCAGATCGCCGAGGTCGCCGAGGCCCGTATCGCCGAGGTCAGCCGGCGCGCGACGGCGCGGCTTGCCGCCGTCGATGGTGACGAAGGACGGACAAAAGCCCTTCAGGCAGGAATAATCCTTGTTGCAGGTCGACTGGTTGATGGTGCGCTTGCGGCCCATCTCGGTTTCCAGCGGCTCGACCGAAATGCAGTTCGACTGCACCGAGCAATCGCCGCAACCTTCGCAGACCGCCGGATTGATCATGACGCGGCGCGCCGGGTCCTCCATCAGGCCGCGCTTGCGGCGGCGGCGTTTTTCGGCCGCGCAGGTCTGCACGAACACGATGGCCGAAGCGCCCTTCACGGCGCGGCAGGTCTTCTGGACGGCGTCGAGGTCGTCGCGATGCGCGACCTTGACACCGGGCGCGATATCGGACGCCGGATAGAGATGCGGGTTTTCCGAAACCAGGTAGATTTCGCGGATGCCTTCCGAATGAAGCTGGAAGGTGATCTGCTGCGGCGACAATTCGCCGTCGACATGCTGGCCGCCGGTCATCGCGGTCGCATCGTTGTAGAGGATCTTGTAGGTGATGTTGGCGCCCGACGCGATCGCCTGACGGATCGCGAGGCTGCCGGAATGGAAGTAGGTGCCGTCGCCGAGATTGGCGAACACGTGCTCTTCCTTGGTGAACGGCGCCACACCGACCCACGGCACGCCCTCGCCTCCCATGTGGGTGTAGGTCTCGGTCGAGCGGTCCATCCACAGCGCCATGAAATGACAGCCGATACCGGCGAAGGCGCGGCTGCCCTCCGGCACCTTGGTCGAGGTGTTATGCGGGCAGCCCGAGCAGAAATACGGCGTGCGGGCGATCGGAGCTATGGCCTGCATCTGGCTCGCCTGCCGGCCGTTGAACCAGTCGGCCTTGGCGCGCAGCATCGCTGCTATCTCGGGGTTGAGGTTCAGCCGAAGCAGCCGCTCGGTGAGCGAGCTGGCAAGCGAGGCCACGCTGAGCTCGGCGGCAAACGTGAGAAAACGCTTGTCGTGATCGTCCATCTTGCCGACGATGCGCGGGCGGACGTCGTCGCGCCAGTTGAACAGCTCCTGCTTGACCTGATTCTCGACGATCTCGCGGCGTTCTTCGATGATGAAGATTTCCTCGAGACCGACAGCGAACTGCCGCACGCCTTCCGGCTCCAGCGGCCAGGGCATGCCGATCTTGTAGAGCCTGAGCCCGATCTTGGCGGCGACCTCCTCGGTAATGCCGAGTTCGCGCAGCGCCTGGCGAATATCCTCGTAGCTCTTGCCTGATGCCATGATGCCGTAGCGGGCATTCGGCGAATCCATGGTGATACGGTTGATCTTGTTGGCGCGCGCGAAGGCGATCGCCGCATAGCCCTTGTAGTCCTGCAGGCGCAGGTCCTGCGCGTAGCGATCGTCCGGCCAGCGCAGGTTGAGCCCGCCCGGCGGCATCTCGAAATCAGTCGGGATGACAAAGGGTTTCATCTCGTCGGTGAGGTCGATCTCCGCGGTGGTCTCCACGGTCTCGGTGATCACCTTCATGCCGACCCAGCAGCCGGAGTAGCGCGACATCGCGATACCCAGGAGGCCCATCTCGATCATTTCATGGATGCTGGAAGGATAGAGATACGGCATCAGCGCCGAGATGAAGGCATGGTCCGACTGGTGCGGCACGGTGGAAGACTTTGCGCCGTGGTCGTCGCCGGCCAGGCACAGCACGCCGCCGTTCTTCGCCGAACCTGCGGTATTGGCGTGCCGGAACACGTCGCCGCAGCGGTCGACGCCGGGGCCCTTGCCGTACCAGATGCCGACCACGCCATCATAGTTGGCGCCGGGCGAAAGGCTGAGCTGCTGCGAGCCCCAGACCGCGGTGGCCGCGAGGTCTTCGTTCACACCGGGCTGGAACTTGATATTGTACTGTTCGAGATGCTTGCGGGCGGCGAAAAGCTGCTGGTCGTAGCCACCCAGCGGAGAGCCGCGGTAGCCGGAGATGAAGCCTGCGGTGTTGAGGCCCGCGGCACGGTCACGGCGGATCTGGGCCATCGGCAGGCGGACCAGCGCCTGAATTCCGGTCAGGAAGATATGGCCGGAGCCTTGGGTGTATTTCTGATCGAGACTGATCGGACCCTGGTTGATTCCCATTTAAGCCCTCTTTGCCACTCTCGTGAGCCTTGCTCGCGACACCCATTTTTATGTAGGCATCTGAACTTGTTAGAACCAGTCTATGTCGGATTTTCCAGCCGACGCACTACAAATCTCCGTCCGAGCGTGGTGCGCTGAAAGATCGCAACTTCGTGCCGGGAATATCGGCACAGCTTTTCGATTTGTGTCGTGGGGAAGCCCCGCCGCGAAATGCCATGACGCTCCTGTTGTCTTCGCTTTCACGCTATAATGCCCGAGGAGGCCATTTGGTGCAGGGACGATATCGGGCGATGAGGGCGATTCTCGCTGTTATGCTTTTGTGCACTGCGTTCGCTGCGACCGAATGCCCTGCCCAATCCGGGGACAAACCGGTCGCCGAGCCGACCGCCGAGGACATCGCGCGCGGCAAGGCGCTCACGGAAGCCGGCGACTGCGCAAGCTGCCACACCGCCGATCCCGCCAAACCGTTTGCCGGTGGAAAACGGATCGATACGCCGTTCGGCGGCGTCTATTCGGCCAACCTGACGCCGGACGGTGCAACCGGCCTCGGTGCGTGGAGCGATGACCAGTTCTACCGCGCCTTGCGGTTCGGCGTGGCCCCCGACGGGTCGCGCTACTACCCGGCCTTCCCCTATCCGAACTTCACGAAACTGACGCGCCAGGACATCCTCGCCATCCGCGCCTATCTGGCGACGCTGACGCCGATCAACAACGCGCCGCGCGCGCCGGAGCTGCGCTGGCCGCTGAACTACCGGGCGATGATGCGCGGCTGGAACTGGCTGTTCTTCAAGCCCGGCATCATCATGCCCGACCAGCAGAAGAGCGCCGAATGGAATCGCGGCCGCTATCTGGTCGAAGGCGTCGGCCATTGCGGCGCCTGCCACACGCCGAAGAACATGTTCGGCGCCGACAAGCGCGACCAGGCCTTCGGCGGCGGGCGCGTGGCCGGCATGTTCGCGCCACGGCTCGACGCGGCCCCGCGCAGCGGGCTGAAATCCTGGAGCGTGGACGACATCGTCGAATATCTGCAGAGCGGCCGCAACGCCAAGAGCCATGCCGGCGAACTGATGTCGGAAGTCGTGGTCAATTCGACGTCGAAGATGAGCGATGCGGACGTTCGCGCCATTGCGGTCTATCTGAAGGATCTGCCAGCGGGCGCGCCGGAGCCCTCGGTCTCCTCGCCGCCTGCGGCGCAGTTGGCCGCCGGCGAGAAACTCTACAAGGCCGCCTGCATCGCCTGCCACGAAGCCGATGGATCGGGCGCGCCGCGGATCTATCCGCCGCTGCCGCGCAACGCCAATCTGCAATCGGCCGACGCCTCGAGCGCGCTGCGCATCATCCTCGACGGCGCCGAGACCGTGACGACGCCGCGCGCGCCCAACAAGGGATCGATGCCGGCCTATGCTTCCAAGATGAGCGATCAGGAGATCGCCGACGTGACCAACTACATCCGCAATTCATGGGGCAATGCCGCGCCGCTGGTCACGGCCGAGCAGGTCGCGAAAGCGCGCAAGGCAAAATAGCGCGGCGGCATCATAGCCCCTCATGGTGAGGAGCCGCGCAAGCGGCGTCTCCGGACGATAACGGCGTATCGCCGGGCGAACCATGAGGCCACAGACGGGCCTGCATCCTTCGAGACGCTTGCTACGCAAGCTCCTCAGGATGAGGTCCTGGCGGCCAAATGCGGCTCAGCGCGGCTCGCCGGTGAAGACGAATTTCGGCATCTCCCATTTGAAGCGGATGGCGAGCAGGCGCAGCGTCAGGCCGAGCACGAAGGTGAGCGCGGTCCACAATTCGTCGTTGAGATTGAAGCCAAAGGCGGTGGCGTAGAACAATCCGGTCACGATCGAGACGCTGGCATAGAGTTCCGCGCGAAACAGCAGCGGCACCTCGTTGCAGAGGATGTCGCGCAGCACGCCGCCGGCGCAGCCCGTGATCATTCCCGCCACGATCACGATCGGCAGCGAGGCGTTCATCTGCCAGGCGATGTCGCAGCCGGTCATGGTAAACACCACGAGCCCGATCGCATCCAGCACCAGGAACGCCACCGTGAGGCGGTGCACCAGCCGCGCCACCACGATCGTCACCAGCGCGGCCGTCGCGGTCAGCGCCAGGTAGGACGGGTTTTGCACCCAAACCAGCGGATAATGCCCAAGCAGCACGTCGCGGATGGTGCCGCCGCCGAGCGCGGTAATGCAGCCGAGCATGCAGACGCCGGCCCAATCCATGCTGCGCCGCCCGGCGGCAAGCGCCGCCGTCATCGCATTTGCCGTCAGCGCCAGATATGAGAGCAGATGCAGCACGGTATCGCTGGGAGGCAGGTTCCACATGGCAACCTCGGATCGGGAACCCGAGGGAATCAGGGTTCCATCATGAACGGTCGCAACATTGGCGCGGAACATCCACGCGCGCCAGCCATTGTCCTGCCGATTGCTTTGGGGAGCTAACGGAGGAACCTATTCATGGCATACCAATCGAACCCGAACGACCCCTTTCGCGCCGGCATGAGCGACGAGGAAATCCGTCAGCAGGCCCGGCTGAACCGTCTCGACACCGATTTGCAGGCCGATCCGGAACTCGCCGAGGGTCCCGCCAGCGGCGCCAAGATAGCGATGTTCGCCGTCGCCATCGCGCTGGTACTGGGTGCCGTATTCTATGGCATGAACAACACCAGCGTGAACCAGGCGGGCACGACGCCGGCCAACCAGACCGCGCAGACGACGCCCGCCAACCCCGCGGCCCCTTCCGGCATGCGTGACGTGACACCGCGCGCCAACACCGAGCCGGGCACGACCACGGGCGCTGCCCCCGCTCGACCGACGCCGCCGGCCTCGAACCCGACGGGCACCGAGGTCGATCGCGCCGCGCCGGCGACCAAGCAGTGAGTTGATCATCCAGACGCACGAGCAGCGGGCCGATTGGCCCGCTGCTTTTTTATGGTCGGGGTGAATCTGGCTAGCTGAACATCTTGTTGAGTTCACCGCCGGGATAACCGTTGGCGAATTCGCCGAACGTGCCCTGCTCCGCCATCTCCTTCGATGCCTTCATGAAGCCCGCCCACGCCATCCGCGCCAGCGCGCCGCCGACGCTGATGCGACGGACCCCGAGCGCGCCGGCGTCCTTCAACGACGGACCGGCCGCGCCGACCAGGAGATTGACCGGCTTCGGATGCACGGCTTTCACCACGGCCGAAATCTCCTCTGATGTCGCGATGCCGGGCGCGTAGAGGCAATCGGCGCCGGCTTCGGCATAGGCGGTGAGCCGGTCGATCACGAGATTCAGATCCTTCTGCCCGCGCAGGAACGCCTCGCAGCGGCCGGTGAGCAGGACGCCGCTATTGTCGGCATCGATCGCGCGGCGTGCGGCCCTGATGCGTTCGACCGCCAGCGCGCGGTCGAACAGCGGCTTGGCGTTGTCGCCGGTGTAATCCTCGATCGAGAGACCGGCGACGCCGCTCTTCACCGCGCGCGCGACATTGACGCCGACCTTCTCGGGCTCGTGCGCAAAGCCGTCCTCGAAGTCGGCATTGACGGGAATGTCGACCGCCGCGCAGATCGCGGCGAGATGCGTGCAGACGTCGTCGACGGTGACACGGTTGTCGGGTTTGCCGATGGTCCATGCAAAGCCGGCGCTGGTCGAGGCCAGCGCCTTGAAGCCGAGATGCTGCAGGGCTTTCGCGCTGCCGACATCGAAGGGATTGGGGATGATGAAGCAGCCGCTCTCGTGCAGTTTCCTGAATGCGGCGCGCTTGTCAGCAGTTGTCAGCATGGTCGCTCCCTCGATGTTTTGTTGGCGCGGCGTACATAGCAACGCAGCGCCGGTTCTGCCAGACGCGTTACGCCACGACCCTGCGCAGGAACGTCCGCTCCTCGGCGCGGATGAACTGGTTCTGCTCCGCGAACGCGAAGTTCGCCGCGCCCTCCTCGTCGGCGCGCAGCCGCGCCCGGTAGCTTTCATAGGCCGCGAGGCTGTCGAACGAGATCAACGCGAACGCGATGTTGTTGGTGCCCTCGTGCGGCATCCAGTAACCGATCAGGTCGCCACCGCATTTAGGAATGATGGCGAGCCATTTCTTCGAATATTGCTCGAACATCGCCCGCTTGAACGGATCGAGCTGGTAACGGATGAATACGGTGATGGTCATTGAGTTGCTCCAATGTTGATCGTCATTGCGGGCGAAGCGAAGCAATCCACGGCGCCGCGAGCGGGGGGATGAATTGCTTCGTCGCTGTCGCTCCTCGCAATGACGGTCGAGGCAACAATACCTGCTTGATCGACCACGATGCTTCGTCTAGCATCGAACTATGAAAGCAGGCCCCGATATCGCCATGGTCGCCGCGCTGGTCGGCGATCCCGCGCGCTCCAACATGCTGACCGCCCTGATGGACGGCCGCGCGCTGACCGCGAGCGAACTCGCGCACCAGGCCGGCATCACGCCGCAGACCGCGAGTTCGCATCTGGCGAAGCTTGAAGGCGGCGGGCTGATCGAACCGGAGAAGCAGGGCCGCCACCGCTACTATCGCCTCACCGGCCCCGACGTCGCCCATGTACTCGAGGGGCTCGCGGGTCTGGCGGAACGCGCCGGCCACACCCGCGTGCGCACCGGGCCGAAGGAGCCGGCGCTGCGCCGCGCGCGGATCTGCTACGACCACCTCGCCGGCGATCTCGGCGTGCAGATGCTCGACAGCATGAAGCAGCAGCGGCTGGTCCGGCAAAGCAGGCAGGCGATCGAACTGACCGGCGAAGGCAAGCGCTTCATGGCGAAGGCATTGCAGATCGATGCCGATGCGCTGGGCCATCCGCGCCGGCCGGTGTGCAAGGCCTGCCTCGACTGGAGCGAGCGGCGTCATCACCTCGCCGGCACGCTGGGCGCCGCCGTGATGAATCGCTTCACCGAGTTGAACTGGGCCGCGCGCGATCCCGCGCCGGGCAGCCGCGTCGTCAATTTCACGCGCACCGGCGAGAAGCAATTCGCCGCGCTGTTCGGCAAGGCCGAAGCGTAGTTTCTGCTGCAAATTTCGGCAATTCCATGAATCGGGAACATTCATGTTCCATTCAGGTCTGCATGCTTAGGTTCCGTCCGTGCCGCACGGCGGCGAGGAACGGGAGAAAACATGAAGTATTTTTTCGCAGCAATTTTGGCCCTCGGCACCGTTGCCAGCTTCAGCGCGGCGGAAGCCGCCGGCGGATGCGGCGCTGGCTGGCATCGCGGTCCCTACGGCGGATGCCAACCCAATCGCCGGGTCGTCGTGGTTCGTCCGGCTCCGATCGTCGTGGCCCCCGCCCCGGTCGTGGTGGTGCGGCCCGCACCGCGCGTGTGCCCCTACGGCACGGTCTGGCGCAACGGGCGCTGCCGCGGCTGGTAAGTTTTTACAAACGCGATTTAGACGCATGACAAAAGCCCCGCTGCACGCGGGGCTTTTTTTGTGGTGGCGTTGAACGCCAGGAGAGTCGCGCAGCGCACGCTTTACCAGTAACGGCGGCGCCAGTAGCGACGGCGCCAGCGGCGGCGACGACGATGCCAGCCCCAATGCCGGCGGCGGCGCCAGCCCCAGTGTCGGCGGCCCCAGCCGCGATGGCGGCCACGGCCCCACCGCACTTCGTCGGGCGTGAGGCGCTCGACCTCGTCGCCGGAGGTGACGGCCGGCTGCGCGTCGGGACTGCGCGGCAGCCGTGCATCGTCGGCGAGTGGAGCAGGCATCAGGGGAGCGGCATGCGCGGTGGCAGTGAGCGCTGCGCCGCCTGCGGCAAACCCCAAAGCGAGTTTCAGAAAGTGCCGGCGTTCCATCCCATCATCCCTCCTCTGCTTTTCGAAGAAGAGAAGTCTCAGGGTCGCAAGATGAATGGGCGCTGAACTGCGCGTTCAGCTTTGTGGCACACGGTTCGAGACCCGCGTCAGTTCATTTGGCGGCGAGTTCCTCCGCGAGCACCAGCACCTCGCGCGTGCGCGTTACGTTGGGCCAGTCGCGATCGAAATCGGCGATCAGTCGCTTCAGTTCCGCCCCACCGACCGCGCGTTCCAGCGTGGCCTGGTCGGCAAACTCATACATCGCGTGATGCAGCGACGGATCGGTGGCGCTCCAGTAGCGCCACGCCTTCACAGCGCCGAATGACTTCACGGCGTCAGGCAGATGTTCCCGCGAATACCACGCGTCGAACGCCTGGCGCCTGGACGGGTCGGTCACGGTGGCGCGGACGACGAAAAAGGCTGCTGGCATCTGATCTCCTCCCGATCGATTTTCCGGTTTGGCGCATGCCGGCCGCTTTCCCGCCCACATGCAACTGTCACATGCTCCGTGATATCAAGGCCGCGCGCAACGCGTTATCCGGGGTACCACCCATGTCCAGCCACCGCCCTCTCCTCGCCGCGCTGCTGTTGCTGACCGCAGCCATCCCCGCCGCAGCGCAGGATGTCACCCTGCCGCGCGAGCCGCAGATCGGCCCAAGGCCATTCTACCTCGTCGACAAGATGAAGGACGGGCCGCTGAAACGTGAACTCGGCCAGTGCACCGGGCCGTTCCGCAAGACCGACTTCTCCATCGGCCACCGCGGCGCGGCGATGCAATTTCCCGAGCACAGCCGCGAATCCTATATCGCGGCGGCTCGCATGGGCGCGGGCATCATCGAATGCGACGTCGCCTTCACCAGGGACCGCGAGCTGGTCTGCCGGCATTCGCAATGCGACCTGCATACCACGACCAATATCCTGACGGTGCCGGCGCTGGCCGCGAAATGCGCGCAGACGTTTACGCCAGCCAATCCCGCGACTGGCCGGAAAGCGTCGGCAAGATGTTGCACCTCCGACATCACGCTGGCGGAATTTCGGACCCTGACCGCAAAGATGGACGGCTTCAACCCGGATGCGAAGACGCCGGAGGAATATCAGAACGGCACGCCGCGCTGGCGCACGGACCTGTACGCCAATTCCGGTACGCTGGTGACGCATGACGAAAGCATCGCGCTGATCAAGAGTCTCGGCGCAAAATTCACGCCGGAACTGAAGGCGCCCGAAGTGCCGATGCCGTTCGACGGCGACTACACCCAGGAGAAATACGCCAGCCAGATGCTGGACGCCTACAAGAAGGCGGGCATTCCGCCTGGCGACGTGTTCGCCCAGAGCTTCAACCTCGCCGACGTGCTCCACTGGATAAAGACCGAGCCGGCCTTCGGCGCGCAGGCGGTCTATCTCGAAGAGCGCTACGAGAGGCAGGGTCTCGATCCCGGCAGGCCTGAAACCTGGAAGCCCTCGATGACCGAACTGAAGGCTTCCGGCGTCAATATCCTGGCCCCGCCGATCTGGACGATGCTGACACTGAATGACGGCAAGATCGTCCCGTCCGAATACGCCAGGGCCGCAAAAGCCGCCGGGCTCGACCTGATCGGCTGGTCGCTGGAGCGCGACGGCCCGCTGCACAAGGGCGGCGGCTTCTACCATCGCTCCATCAAGAGCGCGATCGATCGCGACGGCGATACGCTGACGGTGCTCGACGTACTTGCCAGGCAGGTCGGCATCCGCGGCATGTTCTCGGACTGGCCGGCGACGACGACGTTCTATGCCAGTTGCACGGGCTTGAAGTGAGCGTGGGTTAATGCGCGCTCACTTCATACCGCCCCTCACGCGAGGGTCTTGATCTAGACCGGCTCCAGACCCAGCGCCTTGGCGCTCTCGATCCAGACCGGCAATTCGCGCTGATACAGAGCATTGGTCTCCTTGAAGCCGATCGCCGGTTCGAGCACGAACGTGGAGAGCACTTCCTTCACCTTCGGATCGCTGTTGGCCGCCACGCAGAGTTCTGCCAGCCGGTCCACGATCGGCTGCGGTGTCGCCTTCGGCAACGACCAGCCGGTAAAACCGCTCACCGTGAAGAACTTCGACGTCGCGCCCTGTTCGGGCAGCGTCTTGATATTAGGGATCGCGTCGACCTTCTTCGAATGCACAGCGAACACGACGCCGTTATTGCTGTGCAGGACCGATTGCGCGGCCGTGTAACTGCCCATCGCGGCATCCAGCGTGCCGTCCAGCAGGCCGGTCCACATCGGCGCCTCGCCGCGGTAGTGGATCGGTTCGATGTTGAGGCCATACTGCTTGTTGAGTTCATTGATCGTCATGTGCGGGGCCGAGCCCGCGCTGTAGGTACCGAAGTTCACCTTGCCGGCCTTGCGCGCGAAGGCGACGAAGTCTTCCAGCGTCTTGACGCCGGACTTCGGGCTCGCGACCAGCAGCAACCCGGCGCCTGGAATGACGCTGACGAGCGTCAGGTCCTTGTCCATGTCGTAGCCGGGGTTTTTCATCATTACCCGGTTCATCACATAGGTGGTCGAGATGGAGCACAGGATCGTATGACCATCCGGCTCCGCGCGTGCGACTTCCGCAGCGCCGATCGAGCCCGAAGCACCCGCCTTGTTTTCGTTGACGACGGTCTTGCCCACTTGTCTCGAGATGAAATCGCCGAAAGCACGCGCGAGGAGGTCGGTCTGCCCGCCCGCCGGGTAGCTGCAGACCATGCGGATATTCCGCGACGGCCACGCGGCTTGCGCCGAGGCACCACGCGAAACGAAAGGCATCGCGACAGCAGCCGTACCGGCAACAATGAAATGACGACGATTGAGCAACATGATTCCCTCCCGAATTTTCGGCGAGGGTATCGCATCGCCCGATCTGTGCCACGCGTGAAAACAGGACAGATTGGCGCACTCGGCGAGGCCGGGACCTGCTGCTCGGTCGAATTCACAATGAGGCACCATCCGAAATTGCAATTTCAGGCGTGTCTTTCCTCCCGACGGAAAATGCGCGGCACCGGCGGCACCCCGGATTTAAGGCCAAATTAACCATGATCGGGCAGGATCAGGAGGCGATGTAATGGAGTATCGGCGAACCGACATACTGGAATTGAATGATGTTTGATCCTACGCGCGCCCCGATTGCATTGAAGCGCACACTGAAATTTATGACGCTATTGGCCGTCACCATCTCGTTCACAAGCAGCGGAAACGCCGCGGATCTGCGCGTCCCGGCAAGCGCCAAACCGCAGAGCGAGCAGCCGCCGCCGGCGGAGCAGCGCAAACCGCTCTTCAAGCAGTTCCTCGACTGGAAGCAGAAGTCGGAGAGCCGCTGATCTTTGAACCGTCGATCCCTGCATCGCATCGCGCGCTGCGGGATCACGTCAGCTTCATCGATCTTCCTCCAACCACGCGGAGGTCGATCCTGCCGATCAGATCCGAACGCAGCATCTCGGCCGCGCCTATCGCGGCCTCCGTCTGGCGTAACGTGCTCACATTCGATCCGAGCGACACGATGCCTCCCAGCATCACCGCGATCGATCCAAGGGCTGCGACCTGATTGGCGCCGAGCAGGCCGAGCATCACGACAAGCAGCAACGCGAAGCCGCCGGCAATGGCGGCCTTGGAAACCAGAATGATCTTTCGGCATCGCTCGGCGACGACGGCCAGTTCCTCCAGCCGCTCCTCGATCCGCGAAATCTCGTCGGTCGGTTCGTCCTCGGCCATTATGCGGCGTTGCGTCCCTGCGACGTCTGGGTGCCGAGCAACCCTGCCTCGATCAGCGCCTCCCTGATCCGTCCAATTTCCGCATCCGATATCTTGACCAGCGGCGGACGAACGACTGCGCGCGGCAGCTTGCCGAGCAGCACCAGCGCTTCCTTCATGCGGTTGTGCATATCGACGAAGGGATCGGCGTAGAATACGCGCGCCGTCGGATAGATCCGGTCATTCAGCCGACGCGCTTCCGCGAGATCGTTGGCCTTCACGGCGCGATAGAGCCTGGCCTGTAGATCGGCGATGACGCTGCCGCTGCCGGAAAGCAGGCCGTTGCAGCCGAGCACCAACGAACTCAACAGCCACGCGCTGTTGGTGGACAGCACGTTGACCGGACGTTTGCGACCCTGCAGCGCGCGAATCTGGCTCTCATGCTGGGGTACCTGTGGCGTCCAGTCCTTGATGGCGCGGATGGTCGGCACTTCGTCGAACAGCCGCTCCAGCGTCGCCGCCGGATAGCCCTGCCCTGTCGTCAAGGGATACTGAAACACGATCAACGGCAGATCGGTCGCGTCCGCAATGGTCTTGAAATGGGCCAGCGCCATCGCCGCCGATTGGCCGAGCGTGAAGGGAGCCGGCGGAAACACCAGCAGCGCCGACGCGCCCCCGGCCTCTGCCCGCCGGGCGATCCGCGCCGCCTCCAGGCTGCCGTCGGCCCAGACGCCGTGAATGATCGGCAATTTGGCGCCGACTTCCTCGCCGGTGATTTCCATCACGCGTGCCTGCTCGTCCGGGGTGCAGGAGGCGACCTCGGTCGAGTGCGCGTTGATCGTGATCGCCGACAGTCCCTGCACCGATCCGACGTCGCGCAAGTGAGCCCGGAAGTTCGGTTCGTCGATCGACAAATCCTCGTGAAACGGCAACAGCACCGCCGGAATCACGCCTTGAGGCACGAAATCGCGAAAGCGGCTCATGTCTCGTCTCCTTCAGCTTGCTTTCGGTCGCAATGACCCCGAACTCATGTATGCAGGGAACTCAATGCGAAAAGGTACTACACCGAACCTGCAGCGCAACGCCTTCTTTCAGGGCAGGCCGGCCGAGCGGAATTCATCACGGCGCTTCCACCACCTGTACCGAGACCGCCATCCGGTCAAACGCATCCGGCGGCCCCTCCCATGAACCGGACAATGGAGACGCCTTTTCCTGCTCGCGCGACACGCCGACAGGAATGTGTTCGCTACTGACGAGCTTGTTGTTGGTGGGATCGAAGCCGCGCCATCCTGCGCCGGGAATATAGATCTCCGTCCACGCGTGCGTGGCGCCATGCTGGCCCTCGGCCATCTGGATATAGCCGGTGACAAATCGCGCGCCAAATCCCCAGTAGCGGGCGGCTTCCATCATGAACACGGCATAGTCGCGGCACGTGCCGCTACCACGGGTCAGCGTCTCGTTCGGCAACTGGACGCCATAGGCTTCGCGCGATTCGTACTTGAACGACTGGAAGATGTGGCTGTTCAGATTGTTCAGGAGATCGATCGTCTTGATCACCTGGCCTGGTCGATAGAGATCGCCCAGCCATCGATGCAGGATGTGCCCGTCATAGGGATAGCTCGGCAGGCGATAGGACATCAGATCGATATGCTCTTCCGGCGGGTACTGGAAAGGGAAATTCACCGCATCCGACGAAATGGGCCAGTCGTTGAGAGGATCGTCGTAATAGAGATCGACGTCCACTTCGCTTTCCAGGATCAGTTTGTCGGACTTTTCCTGGAAGGTGAGAATGGCAATGGAATTATCGTAGGCGTCGCGCAGCCACTTCACCTCCGCCTTCGGTTCGACCTTGACACGCGCCCGCGCGATATGGGCGTCGTGGCCCTCGCGGGGACGCATCATCGCGCGGTGGGGGCCAAGCGTGACGGGCTGCTTGTAGAAATATTCTGTCTTGTGGATGATGCGGATGCGTTTCATGAGGCAATCCTTCTATCCAACGGAATCCGATGAGGGCCGGTACCGCTGGCGGCGCTGGAATTCGCGCCGCCGGCAGCATAGCGGGTTTTCCCTACTACCGGCGGGTCCGCCAATGAAATAAGTTGCGAGCCCTTCAACCGACATCTGCTCGGGCGAGAGATCATGTCATCAGCCAACACGCTTCTAGCTCCGGATTTTCTGACGCTCACGCTCGGCCTGGTCGTCTATTTCGTCGGTGTGATCGTCACGCGCAAGGTCGCGTTTCTGCGCAACTACAATATCCCGGAACCGGTCACCGGCGGATTTCTGGCAGCACTTGCCCTGTGGGCTTTCTTTGCCGCAACCGGCCAGGCCGTCGGCTTCGAGATGATCGCCCGCGACAGGCTGCTGGTCATCTTCTTCGCGGCCGTCGGCATCAACGCCCGGCTGTCCGATCTGCTCGCCGGCGGCCGGGCGCTGATCGTGCTGTGCGTGCTGACGACGATATTCGTCTTCCTGCAGAACGTCGTTGGAACGCTGGGGGCCTCGGTGTTCGGCCTGCCTTCAGCGGCAGGCGTGATCATGGGCTCGGTCGCACTCGTCGGCGGCCACGGCACCACGATCGCGTGGGCGCCGGCGATTGCGGCAGAGCATGGATTTCCCGCAGCGATCGAAACCGGCGCGGCCGTGGCGACGCTGGGCCTGATCGTGGCAAGCCTGCTCGGCGGCCCGGTTGCGAAATTCCTGATCGAGCGTGGCAAGCTGGTCAGCGGGATTCCGGCGGCCGGCACCGAGGCGGCTGTCGATCCCGATCAGGAGGCCGCGGCGATCGACAAGTCCAGCCTGATGTACGCCCTGCTCATGGTGAACATCGCCGTGATCCTCGGCTATCTGGTGCACGGGCCGATCACGGAGCTTGGCATCAAGCTGCCGCTGTTCGTGCCGTGTCTCATCATGGGTATCATCCTGTCCAACACGGTGCCGCTGATCTTTCCGAAATTGCCATGGCCCGCGCGCACGCCGTCGCTGACGCTCATCTCCAACTATGCGCTCTCGGTATTCCTCGCGATATCACTGATGAGCATGCAACTCTGGACGCTGGCCGAAATCGCCGGGCCGCTGCTGGTGGTGGTCGCGGTACAGGCGGTCGTCGCCGTCACCTTCATCATCCTGGTGCTGTTCCCGCTGCTCGGCCGCAACTACCAGGCCGCCGTACTGAGTGCCGGCTTCACCGGCCTCACGCTCGGCGCGACGCCGACCGCGATCGCGAGCATGACCGCGGTGACAGAGCATTACGGCCCGTCGCCAAACGCCTTCATCATCCTGCCGCTGGTGTCCGCCTTCTTTGTCGACATCGTCAACGTGATCGCGATCAAGCTGTTTCTCGCGATCTGACCGGCGCGATGCGCACGCAGCGCAGCTGGAGCATCATCGGCTCTGATTAAATCAGAGCCGAAGCTCAAATTCTTGTTTTGACGCGTTTTCTTCACGCAAATATCCACCCCGGATCAAGTCCGGGGCAGGCTTTCGCTCGAAAACGCGCTAGCTGCGGCAGCCGGTCGGCACGTCAAACACCCAACGGACGGCATCGAACTCGGCGGCCGGGCAGGTCTTCGGTTCCGGGGCCGCCTGGGTGGTGTCGGCGACGGCGCTTTTCTTCGCCGGCCTGGGCTTTGGTTTCGTATCTCTTGCCTGCGGCTCTCGTGCCTGCGCCATGGCCGAAGCTACCGATTTTTGCTTTTGCAGGCGCGGGTTGGCGACAGGCAGCGGCACGATGACCGACGGTGTTGAAACGATGATCGACGGTGTCGAAACCGAGAGTTCGGGCAACTCCGGAGCCGCCTGCTCCATGGCGACAACGGGAACGCTGGAAATGTAAGCCAGCGGCATCACCCGGTCCGCGGCGGTGAGCGTTTCCTGAACCGTCCCTGTGTCGGCGACGTGACCGAGGTCAGAACCAACAATGCCCAAAGCATTGGCGGCATCAAAGTGACCAAAGGCAAACCTGAATGAGCCTACGCCCGCCAGAAGAATGAGAAATGACAGGCCAAGCCAAACCGTCCTGATCACATCGAGCCCCCACTCGCCGTTTCATCGCGAGGGAGATTACCTCAGAAGGTGGCATTCTGATCCGGAGGCGCGGACGATCTCTTAACACAAGGTTAACAACGGTCGGCGT
The DNA here is from genome assembly GCA_963823485.1 of uncultured Alphaproteobacteria bacterium. GTDB lineage: Bacteria > Pseudomonadota > Alphaproteobacteria > Rhizobiales > Xanthobacteraceae > Bradyrhizobium. Next base: position 161,239 of record CAWGLP010000005.1, read on the forward strand.
TGGCGAGCACAGCTCTCTCTCGATCGAAACGAGATATCCGACGACGGCTCAGGTCGCCTTGCGGTTCAGGAAGACCGGTATATCCAGAACCTTGTCCTCGACCGGATTGCGCGCGGGAGCGCGGCCGAAAGAATCGAGGTGCTGCGGAGCTGCGTGCCGCGCATGTTCTGCGATCGGCATGGCCGGCCGGGACGCCGGGATCAGCGTCGGGCTTTCGACTTGCAGCGGCGGAGGACCGCGCTCGATGCGGCGCCTGTCGTTGCTCAGCCTGCCGGCGAGGCCGGTGAGCGACTTTTCCACCGGCTGCGACTGACGCGCCTGGCCGACCTGATCGATTCCGGTCGCGACCACCGAGACACGAACGATGCCTTCGAGGTTTTCATCGAAGGTCGCGCCGATGATGATGTTGGCGTCCTGATCGGCCTCATCGCGAATGCGGGTGGCGGCTTCGTCAACTTCGAACAGCGTGAGATCCCTGCCGCCGGTGATGGAGACGATGAGGCCGCTGGCGCGCTTGATCGAGGGATCCTCGATCAGTGGGTTGGAGATCGCAGCGATGGCGGCGTTGAGCACGCGCTGCTCGCCGGAGGCCTCGCCCCTGCCCATCATGGCCTTGCCCTTCTCGCGCATGACCGAGAGCACGTCGGCGAAATCGAGATTGATCAGACCTTCCTTGACGATGAGGTCGCTGATGCAGGCCACGCCCGAATAGAGCACCTGATCAGCCATGGCGAAGGCATCGACGAAGGTGGTCTTTTCATTCGCCACCCGGAACAGGTTCTGGTTCGGAATGATCAGCAGCGTATCGACTTCCTTCAGCAGCTCCGCGATACCGGCTTCGGCGAAGCGCATGCGGCGCTGGCCCTCGAACTGGAACGGCTTGGTAACGACGCCGATGGTGAGAATGCCGAGTTCGCGCGCGATCCTGGCGATGACGGGCGCAGCACCGGTGCCGGTGCCGCCACCCATGCCGGCGGTGATGAACACCATGTGCGCGCCGGCCAGTTGATCGCGGATGATGTCGATGGCCTCTTCTGCCGCGGCGCGTCCGAGGTCCGGCTGCGCGCCGGCGCCAAGGCCTCCGGTCACATGGGCGCCCATCTGGATGACGCGCCCGGCCTTCGAACTGGTGAGCGCCTGCGCATCGGTATTGGCGACGATGAACTCGACGCCCTGCAGCCCGGTCTCGATCATGTTGTTGACGGCGTTGCCGCCGGCGCCGCCGACCCCGAGCACGATGATGCGCGCCTTCAGCTCGTGAATATCGGTCATGTCAGTCATTCGTGCCCCACGATTGGCCCCGCCGGACCACGGAATGAGGTGGCGGGATGGCTACCCACGGGCGGCAGCCTTGCGGTCGGCTTCCACCAGCGCCGCCGCGAGATGCCCGACCCGGCGGGCTGACGGTCCATGGCCGTCGGCCGAACCTCCGGTGTGGGCAACGGTCCGCAGCGCGGCGATCTCGCCCTCGAGCCGCGCCGTCGCCGCCCTGGCGGCCGTCGTCTCGGCAGTCGCGCGCAACAGCTCGGCCATCAGGCGATCGGCGCGTTCCCGCTCGCGCTCGAAATCCGCGCGGTGGCCGGCCGACGCGGCCTCGAGGCGCGCGATCTCCGCCTGCAATGTCATGATCCTTGTGCTCAGCGGCACGGTGCTGTCCGACGGACGGCTGCACGGCGGCTGCGCGGTGTGCCTGATCTCGCCCAGATCGACGCTCACCAGCGCCTTGCCATCCTCCGACAGCGAGCGCGGCCACCGCCGCCGCTTGGCAAGCGAACGGGCCGCCTCCGGCGAGATGTTGAGGTGGGCGCCCAGGGCGCCATAGGTCAGGGTCTCAACGGACATCGGCTGTTCTCCTCGAACGAACCGGGTGGGAATCGACTGATAATGACCGGATAGTGACCTCAGGCTAGGACGCTATGGTTAATGGATGGTTAACGACCGGGCGGTCGTTGCGCCGATCAGGGTGCTGCGGACGCGCCAACCATCCCGATTTCACCCCCGAAAGGCCCAAAAGCCTGTTCAAGTTGGGCACGGCAGGCGGGGCCGGCGCCACCCGGCGCTGTAAAGCTTACCGGCACAGGGGCGCGCCGAAATCTGGGCAGGATCAATAGGTTGCGGTATATTTCGGCATTATGGCTGATGCGCCCATGACCGACGAAGAACTCGCAGACCTGCACAGGTTTCTTGCCGAGTACCATCGCAGGCTCGCCAGGGAAGCCGTGCTCGACGTCGTGCAGCATTATCACAACGATCTCGCACAGCGGTTCGCCGACGAGGCCGCGCTGATTCCAAGACGTACCGCGATCGCGCAGCGGCTTCGCGAAGGCGAGCAGCAGAAGCGCAGCGAGATGGAGTGAACGGCATCGGCTGGCCAAGTGAATGCGGTAGCGGCTGATAACGTCTCAACCATGCAAGACGCCCGCCCCGAGGTCGACCCTCCAGCGCCATCAGTCGGCCTCTAACCAGCCCGAATTGATTTTGAAGCTGTCGAGCGCCGCCGATCCCGCGGGGATCTGGGGACGCGGATTGGCATCGGGGAAGCGGCAATGAAGCAAATCATCATGTGGCTGGGGTTGGCGTTGTTGTTTGCGACCAGCGTCACCCTCCTGATCACCGCCAACTCCTTCGGGCCAGCGGCCACGGCCGGGACGACAGGGCCCGCAACCCTGGTGCAGCCGCCGCAACCTGTCGTCGCGGAAACGCCACGACCCGTCGTCGCGGCGGCCGCCAAACCGGCCGAGCCGGAGGTTCCCGTTGCCATGCTCGATGACGCGCCGCCAAGATCAAGCATCAGGCCAGACGCGCTTGCTCGCTGGTACGTCGAACCCAGCGTATCGCCGCCGCCGCGCACGGCCGAGACACCTGCCACCCCCTTGCCGCTTGCTTCGGCAATGGCCGCGACCGTTGCCGGCCAAGTCGGACAAGACTCCAAGGCGGCCATCAAGCCGCCGGAACGCGATGCCCGGCCAACCAGAAAGCCCAGGGACAGCAACGCCCAACTGCCCGCCAAGCGGCGAACGGCCAACGCCCGGGCATGCGGATCGCAAAGCCGATTTTCGGATCTGTTGCGACGGTTGAAACTCGGATCGCGCTGCACGACGAGGAGATCAGCCGCGTAAGCCTGATCTCGGCGCGACAGCTTCGGCCGGTGGGTTACAGCTTCCGCCTTCTCTCTCCGAGTTACGGCGAGGACAGGTCGCCGAACTCACCCGACACACCGATCTACAACGGCAGATTGTCGTGCTTCTTCGCCGGCATCTCGACCTTCTTGTCCTTCAGCATCGCCAGCGCGCGCGCGATGCGCTTTCTGGTCGAATGCGGCATGATGACGTCGTCGATGTAGCCGCGCTCGGCGGCGATGAAGGGGGACAGGAAGCGGTCTTCGTATTCCTTGGTGCGCGCGGCGATCTTGTCGGCGTCGCCGATGTCGCTGCGGAAGATGATTTCCACCGCGCCCTTGGCGCCCATCACGGCGATCTGCGCGGTCGGCCAGGCGTAGTTCATGTCGGCGCCGATTTCCTTGGACGCCATGACGTCGAAGGCGCCGCCATAGGCCTTGCGGGTGATGACGGTGACGAGCGGCACCGTGCATTGCGAATAGGCGAACAGCAGTTTCGCGCCGTGCTTGATCAGGCCGCCATATTCCTGCGCGGTGCCCGGCAGGAAGCCCGGCACGTCGACGAAGGTGACGATCGGGATGTTGAAGGCGTCGCAGAAGCGGACGAAGCGCGCGGCCTTGCGTGAGGCGTCGCTGTCGAGCACGCCCGCCAGCACCATCGGCTGGTTGGCGACGAAGCCGACCGTGCGGCCGGCGATGCGGCCGAAGCCGGTGACGATGTTCTTGGCGAAGGTCTCCGAGATTTCGAAGAAGTCGCCCTCGTCCACGACCTTGCCGATCAGTTCCTTCATGTCGTAGGGCTTGTTCGGATTGTCGGGGATCAGCGTGTCCAGCGACATGTCGACCCGCTCGATGTCGTCGAAGCTCGGCCATTCCGGCACGCCGTCGGTGTTGTTGGACGGCAGGAAGTCGATCAGCCGGCGCATCTGCAGCAGCGTCTCGACGTCGTTGTCGAACGCGCCGTCCGCGATCGAGGAGCGCGTGGCGTGCACCGAGGCGCCGCCGAGTTCTTCGGCGGTGACCACCTCGTTGGTGACGGTCTTCACCACGTCGGGGCCGGTGACGAACATGTAGCTGGTGTTCTTCACCATGAAGATGAAGTCGGTCATCGCAGGCGAATAGACGTCGCCGCCGGCGCACGGGCCCATGATGACGGAGATCTGCGGGATCACGCCCGAGGCGATGACGTTGCGGCGGAACACATAGGAATAGCCCGCGAGCGCCGCGACGCCTTCCTGGATGCGCGCGCCGCCGGCGTCATAGAGGCCGATGATCGGCGCCCTCGCCTTCATCGCCATGTCCTGCAGCTTGGTGATCTTCAGCGCGTGGGTTTCCGACAGCGAGCCGCCGAACACGGTGAAGTCCTTGGCGAACACGAAGGTCTTGCGGCCGTTGACGGTGCCCCAGCCGGTGACGACGCCGTCGCCCGGCACCTTGGTCTTTTCCATGCCGAATTCGGTCGAGCGATGCTCGACGAACATGTCGAATTCCTCGAACGAGCCCTTGTCGAGCAGCAGTTCGATGCGCTCGCGCGCGGTCAGCTTGCCGCGGGCGTGCTGCGCCTCGATGCGCTTTTCGCCGCCGCCGAGCTTGGCGCCGGCGCGCCGTTCTTCGAGGGTGTCCAGGATATCCTTCATGCTGCTTCCGCCCGTCTTTAGGTCGATTTGAGGGCCTTCTAACACGGCCTTTTCCGAACCGGAAACACCCGATCCGGCATCTGGTACCGCCATATGGGCGGCCCTATATGCCCATCCTGATCAAGGGGACCGGCAATGACCGATACCGCCACGCACCGAGACGCCCGGCGCCGTCACGGGAGGCCTGCGCACCATGCTCCGGCTCGAGGGGGTGGCGCTGTTTGCGGGCATGACGCTGCTCTATGGCATCTGGGACGGCTCGTGGTGGGTCTACGCCCTCCTGTTCTTCGTGCCGGATCTGAGCTTTGCGGCCTACCTGGCGGGCCCAAGCGACCGGCGCGCTGGTCTACAACGCCGCCCACAGCTACCTCGCGCCGATGGCGATGATGACCGGCGGGCTTTGCCACCGCCTCGCCGCTCTGGCTCTCGGTCGCGATGATCTGGCTCGCCCATATCGGCTTCGACCGCGCGCTCGGCTACGGCCTGAAATACGCCGCGGGCTTCGGCTTCACCCATCTCGGACGGGTCGGCAAGCCGGCCTGACGCGTCAAATCGCGACGATGTCGGTGAGGCATTGCTGCGTCACCGTCATGCGCGCGGCGATGTGGCTTTGCTGCCTTGCAGTCCATGTTCATGGCGAACACGGTCTGCTGGCTGCCCTTCTCGGCCCAGCCGACCATCCAGCCCAGCGACGGCTTGCCCTGCTCGGCGCCCAAGCAGCCCGCTCTTGGCGCGGATCGTGGCGTCGCCGACTTTCGTCACCGGCAGGATGTCGCGCACCAGGTCCTGGCTGCGCTTGGAGACCGGCAGCACGCCGCGGCGCAGCCGGTCGACGAAATCGATCTGCTGGATCGGATCGATGCGCAGATTGCCGGTCAGCCAGAACTGGTCGATGCCGCCGCCGATGTCGCGGTTGCCGTAGTCGAACAGGTCGACGATATTTCTGCATCCGCTCGGGCCCGATGCGCCGCGCAATTTCCTGATAGACCGGCACCGCGGAGGCCGCGATCGCCGAGCGCAGCGTGTGATCCTTGTTCCAGGCCTCGATGCTGCGCGTCACCCCGTCCCACTTGAAGACGTCCTTGTCGGGGTCTGCGACCACGCCGGTCTCGAGCGCAATGATCGAGTTCGGAATCTTGAAGGTCGAGGCCGGCAACTGGCCCTCGCCGGAGCGCACCTTGTCGCTGGCGATGATCAGGTAGTCATCGACCTTGTAGCCGACGAAGGTGCCCACGGTGCCGAGTGCGAAGAACCGCCGGGCCAGATCGTCGCGGAACTCGCTGCGCTGGTAGGAGACGTTGGCAAGGCTGCGGGCGGGCATCAGGCCCGTAGCGGCAAGAAGGGCGAGCGCGTGGCGGCGGTTGATCACGAAAGCAATCCGAATGACTGGAGGGTGCGGAGACGATGCTGATGGCATCGTGGAAAAAGGATGACAAGGCCCCTGGCAGGACGCGTTCCACCTTCCGCCCGCACGGGTTCCGACGGCCTGCTGCGGCCGAAAGACGTCCGAAATCAGCGGATCCGGCCCGACATCCGCAGCACGAAGACCAGCACCTCGGCGACGGCCTTGTAGAGCTCGGCCGGAATCTCGTCGCCGATTTCGACGTGGGACAAGGCGCCCGCCAGCACCTCGTTCTCCTCGATCGGAATGTCGTGCGCCTTGGCGAGTTCGATGATCTTGGCGCCGATCACGCCCTTGCCCTTGGCGACGACCCGCGGCGCACCGGTCTTGTCGTAGTGCAGCGCGACCGCAAGCCGGTTCCTGATATCGACGCTCATAGCGCGCGGTCCAGGAAATGCCCGGCCGGGCGGCGGCGGCGGCTGCGGCGGCGCGCCGTCGCGGATCACGATATCGCCGGGCTTGCAGCTCGGCGCGGCTCAGCGCCTGGCTCAGCTGCGACGCGCCGGCGCGCAACTGCGCTGCGGTCGCCGGCCGCTCCGCCCACATCCGCACCGAGGTCGTTTCGCCGTCAGCGACACCAGCGCATGCACCGGACCGGTCGGCTCGACGTCGATCGTAGAACCGCGCCCGCCATATCCGCTTGGCGGCCTCGACCTCTCGCGCTCGCCGCCGTCGCGCGGAAATCTCGAACTGCGCCATCGCGGTGCCCTGCGGCGTCACGAACGGAATCTCGAAATTCCAGCGCGGCACCGTCATGTCGGCCTTCGGCGCCTGGCGTGTCGACGCGATCGGGCAGCGAGGCCACCTGCAGCAGGGTCTGCCGCGCGAGCGCAGCGTCGGTGTCGTCGAGCAGATGATGCGCGGCGGTCGCAAGCGGCGCATCCGGCGCGAGCGACGGCGCGGCAATCGGTTGCGCGGCCGGCAGCGCGCCGCGGAACGGCGGCGGCGGCGTGTTGGTGTGGACGCTCGCGTCGGCGCCGCGCGCGTCTCTGCGGCACGCTGCGGCACGCGCCGGATTGCCGAGTTCCTGCAGCGCTTCCTGCAGCAGGTTCAGGGTGGCGCCGGCGGACGGGCCGGCATTCAGCGCCGCCGCCGACAGCGCGTTGCGGGCGGCGCGGACGCGGACGATCCGGCAGCGACGGTCAACCGCGCCTGCGGCAGCATGATCTCCTGGACGTCGAATCCCGCGGCGGTCGGCGCAACGGTCGCCCCGGCAGCGTTCAGCGTCGCGGGTGCGGCTCCGGCCGCGGCGTTGGCGCCGAGCGCCGATTGCAGCGTCTGCCGCAGCACGATCAGCGCGGCCTTCAGGTCGGGACGCCGCTCGAAGGCAGCGATCCCGCAGCCAGCGACGCCTCGAGGAAGAGACCGGACTTCTGGAACGCGGTCTTGATGTCGCCGCCGTCGAGATTCGGGATCGAGACTGGTCTGTTGCGCCAGCACCTGCGCGATCGCCTGCTGCAGCTTCGGCGGCAGATTGCGGCGGATGCGGCAGCCGCGCCGAGATTGGCAAACAGCGGCGCCAGGCTTTCCTGCTCGGTGGCCGCGGCCTGCGAAGCAACCGACACGGCCGCGCGCTCCAGCGGGGTCAGCGCGTTCTTCGGCGCCACGATCGTCGGACGGTTAGCCGCGGCGTCGGCCAGCGCGTCAGGCGACAGCGTCACGGCGTCGGCCGCGGCATCGCCGCCCTGCCCGACCACCGCCAGCCGGATGCCGTCCCTGGTTTGCGAGACCGCGAGCTGCAGGGTCTGACCCTGCTGCAGCGGGATTTCGGTCGCGACGTCGATCGAAAGGCCGGCGATGGCGATCCGCACCAGATCGGCGGCGAGAATTTTCAGTACCTGCGCGTTGACGACGCTGCCCGGCTGGCAGCACGAGCTCGGGCGCAATGCTGCCGACCTCTTGGGCGGCAAGCACGGGAGTGACGGAGTTGATGGAGATCGCCATATCTTGAGGTCTCGGCCAGGCTGGAAGGCTAACCCGGCGTCGTAAACCTCTCGTTAAGGACCGGCATGGGCTTGCGATCCGATTTCAGAGAAATCGGCGACCGGCGAACTGCCCAATCGAAATCAAGAGCTTGTTTCCAGAGCTTCGATGGGCTGTAGTCATCATCAGCTTGTCACTGCGTTGCCGCATGGCCTGCTTCTCACCAGCAACGGGTTAGCGGATGGACCAGCCCCTCGCCGACATCGGCATCATCTCCGCCTATCGCTTCGCGGACGACGGCTCGGCGACGAAGCTCGACATCGCCAACCCCGATGCGGAACTCGCCAATCCGCACGGCTGGCTGTGGCTGCATATCAACCTGTCCAACCGCCGCTGCCACGACTGGCTCGCCAGGAGTGCACCGCTGTCCGATGTCGCGCGGGAAACCCTGCTCGATGCCGACGAGCATATCCGCCTCGATATCTTCGGCGAGGAGATCGCCGGGGTTTTGCCCGACCTGCATCAGGAGTTCATGCAGGAAGGCGACGATCTGGTACGGGTGCACTTTGCGATCTCGTCGAAGCTGATGATCACCGCCCGGCGCAAGCCGCTGCGCGCGATCGAACTGACACGGCGGGCGATCGATGGCGGCCGCAAGTTCCGCACCCCGGTGTCGCTGTTCGATGCGATCGTCGACCAATTCGCCGATGTGATCGGACGCTTTTCGGCGGGCCTCGGCGACGAACTCGACATCGTCGAGAACCATGTGCTGCACGACGAGATCGACGATGAGCGATTGCGGCTCGGCCGCGTGCGCCTGCAGGCGATCCGCACGCGGCGGCAGCTGTCGCAGATCCGGGCGCTGTTTCATCGCATGGAGACGCGCGAGGACGTCGAATCCGAAACCCTGCTGTCGGCGATGCGGAAGCTTGCGCAGAAGTTCGACGCGCTCGACTACGAGTTCAGCGCTCTCTATGAGCGCGCGCGGCTGCTGCAGGACGAGATCGCCGGCCGTATGACGGCGATCACCAACCGCCGCCTGTTCACGCTGTCGGTCCTGACCGCGTGCATGCTGCCCTCGACGCTGGTCACCGGCTTCTTCGGCATGAACACCAAGGACATGCCGTTCCAGGGCGGCGACGGCGGCACATGGTACGCACTTCTGATCGTGATCGCCGCGGGAGCACTGACCTGGTGGCTGCTCAGGCGGACCAAGGCGCTATAGGCGACCATGGACTGACTGCCGTCGCGGCCGTCACGCCCGGGAAGCAGGCATCCAGAACGCTGACGGCGCGCGACAAAGTAAACTGAGCCGAAAGGCCGTCCTCAGGCCTTCAGGGCGTCCAGAATGGTCACCGCGGCCCGGAAATCGATCAGCCTGGCGGCGCGGCGGGCCATGACCTCGTCATCGGCGCCCCACTTCTCGATGTTCCAGTCCTCGTCGACATGGGCGGCCGCCCAGACCTGGTCGGGATCGCGGACGCCATGCAGCAGCGCCAGTGCCAGCAGCGCGGAGCCGGTCAGCGTCGTCACCACATGCAGCGCCGCCACCGACCAGGGATCGGCGGGAAAGACGCCGCGCGCCGCCTTGATCGCCTGCTCCGGCTGCGCCGCATGCACGATCCCCTCGGACAGGATGAAATGGGCGCCGAGGTCGCTCGCAGCCCAGGACAGCACCGGGTCCCAATGCGCGGCTTCCCGCGCCACCAGCGCCTCGGGATGACCGGCACGGTAGAACAGCAAATCCGAGCCGAGATACTTCGCGACATCGTCGGCGACGGCATCGACGCGGTCGGCGACCTCTCCGACGCTGTTGGCAAAGCGCGTCAGCGGCATGGTCAGCGGATTGATGGCCTCGCCCTGCGCATTCCATTCCGCGGCGATGTTTTCCGCTATCCCGCGCGCCGGGGCGACGACGTGGCGGCCGGAAGGCGTGCGGATCGGCTTGCCGTCGAGTGTTACGGCAAAACCGCCATCGGCTTCCGCGATGCCGGCTTCCTTGTAGAACCGCTTGCGCTGCGGGGTGCGCGAGGCACGGCGCACCGCCTCCTCCGGATCGAACGGCGATTGGCCGGCGACTTCATCGAACAGTTCGCGCATTTCAGCTTTCGGCACCCGGTGATAATCTAGCGCTGACAATACGATATGGGGCGATGCAAATAAAGCCGATGAGCAGGTTACGGCGACATATTGCGCTCCTGGCTGCGCTGGCAGGGCTCGCCGTCCACCCGGCGCAGGCCGGGTTCCGCTCGCCGGAATCGCTGATCCGCAACGTCTATGCCCATTACGGCGACGGCGCGGCCGAACTTTCGAGGGGATTGCCGCGCGACGATGCGACCGCCAGCCAGGTTCTTCGATCCGAGCCTGCGCAACGCGTGGACCGCCCCTCGCGATGCGCCATACGATTTTCTGGTGCAGAGCCCTGTCTGGAAACTCGGCCCGGTCTCGATCGCGATCCTGCGCAAGCAGTTCGACAAGACCTATGTCACGGTTTCCTTCGACAATCGGGGCCGTGCCGTCACGCTCAATTTCATCGTCGTCAAGGGCGCGGAAGGCTGGGTCATTGCGGACATCGAAAGCCCGCATGATTCCCTGCGCCTGTTCCTCGCGCAATTCCGGCGGTGACGAAGGCTATTCCTCCGGCGCGTTCTCGATCGGGTCGAACCGGTCGTGCTCGAGCCCGAGCAGAATTCCAGGATTGCAGCATGTGCGGCGGCAACGGCGCGGTCGCATCGATGAAGCCGCCGCGCGGATGCGGGATCACGATCCGCCGTGCCAGAAGATGCAGGCGGTTCTGCAGCCCGCCGGGCAGATCCCAGTTCTCCTTGTTGAAATATTTGGGATCGCCGACGATGGCGTGATCGATATGGGCCATATGCGCGCGCAACTGATGGGTTCGGCCGGTGACCGGCTTCAGCGACACCCACGCAAGCTTCTGCGCCGAGGTTTCGACGACGGCGTAATACGTCACCGCGTGGCTGGCGCCCTCGTCGCCGTGTTTGGCGACCCGCATGATGGTGTCGTCGTCGCTCTCTTCCTTGGCGAGGTAGGTCGAGATGCGGCCCTGCTTCGGCTTCGGCACGCCCGCCACCAGCGCCCAGTAGATTTTTCGCGCGGAGCGGTGGCGGAACGAGCCGGTCAGGGCGGTCGCGGCAAAACGGGTCTTTGCAATCAAGAGACAGCCCGAGGTTTCCCTGTCCAGCCGATGCACCAGCCGCGGCTTCTGGCCTTTGGCGTCGCGCATCACTTCGAGCATGTCGTCGACATTTCGCGTGATGCCGGAGCCGCCCTGCACGGCAAGGCCCGCGGGCTTGTTCAGCACCATGACGTCGGCATCCTCATAGAGGATCATGTCCTTGATCGCTTGCAGCGTCTTGGTCGCGGCTTCCGAGAGCTTTCCCGCCACCTTCGGCGTATCGAGCTTGAGCGGCGGAATGCGAATGCTCTGCCCCTCCTCGATCCGGTCCTTGCTGTCGGCCCGCTTGCCGTTGACGCGCAGTTCGCCCTTCCGGACGATGCGCTGGATGTGGGAGAACGAAAGCCCCGGAAAGCGCGCCTCGAGAAAGCGGTCGACGCGCATGTTGTTCTCGTCGGCGGTGACGACGACGGTCTGAACTTTGGTCGGCAGCGGCGGCGGCTCGGGTGCAACCTTCTCGGGCTCAGGCACGAAAGGCCTCGCCGCACGTGGTGGCGCGGCCGGAAACCGCGCCGGCGGCTTTCCGCCTGGACGATGCGCTGGAGGCCGCTCGGCCTGCGAGCCCCGATAAGGACGTGCGCCCTTCGGGCGGTCACCCGCCGGGCGGAGAGGTCTCTTGACGCGACGGCTCATGGTTGGTGCGGCTCCGGAGTTCAAGCGGTTGGGTAGCGTAAATACAGCAAATCGTCACGGCAAAATCGGGCAAATCAGCCGGGGGACGCAGCTTCGCACGAGGTCGGGGGCCATGTTGACAGCCTGATAGGCGGGGTGCATGTTTTTGCCGGGTGGATACGACCCGCTGCTTGCACCCTTTTGGGTCTGGTGAACGTATCGAGCCGCTCCCGGCCTCCTTTGCACCGGCGAACGAGTCAGCAACGCAAGCACCTGACCAATTCTCGTTCGCTTGAAGCAGAGGTTATCCGATGCGCGATTTCCGCGATGCCAAGGCCATGGCGCAGACGCTGCGCGATGCGCTGAAAGTCAAATCGATCTCCGTCAGCCACAGCGAAAGCCTGGAACTGGTCGCCAGGACTTTGGGCTTTCACGACTGGAACGTATTATCGGCCGCCATTCAGTCGAGCCGCCCCATTGCAGTTCGGCCCGGCAAATCGTCCGCCCAATCACCCGGTGCCGGCACCGTCATTCCGGTCGCGCCGATGCGAGACGTCGTGTTCTTCCCGCAACTGATTTCGCCGATCTTTGTCGGGCGCGAGAAGACGCGTCGAGCGATCGAGAGTGCCGCCAGCAGCGGCGGACGGCTTCTGGTGGTCACCCAGAAGCGGCCGGATGACGATGATCCGGGCTTCGACGCATTGTACTCAGTCGGCGTCATCGCCGACATCATACACCGCGTGGAGACGCCGGAAGGAAACCTTCGCGTGAAGGTTTCCTGCTCCGAACGAGCCGCTATCGCGCGACCGATCGATGGCGACTTCCTGGCGGCCGAAGTCGCGACGATCGAAGAGACACGTGCCTTGGACGCGGATGCCTTCATCCGCACGCGCGAAATCTTCGAGGCGTACCAGGGTTTTGCCAGTTCGGCGCCGCCGCAATCGCTGTACCGCTACGCGCGCGAGCCGGGCGTGTTCGCCGATGTCGTTGTTCAGCTCATGGAAGTCGGAATCGAAAAGATGCAGCAGATCCTGGAGACCAGAGACGTGGTCGCGAGGCTCGACGCCATCCTTGGCTGGATGCGCGCGGCCTCGCCCGCAAAAGCGAGCTGATGTTTCTGAGCGGGGTGTCCATTGGCATCCCGCTCGCGCCGTGCCGGGAGAACGCCGAATAGCGGCCGCTACTTGCACTGCGCGCGGTCTCTCACCGCGGTCAGATCGCTGGCGGAATTGGCGGACGGACGTTGTTTGGCGGCTTCCTCCGCGGCGGCGCAGGCCGCTGCCTGGTCGCCATTCTGGAAACGCGCCCAGGCGAGATTGGTCCAGGCATCGGCGAAGTCAGGCGCATCCTTGACCGCCTGCTCCAATACCGGCTGCGCGTCTTTCGGCCGTTTGGCGATCAGCAGCAGGCGTCCGTAATCTGCGTTCAGCGCTTTCATCGGTTGCGGCTGCTTGAGCGCGATCTTGAACAGTTCCTCCGCGGCATCGATGTCCTTGAACCGTGCCTGCGCGACCGCCGCAAAACCCTGATAGACAGCGCTCTGCTCGGGCGAAATCAGATAAGCCTGATTGAACCGCTGCGCGGCCTCGCCCATCCGGCCGGCATTGACGGCGCGCCAGCCGCGCTTGGTGGTTTCCTCAAAAGCTTTCTCGCGGGTGCCGGCGGCCTGAATGATGGCGTTGACGAAGTTTGCATCGGCGGCCTGCTGCGCCGAATCCTTGGCCGCGAATCCGAAGAACGGCTGTTCGTTGATCGGCGCGGCATAGCTGCGCTTCGTCACCTGTACGCCCGGCGCAACCTCGACGGTTTCGGCGACGGCGGCAAATGTCGATGCCAGCATCAGTGCACCGGCGATGGCCGCCTGCCCAAGATGGTTTCTGCAATTCATCATTCGCGCTGGCCTCACTCCCGTTCCTTGCGCAGCCGGGCCCAGTAATCCAGCCGCTTACGGATTTCGCGCTCGAAGCCGCGATCGGGCGGATCGTAGAAGGTCTGCCGGCCCAGCGCTTCCGGGAAATAGTCCTGGCCGGAGAAGGCGTCGGGCGCATCGTGGTCGTATTCGTAACCGGAGCCATAGCCTTCCGACTTCATCAGCTTGGTCGGCGAGTTCAAAATATGCTTCGGCGGCAGCAGCGAGCCGCCCTCCTTTGCCGTACGCATTGCCGCTCCGAACGCCTTGTAGGCGGCGTTGGATTTCGGCGCGGTGGCGAGATAGATCACAGCCTGCGCGATCGCGAGTTCGCCCTCGGGATGACCGAGGAAGTCAAAGGCATCCTTGGCGGCGTTGCAGATCACCAGCGCCTGCGGATCGGCAAGGCCGATGTCCTCGATCGCCATGCGCACCACGCGCCGCGCCAGGAACAGCGGATCCTCGCCGGCATCCAGCATCCGCGCGAGATAATACAGCGCCGCATCCGGATCGGAGCCGCGCACCGACTTGTGCAGCGCCGAGATCAGATTGTAATGGCCGTCGGCGGACTTGTCGTAGATCGGCGCGCGGCGCTGCAGGATGTCCTGCAATTGCGCGGCATCGAACATCTCATCCTTGCGGGCGGCGCGCCAGACCTCTTCGGCCAGTGTCAGCGCGGCACGGCCGTCGCCATCGGCCATCCGCACCAGCACGGCGCGTGCTTCCGCATCGAGCGGGAGTTTCCTGCCCTCGACCTTCTCGGCATGCGCGTAGAGTTTTTCGATCGCGGCCGGATCGAGCGAATGAAACACCAGCACCCGCGCCCGCGACAGAAGCGCGGCGTTGAGTTCGAACGACGGGTTCTCGGTGGTAGCGCCGACCAGCACCACGGTGCCGTCTTCCATCACGGGCAGAAACGAATCCTGCTGGGCGCGGTTGAAGCGATGCACCTCGTCGACGAACAACAGCGTGCCCTTGCCCATCTCGCGCCGGGCGCGCGCCGCATCGAACACCTTCTTCAGGTCGGCGACGCCGGAAAACACCGCGGATATCTGTTCGAAATGCAGTTCGGTGGCATCCGCCAGCAGCCGCGCCACCGTGGTCTTGCCGGTGCCGGGCGGGCCCCAGAACACCAGCGAGCCGAGCGTACGCGTTTCCAGCATGCGCGTCAGCGCACCGTCGGGACCGAGGATGTGATCCTGTCCGACGACGTCGGCAAGCGTGCGCGGGCGCAGCCGGTCCGGCAGCGGATGCGGCGCGTCGTGCTCCATCCCTGCCGCAGCAAAGAGATTGGCAGCCCCGCCTCGTGAGCTGGACTTCGGGCTCATCCGCCCAGCGTCACGTTGATCTGCTGGCCGCCGCGAACCACGACGATGCGCCAGAGCCTGGACGCGACTTTCGACGCCTTGTCTAGATCGCTGGTCTTGCCGATCTTCTGGTTGTTGACCGCAAGGATGATGTCGCCCTTCTGGAATCCGACGCTGGCCGCCGTTCCGCCGTCCTCGAGATCGACCACCACGACGCCTTCGGTCTGGGAATCCAGATGCAGTTCATCGGCCACCGCAGGCGATATATTGGCCACCTTCGCACCCTGGAAAGGCGAGCGCGCGGTGAGCATGATCTCTTCCCGGTTGGTGTCAGGCGCGGTCTCCAGCGCCACCGTCAACTTGACCGTCTTGCCGGCACGCTGCACGTCGATCTGGGCTGAGCCGCCAAGCTGCCGGGTGGCGAAGCGATAATCGAACGCGTTGGGATCGTCGATGCCCTGCCCTTCGATCGCGACAATGAGGTCAGAAGGCTTCAGGCCGGCGCGCGGCGGCCGGGCTGTTCGGCGCCACGTTCGCGACCAGTGCGCCGTTCGGCAGTTTGAGCCCCAGCGTCTCGGCGATTTCGGGCGTCACCGCCTGCAGCTTGGCGCCGAGCCACGGCCGCTTGACGGCCTTGCCGCCGCTCTTGGCGGAGGCCACCACGACCCGGACCATGTTGGCGGGAATCGCAAAGCCGATGCCCTGCGAGCCGCCGGAGCGCGAGAAGATCGCGGTGTTGATGCCGACCAGCTTGCCGGTCATGTCGACCAGCGCGCCGCCGGAATTGCCGGGATTGATCGCGGCGTCGGTCTGGATGAAGAACTGGTAGTCGGTGATGCCGACCTTGGTGCGGGCCAGCGCCGAGACGATGCCATGGGTGACGGTCTGGCCGACGCCGAACGGATTGCCGATCGCCAGCACGACGTCGCCGACCAGCAACTCGTCGGAATTGGCAAAATCCAGCGTCGCGAACTTCTCCTTGGATTCCTTGATCCGCAGCACCGCCAGGTCGGTGCGGCTGTCCTTGAGCACGATCTCGGCCTCGAACTCGCGCTTGTCGGCGAGCGAGATCTTCACCTGGTCGGCGCCCTCGATGACGTGATTGTTGGTGACGACGAGGCCGGAGGAATCGACCATCACGCCCGAGCCGAGCGAACGCTGCATCTGCTCGGGCTGCTGCCCCGGCACGCCGAAAAAGCGGCGAAAGATCGGATCGTCCAGCAGCGGGTTGCGGGTCTGCACCGTCTTGCCGGCATAGACGTTCACCACCGCGGGCTGCACCCGCTGCACGATCGGCGCGTAGGACAGCCGCAGTTCCGCGCCCGAGGACGGCACGCGGCGTTCCTGCGCCGAGGTGGAGCCTGCGCAAAATACGGAAAGACCCGCGATTATCGTGGCGGCGAAAGGTGTAAACCGGAACATGCAAACCCTCTGGCGATGATTGGCGCAATGTAGGCTTTTCGCAGCGGCAATAGAAGACCGGACCGCCGTTTTCCGTCCCCTCGCGGGAGCATCAGCCAACCAACGCCGTTGTCGAATCCGGGCTGCCGGCGAGCCGGCGCATCCGTGACATGACTGATATCATATTAGCGATCGTCATGTGGCTTCCTTGCAACATTCACGAACTTCCTCAGCGCAGCAATAGCCAGATGCTCGTTGCGTCATCCACGCGTCCTAGATTGGTTGGGAGCGCGTTTCGATCAGCGACGAGTCGCCTTTGCGATCGAGTATGCGAGTTGCGCGCGGCCATTTGCTGCGGCCGGAGATCGTACCCGGCGTGAGCGGCGAACTACAGACCGGACGAAAGGATGTACCCCATGTTCAAGGCCACAATTGGTGCCGCGACGGCGGCAGGATTGATCGGAGCAATGGTTGCCTCGCAAGCCAATGCGCAATCGGCAAGCAACCATGACGCGGAAATTGCCGTATTGAAGCAGCAACTGCGCCTCATGGAGCAGAAGCTCGACAAGCTGCAGAAGCAGACCAACGCCAATTCCGCGACCGCAGCCGCCGCAAACGCCAATGCGAAGGCGGCGGACGCAAAGGCCGCGAGGGTCACAGCCGCCAACGCCGCGATTCCGGTCAAGGGACCGGTCGCGCCGTCCGGCGTTGTGGTAACGATGCCAAACAATCGGCCGACGATCTGCACCGCCGACCAGCAGAACTGCGTGGCAATCACGAGCCGCCTGCACTGGGACGTCGGCGGCTACGACTTTCGTCCCAACACGGCAGGGACGTTGCCGCAGAAGCTCGACAGCGGTCAGAATGTCCGGCGCGCACGCATCGGCGTCGCCGGCAAATTCCTCAGCGACTGGAATTTCGCGCTGGTCTACGACTTCGGCGGCTCTTCCGACGGCTTCGGGGGATCGGCGCCGGGATCACTGCCGGGCGGCGGCGTCTCCGGCGTCGAGAACGCCTATCTGAGCTATACCGGGCTGAAGCCGTTCGGCGGCAAGATGGCGATCGAAGCCGGCATCATGGATGTGCCCTACACGCTCGATGAAGCCACAAGCTCCAATGACATCCTGTTCATGGAGCGCTCCTCGGCAAACGTCATTGCGACCAACATCGCGGCCGGTGACTTCCGTTCAGCCGTTGGCGCGCGCTGGTGGAATGACGCGTTGTGGGCGGGTGGCTATGTCACCGGACCGTCCACGGGCGCGATCCACTCCGCGTCCAGCGTCACGCCGGCCGGCACGACCGAGCAATATGGCGCGGTCGCCCGCGTTGCAGGCAATCCGATCAGCGGCAAGGATTACTCGCTGCATATCGGCGTCGATGCACAGTGGCTGATCCAACCACCGCGCAATCTCGTGACACAAGCGCAGACGGTCACGCTCAGCGACCGACCCGAGTTGCGCCTCGATCCGACGACGCTGATATCGACCAGCGCCATCGCGAACGCCTCGGGCGCGCAGGTCTACAGCGTCGAAGCGGCGGCAACCTATGGCCCGCTGATCGTGCAGGGCGAGTATTACTGGTACAATGTCGATCGCAGCGCGAATACCGGCCTGCCGCCCTTCGGTGCGCCTAGCCTGAGATTCCAGGGCGGCTATGCGCAAGCCGGATACGTATTGACGGGCGAGACTCATGTCTACAATCCGGCGTCGGCCTCCTATAGCGGCATCAAGCCGGCGCACCCGTTCTCGCTCGACGGCGGCGGCTGGGGCGCCTGGGAAATCGCCGGACGCGTGAGCATGATCGACCTGAACAATCAGCTCGGAACGGCAACCGGCATCGCGGGTGGACGGCAGACCGTCTATACCGCCGCGCTGAACTGGTACGTCAACGGCAACATCCGCTTCATGTTCAACTACCTGCACGGCACCGTCGACAGGCAGGCGAGCCCGATCAGCACGGCGGACACCGGCTCAAGCTTTGACGCGTTCGCCATGCGGACCCAGTTCGCGTTCTGACCTGCCCCGCGAAACGCAAAAGCCGGCGAGCGGCACCGCCGCTCGCTCCCCGCTTTGCTTTCAGGCCGCGCGCCCGGCCGGTTCGACGCTTTCCGGCGCTTCCGCGCAGGATAAGCTGTCGCGATGGCTTTCGCCCCATGCCCGCAGCGTGTCGATGACCGGGCGCAGGCTCTCGCCGACTTCCGACAGGGCATATTCGACCCGCGGCGGCACCTCGGCATAGACCTTGCGGATCACGAGCTTGTCGTCCTCCAGCGCGCGGAGCTGCTTGGTCAGCATACGCTGGGTAATCCCGGGCATGCGCCGCCGCAACTCGCCGAAGCGCTGGGTGCCGGCCTGAAGGTGAAACAGGATCACTCCCTTCCACTTGCCGTCGATCAGATCGAGCGTGGCCTCGACCGCGCAGCCGGGACGCTGGGCAAAATTCCGCCGCTTCATCGAGGTTTTCTCAATAGTATACAAACAGGGACTAGTTCCCCCAATTTACAGTACTTGCCAAGTTGACGCCAGCACGACAGGTAAGCAGCCAACCACTCACGCAGGCAGGAGACACGGGCATGAAGGCCGTCGGCTACAGGAAATCCCTCCCCATCGAGAACGCGGAATCGCTGATCGATTTCGAGACCGCCAAACCGGAACCGAAAGGCCGCGACATCCGCGTCGCGGTGAAGGCGATCTCGGCAAATCCGGTCGACTACAAGGTCCGCAAGCGCGCCGCACCGCCCGAGGGCGAAACCAAGATCCTGGGCTACGACGCCGCCGGCATCGTCGACGCGGTGGGTCCCGATGTCACGCTGTTCAAGGCAGGTGACGAAGTGTTCTACGCCGGCTCGATCCAGCGCCAGGGCACCAATTCGGAGTTTCATTTGGTCGACGAACGCATCGTCGGCCGCAAGCCAAAGTCGCTGTCGTTCGCGCAGGCGGCTGCGCTGCCGCTGACCTCGATCACCGCATGGGAACTGCTGTTCGACCGGCTCGGCGCGGTGCCGGGAAAGAGTCTCTGATGCGCGCACGCTGCTGATCACCGGCGGCGCCGGCGGCGTCGGCTCGATCCTGATCCAGCTCGCGCGCCGCCTCACCGGGCTCACGGTGGTTGCGACCGCGACGCGGCCGGAATCGCAAAAATGGTGTCTCGATCTCGGCGCGCATGCCGTGATCGATCACGCCAGGCCGATGAAGGAGCAGATCGAGAAGCTGAAGCTGCCGCCGGTGGCGCTGGTCGCAAGCCTGACCTTTACCGACCAGCACTACAAGGCGATCGCCGATCTGATGGCGCCGCAGGGCAAGTTCGGCCTGATCGACGATCCGCCGGAATTCACGGTTTCCGCCTTCAAGGGCAAGGCGATATCGGTCCACTGGGAATCGATGTTCACGCGCTCGTCGTTCCAGACACCCGACATGATCGCCCAGCATCATCTGCTCAACGACGTCGCCGATCTCATCGACAAGGGCGTGCTGCGCACCACGCTCGACCAGACGTTTGGAACCATCAACGCTGCCAATCTGAAGCGCGCGCACGCTCTGCTGGAAAGCGGCAAATCCCGCGGCAAGATCGTGCTGGAGGGCTGGTAGGCGGCGGCGCGAGGTGCGACCGGCCCGCGGATCCGCTGGCCGGCGTACATGAACGCACGTTCATCAGAATTAAATCTGCCGCCAAAGCCGTTTGGAAGCCTGCCCTGGGCAACGAACTTCACTCGAATGTGTTGGGTCAGTCTCGGTTCTCAGGAAGAACAAGCCACGCTTGAATGTAACATGTTCGGCGTCTGTCTTACGGAAGAGGAGTAATCCATGAGGAAGGCACCTTTGGTTTTGGCGCTCGCGGCGACGCTTGGAATCGCTGCCGTCGCGGCCCCTGCCCCGGCGGAAGCCCGTTATTACGGCCGCGGCGGATTCTTTCCGGCGGTGGCCGGCGGGCTGATTGCGGGCGCGGTGATCGGCGGGCTGGCGTCTAACGCATATGCCTACGGCCCCGGCTACGGGTATTATGGCGGTTACGGCCCCGGCTACTACGGTGGTGGGTACGCCCCAGCCTATTACGGCGGTTATGGCTATGGCGGCGGATACGCTCCGGCCTACTACGGCGGAGGCTATTACGGAGCCCCCGTGGTTCGCTATCGCCGCGTGATCCGCCCGGCCTACGCCTACTACGGCGGTCCGCGATACTATGGCGGCGCCCGGTACTACGGCGGTGCACGGTACTACGGCGGCGGCCCGCGCTTCTACCGCGCCCACTATCGTCGCTGGTAACCGCGACGGGTTGCAGGGTAGGCAAAGCGAAGCGTGCCGCCCCACGACTCTCGAACAAAAAAGCGGCGCCCGAGGCGCCGCTTTTCAAATCTGATTTGGGAAGCTTACGCCGCCTCGGCGGACTTTTCCTGCACCGGACCGGAGTCCTGGCCCTTGGCATCGACGTCGCGGTCGACGAACTCGATCACCGCCATCGGCGCATTGTCGCCGTAGCGGAAGCCCGCCTTGATGATGCGGGTGTAGCCGCCCTGGCGGTCCTTGTAGCGGGGGGCCAGCGTGTCGAACAGCTTCCTGACCTGATCCTTGTCGCGCATCTCGGAGATCGCCTGACGGCGCATGGCGAGCCCGCCCTTCTTGCCAAGCGTAACCAGCTTCTCGACGATCGGGCGCAATTCCTTCGCCTTCGGCAGCGTGGTGACGATCTGCTCGTGCTTGATCAGCGCCGCGCACATATTGGCGAACATCGCGCGGCGGTGCTCGGCGGTGCGGTTGAGCTTACGATGAACCTTGCCGTGACGCATTTTCGTATTCCTTGAATTCCATTGGTCGCGACGGTTCGTCGGACTTGTTGCTCAGGTGGGCTGCCTGCGTTCGCCCTGGGTAGCGAGTAGCGAATGGCGAGCAGGTTCCTCCCTATTCGCCATTCCCCATTCGCTCAGTAATGATCCTCGAAGCGCTTGGCCAGTTCGTCGATGTTCTCGGGCGGCCAGCCCGGCACTTCCATGCCGAGATGCAGACCCATCTGGGCCAGCACTTCCTTGATCTCGTTCAGCGACTTGCGGCCGAAGTTCGGGGTGCGGAGCATTTCCGCTTCGGACTTCTGCACGAGGTCGCCGATGTAGACGATGTTGTCGTTCTTCAGGCAGTTCGCCGAACGCACCGACAATTCGAGCTCGTCCACCTTCTTGAGGAAGGCCGGGTTGAACGCGAGATCCGGAATGATCTCCTGCGCCACTTCCTTGCGCGGCTCTTCGAAATTGACGAACACGTTGAGCTGATCCTGCAGGATGCGCGCGGCATAGGCCACCGCGTCTTCCGGCGTGATCGCGCCGTTGGTCTCGATCGTCATGGTCAGCTTGTCGTAATCGAGGATCTGGCCCTCGCGGGTGTTCTCGACCTTGTAGGAGACCTTGCGCACGGGCGAGAACAGGCTGTCGACCGGGATCAGGCCGATCGGCGCATCCTCGGGCCGGTTACGCTCGGCGGCGACGTAGCCCTTGCCGGAAGCGACCGTGAACTCCATGCGGATTTCCGCGCCCTCGTCCAGCGTGCAGATCTGCAGGTCGGGATTGAGCACCACGACGTCGCCAACGGTCTGGATGTCGCCGGCGGTGACGGCGCCCGGACCCGACTTCTTCACGACCATACGCTTGGGGCCTTCGCCCTGCATCTTGATCGCGATGTCCTTGATGTTGAGCACGATGTCGGTGACGTCCTCGCGAACGCCCGCGATCGAGGAGAACTCGTGCAGCACGCCGTCGATATGCACCGACTGCACCGCTGCGCCCTGCAGCGACGACAGCAGGATGCGGCGCAGCGCGTTACCCAGCGTCTGGCCGAAGCCGCGCTCGAGCGGCTCGGCGACGACGGTCGCAAACCGGGTCGCATCGGTGCCCGGCGTTACCTGCAGCTTGTTCGGTCGAATGAGTTCTTGCCAATTTTTCTGGATCGTCACTTTGTCACCCCTTCGGGTCAATGGACCGGCCAGTCGATCTGCATTCAGATCACTGGCGCTGGAGATCGCGGATCAGTCCGCGCACAAATTCCAAAAACAATCGCGGGCGGCAGAACCGCCCGCAATCGGATATCAAACCCGCCGGCGCTTGCGCGGACGGCAACCATTGTGCGGGATCGTGGTCACGTCGCGGATCGACGTCACGGTGAAGCCCGCCGCCTGCAGCGCACGAAGCGCCAATTCACGGCCCGAACCGGGGCCGGCAACTTCCACTTCCAGCGTGCGCATGCCGTGTTCCTGCGCCTTCTTGGAAACGTCTTCGGCCGCAACCTGCGCGGCATAGGGAGTCGACTTGCGCGAGCCCTTGAAGCCCATCGTGCCGGCTGAGGACCAGGCAATGGTGTTGCCCTGCGCATCGGTGATGGTGATGGTCGTGTTGTTGAACGACGAATTCACGTGCGCGATGCCGGAGGCGATGTTCTTGCGCTCGCGGCGGCGTACGCGGGTGGCTTCCTTGCCCATTACCTAAAACCTTTCCTGTGATCTCAAACGCCGCCGTAGTGCCAGCGGCTACACCTAAAAATGCAAGCAGCGAATGGCGGGTAGCGAATGGAAACTATTCGCCACTCCCTGTTCGCTATTCGCCGAATTACTTCTTCTTGCCGGCGATCGACTTGGCCGGGCCCTTGCGCGTGCGCGCGTTGGTGTGGGTGCGCTGGCCGCGCACCGGCAGGCCGCGACGATGACGCAGGCCGCGATAGCAGCCGAGGTCCATCAGGCGTTTGATGTTGATGCCGGTCTCGCGGCGAAGGTCGCCCTCGACCAGATAGTCGCGGTCGATCACTTCGCGGATCTGCAGAACTTCCTGGTCGCTCAACTGGCTGACGCGACGATCCAGAGGGATCTTGACCTTCTCGACGATCTCGGCCGCGTTCTTCTGGCCGATGCCATGGATGTACTGGAGCGCGATCAGAACGCGCTTGTTGGTCGGGATATTCACGCCGGCGATACGGGCCACGGACTTCTCTCCTGTCGCCGATCCCTGATGGAGCGGCCTTAAGTGCTTGATAACTCGGGCTGGTGTCCGCAAACGCGAACACGACGCCCTTCCCCTCATCTACTTTGGGGCCCGGCATCGTCAAAAACTATCCGACTTGGATGCGGGCTTATTAAAGGATTCAACTCGGTTTCGTCAACCGTCCCTAGCGTTTAGCTCGCCTTTTCGTGACCTTTTTCGCAGCCTTCCGGACGGTCTTTTTTGCCGCCTTTTTGGCCTTGCGGGCCGGCTTTCCCCGGCTGGCGGCGACGGCCTTGCGGCCTGCTTTCCTGGTTGTCTTCCTGGTCGCCTTCTTGGCGGCGGTCTTTTTCGGGCCCTTGGCGGCCGGCTTGGCGGCCTTCCGGGCCTTTTTCGCGGGTTTCCGGGCGGTTTTGGCCGCCTTTTTGGCTGCAGGCCCGGTGGCCTTCCGGCTGGCCCCGGCGGCCTTCCTGGCCGGAGCCGCGGCCTTGGATTCGGCCTTGGGTTCCGCTTCGGTGAGCGCCGACAGGATCCGGTTAATTTCCCCGGTGACGTGCTCGATGGCCATCATCCCGTCGACGGTCGCAAGCTTCCGCCGCTCGGAATAATAGTGAATCAGCGGTTCCGTCTGCGAGCGGTAGCTAGCCAGCCGCTTCGACAGCACTTCCGGGGTGTCGTCGGCCCGCACTTCCTCGCCGCGAGCCCGCATCTCGGCCACCCGCGTCTCCACGCGATCCAACAGCGCACTTTCGTTGACGCGCAATTCGATCACCGCGTCGAGCTTGATTCGCTTTGCCTTGAGCAACTCGTCGAGCGCGGCCGCCTGCGGCACCGTGCGCGGGAAACCGTCGAGAATAAAGCCGTTCTTCATGTCGGGCTGGTCGAGGCGATCGGAGATGATCCCGATCACGATCTCGTCCGGCACCAAGGCCCCGCTCGCCATGATGTCCTTGGCCTGCAGGCCGACCGGCGTTTGCGCCGCAACGGCCGCACGCAGCATGTCCCCGGTCGAAAGCTGGACGATGCCATATTTCTCGACCAGCCGCTGCGCCTGGGTCCCCTTGCCCGCGCCCGGCGGTCCCAAAAGGATCAATCTCATGACTATTCGCCCCCCGGCTTGGTGAGCGAAAGACCGCACACCTTATTTTTGAGTTTCAGACCGCAGCGCTTCCGCCGGTCAGCGGCGGCGGCCCTTGAGCTTGGACTTCCTGATCAGCCCCTCATACTGGTGGGCGAGCAGATAGCCCTGCACCTGCGCCACCGTATCCATGGTCACGCTGACCACGATCAGGAGCGACGTGCCGCCAAAATAGAAAGGCACGGAGGCGTAGGAAATCAGAATTTCGGGAATGAGACAGACGATCGCCAAATAGACCGCGCCCAGCACCGTGATCCGCGACAGCACGTAATCGATATATTCGGCCGTACGTTCACCGGGACGAATGCCCGGAATGAAGCCGCCATGCTTCTTGAGATTGTCGGCGGTCTCGGTCGGGTTGAACACGATCGCGGTGTAGAAGAAGGCGAAGAACACGATCAGCGACAGATACAGGAACAGGAACAGCGGACGGCCGTGGCTGAGCTGCGTGTTGAGCCACTGGAACCACTCGGGGCCCTGACCGGCGTTGAAGTTCGCAACCGTGGCCGGCAGCAGCAACAACGACGAGGCGAAGATCGGCGGGATCACGCCCGAGGTGTTGAGCTTGAGCGGCAGATGTGAGGACTGGCCCTCGAACATCTTGTTGCCGACCTGGCGCTTCGGATACTGGATCAGAAGCCGCCGCTGCGCGCGCTCCATGAACACGATGAAGGCGATCACAGCGACCGCCATCACGATCACGACCAGGATCAAGGCGGTCGACAGCGCGCCCTGGCGCCCCAGTTCCAGCATATTGGCAAGCGCCGACGGCAGCTCGGCGACGATGCCGGCCAGAATGATCAGCGAAATGCCGTTGCCGATGCCGCGCGAGGTAATCTGCTCGCCGAGCCACATCAGGAACATGGTGCCGCCCGTCAGCGTGACCGTGGTCGAAAGCAGGAAGAACATGCCGGGCTCGCTGACGACGTTGCCGGCGCCCTGAAGGCCGACCGCGATGCCGTAGGCCTGGAACGTGGCGAGGATTACCGTCAGGTAGCGGGTATACTGGTTCAGCGTCTTGCGGCCCGCCTCGCCTTCCTTCTTCAGCGCTTCGAGCTTGGGCGATACGGTGGTCAGAAGCTGGATAATGATCGATGCCGAGATGTACGGCATGATGTTCAGCGCGAAGATCGCCATGCGGTTGATGCCGCCGCCGGCGAACATGTTGAACATGCCGAGAATGCCGCCGGCCTGCGACTTGAACACCTGCTCCCAGACCGCGGGATCGATGCCGGGCAGCGGGATATAGGTGCCGAGCCGATAAACAAGCAGCGCACCCAGCGTGAACCAGATGCGCTTCTTCAGTTCATCGGCCTTGCCGAGCGCGGAGAAATTGAGGTTTGCCGCAAGTTGTTCTGCTGCTGAGACCATGTTCAGGCTTTCTCCCGCCGCCCCTCACGCCGTCTCCCGTCCCTGGGCGATCGGCAGACGCCGGACATTATTTGGTGCTCGGCTTCGATAAGTCCATTGTTCTATCGTGCGAATTGCCCGCGGCAAACGGGCAATGACGCAGATGTTACGCGGCCTCGCCTTCTTCCTTCTTGGCCGGAGCCAGGATCTTCACGGTGCCGCCGGCCTTCTCGACCGCCGCAACGGCGGACTTCGAGGCGCCATGCACCTCGATCGCGAGCTTGGCCTTGAGTTCGCCACGGCCGAGCAGCCGCAGGCCGTCCTTGGCGCGACGGACCACGCCGGCCTTGACCAGCAATTCGACGGTGACCGTTTCGTTGGCGTCGACCAGCTTGGCGTCGACAGCCTCCTGCAGTCGGTCGAGATTGATCTCGGCGAAGTCGAGCCGGAAGATGTTGTTGAAGCCGCGCTTCGGCAGCCGCCGGTGCAGCGGCATCTGACCGCCCTCGAAGCCCTTGATGCGCACGCCCGAACGCGCGGTCTGGCCCTTGCCGCCGCGGCCCGACGTCTTGCCCTTGCCCGAACCGATGCCACGGCCGACGCGCATGCGCTTCTTGCGCGAGCCGGCGTTGTCGGCGATATCGCTGAGCTTCATCGTTAGCTTCCTTGTCCTTGAAGCATGATCTTGACCGGAAACCGGCCCCCGCTATTCGGGATCATGCTTCCATCTTGCCTGACTTACTTCTCGTCGACGATGCGGACGAGATGTTGAACCTTGTTGATCATGCCGCGAATAGCAGGCGTGTCCTGCAGCTCGGTGACACGACCGATCTTGTTGAGCTTGAGGCCGATCAGCGTCGCACGCTGCGAGTGGTGGCGGCGGATTGCGCTGCCGGTCTGCTCGACCTTGATCGTCTTTGCGGCCTTGGCCATCGTCTTGAACTCCAAATAGCGCTCTAATCGCGCCGGTTATTCAGCCACCAGTTCGGCGTCGCCGCCGACGCGGCGCGACTGCAGCGTAGACACCTTGATGTTGCGGCGCTGCCGCCACCGAGCGCGGCGAATCCTGGTGCTTCAGCGCGTCGAAGGTCGCGCGAACCATGTTGTAGGGATTCGACGAGCCGATCGACTTCGCCACCACGTCCTGGATGCCGAGCGTTTCGAACACCGCGCGCATCGGGCCGCCGGCGATGATGCCGGTACCGGCCGGAGCCGCACGCAGGTAGACGCGGCCGGCGCCGTGACGGCCGGCGATGTCGTGATGCAGCGTTCGGCCTTCGCGCAGGGCAACGCGCGTCAAATTGCGCTTCGCCGACTCGGTCGCCTTGCGGATCGCCTCGGGCACTTCGCGCGCCTTGCCGTGGCCGAAACCGACCCGGCCCTTCTGGTCGCCGATCACGACCAGCGCCGCAAAGCCGAAGCGCTTGCCGCCCTTGACGACCTTCGCCACGCGATTGATGTGGACGAGCTTGTCGACGAACTCGCTGTCGCGCTCCTCGCGATCCCTGCTCCGTTCGCGTCCGCCGCGTTCGCGTTCACCTGCCATGGTGTTTTCCAATCTTTAGGGGAGTAAAGCCCCTGTCCTCGTAATTATCCAAAACCGGTTCGTTAGAAGCTCAGTCCGCTCTCGCGGGCCGCATCCGCGAGCGCCTTGACGCGCCCGTGGTAGAGATAGCTGCCGCGATCGAACACCACTTCCTTGACGCCCTTCTTCACGGCGCGCTCCGCCAGCAGCTTGCCGACGGCCTTGGCCGCATCGATGTTGGCGCCGGTGTTGCCGCCCTCGCGCATGGTCTTTTCCAGCGACGAGGCGGAAGCCAGCGTCTCGCCCTTCAGGTCGTCGATGACCTGGGCGTAGATGTGCTTCGACGAACGGAACACCGACAGACGCGGACGTCCATTGGCAGACCGGCGCAGCGAGTTGCGCACTCGCTGCTTGCGCCGGGCATTCGTGACCTTGAGTGACATGACCGGCTCCGTTACTTCTTCTTGCCTTCCTTGCGGAAGATGAATTCGTTGGCGTACTTCACGCCCTTGCCCTTGTAGGGCTCCGGCGGACGGTAGGCGCGGATCTCGGCGGCGACCTGGCCGACGCGCTGGGAATCGGTGCCCGTGATCGTGATCTCGGTCGGCTTCGGCACCACGATGGTGATGCCTTCCGGGATCGCGTAGACGACGTCGTGGCTGTAGCCGAGCGCGAGTTGCAGATTCTTGCCCTGCAGCGCAGCGCGGTAGCCGACGCCGGTGATCTCGAGCTTCTTCTCGAAACCCTTGGTGACGCCCTCGACCAGGTTGGCGACCTGCGCGCGCGCGGTGCCGTACATCGCCTGGGCGCGATTGGTCTCCAGCTTCGGCGCGACCTTGACCGCGCCGTCCTCGAACTTCACCTCGACGTCGTCATGAACGACGAACTGAAGCTGGCCCTTCGGCCCCTTCACCTTGACGGTCTGCCCTTCGACGCTCGCCGTCACACCGGACGGGATCGCAACAGGCCGCTTGCCAACACGTGACATGGCTTCAAATCCTTCCTCAGAACACCGTGAAGAGAACTTCGCCGCCCACATTCGCGTCTCGCGCGTCGTGGTCGGCCATGACTCCCTTCGGTGTCGACAAAACCGAAATGCCTAGACCGTTGTTCACGCGCGGCAGGTTCTTCACCGAAGCGTAAACCCGGCGGCCCGGCTTCGACACCCGCTCGATCTCGCGGATGACGGGCTCGCCGTCGAAATATTTCAGCTCGATCTCGAGCTCGCTGCGGCCGGAAGCGTGTTCGACGCTGGCGTAGCCGCGGATGTAGCCTTCGGACTTCAGCACCTCGAGCACGCTGGCGCGCATCTTCGAGCCCGGGGTCGAGACCTTGGACTTCGAACGCATCTGCGCGTTGCGGATGCGGGTGATGAGATCGCTGATCGGATCGTGCGTTGACATCTTGACGACCCTCCTTACCAGCTCGACTTCACGAGCCCGGGAACCAGGCCCTTGGAGCCGAGTTCACGCAGCGCGATGCGGGAAAGCTTGTTCTTGCGGTAATTCGAGCGCGGACGGCCGGTCAGCTCGCAGCGATTGCGGATGCGGGTTGCCGACGAATTGCGCGGCATCTCGGCAAGCTTCAGCGTCGCCGCAAACCGCTCTTCCATCGGCTTGGTCTTGTCGGCGATGATTGCCTTCAGCTTCGCGCGCGCAGGCGCGGCGTTCTTGGTCATCCGCTTGCGCCGGTTGTTCTTCTCGATCGAACTCTTCTTTGCCATGCTTGGCTCCTGGGTTTCCGCGTTTGAGAGGCTCTAGCTGCGTCTCACTGCCGGAACGGGAAATTGAATGCGGTCAACAAGGCACGCGCCTCGTCGTCGGTCTTCGCCGTGGTGCAGACCGTGATGTCCATGCCGCGGGCTTCCGAAACCTTGTCGAAATCGATCTCGGGGAAAATGATGTGCTCTTTCAGGCCGAGCGAATAGTTGCCGCGACCGTCGAAGCTCTTCGGGTTGAGGCCGCGGAAGTCGCGCACGCGCGGCAGCGCCACGTTCACCAGGCGGTCGATGAACTCGTACATCTTGGCCTTGCGCAGCGTGACCTTGCAGCCGATCGGCTGGTTCTCGCGCAGCTTGAAGGTCGAGATCGCGATCCGCGAATAGGTCACAATCGCCTTCTGGCCGGCAATCTGCGACATTTCGCCGGCCGCAACCTCGGCCTTCTTGCGGTCGTTGACCGCATCGCCGACGCCCATGTTGAGCACGACCTTCTCCAGGCGCGGCACCTGCATGACGTTGGCGTAGCCGAACTGTTCGGTCAGCTTGCCGCGAATGCTCTTGTCATACTCCGCGCGCAGGCGCGGCGTGTAAGCGGTATCAGCCATCGATCTCTGCTCCCGAGCTCTTGGCAATGCGTACCTTCTTGCCATCAGCCTGAATCTTGAAGCCCACGCGGGTCGGCTTTCCGTCCTTGCCGACATAGGCGATGTTGGACAGGTGGATCGGCAACTCCTTGGAGATGATGCCGCCTTCCTGGTTCTGTGTCTGCTTCTGGTGACGCTTCACCAGATTGACGCCGCGCACCAGCGCCTTGTTCTCGGCGGGGCGGACTTCAAAAACTTCGCCGGTGCGGCCCTTGTCGCGGCCGTTCAGCACGATGACCTTGTCGCCTTTCCGGATCTTGGCAGCCATCACAGCACCTCCGGCGCAAGCGAGATGATCTTCATGTGGTTCTTGGCGCGCAGCTCGCGCGGCACCGGCCCGAAGATACGGGTGCCGACCGGCTCCGACTGGTTGTTGATCAGCACGGCGGCGTTGCGGTCGAAACGGATGACCGAACCGTCGGCGCGGCGGATGTCCTTGCGGACCCGCACCACGACGGCCTTCATCACGTCGCCCTTCTTCACCTTGCCGCGCGGAATCGCTTCCTTGATCGACACGACGATAACGTCGCCCACGGTGGCATAGCGGCGCTTGGAGCCCCCCAGCACCTTGATGCACATGACACGGCGTGCGCCTGAATTGTCGGCCACGTCGAGGTTGGTCTGCATCTAAATCATTGATGCACCTCGTCCTCTTTCTGATGCGCTCGAATTAGCGCCTAAAATTTTCCTGACAGTTCATCCGGCCTGGCCGGACGATCCTCAGGCCGTTTTCTTCTGCTCGCCCCGGACCACGGTCCAGCGCTTCAACTTCGAGATCGGCTTGCTTTCCTCGATCCACACCATGTCGCCCGGCTTGAACTGGCTGTTCTCGTCGTGCGCGTGGTAGTTCTTGGAACGGCGGATCGTCTTCTTGTAGATCGGATGGGTGAAGCGGCGATCGACGCGCACAACCACGGTCTTGGCTTGCTTGTCGCTGACGACTACGCCCTGCAGGGTACGTTTCGGCATAGCTGGCCTCTTACTTCTTCTTCGCGCGCGTCTGCGCGGCGATGGTCTTGATGCGGGCGATATCGCGGCGGGCTTCGCGCAGCCGCGAGGTGTTCTCGAGCTGCCCGGTGGCGCGCTGGAAGCGCAGGTTGAAGCGCTCCTTCTTCAGGTTGAGGACGGCGTCATCCCTCTGGTCGTCGCTCATTGCGCGAATGTCGGCGGTCTTCATCTCGGCCATGACGATTACTCCGCAATGCGCGCGACGAAGCGCGTCTTGATCGGCAGCTTGGCGGCGGCGAGCGACAGCGCTTCCTTGGCGGTCTGCACCGTCACGCCGTCGATCTCGAAAATCACGCGGCCGGGCTTGACCCGCGCCACCCACAATTCCGGCGTACCCTTGCCCGAGCCCATGCGGACTTCGGCGGGCTTCTTCGACACCGGCAGGTCCGGGAACACGCGGATCCAGACGCGGCCGGCGCGCTTCATGTGACGGGTCAGCGCGCGGCGCGCGGCTTCGATCTGGCGGGCGGTGATGCGCTCGGGCGCCATCGCCTTCAGGCCGAATTGACCGAACGACAACGTCGCACCCGAAGTCGCAACGCCGTGGATACGGCCCTTATGCGCCTTCCGGAACTTCGTTTTCTTTGGTTGCATCATGGCTTTAAGCCCTCAAACCTTCTCTGATCTCTCACGCAGCGTCGCGGCGCGGCCGCGTATTGTCGCCTTCGGCCATCTTCTTGTCCTGGGCCATCGGATCGTGCTCGAGGATCTCGCCCTTGAAGATCCAGACCTTGACGCCGCAGGTACCGAACGTCGTGAACGCGGTCGCCACGCCGTAATCGATATCGGCGCGCAGCGTGTGCAGCGGCACGCGACCTTCGCGATACCATTCCATGCGCGCGATTTCGGCGCCGCCGAGACGGCCCGAGCAGTTGATGCGGATGCCTTCGGCGCCGAGACGCATCGCCGACTGCACCGCGCGCTTCATGGCGCGGCGGAAAGCGACGCGGCGCTCGAGCTGCTGGGCGATCAATTCGGCGACCAGGGTGGCGTCGAGTTCCGGCTTGCGGATTTCGACGATGTTGATGACGACGTCGGAAGCCGTGATGTCGGCGACGCGCTTGCGCAGCTTGTCGATGTCGGCGCCCTTCTTGCCGATCACGACGCCGGGACGCGCCGAATGGATCGTCACGCGGCACTTCTTGTGCGGACGCTCGATCACGATGCGGGCGACGGCCGCCTGCTTGAGCTCCTTGTGCAGGATCTCGCGGATCTTGACGTCCTCGTGCAGCAGCTTGCCGTACTCGTTCTTGCCGGCGAACCAGCGCGAATCCCACGTCCGGTTGATGCCGAGACGAAGTCCGATTGGATTGATCTTTTGACCCATCGTTCTCTCCCGCGCCTTAGGCGCCAGCCTCGGCCTCGACCTGACGAACCACGATTGTCAGGTGCGAGAACGGTTTATACACACGACCCGAGCGGCCACGGCCGCGCGGTGCAAAACGCTTCATCACGAGGCCGTTGCCGACATGGGCCTCGGCGACGACGAGATCGTCGACCTCGAGGTCATGGTTGTTTTCGGCGTTGGCGATCGCCAATTCCAGGCACTTCTTCACGTCGACCGCGATCCGCTTGCGCGAGAACTGCAGGTCGGCCAGCGCAGCCGAAGCCTTCCGGCCGCGGATCAACTGCGCGACAAGATTGAGCTTCTGCGGGCTAACGCGCAGCATCCGGGCAACCGCCTTGGCCTCGTTGTCCGCGAGGACACGTTCGCGCTTTGGTTTGCTCATCGTCTATTCCTCAAGCCTTCTTGGCTTTCTTGTCGCCAGAATGGCCATGGAAGGTACGGGTCGGCGAGAACTCGCCGAACTTGTGACCTACCATTTCCTCGTTGACCGAAACCGGCACATGCTTCTGGCCGTTGTAGACGCCGAACGTCAGGCCGACGAATTGCGGCAGGATGGTCGAGCGGCGGCTCCAGATCTTGATGACGTCGTGACGGCCGGACGCGCGTGCGGCATCTGCCTTCTTGAGCAGGGAGCCTTCGACGAACGGGCCTTTCCAGACTGAACGAACCATGTCCGGCTTTCCTTACTTCTTCCGCTTGTGGCGGCTTAGGAGGATGAATTGATTGGTCGACTTGTTCGACCGGGTCTTCTTGCCCTTGGTCGGCTTGCCCCACGGCGTGACCGGGTGGCGGCCGCCCGAGGTGCGGCCTTCGCCGCCGCCGTGCGGATGGTCGATCGGGTTCATGACGACGCCGCGGTTGTGCGGACGCCAGCCCAGCCAGCGGGTGCGGCCGGCCTTGCCGATCGAGATATTCATGTGATCGGGGTTCGACACCGCACCGATGGTGCCGCGGCAACGGCCGTGCACCAAGCGCTGCTCGCCCGAGTTCAGGCGCAGAATGACGTAATCCTGGTCGCGTCCGACGATCTGGGCGTAGGTGCCGGCGGAGCGGGCGATCTGGCCACCCTTGCCGATCTTCATCTCGATGTTGTGGACGATGGTGCCGACCGGCATGTTGCCGAGCGGCATGACATTTCCGGGCTTCACGTCGACATAGTTGCCGGCGACCACGGTGTCGCCCGCAGCCAGACGCTGCGGCGCCAGGATGTAGGCCTGCTCGCCGTCCTGATACTTGATCAGCGCGATGAACGCGGTGCGGTTCGGATCGTATTCGAGCCGCTCGACGACCGCGGGAACGTCGACCTTGTTCCGCTTGAAGTCGACCATGCGGTAGGCCTTCTTGTGGCCACCGCCACGGAAGCGCACCGTAATACGGCCGGTGTTGTTGCGGCCGCCATTGCCGAGCTTGCCCTCGGTCAACGCCTTGACCGGCTTGCCCTTGTAGAGGGCCGAACGGTCGACCATCACCA
>CAWGLP010000006.1:0-227517 GCA_963823485.1 uncultured Alphaproteobacteria bacterium
CCACGAATTGCTCGACCGCCTGGGCTGCAGGAAATCGTGCTGCGGTGCCTGGAGATCGAACCGGTCTGGCGGCATCCGACGGCCTCCCAACTGGCGTTCGACCTCGCGTATCCCGATCAGGTCAAACTGACGGCGCGTTCGGAGCGGCTGCGGCGCGATCCGCTCAGCACGGTATGGCGCCGCCGCTTCAATCGCAGCGAGACCCTGCCGAAGCCGAAATCGGACGTCGCGGCGCAACTGGCTTCGGGGCCGATCGTGGTGGTCGCGCTCGATATTGAGGAAGGCTCGGGAACGCTCAACGAGTATTTGCGCCGCGCCGCCGCGCAATTGCTGACGACCCTGCCGTCCGCGCGGCTCGCCTGCCTGCATGTGCTCAAGCTCGGGCTCATCACCATCGACCGGACGCTCGACGAGGAGGGCAACAACAAGCATATCAATCGCCTTGTCGCGCTCCGGCATTGGGCCTCGCCGCTGGAACTCGACCAGGGCCGCCTCACGGTGCATGTGCTCGAGGCGGTCGATCCCGCCTCGGCGATCCTCGAATTCACCCGGGTCAATCAGGTCGATCACATCGTGATCGGCGCGCGGCAGAGTTCGATGCTGCGCACGCTGCTCGGCAGCGTCTCATCAAAGGTGGCAGCGGAAGCCGCCTGCACGGTGACCGTGGTGCGGCCGCCGCGATCGACGCTGGCGGTGGTTCAGAGCGAAAGTGACGCGCCGTAGCGTGGCGCCAGTGGCACTCAATCGAGCGTCTGCACCGGCGGGAATGACGGCTTGGCAGCAGCCCGCGCGGGAGCCGGGCGCGCCTGACCTGCGGGCCTCGGTGCCTCGCTGGTCGTGGCTTCCGCCCGTGCCCCGCGTACGCCGTCTCGCGAAGCCTGCTTGCGGCGCGGCGACGAGCGCGAGCCCTCCAGACCCCACGACCGCGAGATCGAAGGCCCGGCCGAATAGCCGACGAAGGCCCCGGCGACTGCCCCAACTGGCCCCAGCACGACGGCGCCGGCCAATGCGCCGAGCGCGGCATCACCTGCGCGCTGCGCCGACGCGACGGATGGGGCGAGCAGCAAGAGCGTGGCAGCGGCGATGGTGGCCTTGATCATAATCCCGTTCCGTTGGTGGAGCGCCTGAATGCTGGCCGGCCTTTGTGGCCGGAGCATGAAACTTTGTGGCCACAGCGTGGAGCTTTCGGATTGCGGTCCGGGTGTGGCAATCAGGCCGGGGTCAGGACACGGCGTCGCGCGCGCTGCAGAATATCGCCGACGCGGCCAGGGTCGCGAATGCAGCGAAAGCCGTAGCGTCCGGTGTAGTCGGCGTCCGGAGATTTGGTCGAGATACCCGAGGCGAAATTGAGGTGGCCGGCGCCGCGGCCGATATCCTGTACTTCGAACGTTGCGTCCATGTTCTTGAAATTCGTTCCGGTCACGCTGCGCCTGCCCCAGGCCGTTCGCACGATCAATGCGCGGCGATTGGTGATCGCGCAAAGCGTCTGCAGGTCGTAGAGCAGCATCACGAACGGGGCGGTGACCATCATGATCCCGGTCATCAGCAGGAACGCGAAGGCCTCGCCGATCCAGCCCTTCGATGCCGCGATGGCGGTCAGCGCAAGCCACGGTAATCCGATCCACCACAGCAACCGCCACATCATCATGCGGGCGACGCCGTCGGGCTGCGCGGACCACAGCACGCGCTCACCGGGTTCAAGCGATTCATTCAGAAGCCGCCGCAACTGGGCCGAAAATATGCGTGGATCGAATTTCATCCATGGCCGTTGGTCGCGCCGGCGCGGGAATGGTTCGGCGCGCGGGGCGGGCCGGGCAGACCGGTCAGATCGCTTCGCCGCGCGCCAGCGCCGCGGCGTTGCGGATCGCTGAAATATTGGCCTTGTAAGGATTCGACCGTGCCGCCCTTGAACACCGCCGAGCCCGCGACCAGCGCATTGGCGCCGGCAGCGGCCAACTGGCCCGAGACATCAGGCCCGACGCCGCCATCGACCTCGATGTCGATCGGGCGGCCCGCCGTCATCGCGCGGATATCGCTGATCTTGCCGAGCGCCGACTTGATGAAGGCCTGGCCGCCGAAGCCGGGATTGACCGACATGACCAGCACCAGATCGATCAGGTCGATGACATATTCGATCGCGCTTGCGGGCGTGCCCGGGTTGAGCGAAACGCCCGCCTTCTTGCCGAGCGCGCGGATCGCCTGCAGCGAGCGATGCAGATGCGGGCCGGCCTCGGCATGGACGGTGATGTGATCGCAGCCGGCCTTGGCGAAGGCTTCGAGATAGGGGTCGCAGGGCGAGATCATCAAATGCGCGTCGAAGATCTTCTTCGTGTGCGGGCGCATCGCCTTGATCACGTCGGGCCCGTAGGAAATGTTGGGTACGAAATGTCCATCCATCACGTCGAGATGGATCCAGTCGGCGCCGGCCGCATCGACCGCGCGGACCTCTTCGCCAAGTCTGGCGAAATCCGCAGCGAGGATCGACGGCGCGATGACGAGGGGACGTGACGCGAATGGCTGAGACATGGGCGCTTCCCAAACCCTTCCAAAAGGGGCGAACGGCTCCGCGTAACATGCAGGGCGACCGGGAGCAATGCAGCTGCAGTGGCTTCCTGTGGGCGGAAAAATCTGCCGCGACAGGCAGCTATTGCCGGGCCCCTGGCATCGACGCAAGCGCAGGAATGCCCGGTTTCATTGGGTTTTTCGTCATGGCATGACGCTTGCTGATCACATGGCACGAGCTGTCGGCCGCGTTTCCCGCGCGGCGCTGTCTGGAGTTCTGCCATGTTCTTTGCTTTGGGCGCTGCGTCGTCGGCCATCGACGCCCTCAAGGCGCTGACGTCGTCGAAGTCGTCGTCCGCGCAATCCACCGGTGCCAGCCAGAACGCTTCTAGTCCATTCGACCTGTTGTCCTCGGGCGCGACATCCACCGCGGGGGCCAGCACGGGCGCCGGCAAAGGGTGGTCGCAAATATCGCCGCAGACGATGAGCGCGCTG
Organism: uncultured Alphaproteobacteria bacterium; assembly: GCA_963823485.1. Lineage (GTDB taxonomy): Bacteria > Pseudomonadota > Alphaproteobacteria > Rhizobiales > Xanthobacteraceae > Bradyrhizobium. The sequence goes on from CAWGLP010000006.1 coordinate 2,998, forward strand.
CTCGATGCGCAGAGCCAGTCCGCGTCAGCCACGGCATCCAAGAGCCGCTCCAGCGCGATGAAGGACCTGTTTGCGCAGATCGACGGCGACAGTGACGGCAAGATCACCAAGGAAGAATTCGAGGAAGCGCTCGGCGCCGGCGGCACCAACCTGGCGCAGGCCGACAAGGTATTCGGCAAGCTCGACGCGGACGGCGACGGTTCGGTCACCCTCAAGGAACTGGCGTCGGCGCTGAAGGGCAAGGGACATCAACGCCACGAGCATGAGGCCGACGACAGCGGCGGATCCGATTCCGATCCGTTCGCGCAGGCCCTGCAGGGCGCCACCAGTTCCACCGTCACCAACAGCGACGGCTCGGTGACGACGTCGCTGACCTATGCGGACGGATCGAAAGTGACGATGACGCAGCCCGCGAGCGCAAGCTCGTCGAGCGCCGCGACGTCGTCCTACAATTTCATCGAGAAGATGATTCAGCGACAAGCCCAGGCGATTTCATCGGCCACTACCGCTTCGGTTTCGATGAGCGCCTGAACACGAGACCCGGCGACGATCCTTCGGACTGCGACCTAACCGAAGCGATCCCCCCACGCCGGTAGCGCGCCCAGAAAGGGCAGCGCGGTCGCAGAATGCACGCCGCGGGCGATCGCGCGCGCGACCGTATTGGCGGCGACCATCCCAAGTTCGGTGAGCCCGAACAGGGGATCGACCGGCTTCTTGCCGGTGGCGGCGGCGAACACCACGTCGCCGTCCAGCGGGGCATGCACGGGATAGATCGCGCGGGCCATTCCGGTCTGCGCGATCATCGCCAGCCGCTTGGCCTGCGCCTTGGTCAGCACGGCGTCGGTAACCACGACCACCAGCGTGGTGTTTTCCGACGCTGTCGCGTCCGGACCGCCCTTGATCCGCGCCTTTAGCATGTCGGGCGTGAACGATGCCGGCAGCCCGCGTCCGCCGAATTCATTGTTCAGCTCGTATGGCGCGGCCCAGAACCATGGTCCGTCGCCGACGGTGACGCTGCCGACGGCGTTGACCACGGCGAGCGCTGCGACCGTGACGCCGCCGTCGGTTTGCGCGGAGGCCGAGCCGAGGCCGCCCTTGAGGTTGGCGGTGGTGGCGCCGAGGCCGGCGCCGACGCTGCCCAGCGCGAAATCAACGCTCGCGGCCTGCGCCGCGGCATAACCGAGATCGCGATAGGGCGGAAAACGTCCCCACGCCTTGTTGCCGCCGTTGAGCAGATCGAAGCAGATCGCCCCGGGGACGATCGGGATCACGGCGTCGCGTACCCGCAGCCCGCGTCCCCGTTCGGCAAGCCAGGCCTGAACGCCGCCTGCTGCGTCCAGTCCGAGCGCCGAGCCGCCGGAGAGTGCAATCGCATCGATCGCCTCGACTGTGTTCTCAGGCTGCAGCAGGGCGTCCTCCCGAAGACCGGGTCCGCCGCCACGTACGTCGATCGACGCCACGGCAGGGCTGTCGAACAGGATCGCGGTAACGCCGGAAGCAAGCGCTGCATCGTCGGCGTGACCGACGCGAACGCCGGCGACATCGGTGAGGAGATTTTTCAAGGGAGCGATCCGTCAGGCTGGTTCATCTCACGGATATACCAGCCGTGGAAAATGCTTCAACTGCGCCCGCCAATTACCCGTGTCCCCTCGGCTTTGGGGCCTTGAGCACGTCGGAATCGACGAGGCAGCGTCGACCCTAATGTTCGGCCAATCTCAGGCCGCTGCCCTCGGTGCCGGCGTCACGTCGCGACGCCGGGCCAGGCGTCAGTTTTCGCGGCAGCAGCGGGACCGAGAGGCGGCATACCAGGCCTTCCGGACGCCAGTCGAATTCCGCCTCGCCGCCGAGCTGTGATTCGATGCTGGCGATTACGCTGCGCGTTCCGAACCCCCGCGATGCCGGCGTCTCGACCCGCGGGCCGCCGGTTTCCGACCATATAATTCTCAGGCGGTCAGTCTGCTCCTCCCAATCCACCGACAGCCGGCCTGACAACGCCGACAGCGCGCCGTACTTTGCCGCATTGGTGACGAGTTCGTGCGTCGCCAGCGCCAGCGTCTGCGCCGTCGCCGGCTCCAGTTGAACCTCGGGGCCCGACAATCTGATCTGGTCGCCGCTGGCGTAGGGGGCCAGTTCCTCGTCGACCAGCCTCCTGATCTCGGCGCCTTGCCAGCGCGACAGCGAAAGCATCGTGTGCACCCGCGCGAGCGCATCGATGCGTCCTTCGACCGACGGATATAGCTCTTCACGTTCTCGCCACGCGTCAGGCGAACGATCGATTGCACGAGCGCGAGCGCGTTCTTGGCGCGGTGATCGACCTCGCGCGCCAGCAGGTTCTGCCGCTCCTCGGCCTCCTTGCGCTCGGTGATGTCGACGGTGACGCCGCTGACGCGGATGACGCTGGCCGGCCTGTCGAGCGTGGCGGCGGCCGTGCCGACGCACCAGCGCACCTCGCCGTCGGGACGCATGATCCGGAACTCGGCCTCGTACGATTTGATGCCCTTCGTGAACTGGTGCGACCGCCTTGCGCAGTTGCATCGGATCGTCCGGATGCAGCGAATGCGCTGGACGTTCGATCGGCGGTGACCTCGAACGTGCCTGGGATCGACGCCGAAGATGCGGAATTGCCCTCGTCCCACATCGCAGTCGCCGTTGACCCAGTCCCAGTCCCAGGAGCCCATCTGGCCGGCCGCGAGCGCCAGGCTGCGGCGCTGCTCGCTTTCGCGCAGCCGTGCGTGTCGACGCCTCGAGTTCGGCGGTGCGCTCGGCGACGCGATCGCTCGAGCTCGGCATTGAGCGCTTCGAGCTGCCGGGTCTTGCGATAGCAGCTCGGCGAACACCTTGACCTTGGCGCGCAGCACTTCCGGCACGACCGGCACCGGCACGTAGTCGACCGCGCCCATTTCGTAGCCGCGCAGCCGGTCGATGTCGGTCAGCTGGATCGCCGAGATGAAGATGATCGCGGTCTTCTGGAACCGCGGATGCTCGCGGATCATCGCGGCCAGCTCGAAGCCGTCGAGCTCCGGCATGCAGACATCGACCAGGATGACGGCGACCTCGTTCTTCAGCAGATGCTCCAGCGCCTCGCGGCCCGACGACGCCTTGATCAGGTTCTCGCCGAGCTCCTGCAGGATGACCTCGTAGCTCAGCAGCTTCGCCGGCTGATCGTCGACCAGCAGAATGTTGACCTTCTCTTGGTCCGATGCATCTGCATGTCGCTCTAGCGATGCAGCCACATGCGCAGCGCCGAGCAGCAGCTGCTCGGTGTTGACCGGCTTGGCCAGATAGTCGGACGCGCCGGCCTCCAGGCACTTCTCGCGGTCGCCCTTCATCGCCTTGGCCGTCAGCGCGATGATCGGCAGCCGCCGGAACGCCGGCTTCTGCCGGATCACTGCCGATCGTCTGATAGCCGTCCATTTCCGGCATCATGATGTCCATCAGCACGATCGCGAGTTCGGGTGTCGATCTCGACCAGCGCGATCGCCTCGCGGCCGGTGGTCGCGGTCAGCACCTTCATGCCGCGCCGTTCCAGCACGCTGCGAGAGCGCGAAGATGTTGCGCGCGTCGTCGTCGACCAGCAGCACGGTCCGGCCGACCAGATCCTCGTCGGAGCTGTTGAGCCGCTCGAGCATCCGCTGCTTCTCGGCCGGCAGGTCGGTGACCACGCGGTGCAGGAACAGCGCGGTCTCGTCGAGCAGCCGCTCCGGCAATTCGACGCCCTTGACGACGATGCTGCGCGCCATGGTGTGCAGCTGCGCGTCCTCCTCGGCCGACAGCTCCCGGCCGGTGAACACCACGACCGGCACGTCCGACAGCGACGTCGTCGTCGCGGATTTCGTCCAGCACCTCGAAGCCGGTCATGTCCGGCAGCCGCAGATCGAGCACGACGCAGTCGCACGGGTTGTCGCGCAGCGTCGCCAGCGCCGTCGGCGCCGGTGCCCGCCGTGACGATCTCGATGTCGTCGTGGCCGAGCAGTTCGCGGATGCTCATCTGCTCGGCCGCGTTGTCCTCGACGACCAGCAGGCGCTTGCGCCGCGGCCTGGCGTATTCCTTGATCCGCGCCAGCGCCGCGCTCGACGCCCTCGGTCGTCGTCGGCTTGGTGACGAAGGAGAACGCGCCGCGCGCCAGCGCATGCTGGCGGTCCTCGTCGAGCGTGATGATCTGCACCGGAATGTGCCGCGTCAGCGGATTCTGCTTGAGCTGGCTGAGCACGGTCCAGCCGAGCATGTCGGGCAGGAACACGTCGAGCGAGACCGCCGTCGGCTGGTACTGCTTGGCGAGCTCGAGCGCGTCGGCGCCGCGCATCGGCGACCAGCACCTTGAAGCCCTTGTCGCGCGCGAGATCGACGAGGATGCGCGCATAGTGCGGATCGTCCTCGACGATCAGCAGGATGGTATCGCCGGGCTCGATGTCGAGCCGGTCGTCCGGGATCTGCTCGACGACGCGTTCCTGCGGTCGCGGCAGTCGGCAGCGCAGGGACCTGCAGCGGCCGACGGCGGCGAGCGCGGCCGCGCCGCGCACCGGTCGGGCCCGACATACTTCAGCGGCAGATAGAGCGTGAACGTGCTGCCCACGCCCGGCGTGCTGCGCAGCTGGATTTCGCCGCCGAGCAGGCTCGCCAGTTCGCGGCTGATGGCAAGGCCGAGGCCGGTGCCGCCGTATTTGCGGCTGGTGCCGGCGTCGGCCTGCTGGAACGCCTCGAAGATGATCTTCTGCTTCTCCAGCGGAATGCCGATGCCGGTGTCGGACACCTCGAACGCGACGACGGCCGGCGCCTGGCTGAGGACCGGATGCTCCGGCGCTCCAGCCGCCGACGGCGGCCGAGACGGTCAGCTCGCACGCCGCCCTGCTCGGTGAACTTGAAGGCATTCGACAGCAGGTTCTTGAGCACCTGCTGCAGGCGCTTGGAGTCGGTGACGATGCTGCGGCCGAGATTCGGCGTCGACCTGCGACGTCGAACGACAGCTGCCGGTTCTCGGCCTCGTGCCGGAACGGCCGCCCGACCGTCTCGAGCAGGTTGGCGAAGCAGGATCTCCTCGGCATCGACCGTGACCGTGCCGGACTCGATCTTCGACAGGTCGAGGATGTCGCTGATCAGGTTGAGCAGGTCGGTGCCGGCGCCGTGGATGGTGCGCGCGAATTCGACCTGCTTGGCCGTCAGATTGCCGTCCGGATTTTCGGCGAGCTGCTGGCCGAGGATCAGGATGCTGTTCAGCGGCGTGCGCAGCTCGTGCGACATGTTGGCCAGGAATTCGGACTTGTACTTCGAGGTCAGCGCCAGCTCGGTCGCCTTTTCCTCGAGCGCGCGGCGGGCCTGCTCGATTTCCTGGTTCTTGCGCTCCACCTCGACGTTGCGCTCGGCGAGCTGCTGCGCCTTCTGCTCGAGCTGCTCGTTGGTCTGCTGCAGTTCGCTCTGCTGCGTCTGCAGTTCGCCGGCGAGCTGCTGCGACTGCTTGCAGCAGGCCTTCGGTCTGCATCGTCGCCTCGATGCGAGTTGAGCACGATGCCGATGCTGGTCGGTGAGCTGCTCGAGGAACGTCGATCTGCAGCGTCGGTGAACGCGCTGACCGAGGCAAGCTCGATCACCGCCTTGACCTGGTTCTCGAACAGCACCGGCAGCACGATGACGTTGCTGCGGCACCACCTTGAACAGCGCCGAGCCGATCGGCACCGCGTCGTCCGGCATGTCGGCGATCAGCATGCGCCGCTTGTCGACCGCGCACTGGCCGATCAGGCCTTCGCCGAGCTGCGACGCTCGCGGATGGCCGTTGGCGCCGTCGTCGGCATAGGCCGACAGCAGGCTGCAGTCGCGGCGCTGTCCTCGCTCTCCATCTGGTAGATGACGCCCATGCTGCGCATTGACCAGCGGCGTCAGCTCGGACAGCAGCAGCCGGCCGACGGTCGCCAGGTCGCGCTGGCCCTGCAGCATGTTGGTGAACTTCGCGAGGTTGGTCTTCAGCCAGTCCTGCTCGGTGTTGCGGTCGGTGGTGAGCCGCAGGTTGTCGATCATCGTGTTGATGTTGTCTTTGAGCTCGGCCACCTCGCCGCGCGCATCGACCTGAATCGAGCGCGTCAGGTCGCCCTTGGTCACGGCGGTCGCCACCTCGGCGATGGCGCGCACCTGCGTGGTCAGGTTGGCGGCCAGCAGGTTGACGTTGCCGGTCAGGTCCTTCCAGGTGCCGGCGGCGCCCGGCACGTTGGCCTGACCGCCGAGGCGGCCTTCGACGCCGACCTCGCGCGCCACCGTCGTCACCTGATCGGCGAAGGTCGCCAGCGTGTCGGTCATGTTGTTGATGGTTTCGGCGAGCGCCGCGACCTCGCCCTTCGACTTCACGGTCAGGTTCTGCTTGAGGTCGCCGTTGGCGACCGCGGTCACGACCTTGACGATGCCGCGCACCTGCTCGGTCAGGTTCGCCGCCATGACGTTGACGGTGTCGGTCAGGTCCTTCCAGGTGCCGGCGACGCCGGGCACCTGCGCCTGACCGCCGAGCTTGCCTTCGGTGCCGACTTCGCGCGCCACGCGCGTCACTTCCGAGGCGAAGGCGTTGAGCTGGTCCACCATGGTGTTGATGGTGTTCTTCAGCTCGAGGATTTCGCCCTTCACGTCGACGGTGATCTTGCGCGACAGGTCGCCGCGCGCCACGGCGGTGGTCACTTCGGCGATGTTGCGCACCTGGGTGGTGAGGTTGGCCGCCAGCAGGTTGACGTTGTCGGTCAGGTCCTTCCAGGTGCCGGCGACGCCCGGCACGACCGCCTGGCCGCCGAGCCGGCCTTCGGTGCCGACCTCGCGCGCGACGCGCGTCACTTCGGCGGCGAAGGAGCGCAGCTGCTCGACCATCGTGTTCAGCGTTTCCTTCAGCAGCAGGATCTCGCCGCGCACGTCGACGGTGATCTTCTTCGACAGGTCGCCGCCGGCGATGGCGGTCGCGACCTCGGCGATGTTGCGCACCTGCGCGGTCAGGTTCGACGCCATGAAGTTGACGTTGTCGGTCAGGTCCTTCCAGGTGCCGGCGACGCCCGGCACCTGCGCCTGGCCGCCGAGCTTGCCTTCGGTGCCGACCTCGCGCGCCACGCGCGTCACTTCCGAGGCGAAGGCGTTGAGCTGATCCACCATCGTGTTGATGGTGTTCTTCAGCTCGAGAATTTCGCCCTTCACGTCGACCGTGATCTTGCGCGACAGGTCGCCGCGCGCCACCGCGGTGGTCACTTCGGCGATGTTGCGGACCTGGGCGGTCAGGTTGCCGGCCATCGAGTTGACGTTGTCGGTCAGGTCCTTCCAGGTGCCGGCGACGCCCGGCACGTTCGCCTGGCCGCCGAGCCGGCCTTCGGTGCCGACCTCGCGCGCCACGCGCGTCACTTCGCCGGCGAAGCGGTTGAGCTGGTCGACCATCGTGTTGAGCGTTTCCTTCAGCTGAAGGATTTCGCCGCGCACGTCGACGGTGATCTTGCGCGACAGGTCGCCGCCGGCGATGGCGGTCGCCACTTCGGCGATGTTGCGCACCTGGCCGGTCAGGTTGCCGGCCATCGAGTTGACGCTGTCGGTCAGGTCCTTCCAGGTGCCGGCGACGCCCGGCACCTCGGCCTGGCCGCCGAGCTTGCCTTCGGTGCCGACCTCGCGCGCGACGCGCGTCACTTCGCGCGGCGAAGGCGTTGAGCTGGTCCACCATCGTGTTGATGGTTTCCTTCAGCTGCAGGATTTCGCCCGACACGTTGACGGTGATCTTCTTCGACAGGTCGCCCTGCGCCACGGCGGTCGCCACCTCGGCGATGTTGCGCACCTGGCCGGTCAGGTTCGACGCCATCGAGTTGACGCTGTCGGTCAGGTCCTTCCAGGTGCCGGCGACGCCGCGCACCAGCGCCTGGCCGCCGAGCTTGCCTTCGGTGCCGACCTCGCGCGCGACGCGCGTCACTTCGCCGGCGAAGGCGTTGAGCTGGTCGACCATCGTGTTGATGGTGTCCTTCAGCTCGAGGATTTCGCCGCGCACGTCGACGGTGATCTTCTTCGACAGGTCGCCGTTGGCGATGGCGGTCGTCACCTCGGCGATGTTGCGCACCTGCGCGGTCAGGTTCGACGCCATCGAGTTGACGCTGTCGGTCAGGTCCTTCCAGGTGCCGGCGACGCCGAGCACGTTGGCCTGGCCGCCGAGCCGGCCTTCGGTGCCGACCTCGCGCGCCACGCGCGTCACTTCGCCGGCGAAGGCGTTGAGCTGGTCGACCATCGTGTTGATGGTTTCCTTCAGCTGCAGGATTTCGCCCGACACGTTCACGGTGATCTTCTTCGACAGGTCGCCGCCGGCGATGGCGGTCGCGACCTCGGCGATGTTGCGGACCTGCGCGGTCAGGTTCGACGCCATGAAGTTGACGTTGTCGGTCAGGTCCTTCCAGGTGCCGGCGACGCCGGGCACCTGCGCCTGGCCGCCGAGCTTGCCTTCGGTGCCGACCTCGCGCGCCACGCGCGTCACTTCCGAGGCGAAGGCGTTGAGCTGGTCCACCATCGTGTTGATGGTGTCCTTCAGCTCGAGGATTTCGCCGCGCACGTCGACGGTGATCTTGCGCGACAGGTCGCCGCGCGCCACGGCGGTCGTCACCTGCGCGATGTTGCGCACCTGGTCGGTCAGGTTGCCGCACATCGCGTTGACGGAGTCGGTCAGGTCCTTCCAGGTGCCGGCGACGCCCGGCACGATCGCCTGGCCGCCGAGCTTGCCGTCGGTGCCGACCTCGCGCGCCACGCGCGTCACTTCCGACGCGAACGAGCGCAGCTGATCCACCATCGTGTTGATGGCTTCCTTGAGCTGCAGGATTTCGCCGCGCACGTCGACGGTGATCTTCTTCGACAGGTCGCCGTTGGCCACCGCGATCGTCACGTCGGCGATGTTGCGCACCTGGCGCGGTCAGGTTGATGGCCATCGAGTTGACGCTCTCGGTCAGGTCCTTCCAGACGCCGGTCACCTCCGGCACCTGCGCCTGGCCGCCGAGCTTGCCTTCGGTGCCGACCTCGCGCGCCACGCGCGTCACCTCCGAGGTGAACACGCCGAGCTGCTTGATCATGGTGTTGACGATGGTGGCCGAGCGCAGGAACTCGCCCTTCAGCGGCCGGCCGTCGACGTCGAGGCGCACGGTCTGCAGCAGGTCGCCCTGCGCCACGGCGGCGATGGCGCGCGTCACCTCGCGTGGTCGGCCACAGCAGGTCGTCGATCAGCGTGTTGACCGATCCTTCCATCTCGCCCCAGGCGCCGCTCGAAAGGCCGAACTTGCACGCGCTGCCGGGTCTTGCCCTCGCGGCCGACGACCTGGCCGACGCGCTCGAGCTGCTGCGCCATGCGCTGGTTGGCGGCGACGATCTCGTTGAAGGTGTCGGCGATCTTGCCGTCGATGCCGAGCTGGTCGCCGGACATGCGGACGGAGAAGTCGCCGGCCCGCATCGCCTGCAGGGCATGCAGCAGATCCTGCAGTGGATCCACCGCGCCGTTGCCAGCCGGTTTGCGTTTCGCGACACGGCGAACGGCAGGAGATGCTCCAGGGGAAAGATCACTCATGGTGTTTCCTCGAGGCCGTTCGCGCGAATCTGTTGGCTGGGATGTGAGGCCACGTCATAGAACCGGCTGCCCATCCGCAGATCAAGTTGGAACAACGGTTTAGGTCGTGACTTCAATGACATGGAACCTTGGTCCGGGTTCCCCTTAACTCGCAGGGAACCGATTGGTTCCGGCACAAAAAATAGTTCGTGAATGCAGGAACAAAAACGCCCCGGCGAGCCGGGGCGTTTGAAGCAGGGGTGTGTTTGAGATCAGGAACTCACGAGGGAGTTCACGAGCCCTTGGTGTTGATCTGGGTGTAGTTGCCCTTGGCGTCCCACTTGTAGACCACGTAGTCGATCACCTTGATGTCGCCCTTGGCATCGAAGGAAAGCTTGCCGAGCACGGTGTCCCACTCGCCGGCCTTGATGGTCTCCACGACCTTCTTCGGATCGGTGGTCTTCGCCTTCGCCACCGCCTGCGCCCAGATCTGCATCGCGGCATAGGTGTAGAGGGTGTAGCCTTCCGGATCGATGTTCTTGGCCTTGAACTTCTCCACGATCGCCTTGCGGTCGGCTTGTTGCGCGGATCGGGGCCGAAGGTGATCAGCGTGCCTTCGGCGGCCGGACCGGTGATCGAGGCGAACTCCTTGTCGTCCAAGCGCGTCACCCGCCATCAACAGCGTCTTCAGGCCCTGATCGCGCATCTGGCGCAGGATCAGGCCGGCTTCCGGGTGGTAGCCGCCGACATAGACGAGATCGATGTTGTCGCGCTTCAGCCGCGAGACGAGCGCGGTGAAGTCCTTGTCGCCCTTGGTGTAGGCTTCGTACATCTTCTCGGTCATGCCGGCCTTGTTCAGCGCCTTCTTGGTTTCGTCGGCGAGGCCTTTGCCGTAGGTCGACTTGTCGTGAAGGATGGCGACGTTCTTGCCCTTGAAGTTCTTGGCGATGTAGTCGCCGGCGACCGCGCCCTGCTGGTCGTCGCGGCCGCAGACGCGGAACGTGTTCCACAGCTTGCGCTCGGTGAAGGGCGGGTTGGTCGAGGCCGGCGTGATCTGCAGCACGTTGCCGTCGGCATAGGCTTCCGACGCCGGGATCGACGACGACGAGCAGAAGTGACCGGCCACGAACGGCATCTTCGCGCTGGCGAACTTCTCGGCGACCGAGCGCGCCTGCTTGGGATCGCAGGCATCGTCGCCGACTTCGAGCGCGAGCTTCTTGCCGAGCACGCCGCCGGCGGCGTTGATGTCGGCCACCGCCTGTTCGGCGCCGTTCTTCATCTGTCGGCCGAACGCGGATTCGCCGCCGGTCATCGGACCGGCCACTGCGATCGAGATGTCCTGTGCCAGCGCGGTTGTCGACAGCGCCAACGATGCGCCCAATGCCAGGCCGATGAGTTTCAGTGATTTCATGCGGTATCCTCGCGGGTAGGTCGATTTCGGGAAGCACCCGGCAGGCCGGGTACGAAAATCACGCTATTGTCGGCTGATTTTACCGCGAAGTCATCGGCAATTTTCGGGCAAAACACTGTCCGTTCGCCGCATCTTGCCGCAGCACCGCCGGGGGCGGGGAGAGTTACTCCCGCCGGCCGCCTTCGAGATAGGCAGCGCGGATCTCCGGCCGCTCCAGCAGTTCGCTGCCGGTGCCCGCCAGGGTGATCCGGCCGTTGACCATGACATAGCCGCGATGCGCGAGCTTGCAGCGCATGGAAGGCGTTCTGCTCGACCAGCAGGACGGTCAGGCCGTCCTCGTGCGGTTCAGCGTCGCGGATGGCGTCGAAGATCTGCCGCGCGATCAGCGGCGCCAGGCCGAGCGACGGTTCGTCCAGCAGCAGCAGGCGTGGGCGGCTCATCAGCGCGCGGCCGATCGCCAGCATCTGCTGCTCGCCGCCCGACAGCGTGCCGCCGCGCTGGGTCAGGCGCTCCTTCAGCCGCGGGAACAGCGTGAAGACGCGCTCGAGACCGCTCGCTCGATCGCTCTCGCTGCGTCGGTCGCGTCGGCGCCCATCTGCAGGTTCTCCATCACGGTCATGCGCGGGAAGATGCGGCGGCCTTCCGGCGACTGCGCGATGCCGCAGCCGCGCGATCTCGTGGGTCGGCACGTCGGTGATGTCGTGGCCGTCGAACACGATCCGGCCGGCGCGCGCGCGGGGATTGCCGCAGATCGTCATCATCAGCGTCGACTTGCCGGCGCCGTTGGCGCCGATCAGGGTGACGATCTCGCCGGCATGGACGTCGAGATCGACGCCCTTGAGCGCCTCGATCTTGCCGTAGGCCGCGCGCAGGCGCGCGGATCGCGAGCAGGGGCGCCATCGAGCCGGGCTCACGCTCCGCTCTCCATCACGGCGATGGCTTCGTCCTCGTCGACGCCGAGATAGGCGGCGATCACCTTCGGGTCGTCGCGGACCTGTTCCGGCGTGCCGTCGGCGATCTTGACGCCGTAGTCGAGCACCACGACGCTGGTCGGAGATTTCCATCACCACGCACATGTCGTGCTCGATCAGCAGGATCGAGGTGCCATGGTCGGCGCGGATCGAGAGCAGCAGTTCGCTCAAGCTCGCGCTCTCGCGCGCGTTCAGCCCGGCCGCCGGCTCGTCGAGGCAGAGCAGCGCCGGCTCGGTGCACATCGCGCGCGCGATCTCGAGCCGCCGCTGCTCGCCATAGGGCAGGTCGCCGGCGGCATCGTCGGCGCGGTCCAGCAGGCCGATGCGATCGAGCCAGGTCCGCGCCAGGTCGATCGCGGCCCCTTCGGCGCTGCGCGCAGGACGGCGCGCCGATCAGGCCGAGAAAGGTCAGCCCGGAGGCGCGCATCAGCGCGTTGTGCTGCGCGACCATCAGGTTCTCCAGCGCGGTCATGCCGGGGAACAGCCGGATATTCTGGAAGGTGCGCGCGACCCGCGCCAGCTTGGCGATGCGGAAGTCGTTGAGCCGCTCGAGCTGGATGGCGTGGCCGTCGTCATGGGTCAGCCGGATCGTGCCGGAGGTCGGCTTGTAGAAGCCGGTGATGCAGTTGAACACGGTGGTCTTGCCGGCGCCGTTCGGGCCGATCAGCGCGGTGATCTCGCCGCGCTCCGCGGTGAAGGAGAGGTCGTCGACGGCGACCAGGCCGCCGAAGCGCATGGTCAGGCGCTCGACGGCCAGGATGGGGCCGCCGCTCATCCGCGCCCCTCCTTGACGAGGTCGGACGAGATGGCCTGGCTCTGTTTCAGGAACACCGTCGGCGCGCGGTGGCCGACCAGGCCGCGCGGCCGCCAGATCATGATCAGCACCATCGCCATGCCGAACACCAGCATGCGGTACTGGTCGAGCTCGCGGAACAGCTCGAAGCCGCCGATCATCACCAGCGCCGCGATCGCGACGCCGAGCTGCGAGCCCATGCCGCCGAGCACGACGATCGCCAGGATCAGCGCCGATTCATGGAAGGTGAAGGATTCCGGGCTGATGAAGCCCTGCCGCGTCGCGAAGAACGCGCCGGCGAAGCCGCCGAACATCGCGCCGATCGCGAACGCGGTGAGCTTGGTGGTGGTGGTGTTGATGCCGAGCGCGCGGCAGGCGATCTCGTCCTCGCGCAGCGCCTCCCAGGCGCGGCCGAGCGGCAGCCGGCGCAGCCGGATCGTGACCCAGTTGGTCAGCAGCGCCAGCGCCAGGATCAGGTAGAACAGAAAGACGATGCGGTGGGTCGGCGAGAACTCGAGGCCGAAGAGGGCCGCGAAGCCCGTCGTCGCCGGCGGTGAAAGCGGCATGCCGAAGAAGGACGGGCGCGGGAATGCCGGTGATGCCGTTCGGCCCGCCGGTGACGCTCTGCCAGTTGAGCAGCACGAGGCGGATGATCTCGCCGAAGGCCAGCGTGACGATGGCGAGATAGTCGCCGCGCAGCCGCAGCACCGGGAAGCCGAGCAGGACGCCCCAGAACGCGGCGAGGATGCCGGCGAGCGGCAGGCAGATCCAGAACGACAGCCCGAAGTTGGTCGCCAGCAGCGCGTAGGAATAGGCGCCGACCGCGTAGAAGGCGACGTAGCCGAGGTCGAGCAGGCCGGCGAGGCCGACCACGATGTTCAGCCCCCAGCCGAGCATCACGTAGGTCAGCACGAGGATGCCGAGGTCGAGCACGTAGCGGTCGTCGTAGAAGATGACCGGCACCAGGAGCGCGAACACGAGCAGCACCGGCGCGACCAGGCGGCCGGCGAGCGAAAGCGCCGACTGCACGCGGCGCCGGAACCACCCTGATGGTGCCGACCGGACGCCAGCCACTGCCGCAGCAATTCGACGACGATGCTGCCGCCGAACACGGCCGCGACGATGGCGGCGAGGTCGCCGAACCGCGTCCAGCAGGTCAGCGCCGCCGGCGGGCCCGCCTCGGTGCGCACGCCGATCATCAGCGAAAACAGGCCGAAGGCGACCAGCGCGCTGATCAGCGGCCTTCTTGAGGATGAAGCCGCTGCGACCGGTGCCGCGCGAGGCTGCCATTGGGGCGGCGGGCGGTGCGCTCACGCTGCGCCCGTCAGACCTTCTCGACTTCGGGCCGGCCGAGCAGGCCGGTCGGCAGGAAGATCAGCACCACGATCAGGATCGAGAAGGCGGCGACGTCCTTGTACTCGACCGAGAAATAGGCCGACCAGAAGCGTCTCGATCAGCCCGATCAGCAAGGCCGCCCAGCATCGCGCCGGGCAGCGAGCCGATGCCGCCGAGCACGGCCGCGGTGAAGGCCTTCACGCCGGCGACGAAGCCGATGAAGAAATCGACCACGCCGTAATAGAGCAGGTACATCATGCCGGCGACGGCGGCGAGCGCGGCGCCGATCACGAAGGTCAGGCGAGATGGTGCGGTCGATGTCGACGCCGAGCAGCGAGGCCATCTTCTGGTCCTGCTCGCAGGCGCGCATGTCGCGGCCGAGCCGCGTGCTGCGACACCAGCCAGGTGAAGAGCGCGAGCAGCACGAGCGTGGTCGACGACCACGATGATCTGCACGTTGGAGAGCTGCACGACGAAGCGCGGCGCCCTCGAGCAGCGTGTAGCCGCCGGTGACGAGCGGCGGCAGCGGCTTCACGCGCGCGCCCTGCGCGACCTGCGACGTAGTTCTGCAGCACGATCGACATGCCGATCGCCGAGATCAGCGGCGCGAGGCGGAACGAATGGCGCAGCGGCCGGTAGGCGATGCGCTCGACCGTCCAGCCGTAGAGCGCGGTGATCGCCATCGCGATCAGCAGCACGATCAGCAGGATCAGCGGGATCGCGGTGACGCCGATCGAGACCAGCATCAGGAACGCGATCAGCGCGATGAAGGCGCCGATCATGAAGATGTCGCCATGGGCGAAATTGATCATGCCGATGATGCCGTAGACCATCGTGTAGCCGATGGCGATCAGGCCGTAGATCGAGCCGAGCGCGATGCCGTTGATCAGTTGCTGGACGAAATATTCCATGCGCTGCCGTGTCTAGAGCCTTGCCGACGCGGCGAGAGCTCCGGCAGCCCAGAACGACGCGTCGTGTCATTTTTAACAGTGGGAACCGGGGGCGGCAACAGCGCCGGCTGCGGCTTAATCGGCTTGTACAGAGCTAGTTTGGGCAGCCAGGTTCCGGATTCACAGTCCGGCCACGGCATTGCCGCGCAATGATCGCGGCGGAACCGCTGTTCCCCGGCAACCGTCGGCCAAGTTCTCCGTTGATTCCGGCGACGTCTAAACAACGGAGATACCAGGATGAGCAACCAGAACCAGAACCCGGGCCAGCAGAACCAGAACCCGGGTCAGAAGCCCGGCCAGCAGCAGGGCGGTGGCCAGAAGCCAGGCCAGCAGCAGCAGGATCCGAGCCGCCCGGGCCAGAACCCCAATCCCAATCAGGGCCGTTAGTTCGGACAGGCGAGAGTGAAGAAAGGCCCCGCCATCAGGCGGGGCTTTTTTTGTGAACCCGCCCGGCTAACCCTTGAGCAATCCCAGTTCGGCGATGATGGTGTTGGCCTCCTTGACGGCGTGGTTGGCTGCCGGCACGCCACAATAGATCGCCTGCTGCAGCAATATTTCCTTGATGTCGTCGGGGGTGAAGCCGCCTTCGGCAAGCGCTGCGCGCACGTGCAGGCGGAATTCATCCCATTGGCCGAGCGCGACCATGGTGCCGATCACGAGCACGCGGCGGGTGCGGTGGTCGAAATGCGGCCGGGTCCAGATGTCGCCCCAGGCATACCGGGTGATCAGGTCCTGGAAATCGGTGTTGAACGCGTTGCGGTTCTTGACCGACTTGTCGACCCATTCATTGCCGAGCACCTTGCGGCGCTGCGCCATGCCGTCGTCGCGGCGCTTGTCGTCGTCCATTGGCGTCTCCTCCCGTCATTGCGAGCGCAGCGAAGCAATCCATAGTTTCGTTGCGGAGGTATGGATTGCTTCGTCGCTTGCGCTCCTCGCGATGACGCCTGTGGTTTGTGTTGTCAGCGTTGCGTCAGGAAGCCCACCACCGCGTCGGTGAAGGCGTGCGGCTGCTCGACATTGGAAATATGCGCGGCATCCAGGATCGTCATGCTTGCACCTGGTATGCGGCTGCGGATGAATTCGCCGGCCGCAACCGGCGTTGACATGTCGTGGCGTCCGGCAATCACCAGCGTCGGGCTCTCGATTTTGGGCAGCAGCTCGCGCTGGTCGAGCGTCGACAGCGCCTCGCAGCAGGCGAGATAGCCTTCCACCGGCGTGGCCACCAGCATCGCCTTCATGTTGGCGGCGACTTGCGGCTCGCGTTCGCGAAAATCGGCCGTCAGCCAGCCCGCGATCACGGTATCCGCCACGGCGGCGATGCCGCCTTCCTTCACCGCCTTGATGCGGTTGAGCCAGTTCGTCGGGTCCGGATAATGACAGGCGGTGTTCGCCAGGACGAGTTTGCCGAATCGTTCGGGCGCGTTGGCCCCCAGCCATTGTCCGACCATGCCGCCCATCGACAGGCCGCACCAATGCGTCTTCGCAATGTTGAGATCGTCGAGGATCGCCAGCACGTCGCGGCCGAAGCGTTCCATCGAATAGGGGCCGGGTGGCACGTTCGACTTGCCGTGGCCGCGCCGGTCGTAGCGGATGACGCGGAACACCTGCGTCAGCGCCTTCATCTGCGGCTCCCACATCTGCATCGTCGCGCCCAGCGAATTCGACAGCATCAGCGTCGGTCCGCCGTCGCGGCCTTCGACGGATACGTTGAGCAGGCACCCGTCGGCGTCGATCATCGGCATGGCTTTTTTCCTTCGTCATGCGCAGGCCTCACCCGCGCATCCATCCAAAAACAAGAAGCTCTTTTCGAGATGATGGATTGCCGGGTCAAGCCCGGCAGTGACATCAACCCCCGTCCAGCGAGGCTAGCAATCGGTCGATCAGTTCCTGCGAAGCGCCTTGATAGGCCATCGGCTCGAAAAGTTCAGTGATTTCCTTGGCGTCGAGCTGTGCGGTGATCTTCGGCGTCCGCGTCAGCACGTCGCGCAAATGTTTCCTGTCCCTGACCGCCGTCTTGCTCGCCGCCTCGATCAGATGATGCGCATCGCTCTTGCCGATCTTTTCGGCAAGCGCCATCGCCACGGCTTCGGCCATGATCAGGCCGCCGGTCGCGTCGAGATTGGCGCGCATGCGTGCGGCGTCCACTTCCAGCCCTTCCGCGATATCGACGATCGATGCAAGCGCCCCCGACGTCACCAGCAGGAGCGTCGGCAATGTCGGCCATTCCGCGTGCCAGGGACCGGCGCTGCGCTCGTGGTCCTGTACCTGAGCCGCAAAAATTGTCGCCGCGAGATTGGGCGCCATGGTGGCTGCCGCGAGCGCGCTGGCCGCAGCCACGGGATTGCGCTTGTGCGGCATGGTGGAGGAGCCGCCGCGGCCTTCCCCCGACGGCTCGAACGCTTCGCCGACGTCGGTCTGCATCATCAGCGAAACGTCGCGGGCGATCTTGCCGGAGGTGCCGGCGAGAATTGCGAACACCGAAGCGGCCTCCGCAATACGGTCGCGGTGGGTATGCCAGGGCGCTTCGGGCAACGGCAGCTTGAGTTCCGCAGCCAGTCGCTCCGAGACTTGCAGTCCCTTGTCGCCGAGGGCGGCGAGTGTGCCGGCGGCGCCGCCGAACTGCAGCGCCAGCGTCTCGACGCGCAGCCGCCGCAGCCGCATCTGCGAGCGGTGCAGCGCCGCGGCGTATTCGGCGAGCTTCAGCCCGAACGGCATCGGCAGGGCATGCTGCAGCCAGGTGCGGGCGACGACTGCGGTGTGGCGGTGTCGCTGCGCCATACCGGCGAAGCCCGCAATCGCACGCGCCGTGTCGGCCAGCAGCGCATCGATGCCGGCGCGCAGGCCGAGCATGGCGCCGGTATCGATGACGTCCTGGCTGGTGGCGCCCCAATGGACATAGCGTGCGGCCTCCGGGTTCGTGCGCGCGACATTGGCGGTGAGCGCCTTGACGAGCGGGATCGCGAGGTTGCCGGACCGGGGCGCGGCTTCTGCCAGCGCGCCGAGGTCGAATGATTCGGCCCGGCAGGCGCTCGCGATCGGCCCGGCCGCGTCAACCGGAATAACCCCGGCCGCGGCTTCGGCACGCGCCAGCGCGGCCTCGAAATCCAGCATGTTCTGCAGGCATGCGGCATCGTCGCAGATCGCGCGCATCGCGGCGCTCGACAGGAGAGGGGCAAGCAGGGGAGAGAGGGACGTGCTCATCTGCGCGCGACCTAACCATTCCGTCCTGTCGCTGCCAATGGTCCTCGTCGGCAGGCGTTTGCTGCAGTGCGAATATGCATCGCTCGCCGCCGCCGGTCGGCCTTTCTTTTGGGCCGGGCGTGCTTTACTTGGGAATGACAGGTTGGAGCGATCCGGGGAGAAACGACCATGGCCATGACGATGAACGGCGAAGTCCAGCTTGCAGCGCCGCGCGAGGCCGTGTGGGCCAAGCTGAACGATCCGGAGGTGCTGAAAGCCTGTATCCCCGGCTGCGAGGAGCTGGAGAGGACCGAAGATAATGGCTTTCGCGCCACCGCCAAAATGAAGGTCGGGCCGGTGTCCGCCCGCTTCAAGGGCAAGGTCACGCTCAGCGATCTCGATCCGCCCAACGGCTACAAGATATCGGGCGAGGGTGAAGGCGGTGTGGCCGGTTTCGCCAAGGGCGGAGCCACGGTCGCGCTGGCCGAGAAGGATGGCGGCACCCTTCTGAGCTACACCGTGGAGGCGCAGATCGGCGGCAAACTCGCCCAGCTCGGGCAGCGGCTGATCAACGGGGCGGCCAAGAAACTGGCCGACGAGTTCTTCGTCAATTTCGCCAAGGCGGTGCAGGGCTAGCTGGCCGCTCGCAGCACGGCAGGCGTTTCTGATGCAGCGCACAGGAGCGCCAGATCATGCCGGGCCATGCCCCAGATGGGGGGCTCCCGAGGTTGCTCATTGCCGGGATGGCCCATATTATGGACTTGGAATGATTTTAAACGCCTGCGCGGCCGATATGCGGTGGTGCAGCTCAAGAGAGTGCTGATGGCCAAGATTTCCCTGATCGTGAACGGCAACCCCGTAAACGCCAATGTCGATCCCCGTACCCTGCTGGTCCAGTTTCTGCGGGAAAATCTGCGGCTGACGGGTACCCATGTCGGCTGCGACACCTCGCAATGCGGCGCCTGCGTCGTCCATCTGGACGGCAAGGCGGTCAAGTCCTGCACCACGCTGGCCGTCATGGCCGACGGTCACGAAGTCCGGACCATCGAGGGCCTCGCCGCCGATGGCGCGCCGCTGCACCCGATGCAGGAAGCCTTCCGTGAACATCACGGCCTGCAATGCGGTTTCTGCACCCCCGGCATGATCATGACCGCCGTCGATCTGGTCCACCGCAAGGGCAATGACCTGTCGGACCACGTGATTCGCGAGGAGCTCGAAGGCAATCTGTGCCGCTGTACCGGTTATCAGAATATCGTTACCTCGATCGCCGCCGGCGCCAAGGCGATGGCCAAGTCTGATCTGGCTTAATACGGCCGACCTCGCTTATTCGATTTCATCGCGACCGCGATCAGGAAGTTCTCATGTACGAATTCAAATATCATCGTCCGGCGACCGTGCGGCAGGCCGCCAATCTTCTGGTGAAGAACGAAGACGCCAAGCTGATCGCCGGCGGCCATACGCTGGTGCCGGTCATGAAGCAGCGGCTTGCCAGCCCGCCGCATCTGGTCGACCTCTCCCATATCGAAGGGCTCGACGCCATCGAGATCAAGGGCCGCTCGCTGGTGATCGGCGCCACGGCAAAGCACGCCGATGTCGCCAACTCGGCGATCGTCGGTGAAGCCATCCCGGCGCTGGCCGAACTCGCAAGCCAGATCGGCGACCCCGCGGTCCGCCACAAGGGCACCATCGGCGGCTCGCTCGCCAACAACGATCCGACCGCGGATTATCCGGCTGCCGTGCTGGCGCTCGGCGCCACCATCGTCACCAACAAGCGCAAGCTGAAGCCGGAAGAATTCTTCCAGGGCCTGTTCACGACGTCGCTCGAAAGCGACGAGATTATCACCAAGGTGCTGTTCCCGCTGCCGAAGAAGGCTGCCTATATAAAGTTTCGCAACCAGGCTTCGCGCTACGCATTGGTCGGTGTGTTCGTCGCCAAGCGTCCGTCGGATGTGCGCGTGGCCGTCACCGGCGCAGGCTCGGACGGCGTGTTCCGCGCCCTCGCGTTCGAGGAGGCGTTGAAGAAGCGCTTCTCGCATAAAGTGCTCGACGGTCTGTCGGTGCCGGCGGAAGGATTGAACAGTGATCTGCATGGCAGCGCCGAGTATCGCGCGCATCTTATCGGCGTGCTGACGCGTCGCGCTGTGGAAGCCGCGACGGCGAAGTGAGCTTGCCAATTTTCCGCCCATCGAGACTGGTTCTGCCATGAGCGCGTCGGCGTTGCCCAAATCCGTCGATGCCATGCTCGAGCTGTTGACGTCGCGCGGCTATCTGGCCGAACGGTCGCTGGCGACCGTCACCTATCTGTCGCTGCGCATGGGGCGGCCGCTGTTCCTCGAAGGGGAAGCGGGTGTCGGCAAGACCGAGATTGCGAAAGTGCTGTCGGCCGCACTCGGGCGCAAGCTGATCCGCCTGCAATGCTACGAGGGACTGGATGTAGCGTCGGCGGTCTATGAATGGAACAGCGCCGCGCAGATGATCGCGATCCGGCTGGCGGAAGCCGCCGGCGACACCGACCGCGAGCAATTGTCGTCGGACATCTTTGCCGAGCGCTTCATGATCAAGCGGCCGCTGCTGCAGGCGCTGGAGCCTGATGTTGCCGGCGCGCCGGTGCTGCTGATCGACGAACTCGACCGCGCGGACGAGGCGTTCGAGGCGTATCTTCTGGAAGTGCTCAGCGATTTCCAGGTGACAATCCCCGAATTCGGCACCATCAAGGCGCCGCAGCCGCCGATCGTCATCATCACCTCGAACCGCACCCGCGAGATCCACGACGCGCTCAAGCGCCGCTGTCTCTATCACTGGGTGGACTATCCCGATGCCGAACGCGAGCTTGCGATCGTCAAGTCGCGCGTGCCAGGCATCTCCGCCAAGCTGTCGCAGCAGGTCGTCCGTTTCGTGCAGGCGCTGCGCGACCAGGATTTCTACAAGTCGCCGGGTGTTGCCGAGACCATCGACTGGGCCACCGCCCTGACAGAACTCGACGCCCGCTCGCTGACGCCGCAAATGGTCGGCGATACGCTTGGCGCGCTCCTGAAGTATCAGGACGATATCGCGCGGATGCAGGGCGACACGCTGCAGAAGGTTTTGAAGGAAGCGACGAGCGAGAATTGATTGCTCGTCATTCCGGGGCCCTTGTAAGTTACCGTCATTCCGGGGCGATGCGAAGCGTCGAACCCGGAATCTCGAGATTCCGGGTCTGGTGCTTACGCACCATCCCGGAATGACGGCGAGGTTAGCACCATGACCACCATCGATCATCTCAATCCACCGACCGGGCACATGGCCGACAACGTGGTCGGCTTTGCCCGAGCGCTGCGCGCCGCCGGGATTCCGGTCGGCCCGGGCGCCGTGATCGACGCGCTGAACGCGCTGCAGGTGATCGAGATCGGCAACCGCGGCGACGTCTACGCGACGCTGGAGGCGGTTTTCGTCAAGCGGCACGAGCACGCGCTGATCTTCGCGCAGGCCTTCGACCTGTTCTTCCGCGCCGCCGAAGACTGGAAGCACATGCTGGATTCGGTGCCGCTGCCGGATCATGCCAAGAAGAAGCCGCCGCCGGCCTCGCGTCGCGTCCAGGAGGCGATGGCGCAGCCGACCTCGCGCGAAGAGACGCCCCAGGTCCAGGAGCAGGAATTGCGGCTGTCGGTCTCCGACAAGGAGGTGCTGCAGAAAAAGGATTTTGCGCAGATGAGCGCGGCCGAGATCGCCGAGGTCACCCGTGCGATCGCCGACATGAAGTTGCCGCAAGCCGAATTGCGCACCCGCCGCTACCAGCCCGACGCCAAGGGCCTGCGGCTGGATATGCGGCGCACCCTGCGTAGCTCGTTGCGCACCGGTGGCGAGATCATCGATATCCGAAAACTCGGCCGGATCGACAAGCCGGCGCCGATCGTGGCGCTGCTGGATATCTCCGGGTCGATGAGCGAGTATACCCGCCTGTTCCTGCATTTCCTCCATGCCATCACCGATGCGCGCAAGCGGGTCTCGGTGTTTCTGTTCGGCACCCGGCTGACCAACGTGACGCGGGCGCTGCGGGCGCGCGATCCCGACGAGGCGCTGGCGAGTTGTTCGTCGGCGGTGGAGGATTGGGCCGGCGGCACCCGCATCGCCACCTCGCTGCACAGCTTCAACAAATTGTGGGGCCGGCGGGTGCTGGGCCAGGGCGCCATCGTGCTCCTGATTTCCGACGGGCTGGAGCGGGAGGCCGACGACAAGCTGGCGTTCGAGATGGACCGGCTTCATAGGTCTTGCCGCCGCCTGATCTGGCTCAACCCGCTGTTGCGCTACGGCGGCTTCGAGGCCAAGGCGCAGGGCATCAAATTGATGCTGCCGCACGTTGACGAATTCCGCCCGGTACATAATTTGAGTTCCATGGAAGGGCTTATCAAGGCGCTTTCCGCGCCGCCCCCGCCACACCACATGAGCCGCATCCGCTCAGCAGCTTGAAAGGGCATCCCATGCTCAACCGCGACGAGGACATCCTGCAGGCGGCCGAGAACTGGCAGAAGGCCGGCCACGGCGTGGCGCTGGCGACCGTGGTCGAGACCTGGGGCTCCGCCCCGAGGCCGGCCGGGTCGAGCCTGGTCATCAACGACGACGGCACGTTCCTGGGCTCCGTTTCCGGCGGCTGCGTCGAAGGCGCCGTCGTCACCGAGGCGCTGGACGTGATCGCCAGCGGCAAGCCCAAAATGCTCGAATTCGGCGTTGCCGACGAGACCGCCTGGAATGTCGGCCTGTCATGCGGCGGCACCATCCGCGTCTTTGTCGAGAAGGTCAGCCAGTCGTGAAGACAGAAACCCTGACAGAAGTGAATGCCGAGCGCGCCGCGCGCCGGCCGGTGATCGTGGTCACTGATGTCGCCAATGGCGATCAGCGGCTGGTGAAGGCGAAGGATATCGGCGCCGATCCGCTGAGTGCCGAACTTTCAAAGCAGCTCCGCATGGGCAAGAGCGGCATGATCGAGAGCGGCGGCAAGAAGCTGTTCCTCAACGTCTACGCGCCGACCGCGAGGCTGGTGATTGTCGGCGCGGTTCATATCAGCCAGGCGCTGGCGCCGCTGGCGCGCTCGCTCGATTACGACGTGACGGTGGTCGATCCGCGCACCGCCTTTGCCAGCCCCGAGCGTTTTCCCGACGTGCCGCTGATCGCGGAATGGCCCGACGTCGCGCTGCCGCCGCTCAACATCGATCATTACACCGCGTTCGTCGCGGTGACGCACGATCCCAAGATCGACGATCCCGCGCTGCTGCATGCGTTTGCGCGCGACTGCTTCTATATCGGCGCGCTGGGCTCGCGAAAGACCCATGCCAAGCGCGCCGAGCGGCTGAAGGCGCAGGGCGCATCCGATGCCGACATCGCGCGCATCCATGCACCGATCGGGCTTTCCATCGGCGCGGTATCGCCGTCGGAGATCGCGGTCTCGATCATGGCCCAGATTACCGCCGAACTGCGGCTCCCGAGGGAGACCGCGAAGGTGCAGGCGGCATGAAGTTCGGTCCCGCCAGTCCGGCCGACGCGATTGGCGGC
The DNA here is from genome assembly GCA_963823485.1 of uncultured Alphaproteobacteria bacterium. Taxonomy (GTDB): domain Bacteria; phylum Pseudomonadota; class Alphaproteobacteria; order Rhizobiales; family Xanthobacteraceae; genus Bradyrhizobium. The sequence goes on from CAWGLP010000006.1 coordinate 26,679, forward strand.
GTCACCGTGCATACGCTGCGGCAAGGCGCGCTGGTGTTGAAGAAGGGCACCACGATCGGGCCCGCTGAGGTCGCGGCGCTCGACAGAGCGGGCGTCAAGGAAATCGTCGTGGTGCGGCTGGAAGAGGGCGACGTCTCCGAGGACGTGGCTGCCGCCAGCATTGCGCAGGCGGTTGCGGGCGACGGCGTCAATGTCGAACGCGCCTTTACCGGCCGCGCCAATCTGTTCGCAGCCCGAGCCGGCGTGCTGGTGGTGGACCGATCAGCGGTCGACCGCATCAACGGCGTCGATGAAGCCATCACCTTTGCGACGCTCGCCGCCTTCAAGCCTGTTGTCGAAGGCGAGATGATTGCGACCGTCAAGCTCATTCCGTTCGGCGTCGAGGCGAAGCTGCGTGATGCGGCCGTGGCCGTCGCCGGCGAGGGCGCGCTGCGGATCGCGCCTTACGTGATCAAGCGCGTCGGCGTCGTCTCCACCTTGCTGCCGGGGCTTGCGCCGAAGGTGATCGACAAGACGCTGCGCGTGACGGCGGAACGGCTGGCGCCGGCGGGCGCGACCATCATCGCCGAGCGGCGCGTGCCGCATGATGAAGCCGTGCTGGCTTCCTCGATCAAGGAATTGCTCGGGCTCGGCGCCGAACTCGTGATCGTGTTCGGTGCCTCCGCGATTGCCGACCGCCGCGACGTGATCCCGGCCGCCATCACCGAGATCGGCGGCAGGATCGAGCATTTCGGCATGCCGGTCGATCCCGGCAATCTGTTGCTGATCGGCAGCGCCGGCGGCGTGCCGGTGCTGGGTGCGCCGGGCTGCGCGCGCTCGCCGGTCGAGAACGGGTTTGACTGGGTGCTGATGCGGCTGCTCGCCGGGCTGAAGGTGACGCGCACCGAGCTCACCGGCATGGGCGTCGGCGGCCTGCTGATGGAGATCGTGACGAGGCCGCAGCCGCGCACCGTTGCCGACATCGAGGCCAACCGCAACGTCGTCGCCATCGTGCTCGCCGCCGGACGTTCGACGCGAATGGGCGGACCCAACAAGCTGCTCGCCGAAATCGACGGCAGGAAGCTGGTGCGGATCGTGGCCGAGCAGGCGCTGGCCTCGAAAGCAACCGGCGTGATCGTCGTCACCGGCCATCAGGCCGAACTGGTCGAGCAGGCGCTGGCGGGTCTCGACGTCAAATTCGTCCGCAACCCCGATTTCGCCGGCGGCCTCGCATCCTCGGTCAAGGCCGGTATCGGCGCGGTGCCCGAGAATGCCGACGGCGCGATCGTCTGCCTCGGCGACATGCCGCTGATCGATGCCAAACTGATCGACCAGTTGATCGAGACGTTTGCGCCGGATCGCGGCCATCTGATCGCAGTCCCCGTCAGCGACGGCCGCCGCGGCAATCCGGTGCTGTGGTCACGGCGCTTCTTCAGGGAACTGATGACGCTCGATGGCGATGTCGGCGCCCGCCATCTGATCGCCAAGCATGCGGAGGCGGTCGCCGAAGTGCCGGTCGAGGGCCCGAGCGCCTTTCTCGACATCGACACGCCGCAGGCATTGGAAGCCGCGCGGGGCGGGTAGGCGTGCACCTTTTTCCATTCACCAAGTTGAAACTCCCCGCGGCTAGATTCGCCGCCGTTACCTCGGGGGAGAGGCTTTTGATCGTTTCGACCGTCGCGGCGCAACGCCGCACGTTGTTCATTGTCGCGTTGACGCTGCTATTGGGCATCGCGGGCTTCATCACCAGGGCATCGGCGGCGGGCGCGATCGCGGTCGGCAAATGCGGCGCCTATGGCCAGGCCTTCGACTACCCGGCCGAAGCTGCGGCGCGCGCCGCCGCGCTCAGGCAATGCAAGGGCAGTTGCACCGCGGTCACCATGAAGCGCGCCTGCGCGGCGCTCGCCGTCGACATGGCCAATCCCTGCGGCCCCCATGGTTATGCGGTGAAGCCCAGGATTTCGAGTTCGCTCAACGCCGCCACAAAGAAGTGTTATGAGTTCGGCGGCAAGGAATGCGTGATCCGGGCCTGGGCCTGCGACGCCAAGGGATAGCGCGGAACCCGTCCGCAAACAGAGCCCGTCATCGCGCGCTCGTTCATATGGCGCGTTACCTCCTGCGGGCTAATGGCTGGCATTCCTGACATCCAGCGCGTATAATTTCATCAGCATTTCTTACGGCAGTCTGGATGTCCAACCTCGCATTCAAATGCAGTCTCGCGACCATGCTGCTGGCGTTTGGTCTGGGCGCCCCAGCCGCGATCGCCCAGGTCGCACCCGTGCGATATTGGATCCCGGGCGGGCCGTTCGGCTTCGGCGGCGGTTCGACCGAAGGCGAAAGCCCGGATACCTACGGCAACTTTCCGACCTTCGATGCCGGCGGCAGCAGCTTTTCGCAAAGTCGCTATCAGTTCCCGAACGGCATGTTCGTCAGCGGCGAACGAGGCGCGGTCGGCTGGAACGGCGTTGGCCGCGCTGGCGCATTCTCCAATTTCGGCGGGCTCTCCTATGAAGGCATGCAGTTCGGCTACGCCTTCAAGGGCGTGGGCGGGTTGCCGGTCACGGTCTTTGCCGGTTTCGACACGCTGAAATACAATCCCGCCTCGGTCGGCCCCCTCGCTCCCTTCGGCATGAACTCCGGGCCGGGCTATAGCCTGAATGCGGGTGTGGAATTCAAACCGACTTCCAATCTCAGCCTGTCATTGGGGGTCGGTTACACCCAGCAGCAGTCGGGGCGAATCGACAGCGACATCAACTCGCCCTTGCTGCCCGGTCAGTCCCCGATTTTCATCGACGGCCGCCGCTAGGGCTTGCTGCATGCAATTCGATACCAAGATCGCGGTCGTGATCCGCACCGACCTCGAAGCGTGGCAAAAGCTCAACGTCGCTTCGTTCCTCGCCGGTGGCATCGCCGCCGCCTTTCCCGAATCGATCGGCGAGCCCTATGGCGATGGCTCCGGCACGAAATATCTGTCGCTGATCGGCCAGCCGATCCTGATCTACGGTGCCGAGCGGCCGGCGCTATCCCGCGCGCTTGAGCGCGCGCTCGCCCGCAACGTCACGCCCGCGGTCTATACCGAGGACATGTTCAAGACCACGCATGACGCCGCCAACCGCGAGGTGGTGAAGGCGGTGATCCGCGCCGAACTCAATCTCGTGGGCCTTGCGATGCGCGCCGAGCGCAAGGTGATCGACAAGATCGTCGACGGGCTGAAGTTTCACAGCTAGCTCGATAGCCGAGCGCGGCCTTGCGGCAGGTGCGCGAAGGGCAAATACTCCCGTCTGCCGGATTTCCGAGGGGAAGTTCGGCCAAGAGGCCCTGTAACGGGTGACAAGGGAGCGAAACATGACACGGGAGTCCGCGAGCAATGCGGCCGACGGCGGTCGTCTTGACACCAGCCGGCGGCGATTTTTGGGAAGTACGGGTTTGGCGGCGATCGGCGTCGTGATCGGCGGCGCGCTGCCGCTCGATCGAAACGGTACCGGCATTCCGCGGGCCCATGCGCAGGCGGCTCCAACCGCCGCGCCACCGCCAGCCGCCGCGGCCAAGGGACCGCAGCTTCTGAAATTCCCCGGCAAGAACGAAGGGCTCGTCGTGCTCGGCGAGCGGCCGCTGGTCGCCGAGACGCCGGAGAGCCTGCTCGACGACGACACCACGCCGATCGAGAAATTCTACATCCGCAACAACGGCCAGATTCCCGAGGAAACCAAGGACCCCGACGCCTGGAAGATCACCATCGACGGCGAGGTCAACACCAAGCTCGAGATCACGCTCGGCGAACTGAAATCGAAATACAAGGCGGTGACGCGGCGCATGGTGCTGGAGTGCGGCGGCAACGGCCGCGCCGCGTTCTCGCCGCCGGCGCGCGGCAATCAGTGGACCAATGGCGGAGCCGGCTGCGCGGAATGGACCGGCGTGCCGCTCGCCGATCTGCTCAGGAAGGCCGGGCTGAAGCCATCAGCGAAATACACCGCGCATTATGCGGCCGATCTGCATCTGTCGGGTGACGCCACCAAGCCGCCGATCTCGCGTGGCGTGCGCATCGAAAAGGCGATGGACCCGAACACGCTGATCGTGTGGGCGATGAACGGCAAGCCGCTGCCGAACATCCATGGCGGGCCGGTGCGCCTGATCGTGCCGGGCTGGGCGGGCTCGGCGTCGCAGAAATGGCTGACGCGCATCACGATCCGCGACCGGGAGCATGACGGCCCCGGCATGACCGAGTTTTCCTATCGCGTCGCCATCAAGCCGATGGTGCCCGGCGGCAAGGCCGATCCGGCGAACTTCCGCATCCTGGAATCGATGCCGGTGCGCTCGATCATCAGCAATCCTGCCAACGGCGCCAAATTCGCCGCCGGCACCAAAGAACTGAAGCTGCGCGGCGCGTCCTGGGCCGGCGATCTCGCGGTGAAGCAGGTCGATGTCTCGACCGATTTCGGCGCGAGCTGGCAGCGGGTCAACCTCGAAAAGCCGAAGAACAAGTATGACTGGCAGCGCTGGACGGCGACGGTGAAGCTGCCGACCGACGGCTATTTCGAGATCTGGGCCCGCGCCACCGATTCAAAGGGCGCCATGCAGCCGCACCAGGCCGGCTTCTGGAATCCGCAAGGCTATGGCGGCAACGCCATGCACCGCATTGCCGTGCTGGTGGGCTGATGCGGCATCTCGCGTGGGGAGCATTGGCCGGCTTGTTGTGGGTTGCGCCGGCGGCAGCGCAATCCACCTTCACCCCGCGCGACGAAAGCCCGGAGGAGTTCGCCGCCGGCGCCGGCCGTGACGAAACCTTCTATGCCTGCACCGCGTGCCATGGCTTCCGGCTGGTGGCGCAGCAGGGCATGACGCGCGCGCAGTGGGAGGACTCCATCAACCTGATGATCCGCCGCCACAACATGCCGCCGCTCGAGGACAAGGATCGGGAAAGGGTGCTGAACTATCTCGAGGCCGCCTATCCGCCGCGCGCGCCGGCGGGCCGGGGAGGCTGGGTCAACCCGTTTGCAAAATGAGTCCTAAATACCGGTCAGGCCATCGGTAACAGTGCTTCCACGCACACCTGGAAGTTGGGTATACAGGGGCCAACTGGCCCCGGAAGGCGTCTGGCTCCGGGGCCAATGGTTTTTCAATCAGGGAGTGAACACATTATGAAACGCCGTACGTTCCTCAAGGGCAGCGCCGTGGCCGGCGCGACGTCGCTGGTTGCGGCACCTGCGATCGCGCAAAGCTCGCCCGAGATCAAGTGGCGCCTGACCTCGAGCTTTCCGAAGTCGCTGGAGACCATCTACGGCACGGCGCAGACCTTCTCCAAATACGTGGCTGATGCCACCGACAACAAGTTTCAGATCCAGACCTTTGCGGCGGGCGAGATCGTGCCCGGCCTGCAGGCGCTCGATGCGGTGAGCACCGCGACCGTCGAGATGGCGCAGACGCCGCTCTATTTCTACATCGGCAAGGAGCCGGCGCTGGCCTACGCGACCGGCGCGCCATTCGGCATGAACCATCGCCATCAGCATTCGTGGTGGACGTTCGGCGGCGGCGCCGAACTCTGCAACGAAGCACTGAAGCCGTTCAAGGTGCACGCCATCCTCGCCGGCAATTCCGGCACGCAGATGGGCGGCTGGTTCCGCAAGGAGATCAAGACGGTCGAGGATCTGCAGGGCCTCAAGTTCCGCATCGCGGGCATGGGCGGCCACGTGCTCGCCAAGCTCGGCATCGTGCCGCAGCAGATCGCGGGTGGTGACGTCTATTCGGCGCTGGAGAAGGGCTCGATCGATGCCGCGGAGTTCGTCGGTCCCTATGACGACGAGAAACTCGGCTTCTACAAGGTGGCGAAGTACTACTACTTCCCCGGCTGGTGGGAAGGCGGCGCGATGCTGCACATGATCGTCAACGACGAGAAGTGGAATTCATTGCCGAAGCAGTACCAGGCGATCGTCAACCAGGCTGGTGCAGCGGCCGGCGCGTGGATGATCGAGAAATATGACAGCGTCAATCCGGCGGCCCTGAAGCGGCTGGTCGCCGGCGGGGCGGAGCTGCGCGCGTTCCCGCAGCCGGTGATGGAGGCCTGCTACAAGGCGACGCAGGAGCACCTGAACGAGATCGCCGGGAAGAGCCCGCTGTTCAAGAAGACCAAGGAAAGCCACGACGCGTATATGAAGGAAGTGCTGTTCTATACGCAGATCGCGGAAAACTATTACGACAATTACCTGCTCGGCAAAATGCGCAAGGGCTGAGCGGGCGATCGGACGGGCCGGAAGGCATGTTGACCCGGGATCAGCATGCCTTCCACGCCGCCGAGGCGTTCAGCCGGAGTCGCGGGGCAGGTGCAATCTACGCACTGCGACCTGGCGGGAGAACGACGACGATCGCGCCCGGCTTGACCCGGTTCACGAGATCGATGACATCCTCGTTGGTCATGCGGATGCAGCCCGACGAGATGGCCTGACCGATATATTCCGGCTGGTTGGTGCCGTGGATGCGGTAAAGCGTGTCCTTGTTACCCTCGTACAGGTAGAGCGCCCGGGCTCCGAGCGGATTGGCCGGCCCTCCGGCGACGCGCTTCGGGTAGGGGCCGAGCCGGGCCTGGATCTCCGCGGTCGGAATCCAGTCCGGCCATTCAGCCGTACGGCCCACCGTGGCGACGCCGGACCAGGCCAGCGCTTCCTCTCCCACCGTCACGCCGTAGCGGACGGCCTTGCCGCCCGGCAGGACGTAATAGAGATAGCGCGCGTTGGTATCGACAAGGATCGTGCCCGGCTGCTCTTTGCGCGAGTAGTCGACAATATGCCGGCGATAGGTCTCGGGAATGCTCGCCCGTGCATAAGGCGGATTGGCGAGCAGTTGCCGGTCTCTCGCGGTCAAATTAGTATTGGAAGTTGGAGCCAGCGTCGCCTGCATGCAGCCGCCGAGCGCCACCAATCCGAGCAATCCCACAGGTAACGCCAGTCTGGACTTCGGCATCGGCCAGTCCCCCAAAGCGCGATTGGTCCATTTGCTGCTCAAATAGTGCAGAAATAAAGGCATTGTTGGGAGAGAATTCGGCGCCTGCGGACGCCGCTGCCCGCCGCTTGATCGTTCGAGATCCGGCCCGATCTGTGAGCCCTTTACCGATGCATCACTTCAGCGTATCGCGCCGCAGCTTGCCGGCGTGCTCCGCCCGGATCGGGCCGAACGGCCCAAAGGTGTGTTGCTGCTGATCGAAGCCGTCGGCATAGGGCCCGTAGGGCGCATCGATCGGCTTGCTCATGAGGTCGGGAAAATCCTTGTCGAGGCCGGCTTTGGTCGGGCGCGGCTGCGAGATCATGTAGGCCGCGACATCCCATGCCTGCTCGACCGTGAGCTGCGGATCAAAATAGTCCGTGCCATGCGGCATGTTGAAGTGCACGAAGTTCGCCGCGGTGATCAGCCGGGCCATGCCGGCGCCGTTGTTGAAACTGTCGGAGCCCCACAGCGGCGGCACCATGTAGCCGAGGTCGGTGGTCGGCAGGCTGCGGCGGATGCCGGAGCCGTCGGTATTGTGGCAGGACAGGCAGGCGCTGGCGTAGATCGCCTTGCCGCGAACCGGATCGGCCGCGCGAGCGAGCTCGGGCATCGAGCCGGCGCCAAGTCCCGGCAGCACCTTGCCCGCCGGAACGCCGGAAGACAGGAATTTGATATAGGCCACCATGGCCTTCATCTCCGGACTGTCTGTCGGCAGTGCGCGGCCATTCATGCTGCGCGACATGCACGCATTCACGCGATCCTCGATGGTGATTTCCGCGCCCAGCCGGGCGCTGTATTGCGGAAACAGCTCGACCAGTCCGAAGATCGGCAGGCCGAATTTCTTGGTGCCGGCGTCGAGATGACAGTTGCTGCAGGCGAGGTTGTTGCCGGCAAAGCGCTTCGCTGGATCCGGCACCTCGGGTCCGATATGGGCGTAGGTCGCGGTGATGAGGTCGCGTCCGCGCCGCACCAGCCGGCCATGATCGTCCTCGGGCAACGCGCCGACTTCCGGCACCGTCCAGACGGGCGGAGCGGCCGTTTGTGCGCGAGCTGCGCCGATGATAGCTGCTCCGATGATGACGGCCGCAACCACGCGCATGGTCCTGGAGGCGACGAGTACGAACGTGCCGAGAAAAATCATCAATCTCTTGAACACCGGCATTGGGCCTTTCAGATGGGGCGAACCCCCATCTTATCCGCCGTCCGGGGTTAACGCCGGGTTCAGTGTCGGCGTTAGGCCTGCGCGCCGGCGATATAGGGAATGCTGCCGACGATGGCGAAAAGCAGGATCGCGTTGACCAGCATGCCGCCCCAGTGCAGGCGGCGCAGCCGGCGAACCGCATCGGAATCGCCGGCATCCCGGGCGCGGAGCTGCGCATCCATCTCCTGCATGAACCGGCGCCGTCCCCAGATCGCGAAAGCCGCGACCAGGGCAATGCCAAGGGCGAAAGCCAGTTTGCCGGCGAGAGCGAAGGCCACCGCGCCGAAGGTGCCGGCAATGCCCAGCGTCAGGAAATGGATATTGAACATGCCGCGCAGCAATTGGGTGACAGGCGGGATGTCGAGCTTCACCAGCAGAAACGCCGGTGACGCCAGAAAGAAGTATCCGGTCGGAAACAGCAGGATGACGATGGCAGCCAGAGCGACGGCATCCGACGTCATATGATCATTCTTTCGTTCCTGCGCCCCGCAACGGTTCGGGAAGCTTATCGTAATAGCGCCGACATCCCTCCAAAATTGGGCTTTGGTCGGATCGTCGTCGGACTGGCTCGCCCGGATCGTCCCCGGCCACCGCCATCGCGGCGCTGGGCGTTGCGCGCAGGGCCTGATTTTCTGAATGAATTCAGTCTGGTTTGGGTCGTCCAGTCTCGTGCGCAAAAATATTGAGCTTCCCGTCCCACCCAAATCAGTGGCTTTTTCGGTGCTGTCCCGTCTCGACAAGAGGGGCGTTTCGCGATCGTCACGAACGCGAGGCGGGATGTGGTGGACGCGGCAGCGCCGGGCGCGAGAGGTGGTCGCAGGGTGAGTTGAACCTCATGAGCGACATACCGCGCGCAAGACGAACGGCGCTGATGCGTACGGCAAAACCGTGTGGTCCTGGCACCCGTGGCTGGTGTCAAGCTGTCGGTGGTGAGTTCGATCCAACCGGATCGATTTGGCCATCAAGCCGGCAGCGACGGAGGCAAGACGAATTCGTCTCCGAGGAGATCACGGCATAAGCCGTCAACCTATTGCGCAGGGAATGCCGGAGTGTTCCGTCTGTACCTGTATGCTCGTGTGCATCTTCTTCGCACATCCCGGCACACGAGACCGCGGGTGCAGCAAGCACCCGGCATTCCCTGCTCCCTCGATTTTGAGGGACAGCTTCTTGCAAACCTCGGGCGCAAGGCGTCGCGAGAACAGAAAACTGTGTCCACCGCCGGTCACGCCCACGTGAAATGCCGGCATCTCGTCACCAATTGACACTGACTGACTAGTCAGTCATATACAAAACATGACAAAGCAAAGCACCAGAACCGCAAGAAAACCCGCCACGGAGCCCGGCGGGCCCCTGCATGGGAGGGGAGCGACCCGGCGGTCGCCGAAGCCTGCCCCCAGCCGCGCCGAGCGGGCGGCCGAACGACGGAGCGCCATCGTGGAGGCGGCGATGGAGGAGTTCATCGCGCGCGGCTTCGCCGCGACCCGGCTCGACGACGTCGCCAGGCGCGCCGGCGTCGCCAAGGGCACGATCTATCTGCACTTCAAGGACAAGGAGTCGATGTTCGAGGAGTTGATCCGCACCGCCATCGTGCCGCTGGTGGTCCGCCTCAGCGCGACGCCGCCAGCGCCGGGCGCATCGGTGCGCGACATGGTCGAGGGCTTCGCGCAGAACTTCATCAGGGAAGTGGCGACCACCCGGCGCGGCGACATCGTGCGCCTGATCGTGGCCGAAGGCCCGCGATTTCCGGCGGTGGCCGATTTTTACTACCGCGAAGTGGTGACGAGGGGGCTCGCCGGCATGCGCGCGCTGATCGAACTCGGCATCGCGCGCGGCGAGATCAAGCAGAAGAACCTCGCCCGTTTCCCCCAGATACTGGTCGCGCCCGCGCTGATCGCCGTGATCTGGCAAAGCCTTTTCAGCAAGCACGCGCCATTGGATGCGATCGAGATGTTTCGGGTGCATCTCGATCTGATTTTTGGCGAACGGAGGACGACATGACCTCGTCGCGAACGACGGCGATCCTGGCTGCGCTGGCGCTGGCGGCCGTACTAGCCGGCTGCAAGGAGCGTCGCGACCCCGGCTTCCAGGGCTGGGTCGAGGCCGACATGATCTTCGTCAGCCCCGACGAGACCGGCCGCGTCACCAAACTCAACGTGCGGGAAGGCGACGAGGTCAAGCCCGGCGCGCCGCTCTATTCGGTCGATGACGAACTGCAGCAGGCCGACCTCAACCAGAACAAGGCGACGCTCGCCAATGCGCAGCAGACCTATGATCGCGCCGCCTCGCTGAGCAAGACCGGCTCCGGCACGCAGGCCGCGCTGGATTCCGCGGTCTCGGCGCTGCGGGTGGCCGAAGCCCGGGTCAACACCTCGCAGACACGGCTGGCGCGGCGCAGCGGCTTTGCGCCGGTCGGCGGTACCATCCAGCAGATCTATTTCCGCGAAGGCGAGATGGTGCCGGCACAGCGCCCGGTATTGTCGATCATGCCGCCCGGCAACATGAAGCTGCGCTTTTTCGTGCCGGAGGCGGAACTGCCGAAGCTCTCGATCGGCGATGAGGTGAAGGTGACCTGCGATAATTGCGCGGCCGATCTCACGGCGAAGATCTACTTCATCGCCACGACGGCGGAATACACCCCGCCGGTCATCTACAGCCTCGATGAGCGCAACAAGCTGGTCTACCTGATCCAGGCGCGGCCGAACCGGCCGGACAGCTTGCGCGTCGGCCAGCCGATCAGCGTCTTTCTCAATGCTCCCACACCGGTGGCCAGCAAGCGATGAACCCTGCCTCAACATCCAAAGCCGACATCGCCATCGATGTCGCGGGCCTGTCGAAGTCGTTCAGCGGCCGCGAGGTCGTGCACGACCTTTCGATGCAGGTGAAGCGCGGCTCGATCTACGGCTTTCTCGGCCCCAACGGCTCCGGCAAGACCACGACCATCCGCATGCTCTGCGGATTGCTGACGCCGGACGCGGGCGAGGGCACCTGCCTCGGCTATGACATCCGCCGCGACGCCGACAAGATCAAGCGTCTGGTCGGCTACATGACGCAGCGCTTCAGCCTCTATCAGGATCTCTCGGTGCGGGAGAACCTCGAATTCGTCGCGCGACTGTATGGCGTACGGGACGCACGGGGCGCCGCCCGCGACATGATCACACGGATCGGCCTGAAGGGCCGCGAGGAGCAACTGGCCGGTGAATTGTCGGGCGGCTGGAAGCAGCGCCTGGCGCTTGGCGCCTGCACGCTGCCCAATCCGAAACTGCTGCTGCTGGACGAGCCGACCGCCGGCGTCGACCCCAAGGCGCGCCGCGATTTCTGGAACGAGATCCATGCGCTCGCCGCCGAAGGTCTCACCGTGCTGGTCTCCACCCACTACATGGACGAGGCCGAGCGCTGTCATGAGATCGCCTACATCGCCTATGGCCACCTGCTGGCGCACGGCACCGTGGATCAGGTGATCGAGCAGTCGGCATTGTCGACCTGGACGGTTGCGGGTTCCGATCTCAACGGGCTGGCGGCTGAGCTCGCCGGCAAGCCGGGGATCGACATGGTCGCGCCGTTCGGCACCAGCCTGCATGTCTCCGGACGTGACCGCATTGCGCTGGAGGCGACGATTGCGCCCTACCGGAACAACAGGGGATGGCAGTGGCAGGCCAGCGCGCCGTCGCTGGAGGACGTCTTCATCGACCTGATGAGCCGCTCAAAGGATAATTTCCAATGAGTGCAGCCGAAGCCGCCCATCCGGACCGCGACGCCAGGGAGCGGCCTTTCGGCTTCTGGCGGCGCAGCTATGCGATGCTGGTCAAGGAGTTCATCCAGCTCCGGCGTGATCGTGTCTCGTTCGCTATGATCGTGATGCTGCCGGTAATGCAGCTCGTCCTGTTCGGCTTTGCCATCAACACCACGCCGCGCCATCTCCCGACCGCGGTACTGCTGCAGGAGGACAGCGATCTCGCGCGCTCGATCCTGAAGGCGTTCGAGAATACCGACTATTTCCGCTTCACCCGCGAAGTTCACAGCGTTGCCGAATTCGACGACCTGCTGCAGTCCGGCAAGGTGCTGTTCGGCGTCGAGATCCCGCGCGGCTTCGAACGCGCCGTGCGGCGCGGCGACAAGCCGGCGCTGCTGGTGGCGGCCGATGCGACCGATCCGGTGGCCGCGGGCTCGGCGCTCGGCGCGCTCGGCACCCTGGTGCAGACGGCGCTGATGCACGATCTTCATATCGGCGATCCGCCGCAGATGCCGTTCGAGATTCGCGCCCATGCGCGCTACAATCCAGCGGCCTCCTCGCGGCTCAACATCGTGCCGGGTCTGGTCGGCACCATCCTGACCATGACGATGCTGATCTTCACGGCGCTGTCGGTGACGCGCGAGATCGAGCGCGGCACCATGGAGAGCCTGCTGTCGATGCCGATCAAGCCGGTCGAGGTGATGTTCGGCAAGATCGTGCCCTACGTGATCGTCGGATTCGTCCAGGCGACGCTGATCGTCGGCATCGGCGTGCTGCTGTTCGGCGTGCCGATCCTCGGCAGCGTGTTCACGCTGGCGCTGCTCTCGACGCTGTTCATCACCACCAACCTGGCGATCGGCTACACGTTCTCGACCATCGTGCAGAACCAGTTGCAGGCGATGCAACTGTCGATGATGTTCTTCCTGCCGAGCATTCTGCTGTCCGGCTTCATGTTTCCATTCGCAGGCATGCCGGCATGGGCGCAGTATATCGGCGAAGGTCTGCCGCTGACGCATTACGTTCGCATCGTCCGCGCCATCATGCTCAAGGGCGCGACCCTTCAGAACCTGCAATACGATACGATTGCACTCATTGCACTGATGCTGCTGGCGATGACGATCGCCGTGACACGCTTCCGTCGCACGCTCGATTGAAGGTATATAGTTGGCATCCTATCAACGTCATTCCGGGTTGACGCTACGCGCGCCTCCGGAATGACAAGAGGCAACAATGCGCGGGTTCAGGGGCAACAAGGAAAACGAGCAGGGCACACCGGTTTCGGCCGACTTCCAGCGCGCGTTGACGCAGGAGGTGATGGCGACCGAGCTGCTGCGGATCAAGGTGCTGATTGCCACGGCTGCGGTGCTCGGCGTCACCGTGGGGATTGTCTACTTCCTCATACCCGACGTTGTGAATCGCGTCTGGCACGGCAAGCTCACGCCGATCTATCTCTATTCGATCATCGTGCCGTTCATCCTGTTCGAATGGTGGGTGATCGGCGCCATCAAGCGGCACATGCGGCGCGGGCTCGATTTGCCGTTGTACCGGCGCTATCTCGGCGCGCTGATCGAGACCTCGATGCCGACGGTTGCGCTGGCCCTGCATATCGACAGCATGGGGTCTGTGGCCGCGCTCGGTTTCGTGGCGCCGATGATCTATTTCATCTTCATCATCCTCTCGACGTTGCGGCTGGATTTCTGGCTCTCCACCTTCACCGGCGCGGTTGCCGCCACGCAGCTTTTCTGCATGGCGGTATTCTACCATCCGTCAGGCGAAGCCGACCCCAGCATTTTCTATCACGCAGCCCGCAGCCTGATCGTGCTGGTTTGCGGCGTGCTGGCCGGCGCGGTCGGCCATCAGTTGCACCGACAGTTCGAGGCGAGCATCATGGCGGCGACCGCGCGCGACCGCATCACCAATTTGTTCGGCCAGCACGTATCGCCGCAGGTGGTCGAACGTCTGATGGCCGAAGGTGCGCGAGCCGACAGCGACATCCGCCGTGCCGCGGTGATGTTCGTCGATTTCCGCAGTTTCACCGCCGGGGCGCGCAGCCGGACGCCGCAGGAAGTGGTGGACCGGCTCGACGGCGCCTTCGCCATCCTGGTCGACATTCTCGACCGCCACGGCGGCATCGTGAACAAGTTTCTCGGCGACGGATTCCTGGCACTATTCGGTGCGCCGCTGGAGGCGCCGGATCCGGCGCACCGGGCAGTCGCCGCGGCGCGCGAAATGCTGGAAGCCAATGCGCGGATCAACGAGGCAACGAGCTGGCCGCTCCGTATCGGGATTGGCATTCACCTCGGTGAAGTCGTCGCCGGCAATATCGGTTCGCCGCGGCGCAAGGAATACACGGTGATCGGCGACACCGTGAACTTTGCCTCGCGCCTCGAAGCGCTCAACAAGGACTTCGATTCGCAGTTTCTGATCTCGGCGGCGGTTCGCGATGCGCTCGGCGAAGCCTGCGGCGACGCCGTTTCGCTCGGCGAGGTCGAGGTCAGGGGCTATGAGCGGCCGATGGCCGTGTGGCGGCTGGGATAGGGAGCAATCAAATGCAGCGGCGTTACATCACTGTGGACGTTTTCACCGACCGTGCCTTTGGCGGCAATCCGCTTGCCGTGGTGCTCGACGCCGGCGGACTATCGACGGCGCAGATGCAGGCGATCGCCACCGAGTTCAACTATTCGGAGACGACCTTCGTGCTGCCGCCGCGCGAATCGGCAAACGATGCGCAGGTTCGCATCTTCACGGTGAACCGGGAGATACCTTTCGCGGGCCATCCCAATGTCGGCACCGCCTTCGTGCTGGCGATGCGGGCGGCAAAGCCGCCGGCGCGGCTGCTGTTCGAGGAAGGGGCCGGGCTGGTGCCGGTCGAGATTGCGGTCGAACAGGGCAGGGTCGTCAGCACCGAGTTCACGGCGCCGCAGCCACTGAAGAGAATGTCGCAGGTGAGCGTCGAGCAGGCTGCGGCCTGCCTTTCGCTGTCGGCGAGCGATGTGATGACCGAGCGGCATCCGCCGCAGATCATCTCGGTCGGGCTGGCGTTCCTCGCGGTCGAACTGACCTCGCGCGAGGCTCTGAGGCGGGCACGGCCCGATGCTGCAGCGTTCGCCAAGACCTTTCCCTGCGACGGCAGCGACGCCGTCTATCTCTACACGCGCGCCGTGCCGGCAAGCGAGCAGCCGTGCGACTTGCAGGCGCGGATGTTTCATCCCGGTGCGAGCGGGCTGTCCGAAGACCCGGCGACCGGTAGCGCTACCGCCGCCGCAGCAGCGCTGCTCGCCGATCTTAATGCAACGAGGGACGGTGAGTTGAAGTTGCAGATCGGCCAGGGCGTCGACATGGGACGGCCGAGCCTGCTGCGTACGCGCGTGCACAAGAAGAATGGCGAGATCACTTCCATTCACGTCGGCGGTAGCTGCGTGCAGATGATGGAGGGAACGTTTCGGCTCGCGGGTGAGAGCTGATTCGCGGTAGCGCCTCACGTCACCCGTTCGATTAATTCCATCGCGCCGGCGGGCGCGCGAATCTTGCCCTCGTGAATCACATAGGCGAACACATCACGCGGCATCTTTTTCGGCTTGGCGGCATCGACGCGCGGCAGGTCGTCCGGCTCGCTGCCCGCAGCCCAGGCCTGAAAGCGCTTGGCCCAGGCGTCGAGTTGCTTAGGCGGATAGCAGGTCTTGAGCTCGTCATTACCCTTTTGCAGTCGCGCATAGACGAAGTCGCTGACCACATCGGCGATCGCCGGATATTTGCCGTGCTCGGCGAACACGACGGGGGTCTCGAACTGGCGGAGCAGGGCGATGAATTCGGGCACGCAGAAACTGTCGTGCCGCACCTCGACCACGTGCCGAAGCGCGCGTCCCTCCAGCTTGCGCGGCAGCAATTCGAGGAACTTGCCGAAATCGGCCTCGTCGAATTTTTTCGTCGGCGCGAACTGCCACAGCACCGGGCCGAGCCGGTCGCCGAGTTCCAGCACGCCGGAATCGTAGAACCGCTTCACGGAATCGCCGGCCTCCGCCAGCACACGACGGTTGGTCGCGAAGCGCGGGCCTTTCAACGAGAACACGAAACCGTCAGGGACTTCGCGCGCCCATTTGCGAAAGCTTTCCGGCTTCTGCGATCCGTAATAGGTGCCGTTGATCTCGATCGAGGTGAGTTTCGACGCGGCGTAAGAGAGTTCCTTCGCCTGCGTGAGTTTCTCCGGATAGAACACCCCGCGCCATGGCTCGAAGGTCCAGCCGCCGATGCCGATATAGATGTTGCCGCCGCTCTTGGCGGCCGATTTTGCAGGCTTGCTCACGGGAAGGCTCGTCGGAATGAGGGAGGAGGTCTTTGCGGATGTTAACCAAACCGGTGCCGATTGGCCAGTTTGTCGCGGATGAACGCCGAGCCATACGACATCAGGGAAAGGGCGGCTGCGATGGCGCGATATATGGACACACATATCCGCTGGTGCCGAAAATGCATGGTGATCTGGCGCGCCACTTGCAGAGTTTTTGGTGTGACCGATATGGGCTGGAGGGCCGTTTCCCTCGGTCGCTGCAGAGTAATTCAAGGTTCGGCTCGGACGGATGATGGTCAGCAAGCACTACCCACCGCAACCGGCGTCAGGCGCGAGCAAGGCGGTTGCTCCGGCACAATTCGGCGCGCTGCTGCTGACCGACAATGGGGCGCAGCGGAGCGGGCCGCCGTACCTGTTCCGCGGTTTGAGCGAATCCGAGATTGCGCAGGTGCTGGGTTCCGGCAAGCGCCGAGTGCTCTACCGCGGCGCGCAGCTCTTCAGCCAGGGCACGCCGCAGGACGGCATCTTCCTGATCGAGAGCGGGCGGATCAAGGTGTTCTACACCGCGCCCTCGGGGCGCGAGATCACGCTGGCCTATTGGCACTCCGGAAATTTCGTCGGCGGTCCGGAGGTCTTCAAGCAGGGGCTGCACGTCTGGTCCGGCGAGGCTGCCGTCAACAGCACCGTGTTGCATTTGCCCGGCGACGTGCTGCGCCGCATGGTCATGACGATTCCAGCGCTCGCCATCGGCATCATCGAGGGCTTGAGCTTCAAGGGGCAATGCTACTCCGCGCTCGCCCAGATGCTCGGGACACGCTCGCCGACCGAGCGCCTCGCGCAACTGCTGCTGCACCTGATGAATCTCTACGGCGTCGAGGAGCGTGACGGCACGCTGATCGCCGCGTCGTTCACGCATGCTGACCTCGCGCACATGACCGGCGTGACGCGACAATCGGTCACCATCAGCCTGAAGCGATTCACCGAGCTTGGGATCCTGCATGTGCACGGCTCCAACCTCGTGATCAGCAACGCCGAGCTCCTGGGCGAAATCCGCGACGGCAAGCTCGGCAAGACGCCGGCCTCGGACGAGGCCTGAGCGTTGACGCGCCGAGAGGGGACGAGCGTCCAATTTGTAACCCTGACGCCCATTTCATAGCCAAATCTGGTGCCCGGCCTGTCCATTATTTGAGCATCCGGATATTTCTTCGCAATAGCTTGCTGGTTCGATGCGTTCGCCGTTTCGGACTCAAAGGCCGCCGTTCAGAGTTTGCCCATCGGACGTTTCGACGTCCCCCGATGGAAGCAAACGAGTGCACGGCAATGACGTCCACCCCTCTCGCTCACCACACCGCTCGCGAACCGGGCCTGCTGCGTGGCGTCAGCACGGGCCCGGTGGCATATCGCTTGCACCATCAACCCCATCAAGCCAGCCAACCTGCTCATCGCCGAGTAACCCTGCCGCGGACCATCGTGGCAGGGGAGCTTCGCATGGGCATCGCGCGACATACAGCCCAGTTCGGTTCGAAAGGATTTGTCTCATGAGCGTCGGCCCTGCGTCCAAACTCTCCGGCTTGTTTCCTGTCCTCGTCGCGGCAACCGTCGCCCTTGCTCCGGGATCGCTGAGCGCGGAAACGCTTGAAATCGGCATCGGCACCCAGAACACCACGACCAATACGGTAACCGGCGGCGTCGTCCTGAAGGAGCTCGGTCTGCTCGAGAAGCACCTGCCGAAGACCGGCAAGTACAAGGATTTCCAGTACAAGCTGAGCTGGCAGAACGCGACATCAGGGCCGCCGATCACCAACGGCATGATGGCCAACAACATCCAGATCGGCATGATGGGCGACTATCCGCTGATGGTGAATGGCGCCACCGGCCAGGCCACCAAGAACGAAACGCAGCTCGTCGCCATCATCGCCTATAATGCCGTCGGCGGCGGCAACGGCATCGTCGTCCACAAGGACTCGCCGTTCTACGAACTCGCCGATCTCAAGGGCAAGAACGTATCGGTGCCGTTCGGCTCGGCGGCTCACGGCATGATGCTCACCTCGCTGCAGAAGCGCGGATTGCCGCCCGATTTCTGGAGCCTGGTTTCGCAGTCGCCGGAAGTCGGCACCACCAACCTGCAGGAAAAGCGCATCGACGCGCATGGCGATTTCGTGCCGTTCGCCGAACTGCTGCCGTTCAAGGGCTTCGCCCGCAAGATCTACGACGGCGCCGAGACCAAGACTCCGACCTTTCACGGTGTCGTGGTGCGCAAGGATTTTGGCGAGAAGTATCCCGAGATCGTGGTGGCCTACATCAACGCCCTGATGGAAGCCAACGACTGGATGCGCAAGAATCCAAAGTTTGCGGCCGAGAAGATCGAGGAATGGACCAAGATCAACAAGGAAGTGGTCTACATTTTCCTCGGGCCCGGCGGCGTGCACACGCTCGATGCGACCATCAAGCCGAAATGGATCGAGGCGATCGGCGCGAACTACGCGATCCTGCAGAAATTGAACATGATCAAGGAGCTGAATGTCGGCGCCTGGGTTAACGACAGCTATGTGCGCCAGGCCTACAAGGGGCTGGGACTGGATTACGACAAGCAGCTCGCCTCGTTCGACACCTATAATGTCACGGGTACCGATCCGGTCTGCAACACCGCGGTCAACGATCCCCGGAAGACGGGCGAGATCTGGATCCAGGGCGGCGACATCGTGCCGTTCAGCTCGCCGGTCTGCACGCTGCTCGGCGTGAAGAAATACGGCAGCGAGGGCAAGAAGTTCAACGCCGTCTATCTGGTCGACCATCAGCTCGGCATCAAGGTCTTCGCTGACGCCGCTTTCTATTCCGTCGGCGGAAGCGATCCGAAGAAGCCGGACGTGGTGCCGTTCCTGCTCAAGAAGGATGCGGAAGACTATGCGGCCAAGAATGGCGGCAAGCTGGCGACCTATGCCGAGGTGCTCGGCGCCATCAATGTCGGACAATAGGGGGCAGCAATGGGCAGCCTGGCAAGTGCGAAGATCGTAGCGCTCCCGATGGCCGACAAGCACCCCGATCCCGAGCCGGCGCCGGTCGTGCGCTCTTCCACGACGGAAGCGCCGGCGTCAACAGCGGCATCGAAACCGCCGGCGCAGGAGCCGGAGGCGATTGCCACGGTCTCGCTTACCAGCGTCTTCAGGAGCCTGCTGGCGAAGATAACCCGTGAGCGGATCATCACCGCCGCGCTGGCCTGT
This sequence comes from uncultured Alphaproteobacteria bacterium, assembly GCA_963823485.1. Taxonomy (GTDB): domain Bacteria; phylum Pseudomonadota; class Alphaproteobacteria; order Rhizobiales; family Xanthobacteraceae; genus Bradyrhizobium. The sequence continues at coordinate 46,070 of CAWGLP010000006.1, forward strand.
GTCTCGCTCGGAGCGCTGTTTCTGTTCTGGTATCTCGGGACCAAGTACCGGCTCGAGTTCTACATCCGCTTCAAGAACGTTCCGACCCCCTACGAGGTGTTCCAGCAACTGACGCAGGTCGGGCTCTCCAACAAGTACCTCTTTAACATCGCCATCAGCGTCCGGCGCATCCTAATGGGTTTCCTCATCGCCATGGCGGTCGGCGTTCCCATGGGACTTGCGATCGGGAAGTATCAGCGCGTGCGCGACCTGTTCATGCCCGTGATCGAGGTGCTACGGCCGATCCCGGCAATCGCCTGGGTTCCGATGTCGATCATGCTGTGGCCGAACAACGAGGCCAGCATCGTCTTCATCACCTTCATCGGCGCCTTCTTTCCGATCCTGCTCAACACCATCCACGGCGTGCATTCGCTCGACGGAGTGTTGCTGAGGGCGGCACGATGCCTTGGCGCAGGGGAATTCCGGCTGTTTCTCAACGTGATTCTGCCCGGCTCGCTGCCGCACATCTTCACCGGCCTCGCCGTCGGCATGGGCGTGGCCTGGGTATCCCTGATCGCTGCCGAGATGATCTCGGGCCAGTTCGGTGTCGGCTACTTCACCTGGGAAGCCTACTCGTTGGTCGATTATCCCGCGATCGTGCTCGGCATGATCACGATCGGTTTTCTTGGATTGGCCTGCAGCGGCATCATCCGGATGGTCGGTAGCCTGCTGATGCCCTGGCTCGCATTTGCACCCGGAGGAAAGCGATGACGATGGCAATGGCTGAAACCCAGAAGGGCTTCATCGACGTACGCGACATGGGCGTGATCTTCGGCGCCAACGACAACAAGGTGGTGGCTGTGGAGAGCGTGTCGCTCAACGTCCAGCCCGGCGAGTTCGTCTCGCTGATCGGTCCCTCCGGCTGCGGCAAGTCGACCTTGCTCAGCATCGTGGCCGGCTTCGTCAAGCCGACGAGCGGCAAGGCCACGCTCGATGGCCAGGCGATCACCAAACCCGGTTCGGACCGGGGCGTCGTGTTTCAGCAATACTCGCTGTTTCCGTGGCTCTCGGTACGCAAGAACGTCGAGTTCGGGCTGAAGATGGCCGGCGTTGAACAGAGCAAGCGCAACACCACGGCGCGGGCGCTGCTCGATCTCGCAGGCCTGCTCTCGTTCGAGAATCATTATCCGGACCAGCTCTCCGGCGGCATGAAACAGCGCATCGGCATCGTTCGCGCACTGGCAACCAGTCCGCAGGTTCTGCTGATGGATGAGCCGTTCGGTGCGCTCGACACGCAGACACGCGTCGTGATGCAGGAGATCCTCACCAACATCTGGCAACAGTTCAAGATCTCAGTGCTCTTCATCACGCACGATATCGAGGAATCGATTTTCCTTTCCGACCGGATCTACGTCATGACCGCGCGGCCGGGACGCATCAAGGCGGAGATCAAGGTGCCGCTGCCGCGTCCGCGTCGTGCGGAGATGACCGATACGCCGGAGTTCATGGGCCTGGTGCAGGAACTGAAGGGCCTCATTCGCGAGGAGTCGCTCGCGGCCATGGCTCCGGAGATCAAGGATCGAGGCCTCTCTGGCTTTGGAATGAAAGTGGGACCGAAAGGAGTAGGTGAAATCTTCTGACAAAATTTTGAAAGTCGCGGCCGCACAGGCGCGAGAGAAACACCAACGACTAAACCAAAGGAAAGACGCAAGGAGCGCGCGCGTCAACGACGACCTGCGCCTGCGTCACAGATCGGAGAATTCAATGGCAAAGAAACCAAACATTCTGTTTTTTCACGTCGACAACCTCGGCATGGGCGAACTCGGTTGCTACGGCGGCGGCATTCTGCGCGGCGCCGACACCAAGCGCATGGACGCGTTCGCCAAGCAAGGCGTCAAGCTGACGCATTATGTCGTCGAGCCGCAATGCACGCCAACTCGCTCGGCGCTGATGACCGGACGTTTCCCGATCCGCTCGGGCAACCACACCATCGCGCTCGGCGGCAACGGCGGCGGCATCGTCAAGTGGGAGCGCACCATCGGTTCGATCCTGTCGGAAGCCGGCTACGCCACTTCGATCTACGGCAAGTGGCACATCGGCGCCGAGGACGGCCGTTTCCCGACCGATCATGGTTTTGACGAGTGGTATGGCCCCTTGCGCACCTACGACGAATGCATGTGGCTGACCGACCCGCATTACGTCGCGGAACGCGACGGCTTCTCGCACATGCATGAGGGCGTCAAGGGCAAGGGCGCGTGGCCGCTCAAGGACGAGCAGCTCACGATGGAGACCAAGAAGACCTGCGATCTCGAATACCAGAAGCGCGCCATCAAGTTCATGGAAAAATCCGTCAAGGCGGACAAGCCGTTCTACTGCTACTTCAATCACTCGCTGATGCACTTCCCGATGAGCCCGCGCGATGAATTCGTCGGCAAGAGCACCAACGGCGACTGGGGCGACTGCCTCTTGATGCTGGACCACGATTTCGGCGTGCTGCTCGACAAGCTGGACGAACTCGGCGTTGCCGACAACACCATCGTCGTGATGTGCGGCGACAACGGTGCCGAAGACCATCTGGCGGGCCGCGGCACCGGCGGTTTCTTCGATGGCTCCTACTTCAGTTCGGCCGAAGGCGGCATCCGCACCCCGCTGCTGATCCGTTGGCCGGAGCGGATTCCGGCAGGCGTCGAGAGCAACGAGATGGTTCATGTCACTGACATGTTCACCACGCTGCTGTCGATGACCGGCTGCAAGGCGCCCGCGGATCGGCTGATCGACGGCGTCGACCAGAGCCCGTTCTTTCTTGGAAAGCAGGAAACCTCCAACCGCGAATCCTGCATCGTTTGGCTCAAGGACGAATTGCACGCTGTGAAGTGGAAGGACTTCAAGATCAACTTCAAGCGGCAGCAGCATTTCCACGATCCGGAACTGGCGCTCGGCTTTGCCCGCATCACGCATCTGAAGGAAGACCCGAAGGAGCGGGACGCCGTCAACCAGCGATACGTGCGCTGGTGGGTGATGCAGCACGCCCAACGCATCATCAGGGATTTCGAGGAGAGCGCCAAGAAGGAGGAACTGATTCCACCGGGTGCGGCGCTCGACTTCGTGCCGAAGCAGCACGCAAAGGGCTGAATGCGATGACTGCACCGACGAGAGCGGAAACGATCGTGCATGGTGCGGCCGGCTATCGCCGGGGGCAGGGCTGTTGCTCTGCTTCCGGCCAGGCCAAAGCGGCTCTTGCGCCCGATCTGGTCGAGCTCGAATCCATGAACTGGATCGCGGGCGGCGCCTTTCTGATGGGCTCCAACAGCTTCTATCGGGAGGAGCGCCCGGTTCGTCCGGAGTTCGTCGAGGGCTTCTGGATCGACGTCTATCCCGTCACCAATGCCGAATTCCGGAAGTTCGTCGAGGCGACCGGATACGTTACCTATTCGGAACGTCCGCCGATCCCGACGATGTATCCCGATGCAGACCCCGCGCTGCTGGTGCCGGGCTCGCTGGTATTCGTCAAACCCGATCGCCCGGTCAGCCTGCGCAACCATCTGGCCTGGTGGGAGTACCGGCCCGGGGCGGACTGGCGTCATCCGCAAGGACCGGGAAGTTCGATCGCCGGCCGCGACGATCACCCGGTCGTTCATGTTGCCTATGAGGACGCGCTCGCCTATGCGGCATGGTGCGGCAAGGAGTTGCCGACCGAAGCCGAGTGGGAATACGCCGCACGCGGCGGGCTCGAAGGCAAGGCCTATCCGTGGGGCGATGCGGCTCATCCCGAAGGACGGTTTCTGTCCAACACCTGGCAGGGCCGCTTCCCTCATGAGAATCTCGCCGAGGATGGATATGAGGGGACCTCGCCGGTCGACGCATTTCCGACCAATGGCTACGGCCTGTTCGACATGGTCGGCAATGTCTGGGAATGGACATCGAGCCCGTATGACGCGGCGCCGGACCAGCCTCCACAATCCTGCTGCCATCCAAATGCAGGCAACGATCGATCGACGCGCCGCGTGGTGAAGGGCGGCTCGCATCTCTGCGCCCCCAATTACTGCCTGCGCGCCCGCCCGTCGGCCCGTCAGGGCGAAACGGTCAATTCCTCCACCTGTCATATCGGCTTCCGCTGCGTCGTGCGCAAACCTCCGGCGAACTGACGAGAACCGGCCGCCCGACCTCAACAGGCTCCAACATTTTTTCGGACAGATATCATGCAAACCGCCAGCCCCGCCGTCACGCAATCCGAGTATGAGGACTCGCCGTCGATCCTTGCGGTGCTTCGCGCGCCCAACCTCTTCATCCGGGAATCGCTGGCTGGCGTCATCACGGCGCTGGCGCTGATTCCGGAGGTGATTTCATTCTCGTTCGTCTCAGGCGTCGATCCGAAGGTGGCGCTGGTCGCCTCCATCGTGTTGTGCCTTGTGATGTCCGTTCTCGGCGGCAGGCCCGCCATGGTCACCGCTGCGGCCGGGTCGATCGCGCTGGTGATCGGACCGATGGTGAAGGTGCATGGGGTCGGCTACATCCTGCCGACCATCCTTCTCGCCGGCATGATCCAGATCGCCTTCGGCCTTGCCGGGCTGGCGCGGCTGACGCGCTTCATCCCGCGTTCGGTGATGATCGGATTCGTCAACGCACTCGGCATTCTGATCTTTGCCGCACAAGTGCCCCACATTTTCAACGTTCCCTGGCTGGTCTACCCGCTGTTTGCGCTGACGATTGCCATCGTCCTGCTCATGCCGCGGATCACCACCGCCGTGCCGGCGCCGCTGGTCGCCATCATCGTCGTGACCTCGATCGTCATCCTGGGCCACCTGACGGTGCCCAATGTCGGCGGCGAGGGCACGATGACGCCGGGGCTGCCGGGCATCACAGCCTTTGTTGTCCCGCTCGACCTCAATACGCTGCAGATCATCTGGCCCACTGCGATCAGCGTTGCCTTTGTCGGCCTGCTGGAGACGCTGCTGACGGCCAAGCTGGTCGATGATCTGACCGACACGAGATCGCACAAGGGCAAGGAATCCTGGGCGCTCGGCGTTGCCAATATCGCCGCCGGCTTCTATGGCGGCATCGGCGGTTGCGCAATGATCGCCCAGACGGTCGTCAACGTGAAAATCGGGCAGGGCCGCACCCGCCTCTCGACCGCGGCTGCCGCCATCGTGCTGCTGGTTCTGGTGACGGCGCTCAGCGACCTGATGGCGCAAATACCGATGGTCGCACTCGCGGCGGTCATGATGATCGCCGCGCTCAAGACGATCGACTGGCACAGCGTCCGGCCGGCAACGTTCAAGCGCATGCCGATCCCGGAAACGATGGTCATGGTGACGACCGTCGCGGTGACCGTCGTCACCGGCAACCTCGCGATCGGTATCGCCTTCGGCGTGCTGCTGGCGATGGTGCTGTTCGCGCGCCGGGTTGCTCACGTCATTCGCGCCGAGCGTACCGTCAGCATGGACGGAGTGTCGGTCCGCTACGACGTTCACGGGCCGCTGTTCTTCGGGAGCAGCAACGATCTCGTGGAACGCTTCTCCTACGGTGAGGATCCCAAACGCGTCCTGATCGATCTTACCCATTCCCAGATATGGGATGCGTCGAGCGTCGCGGCGCTGGATTCAATCGAGACCAAGTATCGCGAGCACGGCGCGACGGTTACCTTCACCGGGCTCGACCAGCGCAGTTCCTCGTTTCACCAGCGCCTGACGGGTCAGCTCGGTGCCTAAGGTCTGGGGAATGCGGGACGAAAGGACGTCTTCGATGGCCATCTTGCAATGGATATCGAGCTTCGCCGGCAAAATCATCCGAGCCTGGTCGGGCCGCTATCGGCCTGAGCAGCACTATATGCGCGGGACCGGGCCGGCGTCGAAACGAAACCAGCGCCAAGGTGTGCGCTGATCAAGTGTGGTGGTGCTACGACTTGCCGCCCGGTTCCGGCGACTTGCCGACCAGGCCGCGAAATGGCTGGAAGGTCTGCCTGGCCAGCCGGCTGTGCAGTTCGCAGATCTTTTGCGACTCGGAAACCGAGGTTTCGTAAGCGCGTTTCATGAATTCGGTTTGCACCGTCATCGCCTTGTCGAGTGACCGGACACCGCTGAGCTCTTCGAAAAACGATCCGAATTGCTCGAACGATTTCCTGGTGTAGTCACGATACGCATTCGCGATGGTCTGCAGGCTGACCGATGCAGGTTCGGATAGCGTGGGAGCAACCGGCGGCGGAACTTCGACCGGTGTGACTTCGGCATCGGGCTGCATGGTCACGGTCGGTTCGGGGGCCACCTCGGCCACCGTTGCGATCTCGGCGGGAACGGGTTCCGACAGTTCAGGCTGCGGCTCAGGGCTTTGCAGTTGAACCGGGGCCTGGGGCTCCACGGCATTCGCTTTTTTGGCCGGTTCGCTCTTCCGCTTGCGCTTTCCGGATTTGCCGGCCGGCTTGATCTGATCGGTACTCGACATTCTCTTCTCCAATGTCAGAACGAAGGACGAGACTCTGCCATGTTTGCGATGGAATCGCGGTTGTTGCTTGTCGGCCGCACGGCGTCCGCGTGGTGAGATTTTGAACCGTGGCGTCAGCGAAAGATTTGTTCCGCTCGCGCCGGGCTGGCCCATTCCTCATCACACATTTTCCATGATATCGATTTCATATCACGCCGAGGGGACAATTGACCATGAATTCGCAGTCAGTCGCCGGGGTCCTGGGTGCCATCGTCGCGTCGATCGTGCTGGTGGCAGCGGTCGCCTACGGGCCGCTCGGGCAGTTCGGCAAGCCGGCGAAACCGGCCAGCGTTCAGCAGCCGGCGCAGGCGGTCCAGCCAGTCCCCGCCGCGCCAGCCCCTCGCGGGCCGGTGATTCGGGATGTGCCGAACTAAATCGGTCGGCCAGCCCCTTGCGAATGGCGCGCAGCTTTCCTATTTAGCTTTTAACGGCGACGTTGACGCTTCATAGCTCCGGCGCTGGGACGACCATGAATGGTTTGGCTGCGCCGGATGTACGCGCGCCCTCTGTTCGTGGTCGTTGGCATTTTGGGGGAGCTTTACCCCCGTTTTCCCCTGCCATCTCAGGTTCTTCCGGCCCGCCTTGGCATGTCCGGCGGCGGCGGTTATACGCTGGCGATCATGAACGAAGCCATCAGACCGGAACCCGAAACCCTGTCGCAAGCCGTTTTGCCCGAGCTTGCGGTCGTCGTCCCGACCTTCAACGAACGCGACAATGTCACGGTGCTGTACCGGCGGCTGGAGGCGACGCTGACCGGCATCCGCTGGGAGGTGATCTTCGTCGACGACAACTCTCCTGATGGCACCTGGGACGTGGTTCGGGGTCTGGCGCGGAAGGACCCCCGGGTTCGCTGCATCCGCCGGATCGGCCGGCGAGGTCTGTCGGGTGCGTGCATCGAGGGCATCCTGGCGTCGAGCGCGCCCTATGCGGCGGTCATGGACGCCGACTTGCAGCATGACGAAACGCAATTGCCGAAGATGTTCGCCCTGCTCAAGGGCGACGAGGCGGAACTGGTGATCGGCAGCCGCTACATCGAGGGCGGCAGCGCCGACAGCTTCAACAAGCAGCGTGCCGGCGCCAGCGCGCTGGCGACCGAGGTTGCCAAGCGCGCGCTCAAGATCGAGGTGGCCGATCCCATGAGCGGCTTCTTCATGATCCGCCGCGACCGTTTCGAGCAACTGGCGCCGGAGCTCTCGACCCAGGGTTTCAAGATCCTGCTCGACGTCATCGCGACCGCACAGGGCAAGCTGCGCACCATCGAGGTTCCCTACACGTTCGGCTCGCGCCAGCACGGCGAGAGCAAGCTCGATTCCATGGTGGCGCTGGATTTCCTCGGGCTGGTGCTGGCAAAGCTGACCAACGATGTGGTGTCGCTGCGCTTCCTTCTGTTCGCAATGGTCGGATTGACCGGACTGATCGTGCATCTTGCGGCGCTGTTCATTGCGCTCGAAGTCTTCAAGGCTCCGTTCGCAGAGGCGCAAGGGATCGGCGCGCTGGTCGCCATGACCAGCAACTTCATCCTGAACAATTTCCTGACCTATCGAGACCAGCGGTTGAAGGGGTTTGCGATCCTGCGCGGCCTGTTGCTGTTCTATGTCGTGTGCAGTGTCGGGCTGCTAGCCAATGTCGGCGTCGCGTTCTCGGTCTACGACCAGGAGCCGATCTGGTGGCTTGCCGGTGCGGCAGGCGCATTGATGGGCGTGGTCTGGAACTACGCGATGTCCGGACTATTCGTCTGGCGCAAGCGATGACCGGGAAATGAATCCGAACGAGGCGCGGCTCGTCCGTACCACCGCCCTGACGATACTCGCGCTGGTGGCGATGCGGCTGGTCGCCGCCGCCTTTACGCCCATCACCTTCGACGAAGCCTATTACTGGATGTGGTCGAAGCATCTGGCGGGTGGCTATTACGACCATCCGCCGATGGTCGCCGTGGTGATCCGGCTCGGCACCCTTATTGCGGGGGATACCGAATTCGGTGTGCGGCTGGTTTCGATCCTGCTGGCGCTGCCGATGAGCTGGGCGATGTACCAGGCCGGCGCCGTGCTGTTCGGCAGCCGGCGCGTGGCGGCGTCCTCGGCGATCCTTCTGAACGTCACCCTGATGGCCGCGGTCGGCACCCTGATCGTGACGCCGGACGCGCCGCTGCTGGTGGCGTCGAGCTTTCTCTTGTTTGCGCTCGCCAAGGTGCTCGAAACCGGGCGCGGCGTGTGGTGGCTCGCAGTCGGGGCCGCGGCCGGGTGCGCGCTGTTGTCGAAATACACCGCGCTGTTCTTCGGGCCGGCGATCCTGATCTGGCTCGTCGTGGTACCCGGGCTGCGGCGCTGGCTGATCTCGCCATGGCTTTATCTCGGCGGCCTCGTCGCGCTGGTGACGTTTGCGCCGGTGATACGCTGGAACGCTGATCATCACTGGGTCTCCTTCATCAAGCAGATGGGGCGGGCCAGGATCGAGGATTTCCGGCCGCTCTTCATCGCCGAATTGATTCCGACGCAGATCGCTTTTGCGACGCCGCTGGTGTGGATGCTCGGGGTGATGGGCCTTTATGCGCTCTATCGCCGCCGCGCCGGCGCGCTGCCGGCGCGCGTGCTGGTCAACACGATGTTCTGGACCATCGTCGCCTACTTCACCTGGCATTCGCTGCATGCCCGCGTCGAGGCCAACTGGTTTGCGCCGGTTTATCCGGCGTTTGCGATGGCAGCCGCGGTTGCCGCGCATCTCGTCGAATGGCAGCCGCGCTGGCAGCGCATCGTTGACTTCTGCCGGCGCTGGGCGGTGCCGGGCGGCGTCGTGATGTTTGTCCTGCTGGTGGTGCAGGCCAATACCGGCATCCTCTCGGGCTATCGCCGCGACGCCACCGTGCGCAGCGTCGGCGTCGGCTGGCGCGAAACGGCCGATGCCATCGAGGCGGTGAGGGCGCGCACCGGCGCGACATGCGTGCTCGCGCCGGATTACGGCACCACCAGTTGGCTTGCCTTCCATCTGCCGAAGGGCAGTTGCGTCGCGCAGTGGGGCCAGCGCATCCGCTGGGTCAATATGCCCGAGCCCGATGCAGCGCAGCTCGCGGGCAAATTGCTCTATGTCTATGAAGCCTGGCTCGGCAATACGCCCTATCTGAAGGACAGGTTTGCCCGTGCCGAACGGGTGGGTGAGGTCCAACGCAAGCGCGGCCCGCTGTTGATCGAGACCTATGCGCTCGATCTGCTGCAGGGACAAACGGGCGATGTGCTCGAGCGCTCTCCGCCGCTCGAACTGCGGTAGGACGCTCCGCGGGCCGATTACTCCGCGGCGTCGGGATGCGCGCGTGTGTCTGCCGGCCGGTCCTGGTTTCGCCACAGCCAGACCGTGAGCGAGCCGGACCTGCCGCGAGATCTGCGTTTCCACCGGACCGGCAAGGTTTCCGGTTTTCAACCGCGCACCGGCGCTTTCCGCCTCGGTGCGCAGGGTATCGCTCAGCGCCAGCCGCACGTCATGGCGGGCCGCAACTTCCATCAGGCGGCTGGATACGTTCACGGTATCTCCGGTCGCGGTGATGTGCTGATGGTTCCGGCCGCCGAGCCGGGAGGCGATGATCGGTCCGAAATGCGCGCCGATCTTGAAGCCGATGCGGGCCGCGATCGCCGGCGGCAGTGCTTCGATCCAGCGCTCGGTCCTGACGCAGAGCCCGATCGAGCATTCGGCCGCGCGCGTGGCGTCATCGGCCTCCGGCCTGGGAAGGCCGAACAGAATCATGGCGCCGTCACCGAGAAAACTGGTGATCATGCCGCCGCATCGGGTTGCCTCCTTGTCGACGAGCGCGTGAAAATCCTTCAGGAGCGCGCGTGTGACATCCGGGCCGAGGGTTTCGCTGAGCGCTGTGAAGCCGGAAAGGTCGACGAACACCACGGCGGCGTTCTGCCGGACCGGCTTCAGCAGGAAGTCCGGATCGCGCGTCAGCCATTCCTGCAGGTCCGGCGTCTGGAACTGTTCGAGCAGTCTGGCCTGCGTGGCGAAATGCTGCGCGCGTCGCCGGCCGGACCAGAGCTGCACGGCGCCGAACAGCATCAGCGGCGGCGCGGTCGCAGCGATCGTCGTCGCGGCGTCGAGCCATATGCCGTGGGCGAATGCCGCCGTATTCGCGGCCGCCCATATCAGCACAATCGCGGTGACGGCGACGAGGCCGATGGCGTTGCGCCGCCAGGCGAGCAGGCCGACCAGCAGCATCGGAAGCAGGATCGTGGTCGCCGCCTCGATGATGCGCACCGACCGGTTGCGCACGATGCCGTCGCCCGCGACCAGATGGGTGATGGCGGTGGAGATGATTTCGACGCCGGGCATCAGGGAATCGAACGGCGTGGGAAAGAAGTCGCCGGCGCCGGTCGCGGTCGCGCCGAGCACGACAATCCGGCCCCGGATGGCGTCGCGATCGACCTCACCGCCAACGACGCTGGCGGCGCTGACGGTACGAATGGTGCGGCGCGGGCCGTAATAGGAGATCGGCAGCGCATAGCCGGAAGCGGTTGCGATCGAGCGGTCGCCGAACAGCAGGCGATCCGGCGCGATGGTCAGTGGTTGGCCGACCGCCACTGACGCAACGCGCAACGGAAACGACAGCTCGATCTTGTCGCGGGTCCGGAACAGCATCGGCACCGCCAGCGGCGTGCCGGTTTGCCCTGTCGTCACGTTGGCTATTCCGACTTCCGCGTGATCCGAAAACGCCGGCAGCGGCAGCAGGAAGCGGTCGGCCGTCGGCAGGCGGGCCAGCGGCCCGTCATTGCCCGCGGACGGCTGAACGACGTCCGGGAATACTGCCGCGGCCGCCAGCACGGCCGGGCGCGCCGCCAAGGCCTTCGCCAGTGCCGCGTCGCCCTCGGCGGAGCCTTTGTCGACCAGCAGCAGATCGACCGCGATCACTTTCGGTTCCAGCCGCGCGATCGCCTCGACGATGGCGGCGATTTCAGTCCGGGGCAGGGGATAGGTACCGCCAAGTCTCACGACGTTATCGTCGATCGCGACGATGGTGACGAGGTCGGGCGGCGTCGTGGCGCCGCGGGCCAGCGTTCGAAGGTCGATCAACGTCGACTCGAACCGCTCCAGCAGCCGCAGATGGCCGCCCCAGTGACCGAGGCTGATCGCTGTCGCCCACAATCCGGTGCAGAGCAGCGCAATCAGAATATGAAGCCGCCGACCGCTCATCGTCCCGCTATTGTCCCAACCTTGCCATCAGGGCCGCCACGCGCGGCGCCGCCCAGCGCTTGACCGTCAGATCTCCGGTCGCCTCGACGTCGACGCCGTCGCCGGCGCCGAGCACGACGCTGCCACGCCCCGCAGGCCGCGCAACGCGTACGCTGCCGTTGACGACGAACACCGACGTCTTTCCGTCCGCGGCGTCCACGGCCCATTTCGTGCCGCGCACGGCGGCGATTGCCTGCGGCGTCACCACCTCGAACCGGTTGCGGCCGGGCTTCTTCGGCACTTCGAGCAGCAGCGCCTTGTTGCTGAGCTCGACGGAATCGACATTGCCGTCGCGGTTGCGGTCTCCGAGCTCGAACCTGGCTCCGTTCTCGGCGATGATCGTGATCGCCTTCGCGCAGCGGAGCGTTTGTGTGCCCTGGGCCGAAGGCGTGGAGGTGCAGCCGAGGCTGGCCTGCTGGGCCGTCGCCTCTCCGGCGAAGAGCAACAGGCTTGTGAGGGCGATGCATCCGGCACGCGCCAGCATCATGGTCATGGCAGCTTCCCTTCGGCTACGGCGAAACACAGGGAACAGGCTGATACGGCACCGTATCACGGCCGCTCTCGTGTGCAAAGCTAATGGTGGGCGTTAATGTGTCTGCGTGCGGCCGGTAAGGTTCAGCGCAATACCGGACCTGTGAAATGGCGCCACCGGACATCGATGCGATCGTGCCTCTACACGCGGTGACACCAGCGCCGCGGCAGGGACAAAAAGGCTGACATGACCCGATATGGGACATGCCCCGCACACGCCAGGGCAGGCGCCTGATCGAAAGCGATTTTCGCAATAGTTCCATGTAGTTGAGGTCGCCTTAGTTCCGCCTGTGTTTAATCTGCATTTAACTAAAAGCCCCCCTTAATGGGGCTTCTGTACCTCTGCGAAATGCTGCCGGGGAACGTGTTCGGACGCAGCATCAAAGGGGATCTGGTGGAATTGTTCTGGGCGACGTGTGTATGAGTAAAAGTACGAGTGCGTATGCTCCTGCGGGCCGCCGCGGGAGGCCTTCCGGTCGGGGTGTTCCTCAATATCTGGTCGGTGGTGTCGCGGTGGCAGGCCTCGTGGTGGGCTGCGCCTGGACCGTCTACAGCAATGTTTTCGGCGCCAGCATCTATCCTTCCGTAAGCAGCGCCGCCCTGGAGGGCTTCGTCGCCGGGAATTCGACCATCGTCGCTGCGCGCCCGGAGCGGCCGTCCTTCAACGAAGTCTTTGCGTTGCTGCCGGACCGGCCACTGGTGATATCCCCGCCGGATAGCGTCGCCGCGTCGCTGATGTTCAACGAGCGGTTTGCAGCCGCCTCGCCGCAGGGCGAACCGCCCAAACCCGTTCCTGCCGAAACGACCAGGCTCGCCGAAGCTTCGCCACCCGCTGAAACGCCGAAGGCCGCTGCTTCGAAGACGAAGGCTTCCGCGCCGCCGGTCCAGCTCGCGCTGAATTCGCCGGCGTCCGTATCGAAGGAGGCTGACGCCAGGCCCGCGCCGAAGACGACGGGAGATTCCGTCCGCGACATGGCGCAACGCGCCAAGGCTGCGGTGATGGCGATCGCCGGCAGCGACAGGCAGAACATGGTCGAAAAGCTGTGGGGCAAGCAGCCTGCGGGCAACGCGCTGCTGGCTTACGCGTCGGCCGACGCGAGCGTGACGGGCAGCATCATCGATACGCGCAGCCAGAACCCGATGCTCGGCGGCTCGCCGCCCTATGATCGCCAGACCGCGGTGTACGACATCGCCGCCAAGATGGTTTATCTGCCCGACGGTACCCGGCTCGAAGCCCATTCGGGGCTCGGTTCCAAGATGGACGACATTCGCTATTCGCATGTGCGGATGCAGGGCGTGACGCCGCCGCACATCTACGAACTGAAGCCGCGCGAGGCGCTGTTTCACGGCGTGCCGGCGCTGCGGCTGACGCCGATCGGTGGCGAGGAAAAGATCCACGGCCGCGACGGGCTGCTGGCGCACAGCTACATGCTCGGGCCGAGCGGCCAGTCCAACGGCTGCGTCTCGTTCAAGGACTATTACGCGTTCCTCGACGCCTATCGCAACAAGGGCATCCGCCGCCTCGCGGTGCTGGCGAAGGTCCAGTAGGCGGAGTGCGGTCGCGGGACTTGTCATGCCCCGCGCATGCGGGGCATCCAGTACGCCGCGGCCTATCGTTTCAAGCATTGACGCCTCTGGAATACTGGGCCACCCGCCTTCGCGGGTGATGACAAGTGATATGACTTCGCGATCTCGCGGCGCATCGCGCCCGAGTTTTGCTATTGATCTTGCCCTCAGAAAAACTGGAGGGCGCAGGGAAGACCGGGTGCGCGCTGCACCCGCGGTCTCGTGTGCAATGCGCACAAAAAGAAGCGCACACGAGCATACAGGTTCAGCGGAGAGCATCCGGCCTTCCCTGCGCAGTGGCTTTACGGCTTATAACGTGATCTCCCCGGTGAGACGGGCTCTGTTGCCACCGTCATCCGCGGAAGTTGCCTCCCGCGAACTTGACGCCAGCTTCGGGCGTCAGGACCACACGACTTCGCCGTACGCCTCCGCCACGCTCGTCAGTCGCAGCATCAGCGTCCACCGCATCCCACCGCGCGTTCGTGACGATCGCGAGCCGCCCCTCTCATCGGGTGAGACGGGCAGAATTTAGCCACTGATTTGCCCGACGAGGCAAAGGTCATTTTGCCCGTCGGGTTATTTTGTCGCGCCAGGCACATGCGCAATTGTGCGCTGGAGGACGACCCGGAGGGGCAAATCCAGAATCGAGCTCCCGGCAGAAGGACCGCCTACGGGCGGTCCTTAGCATCCGGAAAACCGACGTTCTTTGCCGGAACTGGAACCGCAAGTTCCAGCAGGCTTTACGATGTTACCCATGCGCATTTTGCGGTTGCGTTCAGGAGCGCGGTTGAATCTAAGCTCTCTTGCTGCAGAGCAATAACAGTCCGCCGCGGTCGTTTGGAACTTTTTGCCGCGACGAGGGCGTAGTTGTGTGAGTGGGTTTGTGCAGTGAAAGCAGATTCATCGCCATGTTAGTCGCGGTCCGCGTCCCCTTGCATGAAAGCCGCCCTCGCAGCGGGTTTACCGCAGTGACGGCGCACGGCGGGACAGGCAATCGCATCCTTGCAGCCTTGCCGGCATCGGACCTCGATCTGCTGGGACCCGAACTCGAATTGATCGCGCTCGAACAGGACGCGGTCCTTTCGCGGACCGGTGATGATATCGAGTACGTCATCTTCCCCCACAAGGGCGCGATCACGCTGATGATCGACATGGCGGACGGCCAGACGGTCGCGACCGCGATCATCGGGCGTGAAGGGGCGGTGGGCTTGCTTTCGGTGCTCGGACCGTCGCCTTCGGCCATCACCGCGGTCGTGCGTGCGGCGGGGCCGGCGGTGCGGATTCCTGCATCGCGATTTCACGTCGCGTTCAGCCGCAGTCCCGGCGATCCGGCATGCGGTCCAGAACTACGTCAAGTCGATGCTGATACAGTTCCAGGTCGGCGCGGCCTGCAACGCCTTGCACCCGGTCGAAGCCCGTATGGCGCGCTGGATGCTCCAGCTTCGCGACGCCGTCGACCATGATGAACTCCCGCTCACCCAGCATGCGCTGGCACAAATACTCGGTGTGCGGCGAACGACGGTCACGCTGCTGATGCGCAATCTTCGCGCCCGCGGAGCGATCAGGTCCGATCGACGAGGCTTCATCGAGATCGATCCGGCGCGGCTCGCGGCGGCGGCATGCGAATGCCACAGCTTCATGCGTTCGGAAGTCGAGGAGATATTCTCGTCGGGCTCGACCGGGTCCCGCACAGCCGTTGGGCCCGAGCAGCGGCGTATCCCCCCTGAATAGGGCGATAGCACCTGGGTGCATTTCCGGGCGCCCGGGAAGCCGATCAATATCGAACGTCCGCCGGGCTCGGTCTCGCTCGCCACCACCGGATGCCTGCTCGAGTTTCGCAAGCTCGCGCAGCACCTTTGCCGTCTCGCGCAGTTCGTTGCGCGCAGGGCCCGGCTTCAGCCGTCGTGCTTCAACGAGGAAGTCCCTGGCCTGCAACAGCAGGAAGGGTGGTTCAGCCGAGATTTGCATGCGCGACATCGTATCCCCCATCGCGATCGTCTCTTCATCTGCATCAATGAACCTGGGAGCCTGTGCCATGAAGCCGGATGGCCGGCTCGTCGACCCAGGCTTCACGTGCAAACCATGGGTGATCGCTGCGGCAGAACGGGCAATGCGTGCGCGAGAAAAACACCGCGCGGCGCCCAAAGCTCTCGCGATCCGTCTTGATCCCGGTGGAAATCGCGTGTCCGGTTTGCGGACATTTGACCATGACCATTCCCATGCTGCCCTCACTCACAATTGGACTTGATGGTTTCTTTCAGAAAAGTACCGGCCGGTTGGAGTGCGCCTCTCGGTGCGGGTTACTTGGGGGGCATCGCGCACCTTGCCTGAGCGAGCATCGGCCAGTGGGGGCTCGTGTTCGCTGCCGGGCTTGCTCCAACCGGCCGGATCCCTGCAAGCGGATCTTCGGTCCGGTTGCAGGGTTCCTAACGGGCCGGGACGAGCCCTGGTGAAGTGCTCGGCGCTCGCCGCTCTGCCTGGCAAGCGGTTTTCAGGACGTTCGATCGCCGGCATCCGCGAGAATATTGTTTTCTGTTCAGCCTGACTTTCATTTCGATTTCACCCACAGCCACGTCACCCTTCTCAAGCGAAAGCATTCTCCGCGGCGCACGCTCGCGTCACGAGAGCTCACGCTCCGTGTTCGATCAGTTCTGGATGAGCTTTGATTTAGCCCCGACCCGATATGAGTTTGCGTCAGGGAAGTGGAACTGTCGGTTCGGTTTGCGACTCTCGCGTCAAAATTTTTTTCGAGATTGTCAATACAGACCAAGCGGAGGTTGCCGCTGAACTGTGCACAACAGGGATATTGCCGTGCGGGCAGCCTTCGGTGTCGTCTGCCCAAACAAAAACCCCGGCATCGCTGCCGGGGTTTTGCATTGCGTTGATGTTCGCCTGAGTGGCTGGATCAGAAGTCCATGCCGCCCATGCCGCCGCCCGGAGGCATGCCGCCGCCGGCTGCGCCACCCTTCTTCGGCAGTTCGGCGATCATGGCTTCGGTGGTGATCAGCAGAGCCGCGACGGAAGCCGCGTTCTGGATCGCCGCACGAACCACCTTGGTCGGGTCGATGATGCCCTTGGAGACCAGGTTGCCATATTCGCCCGACTGCGAGTCGAAGCCATAGTTGTACTGATCCTTCTCGAGGATCTTGCCGACGATGACGGAGCCGTCCTCACCGGCGTTGATCGCGATCTGGCGGGCCGGCGCGGAGAGCGCCTTGCGCACGATCTCGACGCCGGTCTTCTGGTCGTCGTTCTTGGTGCGGATACCCTTGAGCTGCTCGGAAGCACGGAGCAGGGCGACGCCGCCGCCCGGCACGATGCCTTCTTCAACCGCCGCACGGGTCGCATGCATCGCGTCATCCACGCGATCCTTGCGCTCCTTCACCTCGACTTCGGTCGCGCCGCCGACGCGGATCACCGCGACGCCGCCCGCGAGCTTGGCCAGACGCTCCTGCAGCTTCTCACGGTCGTAGTCCGAGGTGGTTTCCTCGATCTGCGCCTTGATCTGCTGGACGCGCGCCTCGATGTCGGCCTTCTTGCCGGCGCCGTTGACGATGGTGGTGTTTTCCTTGTCGATCATCACCTTCTTGGCGCGGCCGAGCATCTGCAGGGTGACGTTCTCGAGCTTGATGCCGAGATCTTCCGAGATCGCCTGACCGCCGGTCAGGATCGCGATGTCCTGCAGCATGGCCTTGCGGCGATCGCCGAAGCCCGGAGCCTTGACGGCCGCGACCTTCAGACCACCACGCAGACGGTTGACGACGAGGGTGGCGAGAGCTTCGCCTTCGACGTCTTCCGCGACGATGACCAGCGGCTTGCCGGTCTGCACCACGGCTTCGAGCAGCGGCAGCAGCTCGTTCAGCGAGGAGAGCTTCTTCTCGTTGATCAGGATGTAGGCGTCGTCCATTTCAACGCGCATCTTGTCGGCGTTGGTGACGAAGTAGGGCGAGATGTAGCCGCGGTCGAACTGCATGCCCTCGACGACGTCGAGTTCGGTCTCGAGCGACTTGGCTTCCTCAACCGTGATGACGCCCTCGTTGCCGACCTTCTTCATGGCATCGGCCAGGAACTTGCCGATTTCGGCATCGCCGTTGGCGGAGATGGTGCCGACCTGGGCGATTTCCTCGTTCGAGGTGACCTTCTTGGAGTTCTTGACGAGGTCGGCGACCACGGCTTCCACCGCCAGGTCGATACCGCGCTTCAGATCCATCGGGTTCATGCCGGCGGCAACCGACTTGGCGCCTTCACGGACGATCGCTGCCGCCAGAACGGTCGCGGTGGTGGTGCCGTCGCCGGCCGCATCCGCGGACTTGGAGGCGACTTCGCGCACCATCTGCGCGCCCATGTTCTCGAACTTGTCCTCGAGCTCGATCTCCTTGGCGACGGTGACGCCGTCCTTGGTGATGCGGGGAGCGCCGAACGACTTGTCGAGCACGACGTTGCGGCCCTTGGGGCCGAGCGTCACCTTGACGGCGTTGGCGAGAATGTCGACGCCGCGCAGCATGCGGTCGCGGGCATCGACGCCGAATTTGACTTCTTTAGCTGACATTTATGAGTTCTCCGTTGAACTGGATCCTCATCCCTGCATAACGGCTTTGCCGTTATTGCTGGAGAAGCCCGAAGGGCGTCTCGAAGGATGAGATGAGTTGCGCTTGCGGCTCATCCTTCGAGACGCCGGCTGCGCCGGCTCCTCAGGATGAGGGACGGGCTTAGGCGGCTTTCTTCTTGGAAGCGGGAACGTCGGTGAGGACGCCCATGATGTCGCTTTCCTTCATGATCAGGAGATCCTCACCGTCGAGCTTGACCTCGGTGCCTGACCACTTCCCGAACAGCACGCGGTCGCCGACCTTGATGTCGATCGGGATCAGCTTGCCGGCTTCGTCGCGGCCACCCGGGCCGACGGCGGTGACTTCGCCCTGCGAGGGCTTTTCCTTGGCACTGTCCGGAATGATGATGCCGCCAGCAGTCTTCTCTTCGGCGTCGATACGCTTGACCACGACGCGGTCGTGAAGCGGACGGAATTTCATGCAGTCCTCCTAAGTTTCTGAAGATGTTGTCAGATTCTGAAATTTTGGCAGTCCGTGCCAGCGAGTGCCAGCTCGGCTGCGGTGGACATAAGCCAGTATTCTTCGGGGGACAAGGGCTTCTAGCAGAAAAATTGGCACTCAAATATGACGCCTGCCAATTTCATTCATCATGATTAACCGGGCGGCGCGACCCCGCGAGCTCGTATTAGCACGTGCGGTAAGCTGCTGCTAACGCGACCTTTTTCAACAGATCGTTAAACATTTAGGCTTGTGATGAGTTGGTCACGTGCGTCACATTTCTCTCATGTGAGCGCATCTCCGCCGGGGTGGCTCGGTGTGTGGGCCACCACGACAAATGCGCTCCTTAAATGGAGGTTTGGCATGGTCTCGCGGGTTGGTGTTGTTTCCGACGATTTCCGGAAGCAGGTGCTGGGTTACGGGCTGACGACGGCGCAAATTCTGTATCGTATGCCGGATCATCCCTCATTGCTGCAGACCTATGTCTGGCAAAACTACGATCTGTTTCCGAAATTTCCGGCGCTGAAGGATTTCCTCGCCTTCTGGCAGGAAAAGCTCGACGGCCCGCTGTACTCCGTGACGGTCGCGCATTCCAAGCTGATCAAGCCGGCCGAGCTTCGCGCCGTGGACGGCGTGTTCAGGCTGCATTGAAGGCGGTTCTCCTCATGGTGAAGAGGCGCGGAGCGCGCGTCTCCGGACGATACTGTGTATCGCCGGGCGAACCATGAGGCTACAGGCGGGCCTGCATCCTTCGAGACGCCGCTGCGCGGCTCCTCAGGATGAGGTTTGACAGACTGGCAGGCACGTCCGCTTTGCCTACCCTGTAAAAAAAGATTTGTGTTAGCCTTCGTTCATAACAAAACGGGGAGGCTACCAATGCCGAAGCAGAAGAAGGTGACGTCACGAGCCGCAGCCAAGACCGCCGTCAGGAAGAAATGGACGGGGCACAAGGGCGCGGCCAAACCCACCGCGCGCAAGGCGCTCAAGTCCAAGGGGCGCGTGTCCGCGACCAAGGCCAAGATCGTCAACAAGGCCGTCAAGAAGACCCGGCCGAAGCAGCGCATCGCCGTCAGCCATCACCGCGAAGAGGATTTCAAGGCCGACGGTCTGCGCGCCTACGCAAAATATCGCGACCTCGGCATTGCCGATGCGACACACGGCCTGGCGCAGGCCCATGTGATCCGCCTCGAGGGACCCTGCAATCCGGCGGAAGTCTCAAAGCTGCATTACCACGACGTCGAATTCCAGATGGTCTACGTGCTCAAGGGCTGGGTGAAGACCTACATGGAAGGGCAGGGCGAAACGCTGATGCAGGAAGGCAGCGCCTGGACCCAGCCGCCGCGTATCCGGCATCTGATCATGGATTATTCAGACGACGTCGAACTGCTGGAAGTGATTTTGCCGGCGGAGTTCAAGACGGTGGAACTGACGACGTGAGGAGGCAGCGCTCCTACGCGCTTGCCTGTTCCTACAGCGTCGCAGGAATGACGGTGATCCGGTAGCTGAGCGGCGGCCCCTCGATTCCGAGGAATGTTCGCGTGAAGGTGACATCCGTCGAACGGCTCGCAGGGTCCATCAGCGCGGCGCTGGCGGAACGACACCGCTCATCCGCCGATGAGCAGATGATGACAAGTCCGTTCTTGCCTATGGCAGTGGCCGCATCCGCTGGTGAGGGGATCTCTGCCGGGTGGGATTGAGGCAGGTAGAAATACACGCCCTGAACGATTTCCCTGGTGCCTGCGATCTGCTGCCGGGACGACGGCGAAAGACGCGCGACTTCACCGGCAACCTGCCGGAAATGCGCTTCGTGCGCTTCCGTGTTCGACGTCAGGCGAAGATACGCCACATAGGGCGACGCCATCACCGCGGCCACCGAAACCGCAAGCGCGACCAGGCCCGCCCGGGCCACCGCAACCGGATGGACGGTGATCAGCGGCGAGCCAAACAGGACAACGGGCAGAAGCGCCCAATTGGGGAAAGTCCAAAGCGCAGTCAGGCGATGCGGAAACGCCAGATTGGCCAGAGCCGGCAAGACGAGTGGCAGCAGGAATAACAGATGTACCTGCTGGCGATCGCGATCGGCTGGCCACAGGATATCCGCAAGTGCAGCCCGTCCCGGCCGCAGCACAGCGAGAAATATCAGCGGTACGACAATATAGGCCACCGCCCCGCAGAGATATGAAATCGACCTGACGAATGCCTTGCCAGTCGAGTTGTTGGTCATGACGCTGGCGGCCATGAATTCGCGGGTATCGTGGGCGCGCTCGGCGGCAAACCAGTAGAGGTGGGGCGCGACGACGATCGCGGCACTCGCCGCCATCAGGTATGGCGCCGACGAACGCCAGAACCGCCTGGTGCCGCTACCGATCAGGGAGGCGATCGCCATCCCGGCGATGAGGTATATCGCCCAGTACTTGCCCATGAAGGTCAGGGCGGTGAATGCTCCGGCGAGGACCGCATCGACGGTCGTCAGATTTCGACGCGCGCGCAGGTAGAACAGCAACGCTGCGGCCCAGAACGGCATGATCACGGTGTTTGCGTTGAGACGCGACGCCTGGAACGTGAACAGCGGCACGAGCATCAACGCCGCGATCCCAACCAGCGCGCGGTTGCTGTCGAGATAGTCGCGCAGCAGTCGCCAGATGACAATGAAGGTGATCGCGACCGTTGTGATGGCCAGCAGATAGGCGGCCCAGTCCGCGCGTGGAAAGATCGAGAACCAGAGGATGAAGACCCAGGCCGTCATCGGCGGGTGCTTGTAGCCGAAGGCGAATTTTTCCGCCCAGACCGAGGCTTCGCTGAGATCTAAATGAATGTCTACCGGCGCATTTGCTATGGTGAAATAGAGCATCCACAGCACGACGTAGGTGGCGAGCGCCATGTAGAACAGCGCATTTGCGCCATGCTTTCGCACAAATCCTTCCGCGGCCCTGACGTGCGCGCCGTTCCACACCATTTCGAAAAGGCGGCTGATAGCGCCCGAACCCGCGACCGGCATCAACTCAGCATCCCTACCACTGCGCCCATCAGGCATGTCGTCAGCGTACCGGATACGATCGACTTCAATCCGAGCGCATTGATCTCCTCGCGACGCTCCGGCGCCATGGTGCCGAGACCGCCGATCATGATGCCGAGGCTGGCGAAATTGGCGAAGCCGCACAGCGCGTAGAGCATGATCAGCCGCGAGCGCGGATCGAGCGCGTCGGCGCCGAGTTTCGAAAATTCGACGTAGGCGATCAGTTCGTTGAGCACGGTCTTGGTGCCCATCAGACTTCCCGCCCGTGATCGCCTGCGGCCAGGGCAGGCCCATCAGCCAGCATACCGGCGCCATCAGATAGCCCAGCAGGCGCTGCAGCGAAATTTTCGCGCCGCCAATCTCGGGCAACAGGCCGAGGACCGCGTTGGCGAGATAGACCAGCGCCACCAGCACCAGCAGCATCGCGATGATGTTCAGCAGCAGTTCAAGCCCGGAAGCGGTGCCCTTGACGATCGCGTCCATGGTCGACTTCGTCTGCATGTCGGGATCGCCCAACGCGGCGCCGGTGCGCTTGCCGGAAGTTTCCGGCACCATGATCAGGCTGACGAGAATGGCCGCCGGCGCCGCCAGCACCGAGGCGATGACGAAATGCGCGGCGGCATCCGGGATCAGCGGCGCGAGGAACGTGGCGTAGAGCACCAGCACGGTGCCGGCGATGCCGGCCATGCCGCCGGTCATCACCAGGAACAATTCGCTGCGGCTGAGCTGCGCCAGATAGGGGCGGATGAACAGCGGCGCCTCGACCATGCCGAGAAAGATATTGGCCGCAGTGGAAAGCCCCACCGCGCCGCCGACGCCGAGCGTGCGCTCCAAGAGCCATGCCATGCCGCGCACGATCGGCGGCAGTACGCGCCAGTAGAACAGGAGTGTCGTCAATACGCTCATCACCAGGATGATCGGCAGCGCCTGAAACGCCAGGATGAAATCCGCACCGGGCGCTTTCAGGTCGAACGGCAGTGCGCCGCCGCCGATATAGCCGAACACAAAGGACGTTCCAGCGCGCGATGCCGCCGCGATCGTGCTGACGGCGTCATTGATGGCGCCGAATACCCTCGCCACCGCTGGCAGCTTGAGCAGCACCAGCGCGGTCGACGATGGTGACGGCAAGACCAACCGCCATCTGCCGCCACGATACCGCGCGGCGGTTGTCGCTGAGCGCCCACGCGATGGCCAGCAACGCCAGCACGCCGAACGCCGATTGCAGTTGCAGCATGAATCCCCCAGGCCCCTCACGCGATTATGCCAGCGCTGCGCCGTCACGCAATGCCGTGTTGCGGGGGCGTCCGTTGACAACGGCCGCTCGCTCGGCCACCCGTGCTTCCATGTCCTCGACGATGCCTGTGGGCGCCCGCGAGCTGCTCCGGCACGGGCCGTTCCTGTTCTTCCTGTTGTCGCGAAGTCTGTCGCGCTTCGCCAGCCAGATCGCGGCGGTGGCGATCGGCTGGCAGATCTACGACATCACCGGCAGCGCCTTCCAGCTCGGCATGGTCGGGCTGGTGCAGTTCCTGCCCACCGCGCTGCTGGTGTTCGTCGCCGGCCACGCCGCCGACCGGTTCGAGCGCAAGCGCGTCGTGCAGCTCTGCCAGCTCGCGGAAGCCGCGACCGCGCTGTTCCTGGCGGTCTCGACCTTCGCCGGCTGGCTGACCGAGGCGCAGATATTCATCGCCACTTTCGTGATCGGCATCGCCGGCGCGTTCGAAAGCCCCGCCACCGCCGCGCTGCTGCCGCTGGTCGCGCCCAAGGGCTCGGTGCAACGCGCGACCGCGATCTCCTCCGGCGCGGCGCAACTCGCCACCATCACCGGGCCCGCGCTCGGCGGACTGGCCTACGTGCTGGCACCGAGCCTGCCTTACTTCGTCATCGTGGTGTTCTGGCTGATCGGTGCAGTTCTGACCGGCTTCATCCGCATCATGAAGCAGGAACGGCCGAAGCCGGATTCGACCGCCGCCGATGTGTTCGCCGGCGTTCGCTTCATCCGCAACAACCCGGCGATCCTCGGCACCATCTCGCTCGATCTGTTCGCCGTGCTGCTCGGCGGCGTCACGGCGCTGCTGCCGATCTATGCGCGCGATATCCTGCAGGCCGGTCCGCTCGGGCTCGGTATCCTGCGCGCCGCGCCCGCGGTCGGTGCGCTCCTGATGACTATCGTGCTGGCGCGCCACACCATCAACCGCCATATCGGATTGCGGATGTTTCAGGCCGTGATCGTGTTCGGCGCGGCAACAGTGGTGTTCGCGCTGTCGGATTGGATGTGGCTGTCGGTGCTGGCGCTGGCGGTGCTGGGTGCCGCGGATACGATCAGTGTGGTGATCCGGTTTTCGCTGGTGCAGCTTTCGACGCCCGACGAGATGCGCGGCCGGGTCGGCGCGGTGAACTTCCTGTTCATCAACGCCTCAAACCAGCTCGGCCAGTTCGAGAGCGGGGTGACCGCGGCGCTGTTCGGCGCGATGCCGGCCGCAGTCCTCGGCGGCGTCGGCACCATCGCGATCGCGCTATTGTGGATGAAGCTGTTTCCGGCGCTGCGGAAGGTGGAGCGGCTGGAGTAGGGGGCGCGACTCTTCGCCGTCATTGCGAGGAGCGCATGCGACGAAGCAATCCATGCCTCGGCAGGTGCAGCGATGGATTGCTTCGCTCCGCTCGCAATGACGGTTGTGGGAGCGGTCAGCCCCGTCCCACGAACGGCATCTTGGTGGCCATCACCGTCATGAACAGCACGTTGGCATCCAGCGGCAGGTTGGCCATGTAGGCCACGGCATCGCCGACGGCCTTCGCATCCATGCGCGGTTCGTGCTTCATCGTGCCGTCGGGCTGCATCACGCCGGGGCCGGCGACCATGCGGTCGGTCATCGGCGTCGCGGCGTTGCCGATGTCGACCTGGCCGACCGCGATGTCGTACATGCGGCCGTCGAGGTTGGAGGCCTTGGTGAGGCCGGTGATGGCGTGCTTGGTGGAGGTATAGGCTGCCGAGAACGGCCGCGGCGCGTGCGCCGAGATCGAGCCGTTGTTGATGATGCGGCCGCCGCGCGGGGTCTGGTCCTTCATGATACGGAAGGCGTGCTGGGTGCACAGGAACGGGCCGGTGAGGTTGGTGTTCACCACCGCCTGCCACTGCTCGAGGCTGAGGTCCTCGAAATTGACCGGCGGTGCACCCATGCCGGCATTGTTGAACAGGACGTCGAGACGGCCATAGCTGTCCATCACCTTGGCGAACAGCGCCCCGATCGAGCCGGGATCGGTCATGTCGGCGGAAACGCACAGGCTCTTGCCGACATTGTCGCCGAGCTTCTTGGTTTCTTCCAGCATCTCCATGCGCCGCCCGGCGAGCACCACGGTGAAGCCCGCATTCATCAGCGCCAGCGATGCGGCGCGACCGACGCCGGTGCCCGCACCGGTAACGAGTGCGATCTTGTTGGTTGCCTCGGCCATGGTTTCCTCGCCTTCAGTTTTTTGTTTCTGTTTCGGTTTTGTAGGGTGGTCGTGGAATGTTCTGGTGCGCCGCGCGCAGCGCCGCCGACCAGCGCGAGCGCAAATCGTGGAAATAGGGCTCGCCCGCCTCGATGCGGTGGTTGAGGTCGGCCTGGCAGGCATCGCGCGCGCACCACGAGCACGTCGATCGGCAGGCCGACGCCGAGATTGGAGCGCATGGTCGAATCCATCGAGATCAGGCCGGTCTTCAGCGCCTCATACAATTCGACGTCGTAATGCATGGCGCGGTCGAGCACCGGCTTGCCGTATTTGTGCTCGCCGATCTGCAAATACGGCGTGTCGGTGGTGCATTCGATGAAATTGCCGGCGGTGTAGACCATGAACAGCCGCATCTTGGAGCCCTTGATCTGGCCGCCGAACAGGAACGAGACGTCGAAACTGACGTCTTCCGACTTCAGCGCCTCGCCCTCGGTGGCGTGCACGCTGCGGATGGCGCGGCCGATGCGCTGCGCGGCCTGGAACATGGTCGGCGCATTCATCAGGGTTTCGAGCTCGCCGGTGTGCGGGTCTTCCAGACCCTCGGTCAGGGTGGACAGCACCGACTGGCTGATCGCCAGATTGCCGGCGCTGGCGATCGCCATGATGCGTTCGCCCGGCTTGGAGAAGACGTGGAGCTTGCGGAAGGTCGAGACGTTGTCGAGCCCGGCATTGGTGCGGGTATCCGCGATCATGACGAGACCGTCCCGCACCAGAATTCCGCAGCAATAGGTCATTCCAGGTCCCCGAACGCGCCCGATCATTCCGGCGGCCAAAACTAGTAGCCAATTTCAGGGAGGCGTCCAACCCCAATTCCCGCGGCGCGGCAGGCCCCAATGGCTGGAAATGGGCCGCCCGCCAGGGCGGAGGGGCGAGCATCGGGCTCGGTGGTTTGATCGGTCACAATTCCGGTGGTCGCCCTGCCGGCGCATCCACGAGAAATGCGTCGTCGACCGGTACGCCAAGCGCGGTGACGAGCCGGTTGGTCTCTGCGGCCATGCCGACGATGGCAATCATCTCGCGATATTCCGCCTCGGTCATGCCCTTGGCTCGTGCGCCGGCGGTGTGGGAATGAATGCAGTAGTTGCAGCCATGGGCAACTGATACGGCCACGTAGAGCATTTCCTTGATCTTGGGTTCCAGCGCGCCCGGCGCCATCACCTCCTTGACGCTCTCCCAGGTCCGGCGAAGGGTCTTCGGATCATGGGCCAGCGCGCGCCAGAAGTTATTGACAAAATCCGACTGCCGCGTCTTGCGAATGTCGTCGAAGACGGCGCGCGCTTCGCTTGAAAGTTCATGATCGGAAAGCAGCTTAACCGTTGCCATGGCCAGACTCGCGTTTGTTGCGATGGGTCGGTGTTATAGCACGGAACGGTTCGGGTTGCTCCGGTCGCGATCACCGCGAGGAGAGGCAGTGCAGCCGGCCGGCTCGCGCTATCATCATTGCTGCAGGCCAGTACAACAATTTGCGGTTCGAGGACGTCTGGCTGGACAAGTGAGGCGCTTTTAGTCGGCTTTCGACCCGAGGCTGAACTCAGCTAATCTGGGCCGGCGCCCTCTTACCGCATGCGCGCGTGCAGAAGTTGTTATGTGGCCGTCGGCATCTGCAGGCAGGCGCGCACGCACCCGTGACCTCAGCGTATCAACGTCTCCGGATCGCATGGCGGCAACTGTAGGCGCAAGTACGGGGGACTTGAGATTTGTTATCCAGAAATCGTCAAAATCTGCAAAGGTCCGACGTACCGTGATCTCCCGCGCTTGCACGTCCTCGAGACCTGCACCGATCCACAAGTCTCGTAACGCGTCCATTCGAGACGCATCCATCCGTGGCGGGCGCAGAGGCACAATGCCCATGGCCTGTATCTCACGGTAGATCGGATCCAATGGAAACCCGCCAGCCAACATGTCCCACATGTAGGTCCCGACTTCACCGCCCGGGCGAACGACCCGGACCATCTCGCTAACGCCCTTCGCGGGGTCCGGAACGAACACAAGCACCAGCGCCATCACGGCTGCATCGAAGCAGTCATCGGCGAAGGGAAGGGCCATGGCATCGCCCCGTTGAAACCTGGCCAGGCGCGACGCAGGTCGTGTGCGTGCAAAAGCGAGTTGCTCTTCGGATGGATCGATACCCTGGATCTCCACGGGGCTACACCGCTCGACCAGCAATTCAGTGAAGGCCCCGTTGCCGCAGCCGATGTCGATCCAGCGCAAACCCGGAGATGGATCCCACCAATCGAGGAAGATCTGACCGGCGAACCGGCTCCAGACTCCCATCATCTGCTCATAGGCGGCGCCGTCATTGAAGGTGATTTTTTGTTCAACCATTGCCGAGGCTCCTGCCGCGCTCCGCAAATAGACCGCTCATGAGTACCATTTATCTGCTGGTGTTTCCACAGCGACATATTGCGATGCGGCGACCATGCTCGATTGCCGGTGGAGTGCGCGGCGGGCACGTCAGTTTGACGCGGCCGACCAGCCGAGGCGGTGCGCCTTGCCCGTCCGGATGGCGAGGATGGTCCGCGCTCGTGCGCTGGGCGGCGGCCAGGGTCGTGCGCGGCGAGGTGCCCTAGGACTGCGACTGGCTTTGCCACTGGCCGGGACGCCCGGCCTGCTCGACCTTCACCGCAACCGTCAGTGTCTCCGTGCCGCCGCCGTAGCGGGTGCCGCGCACCGGGGCGGCGCCGAGGTAATCGAGGCCGATCGCGACGCGGGCGTGGGCCTCGGTGGTGCAGATGCCGTTGGCGGGATCGAAGCCGACCCAGCCCAGATGGGGCACATAGGCTTCCGCCCAGGCGTGGCCGGCCGGCTGGTGGATCGTGCCGTCCGAGCGCAGGAAATGCCCGGAGACGAAGCGCGCCGGCACGCCGCCGGCACGCGCGCAGGCAATGAAGATATGCGCGTAGTCCTGGCAGACGCCGCGCTTGAGCGCGAACGCTTCCGCCGCCGAGGTGCCGGAATTGGTGGGATCCTCGTCGAACGTCATGTGCTCGTTGATCTGCACCATCAGTGCATGCAGGAAACCAAGCACGTCGCCGTCGGATTCCGAGCGCAGTTCGCGGACGAAGGTCGCCATCGCGGGATTGGCTTCGGTGAGCGGCGTCGATCGCAGGAACAGGCCGGGCGGAAAGCGCTCGTCGCTGCCGCGCAGCACGCCGCCGGTGTCATGGGTTTCGATCAGGCCCTCGACGTGGATGGTGAGATCCGCGATCGGCCCGTGCGTCAGCACATGGGTGACGTTGCCGAACGCGTCCTGGTGCATGTCGAGTTCGGAAATCGGTGGAGACGTCAATCTGCCATTCGGCGACGTACTGGCCGTCATGGCTGCCCGGCGTCATCCGCAGGATCTGGATCACGCCGGAAGCCGGCGGCTCGTAGCGGTAGGTGGTGGAATGGGCAATTCGCAGGCGCATGGCAGAACCAGGTTTGGATCGTCGTGCCCGGGCATAGCAGTCCGCCCAGACAGCGTAAACTTCTCTATTGCCGCGTCGCGGCCCGCGGCGATGAATGGTGATGCGCGATCATCCAGACCCCGTCGCGCTTCACCACGACCATGGTGAACCGGGAAGGGCGCGGTTCGTAATTCTGCTCCTTGCGGGCAAAATCGTAGAAGCCCGCAACGACCACGGCTTCGGGGCCGAGAACAATAATGTCTCTCTCCTTGATGGCGTTCTTGCGCCCACCCTTGTCAAGGGCCACGAAATATTCGCGTATCTCCTCCGTTCCCCGGGTTGCAACCTGATCCGTGGTTCCGAGAAGAAGGGCGTCGGGCGCGTAGAGCTTCACCAGGGCATTGCGATCGTTGGCGCTGTAGGTTGCCGACCACTGATCGACGATGGCGCTTGCCTCCTCTGCGGGTCCGGCGACGGCAGATGTTGTTGCCAGCGCAAGCGAAGCGCAGACAGTTCGTGTCAGCATCCTCATGCGCGCCTCCCCATGTGATGAGGCCCCGAAGAATATTGCGAGGCCGTGCCGCAAGGCCAATCAGTTCAGACGCCGAGCGATGACGCTCCGGACCTCAAATCAAATACTGCTTGGTGATGATCTCGCCGAGCCGCGCGTTGTCAGAAATAAATTCCTGGATGAACTCATGGACGCCGTGCTGGAAGATATCGTCCATATGGCTGTGTTCAAGCCGGTTGCGGACGCCGCGGGCGTGGCGCTGGGAGGCGCCCTGGCGGCCATAGGCGACGCCGATCTGGTCGAGGTTGCGGACCAGGTTGCTGTAGCAACTCGCCAGCGAGCGCGGCAGCGTGTCGTTGAGGATCAGGAGGTCGGCAATCAGCCACGGCTTCAGCGTCTCGCGATAGACCCAGTGATAGGCCGTCAGCGCCGACACCGAACGCAGGATCGAGGTCCACTGGTAGTAATCCAGGGGACCGCCGACATGCTCCTCCTCGGGCAGCAGCACGTGATATTTCACGTCGAGAATGCGGGCGGTGTTGTCGGCGCGCTCCAGGTGCAGGCCGAGGCGGGAGAACCAGTAGGCGTCGTTGCGCAGCATGGTGCGGTAGGCCGAGCCGTCGAACCGCAGCGAAGTCTCCTGCACGAAGCGCAGGAACCGCGCCAGTTCCTCGCGGCTCGATGTGCCCTTGCCCCAGAGTTCCCCGAGTTCGATCCAGGCCGAGTTGATGGTGTCCCACATCTCCGACGTCAGGGCCGTGCGGACCGAGCGCGAATTGAGCCGCGCCGCCTCGATGCAGTTCTTGATCGAGGAGGGATTGGACGGCGAGAACGCCAGGTACTCGACGACGTTCCGCTCGTTGGCTTCCTGGTAGGCCTCGAAGAAACTCGCGCTGACGCCAGCGGTCAGAAGCGCCGATTCCCATTCATTGGTCTTGCCGATATAGGCGGCGGGCAAGGCCGTGACGCGCAGCGTCGCGTCGATGGTGCGCGCGATATATTCGGCGCGTTCGACATAGCGGGCCAGCCAGTACAGGTTCTCGGCGGTGCGCGACAGCATGCGGAAATTTCGCCCTCTACTCGTCCAGTATCCAGGTGTCCTTGGTGCCGCCACCCTGGCTCGAATTGACCACCAGCGACCCTTCCTTCAGCGCCACCCGCGTCAGCCCGCCGGGCACGATCGTGACATGCTTGCTGCCGGTGAGCACGAACGGCCGGAGATCGACATGGCGCGGGGCGAGGCCGGACGCGGTGCAGGTCGGGCAGGTCGAGAGCGCCAGCGTCGGCTGGGCGATGAAGCCCTCGGGCTCGCGCTTGAGCTTGTCGCGGAATGCCTCGATCGTCGCCTTGGTCGCGGCGGGGCCGATCAGCATGCCGTAGCCGCCGGAGCCGTGAACTTCCTTCACCACGAGTTCGCTCAGATTGTCGAGCACGTAGGACAGATCCTTCGGCTCGCGGCAGCGCCAGGTCTGCACGTTCTTCAGGATCGGCTCCTCGCCGAGATAGAATTTCACGATCTCCGGCATGTAGGAATAGATCGCCTTGTCGTCGGCGATGCCGGTGCCGACCGCGTTGGCGAGCGTGATGTTGCCGGCCGCATAGGCCGACATCAGGCCGGGGACGCCAAGCGCGGAATCGGGGCGGAAGGTGAGGGGATCGAGGAAATCGTCGTCGACGCGGCGGTAGATCACGTCGACGCGTTTGAGGCCCTCGGTGGTGCGCATGAACACTTCGTCGTTCTTGACGATGAGGTCGCGGCCCTCGACCAGTTCGATGCCGAGCTTGTCGGCCAGGAACGAATGTTCGTAATAGGCGGAATTGTAGACGCCGGGCGTCATCAGCGCGACGGTAGGCTCCGCCGAGGCCGATAGCGGCGCCACCGAGCGCAACGCCGACAGCAGTTCGTCCGGATATCGTTCCACGGGTGCTACGCGGTGGCGGGCGAACAGGTCCGGAAACAGCCGCATCATGATTTCGCGGTTTTCCAGCATGTAGGACACGCCGGAAGGCGTGCGCGCATTGTCCTCCAGCACGATGAAATTGTCGGCGTCGACCCGGACGATGTCGATCCCGGCGATGTGGACATACACGTCGTGCGGCACGTCCTGGCCGTTCATTTCCGGCCGGAACACCGGGTTCTGGAAGATCAGGTCGTCGGGGATGATGTTGGCGCGCAGGATGTCGCGGCCGTGGTAGATGTCCTTCAGGAACATGTTGAGCGCGCGGACCCGCTGCTTCAGGCCCTTCTCCAGCAGCGTCCACTCCTTGGCCGAGATGATCCGTGGGATCACGTCGAAGGGGATCAGTCGCTCCTGGGCCTCGGCGTCGCCATAGACGGCGAAGGTGATGCCGATCCGGCGGAACAGCAGCTCCGCCTCCTGGCGGCGATATTCCAGGGCGTCCGGAGGCGTCTCCTTCAGCCAGCGGGAGAGCTCCTCATAGGCCGGGCGGAGGTCGCCGCCGGGGCCATTCATTTCGTCGAACGCAACTGCCATAAATTCTGACTATCCCCAAAGCCACACAGTGCATGACCCCACGGGATGGTAGCAAGGGTTGGGCCAGCGCGATATGCATTGGCTTGCGGCATTTGGTATGGGTGGTCCGCCGCGCTGCCCTAAAAAAAGGCTGCCGGGTGCTTATTTCGGCAGCAAAACCCCGTGACTTCAATGCGTTGCTTGCGCAAGGTTAGCGGGACAGGTGAGGAGAAGTCATGAGCGAGATCGTCACGGCGGGAATCCTGGTCATTGGTGACGAGATCCTGTCCGGCCGGACCAAGGACAAGAACATCGGCTTCATCGCCGAATATCTGACCAATATCGGAATCGACCTCAAAGAGGTCCGCGTCGTCGCCGACGATGAGGCCGACATCGTCGCGGCGCTGAATGCACTGCGGAATCGCTACACCTACGTGTTTACCACCGGCGGCATCGGCCCGACCCATGACGACATCACCGCCGACAGCGTGGCGAAAGCCTTCGGCGTCGACATCCATCATCATCCCGAAGTGGTGGCGCGGTTTCGTGAACGCTGGACCGAGCAGGACCTGAACGAGGCGCGGCTGCGCATGGCCCGTGTTCCCGACGGCGGCGAGCTGATCCAGAGCGCGACCATCCTGGCGCCCGGCTTCAAGCTCGGCAACGTCATCGTGATGGCCGGCATCCCCTCGATCATGCAGGCGATGATGGACATCGTCGCACCCAAGCTGAAGTCGGGGGTGCGGATGCTGTCGGATTCGGTGCGCGCCAATGCCCGCGAAGGCGATATCGGCGGGCCGCTGCGGGACATCGCCAACGCGCATCCCGACACGATCATCGGCAGCTACCCGTTCCAGGACGAGGACAAGAAGCCGAACACCAACCTCGTGGTGCGTTCGCGCGATCCGGAAAAGCTCGCCGCCGCCATGGCCGCAGTGAAGGAAATGCTGGCGGGCTTGAACGTCGCGCGATGACGGACCAGACAGGGCAGCAGCGTGGCAGAGAATAATTCCGAAACGGACGCCGAGGCGAGGGCAGGCCGGCCCTTTCCGGTCTCGTGGGACCAGTTCCACCGGGACTGCCGGGCGCTGACCTGGCGGCTCAACGAGGTCGGGCCGTTTCACGCCATCATCGCGATCACGCGAGGCGGGCTGGTGCCGGCGGCCATCGTGGCCCGCGAACTCGGCATCCGTGTCATCGATACCGTCTGCATCGCCAGCTACGACCACACCAGCCAGGGCGACCTGCAGGTGCTCAAGGGCGTGTCTGCCGATGTCGCCCGGCTGGGCGGCGGCACCGGCAAGGGGCTGTTGATCGTCGACGACCTCGTCGATACCGGCGCCACCGGGCGGATGGTGCGCCAGATGCTTCCCGATGCGCATTTCGCCACCGTCTATGCCAAGCCGAAGGGCAAGCCGCTGGTCGACACCTTCATCACCGAAGTGTCGCAGGATACCTGGATCCATTTTCCCTGGGACACGGCGCTGTCATTCCAGCCACCGATCCGACCGTGAGATGTTCGTCATTCCGGGGCGCCTCGAAGAGGCGAACCCGGAATCTCGAGATTCCGGGTTCGATGCTGCGCATCGCCCCGGAATGACGGAAGACAACAATGCCCCTGCAAAACCGCGTCACCCCCGCAGGCGACATCGTCGCCACCCCGCACCGCGGCCTGTTCACCGGCAACCGCGGCATCATCCATGATCCCGCGACGAAGACGCTGCTGAAAAAGCGCTGGTCGAGCCCGGCGTGGATCACCTGTCTTTGCGAGTTCAGGGGCTGGCGGCGGGCGGTGATGGGCCGGCGGAGCTGGACCGAGCTGTTCTTTCTCGACGAGGCCACCGCATTCGCTGCCGGGCACCGTCCATGCTTCTTCTGCCGCCGCGACGAGGCCAACCGTTTTCGCGCGGCTTGGGAGGAGGGGAATGGCGTGAAGAACATTCTCGCGCGCGAGATCGACGCCGTGCTGCACGGCGAGCGGCTGGATCGTGGCAGGAAGCGGCTGCATCCGCTGCCGATGCCAGTGGCGCAATTGCCCGACGGCGCGATGGTGCAGCGGGGCGAGGAGAGCTTTTTGATCGTGCAGGGAAGGGCGCTGCAATGGTCGATGGCGGGGTATCGAAAAACGGATATCGAACTTGATCTTGCGCTACTGCTGACGCCGCCGTCGACGCTGCGTGCGCTCGGTACGGGATATCGATGTGTGGTGCATCCGAGTGCGATGGGCTGAGGGCTTTTGCCCGTCATTGCGAGCGCAGCGAAGCAATCCATACTCCGCTGCGGGACAATGGATTGCTTCGCTGCGCTCGCAATGACGGAGTTACTACCCTAGTCTTTCCCGCGCCAGCTTCGCGCCCGCGCCCAGCGCCATCAGCTTCGCTTCCGCGATATCGCGGCGCATCGGCGCCATGCCGCAATTCGTCGTCGCGATGATGTTGCTGAGAGGCACGAATTTCGAAACCGCCTCGATCACCCTGACGACGTCTTCCGCGGTTTCCACGGTGTCGCTGGCGACGTCGATCACGCCGGCCTGCACGATCTTGCCGGGCAGCAGCGCCAGCAGATCCAGCGGCACTTTCGAATTGCGGCACTCGATGGCGACCTGCTGGATCGGGCTCTTGGCGATCGCGGGGAAGATGTCTTCGTACTGCCGCCACTCGCTGCCGAGCGTCTCCTTCCAGTCGGTGTTGGCCTTGATGCCGTAGCCGTAGCAGATGTGCACGGCGGTGGTGCAGGTCAGCCCCTCGGCGGCGCGCTCCAGCGCCCTTATTCCCCAGTCGGACACTTCATCCATGAAGACGTTGAAGGCGGGCTCGTCGAACTGGATCACGTCGATGCCGTCGGCCTGCAATGCCTTGGCCTCATTGTTGAGCAGTTCGGCAAAGGCGAATGCCATCTTGACCTTGTCGCCGTAATAGCTGTCCGCGACAGTATCGGCGATGGTCATCGGGCCGGGCAGGGTGAATTTCAGCTTGCGGGTGGTGTGGGTGCGGGCGACACGGGCCTCGTCGGCATGGACGCGACCTTTCAGCGCGAGCGGCGCAACCACCTGCGGCACCATCGCCTTGTAGCGATCGTTGCGGATGCCCATTTCGACCTTGTGGGCGAAATCGATGCCCTCGACCTTCTCCAGAAAGCCGTGGACGAAATGCTGACGGGCCTGCTCGCCCTCGGTGACGATGTCGACGCCGGCATCCTCCTGCAGCTTCAGCGCGAGGATGGTGGCGTCTCGCTTGGCGCGGGCGAGTTCGTCGCCCTTCGAGCGCCAGGGGGCCCACAGTGTGTTCGGCTCGGCCAGCCATTCCGGTTTCGGCAAGGAGCCGGCGATCGTGGTTGGAAACAGCATGGGAGCCTCCCGTCCGGTATTGATTGAGCGCTTCTCTGCCATGTCTTATGATCGAGGTACAGAACAACAAAAGTCGCCATCGCCGGGCCGGTCCCGGCGCCTTCAGGGGCGGCAGGCACGGGAGATGCGAGCGGAGCCATGATCGACCTGCATTATGCGCCGACGCCCAACGGCTGGAAAATCTCGATCATGCTGGAGGAACTCGGGCTGCCGTATCGGGTCATTCCCGTCGACATCCGCGCCGGCGAGCAGTTCAGGCCGGAATTTCTCGCCATCAGCCCCAATAACCGGATTCCCGCGATCGTGGACCACGCGCCCGCCGACGGCGGCGCGTCGTTTTCGGTGTTCGAGACCGGCGCGATCCTGATCTATCTCGCCGACAAGGCCGGGCGGTTCCTGCCGCAGGAGACACGGGCACGCTCCCACGTGATGCAATGGCTGATGTGGCAGATGAGTGGGCTCGGGCCCATGCTCGGCCAGCACGGCCATTTCGCGCTCTATGCGGCGGAGAAGATTCCATACGCCATCGAGCGCTACCGTGACGAGGCGGCGCGGCTCTACCGCGTGCTCGATACGCAACTGGGCAAGACCGGGACCTGCGTGGCCGGCGAGTATTCGATCGCCGACATCGCCTGCTTTCCCTGGACCATGACCCACAAGGCGCAGGGATTCACGCTCGACGACTACCCGAACGTCAAGCGCTGGTACGCCGAAATTCGCGCCCGGCCGCAGGTGCAGGCGGGGCTTGCGATCGGCAAGTTCGTGAAAGAGCCGTTCGACGAGGAAGCGCGCAAGAACATGTTCGGCCAGAAAGCGAAGGAGATGGCGGGGAAGAAGTAGTAGCCGTTCCTCATGGTGAGGAGGCGCTCTTGCGCCGTCTCGAACCATGTGGCCCGTATTGTGCCAAACAACTCATCCTTCGAGACGCGCGTTTCGCGCTCCTCAGGATGAGGACAGAGAAATCAAAAATAAAAGGAAACCCCATGCTTGAATTCTTCTTCGACTGTTCCAGTCCCTGGACTTATCTCGCCTTTCACAACATCCAGCCGCTGGCCAAGGAACTCGGCGTCGAGATCGAGTGGCGGCCGATCCTGGTCGGCGGCATCTTCAACACCGTGAATCCGAGCGTCTACGCCTCGCGCGAGACGCCGGTGCCGTTGAAGGCGCGCTACATGAAGAAGGATCTCGCCGACTGGGCGCGATCCGCGGGGCTTGCGATCAAGATGCCGCCGACGGTATTCCCGGTGAACAGCGTCAAGGCGATGCGCGGCTGCATCTGGCTCGGCAAGGACATGGTGCCGTTCGCCACCGCGGTATTCGAGGCCTATTGGGGCGCCGACAAGGATATCTCGCAGGACTCGGTGCTGACGGAGGTCTGCAAGAAGGTCGGCATCGACCACGTCAAGTTCTTCGAGGCCATCGGCCAGCAGGCGATCAAGGACCAGCTCAAGGCCAATACGGATGAAGTGATGGCGCGCGGCGGCTTCGGCTCACCGACCATCTTCGTCGACAAGACAGACATGTATTTCGGCAACGACCGCATGCCGCTGATCCGCGAGGCGTTGCTGCGCGTGAAAGCGCGGGCCGCCTGATGCCGAGAGCCGTCGTCTGCCGCGAGCTTGGGCCGCCGGAAGGTCTGCACCTCGAAACATTTCCCGCTGCGGTGCTGACGCCCGGGCAGGTGCGCGTCGCCATCCGCGCCGCCGGCCTGAATTTCCCCGACGTCCTGATGGTCGCCGGCCAGTATCAGCTCAAGCCGCCGCTGCCGTTCACGCCGGGTGTCGAGGCCGCCGGCGATGTCGTCGAGGTCAGCGACGCCACGGGCGTCAAGGTTGGCGACCGCGTCATCGTCAAGATGCGGCACGGCGCCTATTGCGATGAGGCGGTCGCCACGCCGCAGCAACTGGTGAGGATGCCGTCGACGTTCGATTACGCCGAGGGCGCGACGTTCCTCGCCGGACACGGCACCGCCTATCACGCGCTGATCGACCGCGGCAGACTCCAGCCCGGCGAAGTGCTGCTGGTGCATGGCGCCGGCGGTGGCGTAGGGCTCGCCGCCGTCGAAATCGGCAAGATGCTGGGCGCGACCGTGATCGCGACCGCCTCCAGCGACGAGAAGCTTGCGATCGCCAGGGCGCGCGGTGCCGATCATCTGATCCGTTACGACCGCGAACCGTTCCGCGATGCCGTCAAGCGCATCACCGACGGGCAGGGCGCGGACGTGGTGTTCGATCCGGTCGGCGGCGAGGTGTTCGAAAACTCGATGCGCTGCATCAACTGGGGCGCGCGACTCTTGATCATCGGCTTTACCGGCGGCATCGGTCTTGCCAAGACCAATCTGTTGATGATCAAGGGCGCCAGCGTGCTCGGCGTCCGCGCCGGTGAGGCGGTGCGGAGAAATCCCGCGCTCGGCGCGGTCCGGATCAGGGAGCTGACCGAATGGGCCGAAGCGGGCAAGATCCGTCCCAACGTCTCGCACCGTCTGCCGCTGGAGGAGTACGCCCGCGCGATGCGGCTGCTGATCGATCGCAAGGCGATCGGCCGCGTGGCGCTGACGATGGGGTGAGTCACCCTACGGTTTCACGAACGTCCCATCCTGCAGGAACGCGATCGTCTGCGCGATCGCGACGCTGTTTCGCACCAGCCACGGGTGCGACGTATCGACCACGACATGGTCGGCCATGCCGTCGATCCCGGTGTTTTCCACCGAGACCCGTCCGTCATGCGGTTTCGGCAGCATCGTGCCGGCGAGCGGATCGATCGAGCGGTTGCCCGCGATGATGCCGACGGGATAATCCAGCGGCGGAAACAGCGCATTGATCGCTTGGTCCCGCTGCGTGCCGAGCTGCTGTCCGGCGGGTCCGAAGAAGGCGCGGTAGGCGCCGAAATTCTTCAGCCGGTCGGCGATCTCGCTGCCGCTGTTCGGCGTGCCCAGCATCACGACGCGGCCCAGGCGTTTCGGCCGGTGCCTGGCAATGTAGACGCGCGCCAGCAGCCCGCCCATGGAATGGCAGACGAAATGAACGGAGCCATCGATGCGATCGGCAAAGTGCTGGATGGCGGGATGAATGTCCTCCGCCAGCGCCTCCAGCGCCTTGCGGCGGCTCGCATAGTCCAGGTTGAGGGTGGCGAAGCCGGCGCGCTCCAGCGCCGCCTGCATCTTGCGGAACGATCGCGCCGTCCGGCTGATGCCGTGCAGCAGGACGACGCCGTCTTTGCCGTGGGCCGATGCCGGCCGTTCGCTCACTTATAATCCCGCTCGTCCCACCACGGGAAATAGTCGGGCATGTCGGCTGATACCTTGTTCTTGAATTGCGCCGGACGCTTTTCCAGGAACGAGACCACGCCTTCCTTGACGTCGTCGGAGCGGCCGCGGGCATAGATGCCGCGGCTGTCGACCTTGTGGGCTTCCATCGGGTCGTCGGCGCCCAGCATGCGCCACATCATCTGCCGGATCAGCGCCACCGATACCGGCGCCGTCTTGCCGATGAATTCCCTGGCCAGCGCCCGCGCGGTCGGCAACAGGTCGTCCGGCGGCACCACCTTGCTGACGAGGCGGCCGGCGAGCGCCTCCTGTGCCGGGAAAACACGTCCCGAATAGCACCATTCGAGCGCCTGCGAGATGCCGACGATGCGCGGCAGGAACCAGCTCGATGCGGCCTCCGGCACGATGCCGCGCTGGGAGAACACGAAGCCGAAGCGCGCGGCTTCGGACGCGATGCGGATATCCATCGCAAGCTGCATGGTGACGCCGATGCCGACGGCGGGCCCGTTCACCGCCGCAATGACAGGCTTGAGGCACTTGAAGATGCGCAGCGTCACCTGGCCGCCGCCGTCGCGCACCTGCGGATCGCTGTAATCGACCGCGCCGCTGGCGAGCCGCTTCACTG
Organism: uncultured Alphaproteobacteria bacterium; assembly: GCA_963823485.1. Lineage (GTDB taxonomy): Bacteria > Pseudomonadota > Alphaproteobacteria > Rhizobiales > Xanthobacteraceae > Bradyrhizobium. The sequence goes on from CAWGLP010000006.1 coordinate 84,994, forward strand.
GACCGCGCCGTGCGTCGCGGTCGAACGTGTTGGCGCCGGAGGAGAGATCGGCGCCGGCGCAGAAGCCGCGGCCCGCGCCCGTGACGATGATGGCGCGGACATTGTCGTCCTTGTCGGCCGCGTCGAACGCGTCGATCAGTTCCTGCTGCATCGTGCCGTTGAAGGCGTTGAGCTTGTCGGGCCGGTTCAGCGTGATGGTGAGGATCTGTTCGTCGACCTCGTACTTGATCGTCTCATACGCCATTGGGTGTGTTTCCTCTCTGATATCTTCTGGTTCTTGTTTTTGTCATTGCCGGGCTTGACCCGGCAATCCATCTCTTATGAAGAAGATGGATGCGCGGGTCAGGCCCGCGCATGACGATACAGTATGCCGTGCATCTACTTCTTCGGCGGGCTCGGCCATGGCCGCTGCGGGCCGCGGAGGCCCTCGAAGGTCTTGGCCATGCCGAGCACGCCGAGATCGTCGAAGCGGCGGCCGACGATCTGGACGCCGATCGGAAAACCCTTCCTGTCGTAGCCGCCATTGATCGAGACGGCCGGATTCTCCGCCATGTTCCACGGCACCGTGAAGCCGATATGTTCGAACGGCTTGTCGGGATCGTTGAGCGGGGAGGCGAATTCGGCGGGGAAGTTCACGACGGGCGACACCGGCGAAATCACGTAATCGTATTCGCAGAACAGCTTTGCAGCCGCAGCGCGGATCGCCATCGTGGCGTTGAAGCCCCTGACGACATCGACGCCGCTCAGTCTCGCGCCGCTCTCCGCCCAATTCTGGATATAGGGCAGGGCTTTGGCGCGCTCCTCCGGCGACAGTCTCGAGAGATCGTCCCACATCCGCGCCCGCCAGAAATGGTCGAGCCCGTCGAGCATCTCGCGCGTCAGGATGCCGTCGACCTCGGTAATGACGGCGCCGGCGGATTCGAACGCCTTGGCGGCCTTGACGACGACGTCGCGGACTTCCTTTTCCAGCTTCTGGCCGACGCCGGCGTCGAGCATCAGGCCGATGCGCAGCTTGCGCGGCGACTTGTCCAGCGCCTTCCAGTGGATGCTGTCGGCCGGCAGGCTCATGCCGTCGCGGCGGTCCGGTTTCGACAACACGCACATCATCAGCGCCGCATCATCCACGATGCGGGTCATCGGCCCGGCGACGCGGCCGACATAGGGCGGATCGATCGGAACACGCCCCAGGCTGGGCTTCAGCGCCACCAGGCCGCACCAGCAGGCGGGCAGCCGCACCGAGCCGCCGATATCGGTCCCGAGATGCAGCGGTCCGTAACCGGCGGCGCCAGCGGCACCGGCGCCGGAAGACGATCCGCCAGGGTTTTTGCTGAGATCCCAGGGATTGCGGGTGAGGGGATGGAAACTGGAGAGACCCGACGACAGCATGCCGTAGTCGGGCATCGTGGTCTTGGAGAAGATGATCGCGCCGGCTTCGCGCAGCCGCGCGGCGGGCGGCGCGTCCCTCGGAGCGGGGACCTGCCTGACGCTGGCGGCTCCCAGCGGAATCGGCTGATCCTTTGTCGCGATATTGTCCTTGATCGTGACCGGGACGCCGTCGAGCGTGCCAACTGGCTCGCCCTTCTGCCAGCGGTCGGTGGAGGCCCTGGCGGTCGCGCGCGCACCGTCGGGGTCGAACAGATAGAGAGCCTTGATGTGCGGTTCCCAGAGCGCGATATGTTCGAGCACTTCCTCGAGCACTTCCGACGGCGAGAACTGCTTGGCGCGATAACCCGCGATCAGGTCGGTCGCGGAGAGGTCATGCAGCGAGGTGACTTCTTCGGTGACGGTCTTATGCATGCGAACCTGCCGGGAGACGGGTTTCGATGATGCGGGCGAACATGCTGGCGCCGATCGGCAGGATCTTGTCGTCGAGGACGTAGCCGGGGTTATGCACCGGCACCGAACCGTCATGGCCGATCCAGAAATAGGCGCCGGGCACGGCCTGCATCATGTCGGCGAAATCCTCGCTGCCCATCTTCGGCGTCGTCCGCGTGAACACCTTTGCGGGATCCACGATCGTCTTCGCCACTTCCTCGACCACCTTCGACTGTTCTTCCTCGTTGATCAGCACACTGAAGATGTCACGGATATCGGTCGTGATCTCGCACTGGAACGTCGAGGCGATGCCGGCGCAGATCCCGCGCATGCGCTCGCGGATCAGCGCGCGCACGCCGTCGTCGAAGGCGCGCACGGTGCCGCAGAGCTTGGCGTCGCCGGGAATCACGTTGTAGGCGGAGCCGGCGTGGATCTGGGTGATCGACAGCACCGCCGCCTTGAGGGGATCGACATTGCGGCTGACGATGGTCTGCAGGGCCTGGGCCAGCGTGGTTGCGATCACCACCGCGTCCTTCGAGCGCTCCGGCATCGCGCCGTGTGCGCCATAGCCGTTGACGGTGATGTCGAAGAAGTCGGCGCCGGCCATCGCCGGTCCCGGCAGGATCGCGATCTCGCCGTGGTTCATGTCCGGCGCATTGTGCAGCCCGTAGACCTCGTCGCAGGGAAATTTCTCGAACAGGCCGTCCTTGATCATGGCCCGCGCGCCGCCGAGGCCTTCCTCGGCTGGCTGGAAGATGAAGTGCACGGTGCCGTCGAAATTTTTGGTCTCGGCGAGGTAGCGCGCGGTGCCGAGCAGCATGGTGGTATGGCCGTCATGGCCGCAGCCGTGGAAGCGGCCGGGAATGGTGGAGCGCCATTTCAGGTTGGTGTTCTCCTCCATCGGCAGCGCGTCCATGTCGGCGCGCAGGCCGATGCGCTTGCCGCCCGTGCCCTTGCCCTTGAGCACGCCGATCACGCCGGTGCCCCCAAGGCCGCGATGTACCTCGATGCCCCAACCCTTGAGCTTCTCGGCCACGATGCCGGAAGTTCGGACTTCCTCGAAGCCGATCTCGGGATGGGCGTGCAGGTCGCGCCTGATAGCGGTGAGTTCTTCGGCGTAGCCGTCAATGCGGTCGATGGTTGGCATGTCCGTTTTCCCGTTAGAGAGGCGTCGTGCGCTATTTGGCCGAAGGGGTGAATTGAGGGCCGTTCGGCTTGATGCGGATACCGGGACGCAGCCGCGTCCAGGGCAGCGCTGCGGTGTCGGCCGGCATTGCACCCGGCGCGGCGCAGATCAAGAGCTTCTCGGCGATCGGTTCGAAATCGGCGCGGAAATGCACCGAGCTCTTGTTGACCAGGATCGCCTGTTCGGTCGGCTCGATGCCGACATAACGATACATCGATTGATCGGCAAGTTGCGCCTTGTGCGAACTCACGACCACCCTGACATCGCCGATGCGCAGGCACGCCGAAGGTCCCATGTCCATGTCGCGACCGCCGTAATAGGGGCCGGGCGCCACGAACTTTCCGTCCGACAGTGTTTCGACGACGAAGGTTTCCTCATAGGGGGCGTCGCCGGGAATGCCGGACTTGCCGCCGAGCATCAGCGTCACGGTGGCGCCGACGCCGGCCTGGTGCGCGGCCCTGGCGGACTCCGGATCATAGATCACGCCGGTGGCGGCGCGGAGCGCGCGGTTGCGGACCAGCGCGCGCAGCATCCCGGTGGTGTCGGAATCGCCGCCGGCGCCGGGGTTATCCTGGGTGTCGGCGATGATGATCGGCTTCTGCGCCGTCTTCGCCAGTTCCATGGCGTGGCGGATGCCCTCGTCGGGCGAGAAGATGCGGCCGTCGAAATCGTTCTCGTGGCCCTCGATCAGCGCCACCAGCCTGTCTGCCGCGGCATCCGCATCGGCTTGCGTCCGGCCATAGGCGAAAACACTCGGCCCGCAATGCGCAAAATCGGCCGCCGGGAAGCCCGGCGCGAACGACAGCGTCGGCACCGCGTCGCCCTCCAGTGCCGCCAGCTTCTGGTAGATGCCCTTGGTGGGTTCGTCGTTGGTGCATTGCCAACTGATTGGAATCAGGAACGGCAATTGGCGGAACGCCTTTGCAAAACGCGTCTTGGTCTTCAGCAGCAGCGCGAGGTGCCTGGCCGAGGCGCGGCCGGTGTCCGCCATATCGACATGAGGGTAGGTGCGGTAGGCAATGAGCGCATCCGCATGTTCCACCATTTCCGGCGTCACGTTGGCGTGCAGATCGAGGCTGACCACGAGCGGCAGGTCCTTGCCGATTACCTTGCGCACCCGTGAAAGGATTTCGCCTTCGCCGTCGTCGTAATGCTCCGTCACCATCGCGCCGTGCAGGTCGAGGTAGACGGCATCGAGCGGACCGGCATTGGCGATGCCGTCGACCATCTCCGTGACGATGCGCTCGAACGCATCCTTCGTCACATGGGCCGAGGGGCTGGCGCCGCAGGAAATGGTCGATACCATGTCCCAGCCATTGGCCTCGGCTTGCTCGACAAAGCCGGCAAGGCCGACATTGATCCTGCGCATGACCTTGAGCACGTCGAGCCCGTGCGCCATCGCCGGCCAGCCGCCGCCGTGCACGAAATCGGCATAGGTCGCCTTCGTCGGCGCGAACGTGTTGGTCTCGTGCAGGAAACCGCCGACGGCGATACGGGTCATTCAATCAGTCTCGATACATGGTTCAGGCGGGGGACGTTAAGCGGGACTTCGTGGCAAGCGCAAGCTGTGAAGCAATTCCGTTTTGCATGACGCGTGGGCGGTATGGATGGGCTGGCGCCGCTGTTTCCACGTCATTGAGGAGCGAAGCGACGAAGCAATCCATATCTGCTCTGGCGCGATATGGATTGCTTCGCTCCGCTCGCAATGACGGAGGAGGCGATTTTACTCCGCCGCCACTTCGACGGGGCGGAAATTGGCGAAGTCCCAGCCACGCCCGGGGGCGGCATCGAGCAGTGCCCTGGTATAGGCCTGCTGCGGATGGGTCAGCACCTGTGCGGCCGGCCCCTGTTCCACGATCCGGCCGTGCTGCATGACGGCGACATCATCGCAGATTTGCGCTGCGACGCGAAGGTCGTGGGTGATGAACAGTAGCGCGATGCCGAGCCGGGTCTGGATTTCGTCGAGCAGTTCGAGCACCTGCGCCTGCACCGAGACGTCGAGCGCCGAAACCGCTTCGTCGGCGACGAGGACGTCGGGATCGAGCGCCAGCGCGCGCGCAATGGCGATGCGCTGGCGCTGGCCGCCGGAGAACTGGTGCGGGTAGCGCGACACCGCGTCGGGCGGCAGATCGACCAGTTCGAGCAGCTCACGGGCCTTCGCCAGCGCTTCCGCGCGCGGCATGCCGTAATTGATCGGCCCCTCGGCAATGGAGTCACCGACCGTGATGCGCGGGTTGAGCGAACGGTAGGGATCCTGGAAGATGATCTGGATCTTCTTGCGGTGCGGCTGCAGCAGGCGGCGCGACAGTTCGGAGATTTCGCGGCCCGCGAGGCGTACGCCGCCGGAGGTCGGATCGATCAGCCGGACGATGCAGCGCGCCACCGTCGACTTGCCGGAACCGCTTTCGCCGACGATGCCGAGCGTGCGGCCCTTGCGCAAGGTGAGCGTCACATCCTTGGCGGCGGCGACTTCGCGGGTTTTGCCAAGGAAGGAACGTTCGCGGTAGATCTTGCACAAATCGTTGGCTTCGAGCACGACGGGCTCTTCGGTTTCCGCGCGCGGTGTCCGCGGCACAAGGCTCGGGACGGAAGAGAGCAGGTTGCGGGTATATTCCATGGTCGGCGTGCGCAGGATGTCGTGCAGCGTTCCGGTCTCGACCAGCCGGCCGTAACGCATGACGGCGACGCGGTCGGCGATTTCCGCCACCACACCCATGTCATGGGTGATGAACAGCACGGCGGTGCCGTGATCGCGCTGCAGGTCGCGGATCAACGTGAGGATTTGCTTCTGCGTGGTGACGTCGAGCGCGGTGGTCGGCTCGTCCGCGATCAATAGTTTTGGTTCCAGCACCAGCGCCATCGCGATCATGATGCGCTGACGCTGCCCGCCGGAGAGACGGTGCGGATAGGATGCGAAGATGCGCTCCACGTCCGGCAGCCGGACATGCTCCATCATCGCCAGAATCTTCTGACGACGCGCCCGCGCGTCGAGATCGGTATGGGCGCGCAGCACCTCGTCGATCTGGCGGCCGACCGGGACCACCGGGTTCAAGGCCGTCATCGGCTCCTGGAAGATCATCGCCATGGTGGTCGCGCGCAATTGACGCAGGCGGCGGTCAGTCGCGGTCAGCAATTCCTCGCCGACCAGCTTGATGCTGCCGCCGGACGGCACCAGGGCGCCCTTCTGCAGCAGCCCCATCACGGTCAGCGACGTCACCGACTTGCCCGAGCCGCTTTCGCCGACCACGCACAGGGTTTCGCCCTTGCGCACCTGCAGGGAGACGCCGTCGATGATGCGTTCGCCGTCGGGCTTTTTGCCGAGGCCGACGACGAGGTCGTTGATGTCGAGGACGATGTCGGTCATTTAGATCTTTCGGACGTCATTGCGAGCGAAGCGAAGCAATCCATTCTTTCTTTTTGCGGCGCGATGGATTGCTTCGCTTCGCTCGCAATGACGGGTGAGGGCGCCGTCACTTGCCGGCCTCCCGCTGTTTCATGCGCGGATCAAGCGCATCGCGTGCAGCATCGCCGATCAGATTGACGCTCAGGATCGCGATCGACAGCAGCAGGCCGGGCCAGAAGATCAGCGAGGGCTTGACCTGGAAGTAGGCGCGGCCCTCGGCCATGATGTTGCCCCAGGTCGGCGTTTCCGGGCTGATGCCGGCGCCGAGGAAGGACAGGATCGCTTCGGTGAGAACAGCCGAAGCGCAGACATACGTGCCTTGCACGATCAGCGGTGCGACCGTGTTCGGCATCAAGTGCCGCCACATGATCTTGGGCAGGCTGGTGCCGACCGATATTGCGGCTTCGACATAGGGTTCCTCGCGCGCCGACAGCACGACCGAGCGCACCAGCCGCGCCACCCGCGGAATTTCGGGAATGGTGATGGCGATCAGCACCGTCATCAGGCTGGCGCCCGACAGCGAGACGACGGCGATCGCGAGCAGGATGCTCGGGATCGCCATCAGGCCGTCCATCACCCGCATCATGACGGCGTCGACCCATTTGAAGAAGCCGGAGACGAGGCCAATCACGAGCCCGATGCCGATCGAGAACACAGCAGCGCCAAGTCCGATCAGCAGCGAAATCCGCCCGCCGTAGATGATGCGCGATAGCACATCGCGGCCGTAGGCGTCGGTGCCGAGCAGGAATTGCGCGCTGGACGGCTTGAGCCGCTGCGCCGGCGCCAGCAATTGAGGATCGTGCGGCGCGAGCCACGGCGCCAGGATCGCCATCAGGATGATGAGCGCAAGGCAGACTGTCGCGACTGCGATGATCGGGGTCGCGGTGAGAAATCCAAGCCTCGGCCGGAACGGTGTCGTGACCGGGATTGACGGTTCTGGAAGGGTTTCGATCGCCATCGGTGCCGAGCCTCAGTAACGGATTCTGGGATCGAGAAGGGTGTAGGCGACGTCGATCAGCAGGTTGACGGTGACGTAGATGCCCGAAGTCAGCAGGATCATGGCCTGGATCACCGGATAGTCACGCGCCAGTACCGCATCGACGGTGAGGCGGCCGATGCCGGGCAGGTTGAACACGCTCTCGGTGACGACGACGCCGGAAATCAGCAGCGCAAATCCAGTGCCGATCACGGTGATGACGGGCACCGCGGCGTTGCGCAGCGCGTGGCGCAGCAGCACGCCGGTCTCGCTGATGCCCTTGGCGCGTGCGGTACGGACATAATCCTCGCCAAGCACGTCCAGCATTGCCGCCCGGGTCATGCGCGCGATCAGCGCGACGTAGATGAAGGACAGCGTGCAGGTCGGCAGGATGATACGCTCGAAGAACGGGCCAAAACCCGCCGTAATGCTCTTGAAGCCCTGCACCGGAACCCACCGCAGGTCGATCGCAAAGACCTGGATCAGCACGTAGCCGATCACGAACACCGGTACGGAGAAGCCGACCACCGACAGACCCATCACGAAGCGGTCGATCCAGGTGCCGTGCTTCCAGGCCGCGATGACGCCGAGCGGCACCGCAACGAGAATGGCCAGAATGATCGTGGAGAGAGCAATCGAGATCGACGGTTCGACGCGTGTGCTGATCATCTTCAGCACCGGCACGTTCGAAATCAGCGACACGCCGAGATCGCCCTGCAGCAGCTTGCCGATCCAGGTGAAGAACTGGGTGTAGAGTGGTTCGTTCAGGCCGAGCGAGGTGCGGATGCGATCGAGCTGCTCGGGTGTCGCATTGTCGCCGGCAAGGATTGCTGCGGGATCGCCGGGTGTCAGCCGCAGCAACAGGAAGACAAACAGGGCCACCACACCCATTACGGGAATGGCGGCGAGAATGCGGCGAAGCAGATATCCGAGCATCTTGATCCGTCAGTTGGAGGTGAATTGGGCAGCACCGGCCTTTGGACCCTGATTTTTGCGCCGCCAGCGTAGCATTTCAGCAAGTCCCATGCCATCGGGGAGGCGTTTTGTGCGATGCAGGTATCCACCTATCCGTCGGACGCCAAGCGCGTGCAAATCTACTTCGCACCATAGCTCGATGCTTCGCATCGCCCCGGAATGACGTGCTCTCAACCGTTACTCCAGTGTCGCCAGCAGTCCGGCCATCAGCCGGCCGCGTTCGGCCAGGCTGTCGATCTCGATATGCTCGTTGAGCGTATGGGCGTCGGCGCCGCGGACGCCGAGGCCATCCAGCGTCGGGATACCCATCGCGCCGGTGAAATTGCCGTCGGAACCACCGCCGGCGCTGCCGTGGGGCAGTTCGAGGCCCATCTGGCTGGCGAGCCCGCGCGCCTTTTCGTAAAGCGCCATCGTGCCGGCGTCGGGTTCCCATACCGGGCGCGTCACGCCGCGGGTGACCGTGAAGGACACGTCGTTGGCGCTGCCGGACAAGGCCAGCATGCGCTCGACGCCGCGATCCAGATCGGCCTGGCGCTTGGCCATGCTGAGCGCCTCGCCGGTGCAGGTGGTGGCGACGCAGTTGACCCACTGGCCGCCATGGACGATGCCGACCGAGAAGGTGCAGTCCTCCGACGTCATGCCGTCGATGGCCAGGATCTGGCGGGCCATCTCGCGGATCGCTGAACGTCCGGAAGAAAGCGTGGCGCCGGCATGGCTCGGCTTGCCGACGGCTTCGAGATTGAAGCGCGCGATGGCATAGCGCCCGGTGACGACTCCGTTGTTGGGCCGCCCGGGCTCCGGCACCAGCACGTATTTGTTGCGCGCGGCTTCCGCCTCGATGATGTCGCGCGTCGACGGTGTTCCGACTTCCTCGTCCGGCGTGAACAGCACCGTGATCGGCAGCGGCGTCGTGAACGACGCGCGGGCCAGTTGCCGGATCGCCTCCAGCGAAAGGTAGTTGCCGCCCTTCATGTCGAAGATGCCGGGGCCGAAGCACTTGTTGCCCTCGCGGCGCCATTTCAGCTTATCGATCGTGCCGACCGGGTGGACGGTATCGAGGTGGCCGGCGATCAGGATGCCGGGCTCGCCCTGTTTGGGGTGGGGAAAGCGGGCGCGGACGCAGCCGGCAAAGCCCTGGCGGCCGGCGATGCGCTCGATGGTCGCACCCATGATCGCCATGTCGCGCGCGGCAAGATCGAGCATCCGCTCGACGGCGCTTGCGTCCCAGGTCGGGCTTTCGCACTCCACCCAGCCACGCAGCCCCTGCAGCATGGTCTCGGAATCAAAGGGAAGATTGGCTGGGTTCATGGAATTCTCTTGCGCTTTTGAACTGGGTTTTTTGAGCAGGCGGCCGCCTCGGGCCGTACGAGACTAATCCCGCGCGGATTTGTAAAGTGAAACATCAACGCAGGTGAGCGCGGGCGCCGACGACAGGCTACGTCAAAACCCGATTGACGCGCCGCGCGCTTGATGCAAGTCTTCAAATATCCAAGATTTACAGCGTGTTAGTTCGCCCAAATAACGAACCGCATGCATAATGAATCATCGGGTTTTGACCAGTTTCACGTCAGGAGAGATCGAATGTTGCACACCATGCGCTGGAAACGTCCCACCTTAGCGTCCGCCTTGTCGGTGTTCGCGCTTTCGGTGGCGCTGACGTCGCAAGCCGTCACCTCGCAGGCCATCGCCAAGGGCAAGACCATCACGGCGGTGATGCATTCCGACCTTCGGGTTCTCGATCCCGGCTTCACCACTGCCTACATCACGCGCGACCACGGCTACATGGTGTTCGACACGCTGCTGGCGACCGATTCCAACTTCAAGGTTCAGCCGCAGATGGCGGACTGGAAAGTCAGCGATGACAAACTCACTTACACCTTCACCCTGCGCGACGGATTGAAGTGGCATGACGGCACGCCGGTGACGGCGGAAGACTGCGTCGCCTCGCTGAAGCGCTGGGGCAAGAACGACAATATGGGCCAGAAGCTGATGGACTTTACCGCCAGCATCGAACCCATCGACGCCAAGAGCTTCGCGCTGAAACTGAAGGAGCCCTACGGCCTGGTGCTGGAATTGATCGGCAAGCCGTCGTCCTACACGCCGTTCATGATGCCCAAGCGCCTGGCGGAAACGCCGGCCGGCCAGCAGATCAAGGAGCAGATCGGGTCCGGTCCGTTCAAGTTCGTGCAGTCGGAATTCCAGCCGGGCGTGAAGGCGGTCTACGAAAAGAACACTGATTACGTGCCGCGCAAGGAGCCGCCGAGCTGGACCGCCGGCGGCAAGGTGGTGAAGGTCGATCGGGTCGAATGGATCACGATGCCGGATGCACAGACCGCGGTGAACGCGCTGCAGTCGGGCGACATCGACTTCATGGAAAATCCGTCGTTCGACCTGTTGCCGGTGGTGAAGGCCAACAAGGACATCAAGATCGAGATCCTGAACAAGCTCGGCTTCCAGACGCTTGGCCGGATGAACTTCCTTCATCCGCCCTTCGATAACGTCAAGGTTCGCCGCGCGGCGCTGCTGGCGATGAACCAGAAGGACGTGCTGGACGCGCTGATCGGCAATCCCGAATACTACAAGATCTGCGGCGCGTTCTTCGTCTGCGGTACGCCGCTGGCGACGGATGAGGGCGCCGGCGCCCTGATCAAGGGCGGCGCCATGGCAGAGGCGAAAAAGGCGCTTGCCGAATCCGGCTATGACGGCACCCCGGTCGTGATCATGGCGCCTGGCGACGTCGTGACGCTGAAGGCGCAGCCGATCGTGGCAGCCCAGTTGCTGCGCGACGCCGGCTTCAAGGTCGACCTGCAGGCGACCGACTGGCAGACCGTGGTTACCCGCCGCGCCAGCCAGAAGCCGCCGAAGGAAGGCGGCTGGAACATGTTCTTCACCAACTGGGTGGGCGCCGACGTGATGAACCCGATCGCCAACGCCTCGATCGGCGGCCGCGGCACCAAGGGCGGCTGGTTCGGCTGGGCGGAAAGCCCCAAGATCGAGGAGATGAAGGACAAGTTCGCACGCTCTTCCTCGCCCGATGAGCAGAAGAAGATCGCCGCCGAGATCCAGAAGGAAGCCTTTGATCAGGTGATCTACGTTCCGCTCGGACAGTACCTCGCGCCGAGTGCGTGGCGGAAGTCGCTGACCGGCGTCCTCGACGGTCCGGCCACCCCGGTGTTCTGGAATATCGACAAGAGCGAGTAGGCTTAAGGTCTCTCGTCATTGCGAACGCAAGCGAAGCAATCCATCTCGCGCAGAGTGGATTGCTTCGTCGTTTTTGCTCGTCGCAACGAGGGTGGTCAGCAGTGGCTGTCGCGCACCAGTTCCAGACCGTCGCCGAACAGCGGCGAACGGATCTGCGGCGGCTGACTTGGCTGACATGGCAGGCCATTCGCGGGCGGCTTGCGCGGTGTCGCAGCAGATTTGTCCTGATGTCGCTCGCTGGCCATGTCGGCATGCTCCTTTGCTGCATGACAACATTCTTGCAGGCATCCAGTTCCCTTACGTCGAATGCGCCGCTACGTGTTCCAGCAGCAATTCGCTGACCCGCTCCGGCGCCTGATCCGCCGCAAAATGCCCGACGCCGGGCAGTACCTCGAAGCGATAGGGTGCGGCGATGAAATCGATTGTGCCTTCGGCGGCGATGCGGCCCACGGTATCGTCCGCATCGCCCCAGATGTAGAGCGTCGGCACGCGGATCGGGCCGAAGAGGCCCGCGGATCGCGCCGCGGGCGCGATACCAGGCCAGCGCCGCCTCCATCGCCTCCTTGTTGCCGAGCACGGCAAGATGCGCCTCAATCGCGGCCGCGGGAACACCGTTGGCGGCAAGTCGTTCACGCAGCCATTTGCAATCTTCGGCAAGCACGACGTCGGCGGCATCCGGCTCGAGGAACGCCTTGTGGTGCTGCGACCGCTTCGCCTGCTCGCCATCGGCCATCTGCAGCGCGCGATTGAAGGCGTTCGGGTGTGGGCGGGAGAGAATGGTAAGCGAAGCCAGCCGCGCGTGATCCCGATCGGCCAGTCCCCAGGCGATACTGCCGCCCCAGTCGTGGCCGACCAGATGAAAGCGTTCGCCGCCATATCCTGCGGCCGCGACGATCGCGATTGCATCATCCATCAGTCGGTCGATCAGGTAGTGCGAGAATTCGCGCGGGTTCGGCCGTGCGCCCGGCGAATAGCCGCGCTGGTTTGGTGCGATGGCGCGATAGCCCATGTCGCCGAGCGCATCGACCTGCGCGCGCCAGCAATGCATCGATTCCGCAAAGCCGTGCAGCAACAGCACCAGCGGTGCGCCGGCGGCGCCGGCGGTGATGGCATCGAAGGTGAGCTGCGGCGCGATGGTGATCTGTTCGGAAGCCGGCATGCTGTGATCATACCGCGTTTTCGAGCGATGTGGACCCATGACGGAATTGTGCAAGGCCTGAAAAGTGCTGTATTGGGGGCGTCAATCGCGGGACGCCCAAGGGGACAATCGTTGCATTACGTAAGATCGATCCTGTTCGATGCGGCCGTGGTGATCCTGACGCTGGTCGTCTCGCTCACGGTGCCCGTGATGTGGCTGTTCAACGCCAGCAGCGCGACGGTTCGCGCGGTCTCGCAGGTCTGGGCCCGCGGCATCTTGTTTCTGATGAAGTACGTCGTTGGCCTCGACTACCGGGTGCAGGGGCGCGAGAACGTTCCTGATGGTCCGTGCATCATCGCCTGCAATCACCAGTCACTATGGGAGACGGCGGCGCTCTGCGTGGTCTTCCCGGACGCCAGCATTGTCGCCAAGCAGGAACTGAGGAAACTGCCGATCGTCGGCTGGTTTCTCCACCGCTACCCGATGATCCTGGTCGACAGGTCGGCCGGTCGGCAGGCGCTGCGGCAGATGGTGGACGAAGCCGGGCGCGCGATCGGCGAGGGACGCAAGGTGCTGCTGTTTCCGCAAGGAACACGGCAGGCGATCGACGAGCCGATGATATTCCAGTCGGCCGGCATCTCGGCGCTGTACACCAACCTCGGCGTTGCCGTGGTGCCGGCGGCGTGTAACTCCGGATTGTTCTGGGGCAAGAAGACCCTGATGATGCATTCGGGCACCATCACGCTGTCGTTTCTTCCGCCGATCGCGCCGGGCCTGCCGCGCAAGGCGTTCCAGGAAAAGATGGAGCGGATGATCTCCGAGGAGGCCAGTCGTCTGCTCGCGGTGAGCGAGGCGAAGGTTTCGCGCTAGCCCGTGCGGCGTGCAGCGAGCCAGCCGCCGACCGGCGCAAGAAACGCGAGGCACCACACGAACTGCGTGATCCCAGGCGCGAAGAAGGCGCTCACCGTGCCGAGCATGAAGACGACAACCGGGACCAGCGCCGGCACCAGCAATTCCGGCTCGCTGCGCCCGCGCGGGGCCAGCAGCCATAGCAGTGCGTTCAGCGTGGCGATCACGGTCAGGTGGAAGCCGTAAATGACCGCCACCACGCTATCGAGCCGGTAGCTCCCGTAGAGGCTGTTGGTGACGGGCAATATGACGATCGAGAGCAGGAAGAGCAGGTTGAGGAACACCACGCCGCGGCCGGCCTCTGGCGCTACTGCGAGCCGCCGGTGATGGCTGAACCAGAACAGGCCTGAAACGATGAAGCTGATCATCAGCACGATGACGGGCTGGGCATAGACGCGAACCACGTCGATCCAGCCAGGCGCTTGCGTGAAGCTGCTGGCCTTGGGCAGATCGTAGGCGAGCAGCGTCATGGCAACGCCGAAGATCGTGTTGCTCAGCATCTCCAGCCTGCGCATTTCGAACAGGTGCTTGTGTGACAATCTGATCCCCCGCCTCACCAGTCCGTCGTCGCTTTCGCTTCGCTCTAGCTATGCCGGACACGCGTCGCCCTGACGGTCTTCGCATGGCTGCGCCACGCTTAGCCCGTCAGGGCGGGACGGTGGCTTGCCAAGCCGTAGCTCGCAAACACAAGGCCCGCCTTCGCCTGTCGGCTTCGGCGTGGCAGCCTTCACTCGCTCCGCGAGCGAAGGCTGGTGCGGGCGGTGGGACTCGAACCCACACGACGTTGCCATCGAGGGATTTTAAGTCCCTTGCGTCTACCAGTTCCGCCACGTCCGCTTTTTGGTCTATATATCAGATACTTGGTGCATTTGCCGGAGAAGTGGAATGGGCTGGTTTCCGCGCCGGATGCATTCCTTCCTTTAGCGAGCGGACAAGTCAAAGCAAAGCCTCAATCCGGACACGGGCGGCTGCTTTAGGCAATCTCAACATTATCCGCCTTAAAGAAGGTCCGATGACCCCAACCTTGTCCCATCGCCGGCCATTATTGCGTCTCGCTGCAGCGGCGGCGCTGCTGGTGCTTGGTGCCGCCCTGTCCGGCTGCGCCGAGATGGGCGATACGATTTCGCCGGCTTTCGCAGATCCCGCCAAATACAATCTCTATGATTGCAAGCAGCTCGAGGCGGAGCGCAAGAGCATCGCGACCCGGACCGCCGAATTGCAGGGGCTGATGGCCAAGGCACAAACCGGTGCCGCAGGCGCCGTCGTAGCCGAGGTGGCCTATCGCAATGACTACGTCGCGTTGCGAGGACAATCGAAGCTGGCCGAGGAAGCCTGGCAGAAAAACCGCTGCCAGGAATCGAAACCCGAGGCGAAGCCCGTGGCAGGTCCCGGGCCGATCACCCCGGCTCCGCTGGTCAAGGGCGCGCGCACCAAGAGCCGCACCACCGTCAATTAGGATCGGCAGCCGCTACGGCCGCCAGTCGTAGATCCAGTCCTGCCGCGCCAGCATCCGCTTCGGGCCCATCGCCTTGATGGTGGCATCACGCGCCAGCGCCAGCGGTCCGGTGAGATGGTAGATGCGTCCCTGCTGCCGGGCGGCGCGCTGCACGCGCAGTACGCGGCTGCGCCGCAGCCGGCCATAGCGCTGCAGCGCCGCCGGAATGTTCGCGATATTTTCACCAGCCGTCTGGCCCAGGCAGTCGGCCAATACCGCAGCGTCCTCGATCGCCATCCCGGCGCCTTGCGCGGCGAACGGCAGCATCGCATGTGCGGCGTCGCCGAGCAGGGCGATCGCGCCGCTGCTCCATTCGCCGATTTCGGGCAGCGTGAACAGTGCCCATCGCCGCCAGCCGTCGACGGCGCCGACCAGCATCCGTGCGGTCGACGGCCAGTGCGACGTGGCGAACGCGTTCTTGATTTCGTTGGCCTCGCCCGGCGCGCTCCAGCCCGGCCTGTTCCAGGTTCCCGGCACGATGGCGACCACGTTGATCTGGCGCGCGCCCGATATCGGGTAGGCCACCAGATGCGCGTCCGGCCCCATCCAGAGCTGCACGCGCGGGGAGGTGTATTCGCGCGGCAGCGTCGTTGCATCCAGCGTTCCGCGCCAGGCGATCAGGCCGGAGAATTGCGGCCGCACTTCCGGAAACAAATGGTTCCGCACCGCCGACCAGATGCCGTCGGCGCCGATCAGCGCGGCTGCGAGTTCCTGCTGCCGCGCGTCGCCGCGGCGCTGGACCACCGTCAGCCCCTTGGCATGCGCGGCGACATCCTCGAACTGGCAGCCGAGCCGCAGGTCGATCGCAGGATTGTCGTCGACGGCGGCCTGCAACGCGGCCTGCAGGTCGGCACGGTGAATCACCCAATAGGGCGCACCGGCGCGAAGGCTGGCTGCCTCGCCGAGCGGCAGGCGGGCGATCTCGCCGCCTTCGCGCGCGCTGATGATGCTGATGGCCTCAGGTGTCACGGCGCGCGCCGACAGACGCGGCTGCAGGCCGAGGCCGACCAGGATGCGGCTGGCGTTGGGCGACAGTTGCAGCCCTGCGCCGGCTTCTTCCAGCCGTTCGGCCTTTTCCAGAATGATGACGCGGAAACCACGGGCGGCGAGCGCCAGCGCCGCAGTCAGTCCGCCGATCCCGGCACCCGCAACGATGATGTTCCGGGCCGCCGCCACGGACCGGTCAGGCGACCTTGTCTTTCAGGACGCATTCGGGGGGGCGAGCCTCGCCCGCGGCGAGGTCGGCAGCAAACCGGTAAAGCGTCGAGCAGTACGGGCAAATGATCTCGTTGTCGTTGCCGAGATCCAGGAACACATGCGGATGATCGAACGGCGGGTTGGCGCCCACGCACATGAATTCCTGCGAGCCGATCTCGATTACCGAGACCCCGGCATCGTTGTGGAAATGCGGGACGACATGGTCGGACATCAGCTTCACCTTCGATGGCAACGACGGGCGGACACAATCAACACGACCAGCAGAACGCGGCTGTGCGAAACGCCGCGCACCATACTGACGGGTACAGATAATTCCTAGAGCCAGTTCCGGAAGTCACTGCCGCGATTTGCTCATGCAAATTCGACACAATCTTGTCGTCGGAGAGAAGCCCTTCTTTCGTCGGGGCGGTTGTGTCCTAAAAACGGCACACCATCTTGAATAGGCGAAAACATTAGGTCTTTTGGATGAGGCTATTGCGGTTCGGTTCGGCATTGGCAGGGGCGTTGGGATGCTTGGCGCTCAGCGTCGCGGTGTGCGCGGCGCTGTGGCCGCACGCCCGCGACGCCGGTGCTATCCTGACCGCGCAGGATGACCCGGCGGCGCTGGCCGACCTCCAGCTCAATTCTGCTATGCGGAATAATCCTTCGCTGGTCACCGGCAACATCGAGGCGGCGCTGGCGGAGGGCAATTCCGATCTCGCCGCAAGCTTTGTCGAACTCGCGCGCAACAAGAGCATTCCGGTCAGCGATGAATTGTCGAAGCGCGTCAGCGACGCCGTGACCGAAGCGGGGTCGGCCTCGCATTTCGCCAAACGCTTCGCCACGGGCCTGGTGACCGGCAATGCCGAGGATGTCGCAAGCCTGTCGGGAACCGTTGCCGGCGACCTCTTCGTGTTCGGCGACATCAGGGACGTCGTGCGCGAGAGCAAGCATCTGGCGATGGGCGAGGACGTCGACCGCCTGGTGCTCGGTCTAGCAACAGTGGGCCTTGCGGTAACCGCTGCGACTTACGTTTCCGTCGGCGGCGTTGGTCCGCTTCGCGCCGGTCTTTCCATGGTCAAGGACGCCCGTAAGGTCGGGCGCCTGGGTGAAGGTCTGACGCAATGGGCCGGCCGCTCGGCGCGCGAAATCGTGGATACGCCCGTCCTGCAGCAGGCGGTGGCAAAGGGCTCGGTGCTCCGGCCAGGCGAGACCATCGGCGCGATCAAGGCGGCGTTCCGCGCCGAGAAGGCCGGCGCGCTGGTTCGGCTGGCGAAAGACGTTGGCCGTGTCGGCGAAAAGGCCGGCACGCGCGGCGCGCTCGACACGCTGCGCATCGCCCAGGGTCCGAAGGACGTGGCGCGCGCGGCGCGGCTGGCGGAATCCAAGGGCGGCCAGACCCGCGCGATACTGAAAACGCTTGGCCGCGGCGCGCTGCTGCTGGCGGCCGGCGCCTTCAATCTGACCATGTGGGTATTCGGCGCCGTGCTGGCGCTGTTTGGCTTCCTGTCGTCGATCAAGGCCACGACGGAGCGACTGACCATGGCGTGGCTGCGCCGCAAGAAAGCGCGACGGCTACGCAAGCAGGCCGCGGTAGCAAGCCTGCCGCAAGACCTCGCGCTGGTGGGCGCTGCAGCCCCCGGCTAGACCTGCTCTCATTGCAAGACCGCCAATTCCAATCCCAAATAACGGAACTGCCGATGCCGAGTTTTCACAACGGCGCTGTCGAAATTGCGTACCTCGACGAAGGCGAGGGCGATCCGATCGTTCTCGTGCACGGATTTGCCTCCAGCAAGAACGTCAACTGGGTCTATCCGACCTGGGTTTCCAACCTGAAGAAAGATGGCCGTCGCGTCATCGCGCTCGATAATCGCGGACACGGCAAGTCGACCAAGCTCTACGATTCCGCGCAATACGAGATCGCCGCCATGGCCAATGACGTCATCGCGCTGCTCGATCATCTGAACATCGAGCGCGCCGATATCATGGGCTATTCGCTGGGCTCGCGGATGACGGCGGTGCTGGCGCGCGAGCAACCGCAGCGGCTGCGCTCGGCGATTCTGGGCGGCATCGGTATTGGCCTGATCGAGGGCGGCGGCCCCGGCGAAAACGTGGCCACGGCGCTGGAGGCGCCATCGCTGGAGGAGGTCACCGATCCGGTCGGGCGAACCTTTCGCGCCTTCGCCGATCAGACGCGTTCCGACCGGGTGGCGCTTGCCGCCTGCCTGCGCGGTTCGCGGCGTCTGATGACGTCGGAGGAAGCCGCCGGCATCACCGTGCCCGTGCTGATCGCGGTCGGCACCCGGGACGAGATCGCTGGTTCGGCGCAGGCGCTGGGGCAAATCATTCCCGGCGCCGAAGTGCTCGACATCCCGAACCGCGATCATATGCGCGCGGTCGGTGACAAGGTCTACAAGACCGGCGTCACGGACTTCCTGTCACGGCGGCAATGATCGGCCCCGCGGCGCATCCTCACCGCTGAAATACCTGAGCGCCGCGATCAGCACGACCAGGGTCGCAAGCCACGCCAGCCGCGCGCCATAGCGATCGTGCGGGCCCGAGATCACGGCGCAGATGAACGCGTTGCCGAGCAGCGACAGGGAAACCGTTCCCGCAAGCAAAGCGAGATCGTCGAGCGGCCGGCGCCGCAGCCCGTGGCCGAACAGGATTGCGGTCAGCAAAATCGACGCCAGCGCGACGGGGACGTGAATGCGGTTGATCAGGGTGAAGTCGAAATGCCAGCGCTGCTGCTGCGCGGCGCGCATCGGCTTCAGTTGAGCTGGAATATAGCGCTCGATGATGCCGTAGGTGTGGCCCAGCCAGCCATCGGTGCCTTCTCCGGTCGCGACCTGGACGAGTTGCTGCACGGTACCGACCGCCGCCGCCCTGGCCTGCGCCGCCGGATATTCGGCCAGCGAATGCAGCACGATGAATTTCATCTCATCGTTCAATCCCTGAAAGCGGCCGAGCGTGTTGAACATGCTGTTGCCCCACAGGAACTGGTCGGCGGTGGCCGGAAGCTGGTCGCGATAGGGGCACAGTTTCAGTTTTTGCTGCGGACAATGATCCCTGAGGTAGCGCGCGACGATACCATCCTGCAGCATCCGCCCGAATGCGACGCCATAACCGCCGGGCGTCCACGCCAACTGGCCTGATAACGCGAAGTTCGTCACCAGCAGCATCGCCGCGCCGACGACGATGGTGAGACTGCCCTCGGTCAGCCCAGCCACCGAAATTCGTCCTCTCAGGAAAGGGCGTCCGGCCCAACCGACGATGCACAGGCCGAGCAGCACCGCGAGCGTCGCGGTGTGCGACGCCGCCGCGAACGCCGTCAACGCGAACAGCAGGCATTTCTCCGCAACGGAAGTCCTGTCGCCATGCAAAACCAGGATGAAAAGCGCCAGCACCGACAGCCCGGCGAAGATGTCGGTTAAGAGCGTACTCGCAAGCCAGGGCAGCGAGGTCGTCAGGGCAAGGCCGAGGCCGATGGCCAGCACCCGCAACGGCTGGGGCATGCCAAGCACGCGCAGCGTCAGGTGCAGGATCCACAACGTCGAAAGCGCCTGGAAGCCGAGGTTAATCCAGAACGCTGAATTTTCGCCAAAATGGAGATAGAGGCCGAACGTGGTGGAGCGGCTGGGCACCAGATAGCCTTCATACCACCGGGCCAGATAGCCGCCGGTATCCCACTGGAGCAACGGATAGCCGTTCCAGATGGCCGGAGCCAGCAACGTCAACGGAATGGCGACGGCAGCGATCCAGGCCGCCCGCGAATGGGCAGCCGTGCGCGCCCGCATGGACTGCGTGCTAATGTGATTTCCCCCCCCCAAAGGCCTGCATCCGGGACGGCAGGCCTGCCGAAATTCACCAATAGTCGGACGCCGGACCGCTTGATTTCCGGAAATCGCTGACCACCTTGAACGGACCCAGGGCCGTCCGGGATACCCAGCCGGCGCCCACCCGGGACAGCCGTCATCCCGGCGTGCTATAATAGCGATAATTTGCGAGAGCAAACCGAGAGAAATCCGATGGCTGTGCATCAGGTCAATCCGCAAGGTTCGAAACTGGCCGCGCTCGATCCGATCTGGGATCGCATTCGCGGCGAGGCGGAAGATATCGTTCGCCGCGAGCCCGAACTTGCGTCCTTCATCTATTCGACGGTGTTGCATCACGATCGCCTCGAAGATTCGGTGATTCATCGCCTCGCCGAGCGGCTGGATCATTCGGCGCTGTCGGGCGACTTGATCCGCCAGACCTTTGACGAGGCGCTGCGCGACGAGCCCGACCTCGGCAACGCATTCCGCGCCGATCTCGTTGCGGTCTACGACCGCGATCCCGCAACCTCGCGCTTCATCGATCCCTTGCTCTACTTCAAGGGCTTCCACGCGCTGCAGACCCATCGGTTGGCGCACTGGCTCTATCAGCAGGGCCGCAAGGATTTCGCGTTCTACCTGCAGAGTCGGTCGTCGGCAGTGTTTCAGACCGACATCAATCCGGCGGCCAGAATCGGCCGCGGCATTTTCCTCGATCACGCCACCGGCTTCGTCTGCGGCGAGACCGCTGTCATCGATGACGACGTTTCGATCCTGCACGGCGTCACGCTCGGCGGCACCGGCAAGGAGAACGAGGAACGTCATCCGAAGATCCGCCACGGCGTGCTGATCGGAGCGGGTGCGAAGATTCTCGGCAATATCGAGATCGGCCATTGCGCGCGCATCGCCGCCGGCTCGGTGGTGGTGAAGCCCGTGCCGCACAATGTCACGGTGGCGGGCGTGCCTGCCAAGATCGTCGGTGAGGCGGGCTGTGCCGAGCCGTCGCGCACCATGGATCAGATGATCAACGCGATCGGTCTTTGATTTTCCACACGTTCCGCCCGCTGTATTTGTGAAGATACGGCTGGCGGATGGCGTCGTCTCGGCCTAAAAACCTCCCGGAAATGAATAGAATCCGATTGGAGACCACCGTGGACGTTCAGGAAGTCAGGAAGCTCGACGCCTATCTCAAGCGCGTATTCGGCAATCCCAAGATCCGTGTCGTGCCGCGGCCGAAGAAGGACGACTCCGCCGAAGTCTATATCGGCGAGGAGTTCATCGGCGTGCTGTTCGTCGATGACGAGGACGACGATCGTTCGTTCCAGTTTCAGATGGCGATCCTCGAGGAGGATCTGGCCGATATCGGGTAAGGCGCGCGGTCGTTCTGTAACGCAGATTGATTATTGGAAAAGTCACTGATGGGGCAGGGTGCGATGGCGCCCTGCGATCAGCTGGTCGCTAACCCCTCGGTCCCCGCATTTGTGACGCCAGGCGCTCCATTGCATTGGCGACGTTGCGCCATTGCGACAGCCAGCTCCGCGGGAAGCGGAATGTCAGGTCCGCCCCATCGACGCGCCGTTCGCTGAGGCACATGCCAGGCGTCAGACCGTCGCGCGTGCAGCGCGCGTTGAAGCCTGGTGCGTTCGCCGAGAGAAGGTCCTCGTTGGCATAGGGCGAGCCGTCGCGAAATGCGCGCATGGTCAATCCGTCGTCGACCGGCATCGCGGTTTGATCGAGGTAACGCGGGTAGATCGTACGAATCCGGGTCTCGGGCGCGAGCGTGTCGTGATGGGCGGCGATCGACAAAAAGATCCGGTCGATCGGCTGCGCCTTTTCATCGATCGTATCGGCGCTGACATGCTTCGGCGCGGCCGGCGGTTCCAGCGACGGAAAGATGAAGGAGAGATCGACGCGTTCCTGCGGCCCGGAGTGGCGCTGGATCTTGCGACGGACCGCGGTCGTCGGCACGTTGAACAGCGTCCCGCCGACGCTGACCGGAAGGCGGCCGGGATCGCTGGCAGGCGCGGTTCTCCAGGTCGGCCACAACAGATAGGCGACCAGCGCGATCGCAGCCGCGGTGATGGTCGCAGCCGCCATGATCAGCACCATGTGCGAGCGCGGATCCTTTCGGGTGTCGCGGGCGATGTGCTGGGCTGTCGAGAGCAGGGTCATGAACGAAGCAACTGATGAATTCGGAACTCGGGGCCAGATCGCGAAAGGTGAATGCAGCGGGATCGGGCGTGGCGCGCCGAATCACCTTGCGAATATGCCATGGGAAGGCTGATTTCCGCATGATTTCGCGGGAGTTGCGATGCCAAGAGCCATGCGCAAACGCTGTTTCCGCGGAGGACCGTTAACCTTTCCTTAAGGATGCTGTGGCGGCGACCCGTCGTATTTGCGAAAGCAGGGCGCGGTTTGTCGAGTAGCGGATGTTTGCATGTCGCCCGATGCGTTGAATTCCCTGTTTTCACTTTGCATCGGTTTTGCATTCGCAGGCGCGTTGACGAGCGGCTATCAGGCGATGGCGGCGCGTCCGGCGGGGTTCGGGCTGCTCGGGGAAGGCGTGGCCCCGAAGACGTTTGCAGCCGTGCCGTTTCTGGTCTTCGCGGCGCCCTTCATCATCATGCGCAACACGCTGCGCGGCGCGAAGATCGAGCGCCGCCGTTTCGAGTTCGTGATGATGGCGACCGTGCTCGCGGGCTTCTGGAGCCTGATGTCCGGTACGTTCTTCCTGATGACGCTGCGCGCCGCGGGCGTGCTGGCCTGAGGCGAGCGTCCGGCCTCGCTTGATCACGCGCCAGCGGCTATGCCAAGGTCTCCGCGAACGGAGACATCATCGACATGGCGATCTACGAACTCGACGGGCAGGGCCCCGATCTTCCCGCGAACGGAAACTATTTCATTGCGGAAACCGCCGCCGTCATCGGCAAGGTACGGCTGTTGAATTCGGCCAGCGTGTGGTTCGGCGCGGTGCTGCGCGGCGACAATGAATGGATCGAGATCGGCGAGGGCTCCAACGTTCAGGACAATTCCACCTGTCACACCGACCGAGGCTTTCCGTTGACGATCGGCAAGGACTGCACCGTCGGCCACAATGTCATCCTGCACGGCTGCACGCTGGAAGACGGCGCACTGGTCGGAATGGGGTCGATCGTGATGAACGGCGCACGCATCGGGCGCGGCAGCATCGTCGGCGCGGGATCGGTCATCACCGAGGGCAAGGAATATCCCGAGCACTCGCTGATCATCGGCTCGCCCGCGCGCGTCGTCCGCACCTTGTCGCCGGAACAGGTGGCGGCGATGGGAGGCGCAGCAAAGTTCTATGCCGTCAACGGGCCGCGGTTCAAAAACGGCTTGAAGAAGATCGGCTAAACACAGGCGGGCTACCGACTTCGCCGTTCACGTACCCTCGCTCTCGTTTGCCTCGGTGCTGCCCGCCACTTGCTCGTGGCCGGCGGCCCACAGCGCGTGTTGTTCGCTGCCGTCTTGATAGGGATTTGCTTCGGCCGGAATGTTGTCGCGTGCGGCCTGCTGGCCTTGCTCGAATGGATCAGGGTCGGCGGTCATGCGGACGCCTTTCGGGTTTTCGGTTGGGCTTTTTTGATGGCGTCTTTGCAAGCGCCGTACTTTTCCGCAGGGCGTCCTTCAGATCGATGGGGATGCCGTGCTTTTTGAGCAGGTCCGCAAAGGCCTCGTCGGCCAGTTCCTGGAAGGTCGCCATCCGGTCGCGCGCAAGCTGCTTCAGCTTGGCGAACGTGTCGTCGTCGAAGGCGATCAGTTTGCGCAAGCGCGATCAACTCCAGGCGTCGGGCGGATGGTCATAAAATGATCGGGCGGGAAAATCGTTCCGGAGGACCCGATGCGTCTCGTTTACTTACGTATTTTGCTGGCGGGTTCACCCTAGTGCGGATGTGCGGTTAGTCCGGAGAGACATGCCGGAGCAAACAGGATGAACATTGGGAGCGCGGTCCGGTACGAGGCCCGCCGGTTTGACGCTTTCGCTGGTACGTTCTTGCATCGCATCAGGAATGTTGAACATGCTCACAGCCCCGCAGTTGACGCTGCTGTTTCTGGTCATCGTGGTGAGTCTTGGTACGGCCTTCGTCTGGTTGCTCTGGGAATTCGAGCAATCGGCATCGAGGCGGCGCGGCAATGGATCGCGTCGGTTAGATTCCCGTCGGTAAGGATGATCCCTGGGACCGCCGCGTTCAAGCGCGCAACCAACCTTGGCGCCTGAAAAAACGCAAAAAACAAGGCCGTCGACGCAATATACCGTCAACGACCTTGCCAGCCCCGGATATTGAAATCGGCTCACGCCATCCGGTGAACTGCAGCATGCCCGGTATTTTCACGGGCATATGTGAACTAGTTCACACTCGTCGGGGAAAATTGCCGAATTCCGAGTTGCCGACGGGACCGGTCCGCAGGGAGGCGCTGGTTCCGGATGATGCAAGGCCGAACGGAAAACCGGGCTAAAATCAGCCGCGCGCCTTGCCGCGGCTGCGATTTGCGCTCTTGCTGCCGCGGAATTTGGGTTTCGCGACCCGCTTGCGGGACGTCGAAGCGCCCGTCGAACTCAGAGGCCTGGGTACTGGCATAAGACTGCCGCAGCCCGTCGATCGCTTCCGTCAGCGTGACCACCTGTTCGGAAAGCTTCTTGGTCTCGGCCTGCTGGAAGGCGAGCAGGCGCCGCACCGTCAACAGCTGTTCCTGCATCAATTGCAATTGGTCGATCGATTCCTGCTGGGTCGCTTCCAGCCCCTTGGTCTTCTCGACCAGTTGTTCGGACGCCTGCGCGGTACGGGCCTGCAACTGCCGCACAGCGACGGCGCGATCGGTTTCCGGTGCGTTGCCGGTATAGGCACGCCACAGCGCGATGGAGCTTACTCCCAACACGACGATAACGAGAGCTACAGCAGCGATCGCAATCGGTTGTCCGCCGAAACGCGCGATGGGGCTGTCACTCCGGGGGATGAGTTCGTTCATGCGACTTCAAATCCGGACGTGATTTAAAAATTCAATGTCCCTGAATACCACAGGCCGATCGACGCTAAAACCCGCGATTTGCCGGCCCGACCCGGGATTCCGGGCAAAAACCTCCTGAATTCAGGCAGTTCTGCCCTCAGGCAAGGGTTTCTCCGGCCATCCCGCTACAAATCATGGCGGGTATGCCTATCCAATATGCGTTCGGATGAACTGCCCGGCTGAGGTCAGCGCACGGCGACCGTCCTCAAGACGGGCATTCCAGACCGGCCACGCATGGATCATGTGCGGCCAGATCTGCAGCGTGACGTCGACGTCGGCAGCACCTGCGGCCGCGGCAAGCCGGGTGGCGTCCGCTAGCAACGTTTCGGCCGAGCCGACCTGGATCAGGATCGGCGGCAAGCCTGCGAGTTCGCCGAACAATGGCGAGATCAGGTGATCGCGGCGGTCCATCGGTGGCGGCGCATAGGCATCCGCGAGTTCAGTCAGATAGGCGGTATGGATCAGTGGATCGACGCTGTCCTTGGTCTGAAGCGTCGCCCCGGACATGGTGAGGTCAGTCCAGGGCGAGACCAGCCAGGCGCATGCGGGCAATTCATCGCCGGCCGCGCGCAGCCGGTTGATCAGGGAGAGCGTCAGGTTACCGCCGGCGCTGTCGCCGCCGACCGCGATGTTGGCGGCGGCGATGCCCTGGCTGCGCAGGAAGCGCCACGCGGCAAGCGCGTCTTCATGCGCGGCGGGGTAGGGATGTTCCGGCGCGCGCCGGTAGTCGATCGCAAGCGTGCGCATGCCGGCGGCGCGCCCGGCTTCCGTCACCATGCGACGGTGGCTGACGATCGAGCCGGAGCAATATCCGCCGCCGTGGAAATACAACAGCACGCGCGAAGGCTCGCTGCCGGAAACGATCGACCATTCGCCGGCGACGCCGTCGCAATCGATCGTTTCACATTTCACGTCGGATGCGACCGGCCAGGTCGATCCGACCTCGTCGAGACGTGCACGCCGTTCAAACCACCCAACGGGTCGCGGCTTCGAACCCAGCAATGCGCGGATGGCGTCGATTTCGGTTTCGGCCAAGGTCGGATCTCCCGGTGAAGCCGGGGCCATCATGGCACAGCGAGCGTGCGGTGCAAAAAGTACGGCAGGGGCGCAACAGCCGTCCGGCGGGCCGCCCAGAAATTTTTTATCTATCCCCTTGAAACCAAATCGCGGTTTTCCAATTTTTTTGCTGCCGCCGTTGGCGGTCCGGGAGCCTGATGGGCCCGGTCATGAGACGGGCACCGGTCGTGTCCGGTGCCGCTCGTATCCAACTTGCTCTATGGAGGATTTGGCTATGCGCACATACGACTTCACGCCTTTTTGGCGCTCGACCATCGGCTTCGACCACCTCTTTGACCTGGTCGAAGCTGCGCAACGCGCGGGGGAGGATAACTACCCTCCCTACAATATCGAGCGGCTCGACGAAGATCGCTACCAGATATCGCTCGCGGTCGCCGGTTTCTCGACCGACGAGATTTCGATTACGGCCGAGCAGAACACGGTCACGATCGAGGGCTGCAAGGCCGACAGGGGCCAGCGTGAATATCTCTACCAGGGCATCTCCGCACGTCCGTTCAAGCGCCAGTTCAGCCTTGCGGACCATGTGCAGGTGAAGAGCGCCAGCTTCGCGGACGGCCTGCTGCGGATCGAATTGTTCCGCGAGGTGCCGGAAGCCATGAAGCCGCGCCGCATCGCGATCAGCGGAGTGACGGCGAACAATGTCCGGCAGATTGAAGCGAAGGCGGCTTGATACGCCGCACATCGTGCTCGACCGAACGCTCCCGCCGGATATCGGCGGGAGCAGTTCGAGCTTTGGTGAGGAACATCAGATGATCGACCATGCAGACAACATCTTTGACCTGAATGCCGTGCTGCACCCGGCGACGGCGTTCGATCACCCGCGCGACGTCGTTGCCGATGCGACGCTTTCGACGGCTGAAAAGCGCGCTATCCTGGCATCGTGGGCATCGGATGCGGCCGCGGTAACGTCAAATCCCGCGTTGCGCGAACTGGCGGGTACCAGGCGCGTCGTGACCATCGATGAGGTTCTCGAAGCGCTTTCGATGCTCGACCGGCATCCGCAAGGACCGCCGGGCGGCAAGCCGATGCGGATGAAATCGACCTCGCGTGTGACGCTGGCGGCATAGCCTCGCGTCTCCATGCCCCAAAAAAGTTGCGGCCAGGCTTTGGGGGAAGCCTGGCC
Organism: uncultured Alphaproteobacteria bacterium; assembly: GCA_963823485.1. Taxonomy (GTDB): domain Bacteria; phylum Pseudomonadota; class Alphaproteobacteria; order Rhizobiales; family Xanthobacteraceae; genus Bradyrhizobium. Next base: position 112,326 of record CAWGLP010000006.1, read on the forward strand.
GCGCGCGAACCGGTCTGGGACGGGGAGGGGTGGGGATGTGACCGGGTCGCGGGTTCGTGAATCCTTTTCGTTATCGATCGCGTGAAGAGGCCGTAGCGACCGCAGGGCGGTTGTCACCGAGCGAAACCCACACATTCGGATCGCTCTGCGACTGACGCTTGACGAAGCGGTAGCCGGTATCGGTCCAGGCCAGGACGCTTTCGTTCTGATTGTCGAGCACGAACTCGCCCTTGTCGCTCTTGACCGTCAGCACCGCGTGGCCTTCGCCCTTCTTGTCGCGCACCACCGTGATCAGCAGCGCCTCGCGCGGCCATCCGGCGTCGATCAGCATCTTGCGCTTCAGAAGCACGTAGTCCTCGCAATCACCGTAGCCGTCCGTCGGCAACGACCATTTTTCGATCACGCCCCAATGATCCATGTCGGTGATCGGCTTGATGGTCTCGTTGACCCACTTGTTGACACGCACCAGATCCCGCCACGCCGTCTGCGACATCACGATGTCGCGGGGCTGTGATGTGCCGCCGCGGCATTCGCTGGTGTTCTCGGCGCAGAATTCAACCCAGCCAATCGGCGAACGCGCCGCATCGCCAAGGCTGGCATAAAGTGCGTCGCCGGCTTTCGCCTGGACGCTGAACCCCAGCAGCATGGCGACGACCGCCAGCGCCTTCCCCTGTCCCCTGAACACCATTGTGGCCCCCGTTTTTCTTGTTGGGACCACGTTTCGCACAAAGGTTTTGCGCCGCGACTAAGTACGCCAAGTACATTTGACGCGAATACAAGTAAAAGCTGGAGCTAATTCGACCTATACTTGAATCGAATTTGACTAAAATTTTAGACAACTGCAATTGATTCAAATTTTATCTTTAAGGCCTACGCCGCTGAAAATGCAGCGGATCGGGGCGCGAATGCACCCGGCGTTAACCAGCAGTGCGCGGGCATCGGCGGCGCAACGGCGGTCGTCGGCCGGCGCGGATACCGGCTTTTGGAGGCTGAAAATGCGGGATTTGGGCGGGCTGGCGCTTTACCGCGCAGTAACCGCGTCTTCGAGCGTCTCGGCAATCTGCTCGTGGACGAACTCCAGCGCGAAGCCTTCTTCGAGGTTTCGTACCACGCGGGACTGCACCTTGCCGAGCATGACCAGCGACTTCACCGGGGGGCGGTTTTCGGCGGCGATCGCCGCGCCCGACATCGACAGGTCGATGATGCGGCAGGTCATCTTGCTGCCGTCTTCCAGCGTGAGCAGCGCGATCGGGTTGCGCGGAATGATGCGGTCGTGGCGGCGGTCTTCCGGCAGATTGAGTATATCCCGGTTGGCGAGCCAGGTGAGCTGGGCGGCCAGCTTGTCGCGCTTGCGCGCGGTGGCGCCCACCGTCATGGCAAAGCCGTTGTCGATGATGCGGGTGATTTTGCCCTCGACCCGGCCGATATGGTCGAGATAGGCGATCACGCGGTCGCCGACATTGCCGATGCCGGGGGCCAGCAGCGCCAGTCCGCCCGGCGACATATTAATGATCTGGCAAGGAAATTCGCGGCGGTCCGGCAGCATGTAGCGGCCGAGCAGGTGTACCTTGACGCGCTGAAAGCGCCGTCGCTCCTCGGCGGACGGGACAACAGACGATTTCTTTTGCGCAAACGACATCTTCGCCATCCGACGGCCGGTCTTTCGGCGTCAGCAAGACCCTAAGGCCGACAGGGTTAACGATGTGTTATCGGCGCTCGATTGAAGTGTTGGCGGCAGAAATCGCGGTAGGCCGCTCGTGTCGTTCCTTCACGCCAATAGCTGCTTCTCGATTTCATGGACCGGCATCCTGACGAGGTCCTTGGCCAGTTCGCCATGAAGAGCTTTTCGAACCGCAGCCGAATACTCCGACCTGATCATGCCCAATGCGCGGGGCGAGGCGACCATTGTCAGCGCCGCGGTTTCGCCGTTCTTGATCGCACTATCCAGTCGCTCCGCAAGAGTCTTGAGGAACGCTCGCTCGGCCTCATCGTGCCAGTCCGTCTGCTCGATTGAACTTCGCGCGTTGCCGGTCGATTGGTATACGCGACCTGGAGCCGCGCTACCCTGCGCATGCGTGGCCAGGTCTGGCTGCTCGTGCACTTCCCTGGTGTGCAAGTTTGGAAACATGCGATCGCCGATATTCTCCAGGATCGAGCGCTTTGCGGCCATCGCAGACGACAACCCATTCGCCCGTACCGATCTTCATTTTGGTCATCGACATGCTCCGGGATAATGCGGTCTCAAGACGGGTCAGAGAGGCTCTTCGAAATCCTCGGGAGACTTGCCAAACTGCGACAAGGCTTCTTCCAGATAATCCGCAAGCATCGGTGTTTCGATCAGGTAGGACGCTGTGCGGTCGTTGTGGGCGCGCAAAGCCTCCGCGCGCAGATCTTCCCAGTTATCGAGATCGCCGTCGCCGCGGCCGAGCCACATCAGGGCGACGAGGTCGATCTGCTCGTCGACATTCAAGTCCTGGATGAAGCCGGAAAGCTCCGACAGATCGGTAGTCTTGCTGCGATCTCTGGAGCCGTGGACGGCATCATCGTCGGCAGAGCCGGAGTTCGCATTCAGATCGGTCGCCGTGCTGTCCGCCTGGCGCGACTTTGTGATGATGAAGAATACTTTTTCCGGCGAGATCGACGGGGTCGGCGCTTTTCGCATCAGGAAGCCCTCAGACATGGATTGATTACAGGTCCCGGGACATCGGCACTTTGCGCAGGATCAAAGCCAGAGCGAACCGGTACCGGGCCGCCGGCATAGCAAGGCGGGATTTCAGCGCCAGCTTTTGATTCATCGCAAATTGGCTTTCATCGTCCTGGTCGATCGTATCCTTCCTGGGAGGAATGTGCATGGCCATTGTAGAGCATACATCGGGCGGCCCTGTTGCGGGTGGCGGGCATGGGAGCTGGATCAGGACCAACTGGGGATTGCTGCTGGCCGTCGCCGTGCTCGTCGGCATCCTGCTGCTGCCGACTCCCGAGGGGCTGCCGGTCGCCGGCCATCGCATGCTCGCCATTCTCGGCTTCGCCGTCATTGTCTGGATGACGGAGGCTATCGACTACGCGGTGTCGGCGATCGTGATCGCGGCGTTGATGGCGTTCCTGCTCGGACTGGCGCCGAGCGTCGCCAACCCGAAGGTGTTGATGGGCACCAGCGCAGCGCTCGGCCTGGCGTTCTCGGGTTTTGCCAACACCGCGCTGGTGCTGGTCGCTGCGGCCCTGTTCCTCGCGGCGGCGATGACCGCAACCGGCCTCGACAAGCGTATCGCGCTGACCATCCTGTCGCGGGCCGGTACGGAAACCCGCAACGTCGTGATCGGCACCATCGTGGTCGGATTCGTCATCGCGCTGATGGTGCCCTCGACCACGGCGCGGGTGGCCTGTCTGGTGCCGATTACGCTTGGCATCATCTCGGCCTTCGGCGTCGACCGGCGCGGCGCCTTTGCCGGCATGCTGATGATCACCACCGTGCAGACCGCCAGCATCTGGAACGTCGGCATCAAGACTGCGGCTGCGCAGAACATGGTGGCGATCGGCTTCATCGAGAAGGCGTTCGGCAGGACCATCACCTGGCTGGAGTGGCTGATCGCCGCCGGCCCGTTCGCGGTGCTGATGTGCATCGCGCTCTATTTCGTGATGACGCGGATGATGCCGGCGGAAGTAGCCCAGGTGCCGGGCGGTCGCGAAGGCATTCGCAAGTCGCTGGCCGAACTCGGGCCGATGAAGCCGACCGAGATCAAGCTGCTGCTGCTGTCGATCGCGCTGATCGCGTTCTGGTCCACCGAGGCGGTGTTTCACAAATTCGATACCAGCACGACGACCATCACCGCGGTGGCGCTGATGTTCCTGCCGGGCATCGGCATCATGACCTGGAAAGAGGCGCAGCCGAGGATTCCGTGGGGCACGGTCGTGCTGTTCGGCGTCGGTATCAGCCTCGGCACGGCGCTGCTGCAGACCAACGCGGCGACATGGCTCGCCAACATCGTCGTCAACCAGTTTGGTCTGAAGAACGCCACGGCGCTGTTCATCCTCGGCACGATGAGCCTGTTCCTGGTTGTCATCCATCTCGGCTTCGCCAGCGCAACCGCGCTGGCGTCGGCGATGATCCCGATCGTCATCGCCGTGCTCAAGAGCGTCGCAACGCCGGGCATCAACGTCGTCGGAATGACCATGCTGCTGCAGTTCGTCGTCAGCTTCGGCTTCATCCTCGTGGTCAATGCGCCACAGAACATGGTGGCCTATGGCACCGACACGTTCAGCGCGCGGGATTTCGTCCGCACCGGCCTGGTGCTGACGGTGATCGCGCTCGCGCTGGTGATGCTGCTTGCCACGACCTACTGGCGCTGGCTGGGTTACGTCTGAGGAACCTTAAGGATGCCGCGTGACGCGCGGCTATTTCCGCACCAGTTGATTGAGATCCTGCTTGATCGTGTTCAGCAGCGAGTCCAGCCGTTCCTGTCTGAACGCCGGGTGCGGTGAAGCGGCCTCGGCCGGCCGTGCGTGTGGGGCAGGTCGCGGCCGGAACCCGGGCCGAATCTGTGCGCCGGCGCGCGGTTCGCTCTTGACGAACTCACCGTGCAACACATCGCCGCGCCGTCCCATCAGCCACAGGACCGCCCAATAGCAGGCCGCAAGAAAAATCACGCTGAAAATAACGATCTCAAACATCATTCACGTCCAATCGGCCAACTATCTCCGGGGTCGCGGATTTCGGTCAAGCCCCACAAGGCGATTGTTCTTGGCTGCGTTGTATCGGTACCATAAGCCCACTGCCGCGCCCGACTCGGGCCTGGCCAAAATATCTGCTAGCGGAGGTTGCTAAATGCCGGGAGTGAAGCGAGAACGCGACGACAGCGTCGGCGTGCTGACGCTGGATGAGCCAGCGAGCCTGAATGCCATGACGCCTGATCTGCTGGGCGATCTCGCGCGCGCCATTGCCGAGATGACCGGCGATCCGCAGGTGAGGGCGCTGGTGGTCACGGGCGCTGGCCGCGGCTTCTGCTCGGGCCAGAACCTCAAGGCAGCGCAGATCCTCGGTGACGACATTGCCGCGGGCGTGATGAAATACTACTGGCCGACATTCAAGGCGCTGCGTGAGTGCCGCGTGCCGGTCGTGATGGCCGTCAACGGCGTCGCGGCGGGCGGCGGCTTCAGCCTCGCGATGGCGGGCGACGTGATCGTCGCGGCGCGCTCGGCAAGCTTCATCCAGGTGTTCAGCCGCATCGCGCTGGTGCCTGATCTGGGTTCGACCTGGCTGCTGCCGCGCCTTGTCGGCCGGCAGCGTGCGCTCGAACTGATGATGACCAACGAGCCGCTCACGGCCGCGCAGGCCAGGGAGTGGGGGCTGGTCCGCGAGGTGTTCGATGACGCAGCACTCCAGGGCGGCGCACTGGCGCTGGCGCGCAAGCTCGCGAGCGGGCCAACGCGGGCACTGGTCGCGACACGCCAGCTGATCGACGCGAGCGAACACGCCACCTATGCCGAACAGTTCCGCCGCGAGATCGAGTTGCAGGCCGAGATCCGCCTGAGCGCCGACGCCGTGGAAGGACGCAACGCCTTTCTCGAGAAGCGCGCGACGCGCTTCACCGGCCGCTGAAAGGATCACGACATGAAAATCGACAATGTCGCGGACCTGATCGCCGAGACGCTGGTTCAGGCCGGCGTCAGGCGCATCTACGGCGTGGTCGGCGACAGCCTCAACGGCCTGACCGATGCGCTGCGCAAGCGCGAGACGATCGACTGGATCCACGTCCGGCATGAGGAGGTCGCCGCCTTCGCGGCGGCGGGCGAAGTCGCAGATCACGGGCGAGCTCGCGGTCTGCGCCGGTTCCTGCGGCCCCGGCAATCTGCATCTCATCAACGGGCTGTTCGACGCGCATCGCAGCCGCACGCCGGTGCTGGCGATCGCCGCGCAGATTCCGTCGGCCGAGATCGGCGGCGGCTACTTCCAGGAAACCCATCCGCAGAAGCTGTTCCGGGAATGCAGCCACTATTGCGAGCTGGTCTCCGATCCGGCGCAGCTGCCCTACGTGCTGGAGAACGCCATCCGCGCCGCGGTCGGGCAAGCGCGGCGTCGCCGTGGTCGTCATTCCCGGCGACGTCGCGTTGAAGCCGGCGCCGAAGCGCGGCATCTCGCCGAACGCCGGCCTGCTGCCGGCCGCGCCGGTGGTCCGTCCGGCCGAGCCCGAGCTCGACGCGCTCGCCGGTCTGCTGAACGGCGCCGAGCGCGTCACGCTGTTCTGCGGCCGCGGCTGTGCCGGCGCCCATGACGGCCTGATGCAACTCGCCGAGACGCTCAAGAGCCCGATCGTGCATGCGCTCGGCGGCAAGGAGCATGTCGAGTACGACAATCCCTACGACGTCGGCATGACCGGATTCATCGGCTTCTCGTCCGGCTACGCCGCGATGCATGCCTGCGACGTGCTGCTGATGCTGGGGACCGACTTCCCCTACAAGCAGTTCCTGCCGACGGATGCGAAGATCGCCCAGGTCGACATCCGGCCCGAGAATCTCGGCCGCCGCTGCAAGCTCGATCTCGGCCTCGTCGGCGACGTCGGCGCGACCATCGCCGCGCTGCTGCCGAAGCTTCAGGCAAAGACCGACCGCAAGCACCTCGACGACAGCTGCGCGCACTACCGGAAAGCCCGCGCCGGGCTCGACGAACTGGCCAAGGGCACGCCCGGGCAAAAGCCGATCCATCCGCAATATCTCGCGCGCCTGTTGAGCGAGCAGGCGGCCGACGATGCGGTCTTCACCTTCGACGTCGGCACGCCGACGATCTGGGCCGCGCGCTATCTCGCCATGAACGGCCGCCGGCGGCTGATCGGCTCCTGGGTCCACGGCTCGATGGCCAACGCGATGCCGCACGCGATCGGCGTGCAGGCCTCGCAGCCGGGCCGGCAGGTGATCTCGCTGTCCGGCGATGGCGGCTTCACCATGCTGATGGGCGACCTCATCACGCTGACGCAGATGAAGCTGCCGGTGAAGGTCGTCGTCTTCAACAACGGCGTGCTCGGTTTCGTCGCGATGGAGATGAAGGCGGCGGGCTTCGTCGAGACCGGCGTCGATCTGCAGAACCCGGATTTCGCCGCGATGGCCCGCGCCATGGGCATCCATGCGGTGCGGGTGGAGGATCCCGGCGATCTCCCCGCCGCGATCCGCGACGTGCTGGCCCATGACGGCCCCGCCGTCCTCGACGTCGTCACGGCGACCCAGGAATTGTCGATGCCGCCGACGATCACGGCCGAGCAGGTCAAGGGCTTCAGCCTGTGGGTGATCCGTGCCGTGATGAGCGGCCGTGGCGACGAGGTGCTCGACCTCGCCAAGACGAACCTGCTGTCGCGGTGATCGGGCGGGGAGCGCTCAGCCGACCTGGCCGACGAACTGCTGCAGTTCCGGTGTTCGCGGCGCGGCGAACACCTCCTTCGGCACGCCTTCTTCATGCACCTTGCCGTGGTGCATGAAGACGAGCTTGGTGCCGACGTCGCGCGCAAAGCGCATTTCATGCGTCACCAGAATGAGCGTCATGCCCTCGCGCGCCAATTGCTCGACCACGCGCAGCACCTCGTTGACCAACTCGGGATCGAGCGCCGAGGTGATCTCGTCGCAGAGCAGCACCTTCGGCCGCATCGCCAGCGAGCGGGCAATGGCGACGCGCTGCTGCTGGCCGCCGGAGAGTTCGCTCGGATAGGCGTCCATCTTTTCCGATAGTCCGACCTTGGCCAGCATTTCGGCGGCGGTCGTGCGCGCCTCCGCCTTCGACACCTTGTTGACGACCGTCGGCGCCAGCATGACGTTCTCGGCGGCGGTCAGATGCGGAAACAGGTTGAACTGCTGGAACACCATGCCGACATGGCGGCGCAGCTCGCGAAGGTTGGTAGCGGCGCCGCCGACCTCGATCCCGTCGGCCAGGATGGCGCCGGACTGATACGTCTCCAGCCCGTTGATACAGCGCAGCAGCGTGCTCTTGCCCGAGCCGGAGCGGCCGATGATCGCCACCACGTCGCCCTTGGCGATGTCGAGCGAGACGCCTTTCAGCACCTCGTTCGCACCGAAACTCTTCCTGACGTCACGAATGCTAACGAGCGACATTGAGCCGTCCTTCGATTTTCTTCGCCCACCACGACAGCGGGAAGCACAGGCAGAAATAGATCAGCGCCACCAGCGAGTAGACCAGGAACGGCCGGAAGGTGGCGTTGTTGAGCATGGTGCCGGCCTTGGTCAGTTCGACGAAGCCGATGATCGAGGCGAGCGCCGTACCCTTGATGACCTGCACCGAGAAACCGACGGTGGGCGCAATTGCAATGCGCGAGGCCTGCGGCAGGATGACGTAGCGCATCTGCTCGACATAGCTGAGCGCGAGGCTGGACGAAGCCTCCCATTGACCCTTCGGAATCGATTCGACACAGCCGCGCCAGATCTCGGTCAGGAACGCGCTGGTCCAGAAGGTCAGCGCCAGCGTCGCTGCCGTCCACGGCGAAACCTCGACGCCCAACAGCGCGATGCCGAAGAAGAACAGGAAGAGCTGCATCAGGAGCGGGGTGCCCTGGAAGAACTCGATATAGATCTTGGTGAACCATTCCAGCGCCGCGATCTGCGAGGTGCGCATGAACAGCAGCACCAGCCCGACCACGCCGCCGCAGAAAAACGCGATCAGCGACAGCACGATCGTCCACTGCGTGGCGATCAGGAGGTTCGACAGAATGTCCCAGAAGCTGAACTGCAGCATGGTTCATTTCGCCTTGAACATGACGCGGCCGAGCGCGCGGAGGAACGAGCGCATCAGCATCGCGAGCAGGAGATAGGCCAGCGCGACGAGAAGGTAGACCTCGAAATTCCGGAAGTTCCGCGACGCGACGAGGTTGGCGGCATAGGTCAGATCTTCCGCCGAGATCTGCGACACCACGGCCGAACCGAGCATGACGATGATGATCTGGGACGACAGCGCCGGATAGATCTTGCGGAACGCCTGGTTGAGGATGACGTGGCGCAGCACCTCCCACTTGGTCATCGCGAGGCTGAGACCGGCTTCGAGATGCCCCTTGGGGACGGCCTCGATGCCGGCGCGGATGATCTCGGTGGAGTAGGCGCCGAGATTGATCACCATGGCGAGGAACGCGGCGGTGGTTTCGCTGAGTTTGAGGCCGAGCGCCGGCAGGCCGAAGAAGATGAAGAACAACTGCACGATGAACGGCGTGTTGCGGATCAGTTCAACATAGACCGCAACCACGCGGCCGAGCCAGGCCGGCCCGAACGTGCGCGCCGAAGCGCCGGCGGTGCCGACCGCGATGCCGGCCACCGTCGATACGACCGTCAGCACGATCGTGAAGATCAGCCCCTGCAGGAGTACGTTCCAGTAGGGCAGCAGTTCGGCGAATTGCAGTTTGTAGGACACTTTTGAGGCCCCGCTGGCTGGCGCTAGAAGCCGGGCGGCAGCGGTGCCTTCAGCCACTTCTCGGACAGTTTGGCGATGTCACCAGACGCCTTCGCCTTGGTGACGATCTCGTTGACCTTGGCGAGTAAAGCCGGCTCGTTCTTGTTGAGCCCGATATAGCAGGGGCTGTCCTTTATCACGAATTTCAGGGCAGGCGCCCGCGCGGGCACCTTCTCGGCGATAACGGCAGCAACCGTGTTGCCGGTGGCGATCAGGTCGACCTGTCCGGACACGAAGGCGGCGATCGTAGCGTTGTTATCCTCGAAACGCTTGATGGTGGCGTCGGGCGGCGCGGAGGCCGTTAGCGCCTGCTCCTCGATCGCGCCGCGGGTGGCGCCGATGGTCTTGCCCTTGAGGTCGGCTGCGCTCGCCACCGCGATCGCCTTGGTGCCGAACACGCCGGAGAAGAACGGCGCGTAGGCGATCGAGAAGTCGATGACCTTCTCGCGCTCCTCGTTCTTGCCGAGGCTGGAGATCACGAGGTCGGCCTTGTTGGTCTGCAAATAGGGAATGCGGTTGGCGCTGGTCACGGCGATGATCTCGGTTTTCACCCCGAGTTCCTTGCCGATCAGATTGGCCATGTCGATGTCGTAGCCCTGCGGCTTGAGGTCGAGGCCGGCGGAGCCGAACGGGGCAAAATCCTGCGGCACTGCGATCTTGATCACCTTCGACTTCATGATCGAGTTGAGGGCGTCGGCGCGCGCCTGCGTCGCCATCGTGGCCGTGGCGAGTACGGCAGCAAGCACCAATCTCTGGAAGAGCATTCTGGAGTCTCCGGGGTTACGCAGCACCGCCCGCCAAGATTGCTCTCGACGCGTACGGTTCGTTCGGCTGACGTGGCCCGGCTCCACGATCATGATCAAGCCTGCCTGACGCCTCGCGTTTAGGCAATGCTCTGCGCTGCTTTTTTTGGAGGCGTCGGTGGAGCGTTTTCGTGCATGGTCCAACGCGACCATGCGCCGTGCGCCGACGATGCGTGGCGATTTGTCCGCCCGAGCTAGCGCAATCCCTCATAGACCATGAGGCCGCGGGCGACCGCGAGCTTGCGCAAGGCGCGCGGCACGAGCCGCTGCGGCCGGTGCAGGTAACGCCAGGACGTCACCTTGAAATCCCTGAGAGTGCCGAGATCGGTTTCGAACGGCGCCAGCAGGCCGGTCAGGCTGATCGGCGCATGCGCACGGTTGTTGAACGGCAGCAGCAGCAATTCCAGATGTGCCGTCTTGCCGTTCTCGGTGGTCGCGGTGACGCCGACGATCGCCGCCAGCATTTCCTCGGCCACGTAGCTGATGACGTCTTCGATCTCGCGACGGCTGTCCGGCGCAAACAGCGCCGAAAAGCTGGTATCCTTGAGGTCGCGGCCGAGCAGGGCGCTGACCCGCGTTCCGGCAACGCGAAACGGGTAGCCGGCCTCGTTGTCGTAGGCGAGCACGAAGATGTCGCCGAGCAGTTCGCGCACGGCGCTCGGCTCGATCTCGCTGCGGTCCGGCGCACGCGCGTCGCCGCGTTTGGCGTCCCAATAGGCGAAAAATTCCCGACTGGATGGGTGTTTCATGGTTGATCCTCGCCCTCGGCGGGCACTGGCGGGACACTTCTGTCCCGCTTTTGCGCACACACCTTCCCTTGATTGTTGTGCAGGACAGGCTTTGCAGCGTCCATGCCCGACGACGGGATTTGGCCGCACGTGGCGTGGCTTTGCGTTGTTAACGTTAAGTTAACTATGAGGTTGGCGGGCGTGACGCGGGGTGCGTAGAGTGGAACGCATCAGGCAACGCCGGCTTATCTCCCAAAGGTCGCCGGCGCGGTTGGTACACAGGTGGCGTCGAACAGTTTGGTCATCGCGGGGAGGGGCAGGATGCGATCCGGCCCCGGGCGCGAAAAGGCCAACGAGACAGGGAGGACGTTCTCAGCGTCCTCCCTTTTTCTTTGGCCCAACAGGCTCGTGTCGCGGACGCGGTGCAGCGCCGGGACCCACTTGCCGGGTTCGACGATCGCCTGGGTCCCGGCTCTGCGTCGCGTCACTGCGTGCCGCGCCGCGTCCGGGATACGGATGGCCGCGATTGTGCACTTGCACGGGGCGGGCAAAGCCGCCTATCTGGGCCGATACACCTCAAAGCCGCAGCTAAGGTTCTGGACCCCTTGGAATCCCATCCTGAATCCTTCCGGGCCGAGCCGCCGGACCTCCCGCGCGAGCCGATCCTGACGCTACCGGGCGCGCTAACCGCCTATATCGTGCTGATTGCGGTCATTCATCTGCGGGTGCTGCTGCCGCCGGAACTGGAGAACTGGACCATCGACGTCTTCGGGTTCATTCCGAAGCGCTACGATTCCACGCTGCTCAACATCAGCTTTCCCGGCGGGGTAGGGGCGAAGGTCTGGACCTTCGTCACCTATTCGCTGCTGCACGCCAATCTCAGCCATATCGGTTTCAACGTGCTGTGGCTGTTGCCGTTCGGCAGCGCGCTCGCGCGCCGGTTCGGCGCGACCAGGTTCTTCGTCTTCATGGCGGTGACGGCGGCGGCCGGCGCACTGGCGCACCTCTTGACCCACGAGCATGCGATCGCGCCGATGATCGGCGCCTCGGCGTCGGTGTCCGGGACCATGGCCGCCGCCATTCGCTTCGCCTTCGTGCAGGGCAGCTTCCTCTCGTTCAACCGGGGCGATGCGGAGGCGGCTGCGAAGGTTCCGGCGCTGTCGCTGGCGCGTGCGCTGCGCAACACGCGGGTGCTCGGGTTTCTCGCGGTCTGGTTCGGCGTCAACATCATCTTCGGTCTCGGTTCGATTGCGATCGGCGCCGATGGCGCCAGCGTCGCCTGGCAGGCGCATATCGGCGGTTTTCTCGCCGGCCTGATGCTTTTCTCGCTGTTCGATCCGGTGCCGCGGCAGGCGCCGCATGCTGCAAATGCTTCGTGGCCGGACGAACCGGACCGCGTCTGATCGTCGCTTGCGGGGCGGTGCGATTTCATCCATCATCAATGCAGGTTGTGACGAGAACCAGCGCCCGCTGCCATGTGTGACAGCCGCGCTTTTGACCGCGCCTGAAACGAAACCGGTGCGGAACTGTTGATTGAAGACTCGCGAACAGTCGGGCCCTTGGGGGCGCGAACGGATTCAGGAGGCGACAATGACGGTACGTGCAATTCTCGATACCAAAGGTCACCACATCACGAGCGTCGAACCGGACGTCAAGCTGTCGGTTGCGATCAAGATGCTCGGCGAGCGCAAGATCGGCGCCGTGCTGGTCATGAGCCACGGCCGTGTCGAAGGTATCCTGTCCGAGCGCGACATCGTGCGCGTGCTGGGCGAGCGCGGTGCGCGCGTGCTCGAGGAGCCGGTCAGCGCGGTCATGACGCGCAAGGTCGTGAGTTGCCGGCAATCCGACACGGTGGGCGGCATCATGGAGATGATGACCATCGGCAAATTCCGCCATCTGCCCGTGATCGAGGAGGGCATGGTCGTCGGCCTGATTTCGATCGGCGACGTCGTCAAGTGGCGGGTCAGGGAATTCGAGACCGAGCAGGAAGCGCTGCGCGACTACATCAAGACGGCCGTGATTTTCGCTGCCGTGCGGGTCCGGGGCGAGGCCGGAGATCGTGCCGTTATTCGGTCGCAGGCTTCTCGATGCCTTTGTCGGCTTCTCTCGTCGGCGGTGCCAGGATGTGGATCGCCTCCTGGATCGAGTTCGATCGCGCGCTCGGCCGCGCGCGCGCCATGGGCGATGAGTTCGTCAGCGCGGTGAAAATCGAACCAGCCGATCTGTCCGACCCGGGGCGAGATCAAGAGGTCGGGCGGATCGCCCGCCAGCCGCGCGCGGGTGATGCGGTCCTGCATGATGTTGAAGGCGTCGACCATGACCGAGGAGATCCCCGGCCGGCCGCCGCCGCCAAAGAACTCGCGCTTCATCGTACGCTCGGCGGAGAAGAACTTGCCGATGCCGCGCTTGCGCGGCTCGGGTTCGGGCTCCGGCAGCACCGCTGCATTGGCGCTGGCTGACGGGCCGTGCGCGTAGATCGTGGTGGAGTGCGTGAAGACGTCGCTGGAGAGATTGGCCGCGATGACGATCTCCGCGCCGAGCGCCCGCGCCGCCGAAACCGGCACCGGGTTGACCAGGGCGCCATCGACCAGCCAGCGGTCGCCGATCATGACCGGCGAGAATATGCCGGGCAATGCGTAGGAGGCACGCATGGCGTCCACGATCGGGCCGTGGGTCAGCCAGATCTCGTGACCGGTGCGAACTTCGGTCGCAACGCTTGCGAACTTCAGCGGCAGATCTTCGATCAGGCTCTTGCCCATCGCCGCCTCGAGTTCGGCGGCGAGCTTGGTTCCGCCGATCAGGCCCGAGCCGTTGAGGCGGATGTCGAGATAGGAGATGATGTTTCGCGGCTGCAGGCTGCGCGCCCATTCTTCCAGCGTGTCCAGATGCCCGGTCGCGTAGGCGCCGCCGACCACCGCGCCGATCGACGTGCCGACCACGACATTTGGAACGATGCCGTGGGCGGCCAGCGTGCGGACGATGCCGATATGGGCAAAACCGCGCGCGGCGCCGCCCCCCAGCGCCAGCCCGATCACAGGGCGGCGGATCGTGCCGAGACCCACCTTGTCGCGGCCGTCGGAGGCTTTCTGGCCACGGCCCATCCAGCTATCCAGCACTTGAACTACTCTCCTGCGGCATCTCAGCGTATTCGCCGCGGCGCGGCTGCGCCAGAATCATCCATTCCGATTGCAATGCATGGTTTATGCCCGGCCATAACCATGCCGCTTGGGCCGGGATTGTGACTGGACCACGACCGCCCGGATAACATGGGCGTCAATCCGGGTTCCGCCAGCAGCGAGGGCCCCGAATCCGACAGGGCAGGCTTGAATTTGCCGCGTTTTCGGTGAAAAGCATGGCCATGATTTCGGGCGGTAGCGGTATCTGCAGATTCGGGCGGGGCGGATGGCCTTTCCCGGCGATGGCGCTTGCTTTGGCGCTGGTTTCGCTGCTGCCGGCTGCGAGCTCAGCGCAGATGTTTTCCGATCGCCCGCCCCCGGTGCCGCCAGCCTCGGTTCCGGATGCCCCGAGCGGCCCGGCCCTGAATCTGGCGCCGCCCACCGGGCCCGGCGCGATTCCCACGATTCCACCGCCGTTGAACCAACCCACCATCGTGCCGCCCTCGATCGTCACGGTTCCGCCGACCGCACCGGCGCCGGGTACGCCGGCGTCGAACCAGGCGGTGCTGGCGCTGACGGCGCGCTACGGCAAGGACCTGCCGGTCATCAATAGCGGTCTGGTGTGGCGGGTGTTCGCCGACAAGCCCGACGAAACCGGCACCTTCAAGCTGATCCGGGAAGAGCGCGGCGCGACCCCGAACATCGTGCTGCCGCCCGGCAATTACGTCGTTCACGTCGCGCTGGGCCTGGTGAGCGCGGTCCGCGCGGTCAGCCTGAAATCGGAAACCGATCGCGAGGCGTTCGTGCTTCCGGCCGGCGGACTGCGCATCGAGGGTCGCGTCGGCACCAGCAAGATCCCGCCGAACCAGATTTCGTTCGCGCTGTACAAGGGTAGCCAGTTCGAAGGCGGCGCCGAGCGTTCGCCGATGCTGCCCAACGTGGCCGCCGGCGACGTCGCGCTGTTGCCGGAAGGCACCTACTACATCATCTCCAACTACGGCGACGCCAATTCGGTGGTGCGGTCCGACATCCGCGTCCAGGCCGGCAAGCTGACCGACGTCACCGTCTCGCACCGCGCGGCCGTCATCACGCTGAAACTCGTCAGCGACCGCGGCGGCGAGGCGCTCGCCAACACCGCATGGTCGGTGATCACGCCGGGCGGCGACGTGATCAAGGAATTGATCGGCGCGTTTCCGCGCGTGGTGCTGTCCGAGGGCGAATACCGCGCCATTGCCAAGAACGAGGGCAAGGTGTTCGAGCGGCCGTTCAACGTCGTCAACGGCGTCGACGGCGAGGTCGAGGTAGTTGCACGCTGATATCTCCGCCCGCAAAAGTTAGCCGCCACTGTCATAGTCGCTAAAACGCACTAACCATCGCGCGACTTAAAACTGTCATAATCGCCTTACCGGCACACCGCTCCGAAATCTTTTACAGCGTTTTAAGCCCGGCCGAATTGGATGCCGCGGGGAAAAAGCGTTTGTGCAAGCGGGGCTTGGTATGGTTGCGACCGAGAAACTTTCAATCAAATCGGCGAGGAAATTCAGCGCGGAGATGTTCGCCGATGTTCCGGTCCTGCAGCGCAAATGGCAGGCGGCGCTGCGCCCGGGCGAACGATTGCCGCACTACGAAGACGTCATGCTCGGCAGCCTCGGCCGGCTGGCCGACCATATCGCGCTGCTGCGGGGCGACGCCGACGCGTTCGGCGTGTCGCACACCGGACGCTACGTCCAGAAATGGCTGAACGACGATCGTTGGGACATTCCGCTCAGCGCACTGTCGCCGGATTGTGCGACCGCGCTGCAGGTTGCTGCCGCCAGCGCCGTCGCGAATGGCCGGCCGCACCTCTCCTCCGCGCATTGCGTGCGGGACGGGCTGGTTCGAACCTATGACGTGCTTGCGCTGCCGACCTTGTCCCGCTGGGGCGGAACGCTGATCGGCGCTTACGTCAACGAGCGCGACGCCCAGTACAATCTGCTGGACATGATTTTTTCCGCCACCGACGATGGCGTGCTGTCGCTGGCGGCGATCCGCGATGCAAGCGGCCTGCCGTTCGACTTCCAGATCGTCCATCTCAACGAGGGCGCCGCACGTCTGCTGCAACAGCCTCCAAGCGCGCTGCTGTGGCGTCGGCTCGGCGCCGGCGGCAATCCATTGTGCGAGCCCGCGGTGCTTGGACGCCTGCGCGACATCGTCGCTCGCGGCAATGGCGGGCAGTTCGAGATCGAGCATGACGAGCGCTGCCTGCGGCTCGGCGTGACGGCGTTTGGCGACATGCTCTCCCTCACGGTGTCCGACGTCACTGCGCTGAAGCGGCGCGAGGTCTCGTTTCGACTGCTGTTCGAGAATAATCCGATGCCGATGTGGGTATTCGACGCCGACACCACGCGCTTCCTCGGCGTCAACGATGCGGCGGTCAAGCACTATGGCTACAGCCGCGAGAACTTCCTCGGCATGAAGCTGCGCGAAATCTGGCCCGAAGACGAACGGGCGACGCACAGCGAGTCGCTGCGTCAGATCGGCGACGTCTATCATTCTGGCCGCGACTGGCGCCACGTCCGGGCCGATGGCAGCGAGATCCACGTGCTGACATACGGCCGGCGGGTCATGTTCGACGATCGCGACGGCTATCTGGTGGCGGTGGCCGACATCACCGAGCGGCGTGCCGCCGAGGCCCGGATCGCCCATATGGCCCATCATGACGGCCTGACCAACCTGCCGAACCGTGACTATTATCAGGATCGCCTGCACCAGGCGTTGGCGCGCAGCCAGCCGGGCAAGCGCGTCGCGGTTCTGTGCGTCGATCTCGACCTGTTCAAGAACGTCAATGACAGCTTCGGTCACCCGATGGGCGACCGGCTGTTGCGGCTGGTTGCCGCGCGGCTGCAATCGGAAATCCGCGGCGACAATCTGGTGGCCCGCCTCGGCGGCGACGAATTTGCGATCGTGCTGGCCTCCGATGTCTCGCCCAACGAGGCGAGCGACTTTGCTGACCGGTTGATCGCGAAGTTGAGCGATCGCTATGACATCGATGGCGCCGAAATCGTCGTCGGCGCCAGCATCGGCATCGCGCTGTCGCCCGGTGACGGCACGACCACGGAGGAACTGATGCGCAATGCCGACATGGCGCTCTATCGCGCCAAGTCGGATGGCGGCGGGGTCCACCGCTTCTTCGAGCGCGAGATGGACCGGCAGGCGCAACGGCGGCGCGACCTGGAGCGCGATCTGCGCCGCGCCTTCAGCAACGGCGAGTTCGAGCTGCACTATCAGCCGCTGGTCGACGTCGCCGCCGAGAAGATCAGCGGTTTCGAATCGCTGCTGCGCTGGCATCACCCGGACAAGGGCATGATCTCGCCGGCGGATTTCATTCCCGTGGCCGAAGACATCGGATTGATCGTGCCGCTTGGCGAATGGGTGCTGCGCGAGGCCTGCTGCGAGGCGGCGCGATGGCCGGCCGAGATCAAGGTCGCCGTCAACCTCTCGCCGGTGCAGTTCCGTGGCCGCAACCTGGTCCAGGCCGTGATTTCGGCGCTGGCCCATTCCGGGCTGTCGCCGCGGCGGCTCGAGCTCGAGATCACCGAGTCGGTGTTTCTGGCGGAGACCGAGGCCAATCTTGCGATCCTGCATCAGTTGCGCGAACTCGGCGTCAGCATCTCGCTGGACGATTTCGGCACCGGCTATTCCAGCCTGAGCTATCTGCGAAGCTTTCCGTTCGACAAGATCAAGATCGACCGCTCGTTCGTAAAGGATCTCGCGCAGCGCAATGATTGCGTCGCGATCGTCCGGGCCATCTCCGGCCTCGGCCGCAGCCTCAACATCACCACGACCGCCGAGGGCGTCGAGACCATCGACCAGCTTGACTGGCTGCGGGCCGAAGGCTGCAACGAGGTCCAGGGCTTCCTGTTCAGCGCGGCGAGGCCGGCCGCCGAGATCGAGGCGCTGATGGCGGGATTTCGCCAGCGCGCATCGAGGGCGGCGTAGGGACGGGGGCCTAGAACCGCGTCACGATGTCGGACAGCGCCGGGCGCGGGCGGTCTTCGGCAGGCTGCGTCGGGGTGCCGATATGGATGAAGCCGGCGAGCTTCTCATCCGCCTTCAGGCCGAGCCCGTCCAGCACGTCGCGGTCGAACGCGAACCAGCCGGTCAGCCAGTTGGCGCCGTAGCCGAGCGCGGTGGCGGCGGTGACGATGTTCATCGCGCTGGCGCCGGCGGACAGTTCCTGCTCCCACGCCGGCACCTTGGGGTGGGGCCTGACGAAGCTGACCACGGCGATCACCAGTGGTGCGTCCATCAGCCGGCGCTTCTCGACCTCGATGTCGGCTGTCGGCGCGGATGGATTCTTCTTTGCGAACACCCGCGCGATGACGTCGCCGGCGCGGGCGCGGGCGTCGCCCTCGAACACGATAAAGCGCCACGGCGTCAGCTTGCCGTGATCGGGCACCCGCGCGCCGATGGTCAGGATGGTGTCGAGTTCGCCGGCGGAAGGGCCGGGGCCGCTCATCTCGCGCGGCTTTACCGAGCGGCGGATCTTCAGGAGTTCAATGGCGTCGGGCACGGAGGTCTCTTTCGTCGGATTGAGGAGGAATGCCTATCACGGAGATGGGGTGGCAACGAAGCTGTGGAAACCCCTTTTTAGATCGATTGTGAGGCGGTTGCGGCCCTGCGTCGGCGAGGCGGCGTTGAACCGACAGGAATTTCACATAGCCAAAATAGGCTCTTGGTCCCAGGGTGGGACTATGGTAAAATGACGCCGTGAGGGTTATAGCACTCAGCACGATCAAGGCGTTTATCAGCCGCGGCGAAAGCGTAACCGATGCTCGTGAGCCAGTGATGGCCTGGTATCGGCAGGTCAGACAGGCAGACTGGGCGAAGCCAGCCGACGTCAAGCGGGATGTTCGCAGCGCGAGTATCCTTAGAGATGGTCGGGTAGTCTTCAATATAGCGGGCAACAAGTATCGGATCGTTGTGTGGATCAACTATCCGTATCGGGTCGTCTATATCAGATTTGTCGGCAGCCATAGGCAATACGATGCTATCGACGCTCAGAGCATTTGAGGGGTCAGTCATGGATATCGCTCCGATCAAGTCTCATCGCGACTATCGCCGCGCTCTCAAGGAGATCGAAGGGTTGATGAATGCCCGGCGCAATTCACCCGCAGGCGATCGGCTCGACGTGCTGGTTACGCTGGTTGAGGCGTGGGAGCGCAAGCATTACAGGCTTGATCTTCCTGACCCGGTGGAGGCCATTCGGTATCACATGGAGCAGGGCGGATTGCAGCCGCGCGACCTCATTCCGTTTATCGGCAGTCGCAACCGCGTTCACGAAGTGCTCAATCGCCGCCGCGAGCTGACGCTCAGTATGATCAGGCGATTGCACGAAGGACTCGGCATCCCCGCCGAGTCCTTGATCAAGATCGGGCAGAAGAACGCTGCTTAAGCCATCCGCTCCCGCTTCACGTCCGGCGGGGTTGCTTCCTCGACCAGCGCGGCGAGCGCCTCGTCGGTTGGCATCACCTTCTGGCCGTCGCTGCCGAGCCGGCGGATCGAGACCGAATGGGACTCGGCCTCCTTCTTGCCGACCACGAGCAGCGCCGGGATCTTCGCCAGCGAGTGCTCGCGAACCTTGTAGTTGATCTTCTCGTTGCGCAGGTCGATCTCGACGCGGAGGCCGGCGCGTCGCGCGGCGGCCGCGACCACCTTGGCGTACTCGTCGCCTTCGGAGGTGATCGTCGTCACCACGACCTGGATCGGCGCCAGCCAGAGCGGGAAGTTGCCGGCAAAATGCTCGATCAGGATGCCGATGAAGCGTTCCATCGAACCGCAGATCGCGCGATGCACCATGACTGGCGCTTTCTTGGAGCCGTCGGCGTCGATGTAGAACGCGCCGAAACGCTCCGGCAGGTTGAAGTCGACCTGCGTGGTGCCGCATTGCCAGTCGCGGCCGATGGCGTCGCGCAGCACATACTCGAACTTCGGCCCGTAGAATGCGCCTTCGCCGGGGTTGATCGCGGTCTTGATGCGGTTGCTGCCGCTGGCCTGGATTTCCGACAAGCACGGTGGCCATCACGCGCTCCGCGTGATCCCACATCTCGTCGGTGCCGACGCGCTTCTCCGGCCGGGTCGAGAGCTTGACCGTGAGTTCACCGTCGAAGCCGAAATCGGCATAGGTCGACAGGATCAGGTCGTTGATCTTGAGGCACTCGTCGGCAAGCTGCGCCTCGGTGCAGAATACATGCGCGTCGTCCTGCGTGAAGCCGCGCACCCGCATCAGGCCGTGCATCGCGCCGGAGGGCTCATAGCGATGTACCACGCCGAATTCCGCAAGCCGTAGCGGCAGGTCGCGGTAGCTCTTCAGCCCGTGCTTGAAGATCTGCACGTGGCCCGGGCAGTTCATCGGCTTCAGCGCAAACCAGCGCTTGTCTTCGGCCTCGTCGCCGGCGGATTGGGCCGCGAACATGTTCTCGCGGTACCAGTCCCAGTGGCCGGAGGTTTCCCACAGTACCTTGTCGAGGATCTGCGGGGCATTGACCTCGCTATAGTCCCCGGTCAGGCGACGGCGCATATAGGCGATCAGCGCCTGGAAGATGGTCCAGCCCTTCGGGTGCCAGAACACCACGCCGGGGCCTTCCTCCTGGAAGTGGAACAGGTCGAGTTCGCGGCCGAGCCGGCGGTGGTCGCGCTTCTCGGCTTCCTCGATCTGTTTCAGGTAGGCATCGAGCTCTTCCTGCTTGGCGAATGCCGTGCCGTAGATGCGCGTCAGCATCGGATTGTTGCTGTCGCCGCGCCAATAGGCGCCCGCCACCTTCATCAGTTTGAACGCGGTGCCGATCTTGCCGGTCGAGCTCATATGCGGGCCGCGGCAGAGGTCGAACCAGTCACCCTGGAAATAGATCTTGATCGGCTCGTCGCCGGGAATGGCGTCGACCAGTTCGACCTTGAAGGCCTCGCCCTTGTCGCGGAATACCTGCTTGGTCTTCTCGCGGTCCCACACTTCCTTGGTGAAGGGTTTGTCGCGCGCGATGATCTCGCGCATTTTCTTTTCGATCGCGGCAAAATCTTCCGGCGTGAACGGCTCGTTGCGGAAGAAGTCGTAATAGAAGCCGTTCTCGATGACAGGCCCGATCGTCACCTGCGTGCCCGGCCACAGCGACTGCACGGCTTCGGCCAGCACATGCGCGGCATCATGCCGGATCAACTCCAGCGCGCGTGCGTCGTCGCGGTTGATGAGTTCGATCTTCGCGTCGCCCGAAACCGGATCGTTGAGGTCGGTGACCACGCCGTCCAGTGCCATCGCGACCGTGCGCTTGGCGAGCGAGGGAGAGATGCCCTTGGCTATATCGAGGCCGGTGGTGTCCTTGGGATATTCGCGTTTGGCGCCGTCGGGGAAGGTGAGGGTGATTTTTTGCACGGGTTCGGCCGGTTTCAAATTCGCAAGGCCAAATTGGAATCCCGGTGCGGGTGCATTGCTGTCAGGCATTGGCGTCTCCTTAAGCTCACTCCTGCGAACGAGCGCAGGTAAGCGGGAAGCAGCGGTATAGCAGGGGATTCGGCTCCTGCAATCGGGCAATATCGCGAAATCCGGCCGGATCGTGGCCCGATGGACGGTCCCCGATCTGGTCGCTTTCGGCATGATGTGAGGCGGCATCCGCCACCGAGGGTTGCGGGGATTGCATGCATTGTCTAGCCTCGTGCCGGCGCCGCCCTTTCAACGGTTCCTCGCGCATTTTGCTGGTCTCCCGATGCTCCGCTTTTTCCTGCTCGCAGCCCTGCTGCTGATTCACGGCGAGTCGCGCGCCGAGACTGCGGCCGAGAAGGCCGGATTTGCGCCGAGGATGATTATTTACAACGCCAAGGGGCCGCCCAATTCCTGCGGTCCGGGTTGCGACCGCTGGATTGCGATCGAAGGCAAGGTCGATGAGGGCGCCGCCGTGCGCATCGGCCGCTTCCTGCGCGATGCCAAGGATATCCAGCGTCCGATCTATTTCCATTCGCCGGGCGGTTCGGTCAGGCCGTCCTATGTCATCGCTCGCCTGCTGCGGGGCAGGAAGGCCGTTGCCCGGATTGGACGAACCATCGTAACCGCCTGCACCGGGGGAACGCAGGTCGACGCGGCCTGCCTCAAGATCAAGACGGCAGGCGGCGAGGTCCAGGCCCAACTCACGACTCGCAACGCCATGTGCAATTCGGCCTGCGGCTATGTGTTTCTCGGCGCCACGACCCGTGAAGTCGCGCCCGATGCGGCGATCGCCGTTCATGATTCCAGGGTGATGCTGATGGTTCGCGGACAAGCCACGGCCCGGCAGGTTGCGGAAATGAAGCAGCGCGGCATCGCGAGGGCCGAGCGCGAACGCGCAACCTTCGTCGCCTCCATGGGCATCAGCCGCCAACTCGACGATCTCATCAAGACCGTGAAGTTCGAGAGCCTGCACGTTCTCACGCGCAGCGAACTCTATCGGTTCGGTATCGATAGGCGACCCTTGCCCGAAACCTCCTGGACATTCGAGGCCGCTTCCCGCCCGTTCGTGCGCAAGGTCATCGCGGCGAAACAGGGCGAGGGCGCAGCGTTTCGAACGATGGAATGGCGGTTGTTCTGCGAGAACAAGGATCGCGCCCGGCTGATGTTCGTTCGGGAACATGAGCAGGCCGCGGAGGCCACCAGCTCGGTGGTGCTGATGGCGGGTGCGGAAAAATCCGTGGTATTCGGCGGATACCCGGCGCGTGTCGGCAAATACGAGGTCTGGAGCGAAAACGTTGGTCCCGAAGCCATGCAGGCGATGTTGGCCGCGCCCCGCTTGCAAATGGGCGAGCGCACGCTGAGCGCGGCGGGCAAGATCGACCTCGCGACATTCGACATCGACACGCTTGGCCTTGGCGCGGCCTGGACGCGGCTGTCGGCGTCGTGCCCAACCAATAACGCGCAGCCAGGGCCGGCATCTTCCGGTTTGAACGCCGCGCCGGCGGCTTCCGCCGTTCCCGTAACTTCGGCGAAGTGACTGCAAGCCCGGAAATCAGCGGCCCGGCATGCAATTGGATGCAGTTGCATTAAAATCGCCAGCTGATATACCGCGCGGCCAGTGAAGCGCTTTGCACCCACCGCCTTGATGCTCGGCAACGTCGTCACCGGCTGTTCGGTGCTGGCGCCGGCGGGAATGCTGGTCGAACTGTCTTCCGGTCTCGACGTCAGCGTTCGCACCGCGGGGCTGTTGATCACGTTCGGGGCGATCGTGCTGTGCATCGGGTCGCCGGTGACGGCGTGGCTGACTTCCAGGATCGAGCGCCGGATCCTGCTGGCGACGACGCTTGCGATCCTCGCACTTGCCAACATCGCCTCCGCATTCGCGCCCGACTACGCGAGCCTGCTGGCCATTCGCCTCGTGATGCTGGCGGTCGGCGCGCTCTATACCCCGCAGGCAGCGGGCACCGCGGCGCTGATCGTGCCCGAGCAGCGGCGCGGCAGCACCATCGCCTACATCTTCCTGGGCTGGTCGCTGGCGGCGGCGGTCGGCCTGCCGCTGATCACATTGATCGCCAGCCGCTATGGCTGGCGCACCGCCTATGGCGGTATCGGCGCCATCGGCCTCGTGAGTTTTCTGTTGCTGGTGTGGCGCCTGCCGGGCGGACTGATGGGCGCCCCGGTCGATCTCAAGACATGGGCCGATATCGGCCGCAACCGGATGATCGTCCTGCTGCTGGCGATCACGACGCTGCAGACGTCCGGCCAGTTCGTGGTGTTCACCTTCATGGGGCCGCTGCTGGCGCGGCTGACCGGCGCCGGACCGGACGCGATCGGACTGGTGTTCGCCTGCTATGGCCTGTTCGGCTTCGTCGGCATCGCCATCGCGACCCGCATCGTCGATTCCTGGGGCGCGTGGAAGACTTCCATGCTGTTCACCACACTGGTGCTGGCCGGAGTGGCCGGCTGGGCGCTCAGCGCCGGAAACTATCTGCTGATGGCGGCTTCGGTTGCGATCTGGGGGCTGGGCTTTGCTTCGACCAATTCGATGCAGCAGGTGCGGCTGGTCGGCGCCGCGCCCGCGCTCGCTTCGGCCTCGGTCTCGCTCAATACGTCGGTGCTCTATGTCGGGCAGGCCGTCGGATCAGCGGTCGGCGGTTTCCTGTACGCTCGCGATCTGCCCTTCACCTCAGGCTATGTCGCGGCGGCGTTTGTCGCGCTGGCGCTGACGGCGGTGTTCCTGACTAGGCCGAAGCAGGTTGCCGGAGCATGATCTCATTTACCGGTTTGTCGACCACGGCGCGGCGGCGATGCGGGTGAGCGAAGGCGACGCCGCCATCTTGACCAGAACGTCCCTGACCGGATGTTCGGTCCATGCCTTCGTGACATAGTCGCGATGGGTGACGCCGTCGGGCGTCTGCACGAACACGACGCTGCCGGGCCGCAACGGCCCATCCATGTTTTCGGTGACCGTGATGCCCTTGTCGCGCAGCATCTGCATCAGTTCGAGGTCGTGCCGCTTGGTGTAGCGGGTGTACGAACTGACGAAGAAGCCGGTGCGGTTCTTCTCGATCCAGGACGCGAACTTGTCCAATTCGCCATAGACGGCGTCGAGCAGGAACACGCCGCGGACGCGATTGGAAATGCCGCCGACTTCGAGGCTCCAGGCGGTCGGCAGGAAGCCGCCGCTATAGCCGACGATCACGATCGGCAGGTTGGCGAACGCCTGGGCCGATTTCGGATCGCCGTAGAGGCGGGCAAGGTGGCTCGCCGACTCGTCGATGAAGCGCTTGAAGCCGCCCGGCTGCCAGAACTTGCCGGCGCTGGAATCGGCGGCGTTCACCGCGAGCTGCGGCGCCAGCAGCACGGCGTTGACGCCGGAATCCGAAATCTGCTGCGGCACCAGTTGGCGGTCGCGGACGTCGCGTTCCAGCGTCGCGCCGTTGCCGTGGAAGAACACCACGATCACGGCCGGCTTCCTGACGTCGAAGGTCTCGGGCACGTGCACCAGTACCCGGCTGTCGTTGTAGGTCTCGTCCTGCCAATAGACCCGGCCGTTATAGCTGCGGTGGCCCTTGCGCTCGCCCTTGGCGATGTTGAGGAACGGCTCTTCCGAGCGCGGGTTGGTGCCGAAATACGGGAAGGCTGACGATTTCATGCTGACCAGCGTGGTCAGTTCGTCACGCTCGGCGGGACGGGGTAGATTCAGCGTGGGCGTCAGCGACGCGACCCGCACCGGCTCGGCGCGCGCGGCGCGCCGGGGCGCCAGCGCGACTTCGCGCGAAATCTGCGGCAGGCTTTCATGGGTGGTCGGGAAGCGTTCGGCAAATTGCGGTTGGGGGAAGCGGTCGTCGAACGTATCGGCTGCTGCCTGTGCCTTGCTGGTCTTGGATTTGGTGCCTTCGGTGTTCGCGGCCAGCATGCCGGGTTCGGGCGCCTTGCCGCATTGAACGAGGACAAGCGAGAGCGGGACGAGGAGCGCTGCCAGGCGCCATCGCAGCGGCTGGACCCAACGCGACGCGGCCGGGGAAATGGCCCGGCTGGTGCGATCAGCTATCTGGAATTTCGGAATTGCTCCGACCATCCACCCACTGCCCCAAGATCCACCAACAACCAGCGTACATTCGCTCGTGTTTAGGCGACGTTAAGCGTCCGGAAAACTCCCCACATCCGGTAGCTTGAGGAGACCATGCAATCGTGTCGCGATTGTGGGACCGACACGTTGTTTTCGCAATCCGGGACCGCTCTTGGGACGCCGAGAGGTATCATGAAACCGATCTCTGGTCTCAATTTAAAGCCTTGTTAACATTGCTTGAATTGCCGGTCGCGAGCCTGCACGATACGCGGGGACGGGCGGCGCTCGAGGGTACGGTCCGAGATGGCGGCATCACAAACGGGAAGCGCGGCCTGGCCCGGACCGGTCGCCGGCGGCGGCTCGTCCGTATCAGTTATCGTGGCGGTTGCGATCGTCGTTGCCGACATGGTCGGTGTCGGCGTGTTCACCAGCCTCGGCTTTCAGGTCAAGGACATCCCGTCCGGCTTTTCGATCCTGCTGCTCTGGACCGTTGGCGGCATCGTGGCGCTGTGCGGGGTGTTTTCCTACGGCGAACTTGGCGCGATGTTTCCGCGCTCGAGTGGCGAATACAATTTTCTCGGCCGGGCTTATCACCCGGCCTTCGGTTTTATGGCGGGCTGGGTGTCGGCGACCGTCGGCTTTGCGGCGCCCGTTGCGCTCGCGGCAATGGCGTTCGGCGAGTACGGCAAATCGGTACTGCCCGACGCGCCGCCGCTGGTGCTCGCCATCGGCGTGGTCTGGCTGGTGTCGCTGGTGCAACTGACCGGCGTCAGGCATTCCTCCACCTTTCAACTGATCGCAACCATCCTCAAGGTGGTGCTGATCGTCGCCTTCCTGGTCGCCGGATTCGTGATCGGCGCCGGGCAGCCGGTGTCGTTTGCGCCGCAGGCGTCCGACTTCTCCCACATCGTCAGCGCGCCGTTCGCGATCAGCCTGGTGTTCGTGATGTATTCGTTCTCAGGCTGGAACGCCGCGACCTACATCATCGGCGAGGTGCGCACCCCCGAGCGCAACGTGCCGCGGGCGATGCTGATCGGGACGCTGATCGTGCTCGTGCTCTACGTCGCGCTCAATGCGGTGTTCCTGCATACCGCGCCGATCGACAAACTGGCGGGACAGCTCGACGTCGCCCGCATCTCCGGCAGCTACATCTTCGGTGAGTTTGGCGGCCGCATCGTCGGCGCCATGATCTGCTTCGGACTGATATCCTCGATCAGCGCCATGATGTGGATCGGGCCGCGCGTGATGATGACGATGGGCGAGGATATTCCGGTGCTGCGGCCGTTCGCCCGCCGCTCCAGCAATGGCGCGCCGGCCTATGCGATCCTGTTTCAGCTCACGGTCGCGAGCCTGATGCTGTTCACGCGCAGCTTCGAGGCGGTGCTCGAGTTCATCCAGTTCGCGCTGCTGTTCTGCTCGTTCTTCACCGTGCTCGGGGTGATCAAGCTGCGCATCATGCAGCCGGAATTGCCGCGGCCGTACCGCGCCTGGGGCTACCCGGTAACCCCGGTAGTGTTCCTGCTCGTGACCGGCTTCATGATGTACTACCTTTTGGCCGAACAGCCGCTGCGTTCGATGCTGAGCATCCTGATCATGGCTTCCGGCCTCCTGATCTACGCGGTCTTCCGCAAGCGGGCAGATCGAGAACCCGTCGCCGCTTCG
This sequence comes from uncultured Alphaproteobacteria bacterium, assembly GCA_963823485.1. Lineage (GTDB taxonomy): Bacteria > Pseudomonadota > Alphaproteobacteria > Rhizobiales > Xanthobacteraceae > Bradyrhizobium. The sequence goes on from CAWGLP010000006.1 coordinate 139,593, forward strand.
CCGGGGCGCGAATGAGCATGCGGCGTTTCCTGCAAATTGCAGCGCTTGCTCTCGCCATGCTGTTGGCGGCTGCCGTCACGGTCCGTGCCGATACCGCGACCGTTGACGACACCGCGAAGTTTCTCGCCGGCATGAGGCCGTCGGCGGACTCGCCGCTGACGCCGCTGACCCAGGACCCGGCCTGGCAGCGCCATGCCAGATTCTTCGACGGCGCGTTTGCGCAGCTCGAGCAGCGCCAGTTGTCGAGGATCCGCGCCTGGTCGGAGACCAACCTGGCGGCGCCACGTACGACCATGTTCTACATGTTCTCAGGCCCGGACTTCCTTTACGCCAACGCCTTCTACTCGAAGGCCTCGACCTATGTGCTGAGCGCGCTGGAGCCGGTGGGTTCGGTGCCGGACCTGACGCGGCTGTCGCGCGGCGGGGTCGCTTCGGCGCTCTACAATGTCGAACGTTCGCTCGGTTCGATCATCAGCTTCAGCTTCTTCATCACCAAGCAGATGAAGACCGATCTGAAAGCCGGCCAGATCAGCGGCACCTTGCCGATCCTCTATGTGTTCCTGGCGCGCTCCGGCATGACCATCAGGAGCGTCAGTCCGATTTCGCTCGACGACAAGGGCGCGACGTATTTCGCCAACGAGAATCCGGGAGCGAACGCAACGCGCGGCGCGCGCATCATCTTTGCCGGCAGCGATGGCCAGGAGAAGACGCTGTATTATTTCTCGACCGACCTCTCGAATTCGGGCGTGAAGGCGAGCGGCTTCCTGAAATTCTGCGCGACGCTTGCGCCCGGCAACAGCCTGCTCAAGAGTGCATCCTATCTGCTGCATTCCGGCAACTTCACCACCGTGCGCGACTTCCTTCTCGCCAACAGCGCCACCATCATCCAGGACGATTCCGGGATACCGCTGGCCTATTACGGCACGAAGCGATGGCGCTTTTTCCCGTTCGGCCGCTATCTCGGACCGATCGACGAGTTCCCGGGACGCTATCAGGAGTCATATGCCGCATTGTTCCGCCGCGCCCAGCCGATCGATTTCGGCATCGGCTATCGCTGGCGCACCAATGAATCGAACCTGCTGCTGGCGGTGAGGCTGCCGGATGACGGCACCGGCTCCGCCAGTTCGGACGCAACGCCGTCGGTCGAAACGCCGCCGGCGCCACCACCGCGATCCCGAAAACCGCGCCCGCCCGCGGATGTCGGGCCGCAGCGCAGCAGAGGCGGGGGCGGCTTCTTCTTCTGGCGGTGACACGCTGGCGCGCGTGACTGTAGCAAGAATGAGTTCAGCAGCGCGCCTTCATGGGCCGTTGACGCCGCGCCAGCGCCCGTAACGCCACGGCAGATACCAGCGCGCGCCCGCGGGCTTTACGAGAGGCACGTTGTCGATGCCGGAAGTTCCCCAGGGCTGGCACCGTAAGATCCGCGCCAGCGTCATCCATCCGCCGCCCCACAGGCCAAAGCGCTCGATCGCTTCGTCGCCATAGACCGAGCATGTCGGCAGATGGCGGCAGTTGTAGCCGACCAGCAGCGAGAGCGTATGCCGGTAGATCCAGATCAGGGTGCGGCCGGCGTTCCGCGGCATTCGGCGCAATGCGTTCGCGCAGTCGGGGCATGGAGACGAATGGTGCGGCGTATGGTTCATGAGCAATTGCTGCGATCACTTGCGTGATTTTGCGGGGTTCCGCGGCACGGAACCTGTTGGCGCAGATATTTGCGCCACACTTTGCAAATAATCGCACGTTTCCGATGGCAGTGCAGCAAAGGTTCTATGGACGATCGCGAATCGCAAGGCTACCTTTTTTATAACGCTGGGATGACAGAATCGTGCAGCGTTGAACTGGGGCCATTGCCGCTGCTCGTAACCGGGGCTTGGGGAAGGAACCAAATTGAGGTTTGTGAAGTCGCTGAAATTTCGCGGCTGGGCGCTCCTCGGCGCCACCGCTTTCGGTCTCGCATTGCCTGGTGCGATCACGACGCTGGGCAATTCGGCGTATGCCGGCGGCACCCTTGAAGAACGCAAGCAGCCGATGCAATTCAGGTGGGTGGCGTGCCAGCCCGACTGCAAGGGCTGGGTGTCAGCCGTCGGCATCGTCACGGCGGATAGTCCCAAGGCTTTCGACGAATTTGCCAGGGATCGCCAGCTCGGCGGCGCCACCATCGTGCTGGATTCCAGCGGCGGTTCGGTCAACGATTCCATCGCGCTTGGTCGGCGCTTTCGCAGCCTCGGGGCGGCGACGACGGTTGGCGTCACGGTTCGTACGCAGACCGCGCAGGGCGAACGCGCGAGCGTGGTGCCGGAAGCCTATTGCGAGTCGATGTGCGTGTTCCTGCTGCTGTCGGGCAAGACCCGTTACGTGCCGCCTGCGGCGCATATCCGCGTCCACCAGATCTGGATGGGCGATCGCGCCGACGACGCCAAGGCCGCGAGCTACACGGCGCAGGACCTGATGATCGTGGAACGCGACATCGGCCGTCTCGCCAAATACACCTTCGACATGGGCGGCACCGGCGACCTGCTGTCGCTCGCGCTCAGCGTTCCGCCGTGGGAAGACCTGCACGAATTGTCGCGCAGCGAGTTGCGGCTGACCAACGTCGCCACGACCGACGCGGTGACCGATGTGTTCCCGCCGTACAATGCCGCGGTGCCGATGGCGGACGCCAAGCCGTCGAAGCCGACGCAGGATCGCTTCGTCAGTTCCGCCGTCGAAGGCGAGGCGCAACCGCAGCCGGCTAAGTCGACCAAGACCGCCGAGGCGACGGCGCCAACCGGCGGCGCAGCCACCGCGCCGGCGCAGCCGCCGCAAAGGTAAAGCAAGCTGCATCCCAAGCAACGGTGTCATCATCCGCGAAGGCGGATGATCCAGTAAGCCGCGGCGCCGGCGATTGATCGAAAATTCCCGGCGTACTGGATGCCCGCCTTCGCGGGCATGATGACGGTATGTTGAGCAGGTCTACCCGTTACGCCGACGCCGCCTGGTTCGCCCGGGCCTCGATCTGGCTGATGGCGTCGACCACGGCGTCGAAGGTGAGCAGGGTCGAGGCGTGCCGCGCCTTGTAGTCGCGCACCGGCTCCAGCAGCGCGATATCGCCCCACTTGCCCTGCGGTGGGCTGCCGTTTTCCTTCAGCATCTTGCGTACGGTCTCGCGCAATTCGCGCAGTTCGCTCGCGGTCGAGCCGACTACATGGCTCGCCATGATCGAGGACGACGCCTGGCCGAGCGCGCAGGCTTTGACGTCGTGGGCGAAGTCGGTGACCACGGGGCCGTCCATCTTGAGATCGACCTTCACGGTCGAGCCGCACAGCTTGGAATGGGCGGTGGCGCTGGCGTGGGGGTCGGGGAGGCGGCCGAGGCGGGGTATATTGCCGGCCAATTCGATGATCCGCTTGTTGTAGATGTCGTTCAGCATGAGAATCGGTATCCCGGGCGGCGGCGCGAGCGCCCTTGGCGGCTGGGTTTCATCGTCCTATATATGGACAGGAGCGGCGGAAAAACAGCCCGGCCGTTTTGCCGAGGCGCCGGAAAAGGAAACCAATTCGGCTGCCAACGTATTTTTGATGGGACTTAGGCGCCCGGCGGCCAAACCGCCCCGTCTGCCCGGTGACACTCCGGTCTTTCGGACCGGTCGAACGGAGAAGACATGGACGCATTGATCAAATCCCTCCGCCCCGGCAAGCCTTCCGACGCAAGGCCTTCTGACGTCAAATCGCCCGATGTTGCGCCGGAAACCCGGCCCGCCGAGCTCGACCCGGCCGAATTCCTGGCCGCCGCCGTCCGCGCCGACCTGCCGCGCCCGTCGCGCGCCGAGGCCGAACAGGCCGTCCACACGCTGCTCAGCTATATCGGCGAGAACCCCGACCGCGAGGGCTTGCTGGATACGCCGCGGCGCGTGGTCGAGGCCTTCGACGAACTCTATCAGGGCTATCATCAGTGCCCCGCCGAAGTGCTCGATCGCACCTTCGGCGAGACCGCGGGCTACGACGACTTCGTGCTGATCCGCGACATCGAGTTTACCTCGCAATGCGAGCACCACATGATGCCGTTCTACGGCAGGGCGCATATCGCCTACACGCCGGTCGAACGGGTGGTGGGACTGTCGAAGCTGGCGCGGCTGACCGATATCTTTGCGCGGCGCCTGCAGACCCAGGAGCATCTCACCGCGCAGATCGCGGCCGCGATCGACGAGGTGCTCAAGCCCCGGGGCGTTGCTGTCGTGATCGAGGCGGAGCATACCTGCATGTCCGTGCGCGGCGTCGCCAAGCACGGCGCGATGACCTTCACCAGCCGCTTCACCGGCATGTTCCGCGACAATCCGGCGGAACAGGCGCGCTTCCTGTCCATGGTGCGAGGACCGACCCGGTAACCTCGCTGGAATTTCGAGGTTTTCCCGTGTCCACATCTGCAGATGCCAATGAGCGCGAGGAGGGGCTGGCGTTCCAGCCCAAATTCGACGCCTCGGGTCTCTTGACCTGCGTGGCGACCGACGCCGCCACCGGCGACGTGCTGATGGTCGCGCACATGAACGAGGAAGCGCTCCGCAAGACCATCGCCAGCGGCGACGCCTGGTATTTCAGCCGCTCGCGCAACGCGTTGTGGCGAAAAGGCGAGACTTCGGGTCAGACCCAGCGCGTGGTCGAGATGCGGATGGACTGCGACCAGGACGCGATCTGGATCCGTGTCGAGCAGCAGGGCGCGGCGTGTCACACCGGCCGGCATTCCTGTTTTTATCGCAAGATCGAGGCGGCCAACGGCGGCACGCGCCTGTCCTTCGTTAATGCGGACAGGCAATTCGATCCGGACGCTGTCTATCGCAAATGACATCGCGAGAAGAGGCTTAACCCTCCATTAACCATAATTGCGGCAGTCTCGGTCGCGTGCGGGCGCGGATTGCCGGGGCCTTGAGAGGCCGCGCGGTCGTTTCGCGAGGAGCGGGGCACCAGAGACATGTCGGTCGACACGACAAACGCCACGGCTGCGGCAGGTGTCGATCCCACGCGCGCCAGGATTGCCGGTTCGATCAAGCAGGCCGCCTCGACCACCGGCGCCAGCTTCGAATATCTGCTCGCCACCGCGAAGATGGAATCCAACTTCAACCCGAAAGCCGCAGCCACCACCTCGTCGGCGCGCGGGCTGTTTCAATTCATCGACCAGACCTGGCTCGGCACGGTGAAGGAGGCGGGCGCCCATCTCGGCTACGGCCAATATGCCGACGCCATCACCAAAGATCCCTCCGGCAGCTATTCGGTCAGCGATCCCGACGCCCGCGCGGCGATCATGAAACTGCGCGACGATCCGGACGCCGCCTCGTCGATGGCGGCGGTGCTGACACAGTCCAACAGTTTCAAGCTGACCGGCAAGATCGGCCGCCGTCCGTCCGACGCCGAGCTCTATATGGCGCATTTCATGGGCGTCGGCGGCGCCGGCAAGCTGATCCAGAGCGCGGAGGAAAACCCGAACGCATCTGCGGTGCGGATGTTTCCGAACGCCGCGGCGGCGAACCAGTCGATCTTCTATGATCGTTCGGGTCAGCCGCGCAGTGTCTCCGAAGTCTATTCGGTTCTGAACACGCGCTACGCCAGCGCCGCGAATTCGCCGGTGACGCGCACCGCAATGGCGGCGGCGGGCGGCGACCTGCCGAGGCGCGTGACGATCGCAAGTGCTGCTCCCGCAACGCCGGCGATCGACAATGCGGCCTATCTCTCGAGCTTTCCGGATTCGCGAGGCGTGACGCCGGTGGCGGCGGCATCGCAAACGGCAGCGGCACAGCAGGAGCCGATCTTCCGTTCGCTGTTCCAGGCCGGTGAACGCACGCAGCCGATTTCTCCGGCGGTGCAGGAACTGTGGGGCAAGGTCGCATCCGCAACGCCGGAAGTCCGCGCGCCCGGCCGGCTCGATCTCTTCAGCGACCGCAACGGCACCTTCAGTAGCTGACGCACTGCCGAATCTGCGGCCGGTCCTCTATCCTTAACAAAACGTCAATCAAACCAGCCGTTTATGGTGAACCCTTTGTTAAGCGTCATGGTTTATTTTGTATGACAGTGGCATCGCGTCACGGTGTCGTCTCACGTTGCGTAAGCCAGGACCATGATCGTTCGGCAGTTCATCAGTTGGATACGGACCGCTCCGGCAGGCGAGCGGGCAGAGGCGACGCGGGCGTTGGCGCGGGCCTGGCTGATTTCAGACCTCACCGCGGAAGATCGCACCGCCGCCGAAGGCGCGCTGCTGATGCTGCTCGACGATGCTTCGCCGCTGGTGCGCCAGGCCATGGCCGAAGTGTTCGCGCGCAGCGCGGATGCGCCGGCCGCGATCGTGCAGGCGCTCTCGCTCGACCAGCCCTCTATCGCGCTGCCGATCCTCGAACATTCACCGCTTCTGATCGATGCCGACCTCGTCGACATCGTCGCGACCGGCAACAGCGAAACGCAATGCGCCATCGCCCGCCGCGTCAACCTGCCGCCATCGGTCTCCGCCGCGATTGCCGAAGTCGGCACGGCCGCTGCCGCACTCGAACTGATCGAAAACGCCTATGCCGAGCTGGCGCCGTTTTCCTGGGACCGCATCGTGGAGCGTCACGGCCATCTCGCCGCGATCCGCGAATCGATGCTGGTGCTGGAAGGGCTGCCGTCCGCCACGCGGCTGGCGCTGGTCGCAAAGCTCTCCGAGACGCTGGCGCAGTTCGTCGTGGCGCGGAACTGGATGAGCGCCGACCGGGCAGGGCGGCTTGCCAGCGATGCGCGCGAGCGCTCCACCGTCCATATCGCGGCGCGGACGCGCGGCGAAGACATGCTCGGCCTGGTGCGGCATCTGCGTGCCACCGGGCAACTGACCGCCGGGTTGATCCTGCGCGCGCTGCTGTCCGGCAACCTCGACCTGTTCGATTCGGCGCTGGCCGAGTTGACCGACCTGCCGCTGTCCCGCGTCTCCGCACTGCTGCATGACCGCGGCGGCGCCAGCCTGCAGGCGCTGCTGATCCGCGCCGGCTTCCCGGAATCGACCTTCGCTGCTTTCCGCGTGGCGCTCGAGGCCTGCCACGAAAACGGCTTTGCCGACACGGCCGGAGGCGCCGCAAGCCTGCGTCGCCGCATGGTCGAGCGCGTGCTGACGCATTGCGAGACCGATCGCCATGCCGCCGAGCCGCTGATGATCCTGCTGCGGCGGTTCGCGACCGAGTCGGCGCGCGAGGAAGCCCGCATGTTCTGTGACGAACTGGCCGCCGAAGACGCCGTCGCGCACGACCTGATGGCGGCGTAAGCCAGCCCTGCATCAACAAATTCGATGTCGTCCTGCGAACGCAGGGACCTGTTACCACTGATCTACGTAGTCGTGCGAAAAACATCGACAAGCGTGCTTTGACCGGGAAGCCGCAGCGTATGGGTGCCTGCGTTCGGCAGGCACGACGTATCGAGACGCTGGCTATTCCGTCGGAACGATGCTCGGCGCCAGAATGGCTTCGAGATGTTCGGGGCGGTCGCGGTTGACCCTGAGCAGGAATTCGTTTGTGACGCCGCGCAATTGCTTGCTGAGCGCGCTCGCCATTACCGCGGTATCGAGCTTGGTGCGTTCGCGCACGATCGCCTGGATGGCGTTGATGTGGTGGGCGATCAGATCCGGCGGGACCAGGTCGAGGTCGGGCGCGTGCTCGATGATCCGGCACAGGCTGTCGGCAGCCGCGGCGGCGGAAGGGAAGCCGAAGGTCGCGGCATCGCCCTTGATGTCGTGAGCGGCGCGAAACAGTTCCTCGCGGTTCTCGGTGGTGAAGCCGTCACGGAGAATGACCGCGTGCGCGGCCGAGAGCCGGTCCGCCTCGATCGTCATCCAGTTCTTGAATTCTCCGGACAGTCCGGCAAGCGCCTTTTCCGCGCGGGCGACGGGATCGTCGAGGTCGCTCTCGGGAACGCGCAGCAATACCTTGCGCAGGGGATTGGGCTGAGTGATCACATGGTGATCGGCAAAGGATTTGATCTCCACCTTGCCGGGCAGTTCTTTCGCCATGTCGTGGTCTCTCCAGGCTCGCGCTAGACGCTCGTTCGCGCCTTGTCGAGCAGCGACGGCTGTTGCAGGATTTCCATCTCGCCGCCGACGCGGCGCTCCGGGCCGATATAGGCATTGGCGGTATTGCGCCGGCGGTCCGGGCCGAAATAGGTCTTGGTCTTGATGAAGGGGCGGGGGTTGGCGACGACGTTGAGAATGCGCTGGTAGAGTCCCTTGGCCGAGATCGGCTTCGCCAGGAATTCGGTGACGCCGGCGTCGCGCGCGACGGTGACGCGGCGTTTCTCGGAATGTCCGGTCAGCATGATGATCGGCGCGTAGGGATTGCCCTTGGATTCCGGCTGCCGGATCATCTGCGCCAGTTCGAGCCCGTCGAAGATCGGCATCGCCCAGTCGGTGATGACGATATCGGGCACGTAGTGGCTGTACATTTCAAGCGCCGTTGCGCCGTCCTCGGCCTCATAGGCCTCGCGTGCGCCGAACGAATGCAGCAGCGTGCGCAGGATGCGGCGCATATGCGGATTGTCGTCGCAGATCAGAAACCGCAGCTTGTTGAAGTCGATGCGATACATGGTTCGGTCCGGCCAAGACGGGTATACCCGACGTTAACCGTATCGCGGCGGCAGTTAATGAACGGTTGCAATACCGGGATATGACGGCCCCGGCGGGCCGAAATCAGTATCCGAATTGCTCGCGCAGGATGCGCTCTTCGAGGCTGTGGCCGGGGTCGAACAGCATCCGCATCGAGATCGTCTTGTCGGACAGCACCTCGACGCGGCGGACGTCGCGCACGTCGTCATGATCGGCCGCCGCGGCGACCGGGCGTTTCTCGCTTTCGAGCACCTCGATCACCACGAAGGCGGTGTTGGGGAGCAAGGCGCCGCGCCAGCGCCGCGGCCGGAACGCGCTGATCGGGGTCAGCGCCAGCAGCGCCGCGTTGATCGGCAGGATCGGCCCTTGCGCCGAGAGATTGTAGGCGGTCGAGCCAGCCGGTGTCGCCACCAGGATTCCGTCGGCGATCAGTTCCGCCATGCGCTCGTGCTCGTCGATCAGGATGCGCAGATGCGCCGCCTGGTTGGTCTGGCGAAACAGCGCGACCTCGTTGATGGCGTGATGCAGATGCACCGTGCCGTGGATGTCGGTGGCGCGCATCAACAGCGGATTGATCAGGGATTCCCGCGCCGCCGCCAGCCGCGCGTGCAGTTCATGCGTGGAGAATTCGTTCATCAGGAATCCGACCGTGCCGCGATGCATGCCATAGATCGGCTTGCCCGAGCGCATGTGCCGGTGCAGCGTCTGCAGCATCAGTCCATCGCCGCCCAGCGCCACCACGACGTCGGCGGCGTCGGCTTCATGGTTCCCGTAGAGCTCGGTCAATTGCGCCAGCGCGGCCTGCGCTTCGGCGCTCGCGCTCGCAACGAAGGCGATCCGGTCATATCGCTTGGAAGGGGTCATCGGGCAGCGAACTCATGGGGCGCCGGATTGCGCCGCGCCCGTCTATACACCTCGGCGGGGCTTGTCGAGATAGCCGGCCGGACTTCCCGCCCGCAAGGCAAACGAAATCGGGCGACCGCCAGACGCGATCGCCCGATTAACCTTCGAATTCGGGCCTCAGCCCTGCCTGCAGCCGGCCATCAATACTTGGCGATGACGGCCGTCGCGGGCGCAAAGCGGTAGTTCACGCCGACCTTGACCTGGCTGACGTCGGACCGGTCGCTGATGGTCGTGGTGCCGTCGGAAGCCAGCGCCGTGTGGCGGCCGAACGAGAGATAGTCGTATTCCGCCTTGGCCGACCAGTTCTTGCCGAGGTCGAATTCGGCGCCGTAGCCGATGGTCCAGCCGGTGCGGGTGCTTGAGGTGCTGAAGCCCGTCCCGTTGCCAAACACCGCGCCCGCCTGATTGACGCAGAAATTGGGGGTAGCAGGAGCAGCCAACGCCGGACCTTGCGGATTAAAGCAGGTCGCCGACACGGTGCTGTTTTCGAACGCGACGCCGGCCTTGCCGTAGAACAGCGTGCGGTTCATGGCGTAGCCGACGCGGGCCGTCGCCGTTGCCATCCAGGAGGTCTTGTCCTGCAGGCCGAAGTAGGCCGAGGTCATGCCCGGGCGGGTCACCTGCAACGCCGGCGCTGCGGCCGCCATGGACGTCGGCGGCGCCGATGTCGCCCTCGAAACCGAGCACCCAGTTGTTGCTGAACTGGTAGTTGTAACCGAGCTGGATGCCGCCGACCGGCCGAACACCCACGGCCTGTTGGTCGCCTGGGGCGAGGCCGGGAAGGAGATGTCGGTGCGGCCAGCAGCCGCGCCGAAGAAGCCGCCCGCGTAGAAGCCGGTCCAGTTGGTTACGCCGATGACGGGGATTGGCGACTTCGGGGCCTTGGTCGGCAGCACGGCTGCGATCGTTTCAGGCGTGAACTGGTAGCGAATGCCGGCGTTGCCGGTCCAGCCATCGATATTGTCGCCGTTGCGATAATCGACGCGCACGAAGCCGAGCCAGCCGGTGTTGACGATCTGGCCTGCGACGCCGAGCGAATACTGGCCATAGGTGCCGACGCGGGATGTCGATGTTCTCTGGTTATACGTAAAGGGCGCGCCGAGAACGGAGGCCGTTGAGCGAGGTGTAGTTCGAGGTGACGTCGCCGGCGAATTCGTGGAACACGCTTGCCGAAGCAAACGGCTGCCAGATCACGTTCGGCGTTGCGATGGCCTTGCCGACCCGCAACGACGCGCGACCGATCTGGCTGGTGACGTCGTTGGTCTGAACGACACCGGTGATGCCGGTGAAGTTGGCGACCGGCGACGGGGGGCGCGGTGAAATTGTCCACCGAGGTCCTGGAATAGATGAAGCCAGCGGACGGCTCGATGAACCAGCCCTGGCCGAGATCGAAATTGTAACCGGTCGATGCCGAGATCGACCAACCGTGGGCGCCGATGGGCTGGTTGGTAAAGGCGAAGCCCGGGTTGTTCAGGTTGATGTTGTAGAACTCCTGGCGAACCATCAGGTCGGCGAAGAAGCGTCCCTTGGTGGCGACGAAATAGGTGCCCCAGAACGGGACTTCGAAATCGTTGCCGAAGCCGGCGTTGTCGGTGGTCCGCGAGCTGAGATAGCCGGCGGTGGTGCCGAGGTGGAGATTCCAGCCGGCGTAGTTGAGGCGCGCGATGTCGGTGCCGACCTGCGCGCCCGCGAAGGTCTGCGTCTGCCTGTTGGCGCAGTTGGTGGTCGCGGTGTTGATCACGCCGCCGCCCTGGGTCGACACGCCGACGGAATTGGAGGTGGAGCCGATGTTTACCCGGCCGCCGACGCCGCGCGCCCACACGCCGCCGCCGGGCTGGTCCGGCGCGGGATCGGCGGGGGCCGATACGAAAGCGCTGCCTTGCTGGGTGAGGAAAGCGGTGTTGACGTTGCCGATCGCGGCCGAAATGGCCGCGGCCGAGGCACTGGTCGGGATCGCCAGCGTGCCGATGTTGTGTGATCGTGGTCGGCGTCGCCACCTGCGTCGTGGTGCAGTTCTGGAACGATGTGGTGGTTGGAGGTGGGGCCTGGGCGAACGCGGCTGGTGAAGCCAGCAGAAGACCGGCAAGACCGGCGCAGGCGAGCAAGCCCGAGTGGCGAACTGACTTCAAAATGACGCTCATTCCCCGTCCCCAAACAAAGAATCGAAAAACAAAAAAATGTCTCGGAAAAAACTAGATGAAGCGCGCCCAACTCGGAAGCGGCGCGCTGTCTTAAGAACTGGTTAGGAAAGTGAATCTCGGATCCTGTACCATTCAGGCAACATTTGGCGGTGCCGAGGTACGCCGATGGCGGTATTTAAGTAGCGTCGTCATCGAGCCAGTGAGGTAGGTCACGCTGGGCGCCGGCCAGCCGGGGCATACGATTTGATGTGCGACCATCGTTCGATTCCGCGACCGCTCATCCGGCGTCCGGATTGATCGGGGACCGCCGAGAAGATATTGCTTTGGGCGTCGGCAAGTTTCGGGAATGCCGCCGTTCCGCCCGGAGACCGCCCGAAATGGATCTGTGCGGCGGACCATTAGCCCGCGCCGGAATGCGAATGCTGAAGCGCCTTGTCTCATTGGTGGCCGCAATCGGGGGATTTTTCCTCCCGATGATGCTTGCCGCCGACGCAGCCCGGGCCGAGAAGCGCGTCGCGTTGATCGTCGGGAACTCCAGCTACCAGACCGTTCCGCAACTGGCTAATCCGTCGCGGGACGCGACCGCGGTCGCGAAAATGTTCCGGGATGCGGGCTTCGACACCGTCGATACCCAGATCAACGTCGGCAATCTCGATTTCAAGCGCGCGATCCGCAAGTTCGAAACCATTGCCGACCAGGCCGATATCGCCGTCGTGTATTACGCCGGCCATGGCATCGAGATCGGCGGCGTCAACTATCTCGTTCCGGTCGATGCGCGCCTGGCCAGCGACCGCGATGCCGACGATGAGGCGATCCCGCTGGAACGGCTGGTGTCGTCGGCGGATGGCGCCAAACGCCTGCGGCTGATCGTGCTGGATGCTTGCCGCGACAATCCCTTCGTGAGGGTGATGCGACGCGAGCGGAAGATGGCCACTCGGGCGGTGGTGGCGGGCCTGGGCAAGGTCGAACCGACCAGCACCGATACGCTGATTGCCTATGCCGCGAAGGCCGGTTCGACGGCCGATGACGGCGACGGCCTGCACAGCCCTTTCACGTCGGCGGTTTTGAAGAACCTGACCGTTCCCGGTCTCGATGTCCGCCTTGCCTTCGGGCGGGTCAGGGACGAAGTGCTGAGGGTGACTGCGAGCCGCCAGGAGCCGTTCGTCTATGGTTCGCTCGGCGGCGGCAATATCGCGCTGGTGCCGGCGCCGGCGGTGGCGCAGGAGGCGCCCGCCGTGGACGTCAAGGCCGATTACGAGCTGGTCCAGAAGATCGGTTCGAAGCGGGCCTGGGAAGTCTTTCTGGGCACGCACCCCACCGGCTTCTATGCCGATCTTGCCCGCGCCCAGATCGAGGCGCTGAGCAACCAGGGCAACGTCAATCTCGCCGCACTTCCCCAGCCGCCGACGCAAAGCCGCGAGACGCCGACGAAAGAGGCGCTGGAGTGGGACAGGGTGAAGGACGCGACCGATCCGGCCGCGCTGCAGCGATTCATCCGGCGGTTCCCGGATTCGCCGCTGACGGTCAACGCCCAGCAGCGGATCGACGTCCTGCAAAAGGCCGCCCAGGAGCGTGAACAGCAGGCGCGGGCGGCGCGCGAGGCGGCGCGCAAGGCTGCCGAGGAAGCGCAGCGCCAGGCGGAACAGCGCAGGGCCGAACAGGCCGCCGCGAAGAAGCGGGAAGACGATGAGCGCCGTGCCCGGGCGGCGGAAGCCGAGCAGAAGGCGCGGGCCGCGGAAGCCGAACGCAAGGCTGCCGAAGCCAAGCAAAGGGCCGAGCAGGCCGAACGGGATCGCGCCGCCGCGGAAGCCGCGGCGCAGCGCGCGGCGATCGAGCGGCAGGCCAAGGCGGCAGAAGCTGAACAAAAGGCGAGGGCTGCAGAGGCCGAGCGCAAGGCGAACGAGGAAAAGCGCAAGGCCGAGCTTGAGGCCGCCGCGGCCAAGGCCGCGAGCGAAAAGCAGGCCAGGGAAGCCGATGAGGCGCGCAAGAAGGCCGAGTTCGCCGCGGCGAAGGAGGCGGCATGCAAGACCGAGCAAACCAGGTTCGAGCAAATTGCCGCCAAGGGTAGTGAGGGATCAGGCATCGAAGACCTGAAAGCCTTCGCCAAATCGCTCACCTGTGACCGGCTCGGCGGGCCGGTCGTTGCGACCTTGAACACGTTCGTGGCTGACGCGGCCAAGCGCGCGGCGGCGCAGCCCAATTCACCCGAGCTGATCCGCTCGGCGCAGACTGAGCTGGTTCGGATCGGATGCTTCAACGGCAAGATTGACGGTACGCTGAACGCGCCGACCAACGCCGCGCTTGGCCGCTATATGTCGATCGAAGGCCTGCCGTCCGACAATGTCAGCGTGACGACGAAGCTGGTCGCGGAGCTTGCCAAGCACACCACCCGCGTCTGCCCGCTCCAGTGCAAGAGCGGCGAAACGTTGAAGGGCGAGACCTGCGTCGCCGATGAGAAGGCGAAGGCGCCGGCGACTGCCTCGCGCAAGAATGAAGATGAGGACGACGCCCGGTCGCGGCGCAAGCAGACCAGCCGCCAGCCCGACCGCGAGGAGCGTCGGGCACGGCCCGCGCCGGAAGCCCCGCGCGCCCGCCAGCAGGCCGTTGCCCGGCCCAGCATCGTCAGTGGTGGCGGTGGCAGAACCCAGGCGATCATCGGCGTTGGCTTCTGACAATTGCCACATTGTGCGGGTCAATTCAGGCCGTACGCGCGACCCGCGTCCTCGATCGAACTGGAAGGCTTCTCTGATGGCCAGCTACCTGCGCTCGATGTTGTCGTTCGCCGCGACAGTCGCTGTTGCGAGCGTGCTGTCGACAGCACCGCCGGCCTCGGCGGCCGAATCCACATATGGCGTCCGCGAAATCGGAAGCGCCAGCGCAACCGCCGCGTCACCCGGCTTCAGGCACAGGCCAGCGCAACGAATTCGGTTCGCCGCGCCACGCGATCATGGGCGTGATCGATACGTCCGCAACGGCCCGGTTTGTTCAGGCGCCTGGTGCGGCCGGCAATTCGTGCTGATGATCGGCATCGCATACTGAGCGATCATTTCTCCTGCAGCGTCCGGATCGGGTCCCAATCCTGTCCCGGCGGATTTTCAGCCAGTTCGCGGGCGCGCGTGCGAAACAGTGAGGACGGGCGGTCGGATTCCGCTGAACGGCCGAAACTCGTCGCCGCGCGGTCGAACTCACGGGCGCGCCAGTGCGCCAGTCCCTCGGCGTAGTTCGCGACCACGACTTCCTGCTCGGGTGCAAGTTCGGTCGCGCGCGCCAGCAATTGATAGATTTTCAGCGCCTGGTTTCGCCCCTTGACCCTGATGGCGTCGAGTTCGCGCCAGGCGAAATCCTCGCCTGTGAGTGCGACGGTCGTCTCGGACGCGATGATGGTGGTGCCGTAGAACTTGTTGGCGCCCTCCAGCCGCGAGGCGAGATTCACGGCGTCGCTCATGACCGAGTAGTTGAAGCGCCGGCGCGATCCGAAATTGCCGACCAGCGCCTCGCCGGAATTGATCCCGATCCGTTGCGCCAGCTTGTAATCCTGGAACAAATCGGACGACGCGTTCAGCTCGTCCAGCTGCTTGCAGCAATCCAGCGCGGCGCGCGCCGCATTGGCGGCATGGTCGGGATCGTCGGCCGGTGCGCCGAACACCGCCACGATCGAGTCGCCGATATATTTGTCGACATATCCGCCATGGCCCTCGATCACGTCGGTCATCGCCGACAGATACGCGTTCATCATCGACATCAGTTCGTCCGGCGACAGCTTTTCCGCGATCAGCGAAAATCCCTCGATGTCGGAGAAGAACACCGTCACGTTGCGGGTCTCGCCGCCGAGTTCGGGCAGCTTGCTCGACGACAGCATGCGGTTGATGACATGCGGTGCGAGATACAGCGCAAAGCTCTTCTGCAGCAGCCGGCGGTCCTTGTCGGCGACCACGAAGCGGAATCCGATCGTGGCGGCGAGCGCGAACAGGCTGGCCAGGAACGGCTCGGCGATCGGCAGCGCCAGCGCGTGGCTGAAGGCGACGGTGGCGCCGGCAATGCCGGCCACGACGATGGCCGCCCAGGTCAGTGCCGCGCCGAGCGGTCGCAACAGCCACGCGGCGATTGCGGCGAGCGCCGCAAACAATGCGCAGATCAGGAAGCGCGCAAGCGGGCCGGCCTCGACCACAGCGTTGCGCGAGATCAAATTGTTGACTGCGGTAGCGTGGATATAGACGCCTGCAATTGTGCTGGTTCGAAAGCCGGCGGTAACCGGCGTGCTCTCGGCCGCGCAGCGCGGGGCGCGCGCGCCTTCGATGCCGGTGGCAAAGCGCTTGGATGTCAGGCGGCGGTCTTCGATATCGAGAACGCTGCCGAAGATCACGATCTTTCCGTCGAACCAGCGCCGGAAGTAATCCTTGTCGTTCTTCACGGCGCAGGCACGCAGATCGGCGAACGAGAACGTCGGAATATCGTCCGCGCCGCCCTCGAAATTCAGCGTCATCGTGTTCGGCACCCGGCCGGGCACCTGGTAACCCGCCAGCGTCAGCTTTCCACTCGCGTCGAACTGTGGTGCCTCGCCGAGCGCCCGCGACGCCAGTTCGACGGCCATCGAGGGCACCCTGGCGCCGTTGACGGTGAAGCTCAGCGGCAGGCGGCGCACGATGTCGTCGTGGTCGGTATGCACGTTGAGCGGCCGGATGTTCTGCTGCTGGCGCACCGCGATGCGCTGCCCGGGCGATGGCCTCACCGGCTGGTTGCCGCCGAGGATTTCGCCGAGCACCACCTTGCCGCTCGCCGAGCCGGCGGCAAGCGATCGCAGGAAGTCGCGGTCGAAACCACGGACCTTCTCGCCCAGCATGCCTTCCCCGAACGGCAGTTCCGACTGTTCGATCGACGTCGGTATCACCACGTCGAAGCCGGCGACCTTGGCGCCGCCTTCGAGCGTCGCAGTCAGCACGCGTCCGATCTCGCCGGTCCAGGTCAGCATCGGCGAGCCCTTGAACGGGGCCGTGCGCAGGCTTTCCTCGTCGATCGCGACGACGACCGCAGGCGAGGCGAGTGGCGGCGGCCTGCGGCCATGGATCTCCCAGCGCAGCGCCGTCAGGATATCGAGAGAGAGACCGCGGATCGGCCTGACAGCGGGAGACACCGATGCCGCCGCGCAGATCAGCGCGATGGCGGCGACCACCATCCTGTTGCGCGTGCTGCGCCTGATCCTCAAGAGGGTAGGCCCGGCACGCCTATTCCATCCGCAACAGCCGGCCGACGATCGGCGTTGCGCCAGGCTTGGCCTGCGGATCGATCCGGAACACGACCTGCGACGACTTGAACGTGGCGGCGTAGAGCCCGCCGGAAGTCAACGCGACGTTCTCGGTGGCGAAGTCGACGAACCTTCCCTTGAGCTGGGTACCGCCGAGATCGATCTGCTGACGTTCGCCGAGGACATCGAGACGCTTCAGGATCAGCTTGCCGCGGCCCTTGGCTTCCACGAACGGCGAAGCGCCATAAAGGGTGATCTGCGGCTTCGGCAGCGCAAGGCCGGACTGGTCGACGCTGCGCAATACGGTGGCGGCAACCGCCCTGTTTTCGCGTGACGCCGTGTTCAGTTGGCCCGGATCGCAATCCGTCTTCTCCGCCTTGACGTCGGCGCCCTGGACCATGCTTTCCTCGGCACCGACAATGACGACGCCGGTGCCGCTGATGGTTTCGCGGCGGCAGGACTTCATGTAGCTGAGCACGACCGAGCCGCCGGCGCCGATCTTGATGACGGATTTCGGCGTCACGTAGTCCATGAACTCGGCGCCGGTGACCTTGCCCTTGATGTCCTCGACCACCGCGACCGGCGAATCTGCGGCGGCAGGAGAGGCAAGCGCCAGCAGGCCGAGACAGACAGCAATCGTTCGTTTCATATTGGGACCCTATCGGAGAGCGCAGGCACATTAGTCGCGCCAGCGTCTGATTGGTTTCATGGACGGACGAAATATAGTTCGCCCGCCACGACCGCTGATATGACCGATATCACCTATTCCAAGCACAGGACAACCGCGCCCGGCGGCGCATCCCGCTGCATGATTCACGCTGTTCTGGCGGGATTGTGATTTCCGTGGATTTCGTTCCGCTGTGTACCACCGCTGGATGGCCGCAGTGTTGCGGCAGCATTCGCGGGGCGCATAGCGGTTGGAACGCAGGACGCAGGGAGTAAACTGCATGGCTTTTCATGGCACGGCGCGGCGTCATATCTGGCTGGCCGTCACGCTTCTCTTGCTGTCTGGCGGGACTGGCGCGCATGCCGAGGAGCCCGTCAGGCCGTCCGCGCAGCCCGCAGCGACGCCGTCACCATCGCCTTCTGGCCAGAGAGACGGAGCGGGGCGTGGCAGCGCGTCGACACCGTCTGCCGCGGACCAGCATCGCCTGCCGCCGGATTCCACGACCACGCAGACGCTCGTGCTGCCCGGCCGGACGCTCACCTTCACCGCGACCGCCGGTTCGATCCGGCTGTTCGACGACAAGGGCGAGCCGCAGGCCGATATCGCCTACACCTCCTACCAGCTCGACGGCGTCGATCGCGCCAGCCGGCCGGTGACGTTTCTGTTCAATGGCGGGCCGGGCGCGTCCTCGGCGTGGCTGCAATTCGGCGCCGCCGGACCGTGGCGGTTGCCGATCGGCGGCGACGACGCGGTGGCGTCGGCGACACCGGACGTGGTGCCCAACGCTGAGACATGGCTCGACTTCACCGATCTGGTCTTCATCGATCCCGTCGGCACCGGCTACAGCCGGTTCGTGGCGTCCGGCGACGATGTGCGCAAGCGCTTCCTCTCCGTCGATGGCGACGTCAGTTCGATCGCGGTGGTGATCCGGCGCTGGCTGGAGAAGCACGACCGCCTGCTGTCGCCAAAATTCGTGGCTGGCGAAAGTTATGGCGGCATCCGCGGCCCGAAGATCGTGCGCGCGCTGCAGACCCAGCAGGGCGTCGGCGTGCGCGGGCTGATCCTGGTGTCGCCGCTGCTCGATTTCAGAGACTTCTCCGGCTCGAGCCTGCTGCAATACGCCTACTCGCTGCCCAGCATGGCGGCGGTGGCGCGCGAAGCCAGGGGGCCGGTCACCCGCGCCGATCTCGCCGAAGCCGAGCGCTACGCCCAGGGCGAGTTCCTGACCGATCTCATCAAGGGGCAGGCCGACAAACAGGCGACGACGCGGCTCGCCGACAAGGTGGCAGCACTGATCGGCGTCGATCAGGACGTGAGCCGCAGGCTTGCCGGGCGCTTTGACGTCGGTGAATTCCGCCGCGAGTTCGATCGCCGCAACGGCCGGGTGACCGGACGCTATGACGCTTCGGTTTCCGGCTTCGATCCCTATCCGGATTCCAGTTCCGCGCATTTCGGCGATCCTTCGGGCAATTCGCTGATGGCGCCGCTGACGAGTGCTGCGGTCGATCTCACCACGCGCAAGCTCAACTGGCGACCCGATGGTTCGTACCAGTTGCTCAGCGACAGCGTGAACAGGTCATGGGATTTCGGCCGCGGGCCGGCCGAGTCGGTGTCGCAGTTGCGCCAGATCCTCGCACTCGATCCGAAGATGAAGCTGTTGGTCGGCCATGGGCTGTTCGATCTCGCCACGCCGTATTTCGCGTCGAAAGTGCTGCTGGACCAGTTACCGGCCTATGCCAGCCCGGAGCGCGTGAAGCTCGTGGTCTATCCCGGTGGCCACATGTTCTACTCGCGCGATGGCGCGCGCCAGGCGTTCCGCGCCGAAGTGCAAGGCTTGATGAAGTGAATGAGTCCAGCAAAAGACCGGCGCAGTTTCAAACTGCGCCGGTCTTTGCCAATCAGGAACGATCCGCCGAAACTTCGATTGGCTTCGTCGCCGCTTGTTGCGCGCTGTCGCTCAGTAGACGAGGCCGGTGCCGGGCGGCCTTTCGAGCGCTGCGGCGAGCGAGCGGTATTCCTCGCTTGCTGTGCCGCTAAGCTGAGCGATCCGGTTCAGGTGATACTGCGCCTGATCGCGGTTACCCTGTTCGACCTGCCACAGCCCGTAATACTGCCAGGTCTTGACGTGGTTCGGGTCGGCCTTGAGCGCGCGCTCGTACCAGATCTGGGAGACCTTGTAGTCGCCGAGCTTGCGGTAGGAGTAACCGATCAGGTTGGCGACGGCGGCGCTGTCGTCACGGCCGAGCGTCTTCAACTGCGTGATGGCGGCGGCATAGTCGTGGCGATCGTAGATCGCCGCATAGGCGGCGCGATAGCCGTCGGCGAAAGCGGTCTGTTCGATGCCGGGACGTGCTTCGCTGGATTTCTTTTTCTTCTTGTCTGGCGGCGGCGGATCGTTGTCGGGCGCTGCATAGACGACGGAAACGACAGGGGCTGCCGCGAGCGTCAGCGACAGCATTGCGAGAGTCAAAAGCCTGATCGCCACTTTATTCATGCATCTCTCCTGATGGCCGGTTCGATGATCCTACACCGAAGCCCGTGGTTTTGAACCCCTGACCGCCGAGAACATTCCCGTGCGTTCACCTCGATTCCGCCAATTTCGCGCGAATCGCGCTTCGTGATCGAGGATGAACGAACGTGTCGTTCAGATGAACGAAGGCAGACGGTTTGGTTCAGGACGTGTTCAGCGCGCATTTGCTCATATCGGTTGCATGATCCGCGGGCGCGTTCGTTTTCCGTTGCCCCGCCGCGCTCGCGGAGTTCATACCAGCCCACGCTGCCGCTCCCTCGAGGGAGCCGTAGCCGTGGGCTGGTGCCATCCTCAACTTTTCGGGATCGGGTCGCGCCGGTCACCGAGATGCGAATTCCATTTCGCCGCCGGGCGGTTTATGAGACGGCCGTAGGGGCAGGGGAAGATCGCTTGGGGAAGGCAGCCAAAATTGCGGCGACGATGTTGCTGCCGATCTTGCTTTCGGCCTGCGCCGCGAGCGACGACGGCAGCAAGCCGATCACCTTTACCGATGATCGCGGGATTTCCGATCAGCCGTTTCCCAACAACTACCGCCCGGAAATTCTTTCGTTCCTGAAAACCTACCTCAACAACCCCGTCGGTGTGCGTGATGCTTTCATGGCCGAGCCGGTCCAGCGCACGGTCGGCGGACGGTTGCGCTACGTCGTTTGCCTGCGTTTCAGTCCGCGGGAATCCGATGGCGGCTATCGCGAACCGCGCGAACGCGCCGTCCTGTTCGTCGACGGCCGGCTCGATCGCATCCTTGAGAACGCTGCCGAGCCGTGCGCCGGGGCGGTCTATGCGCCGTTCGCCGAACTCGGGAAACTGACGCGCTAAAAAAGAGCAGGCTTGTCGGGCGCCCGGGCGACGATTCCGCCAACCCGGACGCATCTCGACGCCGCCGGGGTGCCAGAGGGGGAACCGTGAACGAAATCAGATCACTTTTCGGCGAGGGTTGAACCTTGCCTTAGTCATTCCAGACATCACCTAAGCAGGAGACCCCCCGGTTAACCGGGGAAAAAACCGGATATGCGAGGGAACTAAAGGGCTTTGTTGCCGCACCGTCACAGTTGAGCAGCCTTCGGATGCTCCTGACTTGCCGCAAAGCAACCTAAATGACGTCACGTTGTTTGGCTTGGTATCCGCAACGTTTGTAACGGGGAATGAAGATGAAGAAGATTTTGCTCGGCGCTGCCGCGCTGGCCGTTATGGCGGCCCCAGCTTTCGCGGCCGACATGCCGCCCCGGCCCTACGCCAAGGCCCCGGCCTATACCGCGCCGGCGGTGGTCTATAACTGGACCGGCTTCTATATCGGCGGCCATGCCGGCGGCGCCTTTGCTGGGAATGATTTCCTGCAGGGCAGCGACGCCCGCTTCCTGGGCGGCGTCCAGGGCGGCTTTGACTACCAGTTCGCGCCGAACTGGGTGATGGG
Source organism: uncultured Alphaproteobacteria bacterium (assembly GCA_963823485.1). GTDB lineage: Bacteria > Pseudomonadota > Alphaproteobacteria > Rhizobiales > Xanthobacteraceae > Bradyrhizobium. The sequence goes on from CAWGLP010000006.1 coordinate 161,067, forward strand.
CATCGAGGCCCAGTACAGTTGGCTGCCCAGCGGCAGCAATAACGGCGTCCTGTTTCCGGGTGGCACCCTCGTGACCGCCTCCAGCACAGACCAGATCGGTTCGGTGACCGGCCGGCTGGGCTACACCTGGGGGCCGGCGCTGCTGTACGCCAAGGGCGGTTATGCCTGGCGGGACGGCAACAATATCGGGGTGTCGGTGGCTGGCGTGCCACAGGCCTTCACCACCAGCGGCAACAGCAAGGACGGCTACACTGTCGGCGGCGGCCTCGAATACATGTTCGCGCCCAACTGGTCGGCCAAGGCCGAGTACCAGTACTACAATTTCGGCAACGCCAATTTCACCAGCGGGCCTGCCGATATCGCCGGCCGGAGCTTCCGCAACGACGAGCACACCGCCAAGGTTGGCGTGAACTACCGGTTTGGCTGGAGCGGACCGGCCGCTGCCAGATACTGATCGCGGGCCATCTTCCCGTCACAGAAAGGCCGGCGTTACGCCGGCCTTTTTCGTTGGAGGCGGCGCAAGCGAGCGTTCGTCGATTGAATTTCTTGCGTGCTGCAAATATTTTTCGCGGTGTACGCAACTTTTCGTCATGATGCGTTATTATGGTTCAGCCGGCTGAGGTTGGACAACAAACATGCGTGCTTTTGCGTTAGGGCTGATTTTTTCCGCAGCGGCGTTTCCCTGCCTTGCCCAAACCGTCCTGAAATCCGAACCGCTCGTCCTTGCCCCCTATGAAATCGCCTTTGTCCAGGATCCGTCCTGCGGGGCCGGGAAGGTGCGCAAGGTCACGGGCGCGATCCGGGGTCTGCAGCGCCGCAAGGCCTGCGTCACCCTGTCGTCGGAGCAGGCCTCGCTGGTTTCGGCGACGCCGTAGAGCGTGATTTCCTGGATGCGGCCCCGGCGTCGCCTGGGTACGTTGGTTGCTGTCTGTCGCGTGGCCGATCCGTCCGACAATCCCAGCCCGTTTCCGACCGTGCCGGCCTCCGAATTGATTCTCTGATTCGCAGGGCGTCGCCTACGACGCCAGTTGCAACTCGGTCAGGGCCTCGCGCTCGGCTTCGGCCTTGTTGCGGGCGGGGTCCTCATGCGGCTCGGCCTCGCAGAACCTGATCTCGTAGTCATGGTCGAGCACGGGGCGGGGCGCGGTCTTGGCTTCCTCGGCGACGACGTCGACCACAAGGCCGCTCTTCTGGGCGACCCTCCAGACGTCGGCCGCGGTGGGATAGGCCTTGCTCAGCTTGGCGTCCTTGGAGAACAGCGCGTAGGGCATCGTTCGCTCCGGCAAAAACGGTCAACGCAGAAGCGCGGCCCGGGTTCAGGTCTGGCAGCTATGCCGACCTGGTCGAAGGCTACGTTCGCCGCCAAAATCGACCGTTTCGGGCCGTTTTCGTGGAAGTCTGGTGCTGCCTGAGTCTTTAACGGGAAGTAAATCGGGCAAAAAATAAACCCTGAGAACTCCCCCGGTAGAATCGCCGGATGTTTCCGGCCATGAGAACGATGCTCCAGACCTCATGCGCGCGTGTCCAGCTAACGCTGACGGTCGTCCTGTTCATCGCCTGCGCGGCAAATGTCGCGCTGGTATGCGCCTGGCTGTGAAATAGCGTTTCCGGGCGGGATGTTACCGGCGGCCTTGAAGAAAACGCGTCAAACAGGCATCCGGCGATTGAACCCCGCCACCAATCCTTCCATCATGCTGGCCAGCAGGCATCGCGAACGAAATCGCGGGCGCATCATGCGGGGCGGAGACGGAAATGATCGAGACGCTGCAGCAGCGGGTCAACGCAGACCCGGGCCTGGTCCGGCGCGGGAGGTATCTAACGACCATCTTCCTGCTGGAGGTGGGACCGACCTCCTGGCTGATATCGATCTTCGAGGGCCGCATCGTCTCGGTGACGCGGGGCCCCTTCGTGATGCCGTCCTCGTCCTTTGCGCTGCGGGCAGCCGAGGACGAATGGACGAAGTTCTGGAGCAGGCGGCCGCCGCCGGGGTCCAATGACCTGCTCGCGCTGATCAAGCGCCGCGTCCTGAAGGCAGAGGGCGATCTGCAAATCTTCATGGCAAACCTGCGCTATTTCAAGGAAGCGCTCGGCAAGCTGCGTGAAGGAGCCGCCGCATGAGCGCGAGCGTTCGAGCCGGTCATCGGCCGCTACATGCATCTCGATCTGTTCGGCCGGCCGCACCGGATCTATGTCGAGGAAGCCGGCGAGGGCACGCCGCTGCTCTGCCTGCATACCGCCGGCTCGGACGGGCGGCAGTATCGCGGGCTGATGAACGATGCGCGGGTCACCGCGAAGCATCGCGTGATCGCCTTCGACATGCCCTGGCACGGAAAATCCTCGCCGCCGGCCGGCTGGCACGAGGAGGAATACCAGCTCACCTCGGCGCAATACACCGCGATGGTGCTGGAGATTTCGGCCGCGCTGGGGCTCGACAAGCCGATCGTGATGGGCTGCTCGATCGGGGGCCGCATCGCGCTGCATCTGGCGCTCGAACATCCCGAGCACTTCCGCGCCATCATCGGCCTGCAGGCCGGCGCGCATGTCGATCCCTATTACGACCTCAACTTCCTGCACCGTCCTGACGTGCATGGCGGGGAAGTCTGCGGCGCCATCGTCTCCGGCCTGGTCGGCCCCGATGCGCCCGACAAGGAGCGCTGGGAGACGCTGTGGCATTACATGCAGGGCGGCCCCGGCATCTTCAAGGGCGACCTGTTTTTCTACAAGCTCGATGGCGACATTCGCGACCGGGTTGCGCAGATCGACACGCGGCGCTGCCCGCTGTTTCTGCTGTCCGGCGAATACGACTATTCCTGCACGCCGGAAGAAACGCTGGCGGTGGCGAACAGTATTCCGGGCAGTGAAGTCACCATCATGAAGGGCCTCGGCCACTTTCCGATGAGCGAGGACCCGCAGGCGTTTCTGACGCATCTGCTGCCGGTGCTGGAGAAGATCGGCCGCAATTGAGATGTGGTGATGTGGATGCGGTCGCGCCGGCTATTTGCCTTGGCGCGGCGGTTGCTCGCTTCCCCTGAGGGTGGCCTGGATCTTGTTCATGGTCGCGCTGCAATAGGCCTCGCGCTCCCGGGTGAATCGCTCCTGGTTGGCGCGGAAATTGGCGACACGGGCCTTGATCTCCGACTGGAAGTCGCTCCTGACATCGGCACGCATCACCGGGACCGGCTTCGGCAGCGCGGCGGCCGTGCTGGTCATGGCGAGCAACGCCGCGATGTCGGGCGTTGGCGCCGCAGCTTCCGTCGTGGAGGTCTCGACCGAGAGCAGGCTGACTGATCTTTCAATGGATCGGATCCCAACGTCTTGCGTCACGACGTCTCGCGTCTCGAAGGAAAGCGTCTCAACGCTTCGCTCGGCTTCCGGCTTCTTGCCGGTCACCAACTCCACGAACGCCATGGTCTGTGCGATCAGGAGATCGCGTTCCTTCATCCATTTCATGAAACACCTCGGCCCGATGCACTCCAACAAAGGCGCTTCCTGGAATCAAGGAGGCGGGAGGTAACGGAAGCGGATATGATCGGATTTGGACGCGCGGTGGCATAACGGTGACACAGTTATGCACAGGTTCCACAGGAACTGATGCGAGCGCGCGGAAGAATGCATCCTGAAGGGCGTGATGATCCAGCTTCAACGCTCGCGCGGATTTGTGTTGGGCACGAACGGCGAGCCGACGACGCGAACGCTCGATTGATCCGAAACGTAGACCAGCGGCCTGTCGGTCGATGGTGCCGTGTGCGTCATTTCGCGGTCGGCGACCTGCACCGGCTTGGTTTCTGCCGGCGTCACCAGCGTGGCGCCGCTTGCGACCACCATGCCGAACAGCGCGACGACCGCGAGCAGCACCATGTTGCAGTTTTCTTCACGAATTTTCATGCCGGGAAAACGTGGCAAGCGGGGCTTGGTTCCCGCTGGGCGTGACAGCCCGCACGGTTTTTCGTGCGGGCTGCGGGCAGGATGCGCAGGTAAAAAACGGAGATATCGATATGCTGGCCTGGATCGTCCTGGCGGCCACCGCCCCGGCGCTGCTCTGTCTCGGCGCCTCGGCGTTTCTGGCCTACAAGGAAAAGTACCAATGGGTCTGGTTTGCTGCCTTTGCGCTCGTGGCGGGCTATGGCGGCCTGACCATGCTGCAGACCATCGGCGCGTGGCGGATCGCGGCGCACGGATAGGCGATCCGAGCAGGAAAGGCACCCCGCCATTTTCGACGGGGTGAAGTTCGGGAGGAGACGGCGCGAAAGTCGCGAGCCGTCACGAGATGGATGATGCCCGAATTCGGCCCGTGCAGGCTGTGAACTGGCCGACACACCGCAAGACAAAATGCGCGCAGCGTCGATAGTTGCGTCCGGCAGCGAGCCTTGCGTGAGCGACGGGTTTTCCGGGCCGGCAGTGTGTCGAAAGTCACGCGCATCGAAAATCGCGAACGCTTCTGTTGAACGGTGTCTGCGCGAAGCCGCGACTGATGGCCGGTGTCCAACAAAAGGAGCAGCACCATGAAGTTCAACACCATGAAGATTGTCGGCGCTACCGCTGTCGCGTTCGTCACACTTGCGTCTTCGGGCGCGGCGTTCGCCGGCAGTTCACCGTTCTGTTTCGCCGGAGGTCCCACACCCAAGCATGTCTGCGACGCGATCAAGGCCAATCAGAAGCCGAAGGCCGTCGTCGGAGATCAGAGCTTCAGGGCCAACGGAGGCTATGCCGTGGCGCCGAACCAGCGCCGCGTGATCGGCCGCTGACGGGCCAGTAGCGCGCAACAGGCGTTTCGATGCCGGAACACCGGCATCGAGCGCCTGGTGTAGTGACGCATCGAGTTTGCAGAACGGTTGATGGTTGGTGCCGGTTGAGAGGATTGAACTCCCGACCTTCGGTTTACAAAACCGCTGCTCTACCGCTGAGCTAAACCGGCGAAGGTATTGAATAGGCTACAATAAATTTGGCGGCCCGCACTAGACGGTAGCCATTTGGCACCTAATATCCTTCGAGCGCCTGTTTATTGCAGCCTGTAGAGCGGCGTCAACAACGTGTCCGGCTGCAATGGGGAGCCGTCGGCCTGTGTCACGACAAGTGTGGTCTGACAGCCGAACCCGACCTCTGGAAGATCGACATTCTCCGGCGCAAGGCTGCGACTTCGCCACCGGCACGCCGTGGAGGCGGCGGCGGGTATCGAGGCGGTGGAAACTTCACGGCGGCGGTGCCCGAGGCCGTGGCTTTCAACGAGGTGGTGCCGTCCATGCGCGACGTTTCCACGGCAGCGGCTATCGTGGCGGCGCGCGTCCGACACATCCCATCGCAGGCCGACCGGGGTGGTCCCGGACACCCAATTGCCGGTCGTCCCGATAGCCCGGGCTACCCAGTCGCAGGCCGAGTATATTATCGCGGATACGGATACGGTGCGGCGGCGGTAGAAGCGACGGCGGTTGGTGCCGCGGCTATGGCTTCTCGATTAATCTTTTGCATTGCACCCCAATTCGCTGGCGCCTCCGATTTCGCGGCCGCATTTTGTTCGGACTCAATATCAGATCGCACACATCCGCCAACTCGGGCGGAGAAGCCGCCTTTCCGTTCGTTGGAAGCGCAGATCCATTGTTCATACATGTTTTTGGTTATCCAGAACGGCTTGATCTACATCAAGGCCGGTGAGCGATTTTCGATTTCGCTGGCTTGCGTCCAGGGGCCTCGATTGATCGCACGCTTGTTCGGATAGGGCCGAAGCTAATCAGCACCGAGAAGGATACCCGCCGGGTATTGGTTTGGTCACCATGATTGCCCAAGACACCATCAAGACCGTACCCGTGGAAGATTTGGGTCCCACCCAGATGACGGTGGGGATGCGCGAAGTAAGCTTCAAGCGCAGGCGTTGGCGTGAGAGATCAAGCCGTGAGGCGGCAGACTACCTGAACAGACAACGCATTCCGGTTGTTCTGGGCCCAAATGCTCGGCAATATTTGATAGATCGGCATCATCTTGTTCTCGCATTGCGCGACGAAGGAATCCGCGAGTTCACTGTTTCGGTCGTCGCGAACTTTAGTACGCTCAGTTTCGAAGATTTCTGGGCAAGTCTTGAAAGGCAAAACTGGGCTTATCCATTCGACGAAGAGGGGCGGCGGCATTGCTACAACGACATGCCGCAGACCATCGATGGCATGCGGGACGATCCGTTTCGCTCGTTGGCAGGAACGCTCAAGAGAGCCGGAGGCTATGCCAAGGATAAAGCGCCGTTCAGTGAGTTCAGGTGGGCGGACTTCCTGCGCTGCCGCATGCCGCGTGAATTGGTCGAACACGATTTCGGTCGCGCTCTGGCTATGGCGATGCATTTGGCACAGGGAGCAGAAGCGGCTGCATTGCCCGGCTGGTTCCAGGCTTCCCCCATTGAAAGATTTTTGCGCATCACAGCTACACAAACCGTTTTGGAGGATAGCCGCATGAGTGATCCAAAATCTGAGATCCCGGCCGAACTGCGAAATATGACGGAGAGGACGATTGAACAGGCGGAAAAGGCGTTCGACATGTTTTTTGAAGCAGCAAACAAGTCAATGGCGCCGTTTAACCATCCGGGAGCGGAAATATCGAGGAAGGCCCTGTCGCTCACCGAACAAAACATGAAGTCCGCGTTTGAGAGCGCACGAAGAATTGCACAGGCAACCGATCTTCAAGAGGCAATGCAAATTCAATCGGAGTTTTTGAAAAGTCAGATTGCGAGCGCCGGGGAACAGATGAAGCAGATCGCCGAAGGCGTTATGTCGACGGCGAAGGATGTGACGGAGGGCAAGTTTAAGGTTGGCGGTTCAAGCTGACAACGATCCTCAGGCTGCACGGCTTGGGGGCCGAGAAAAAGGAAAGCGCAGCCTGCAAGCCGAAGGTCAACCGGTCAGGATGAAAAATGGCGTCGTTGTTTAAGTAATGGGAAAAGTGTGATGCGTAAGGCGCTGTCGATCTTCGCTATGACGATTTTCGTGTTGGGCTGTATTTGGCAGTTCGGACGATGGCTCTTGAGGTGGTCCGGATATGGCCTCGGCTTGCGGAGCCAGCCTGATGGCTACTATGACCTGGTCGAGAATTTTGCAGAAAAGATTGCTGGCGGGCCCAGCGTCGGTTGGATTGCCGGACCGTGGCTGTTGATGAGCATCGGCTTGGTGACCCTGATCATTCTTCGTTCACGGACGACTGAAAAGAACGTCCACGTCAAATAGGATTTCTTGAAGTTACCACGATGCGCCGACTTAACGCGCCAAATTGGCCATCACGTCGTCGGCTCGACCGGAAAGAAGGCGCTCTGTTCTCCCATAGATGGAACATGCCGATGTGGATCCTGATGTACGTCTTTTCCTTTTCAGTCAGTCCAGCCGCTACAAACGACAAGGCGGAATGGAGGATCCTCCCAACCGTGGTGTTTCAGGAGTTTTCGAATGAAGAGCGATGCAAGGCGGCCAAGTCGTCACTTGAGGGCAGCCTGAAGGAGGCGGGAGCCAAACTAAAAAGTGGTTTGGAAGACTTGAAGAGCATGGGCAAGGGTGACCCCGCGCAGGTCATCATTGCCTTTAATGTGGAATGCCTTCCAAAATAAGTTCGGCGGCCACACGCCGCACCATCATCACTCCGACGGGGCAAGTGGCAGGCACCGGCCGCGATCCGACAGCACCAAAAGAACATCACATCCCGCATAGACCGCAAGACCCGGAGGCGCGGACAGGCGTTTTCGTCGATTGACTTAAATCAACACAACGCGGCCCAAGGTCGCGTCTTGGAAGTGGCCGAGCGTCAGTTTCGTGCGACTGCCTCGTCTCTACTTCGCTTCCCAACATCAAAGGTCAAACGTCGATGCCGGATGATCCAAAGGAAGTCATTGAGTTCGCCATTCGCTCAGCCTTCGTCAGTTACCCCAAAGAAGACGAGCCAGACTGGCGAGGCTCTCACTGGATCACGCCGAAGGAGTGCGCGCATCTGGCGATGGCTGTAATTCTTGAGTTGCAGGCAAAGGGATTTGAAATCGTGAAGAAGGCATAAGGTTGCCAAGGACCGACCCAACTCGTGTCCTGACAACCGAGAGGCGGCGCGATTAGACGGCACCTGGCAAGCGAGGGTGCGCGCGACAGATGAAAAGGCGGCCATCTGGCCGCCTTTTCGGTCTCCCGGTTCAGATGCCTTACTGGCAGATGTGCATCAGACCGTCCTCGCCGCGGAACCAGGTGCCGGGGATACAGACGAAGCCGTTGCGCCTTGCATACTCTTCGGCGCCGAGCGGGGAGGCGGCAATGGTTGCGGCCGTGCCGACCGCACCGGCAGCCACGCCCGCGGCAACAGAGCCCGGCCAGAAGCCGCTGTCGTCGTCCCAGCGGTTATAGCTGTCGCGCCAGGCGCGATCGCCACGGGCTCGACCTTGATACGTCTGGTCCTGATACACCTGACGCTGATCGCTGCCGGCATAGCGGGTTCCCGGTCCATTATAGGTCATGTTCTGGGCCATCGCGGGGCCTGCGAGCAGAGCCGCCAGCATCGTGGCGGCAAGAATTCCGGTCTTGTTCATGGGATACTCCGTGGCTCGTGATGCGGAGGCTAAGCCCCTGCGCCAGCGATCGTTCCAGCGCGACCATTCGCCCCAATTCACACCGCCGTGATGCCGTAGCCAGGCAGTTGCCGGCCTTGCGATTTTGGTTGTGCGATCTTCCAACAGGTGTGAAGTTCCAGCTCCCACGCATTGATGGGCTTGGGGAAAACGACGGGTTCGGCCGTGTGCCAAACCTGAGCGCAAGCAGGCAAGGGGGCGCATGTTCGGAGTTTTGGGGCTGGGGTTCTTGCTGGGCATGCAGCATGCGCTTGAAGCCGATCATATCGCTGCCGTATCCAGCATCGCCGCCCGCCGCAGCCATGTCGCCGACATCGTCAAGCACGGGCTGACCTGGGGGGTCGGGCATACGCTGACCCTGTTCGCCTTTGCCGGCGCCGCCATCCTGCTCGGTCACGCCATCCCCGAAACCGTGGCGCGACCGATGGAGACGGCCGTCGGCGTGATGCTGGTCGGCCTCGGCGCGCATGTGCTGTGGCGGCTCTGGCGCGACCGCGTGCATTTTCACCGTCACGGCCATGGCGATGGCACGGTGCATTTTCACGCCCACAGCCACGCCGGCGAGACCGCGCCGCACGCCCGCACCGCCCACGCGCATGGGCACGGCTTTCGCTGGCGCACCTTGCTGGTCGGGCTGATGCACGGCATGGCGGGTTCGGCAGCACTTCTGGTGCTGGTGGTGTCGCAGGCTTCCAGCCCGGCGGTCGGGCTTGGTTACGTCGCGCTGTTCGGGATCGGCTCGATGATCGGAATGGGCGCGCTGTCCACCGTCATCGCGGTGCCGCTCGTGGTCTCCGCCCGCTGGCTGACCTGGGCCAATCGTGGCCTGCAGGGCGCCGTCGGCCTCGCCACGATCGCGATCGGGGTCATGACGGTGGTCGAGACCGTCATGACCTGACCGTCCCTTGCTCAGGCGGCCTTGATGTTGATCAGGAAAGCCTCGACCTGACCCCGCATCGTCTCGGACTGCTTAGACAGTTCGCTGGACGCATGCAGCACCTGGTGCGCGGCGGCGCCGGTATCGTCAGCGGCTTGCTGTACGCCTGAGACGTTCGACGAGATTTCACCGGTGCCGAGAGCCGCCTGCTGCACGTTGCGCGCAATCTCCTGCGTGGCCGAACCTTGTTCTTCAACAGCACTGGCAATCGCGGCGGCGATTGCATTGATTTCGTTGATCGTCGCAGTGATCGCCTTGATGGCGCCGACCGCTTCGCTGGAGGAGGCCTGGATCGACGAAATCTGGGTACCGATCTGATCCGTCGCCTTTGACGTTTGCTCGGCGAGGCTCTTGACCTCGGCTGCCACTACGGCAAATCCCCGGCCCGCGTCGCCGGCGCGTGCCGCTTCGATCGTGGCATTGAGCGCAAGCAGGTTGGTCTGGCCGGCGATGTCGCTGATCAGCTTGACGATGTCGCCGATGCTGGCGGCGTCATGGAACAGGCCCTGGACCGTGGTATTGGTGCGATCGGCTTCCGCCACCGCCTTTTGCGCGATCGCCGCCGACTGTGCGACCTGGCGGCTGATTTCGGTGACGGAACTGGCCAATTGCCTGGAAGCCGCTGCGATCGTCTGCACGTTGGTAGAGGCTTCTTCCGTCGCCGCGGCCACGGCGGTGGCCTGATGGCTGGTTTCCTCCGCCGTCGCTGTCATCGATGATGCGGTCGCTTGCAGTTCGGTCGATGCCGATGCGACGGACCTCAGCACCGTCGACATATCGCTATCGAACGTTTCGGTCAGGCGGCTGACCCGCGCCGCGCGGGCGCGCTGGTTGACGGCTTCGGCTTCCTTGGCGGCGAACTCCCTGGCCTTGATCATGTTCTCCTTGAAGACCAGCACCGCCCGGGCCATCAGGCCAATCTCGTCCTTCTTGTCGGTCGCCGGAATCTCGACCGTATGATCGCCAGCGGCCAGCCGCCCCATCGCGGCAACCATGCAGAGAATGGGTGGCACGATCGAACGACTGGTCAGGTACACGACGGTGGCGGCGACGCCGATCCCGACACCCATCAGCACCCAGAGCAGCGTGGTGAGGAAACCGGTTTCGGCGAGAACCGCAGTGCCGTCTGCCTTCAGGCTGGTCTGTTGCCGCAACACCATGCCGCCCGAACGCGAGCCCTCGGCATCCTTTGCTCCCGCGAAGATGTCGAGCAGCATGTTGGCGCGGGGAGCCGCTTCGTTGGTCAGGAACCATTGCGCCATGTTCCAGCGGTCCGAGGTGCGGATCTCGAACATTTTTTGCGGCAGCGGCGCGAATTTGGCGCGGGCCTCGACGAGGGCGTCGAAAGCCTTCTGCTGGTCGCGCGTCATCTCCGATCGCCGGTTTGACAGCGCGTCGAACTTTCTGCGGTTCAGCGCCCAGAGCTCCTCGAACTCCGTCTTGAACGCATTGTCCGCCGTCAGCAGGTAGGCGCGGATCGCGCCGACCGCCATTGCCATGCTGCCGCGAATGTCGGCAAAGCCAAGCAGCAGGCTCTTGCGTTGATCGGTCGTGGCAATGCTGCCTTCCTCCTCGATGATGGAGGTGACTTTCTGCAGCATCAGTTTAGCCAGAGGCGCAGCCTCGGTCGCCAGCAGCTTTGCCGCCGGCTGCTCGTCGATCGTGTGAGCGATCGCTTCCGCCTTGTCCTGCGCGCCGCGCAACTCATCGAGCAGCGGCCTGGCCTTGTTCCAGTCCTGCCTGTTCTGCTCGACGGTCCAGTTGCCCGAGAGGCGATCCATCTCGGCGCTGCGGGTCTGGATCTCCTTCCAGAGTCCCGCACGCTCGGTCTTGAAGGCCTCGTTGCCAGTGATCAGCCAGCCGCGCAACGAAGCGAGCGACGCATAGATGTCGGCGAGCAGATCGTTGGCCGTCATTGCAGTCGGAACGCGAAGGTTGATGGTGCGGTCGGTGGATTCGCTGACCTGGCGAACCTTGATGATGGTCGTGCCGACCACGCCGGCCAGAAGAATGCAAAGGACGCTGAAGCCAAGAACCAGTCGGCCTCGGATGTTCAAATTCAGGAATGCCACGGTGGAGTCTCTCGATGCAAAGCGGTTGCAGGCAAGTTCGGTGGCACACTGTGCTTCAACCATGAACATTAGTTTAAACCACGCGTTGCATGGCGCGTGAGGGCTTCGCTGCGGTGTCTCAGGCTTCGTTGTATACGGCGAACTATAATTCCGACCGCTATTCGTGAGTGGCGCGTGGACGTTCGGATCGCGCAAGCGATCTTGCGTCGCAAGACAGATCCGAAGTGTGCGCTCGCGCTAACGGATTGTTGGGTGCTCCCTCGCTTGGTTGGCTCGCCTCGTGTTGCACATGCCTCGCAGACTCGAAAATCCATGGTATGAATGCCGACACATGAGAAAATGAGTTCAGGGAGGGGACGATGAAACGCAGGAATTTTCTGGCCGGAAGCGCCGCATGCTCGCTGCTCGCGATGACGGGAAGGGCGGCAGCGCAATCGGGCCCGCTCACCAAAATCATCTTTCCATTCGCGGCCGGCGGCGGCGGCGACGCGCTGTGCCGTGTGCTGGCGCAGTACATCGGCCCCTTGCTCGATCGCAATATCATCGTCGAGAACCGCACGGGTGGCGACGGGCTGATCGGCATCAAGGCGGTCAAGGGCGCCAACCCTGATGGCACGACCATCCTCGTCACCACAGGGCCGACGATGTATCTGCTGCCGATGGTCGAGACCACGCCAAGTTTCGATGCGGCAAGGGATTTCGTCCCGGTTTCGCAACTCGTGCGCTTCGAGTTTTGCGTCTTCGTCGGCACGGCGGTTCCGGCCGAGGTCAAGGACTTCAAGCAGTTCGTGGCGTGGCTGAAGGCCAATCCCGACAAGGCCACGTTCGGCGTGCCCAGCAACGGCACCATTCCGCATTTCACGGGATCGCAGCTTGAAAAGGCGCTTGGCATCAAGCTGACGCGCGTGGCCTATCGCGGCAGCGCGCCGATCATCAACGACCTGGTCGGCGGCCACATGCCGTTCGCCATCTCCACGCTGACTGACGCCATCCCGCAGCATCGCGCGGGCAACGTCCGGATTCTCGCGGTCGGCAGCGCGCAGCGTTCGCCGTTCCTGCCCGATGCGCCGACGCTGAAGGAAAGCGGCGTCGATCTGGTCGCGGACGGCTGGTACGGCATGTGGCTGCCGGCCGGCAGTTCACCGGAATTCGCGAAAAAGCTGAGCGAAGCGGCGGCCACCGCGCTTGCCAAGCCCGAAGCAAAGGAGAAGCTTCTGGCGATCGGCCTGATCCAGATCGGTTCGACACCCGAAGGTCTGACCCGGGAACTCGCCGCCAATACCGCCTTCTGGCAGCCGATCGTGAAAGAAACCGGCTACAAGATCACGAATTGACGCGCGCTCCGACCTCATCCTGAGGAGGCGCGAAAGCGCCGTCTCGACGGATGGCGACGTGCTCCGGCGGGGCCTCATGGTTCGAGACGCGCGAAGACGCGCTCCTCGCCATGAGGGGCTACGCCGCCCATCTGATCGCGATCGCGGCCAACTGCGTTCTGTTCAGCGCGCCGTATTGGTGATTTATTTTGCGGCCAATAGTGACACCAGGCGACCCCGGCCGGCGGCACTCGCAACAAACTCGTACGAGCCGGCTTTATCCTTTGCTGCTGCCGCCGCTGAGCTGCCCATGCATCTTCACGCGAACAGGGAGGCAGTACAATGACGATCCGGCCCGATCCGACGTTTCACGCTTCGCCCAGGCTTGCGATGGAAGCTCCGCCCGAGAGCTTCGCCTATACCTTGCTGCTCAGTCCGGACTTCTCGAAACCCGACGCGCTCGCCGTGATCGACGTCAAGCCCGGCTCCTCGACCTACAGCCAGGTCGTGCACACCGTAACGATGCCCAACAAGGGCGACGAGTTTCATCATTTTGGCTGGAATGCCTGCTCGTCGGCGCTATCGCCGCTCGCAGGCCACGCGTTCCTCGAACGGCGCTACCTCATCATCCCCGGTATCCGCTCTTCCCGGATCTATATCGTGGACACCAAGCCGGATCCCACCAAGGCGAAGATACACAAGATCATCGAGCCCGAGGAAATCTTCAGGAAGACCGGCTACTCGCGGCCTCACACGGTGCATTGCGGGCCGGAAGGCATCTACGTCTCGACGCTCGGCGGCGGCGGCAAGGACGGCACCGATGGACCGCCCGGCGTCTTCATCATGGACTGCGAGAGCTTCGAGGTTCTCGGACGGTGGGAGATCGATCGCGGTTCGCAGAACCTGCATTATGACTTCTGGTGGAACCTGCCGCGCGATTACATGGTGACGAGCGAGTGGGCGCTGCCGCCGCAGTTCGAGAACGGGATCGTGCCGGAGGATCTGCTCTCTAACAAATATGGCCATCGGATTCACTTCTGGGATCTGCGCGCGCGCAAGAACGTCCAGACCATCGATCTCGGCGCCAACCACCAGATGGCGCTGGAAGTCCGCCCCGCGCACGATCCCGTCCGCGAATACGGCTTCCTCGGCGTCGTGGTCGACACCACCAATCTCGAAGGCTCGATCTGGACGTGGTGGCGGGAGGGGCAGAAATTCCACATTGAGAAGACCGCGACGATCCCGCCCGAGCCAGCCGCAAAGGAGCAGTTGCCGCCGCTCCTGCAGGGGTTTGGCGCGGTGCCGCCATTGGTCACCGACATCGACCTGTCGATGGACGACAGGTTTCTCTATGTCTCCTGCTGGGGCACCGGCGAGATGCGCCAATACGATGTCAGCGATCCCCGGAAGCCGAAGCTTGCCGGATCGGTTCACATCGGCGGCATTGCCCGCCGGACGGCGCACCCGAACGGCAAGCTCTATGCTGGCGGGCCGCAAATGGTCGAGATCAGCCGCGACGGCAAGCGCGTGTACTGGACCAACTCGCTCTATTCGACATGGGACGACCAGTTCTATCCCGGCGGTGTTCCGGGCGCGGAGGTCATGGCCAACGCCAATCCGAACGGCGGCCTCGCGCTGGCAAAGGACTACTGGGTGAGTTTCCCTGAAGGATACCGGGCACATCAGATCCGGCTCGACGGCGGTGACTGCTCGACCGATTCCTTCTGCTATCCCTCGGCCTGAATTTGAGCGGAGCGGACTGGACACCTGCCTGGCTTTGGCTGGCTGTCATCGCGAGTGGCCTTTACCACGGCCTGAATCCGGGAATGGGGTGGCCACTCGCGGTTTCGGCGGGATTGATGGCGCGGCGTTCGCGGGCGCTGCTGGCTGCGCTCTGGCCGCTCGCGGCCGGTCATCTGCTGGCGATGCTGCTGGTGCTGCTTCCGTTTGCGCTGCTCATCGCCCTTGTCGAATGGCAGCGCCAGATTCAAATTGGCGCCAGCCTACTGGTTATCGCGTTCGGCATCTTCCGGCTGGTCGGCCGGAGCCATCCGCGTGCGCTCGCACGGATCCCGCCGACGCAACTGGCGCTCTGGTCGTTTGCGGTTGCTCTCGCGCATGGCGCGGGACTGATGCTGGTGCCGATCTATCTCGGGCTCTGCAGGGAAGCCGGCCTCGACAGCGGACACGAGGCCGCCGGCACGCTCATCAACGCCAATCTCGGCATGGCGGTGCTGGTCGCCATCGTCCATGCTACCGCGATGATTGCGGCCGGCGGCGTTCTGGCGTGGCTCGTCTACCGCTATCTCGGCCTCAAATTCGTGGCGCGTAGCTGGTTCAACCTGGAGACGGTCTGGGCCGTCAGCCTCATTCTGGTCGGCGCCATTGCGCTGGTGCTCAGCCTCGCGGGTTAGCTCACTCATCAATTGATTACCCGCTTGCCTTACCTGAAACGGCGCGACAGCACCCGTGACACGCAAGTATCGCATCGAGCAATGTGCACGCGATGATGCGGTCGCGGTACCGAAACGCAACAGGTGACGAGCATCAGGCGTCGAAAGCGGAGTTGTAATGAGGGAACCAACCAGACTCAGGTTAGATTCGCTGCAGTTGAAACTTGGCAGGGAACCACAATGCCATACTTCAATTTTGATCTCGTCATCGGCGCGGAATTCAGGAATCAGGGCGGCATGATTCTCGAAAACACGGAGAACGCGATCGACAAGGCGGATAGCCTCGCGAGCGAGCTTCGCATCGTTCGTCCCGAACTGCGTTCGACGGGATGTGCCGTGCGCGTCACCGACGGAGAGAGTAACGAACTCTACCGTACGCCGCTTGAGCTTGTCGGCCGCGGATGAAAATTGTCCGGTCGCGCACGATGAACGCGGCAGGCACACGAGACTGAACTGTGCAGGTCTACGGCATGAGCAGTCGGGTTGGTGGCGACCGCTTGCCAAGCGGGCAGCCGGTCGGTCCCTGGAGCGACTGGATCTGATCCGGCGATTTGCTGGCATGGCTCGGATCAGATGCCGGCGACTCGATCGTGCTCATGAACTCGGCGACCGCAGCGTTCGATGACCATTCGATGTAACCAACGACGGCGAACGCAATTGCGAGCAAGGTGGCGAGCTCGGCCACTACCGTAGTGCTTATTCCCTGCCAGTGGATTTGGCTGTTGAACAATGGCATCGCATGTCTCCCGATACCGGGTTTGCGACGGCCTTAGATCAACTTGCAATTCCCGAATGTGAACCGCCTCACGTCTCACGGTTACTTGATGCCGGGACGGAATGTCGGACGTTTGTTTGCTCGGGTGGTTCCGCCCCCGCAATGACCATTGCTGGTCTTAAGGCTTGATCCCGATTGTCTGCGTGGGATATCGGCCCTGATCTTGTTGCGACGACGCACTTGTGCTGCGGCGCAGGCAGCCCCGTGCACGCGCAAGAACGGCGGTGACCGCGGTCAACGGCAGCACCTGTGGGAAATTGTCGCAATTTATGGCGGTCCCCGCGGCCGCCGCACCACATTATTTGCCTTAATTACTGCATGATTTGTCGAAGCTGGCCTTTGCACACGGTAGGGCTGCGAAATGTGTCGGGGCCGTGCTTTGACTTGCCGCTGATTCCCAAGTTTAAGTACCCTTGTGTCTCCAACGGAGTTGGGCATCGAAGCAGGCGTGCCGGGTTTTAGTTGATCGGTCCTGCGATGTCTGCCAACGGAACAGAGGATAAGCACCGCATGAGTTCATATTTTCGGCGGCAGCTTGCGGATTATGTCGAATATCACCGTGACCCGTGGAACTGCGCGATGCACGTCTTCGGCATCGTGTTCCTGTTCCTGGCGGCCATCCTTCCCCTGAGCCTTTGGACCGTTACGGTATTCGGGATCCAGACCAGCGTGGCCGCCATCGCGGTCATACCGGTGCTGGTCTATTGGTTGCTGCTCGACTTCGCGCTCGGCGCCGGTATCCTCGCGGCGGCGATCGTGTTGCTCTCGACCGCTGCTGCGATCGTTGGTCATACGACGACGGCCGGCATGTGGTCGTTGACGGCCATCCTGATCGTCGTCGGCGTCGCATCGCAGATCATCGGGCACCGCGTGTTCGAAGGGCGGCAGCCGGCGCTGGTCGACAATCCGACTCACCTGTTGTTGGGCCCGATGTTTGTCATGGCGAAGCTTTTTATCGCGCTGGGCTTCCGGCGTGATCTCGCCGGCATTATCCAGGGGCAGCCGCAAGGTGCGGCCTCTTGATCTCGGGTAGTTCAGCTCGAGTGCAGCCGTAGCATGATGCGTATACTGGTCACAGGCGGCAGTGGATTCATTGGAAAGCACCTGGTCTCGGCGCTGATCGCGCGGGGGCGGCAGGTGAGGGTGCTCGATCTTCAGCCGCCGCCACGCGCGTTGCCGCAGGTCGAGCATGTCAGCGGATCGGTGCTTGATCGGGATCTGGTGGACCGCGCGATGGATGGGGTCGACGAGGTCTATCACCTGGCCGGCCTGCCCGGGATGTGGGTACCGCGCAAGGCCGATTTCCACGCTGTCAATTTCGGCGGCACCGAGATCGTCATCGAGACCGCGCGCAAGCGCCGCATCAGGCGCTTCCTGCACTGCTCGACGGAATCGATTCTGTTCCGTGCCTCGCCGTCGGTGGTTCCAGTCGCCGACGATGCGCTGCTGCCGGACGACATGCCGGGTCCATACACGCGCTCGAAAATGCTTGCGGATCGTTTCGCCATGCAGGCGGCCGCATCCGGATATCCCGTCATCATCGGCTGTCCCACCATGCCGGTCGGTCCTCACGATCACAGCATGACTTCGCCGACGGCCATGCTCCGGTATTTTCTCGGCCGGCGTCTGCAATTGCATCTTGATTTCGTCATGAACCTCGTCGACGTGCGCGACGCCGCCGAAGGATTGATCCTTGCCATGGAGCGCGGACAAGCAGGGCATCGCTACGTGCTCGGGGGCGAGAGCATACCGTTGCGACGGGTTCTCGAAGTCATGGCTGAGATCAGCGGCCGTCGCGTCCGTTGCATTCAGGTCAACGGCAAGGTCGCCGAAATGGTCACGGCAACGCTGGAGTTCATCGCCGATCATGTGACGCGCCGGCCTCCGTCCGGCACGGTCGAAGGTGTTCGGATCGCAATGCGGGCCGGCGCGCTGTCGATCGAGAAAGCACGACGAGAACTTGGCTATGCGCCGGCGCCCGTCGAATCCGTCCTGCGTGAAACCATTGCGCATCTGCTTGGCGGCGGCCACAATCAACCTGAATGGGATTTAGCGCCGACAACGCGCCCTCGACCGTTTCACGTCGAGCGCCGGTTCGGACGTTGATCGAACATAATCGTACAAGGCGGTCCGCGACATGCTGAATGATCCCAGTCAATGGTTCGCTTTTGCCTTGAGTGGCTGGACCACGACCTGGCCCACGCAGTTGCTCGCCATCATCTGGATTCTGTGGGTCATGAGCTGGGTCGTGGCGTCGTTCTGGTCCGGTCAGACCAAGAAACACGTGATGACCCTGGACTTGCTCAAATACCGTCTGCCCATTCTCGCAGGCGCCGTCCTTTTCATGCCGTTGGCCGGCAAGGTGCTGGGAGAAAAGCCGCTCTGGCAGTTTGGCAGCGTCGGCGTCTACGTGCTCGCGTGCCTCGTCCTCGCAGGGATCTCGTTCACCTGGTGGGCGAGAATTCATCTCGGACGATTCTGGTCGAACGCGATCACGCACAAGGAGGGCCATCAGGTCATCGACACCGGGCCCTACGGGATGGTGCGTCACCCGATCTATACGGGGCTTATCGCGGGGATGCTGGTGACGGGCATCGCAGTCGGAACGGTGACCGCGATACTGGGCGCGGCGCTGATTTCGCTCGGCATGGGATTGAAGGCGCGCATGGAGGAGGGCTTCCTCACGGCTGAACTCGGTGCAGATGCCTATGGATCGTATTGCCGCCGCGTTCCGATGCTGATTCCGTTCCTGCGGCCCACCTGACGACCTCTACCGTTTCGGTCGCGATGCCGCCGCTGCTGTCGCGACGGGTGGCAAGAGACGGCGCGGAACCAGGACGCGCTGGCCCACCGACAGCGGTGCACTGTCCGAATATTGATTGGCCTGGGTAAGCGACCACAGCGGCACGCCATTGAGTGTCGCTAGCCTCTGCAATGTATCCCCCGAACGGGCGAGTTGCGGCGTGCCGCTGTCCCACAGCTCCAGCGGGGCATCGGGAGGAACGACGTAGCGCAGCGGCGATGACTTACCCTTGGCCGGCAATGGCGTCGTCGCTAGCTGCGTAATCGCGGTCACCAATTGCGCGTGGACGGAATCCATCTTGTCGATGTTGATGTGGGTGACTTCCTCGTGCTGCTTCAAATCGAAGCTGGCATAGTGTCCCTGGTAACCCTGCTCCGCCACCACATCGCCGCCGCCCAATACGCTGTCGGACAGGAAGATGTTGATGAAGCGCTCGACGTTCAGCGGCACCTTCGGGCTCGCGTGGGCCGGATCGACGGTGACCACCAGGCTGACCGGGATGTTCTCGGACTTCAGCATTCCGGCGAACGTCAGGGCGCACAGTCCGCCCATCGAATGTCCGATCAGGACGATTGGAGCAGCATTGTCACGGAAATCGCGGATGGCCTGATCCGCGATCAGCCGGCAAATGGTGAATTCGTAGACGTCAGCCCGGATACCGGCCTTCTGGAGACGATCGGTCAGGCGGTCCATCCCACGCGAAAAGATCGGGCCGAGCGCACCGCGGAACAGATAGACGCGCGCCTGCGGCGGGGCCACGGCTGGTGGGGCGTCGGGAACGACCGTCGCGACGGCATTGGTCGTGCGGGCGGCCGGACCGGCGACTGCCAGATTGCAGACAGCCGACAGCATGCAGACCGAAAGGGCTGCACGAATTGCCACGGCCGCAATCTGCGTCGTACTTCCCATTTGCCTTCCGTCAGGACGCCTGACCTCAAGAATTGGCAGGCCGCGCCATCGGGCGCTCTACGGATGATCTATCGTCGAGGAATCAGCAGAATTTGCGGCATTCGTCGCTTCGGCGAGGGCGTTTGGACTACTCACGTACCGCTGCGGCCCTTGCCGAGCCTGGCCTTGCCGCGCCTGCCGCTCCAGGCTGCCGCGGGCTCTGCGCCCCCGAGGATGGTGCAGACCGCCCGAAGACGACTGCGTTGATCTCGCCGATTACCTTGCGCTGCATGATCTGGTTCTTTTCGATGGACATGTGCCCGACGCCGGGGACGCTCTGCACATTGATATTCTCGAGCTTGCCCTGCAATTGCCCGGTCGCCGCGACCGGCTCGCCGGCGCCGTTGGCGATGTAGAAGTTTATGTAGCGTCCCACGCGCCCCGAGAGCTTGGTGCGGAACACCGAATCCAGCCCGATTGCCAGCTTAACGGGCGCGCCAAGCTGATCCAGCTTGGCGACCATGTCGGGCAGTGCGGTGGCGCCCGAGGAATGCCCGACCAGAATGATCGTTTTGATCCTGCCGCTCCTGTATCCGGCGGCGGCTTCGTCGGCGAGCGACGACCATGAGGCGAAGTTCGCCACCGTGACGGGAATGCCTTGCGCGCGGAGCTGTGCCGCGATGTCATCGAGACCCAGCGAAAAGATATTGAGCACACCCCGAAGCAGATAGACGTGGGCGGTCGAAGCCGCCGACGCCGAGTTCCTTGCCTGAGTGGGGCTTGCGCCGATCGGCAGGAGAAGCAACGCCGCGATCGCTATCACGTACAGCCGAGACAAGGACGGCCGGCCGAGAAAGGATAGCCCGCCGACAGATCCGATATTGTCGCGATATGGCTTCATTGCGCTCCTCGAAAGGCTGCGAAGTGTTTCGCCGGGGCGACCGTAGCGTCCGCGCGAACGGAACTGCAATAAACGTGGCGTGAGTGGCCGCAATATACCAACACGACGTGTCTCTGCCGCAACACCGAAACGCCGGTTTTGGCCAGGCGCCAGCGCAGAATACGAGGGGCGCGCGCCGGTCCGGGAACTCAGGGCTTGACGCCGATCTTCTCCCTGATGGCGCCCAGTTCCGCTTCGTCCCAGATCCCGATCAGGACGCCGTTCTTCACTTGCAATTGCTGGGCAGCATAGGCCGCGATCTTTTCGTTTGGCGTGGTAATGTGCATCCTCGGGTGCAGCGCCCAGTCGAACAGCTCGGACTGCAGCCGCGCCACCACGTCGGCGCAGGCAGGGTCGGCGCCGCGGTCGACAAATTCCTGCGGATCGCTTTCGAGGTCGTACAGCATCGGGCGGAAGCCGGAAGCGTGAATGAATTTCCAGCGGCCGTCGAACACCATGAACAGGCGGCAGCGCTCGATCGGCTGGTCCAGCATCACGCGGACATCCTGCATCGCATAGTCGTATTCGGAGAACACCGCCTTGCGCCAGCCGGCAGGCCGTTCGCCGTGCAGCAGGGGCAGCAGCGATCGTCCCTCGAGGATGTGGTCCGGCGGCGTCGCGCCGAAATAATCGATGAAAGTCGGCGCCAGGTCGATCGCCTCGACCAATGCGTCGTTCACGGTGCCGCGCGTCGCGTCGGCGGCAGCCGAAGGATCGATCACGATCAGCGGGATCCTGGCCGATTGCGCGTGGAACAGATCCTTCTCGCCCATCCAGTGATCGCCGAGATAGTCGCCGTGGTCGGACGTGAACACGATCATGGTGTTGTCGAGCAGGCCGCGTTCTTCGAGGAAGCGCATCAGGACCCCCATCTGGTCGTCGATCTGCTTGATCAGGCCCATGTAGGCCGGGATGACCTTCTCGCGCGCCTCGTTGCGCGACATGTTGCGGGAATAGCGCATGTCCATGTAGGCGGCGAACACCGGGTGGGCGTTGGCGCGTTCTTCCTGCGAGCGGATCACCGGCTTGACGTCCTGCGGTCCGTACATGCTGGCATAGGGCTCCGGCGCGATGTAGGGCCAGTGCGGCTTGATGTAGGACAGATGCAGGCACCACGGGCGGCCGTCGTCTTCGGCTTCTGAAATGAACTCCATCGCCCGCCGCGTCATGTAGGGCGTTTCCGAATGTTCGTCCGGCACGCGCGCGGCCTTGTCGGCGTGAACCAGCAGCCAGCCGTTCTGCAGGCTGCCGTCGTCAGCCGCGCCGGAATTGGCCCAGTGCTCCCACGGATTGGGGGCGTCGTAGCCATGCTGGCGCAGGTAGTTGTCATAGGCCGGACGCGGCCGGCCCGTCGGATGCAGGCCATCGTCGCGCTCATAGGGCTCGAAGCCGCATTCCGACACGTGGACGCCGATGATCGAGTCCGGGGAGATGCCGAGATTCTTTAGCCCTTCGAGGTCTGGCGCCATGTGGGTCTTGCCGACCAGCACGTTGCGGACGCCGATCTTCTTCAGGTGATCGCCGAGCGTCGGTTCGCCGACGCGCAGCGGCCAGCCGTTCCAGTGCGAGCCGTGCGAGCGCATGTAGCGGCCGGTGTAGAACGACATCCGCGACGGGCCGCAGATCGGCGACTGCACATAGGCGTTCGAGAACAACACGCCGCGTTTGGCCATCGCATCGATGTTCGGCGTCTTCAGCACGGGATGTCCGGTGCAGCCGAGGTAGTCGTAGCGAAGCTGGTCGCACATGATCCACAGCACGTTCTTGGCGGGCGTCTTGGCTGCGTTCCTGGTCTGCGGCATGGCGGGCTTTTCGGTTGCACTGAGAAGGAGAGCCGGATGGTGCGATATCGTCGGGCAAATGACAATCGACCGGCCGCCGCCGGGTCGGTCTCCCATCCCGGGTCGCGGTCCCGCAGACCTTAACGATTGGCTACGGCGACTTTTCGGATTTGAACGGCCATCCCGCCTTGCGCGTTAGCCTTATCGGCAGTTTGGCCGGCGGCCTTAACCTCTGAAATTGACCGTTGGATTAGAATTGCCGTCGAGGAAAGCGGGTCCAAGGAGCGGGTTCGAGGCAATGCGCGTTGGCGTAACACTGGCTTTTTTGATGGCGATGACGTCAACGGCCCTTGCCGGTGGCGGCTTCGACATCGTCATTCCCGGCCGCCCCGGCGTGCCCATCATCATTAACGGCGTCGATGCATCCTATACGGTGGTCGAGGGTATGTGGGGGCTCGGCCAGAACAACCAGGTCCAGCCGACCATCTATGGCGGCCGCTATATCGATCCGGTTCCGCGCGTCGGCCATTATTATCCCAGCGCCGGCCGCATGCCCGGCTACGGACGCCTCGAAATCGAACCGCCCGCAAACCGTCGGCTGCCGCAGCCTGCCGAGAGCTTTCACGAGTCCTGGTCGGCGCAATCGGCGCCGCTGCCGGCGCAATCCAACGTTCCCGTCGATCCACCCGCCATCATCTACGCGCCGCAGCAGGATGACTGGCGCCGGCGGCCGCATTTTCCACGCTAAGCAAGACCACGCCAACGAAGGCACCCACAGGAGAGAGTAATGCGTCATTTGATTAGAGGATTGATTGCGGCCGTTGCCGTCATGGCGGCTGCGCCCGCGATGGCGTGCGGCTGGACCGCCTGCGGGCAGCCGCAGGTCTACGTACAGCCGCCGGTCTATGTCTCGCCGGTCGCGACCTATGGCTATTCGCCCTGCAACCCCTGCGTCGGCTGGACCCGCGAGCGGCTGCCGGATCCGGAACAGCAGTATTATTACGTCAACCAGGGCCCGACCTTTACCGGACCGGGCAACTGGGCGCCGCCGCGCGTCTATCGCGAGGGCTTCGTCTCCGGCTATGGCTATGGGCGTCCGTATTATCGCCCGCACCGCCATTACCACCGCCACTGGCACCGCCGGCCGCAGGCGGTCTATTTCCACGGCCGCCGCGTGGTGCGCAGCTACAACTGACCGGCCATTCCGAGAAGCTTCAGCGCCCGTTCGCTTGCCGCGAGCGGGCGCTTTTCTACTTCATCAGGCCAAGCCGGCTGGCGCCGATATAGAGCGCAAGCACCGCGGCGTTCGACACGTTCAGGCTCTTGATCTCGCCGGGCATGTCGAGCCGCGCCACCAGGCTGCAGGTATCGCGGGTCAGTTGCCGCAGGCCCTTGCCTTCGGCGCCGAGCACCAGCGCCAGGGGCTGCTGCAGCGCCACCGCGCCGAGGTTCTCGCTGCCCTGGCTGTCGAGCCCGACCGTCATGAAGCCGCGGTCGTTCAGTTCGGTCAGCGCGCGGGCGAGGTTTTGCACCGTCACCAGCGGCACCAGTTCCAGCGCGCCGGAGGCCGACTTGGCCAGCACGCCGGTCGCCTCCGGGCTGTGGCGGGCGGTGGTGACGATCGCCTTGACCGCGAACGCCGCCGCCGAGCGCATGATGGCGCCGACATTGTGCGGGTCGGTGATCTGGTCGAGCACCAGCACGATGCCTTCCTGCGCCAGCGTATCGATGTCGGGCGAGTCGAGGGGATCGGCCTCCGCCAGCAGCCCCTGATGCACGGCGTCGGGCCCAAGCCGCTGGTCGATCAGGTTCGGCCGGACGATTTCGGGGGGAACCCTTGTGTCGATATTTTCGTCGGCGAGGCGGCGGGCGGCATTCTCGGTCAGGAACAGCTTTCGGATTCTGGCGCTCCGGGTTGGCAAGGGCCGCCGTCACCGTATGCCAGCCATAGAGAATCACCGGCCCGTCGGGGCTCGAATCCCGCTCCCGGCGGCCCGCCGGCCGCGCGAATTTCCGCCCTTTTTCGAAGGGTTTGCCGCCGCCACGGCGGAACGGCGGTTTTCGGTCGCGATCGCTCATGTCCAAGCTTGTGTCATGGGTTCCCGATTATGGC
This sequence comes from uncultured Alphaproteobacteria bacterium, assembly GCA_963823485.1. Classification (GTDB taxonomy): domain Bacteria; phylum Pseudomonadota; class Alphaproteobacteria; order Rhizobiales; family Xanthobacteraceae; genus Bradyrhizobium. The sequence goes on from CAWGLP010000006.1 coordinate 185,714, forward strand.
AATTTGGGTCGTTTGGGGGCGTTTTTGCCGGCTGGCCTTGGTTGACTTTGCCATGGCCCATCGCCCATAAACGCGCCGACCGGGAGCGCGCCATCGGCTCGCGGTACTAACGTCATCCATGGCCTCAAGTGCCGCCTCCAGGCGGTTGGGTTTGCGATGCTGTTAAACGGGGGAGTGTCCCGAGTGGCAAAGGGAGCTGACTGTAAATCAGCCGTCTTACGACTTCGAAGGTTCGAGTCCTTCTTCCCCCACCAGCCTTCGCTCGCGAAGCGAGAGAAGGCTGCCACGCCGAAGCCCAAAGGGCGCAGGCGGGCCGGGGCCGCGAGCTACGGCCAGGCAAGCCTCGCGTAGCTTGAGCAAAGCGAAAGCGTAGACGGACTGGCCGCTAAAAGCCCGCCGTCACCCCACCAATCGCCTACGCCACATCCGACTGCGCGCTCTCCGTCGTCTCCGCCGGCTCCGCACCCAGCGCATCGAGATCGACGAACGGCAGATCATCCGCAGGCTGATTCTCGTCGAGCCGTTCGCTGCCATGGACCTGCATCAGCGTCAGCACGCGCCGGGCGTTGAGGAAGTCGACATGCTGGTGCTGGAGCGCAAGCGGCAGCAGCGTCTTCGGCAGCCCGACCCGCGAGAAGGCCGGCACCTTGCGCAGCTCGCTGCCCTCGCGCCAGAGCACTGGGCTCAGCGTGTAGATCATCTGGCGCTCGATCTCCTGCGACGGCCGCTGCTCCGGTTCGGCCGGCGCGCCGATGGCGATATTGCCGTTACCCGCGCGCGTCCGCACGCCGGCGGATCGCAGTTCCCAGCAGATCAACTCCGCCGCGGTGAGCACCTCGCGCCGCATCGCTTCCACGCTGGCGGAAAACCGTGTCGCTTCCGGTATCGACAACGACGTGTTCGTCGCGGCATCGACCAGCGCGGCCGAGGCGGCATCGAAGCCGGGCGTGGCCTGCTCGATGGCGGCGGCGATCGACTCGATCGCGTCCGCCGTCAGTTCGCGGTCGCGCTGGGTCTTGGCGTCCGTCAACGCGCGTTCGGTCGTGACGATCTGCTCGTCGAACTCGACCAGGGCAGCACGCAATGTCTTGGCGCGGTCCTCGACGGTGCGCAGGTCGGTTTCGGCCCGGCCGAGCTTGGCGGTGGTGGCGCCGGCCATCGCCAGCTTTTCGGCCGCCGCACGCTTCTCTGAAAATACGTTTTCAGCGGCACTCAATTTGTCGGCCAGCGCTTTTCGCGCCGCCAGCTTGTCCTTTAACGCCTTCTCAAACCGTTCGACCGGGGCGAGTTCACGCTTAAAGAATATCATGTCGATAATTCCTCGCGAATCGCAGGGCAGGATAGCAGATAACATGCGGCTTAATTCGGCCCCGCTCATAAATGCGTTGCAAACTGGCCTGGCGGTCAACCGCCGCCCCTGGAGGCCTCAGGGGCTCGCGGTCTCCGGAATGGACGCGCCCGGCAGATAGAGCAGGATCGGCCTGATCTCGTAGACCGCCGACGGGTTGACGCGGCGCAGGTCGCGGGCGACGTCGAGGGCTTTGTCCTCGCTGGCGCAATCGACCACGTATAGTCCCGAGCAACTGCTCCTTGGTCTCGGCGAACGGCCCGTCGAGCACGACCCCGGCGCCCGGGCCGCGCAAGGTGCGGGCCTTTGCGGTGGCGCCGAGCCGCGCCGCCGGCCCCAGCAGCTTGTGGGCGTTGAGCCGGTCATGGACCGCCAGCAGGTTGGTCATCAGCGCCGCATCCTCCTCCGGCGTCCAGGACATGACTTCGGCTTCGACGTGATAGGCCAGGATGGCATAGAGCATCGCTTTCTCCTTGCATGGGCTCGTTGCGCGGGCGTGCCGGACCGGCCGCCCGTTTTGAGGACGTTTCGGTGCGGCGAATTCCGACAAATGCCCGCCACGAAACACTCCGGAAACACGATATATCCCGATGTTCTTGAACGTGCCGCGGCAGGTGCACGACTGATGAGCAGAACGCGAGCCAACACGCACGCCATGCTACGGAGACGGTCATGCGACGCCAGCCTGCCACGATCATCTGCGATGCCGCCAGATCCCGCGCATCGCAGCCGTCATCGTCGCAGTCGGGTGACTGGCACGACGTCACCGGTCATCATCGCTACTACGGCAGTTCGGCCACCAATGGCGGCGAGCGCATCGTCGAAAGCCGCCGCGGCCCGCGCCCGCGCTTCGTCAATCTCTGCGGCTTTTGACGCGGCTGCATACACGTCCGGCAATGAAAAGGCGCGGCGGAATCGCTCCCGCCGCGCCCCAACAATTGTGCTCGCTGGTCCAGGGCTGAGAGCGCCCCGATGCCAGGCTAAAAACGCAAGCCTAGCGGGCGATCCCAGCGAGGTGACAGCGCTTGGTAAAAGACACTGGATCACCTCCTTTCGTTGTTAGTGGAAACATCAATATAGGCGGCGAATCACCCGCTGTTAAGGCCCCCAGATGGCCCTGGGCCGGCCCTGGAACAGGGCGGTTCGCGCGGTCCGGGAGGCTTCAGCCGGGCGGGTTGAGGCCGCGTTCGCGGCGTGTTAGTTCAACCCCAGCGCGGGTGTAGCTCAATGGTAGAGCAGCAGCCTTCCAAGCTGAATACGAGGGTTCGATTCCCTTCACCCGCTCCAACACCGTTTTCAACAGACTGATTTGCTCGCCGTCATGTTCCGCCGGGAAAAATGCCGTCAGCCATCAAGACTCGCGCCGGTTCGATTGAACTCGGCAAAATCCATCCCGAGGACGATGCGCTCGAACTGATGTACTTCGGCTTGCGGGGAATGACCCGCCGTGCCGACGAATATCTCGCCACCCTGGACCTGTCGCGGGTTCATCACAGGATTCTCGATACCATCGCTCGCGGCGGCGGGATGACGGTCTCGGACCTGCTGGCCGTGCTTTCCGTTTCGAAGCAGGCTCTCCATCGACCGATGAAGCAACTGGTCGAACAGAACTATGTGGCGATTTCCCGTGATCCGGCGCGACATCGCTTCAAGATCCTCAACCTCACGGCCAGGGGAAAGAAGGTGGAGGAGAAAGCGTCGGAGTTTGAGCGGCAGGTGATGAGACGCGCCTTCGCCAAGGTCGGAGACGCCGGGCAGAAGGCATGGAAGGCAGTGATGGCGGAGGCTGCGACCGAACTCTGATCGGATTTGCCGCGCTGCCGCGGACAGCCGTTGACAGCCGTATCAAGTCAACTATATTGACTTGTAAGGTCGATCGGATTGCACGTATGCAAAGCCTTGCACGACGACCCTTCGGGAGGACGTCGTGAGGGAATTGACCGTCGTTGAGCCGGGCAAATTGCAATGGCTGGACAAGCCGTCACCGAAGATGAAGACGTCGTTCGACGCGATCATCCGGCCGATCGCCGCCTGCAACTGCGACCTCGACAGGCGGCTGATCGCGGGCAAGACACCTTTCAAGGCTCCTTTCGCGATCGGCCATGAATGTGTCGCCGAGGTCCTTGAAGTCGGCTCGGGCGTCGCGTCGGTGCGCCGCGGGGATGTCGTCTCGGTACCGTGGAAGATCGCCTGCGGAAGTTGCGAACAATGCCTGGCAGGTCACAGCATCGCCTGCACTGGCGTTCGCAAATACGCCGGCTTCGGCGTGCCGGCCGGCGGTCATTGGGGAGGATTGTTCTCGGAGAGCGTCTGCGTGCCGTTCGCCGATGCCATGCTGGTCAAGGTTCCTGACGGCGTCGATCCGGTCGCTGCGGCATCCGTCAGCGACAATCTGACGGATGCGTGGGTGGCGGCAAGCCGCCCGCTGGCATCGCGGCCGAACGGGAAGGTTCTGGTCGTGGGCGGGACGGAGAGCCTCGGGATCCTCGCGGTGCAGATGGCGCGCGCGGCAGGCGCCGATCACGTCGATTACTTTGACGACGATGCCGCACGGAATGAACTCGCCCGCAGCAGCGGCGCTACGCTCCGCTGCGATACCGATCTCCACGAGAACTACGACGTCGTCATCGCGGCGACGCGGGCGCACGACAGGCTCCGAACGTCGCTGCTCGCACTGCGTACCGGCGGGCATTGTTCGTGCATCGGCATCATTTTTGACGATCCCCCGATTCCGTTGTTTCAGATGTACATGCGCGACGTCACCCTGTCGGTCGGACTGTGCGGTGTCCGGCCGCACATGCCGCAGGTTCTCGATCTGATCCAGCAGCGCCGTTGCGACCCCATGATCGTGACGCCGACGGTGGTTTCCTGGGAGGAGGCGCCCGAAGCTCTCGTGGCGCCGATCGCAAAAGCCGTGCTGGTGAGGCCGCGCATCACGACAAGTCCTGGATAGTCATCGGAGTGCCCACCGTCGAGTATCCGCTGACGTGGCGCGGGTGACAGCCGATTTCACTCGCTTCGCGTCATCACCATGTATGTCGCTGTGGCGTGCGCACACAGTCTGCCCTCGCGATCGGTGAGACGGCCCTCGCAGGCAACGATGCGACGGCCCTCATGCAGCGTCTTCCCTTCCGCGATCACAGGCGCGCTGCTCGCCGTCATCGGCCTCAGATAGGTGATTTTCAGATCGATGGTCGAATAGCCGCTATCCGGCGGCAAGGTGCTTTGCACAGCCAGGGCGAGGGCGGCATCCAGAATCGTCGCGGCGTAGCCGCCGTGCACAGTCCCGAGCGGATTGTAGAAATCCTCATCGGGGTGACCCTCCAGGGTAACAATTCCGCAGTCCGCTGAAGTTCCCCGAAAGCGCATGGTTTTGCCGATCCCACGCGGCGAGCCGCCGGCTGCGAAGAGCTTCTTGACGAGGTCGAGGCCCGTACGAGGCCGGCTGTCAGCAGTATCCATTCTTTCCTCCGTGCAATGCGTGTCGGTTGGCAGAAAATGTACTGACCTGATTTTCAAGTCAATATGATTGACGTGACAAGCGATCTTTGGAATTGTGGCAACCGGCACGGCGCTGATGTTCGATCGGCGCATTACGTTCGAATGTCAGGGAATGAGGAAGCACCCGCATGAACGAGAAGATCATGGACTTCGATGCAGCGAAAATTTTCGCGGAGACCTGGCACGCCAACTGGTGCAAAGTCGACATTGACGCTGTCGTGTCACACTTCTCTGAGGATGCCGAGATGCGCAGTCCTCTCGCGGAAAAGCTGACCGGCTCGCCTGTCGTCAAGGGCTCGGAAGAAATCAGGCGATACTGGAAAAAGGCTTATGGCCACGTGAAAAGTGCCGATCTTCAATTGCTGTCGTGGAGCTGGGACAGGCCAATGCGGCGCCTCACGGTGTGGTGGCGCCTGGATAAGGCGCGCGCGTCCGAATACATGGACTTCGACGCGACAGGACGGATCATCAGAAGCGAAGCATTCTATGGCAAATGAGCCGTTGAAGTAACAGGCCACGTTGTGCATGTGCCGCCGCAAAACACTGGTAGATTGGCACTTTCTGCCCGCGATCCCTGAAACGGGCGCTACGCATGGTGACGCATGACCCATCGTGTATTCGTCTACGGCACGCTCAAGCGGGGACACCCGAACAGCCCGCTGTTGGAGGGCGCCGAGTTCGTGGGCGAGGCCGTCACCGTCCTGACTTACAAGGCCGTCACCGTACCTTACAGACCGGCCGGGACCAGCTTCCCGGTGATCATGCCTGACCCGGGCGGCAAGCCCGTGGCCGGCGAGCTTTACATCGTTGACGACGCCACGCTGGCGCGGCTCGATCAGTTGGAGCGCGAGGGACGCGCATACGACCGCGTGATGATCGACGCCGAACTATCTCTGTCGAACGGAGGGCGCCTGATTACCCAGGCGTTCGTCTACGTTGGCCGCGAGGATCGCTTCGGCGAGATGTTCGCGCGCGGTCCGCTCTACGAGCAGGCGAATGAGCGCGGTGAACTGGATTGGCGAGCTTGCTGACCCTTCCTCCAAGCGCCGCGCCGAGTTCCAGATTTAACCTCCGCAGCGGACATCAAGCTTAACAAGCGACTTTCGTTGCGTCCGAAGCTGACAGGTCTAGCGTGGTGGCAGTCGCGCAGATGGACCGACCATGGGCGACCAGCGTACTGTGCGATTAGGGGTCGCTTCGTGTGCCCTCGAGGCGACCCCGCCCCAATTTTCTGTTGAGCCGTCCGAGCGAGCGGTCTCCATTTCAGCGAGCTGGGTTTGCGCTCTCGCTCGCAGGCCGCAAGCGCTTCTGCTGGCCCACTCCAATCCGAAAAATTGAATCAAGACATTGCCGACGGCATGCCGCAGGCCATGCGCGGGGCCGCTGCGCCGGTTGCAGGCATACCCGCAATGGTTGAGTCGCGTCTATTCGCTCCAATGCGGTGAAGTTTCCGCGACCCCGCTCACGCTTGGATAACCATTCCGCACTGAACGCCTTTACTCGACACAAAATGAATCTGATTGAGACACAATGTTGGCGATTAGGCTTGAAATCGTGCCCGCGCTGATTGGGCGATCAGGAAACACTGACATCGTTGTTGCTCACAGGGGGGCGGAAATGGGAGCTGGAATCGACACGCGTTCGCGCATGATGCAAGCGCATCGAAACATTCCAAGGTTGAGTTTGGCGCTGGGACGAAATCTGGCTACCGCGATGGCGGTGATTGCGATCACGGGTGTGCTGCTCGCCCCGCCGGCGCTGGCCGCGGGGCCCGGCGACAACGAGATCCGGATCGGCAACACCGTGCCGTACACCGGGCCGGCTTCGGCCTACGGCGTCATTGGCAAGGTCATCGGCGCCTATTTCGACAAGATCAACGTCGATGGCGGCATCAGGGGCCGCAAGATCAAGTTCATTTCCTATGACGATGTCTACAATCCCGCCAAGACGCTGGAACTGACCCGCAGGCTGGTCGAGGAAGACAAGGTCCAGTTCATCTTCGCCAGCCTCGGCACGGATACCAGCCTGGCAGCCCATCCCTATTTGAATGCGAACAAGATCCCGCAGCTCTTTGTGGCGACGGGCGCCGCGGTCTTCGACAAGCCGCGCGAGTTTCCCTGGACCATGGGCTGGCTGCCCACCTACCTGTCTGAAGTCATACATCTACGCGCAGTATCTGCTTGAGAACCATCCGCGCAGCAAGATTGCCGTGCTTTATCAGGATGACGGCGTCGGCAAGGATTATCTCAAGGGCCTGAAGGATGGCCTTGGCGGCAAGATTCCGATCGTGGCCGAGGCGCCCTACAAGGTCTCGGACCCCAACATCGACCCGCAGCTTACCAGGCTGAAGGCCTCGGGCGCCGACGTCTTCCTCCACTTCACGACGCCGAAATTCGCGACCATGGCGATCAAGCGTAGCGCCGAAATGGGCTGGCGACCGATCCAGTTCCTGGCCTCGATTTCGGCATCCTACTCGGCTGTGATCCAGCCGGCGGGCCCGCAAAACGCGGAAGGAATCCTGTCGGCGCAGTACCGGCTGGATGGCGAAGACCCGGCGGGTGCGGGGCCTGCGGAGTTCCGCGAATGGAGCGCCTTCATGGAGCGCTACGCCCCGAGCATCAGCAAGTCGAACGGCCAGGCCATGTACGCCTATCTGGCCGCCAGGACGATGGTCGAGGTGCTGAAGAACTGCGGCGATGACCTGTCGCGCGAGAACATCATGAAGCAGGCCCGCTCGCTCAAGGGTCTGCAGATTCCGATGATGGTGCCGGGCATCCTGATGAACACCAGCCCGTCCGATCACGCGCCGATCGAGCAGATGCGGATGATGCGGTTCACCAATGGCAGCTTCCAGTTCTTTGGCCCCGTGCGCAGCGGCATCGATCCGGGCACCGTCAGCGAGTCCTTCAAGACGATCTTCCGCTACGGCACCGCCACCAAGCGCGACCTCGCGACCCAGTTGAACGCCAACACCGTCAGCCTGATGACCGGCTCGTTCGGCTCGACCTATGCCCAGGTCGGCGCCGACCTCGCGTCCGTGCTCGACAACGGCACCAATCTGCGGATCCTGCCGGTGATGGGCCGCGGCTCCGTCCAGGCGGTGTCGGACATCCTGCTGCTGAAAGGGGTCGACGCCGGCATCGTGCGAAAGGACACGCTGTCCTATCTCGATCGCAAGGATTTCGCCAAGGACATCCGCAACCAGTTCGTCTATGTCGCGAAGATGTTCAACGAGGAAATGCACGTGCTCGCGCCGAAGTCGATCGGCAGCATGAAGGAGCTCGATGGCCGGACGGTGGTGGTCGATCTGCCTGACAGTTCGACCTTCGTGACCGCGATCAACGTGTTCGAGCGGCTGGGGATCCGGCCGCATCTGCTCTATGTCGAACCGCGGCTGGCGCTGGAGATGCTGCGCAAGGGCGAGGTGGACGCGATCGTGGCGATCGAGGGCAAGCCGCTGCAATGGCTGAGCCAGATTACCGATCGCAACCTGCATCTCGTGCCGGTCGATTACGCCAAGCCGCTGCATGACGAGTATCTGCCTTCCAAGCTGTCCTCAGTGGACTATCCGAACCTCGTGGCCGAAGGCACCTCGGTCGAGACGATTGCCGCGGAAGCGGTGCTCGCGGCGTATAATTGGGCGCCGAACAGCGACCGTTACCGCCGCCTGTCGCTGCTGGTGGACACGATGTTCGACAAGGTGGCGCAGTTGCAGCGGCCGCCGTTCCATCCGAAGTGGAAGGAGCTCGCCTTGCGGGCAACCGTCAGCGGCTGGACCCGGTTCAAGGCGTCGCAGGACTGGCTCGACCGCAACATGCCGCCGGCCGCTGGTGCCGCTGTCTCGGCCGCATCGGGCGCCGCACCGGCGCCGGCCGCGGCCGCCGATGCCTCGCCGCGGGACCGCGATCCGCTGTATCGTGAATTTTTGGAATGGCGGGCCAGCCGCGCCCGGGCCAACGCCAACCGGTAACGGTGACCCGTAGATCGGCGGCCCGCCTGTGGCGGGCCGTCGCACCTGTCTGGACGTCCCCTGTTGCCGGATGCCAAATTCCACGGCGGCTATTCGAGATATTGAGCCCTTGCATCGTTCGGCCTCCGGCGCGTAGCGGGGCGGGGGACGGATAGCGTCATGCTGCGAACGCAGGGCTCGGCGCTGCAAAATAGTGTATCGCCTTGCTTCGGACCGCGCCGGACACGTTCCCGCGCCGCAACGCCAAAAGATTCGGAGGAAATTTCATGTCGGCTCTGCCACTTTCGGGCATCAAGATTTCTCGACCTGACACGGGTGCTCGCTGGTCCGCTGTCAGCCCAGATGCTGGCCGACCTCGGCGCCGAAGTGATCAAGATCGAACGCCCCGGCGGCGGCGACGATGCCCGCGCCTTCGGCCCGCCTTACCTGGAGGATCCCGAGGGCAAGCAGAACAACAACAACTCGTTCTATCTCTGCGCCAACCGGAACAAGAAATCCGTCACCGTCAACATCGCGAGCCCGGAAGGGCAGGACATCGTCCGCGAACTCGCCAAGAGCTGCGACGTGATGATGGAAAACTACAAGGTCGGCGATCTCAAGCGCTACCGGCTCGACTATGAATTGATCAAAGCGCTGAACCCCGACATCATCTATTGCTCGGTGACCGGCTTCGGCCAGACCGGGCCGTACGCGCCACGCGCCGGCTACGACGCGATCCTGCAGGCGATGGGCGGGCTGATGAGCGTCACCGGCCATCTCGACGGCGAGCCCGGCGCAGGACCGATGAAGGTCGGCCCCTCCATCGTCGACTACATGACCGGCATGAATTCCTCGATCGGCATCCTGGCCGCGCTCCACCACCGCAGGAACACGGGGGAGGGGCAGCATGTCGACGTCTGCCTGTTCGACACCGTGATTGCCTCGCTGTCGCACTACGCGCAGATCTTTCTCGTCAACGGCCAGACCCCGCCGCGGCGCGGCACCTGGGGCAATGGCGGCATGCCGGCCGGCGTGTTCCGCTGCACCGACGGCGAACTGATGCTGGTGGTCGGCAATGACGGCCAGTTCCAGCGCACCTGCGTGGTGCTCGGTGCGCCCGAGCTCGCGACCGATCCGCGCTTCGTCAAGAACAACGACCGCGTCGTCCACGGCAAGGAGATCATGGCGATCTTTGCCGGATTGTTCCTGAAGAAGCCGGTCGCCTACTGGCTCGAAGAGCTCGAAAAGGCCGGCGTGCCGTCAGGGCCGATCAACGATTTCTCGCAGGTGTTCAACGATCCGCACGTGCAGTCGCGCGGCATGCGGGTCAAGGTCGACCATCCGTTCGAGCAAGAGTTGTCGCTGATCCGCAATGCCATTACCTTCTCCGGCACCCCGGTGAAAGATTATCGCGCCCCGCCGCTGCTCGGCGCCGATACCAAGGATGTGCTGGCGACGATCGGATATGACGAGGCGAGGCTGGCGGCGCTGCGGGAGAAGAAGATCGTCTAGCGCGGGTAACGAGTTCGCTACCCGGTAGGGAGACATGACATGCGCCGCTTCGTCGCTGCAGTCTTGTTGATCGGCGCTCTGGTCTGCCCCATGGAAGCGGCGGCGCTGGATTGCGCCGTGCCGGGGAGTTGGTTATTCCAGGCCGCTGACGGCGTCGAGGCTTCGGCCGAGAAGCAGCGCCAGGATGGAGAGGCGCGAGCTGTGCTCGCGCGATTGGAGCTGACGCCAATCATATTTCGCGGGCGGCTCGCCTCGGCGCGATATCTATCCGACCTTCGCAAAACCAATACGCCCTACAGCTTGCTGGTCTTTGATCGGGTCGAGGTCCTGAAGGGTCGATTACCCAAGACGTCCATTGATCGGAAGGCTTTCATCCTCATACAGGAATGGTGCGATCACAGTTGCGGCGACCGCAAGGCCGCGCAATGGTGGCCCCGCGACAAGGCTGCCGTCGTCGCTGTCCAACCGAACGAATTCGTCGATCCATCCAAAGCGGTGGGCTCCGAAAGCAAGCGAGTCATATATAAAGGCCGCATCGATGCCGTGCTGGGAATGTGCGGCGTTGGCCCGCTGACCCCAGCGGCATTGGAACTCCTGAATGCTTCCGACGACGAAATTGCCCGCCTCAAGCGTGAATATCCGCCGCGCCGCCGCGACTAGCGCTGCTTCTTCTCCGGCACCCCGGTGAAAGATTATCGCGCCCCGCCGCTGCTCGGCGCTGATACGAAGGACGTGCTGGCGACGATCGGCTACGACGACGCCAAGCTCGAAAGTCTGAAGGCGCAGAAGATCATCTGATCTTCTTTCCGGTGTTGCCGGGCGCGCAACTGCGCGCCCGAATGTACGTTCCGGAATGACGACCCCTCGTCGTCCCTGCGAACGCAGGGACCCATAACCACAGGCTTGGATGGCCGAAGTCGTTGTCGCACGCGCCTGACAACTACAGCCACGAAGTATGGTCCCTGCGTTCGCAGGGACGACGAGGAACTGCCCGTCGGGCAAATCAACTTCGGCTCGCGCATCACGCTGTCCAGCCCTTTGCGCAAAAATATTCCACTTAACCCGTCGGGCAAATCAGTGGCTTAGTTTCGCGCGTCTCGCGGCGGATGAGGGGCGTTGGCCATCGTCACGAACGTGCGGCGAGATGCGATGGACGCGGATGCCATGACTGACGAGCATGGCGGATGCGTACGGCGAAATCGTGTGGTCCTGGCGCCCGAAGCTGGCGTCAAGTTTCGCAGGTGGCGACACCTTCGAAGCGACGGTGGCAATAGAGCCCGTCTCACCGGGGAGAACTCGCTATAAGCCGTAAAGCCATTGCGCAGGGAAGGCCGGAGTGTTTCCGCTGAACCTGTATGCTCGTGTGCGCGTTTTTAAGTGCGCAATTGCACGCGAGACCGCGGGTGCAGCGCGCACCCGGTCTTCCCTGCGCCCTCTTGTTTTCCGGAGGGACAATGAAGATGCAAAGCTCGGGCAGATCATGCCGCGAGAATGCTGCGTCATATTCAATCGTCATCCCCGCGAAAGCGGGGATCCAGTATTGCAGAGACAGCGATGATTGAACCGAGAAGCCGCGGTGTACTGGATCCCCCGCCTGCGCGGGGGATGACAGTGTCTATCCGGCGATGGCTGGTGCCTTCAAACTCACAAATCCTGCCGGGTCAACCTGCCATGGGGCACGGCCGTCCGGCCGGGCGCCTTCTTCGCCGGCGTCTCGCCGCCGGTCAGCGCCAGCGCCGATACCGACACCACGCGGTCGATGATGCCCTGGACGTCGTTGAGGTCGCACTTTCCCTCCGACAGCTTCATCAGCCGTTCCTTTTCGCGGATGGTGTGGTGCGCCATGGCGAGCGCGAAGTTGAGGCCCCAATACAGTTCGACCTCGTCGCGCTCGGGCATCGAGCGGCGCATCGCGGCGATGAATTTCCGCAAGTGGTCGACCTCGCGGTTCTTGATGCGGCGGATCGGCGGCACCGACTCGATCGAGGCGCGGATCATGAAGCGCGCCGCGGTCGAGCCCTCGCGATCGGGGCCGAGGCAGCCGCGGAGCGTTGGACCAACGAGCGCGCGCAGGATGGCGTCGATGCTGGCGCGGCCGCCGCCTTGTTCTTCCGCCGCGCGCAATTCGTTGAGGCGCTCGCGGTTGGTGGCGATCGAGCGGGTGACGAACAATTCCGCGATCAGTTCGTCCTTGGATCCGAAATGATAGTTCACGGCGGCGAGGTTGACGCTGGCCTCGGCGACGATGTCGCGCAGCGTCACGTCGCCGAAGCCGCGGTCGGCGTACAGCCGTTCGGCGGCGGCGAGGATGGCAGATCTGGTCCGATCGCTCGACATATCTGTCCCTCGGCAGGGGAGTTGCAATTCAAACACTTGTATGAAACTATCGTTTGAAGGGCCGGAAATGTCAATCCACGTTTGAACGTGTCGCATCTCCGGCCGGCGCGGATTGTCGCTGCGGCGTGCGAACTCCCCGAAAGATGTTGCGGGGCGTGAACGGCGGGCGGACAGTGCCGCGCAACGGTTTCAAAAGCCCAGAGGTGAGGAGCGTCCCCATGAACTTCGATATGTCAGAAAAGCAAAAGGAATGGCTGAACCGCGTGCGCGCGTTCATGGCCGCCCATGTCCGTCCTGCGGTGCCGATCTACGAGAAGCAGGATGCCGAGGGGCCGCGCTGGAAGGTGATCCCGGTGCTGGAGGATCTGAAGAAGAAGGCGAAGGCCGAAGGCCTCTGGAACATGTTCATGCCGCCGAATTCGCATGAGGACGATGAATTCCGCGGTGCGGGATTGACCAACCTCGAATATGCGCTGCTGTCGGAGGAGATGGGCCGCATCTCCTGGGCCTCGGAAGTGTTCAACTGTTCCGCACCCGATACCGGCAACATGGAAGTGTTCATCCGCTACGGCTCCAAGGAGCAGAAGCGCAAGTGGCTGAAGCCGCTGATGGACGGCGAGATCCGCTCGGCCTTCCTGATGACGGAGCCGGCCGTGGCGTCGTCGGACGCCACCAACATCGAAACGCGCATCGAGCGCGATGGCGACCACTACGTCATCAACGGCCGCAAATGGTGGTCGTCGGGCGTCGGCGATCCCCGCTGCAAGATCGCGATCCTGATGGGCAAGACCGATTTCAAGGCGGCCAAGCACCAGCAGCAGTCGCAGATCCTGGTGCCGCTCGACACCCCCGGCATCAAGGTGGAGAAGATGCTGCCGGTGTTCGGCTTCGACGACGCGCCGCACGGCCACGCCCAGGTGCTGCTGGAGAATGTCCGCGTGCCGAAGGAAAATATCCTGCTCGGCGAAGGCCGCGGCTTCGAGATCGCGCAGGGCCGTCTCGGTCCGGGCCGCATCCATCACTGCATGCGCACCATCGGCAAGGCCGAAGAGGCGCTGGAGAAGATGGTGAAGCGGCTGGCGTCGCGCACCGCGTTCGGCAAGAAGATCATCGAGCACTCGGTGTGGGAACAGCGCATCGGTGAAGCGCGCGCCGATATCGAGATGAATCGTCTGCTCTGCCTCAAGGCGGCCGACATGATGGACAAGGTCGGCAACAAGACCGCGCAGGCCGAGATCGCGATGATCAAGGTCGCGGCCCCCAACATGGCGCTGAAGATCATCGACAACGCCATCCAGTCCTACGGCGGCGGCGGCGTCTCCGACGAAGCCGGCCTGGCAAAGGATTATGCCCATATCAGGACGCTCCGCCTCGCGGACGGTCCGGACGAGGTGCACAACCGCGCCATTGCCAGACTTGAACTTCGGAAGTATGCAAACGCTACGCGTTAACGGGAGGCCTGCGATGGCGCTCCCCAAACTCTAAGAAGATTGAGGGAGCGTCACCGTGGCCGACGGCGTCAGGAAAGACGAAGAGTTCTCGGGCACCAAGGAAGTCGAGGAGCGTCATCGTATCAACGAGGCGAACCTCGACACCTGGATGCGCGAGCATGTCGAGGGCTACAAGGGCCCGCTCAAGGTCCTGCAGTTCAAGGGCGGCCAGTCCAACCCGACCTACAAGATCGAAACCCCCGGCCGCTCCTATGTGATGCGCCGCAAGCCGTTCGGTAAATTGTTGCCGTCGGCGCATGCGGTCGACCGCGAGTTCCGCGTCATCGCGGCGCTGGGCAAGCAGGGCTTTCCGGTCGCGAAGGCCTACGCGCTGTGCACCGACGACGCCGTGATCGGCGCCGCCTTCTACATCATGTCGATGGAAGAGGGCCGGGTGTTCTGGGATCCGACGCTGCCGAGCCAGACGCCGGAAGACCGCCGCAAGATATTCACCAGCAAGATCGAGACGCTCGCCAACCTCCACGTCTTCGATCCCGGAGAAAATCGGGCTCGGCGATTTCGGCAAGCCCGGCAATTACTTCGCGCGCCAGGTCGATCGCTGGACCAAGCAGTACCGCGCCTCCGAGACCCAGCACATTCCGGAATTCGAAAAGCTCGCCGAGTGGCTGCCGAAAACCGTGCCGGCGCAGGCGCGCGCCTCGGTCGTCCACGGCGACTACCGCCTCGACAACATGATTTTCCATGCGACGGAACCGCGCGTGCAGGCGGTGCTCGACTGGGAACTGTCGACGCTCGGCGATCCCATGGCCGACTTCACCTATCTCCTGATGCAGTGGACCATGCCCGGGCTCGTCAATGCCGATCTCAAGGCGCTGAACATTCCGAGCCTGGAAGAAGCCGCGCAGATCTATTGCAACGTGACCGGCAGCGCCGTGCCCGACCTGAACTGGTACTTCGCCTATAACCTGTTCCGGCTGGCCGGCATTACGCAGGGCATCGCCGGCCGCGTCCGCGACGGCACCGCGGCCAACGCCAAGGCGCTGGAGTCGGCCGCGCGCACCGTGCCGCTCTCGAAGGCTTCGTGGGAGTATGCGCAGAAGGCCGGCGCGACCTGATCGCGCGCTAGTTCACTTGGCGCTCTCCCCGAATATCCGCGGAAGCCTGTTCATGGCCGTCTCCATGGCGGTCTTCACCATGAACGACACCATCACCAAGGCGGTGTCGTCGGAAATGAACTTCGGCCAGATGATGCTGGTGCGCGGCGTGGTCGCGATCGTGCTGATCGCGGCGCTGGCCTGGCACCAGGGCGCGCTGCGCCCGCTACGTACGCTGGTGGTGAAGCCGGTGGCGCTACGCGTGTTCGGCGAAGTCGGCGGCACGATTTCGTTCCTGGCCGCCATCGTGCATCTGCCGCTCGCCAACACGGCTGCGATCTTTCAGGCGCTGCCGCTGGCGGTCACGCTCGGGGCGGCGCTGACCCTCGGCGAGCCGGTCGGCTGGCGGCGCTGGTCGGCGATCGCGGTAGGGTTCATCGGTGTTCTCATCATCGTGCGGCCGGGCCTTGCCGGCTTCAACCAGTTCACGCTGTTTGCGCTGGTGTCGGTGGTCTTCTGCGCCGTTCGCGATCTCGCCACCAAGCGGATCCCGGCGCATATACCCTCGCTGTTCATCACGCTGCTGACGACGGTGACGGTGACGCTTGCGGGTGCTGCGATCCTGTTTCCGCTCGGCGGCTGGACGCCGCCGTCGAGCCGCGGGCTCGGGCTGCTGACGCTCGCCGCGGTGCTGCTGCTGATCGGCTACCAGTGTGTCATCATGGCGCTGCGCACCGGCGACATCTCGGCCGTGGCGCCGTTCCGCTATTCCGCGCTGCTGTGGGCGATGCTGCTCGGCTACCTCGTGTTTGGTGACGTGCCCGACGCGATGATGGTGACGGGCGCCAGCATCATCGTGGCGTCCGGCCTCTACGCCTTCTACCGCGAGCGCATCCGTCACCGCGCGCTGGCGGCAGAAGCAACCGGCCTGCCGCCCGACGGGCTGTGATCATGCTGCCGGAAACGTCAGACCGGCTTGCCGGTATAGGGCATCGAGGCGGTGAGGCCGCCGTCGACCGGGATCGCCTGGCCGTTGACGTAGGAGGCGTCGTCGCTGGCGAGGAACAGTCCCATCGCCGCGAGTTCATGCGGCTGGCCGGGGCGCTTCAGCGGATTGAGCTGGCCGATCTTGTCCTGCGTGCCGCGCTCCTTGGCGCGGTCGAACACCGGCTTGGTCATGCCGGTCTCGATCAGGCCGGGGCAGACCGCGTTGATGCGCACGCCGGTGCCGGACAGCGAGTAGGCCGTGGTCTGCACCAGGCTGATGACGCCGGCCTTGCTGGCGCCGTAGGGATGTCCGCTGGCGCCGGCCTTGAGGCCCGCGACGGAGGCGGTGCAGACGATCGAGCCGGACTTCTGCCTGATCATGTGCGGCATCGAATGCTTGATCGCGAGAAACGGCCCGATCAGGTTGACGCGCAGCACTTCCTGCCAGTGCTCGACGGTCTGGTCGGCCAGCGGCACCAGCCCGCCGCTGATGCCGGCATTGGCCCAGATCGCATCGAGCCTGCCGTACTTCGCGACCGCCTTGTCGATGAACGCCTTGACGTCGTTCTCGGAGCCCGCATCCGCGATCACGGCCTCGACGGTGCCGCCGGCGTCGCTGACGAGCTTGGCGGTCTCCTTCACGGCCTCGGTCTTGTCGACGATGACGAGCTTGGCGCCTTCCCGGGAGAACAGCAGCGATGCTGCGCGGCCGATGCCGCTGCCGGCACCGGTGATGACGACGGATTTGCCTTCGAGGCGGCCCATGAGTTTCTCCCTGTGATGTTATGCGGGTCGGCGTCTGCCGCCTTGCGGAATTTCAAACAAGATTTCAAACGCCAGAGTGACTTGAGGCGATGCCCGCTCTGACGTACAGCGACAGCGAACACTATTGAAGGGCTATTGCGATGTCCAATCCAGCCAGGCCAGTGACGGTGACGACGCGATGGTGGTGGGTGCGTCATGCGCCGGTGCGCGAAGACGGCGGCTGCATCTACGGGCAGAAGGACCTCGGCTGCGACACCAGCGACCGCGTGGTGTTCGCGGCGGTCGGCAAGATCCTGCCGCGCAATGCGGTCTGGTATGCAAGCAATCTCAAGCGCACGCACCAGACCGCGCACGCGATCTGGGCCGCGGGCTTCCCCAAACCATCCGACATGCCGCATGTCAACGCGTTCGCCGAGCAGCATCTCGGCCAGTGGCAGGGCATGAACCGCGCGGCGTTCCTCGCCAGCCGTCCGGTCGGCAGCCACTGGTTCGCCGCCATCGACGAACCCGCGCCCGGCGGCGAGAGCTTCATGGATCTGTATAACCGCGCCTGCGGCGCGATCGAGCGCATCAATGCCGAGCAGGCGGGCAGGGACGTCGTGGTCGTCGCCCATGGCGGAACGATCAAGGCCGCGGTCGGCCTGGCGCTCGGCGGCCAGCCCGAGAAGGGCCTGGTGTTCGACATCGACAATTGTTCGGTGACGCGGCTCGATCATCTCGCCAGCGACGGCCACAATGGCTGGCGGCTGCCGATGGTCAATCAGCAGCCATGGATCGCGGACGCCTCGCA
Source organism: uncultured Alphaproteobacteria bacterium (assembly GCA_963823485.1). GTDB lineage: Bacteria > Pseudomonadota > Alphaproteobacteria > Rhizobiales > Xanthobacteraceae > Bradyrhizobium. The sequence goes on from CAWGLP010000006.1 coordinate 203,448, forward strand.
CAACGCCATGCATCAGCCGGCCGGCCCGGAGGTCGAACCGCCGGCGACGAAGCTTGCCTGAGCCTCAAGTTGTCGAAGGCCGCAAAGGCTGCTTAGCTCGAATCTGAAAAAGCAAAACCGGTAATCGTGCCGGATCAACATCGGGAGAGAGACATGACCTTGTTCGATATGACGGGAAAAGTCGCCGTCATCACCGGCTCGACGCGCGGCATCGGCCTCGCGATCGCCGAGCGGATGGCCGAGCACGGCGCCAAGGTCGTGATCTCCTCGCGCAAGGCCGATGTCTGCGAGGAGGTCGCCAAGCGAGATCAACGACAAGTTCGGCAAGGGCACCGCGATCGCGGTGCGCGGCCAACATCTCGTCGAAGGAAGACCTGCAGAACCTGGTCGACGAGAGCAACCGCGCCTTCGGCAAGATCGACGTGCTGGTCTGCAACGCGGCGTCGAACCCGTATTACGGGCCGCTCGCCGGCATCTCCGACGACCAGTTCCGCAAGATCCTCGACAACAACATCGTCGCCAACAACTGGCTGATCTCGATGGTGGTGCCGCAGATGATCGAGCGCAAGGACGGCTCGATCATCATCGTCTCCTCGATCGGCGGCCTGAAGGGCTCGACCATCATCGGCGCCTACGCGATCTCGAAGGCCGCCGACATGCAGCTCGCGCGCAACCTCGCCTGCGAATACGGCAAGCACAATATCCGCGTGAACTGCATCGCGCCCGGCCTGATCAAGACCGACTTCGCCAAGGCGCTGTGGGACAATCCGGAGAACCTGAAGGCCTCGACCGCGCGCTCGCCGCTGCTGCGCATCGGCATCCCCGACGAGATCGCGGGTGCGGCGGTGTTCCTGGGCTCGAAGGCCGGCGACTTCATGACCGGCCAGACGCATCGTGATCGACGGCGGCGCGACGATCAGTTGATCGTGTGTCCCGGATGCGCAGCGCCACCGGTGTCATCCCCGCGAAGGCGGGGATCCAGTACTCCGTGACGCCCGTGAATGATCGAAAATTCCCGGCGTACTGGATCACCCGCCTGCGCGGGTGATGACAGCTGTTGGTGGGGCCGGGAGACTTACTCCACCGCCGCGTAGACCAGATCCCGCAGCATGTTGCGGATGTATTCGCGCTGGCCGGGGCCCTGCATCATGAACACGGTGAACAGGTCCTCGGCGGGATCGATGAAGAAGAACGTGCCGGCCATGCCGCTCCAGAAGTACTGGCCGAGCGAGCCCGAAAACGGCGCCATGCCCTTGTGAGTGCGGACGGCGAAGCCGAGGCCGAAGCCGTGACCGGCGGGCATCAGCGGCGAGTCCACCTTCACATCGAGGGGCGAGATGATCCGAGGCCATCAGCTCCAGCGTCTTGCGGCCGATGATCCGGTTGCCGTCGAGCGCGCCGCCGTTGAGCAGCATCTGGCAGAACCGCGCATAATCCATCGTGGTCGAGACCATGCCGCCGCCGCCGGATTCCATCGCCGGCTTCTCCAGCATGCTGAAGAACTGCACCTTGTCGCCGTTCCAGGGATCGACCGGGAACGGCTCGGCGAGGCGGCCGGCGTTGGCTTCGGCGGTGTGGAACGCGGTCTCGGTCATCTGCAGCGGCGCCAGGATGCGTTCGGTCAGGAACGCGCCGAGCGACTGGCCGGAGACGACTTCGATGATGCGGCCGAGCACGTCGGTGGAGCGGCTGTAGTTCCATTCCGCGCCGGGCTGGCAGACCAGCGGCATGCCGGCGATCAGGGTGGCGTGCTCGGCGTTGGTGATCTTGCGGCTGCGCAGCCGTGACTGCTGGTAGATCTGCTGGACCGGGCCGTTGCCGGTGTGGTCGTAGGTCAGGCCCGAGGTGTGCCGCAGCAGGTCCTGGATGGTCATCTGCCGCTTGACGGGAACGAGGTCGAGCTTGCCGTTGTTCTCGACGCCGACCTTCTGGTCGGCGAACTCCGGAATGAACTTCGCGACGGGATCATTGAGGATGAAGTGGCCGTCCTCGGCCAGCATCATGATGCCGACGGAGACGATCGGCTTGGTCATCGAGAAGATGCGGAAGATGCTGTCATGCGCCATCGGCGCGCTCGATGCCGGGCCCTGGCGGCCGATCGCGTCGAACCAGCCGATCTGGCCGCGCCGCGCCACCATCACGGTCGCGCCGGGCAGGGTGCCCTTGTCGACCTCGCGCTTGAAGGCGTCCGACATGCGCTGCAGGCGCGCGCCCGAGAGCCCGATCGTCTCCGGCTTGGCGGTGGGAAGAGAGGGGGTCTGGGGGGCGGCGGTCTGGCGGGCGGTCTGGGCGTTCATGGTCACTCCCGTTGCTTTTGTCGTTGATGGCGGAGTGTGGCGCAGAACCCCCGCTTTGGGTAGGGCGGCAAGCCCGCTTCGCCCTTGCAATCGGGGCATGGCCTATGCTTGAAACAGCGCGAGCCGGCGCGTGCGCCGGTTCCCTGCAGGAGTGTAGCTCAATTGGTAGAGCACCGGTCTCCAAAACCGGGGGTCGCAGGTTCGAGCCCTGCCACTCCTGCCAAACAAAAACAATCGCTTAGCGCCGGTTTCTGATCGAACCGATCAGCAACGGTCCCGGGATCCAATTTGGACCCATCACGCCAAAGCACATCCTTACAGCGACATCGATGATGTCCAATTCGGCCGTCGCGGCTTCCTCGCCGCGGCGCTCGGCTGGGCGCGCGCCGCAACACATTGGCTACCGGTTGCTCACGGCGTGGGCGGGTTCCACGTTCGATGTCCCTTTATTTGAACTCGACGTGATCCCGACGGGATGTATCGTCTTCGAGCGCCGCGCTTATTTTGGCGGACCTGATTTTTTTGCCTGAATATTTTTTTCATTCCGTGAGTATTTTTGATGTCGCAAGCGATCGAGAAGCAGCGCGCCTTTTGGAACGACTGGAACGCCTCCACCCGCGAGAAGGATCTCAACGAGATATCGATCGAGCAGATCGAGGTCATCGTGTCCTGGCTCAACAGCCTGCAAAGACGGGATCTCAAGATCATCGAGGTCGGCTGTGGGGCCGGTTGGCTGTGCTCGCACCTTGTCCAGTTTGGTCAAGTTACCGCGACCGACCTTTCGGACGAGGTGCTGGCGCGCGCGGCGCACCGTGTTCCGGAGGCCAAATTCATCGCCGGTGACTTCATGACGACGGACGTCGGTTCCGATTACGATGTCGTTATCAGTCTGGAGGTGCTGGCGCACGTCGCCGATCAGCCGGCATTCCTGGCGAAGATCGCGGACCTGTTGAAGCCCGGCGGCCATCTCATGCTGGCAAGCCAGAACAAGCCCGCATTGATGCTGAACGACATTCCGGCTCCGAAGACCGGGCAACTGCGCCGCTGGGTCGATCGGCATGAACTCGGCGAATTGCTGGCGCCACGCTTTGAGGTCAAGCAGATGTTTGCCATCACGCCGCGATTCAATCGCGGACCGTTGCGGATACTCAATTCGCTCCGGCTTCAGCGGGCAGCCGATGCCGTCTTCGTCGGCTCACTGCTGCGCGGAATCAAATGGATCGAGAACCGGATGTGGCTGGGCTGGACCATCATGGTGTTGGCGGAGGTCCGGCGGTAAACCTCTCGCCAGACGGCCTCGCCGCATTTTACCCAGGGTAGCTGATACAGGGTTTCCGGTTGTTGAAGAGCAGATCGTCGGTGTGATCACCGTCGGCCATCACCAATTGTAGCGAACCCGGCCGCTGCCGCCGTAGCGTGACGCGCGATCGCCGAATTCGCCGTCGAACTGGGCAGCGACGGCAAAGCCATTCGCAAACCGGAGTTCGGCGCCTGCGGTGGCCAGCAGCAGGTCCCTTGGCAGCGCAGCGCCCAGCACCGTGAACCGGTAACCCGGCAGCGCCACGAACATCGCCTCGACGCTCGGGTCGGAGACGAGATCATGCGCCCATGCCGCGCGGCCGCGCAGGATCAGCACCTTGCCGCTATCCAACAGGGCGGCTTGATCCAGCCAGGTGCCGATCTCGGTGCGGGTGCCCGTCGTGGAGAATGCGTCATAGCTGCGCGCAAAGACCGAGCCGGTCTCGCTGTAGGACGGCGTGCGCAGGATTTGAGCCTGCAGTGCGCCATAGGGCGTAATGCCCAGTTCGGGCAGCGCATAGATCGATGGGACCACGAAACGGTAACCGCCTTCGACCCGGGCGCCGAAATTGTTGGCGTTGAACCTGGCGCTGAGGTGATTGTCGTTCACGATCGAGAGGTACTGATTGGTGGTCACGTCGTGCCACGCATAGGCCAGCGTTGCCGAAACATAGGCGGCGTCGAATCGGGTCGAGGCGTAGATCGCCGCCTGGAACATGTCGCTCCGTGCACCGCCAAGACCATCGGACAGGCCAAAATTGGTCCCGCCGCCGCCGAGCGCGAATCCGATGATGGTGTTGGGCAGCACGCGGTAGTCGAGGCCGGCCGCGAATCCAGCGACGCGCGCCGAGCGATCGGCGGTGCCGAGATAGGTGCTGCCGCTGATCTGACTTTGGGCGCCATAGGCCGCGCCCCAAATGCCCCAACGTCCCGGATCAAAACCGCCGGCGGCGATCGCTCTGTCGATCGAGGCCTGGGCGGGCGCCTTCGCGGGCAATCGGCCATCGCTCGCATAGCCGAGCGTCCGCAAGACAGGCGAAGATGGACCGAAACCGTTCCGATTGTCCGACATCAGATTGCCGGCAAACGGATTGAGCACCAGCGACAGAAACGAATTCATGGCCTGCACGCCCGTCGGTGCGAACCCCGTGCTTCCCTCACCGGCGAGTTGCCGGAACAGGATCGCCTGAGCGGCGGGCGACAGTCCGGCAAGATCAAGGAAGGCTTGCGGGAAATTGGCGATCGTGTTGCCCGGCCCAATCGCGTCGGCGAAGGCGCGGTTGATGGCGGCGACAACGCCGTTCGTGAACGGCACCCCGCCGGGCACCGCGAGTCCGGGCGCGCCGCCGGGCGGCGTACCTCCGGGAGAGGTAGGGCCGGTCGGCAACAGCGGCGCCGCTGCACAGGCTGACAGGTTTCGGATCGAGATATTGTTGGTATCCAGCGTGACCGCGCCGTTCTGGGCCAGCGCGCTGCCGCAAGTGATGTTGGCGCCGGTATTCAGGGTGATGCTGGAGAGGGCAAGGATGTCGCCCACAAAGGCGGTTGTCGTCCCAAGCGTCGCCGAACTCCCGACCCGCCAATAGACGTTGCTGCCGAGGCCGCCGCCGATCACGGTGACGCTCGCCGCACTGCTGGTCGTCAGCGTGCTTCCGATGTTGAAGATGAAAATGGCGTTTGGATTGCCAAGCGCATTCAGCGTGAGCGAGCCTGTGAGCTGGGCCGCAGATGTGAAATTGTACACGCCTGCCGTCAGCGTAAGCCCGCCGAGATTTTGTCCGGTCAGGTCCGACGTCGCCGGACGGGCGGCTATGGCATTGTAGCCGATCGCAAGATCGATCTGTGCCTGGACGGCTACGGCGTCGCCGATATACACGCCGCCGGGGGCAAGGATGCTGCCCGGTGGAAAGCCAGTGACGGCGTTGCCGGGGCTAACACCCAGACTTCCAAGCAGGACGGTCGGCCCCGTGTTGCTGACTGTCGATCCCGCGAGCACGGCGAAATTGGCGGCGGTGCCAAGGTTCGGCGCCTGCGCCCGCGCGGCGGAAGGAAATGCTGCGAGCATGATCCCCAGCGACGCGAGGGCGGCTCCATGAACAAGTGGTTTCGTCGAGTGGCCAGAGCAGGAAATCGACCTTGACGCGACCTGCCAGACGAAACGCCGCGCGATGCGTGTGCATAGTGTTTCCTTGCCGAACAAAGAACACTCCTCACACTCGAATGCATGCGCCTGAGCATCGTGAGATCTGAGCGATCCGCTGTAACAACTCATTCGTCAACGAAACGTCTGGTCGGTTTCGGAGATCCTCCGCGGCACTTGACGTCAAATGCCATGGCGGGCCGACGTGTTTCGACGCCGGGCTTGAGCATGCTCGTCCCGGTCTTCAATTCATGGTCACCAACAGATGTTCGAATCCCATCACGGTCCGGGCAATTCTACCTGTTCAAAATTGCTCGCCGCGCCGATTTATTTTCAGGCGACCGTGGCCCTCTGTTGGCGCAGGCGGGATCAGTTTCGAGAGGCTGAGCCATTCGACGACAAGGTGCGGCCACCTGTGTGCCCCGCAAGGACTCAGTACTCGATGCGATGGCGGCCAGGACACGGAACTGTTGACCAGTCGAGATCAGAAGGGACTGACCCACGCCTTGCGGTCCGGTCTCCAAAACCGGCGGTCGCAGGTTCGAGCCCTGCCGCGCCTGCCGGCACAAATCACGGCACGCCGCCTGATTGGCGGTATCAACGTCGTCCGAAAGCGAAGATTCTTGTTTTGACGCGTTTTCTTCACGCGAACCGGTATCCACTTCGCTCGAAAACGCTCTATAATTTGGGAATCACACACGTCCGCGAAACGGAGCGCAGGATGAGGACAGGACCCATAGCGGTCTGCCTGTTTGCCGCCCTTGCAGTCCAGTCCCAGTTGGGATCGGCGGACGCGCGCCCGCGACGGGTGGCCTCCGAAGCCCGCGTCGAGCAGGCGCATGGCAACATGCCGGTCGGAACCAAGACCATCGACGGCGGCGGCCCGGTGCGGGGCATTCCCGAAGGGGGCACCACCGGCGCGGCCAAGATCGGCCCGACGGCGCCGGTGACCTGCAACCAGGCGAACGCGTCCTCGCCGGCCTGCTACAGCGCGACCCAGCAGGCGCGCCCGGCGGCGCGCTGAGCCGGCCATCACGTTTTCGAGCGAAGCGGATTCCGGTTCGCGTGAAGAAAACGCGTCAGAACAGAATCTGCAGGATCAGTTCTTGGTGACCACCACCGGGGCGTCGGCCACGGCGGCGACATGGCGCGGCGCGATGGCCTTCTGGTGGGTATCCAGTTCACGCATGAACGCAGCGCCGGCGGCCGGATCGCGGAAATCCCAGAGATTGTTCTTCACGCCCTCGAAGATCAGCGAATAGACCGCAAGCTGCACGCCTTCGCGCACCGCGAGCGTCGCGGGCGAATTCCTGGTCACGCCGATGTCGGCCTGCAGCAGCGCATCGACGGCGGCGAACTGGAACGCATTGGCGCCGACGCTGACGGAATAGATGATCTTGGTGGTGGTGACCGAGGCCAGCACGCGGCCGGTCTGCACGCTGACGGCGCGCAGCGCCACGGTCACGATGTCCTGGCGATACGAGACGTTGCCGCCGATGCCGAGATAGTTCGCGCCGGCGCCGCCGGTGGTCTCGTTGGTGTCGAAGCCGATCACGCCGCCGTCGAGCAGCACGCCGGCGAACCGCAGCGGCGGCAGGCTCTGGGCGTTCTTGCCCATCAGCGCGGTGCGCGTGTTCTGGATGATCTGCCGCTCCTGCAGCAGCGACTGCAAATCGGCGCGCTCGGCGACGTCGAACCAAGCGCCGCCGCCGGCCTTGACCAGCACGTCGGTCAGGATCGAGCTGCCGCCCTGCGTCACCGCGCGCGAGAACTCGGCGAAATTGTCGTTGGATTTGTTCTGCCCGGTCAGGTCAGGGAAATTGTAGACCGCGACGTCGAGCTTCTGCCGCGGCGGCGGCAGCGTATCCAGCACCAGGCCGGTCTTGGTCGAGGGAACGAGCGTTGCTGGCGGCGTGATCAGATCCTTCGACGTACCGGTGATGGCACAGCCGCCGGCCGTCAAGGCGAGCAGTGAGACGATAGCCAGCGTGCGAACAGGACCAATCAATGTAACCCCCATGCGCGAAATATGGACGCATGCAAAACAGAAGAACCCAAATCTTCAGGTCATCCCGAAAGTGAAAGCGGTAGTGAAGCGAGTGTAGCGAAAGCCGCGAAATGACGGCCTAGGGACTGGTGGGTATCGTCGTCTGCCCGCTGCCGCCGATGATGATGACAGGCGATTGCGAACTGCCGCCGATTCCGCTCAGCGCGTTGTTCAGGCCCGACAGGTCAGGGCTTTGCTGGCCGGACTTGGCGCCGTTGCCCTGGGCCTGCGCGGTGGAGAGCAGGAAGTTGCCGTTCAGCGCGTTGCCGCCGAACGTCGGACTGACGGGGCGGTAAACCTGTTCGGTTGCGAAGGCGGAAGAGGAAAGGAGAATGCCTGCGATGAGAGCGGCTGCGGAAAAAGACCTTGTACCCATGATACATCCCCTCTGAAAATTGAAACGCGACGCTTGCACTCGACCAATGACCCCGTTTGACATGCGCATCGAAAAACCGGCGCTGAGCTCCTTCGGGCTGAATATCGTCGTCAACCGAAATCCCGCACCGTAAGCTAGCAAAGGCCCGTATGTGAGGCTATGGCGGGCCAGCAACACCCAGACATTGTTCTCGATCGCCGCGACAATTCCTGACAAGCGCGACGTTCCGCAAAACCTCGCGCCGCGCGCATCGCGCGTGCTGGCAAGGGTTCCGGCGTTGTCGGCAATTATCGTTTGAGATGACGGCAAGGCTTCCGATCCGGTTTCGAACATGGCGCGCGCGATGCGCAATCGAGGTTCATGGGTTGGTTGGAATGGTGCTCTGACCGCTGTTGATGATGATGGGCGCTTGCGAACCGCTGCCGATTCCGCTCAGCGCGTTGTTCAGTCCGGACAAATCAGGGCTTTGCTGGCCGGACTTGGCGCCGTTGCCCTGGGCCTGCGCGGTGGAAAGCAGGAAGCTGCCGTTCAGCGCGTTGCCGCCGAAGGTCGGGCTCACCGGACGGTAGACCTGCTCGGTCGCGATGGCCGATCCCGACAGGAGCGCGCCTGCGATCAGGCAGGCTGCGGAAAAACCAGACTTGCTCATGACGTATCTCCCCGAGAAAACTCGAATCGCACTATCGCTTGATCAGCAGCGCGCCGTTCGGCAGCCGCGCGATCAGCACGTTGACCGGCGCCGATCCGTTCGGCTGGATCACGCCCACCGAAAGCCCCTGCGTGTTGATCAGGGCCACGTTGGATTTCAGATTGTTGCCGGCCTGCAGGACGCCGACGCTGTTGGCGTAGCCCTTGAGGATGCCGACGTTGGAAACGTTGCCGGAGCCGAACTGGCCCTGGAACACCTTGTTGTAGGAACCGATCTCGAGCGTGCTGGCATAGTTGCCGCCGCCGGCCGGCGCGGCCAGTTCGGGCGCGGCGCGAAGGTTGCCGGTTTTGGGCGCGGTAAAGGCCGCCGCACCGCCGGTCGGCATCGCATTCGGCGCGACGGGGAGGGCGACACTGCGCCCCTGGTAGGCCCCGGTGGCCTGCTGAACGAAAGCACCTTCAGCAAACGCACCGGGGGTCGTCAGAAGTCAAAATGGATAGGGACGTGGCAATCAATGTTAGGGCGAAACGCATGAAACGCTCCCGAATTCCTGTGAGTCGAGTGTCAGCCGGGCTCGGTAGTGACCACGGGCAGACCCGTCGATAACAATCGTCGTCAATATGGCGTCCCGACCGGCATCCAGCGTGAAGGCCCCGCTCTGCAGATTCTGGCTGGTGCCGGTCGGACTTCTGTTTGAGGATCTCGAAGCGATAGGTCCCGGTCGAGGATTCCCGACCGTTCGCCACTGCCTCGAGTCGAAGCATCCCGTTCTGCGGTGTCACCCGGATCTGACAACCAATCGTCATTGTCGGCTCAGCCGCGGACGAAATTTGCGCCCGCATACAGTTGAGAAAAACGGCAACGGCAATTGCAAATCCGGTGACGAAGGTCGAGCGCAGGGCCGACATGCTCGTCATCCCGTGATCGAAAGGGCGGCGGAGAAAAATCCGCCGCCCTCCCGAAGGGTTACTTCTGGACGGTGATCGCGGTGTTGTGCGAACCGAACTGCGCCGTCACCGACGTGTTGGTCACGCTGCGCACTGTTCTGCGCGGTCACGGCGAAGTTGCCGGTACCGACCTGAACGGTCGCCTGGGTGTTCAGGGCGCCGATCATCGGCTGCAGGCCGGTCGGTCTGAGCGGCGATCGCGGTGTTGTTGTTGCCGAACTGGGCAATCAACGAACCGTTGGCGCCGATGGTCGGGTCGGCGATCTGGCTGGTCAGCGCCTTGTTGCGCGAACCGACCTGGACGGTGGCTGAGGCGTTCAGGGTTGCCGACACAATCGAGTTCGACTGCAGCGTCACCGCCTTGTTCTTCTCGCCGATCTGCAACGTGCCCTGAGCATTCAGGCCGTTCTGCTGGCTGGCAAGCGCGAAGTTCTGCTTGCCGATCTGCACTGTCGCGGAGTTGTTCGACGACGGCAGAACGCTCATGCCGCTCTGAAGCGTGAAGGCGGAATTGCTCCTTGCCGACCTGCAGCGTCAGGGCGTTGTTGTCGACAGCGTTCACCCCGATGAAGTCAGGCGTGGTGATCGAGCCCCACTGGTCGGCGCAGACGGGGCGTGAGAGAGTTCTTAGCCTCCGAGACCGACCGGAAATGGACGGACCATAGCCGGAGATAACGCCTCCGCCGATCCGGCCACCCTGTCGAAACCTGATTGGTGAAGGCCTTGTTGCCATCGCCAAGCTGCATGGTCGCAGAGGTATTGACGCCGCCCTTGATAGGCCTGCAGCGTGATCGGGCTCGAAAGTGGTGGGATGTCATTGAGGCCAGCGTGTTGGTTCCACGTGACAACGAGTCCCCAAGGTCCAAGTCGCGCGTGGAGTAGGATCACTGAGCCAGAATGTAACGACCGACCTTGCTGACGACGGCGCACCGCTCGACAGTTGGCTGGTAACGGCGCTGTTGCCCTTGCCGGCCTGGAACGTGGTCGAGGTGTTGGTGGCGCCCTGCGCGTTGCTGTTCTGGCCGGTCAGCGAGAGGTTGCCGTAGCCGATCTGCAGCGTGCCCTGGTCGTTGTTGCCGCCGGTCTGGCCGACGAACGACTTGTTGAACGCGCCGAACTGCAGCGTGGTCGATTCGTTGGTGCGGCCAGCCGTCTGGACGCCGGTCTGGCTGGTGACGGCAAGGTTGCCGACGCCGACGCTCAGCGTGGTCTGGTTGTTGTTGCCGCCCTTCTGGTTGACCAACGCGCTGTTGAAGCCACCGATCTGGGTGGTCGACGAGTTGTTGTTCTTGTCACCAGCATCCTTCTGGTGCGTCGCGGCGAAGTTGCCAACGCCGATCTGCAGCGTCCCCTGCTTGTTGTTGCCGTCCTTCTGGTCGGCGATCGAGGTGTTGAACGCACCGAACTGCGCGGTGTTCGAGTCGTTGATCTTGCCGTCGGTCTGCGTGCCCTTCTGCGAGGTGATCGCGAAGTTGCCGACGCCGCCCTGGATCGTGTTCTGGGTGTTGTTGCCGCCGGTCTGGCCGACGATCGAGCCGTTATGGGCGCCGAACTGCAGCGTGTTGGACGTGTTGGTCTTCGCGCCGGCCGCATCCTGCAGCGTCAGCGCGCCGTTCTTCTTGCCGACCTGAAGGGTGTTCTGCTTGTTGTTGCCGCCGGTCTGGCCGACGACAGCGGTGTTGGTGCTGCCGATCTGGCCGATGAAAGATTTGTTGCTCGCCGCAGATGCGAGCGACGTCGTCGCCATCAGAAATGCGAAGATTGTTAAATTTCTCATCTGGAAATCCCTGTTTCCCATTGGTGGTACAGCGACCATCGCTGCCCTCCTGGGCAGGATTTAATGCTGCGTTAACCATGCTCCGCAAGAGCGAATTCCAGTTTCGCCACAATCGATGCAATGAAAGTTTTGCGACAGCCATCCGCCAGCCGCGCAACTCGCGATGCAGCCTGATGAATTTCGCCTTGTTGACTTATATGTCGACATGGTGCCGTCGAGGCTCCGAGACGCCGCTTGTTGATATGCATGTCGACAATTGGCCTTCCGGCGACCGCCGCCACGATCTCGAAAATCGTCACTCCGCCGGAAGCGTCGATTCACAGAGCGATTCCCCGGGGGTGATTCGTGGTGTCGATGGCCGATCGCCGCGCGCATTTGCGGGCAAGCAAATCCCGTAGCGTGGCTGATGATCGGGTGGCCGGCCGACGGTATCCTTAACCATCGATATCCGCCCGGCGGGGCTCCTCTTCGGCATCCGCAGTGGTATGCTCGATCCCCTCTCGAGGCGCCACCGAAGTCAGGATCGCCGTCTTTCGCTTGCGGTGGAGGAGTGGCGAGAATGTATGATTTCTCCTGGCACCGAGTCTCACGGTGATTTGACCTCATCCTCCGCCCGGTCAGTCGACCCGATTCTCTGCTCGCTGTTCGATATCGATTCCGTGCTCGATGTCGGCTGTGGCGACGGGCGCTGGCTGGCATCTTTCAGCGAGTGCGGCGTGCCTGCGGTCGCGGGTACCGATGGGCCGTGGAGCGACGTATCAAAGCTGCAGATCGATGCCGCCAATTTCACGGTGAGGGACCTTTCGCAGCCGTTCGATGCGCAGCGCAAGTTTTCGCTGGTGGTGAGTCTGGAGGTCGCCGAACACATCGAATCGCAGTTCTCGGAAGTGTTCGTGCAGAACCTCACCAGGCACGGCGACATCGTCCTGTTCGGCGCCGCGATCCCGGGCCAGGGCGGATTCCGCCACGTCAACGAACGATGGCAATCCTGGTGGGTCGACCTGTTTGCCCGGCAGGGCTTCGAGGCCTTCGACATTTTCAGGTCGCAGCTCTGGAACCGGACCGACATTTCGGTCTGGTACAAGCAGAACATGCTGCTCTATGTGAACCGGAACCGGCCGGATCTGCTGGCGCGGGTGACCGATTACATCGAATCCAACCACGTGGCGCAGATGCCTTGGGATGTCGTGCATCCCGAACGGTACGAGGCGATCGCATCCTATTCGCAGATCGCGTTCAAGCCGCTTCTGCAGAAGCTGCCGCGTGCGACGATGCACAAAATCGTCGACTTGGTGCTGCGGCGGACCTGACGTCGCCGTTGCGGAATCGTCAAGCGAACATCCCGCTTGCATTTGTTTTCCAACAGGAAAAGTCGCTTGCGCCTGCCGGTTGCGACGCGGCGGGCGCTCCCGTCATGCTTCGGCAGCCTGTGTCCTGCGCGCATCACGCGCCAGGATTTTGGAGCTGGCCGGAGGATTCCCTACGCACGCCCGCGACGTTCAGATTAGTCTGCAGTCAGATGCAGATGGCAACGCTGTGGATCTCGCGATTTTATGATTTTGACCCCGGGCCGGTTGTAGACTTCATATGTCAACGATCGAAGATCTCGTCGCCGCCGGGGCCATTTCGAGAATCGAAGTGGAATTGAACGGCCGGGAGCAGGCGCAACGCCTGCTCTATGGAACACCTGGTTTTATCGAGTGGCTTCGTAAGCTGGTCAGCGGAGAGGAACCTGAAGGCCGCCTGGGACAGGCGACGGCAGCGGAACAGATCGATCAACTCTTTCATGCATTTCTAATCGGCGCGCCGCTTATCCATATCCGCCAGTTCAGATATGTTCGCGCCGAATCGAATGCCGTATGGGAATTGAAGACGCCGGACACACGCATCTTCGGCTGGTTCATGAAGCGCGATTGTTTCGTGTGTGTGTTCGGTGACTGGGCCGATAAAGTAAAAGACCACGATCTCTATCGTGGATACCGAATTGCAATCAGGAAGACTCCGTCGGGAGCTGGGCGTAGATGATACTTTATGTGTTCAGGGGGTAGATCCAGGTGACGTCCTTTCAGTTTGATATTGGAAGCAGGGCGCGGAATGCCGGTCGATTTATTGGGCGCGTCCGGAACGAATTGCTGAAGGCGCTGTCGGAGCGCAAGAAGGACGGCAAGCTGTCGCAGCAGGAGCTTGCGAAGAAGCTCGAGGTTCATCGTTCGCTGATCAACCGGCAACTTTCGGGAGAAGCGAATCTGACGCTGCGCTCGCTCGCTGATCTGGCATGGGCGATGGATATGGAAATTTCGTTCGAGCTGAAGAAGCCGGTGGTCGAGGCCGGGCAGAATCAACCGGTAAATCAGTCGGTGACGACGTCGACGATCGGCCATGGCCAGATCAAGTATATCGACGGCGGCAGGCGTTCGTCGGTTTGTCAAAAACTTGTCGTATCGCCGATCGCGTCGGCTGAAGCGGCGGCGAAATCCGTGCGATGAGACGCTACGGCTATTCCATTTTCTGCGACGACATTCGAAGCGAGGCGGGCGGCAAGCTCAGCTTCATCGGCTGTTACAATGCCGTCATGATGACGACGCAGAAGTTTCCGCTGGTGCTGTCGAAGTTCTGCATCCATTTCCACGTGTTCTCGCCGGCGACGCAGCCCTACACGTCGGTGACGGCTCGATGCTATGTGCCGGGCGAATCCGAGCCGATCGCCGAGGAGCCGATCGAGGTGCCGGGATTGCTGGACCAGCAGAACCTCTTGGACAGCCTGCCCAAGCACGTCACCGTGCCGCCCTATATCGTGGTGGCGTCGAGCCTGGTGTTCTCGCCGCTGGAGATCCGTGAGCCGGGCCTGATCCACATCAGGGTCGTGATCAACGGCGGGCCGGACGAATTGCACCTGGGTTCGCTGCAGGTGATGTCCGCATCGGCGTAAGCAAGCGGATCAGCGGCGCTGGCTCACGATCGCCTGATTGCCCGAGCCCTGCTGGACCACGGTCGACAGATTGTTGCCGCCGGTCTGCGCGACCATCGCGTAATTGTTGGTGCCGACCTGCGTCACCGACGACACGTTGGCGTTCGGCGGCAAGGTGTTGGGCGAGGGAGCGGATGGCGCGGCGAACCTGATAGGCGCTGCAATCCTTGCCGCCGAGACGGCATCGCGAACAACGGAGGCGACGCCGGCGAACTGTCGCGCGCCCCCGATCTGTGAAACGAAGGCTTCACCGGCCGAAGCGGGCGCATTCGCCGCGGTCAGGAGTGTCACGAGAATGACGATGGATGCGCGCATGTTACCTCGCGTGGCAGATGCCCACATCTACCGGGTTTGTCTTAACGACCGGTGATGACGCGGTTTGCGATGGCGGTGTCTGGCTTGCCGCGCGGGTTGTTGCACCGCATCGCGACAAATCAGTTCCGCGAGCGGGAACAACAGCTTCACATCGCTGCGAAAACGATGCCCACACTTGTCCAGAGGGTAGCGAAGGGCGGGGCTGGCGCCCGCCTTGCTCTGGCGATATTCTCGCTGCCATCGTCAGGCTTCCATTTCTCGTCACCCGCGCGCAACGTTTGCCGTTGTCCAAGCAATGGATCGAATGCGCTCCTTGTCATGTTCAGTTTTGTAATTTCCGGGAATGCGATGACCAAGATTGCGATGTTCACGGCCCGCATCATTTTCGTTGCGTCGGCCGCAGCCGTATTCGGCGCAGCGCCGCTGCAGGCCCAGGGCCCGGCGAGCCCGGCCGAGCCGAACGCCGTGTTCATTCCACAGGCGCAACCGGGGCAGGCCAAGCCGACGGCGCCGGCGCGAAAGGCCGCGCCCAAGGCCGCCCCGCCGCAGTACACGGGCACGGTGCCGCCCGGCGCCACCGTCGGCGCGTTGCCGAACCATGCGACCGCGATCAGCGAGACCTATGGCGACTGGACGCTGAACTGCGGCACCGACAAGGGCGCCAAGTTCTGCACGCTGAGCCAGGCCCAGGTGAACAAGGAGGGCCAGCGCGCCTTCGCGGTCGAACTGCGCACCGCAAAGGACGGCTCGAGCGAGGGGACGATCCTGATGCCGTTCGGGCTCAAGCTCGAAGCCGGCGTCGTGCTCCGCCTCGACGACAAGGACATCGGGCAGGGGCTGCGCTTCTCCACGTGCCTCGCGCAGGGCTGCCTGCTTCCGGTGTCGTTCCCCAGCGCCGGCATCGATGCGATCCGGCAGGCCAGGACGTTCACGGTCGGCGCGCTGAACGTGAGCAACAACCAGCTCGTCACCTTCAGCATTTCGCTCAACGGCTTTGCGACTGCGCTGGAACGCGCCGTTCAGGTCGTGAGCTGATCGGGGCGTCTTCGGCCGCGGCTTTCTGTTCCGCCGGTGGCGGGGCGGCGTGGGCGGACTTTTCCACGCGCTTCGACCACGAGCGGTAGTACGCCACGGCGGTCATGATCGCGATGCCGGCGGCTCCGACCAGCAGTTGGACGAGGATGCCGCTGGAGGTCGCCGTCAGCACGACATGGCCGACGAAGGACAGATAGATGCCGACGGAAAACACCTCGAGCGATTGCTGACCGCATTTGATCAGCGGACGCCAGATCGGAGCCTGCAGTCCCGGCAAGTCGATCGGAATGAACCGCGCGCCGAGGATGATGATGATCGCCAGGTGCAGGAAACGGTACGGCGCCAGGTTGGTCTTGTCGTTCGGGTTGAAGGCCTCGAACAGCACGCGCGGCAACGCCTTCTCCAGTTCCGGCAGCAGCCCGGCCAGCGTCATGACCGCCGCGAACAGCAAATAGGCTATTCCTGCAATCGCCACCGCCCTTGAGCGCACCAGAAAATGCAGCTTGTAGGCGCCGCCGAGCGCCAGCCAGGCGCCGACCACGAACAGGAGCTGCCAGGTGAGCGGATTGAAGTACCAGACCCCCGACGGATAGGAGGGCAAATTCCATCCGAACTGGCGGGCGGCGAAATAGAGCGCGACCGACCCCAGCATCACCCAGTTGGGATAGCGCAGCATCAGCCACAGCACCGGCGCAAACGCGCCCATCAGGACGACGTAAAGCGGCAGCACGTCGAGATTGAGCGGCTTGTAGCGGAGCAATAGTCCCTGCACGAGGGTTTCGACCGGCGCGTTCAGCAGCGGGCCGACATTGAACCGGTCGATGAGATCGGGCGCGTTCAGGCTGCCTGCAAGGACGTGAACCGAAGCGAGGTAGAAGGCGAGCAGCAGGATATGCGCGGTGTAGATCTGCCAGATGCGCCGCACCAGCCGCGTGGTTCCGAAAACGAAGCCGCCTTCGGCCATCCTGCGCGAATAGACCAGCGCGGACGTATAGCCGGAGATGAACACGAACAGGTCGGCGCCGTCGCTGAAGCCGTAGTTCCGGAACGAAAACCACGCCAGCACGCTGCTCGAGACGTGGCCGAGGAACATCGCCCAGTTCGCAAGGCCGCGAAACAGGTCGAGCCGCAGATCCCGCTTCGACGGTGGCAGGGCAAACTCGACCTTCATGCGCTCCCAGCCGGTGCGGCGTCACAACGGCGCGCCGCTATCCGTCCCTGATGTTATCCCGGTGGTGTCATCCCGGTGTCATAAAAAGTTAGGTCGCAGTGAGGCGGCCGTCTTGAGCCATGTCAAGCCGTGGCCGAACCGGAACCGCCAGCAAATATGCCGCGCCGGCAACGGCTTGGCGGCGTTGCTTGCGGTGGGTCCGGAACCGGTTCGAGCGTTTTCGAGCGAAGCCGATGCCGGCTCGTGGCTGGATCTAGATGAAGAAGGCGGTGAGCATCGCCATATCCGACGAGGAGGGGGCTTCGCCCTTCAAATCCGCGTCGATCACCCGGCGGCAGGCATCGACCGTCAGGCTGTCGCCGAGGTCGTTTGCCGCGTCGAGGACGGTCCAGGCTACCTCGCCCGGGGGTGTTTCGTGCTGGCCTGACAGAGCCATGGTGATCTCGTTGCCCGTGAGTGGAGCACACAGGATATAGCGGCGAGGCTTTAAGAACCGGATCGCGGCATCAGGCGCATTTGAGCCGAGCCCGCCACCGGCGGTTAACCAACGGATTTTCGCCCCTGTTCCGCCGATTCCGGCCAGGGGCTGCCGCCCCCCGCGGCACCCCGTACCTTGACCTTTCGACCGGCTGGCAGTAGATACCCGCCACCTGCTGCCGGCCCGTTTGACGCGGATATCCGGCGCGGCTTTGATTTCCCCCGAACAATCGAGCCCGCTTCGCGGCTCATCCTTCGAGAGAGGGCTGGGCGCCAGAGGGCTGTTCGGATTCGCTTTGGCTCGGACAATCGTCTCACGAAGGACGCGGACACCCAACGATGGCTTTCAGCCCGTTCAAATTCCTGCAGGAAGTACGCTCGGAGACCGCCAAGGTCACCTGGCCGACGCGCCGTGAGGTGACGATCACCACGATCATGGTGTTCATCATGGTTGCGCTGGCTTCGATCTTTTTCTTCGTCGCGGATTTGATCATCCGCTACGCCGTTACATTCCTGCTGGGCGTACGCTGATGAGCACCGGAACCCTCACGATGGACAAGCGCTGGTATATCGTTCACGCCTATTCGAACTTCGAGAAGAAGGTCGCGAAATCGATCCGCGAGCAGGCCAAGCAGCGCGGGCTCGAGGAACTGTTCGAGCAGGTGCTGGTGCCGACCGAGAAGGTCACCGAAGTGCGCCGCGGCCGCAAGATCGACGCCGAGCGCAAGTTCTTCCCGGGCTACGTGCTGGTGAAGATGAAGCTGACCGACGAGGCGTTTCATCTGATCAAGAACACGCCGAAGGTGACCGGCTTCCTCGGCGCCGAAAACAAGCCGATGCCGATTTCCGAATCCGAGGCGATGCGGATCCTGCACCAGGTGCAGGAAGGCGTGGAACGTCCGAAGGCGTCGGTGTCGTTCGAGATCGGCGAGAACGTCCGCGTCGCGGATGGTCCGTTCGCGTCGTTCTCCGGCGTGGTCGAGGAAATCGACGAGGCGCGTTCGCGCGTGAAGGTCGCGGTGTCGATCTTCGGCCGCGCCACGCCGGTCGAACTGGAATTCGGTCAGGTCGAGAAGGTCTGATCGGACGGTCATTGCCGGGCCTGACCCGGCGCATGGCGACGAGAGCGAGCGGCCAAGCCGCTCGAGAAGTGCCGTGGGAGGGGACAGAGCGGTCGCCAGCCGTCTGTCGAACCGCACCACGGTCCCTGAAACCTCCGGATGTGTCCGGCAGCAACTGAGGAGTAGAAACATGGCAAAGAAAGTGACCGGATACCTGAAGCTTCAGGTGCCGGCGGGTGCGGCGAACCCGTCGCCCCCGATCGGTCCCGCGCTTGGTCAGCGCGGCCTCAACATCATGGAATTCTGCAAGGCGTTCAACGCGCAGACGCAGAAGGAAGAAAAGAACACCCCGATCCCGGTGATCATCACCATCTATGCGGACCGTTCCTTCACCTTCGAATTGAAGACGCCGCCGATGTCCCACTTCCTCAAGCAGGCCGCCAAGATCCAGTCCGGCTCGAAAGCTCCGGGCCGCGACAAGGCCGGCAAGGTGACCCAG
The DNA here is from genome assembly GCA_963823485.1 of uncultured Alphaproteobacteria bacterium. Classification (GTDB taxonomy): domain Bacteria; phylum Pseudomonadota; class Alphaproteobacteria; order Rhizobiales; family Xanthobacteraceae; genus Bradyrhizobium. The sequence continues at coordinate 222,506 of CAWGLP010000006.1, forward strand.
GCGCAGGTGCGCGAGATCGCCGAGAAGAAGATGAAGGATCTCAATTGCGATACCATCGAGTCGGCCATGAAGATGGTCGAGGGCTCCGCCCGTTCGATGGGTCTGGAAGTTGCGGGGTAACGGACCATGGCAATCGGAAAACGTTTGAAGAAGGCCCGCGAGGGTGTCGATCGCGAGAAGCTCTATCCGCTCGACGGATGCCATCAAGATGGTCAAGGAGCGCGCCAAGGCGAAGTTCGACGAGACGATCGAGATCGCGATCAACCTCGGCGTCGATCCGCGTCACGCCGACCAGATGGTCCGCGGCGTCGTCACCTTGCCGAACGGCACCGGCCGCACGCTGCGCGTCGGCGTGTTCGCCCGTGGCGCCAAGGCCGAGGAAGCCAAGGCGGCCGGCGCTGACGTCGTCGGCGCCGAAGACCTCGTGGAGAAGGTGCAGGGCGGCAACATCGATTTCGATCGCTGTATCGCCACCCCCGACATGATGCCGCTGGTCGGTCGTCTCGGTAAGGTGCTCGGTCCGCGCGGCATGATGCCGAACCCGAAGATCGGCACCGTGACGATGGACGTCGCCACCGCCGTGAAGGGCGCCAAGGGCGGCTCGGTCGAGTTCCGCGTCGAGAAGGCCGGCATCGTGCAGGCCGGCATCGGCAAGGCCTCGTTCACCGAGGACAAGCTGGTCGAGAACGTCAAGGCGCTGGCCGACGCGGTCGCCAAGGCGAAGCCCGCCGGCTCCAAGGGCACCTACGTCCAGCGCGTCGCGGTTTCCTCCACGATGGGTCCGGGCGTTAAGGTCGAGCCGGGCACGCTGCTCGGCTAGTCCGTTGCGATCTGCATGAATGCAAGGGCGGAATCGGGCAGACCGGTTCCGCCCTTTTGCTTTTGCAGGTCCGCCCGGCCAGGAAGGAAGAACGATGCCCGAGAAAGTCCTGATCTATTCGCGCTTTCCGAAAGCCCAGATGCTGCGCTTCGGCGAGCATTACGACTTGCGCAATGCCGCGGGCCAGCCGGTGAATGAGGCGTTCTCTGCCGATGAACTTGCCGACATCCGCGCCATGATCACGGCAGGCGGCACGCCGCTCGGCGGCGAGGCGATGGACCTGCTGCCGAAGCTCGGCGCCATCGTCTGCTACGGCACCGGCTATGACGGCATCGATCTCGCCGCGGCGGCCAAGCGCGGGATCGCGGTCGGGCACAGTCCCGGCGCGAACGCGGCCTCGGTTGCGGATATCGCGGTGACGTTGATGCTGGCTGCGACGCGACGCCTGCTGGTGGCCGACGACTATGTGCGCAGCGGAAGCTGGTCAGGCGCGAAACCGTCGCCGATGATGCGCCCGCAGGCCGGCATGCCCGGCCGCCGGATCGGCGTCTACGGCATGGGCGAGATCGGCCGCAAGATCGCGGCCCGCGTCGCCGCCTTCGAGACCGAGGTCGGCTATTTCAGCCGCAGCCAGCACGACGTGCCCTATGCGTATTTTCCGACGCTCGATGCGCTCGCGGAATGGTGCAGCGTGCTGATGGTCGCGGTGCGGGCTGGTCCCGACACCGAGCATGCGGTCGATGCCAATATCCTGCGCAAGCTCGGCAGCGACGGCTACATCGTCAACATCTCGCGCGGCTCGGTGATCGACGAGCCGGCGCTGGTCGCGGCACTGACCGACCAGACCATCGCCGGTGCCGGGCTCGACGTGTACGAGAAGGAGCCGCACGCGCCGGATGCGCTGACGGCGCTGCCCAACGTCGTGCTGTCCCCGCATCTCGGCGGCCATACGCTGGAGTTCGCACGTGGCGATGCAGGACTGCGTGCTGGCCAATCTCGCCGCGTTCTTCGCCGGCAAGCCGCTGCCTTACGAGGTGCGGGCCGGCTGACGGTTCAGGCGGAGGTACCCCCGGGAACCGGGGTTGGGCAGGGCCGCCGCCGCGGCCCGATTTTTGCTCTTGGCAAGCCGGTCGAGACCCGTTAAAGGACGGCTTCCGGGCGTGCTGGCCCTTGCTGGCACGTCCGTGCTCGCATTCCGAAAACCCGTTGAGATAGGAGATCATTCCTTTCAGGACATCCGCTTGGATTGCTCGAAAGGAAGGAAAACTCATCTTTTCGGTTGGAATGCGGCAGGGGTCCTTCGGCTTGCCGGATGACCTCGATCCTGTCCGAGACTGCAGGCGCCCGCGAAGAAACGCAAGTTATTCAACGGCTTAATCTTACGGCCTGCATAGACGGGTGAAGACCGGATTTCGCTTGGGCGCCGCCTTGCGCGGCGCAATGGCTGATTTGGTTCGAACCTCGACACCCCGCGCCATCTGGTTCGGGAGGGCAGGCTTTTAGATGTCGTCTGCCCGGCGTGTCCTTGAGACTGGTGTCTAGAGGTCAGGTTTTGGGCGGGACGATGGGTGCAACCCGGCGGTCTCGCTTCTTGCGTGGGCCGCCAACCGGAGAGAGCTTGCTGTGGAAAGAGCGGCAAAAAAGGACGCGGTTGAGGCGCTGAACGAGGTCTTCAAGACCACGAGCGTCGCAGTCGTCGCCCACTATTCCGGCCTCACCGTGGCCCAGATGCAGAAGCTGCGCACGCAGATGAAGCAGGCGGGCGCGTCGGTGAAGGTCTCGAAGAACCGTCTCGCCAAAATTGCTCTTGAAGGCACGGATGTCGTTGCCATCGGATCCCTGCTGAAGGGACCGACCGTGATCGCGACTTCAAACGATCCGGTAGCGGCGCCGAAGGTTGCCATCGAATTCGCCAAGACGAACGAGCAGTTCGTCATTCTCGGCGGCTCGATGGGTAAAACCGTCCTGGATGTGAACGGTGTGAAGGCGCTTGCCTCATTGCCGTCGCTGGACGAACTGCGCGGCAAGCTTGTCGGCCTCCTGGTGGCGCCGGCGACCAAGATTGCTCAGCTCTCCACTGCGCCCGCGGCCAAGCTCGCGCGCGTCGTCCAGGCCTATGCCTCAAAGAGCGAAGCGGCCTGACCCTTCGCAAATCAAACCTGGTTCGAACCAAACGTTTTAAGGAAACAGATCAATGGCTGACCTACAGAAAATCGTCGACGACCTCTCGAGCCTGACCGTGCTCGAAGCGGCCGAACTCGCCAAGCTGCTCGAAGAAAAGTGGGGCGTCTCCGCCGCGGCCGCCGTGGCGGTTGCCGGTCCCGCGGGTGGCGGCGCTGCCGCCGCTCCGGTTGAAGAGAAGACCGAGTTCACGGTCGTTCTCGCCGCCGCCGGCGACAAGAAGATCGAAGTCATCAAGGAAGTCCGCGCCATCACCGGCCTGGGCCTCAAGGAAGCCAAGGACCTCGTCGAAGGCGCGCCCAAGCCGGTCAAGGAAGGCGTGAACAAGGAAGAGGCCGACAAGCTCAAGGCTCAGCTCGAAAAGGCTGGCGCCAAGGTGGAATTGAAGTAAGCGTACACAGAAACGTGTGGGGATTCGCGGGGTTAGCCTCTCGAATCTCCACGATTACGCCCCATATCGGGGCGGCAGCAGGAAAACACGGCAGGCAATGGGAACGGTGCGGTTCCCGGCGTAAGCCGTTGGGAGACAGTCAAATTTCGGGCTTTTTCAGTCCGTGAAGCGATCGGTTGTGACGGGCGGGTGCGTTCATGCGCCCCGCGCGTCGTTTTGCGTTCTCTAGGTCTGAAGAACGGATTCAGGACTTAATTCCTGAAATTGGGCTTTGTTCCTTACGAGCAATTCGAAATTCAACCCGGGGGCGATGGCAGTCGCGCTTCGGAAGGTTCGCCCATCGCGGGCGAAGAAAATGAGAGGCCACGATGGCGCAGCAGACATTCACGGGTCGCAAACGGGTTCGCAAGTTCTTCGGACACATCAAGGAAGTCGCCGAGATGCCGAACCTCATCGAGGTTCAGAAGGCGTCCTATGACCAGTTTCTGATGGTCGACGAGCCTGTGGGCGGCCGGCTCGACGAAGGCCTGCAGGCGGTATTCCGCTCGGTTTTCCCGATCTCGGATTTCTCCGGCACCTCGATGCTGGAATTCGTCCGTTATGAATTCGAGCCGCCGAAATACGACGTCGACGAGTGCCGTCAGCGCGGCATGACCTATGCTGCGCCGCTGAAGGTGACGCTGCGCCTGATCGTGTTCGATATCGACGAGGAAACCGGCGCCAAGTCGGTCAAGGACATCAAGGAGCAGGACGTCTACATGGGCGATATCCCGCTCATGACGATGAACGGCACCTTCGTCGTCAACGGCACCGAGCGCGTCATCGTCTCCCAGATGCACCGTTCGCCCGGCGTGTTCTTCGATCATGACAAGGGCAAGACCCATTCGTCCGGCAAGCTCCTGTTTGCCGCGCGCGTGATTCCGTATCGCGGTTCCTGGCTCGACATCGAATTCGACGCCAAGGACATCGTGTTCGCGCGCATCGACCGCCGCCGCAAGATTCCCGTGACCTCGCTGATGTACGCGCTCGGTCTCGACGGCGAGACCATCCTTTCGACCTTCTACAAGAAGATCAATTACAAGCGCGCCAAGGAAGGCTGGCGCGTGCCGTTCGACGCCACCCGTTTCCGTGGCTACTCGACCATCAACGACCTGATCGACGCCGATACCGGCAAGGTCGTGCTCGAGGCCGGCAAGAAGCTGACCGTGCGCGCCGCGCGCCAGTTGCAGGAAAAGGGCCTCAAGGCGCTCCGCCTGTCGGATGAGGAAATCATCGGCAATTATCTCGCCGAGGATCTCGTCAATCCGAAGACCGGCGAAATCTACGCCGAGGCCGGCGAGGAGCTGACCGAGAAGTCGCTGAAGGCGCTGAACGAGCAGGGCTACAAGGAACTGCCGTTGCTCGACATCGACCACGTCAATGTCGGCGCCTACATCCGCAACACGCTGCACGCCGACAAGAACATGACGCGGGAAGACGCGCTGTTCGACATCTATCGCGTGATGCGTCCGGGCGAGCCGCCGACCATCAATTCGGCCCAGACCATGTTCCAGTCGCTGTTCTTCGACAGCGAACGCTACGACCTGTCCGCGGTCGGCCGCGTCAAGATGAACATGCGCC